>CAJTMW010000001.1:0-176528 GCA_910577275.1 uncultured Lachnospiraceae bacterium
TATGGACCTTTAGCTCAGTTGGTTAGAGCAACCGGCTCATAACCGGTCGGTCCTGGGTTCGAGTCCCCGAAGGTCCACTATTTGTAATAAGGAGGGACCCGCGAAGCGGGAGGATGCCTTATCACCATGCAGACACCGGCGAACGGAGTTCGCATTAAATTGTGTCTGCTCCACTATTTGTAATAAGTTTAGTAATTGGCCCGGTGGCTCAGTTGGTTAGAGCGCCGCCCTGTCACGGCGGAGGTCGTGGGTTCGAGTCCCATCCGGGTCGTTGTAAGTTTCATCTTTACAGATGCCGTTGCGGCATAGTGCGGTATGTCTGCAAAAATGATATGTCAAATATGAGGAATCTTAGCTCAGCTGGGAGAGCATCTGCCTTACAAGCAGAGGGTCATAGGTTCGAGCCCTATAGGTTCCATTTAATGCTGGTGTGGCGGAATAGGCAGACGCAAAGGACTTAAAATCCTTCGGGAGTCAATCTCGTGCCGGTTCAAGTCCGGCCACCAGCATTATTTTTTGGAATCCATTCCGGTTGAAGCCGGGGTGGATTTTTTCAAAGTGATTTTTCTTCGATAAACAGGAAATTTGTTTTTCTTACCATCGCAGCTCACACTTACCGGTGGCGCCCTTAAATTCCCATCGCAAATAGTACCGGTTTCTTACATCTAATTCTATTTTACCTACAGGAGACAGCGAGTTTAATTTCATTAACGGTTGCTTTTTTCTGTCCGATAGAATTACTTCTACATTCCCTTTTGATAATTGTGCATCCAGGAAGAACTCGTAGGTCTTACTTTCACGAAATCTCCCTGTGTGCTTAACCCAGCCGGTACAGGAATCCAAAGTTGCTTTATCTGCATTTTTGCCACGACGAAATACAATCATAATTGCAGACGTTCTTCTCAATACGGCAAACCCCTGGCAATACAGGATATATATAAAAGCAAAAACTGCTGCGAAAAACGCAATAAATAATGGTATGTTCATACATCTCCCTCCTTAAATGCTGATTTGTTTCATTGTTCAACATTGTTATTTTACCATAACTGCACACACAATCCCATTAAATTTTGCTGTGTAAAGAAACTACTATTCGAAAAAGGCATATCTCAAAATTCAACATAGGCATTAGACATTATAAGTAAAGGGATTTACAATCAATATAGATATTCCCAAAGGGAGAATGATGCGAGGAGTGATGAAAATGAAGAAAATATTATCAGTAATTATGGTTTGCGCGACGGTGTTTTCGCTGGCAGGATGCGGAGGGAATGAGACAGGCGGCGGAGACAATGCCGTTGCAAATGAAAACACGGCGGGGCAGGAAACGTTGGAAAACGGAGAAACAGTTTCAGAGGCAGCGCCGGAGACAGGAGAGGATGAATCAGGGCAGCCGGAATCGGAGGACAATATGACAAAGCAGGAAACAGCAGATATGGAAAGCAGCGCGGCAGTTGAATCAGAGACGGAACCTGCAGCAGATGGCAGCAATGCGCTGGTCGTATATTTTTCATGGTCGGGAAATACGGAAAATGTTGCAAATGCGATTGCGGCCCGGACAGGGGCGGATGTATTTGAAATCGTTCCTGAGGAAGCCTATATAGACGATTATAATACGCTTTTGGATGTTGCGGGGCAGGAAAAGGAAAGCGGCGCGCGCCCGGCAATTGCGGGCAGTATAGAGGACATTGACCGGTACGACGTTATTTTTGTGGGATATCCCAACTGGTGGGGCGATATGCCGATGATTCTGTATACTTTTTTTGACAGCTATGACCTTTCCGGTAAGACCATTGCCCCGTTTTGTACCAGCGGAGGGAGCGGCCTGTCAGGCACGGTGGACAGTATCAAAGGACTGGAACCGGACGCAGAGGTTCTTGAGGGACTTCATATCAGCAGTTCGTCCGCGTCCAGTCCGAACGAAGCGGTAAGCGACTGGCTAGGCAGATTGGGGTTTGCGGAATAGAGAAAAGTAAAATAAAAAAGAAAAGAGAGATTAATGTGAAAATCAATAACAAAGAGGAAATGTTCAGCAATAAAGATTTGAAAAATCTGATTATACCATTGTTTCTGGAACAGCTCCTTACGATTCTGGTGGGGCTGGCGGATACCTTTGTAATCAGCTTTGTGGGCGAGGCGGCAGTATCCGGCGTATCCCTTGTCAATTCCTTTAATACCATATTCATTTTCCTGTTTACGGCTCTTGCCTCCGGGGGTGCGGTAATCGTAAGCCAGTATATCGGAAGTAAAAAGACGGCGGAAGCAGGGGAGGCTGCAAGTCAGCTGCTGATGATTTCCACGGTTTTTTCAGCGGGTATCGTCATATTGCTTTTGATGTTTGGAAGACCGATTCTGGGGCTGGTATTCGGACGGGTGGAAGAGGATGTTATGGAGGCGTGTGTGACATACCTGCGGATATCCGCGTATTCCTATCCGGCGCTTGCGGTCTATAACGCCGGGGCGGCGCTCTACCGAAGTATCGGGAAAACCAGTGTTACCATGTATATTGCGGTCGTCTCCAATGTGATAAATGTGGTCGGCAATCTGATTGGAGTATTCGTCCTCCACGCAGGAGTGGCAGGGGTCGCGTACCCTTCCCTGCTTGCAAGGCTGTTTTCGGCAGCAGCAGTAACGGTTCTCTGTTTCAGAAAAGGGAACGGCGTATATTACACCGGACAGTGGATATGCAGATGGAACGCCGGGCTTTTGAAACGTATTTTAAAGATAGCGGTTCCAAACGGCGTGGAGCAGGGGATTTTCCAGTTTGTGAAGGTGGCGCTCAGCAGCATTGTCGCCCTGTTCGGGACTTACCAGATTGCGGCCAACGGAATCGCGCAGAGCATCTGGTCCCTTGCGGCTTTGGTCTGCGTGACCATGGGGCCGGTGTTTATTACGGTAATCGGCCAGTGTATGGGTGCGGGGGACGCCAAGGCGGCGGAATATTATTTTCACAAGCTCTTGAAAGTAACGCTTTTGTTCTCGGTGGTATGGAATACGGCGGTTTTTGCGCTGACGCCCGTCATTATGCCGTTTTTTGACGTGGCGCCGGAAACCAGGAACCTGACGGTGTGGCTGGTTCTGATTCACAATATATTTAACTGCATTGCCTTTCCCTTTGCGGACCCGTTGGGAAAAGGGCTTCGCGCGGCGGGCGACGTGAAATTTACGGTGGTCTGGTCGTTGATTACCACCATTGGCGTGCGGCTTCTTTCGTCGATTCTGTTTGCCATTGTATTTGATATGGGCGTAATCGGGATTGCCTTTGCAATGAGTCTGGACTGGTGTGTACGGGCGGTGGTATTTTATATCCGCTTCAGGAGCGGAAAATGGAAAAATTATCAGTTGATTTGAAAGGGAAATGGTGGAGGCAGTATGAAAACAAAGGCCAAAATAAAGTGGACGCTGGATATTCTGATGACCGCAGCGCTGTTTTTCCTTATGGGGTATCAGTTCTGGGGCGAGAGCGCGCATGAATGGATTGGGGCCGGGATGCTGGCAGCGTTTGCTGCCCATCAGGTCTGCAACATGAGCTGGTATAAAAGCCTGTTCCGGGGAAGATATACGCCCATGCGCACCCTTCAGTGCAGCGTTAACATCCTGACCCTTGCGGCAATGCTTGGGCTGCTGTACAGCGGGATTGTCATGTCCAGACATGTGTTTGCGTTTCTGCCCATAGGGGGCGGGATGGCGCTGGCAAGGCGGCTGCACATCCTGGGCTCTTATTGGGGATATCTGCTGATGAGCCTGCACCTTGGCCTGCACTGGGGGATGGTTTTGAATCTGGCTGTAAAAAATAACATGAGGCAGCGTAAATATCGGACGGCGGGTTTTACCGCAGGTCTGTTTATTGCAGCTTATGGAATTTATGTTTTCATCAAACGGGATTTTCCCACATATATGTTCCTGCGCAGCGAATTTGTGTTTCTGGATTATGAGGAGTCAAGGCTGTTGTTCTTTTTGGATTACCTTGGGCTGATGGGGTTGTGTATTTTCGTAGCGCATTATGGTGCGAAGCTGGTTAAAAGGGCGGGAAGCGGACAGAAGAAAGACGGGAGATGAAAGAAAAGCTTCATTTGTTGATATGTCCCCTGTAGTGAATTATGATATACTATATTATGATTCACTATAGGGGATTATATTTGAAAATCCGTTTTAATTATTTGGGAGGAAAAGCATATGCTTGACGTTTTTACAGGTCTTGGGAAAGCAATTTTTGGTTCTAAAGAAAAAAGAAAAACCTACGACAGCGAAAACACCCGGCCGGTTTTAAAGTGCAGTATCTGCAACGGGGAGCAGGTGGCCGGTTTCAAGGACGTCCGCACGGGAAAGTTCGAGGAGGTCATGCTCATCAGGAGCGAAAAGGATTTGAAGGAGTTTATGGAAGCGTATGGAATCCGGGAGATTTCAAAGGAGTATTGACGTACGGTTTTTTAAAAATTTTATTTATATCCTCAAAATCACATGAGATAACCGTATCTTTTATGTAGGAACCGGAATTGAGAAATTTGAGAACAGTGCTGTAAGTCTGGCAGTAGATAAACAGGTGCGGTTTGAAAGAAAGGTATGGTGATTATGAAGCTGAAAAAGATTTTAATCTGCGGGATTCTGATAAGTATGGTGTCAGGAACATGCGCGTGTTCCAGGCAGGCGGAAAATAAGGGAGAAAATGCGCCGGAAATTTCTTCGGAAGCAGAGACAGGCGGGCAGGAGGAAGCGTCGCAAAGGGACGGCGCATCAGATGCGGAAGGTGAAGATGCGTCCGCTCAAACCGATGATGCGTCCAGAGCAGGCGCGGCGGACGAGACGCCGCAAAGCAGCGATACCGGGGAGGCCGGTACAGCGGAAGGCAACCTTGACGATGCAATATGCGGGCTTCCCCTTGCCCGAAGCCGGGAGGAGGAAGGGATTGATTTTGTGGGAATAGGCGCCCATATAAAGGAAATCCATGGAGGCACGCTTTTAATCAGCTCGGATTCGGACGATTATCCGGGGGTATTTACTGTGGAAGGAGCGGATGAGATGCCGGAGTTTGCCAATTTGCAGGAAGGCGGTTCCATCCAGATTCTGATGCAGAAGCTTGCGGAAACCGACGGACAGGGGCTTGCGAAGTACCGGGCGGAGAGACTTGGGATTGTATCAGAGGATGAGGAGGAAGCCCATGCGGATATTCTTCTGACGGATGTTCCCACGCTTACGCTTCAGGACGCTTTGTCAAGTACAATGAATGTGACGGAGGTGCGGCCCGGCAATTACAACTGGAATGTAGTGGACGGTGAGGAAGGAACGAGCGTTATTGCCTGCGGGCCGGCGCCGTTGGAGGAAGCGGCCATGGATTTTACCGTAAGGCTGAAGGTGCCGGAATATAACGGCACAGGGGGCGTGCCTTATGTGTTTTCCACCACGATTGCGCCGGACAGTCTGCTTATCTGCCAGTGGAACGTAGAAGATATTGGCAATACGGAGGCAAAAGCGGAAAAGGTGATAAAATATTATTATAAGACGCCGATTCTGGAGCTGGAAGCCGGAAAAGTTTATGATTTTGCAATGGAATGGAAAAAGGAGAATGCCGGAAAAAATAAATTTTACGGAAACGCGGGCTATGTGCTGGTGACGGAGTAGGTGCGGCCGGCAGGCTGCAGCGGCAAAGGGAGCATAAATCAGTTTTCAGATTTCATGGGGCGGGGAAGCTGTAACAGAATCCAGGAACCAAAATATATTATTCTATAAGAATATGTTTTGGAGATAACTTTTATATGGAAGAGAGATGTCTGACAAACAACTGCAGCTTTACCGGAGTGAAGCCGATTATGGCGGATTTGCCTTATCCGGAAACTAAGGTGCGTGGAAGGAACCGGAATTACGCGGATTTGCTGAGCGTCGATTACTGCGGCTTCGTATCGGAGATGTCTGCAATTACGCAGTATATCAACAATGAAAACCGTATTTCTTTTGAGAGATGCACTCTGGCGAGGACGCTTCTTGGAATTGCCATGGCGGAAATGATGCATCTTCAGAAGCTGGGAGAGCTGATTGTGCTCCTTGGCGGAAACGTCGATTTTTCCGCCAAAACCCGCAACGGCCGTCCGAAATTATGGACGCCGGAGTATTTGACGATTCCCGAGAATATTGATAAAATGCTTATAGCGGATATAGAGGCTGAAAAAGAGGCGATTCGTCAGTATGAAATGCATATCAATATGATAGACGACGACTGTGTAAACGCTGTTCTTAAGCGGATTATTCTGGACGAGGAATATCATATTATGCTTCTTAAGGCTTTGAGAGGCGAAAGATAACGGCAACATTTGTCTGCGCACGGCAGCTGCCAAAAGACATGTCCGCATGGCTTGTTGCCCGCAGGAATAAAGGGGATAAAGATGTTGGAGACATTACTTAACATAGACGGGGGAATTCTGTTGTTTTTGCAGGAGGCGGTGAGGAATCCTGTTCTGAATCCGATTATGGTGCTTATCACCAGTCTCGGGAATGCGGGAATTATATGGATGCTGCTTACAATTGCGCTCCTCATTCCCGAAAAAACCAGAAAAATCGGCTGCATGAGCGCCTGCGCCCTTCTTGCGTCCCTGCTGTTTAACAATATCCTGCTGAAAAATATGGTGGCGAGAGTCCGCCCTTACAATGCCATGGAGGCGCTTGTACCGATTGTCAAAAAGCCCTCGGAATTTTCCTTCCCCTCCGGCCATGCGGGAAGCTCCTTTGCGGCCGCCTGCGTGCTGTACCGGAAGCTGCCGAAAAAGCAGGGCGTCTGGGCACTCATCCTTGCGGTGCTGATTTCCTTTTCCCGGCTGTATGTGGGGGTGCATTACCCCACCGACATTCTTGCGGGAGCAGTAGTCGGAATCGTCTGCAGCTACATAGGAGAATGGGTGGTGACGCTGGCAGAAAAGCTGAAAAGGGATTCGGAAGTTAAAATTGAATAAAAATGGCGGAGCTATCCGCCCACCCCGCAGCGGACGCTTTGCAAAACAGGGCGTCCGTTTTGTTATAATAAGCTGGCCCGCGGGCAATGTGCCGCGCATCTTATCCATGGAAAAAGCATCTCATCCTTTCGCCCGTCTTTTTTCTGAAAAATCATGCTATCCTTTTTGCAGAGATTAGAATAACGGTATCTGACCAAAGGCTCCCAAAGCCAGGGATATTTTCCGGTCAGACGCCGGAAAAACGAAAAGGGAGGAGTAACTAAAATGGAAGAAAGAAGCGGGAAGGAAAAAATGAAAAAAGCGGTAATCAGGTGTTTGAAAATATGCGCGGTTCTTGCGGTGGTGATTCTGGCATTGCGGACGGCGTTGTTCCCGCCCTACAGGCAACCGCAGGTGACCGGCGATTTGGCGGTTAAGGTGCAGGAATTTACCTGGGAGGACACAGACAGGGTGGAAAGCTTTACAGATACAGGGGATAATCGTATGCTGACGGTGAAATTCTGGTATCCTGAAAGGGAGGGGAGCTATCCGCTGGTCATTTTTTCCCACGGGGCGTTCGGGGTGATTGACAGCAATTATTCCACCTGTACGGAGCTTGCCTCCCACGGTTATGTGGTGGCAAGTATCGGGCACCCTTATCATGCAATGTTTGTAAAAGATGTGAACGGTAAGGTTACCACGGCGGACCCGGATTTTGTAAAGGAGGTATTTGCGGTGAATGATGAGGATGACCCGAACCTGGAGGAAAAAATTTATCTTAGGGGAAAGGAATGGATGGCGCTGCGGGTGGCGGACGAGGAGTTTGTACTGGATACGATTCTGGCGAAGGCGGAAAACGGGGAGGAGGCTCCTTTTTCTCTGATAGATAAGGAAAAAATCGGTCTGTTCGGCCATTCCATGGGAGGTGCATCCAGCGTTGCCCTTGGAAGGATAAGAAAGGATGAAATCGGCGCGGTGGCGGATTTGGAGGGAACCATGCTGGGCGAGTATGTGGGCTTTGAAAACGGCAGGGAGATTTTTAACAGCGAGCCTTATCCGGTTCCGCTTCTGGACGTAAATTCCAGAGATGCCTATGAGGAGGCGCTTACCATAGGGGGCGAGGGCTATGTGAATTTTTATGTGGGGAAAAATGCGGAGGATTATAAGTCGGTTATCTTTAACGACGCGGGGCATTTGAACTTTACGGATTTGCCGCTGGTATCGCCGGCGCTTGCCCGGCTTTTAGGCGTGGGCAAGGTGGATAAGAGGGAATGTATTGAAAATGTCAATCAAATGGTGTTAAACTGGTTTGACTGTTATTTAAAGGGGAAGGAGTCCCTTGACATAGCCGATGAGTATTGAGGATGGGGACAGGGAAAGCAAAGGGAGGCATGTATGGAGGCATGAGGGTATGCATCAGGAAGATTTTGAAAAAAGAGGATGAGAAGGTAATTATAGAATGCACGGAAATCACCCCGGAGGTGGAGGATATCAGAGCCTATGCCGCAGGGAAGGGAGCGGAGATATGGGGCACGACAGACAGCCGGAGGACGGAGCGCTTCCGGCTTGAGGATGTCTATTATTTTGAGGCGCTGGATGAAAAGCTGTTTGCCTACACAGGGGAGCAGGTTTATGAGGTGAAAATGCGTCTGTACGAGGCGGAGCGGGCGTTCGAAAGATTTCATTTTGTGCGGTGTTCAAAGTCGGTAATACTCAATCTCCTTTTGCTGGAGGGGATTAGTCCGGCGCTCAACGGGCGCTTTTTTGCCCATATGAAAAACGGGGAACGGCTGATGATTTCCCGGCAGTATGCCGGGGAGATGAAAAGAATTGTGATGGGAGGCGGAAATGATGAGAAATAAGGGATGGGCGATGGAATTTCTGATGGCGTTTTTTGTGTGCTCCACGTGTATTTCGTTTTTGGAGGGAGTGATTGGGATGGTGTTTTTTCCAGCGGAGAAGCTTGGCTATGACGCCTTTTTTTCTCCGCTTTTATTCGGCTTTTTTTCGGTTGCGTTAGGGGCGGTCACCAAATCAAAAAGGGAGCTTTCGGTGAAGGAAATTCTGTTTCGGCAGGCGGTGCATCTTTTTTTAATCGAGCTGATGATTTTTGGGGTGAATTATGCCGCAGGGCTTAAGTTTGGCGTGGTTTTTTCCGTGGTGCTGGCGGTATCGGTCGCGGTGATATTTGTGACTGTTTATGTTGTTATGTGGCTGAACGACAGGAAAAGCGCGGCGGAGTTTAATGAGAGGCTGAAGGAATATCAGAGCAGGATTTGATGCGGAATCAATTTTCAGATTCCGGTGAAGGTATATGTCAGAGAGGATTTCAGCCTGGAATATTTCTTCGTCGCCGCGCTTTCGCTCTATAAAAACGTAACGGATGCTAAGCTCGCGAGCTGTATAACAGCTCGTAACCTCGCTAAGCACCGACGTTTTTATAAGGACTCCTTAAGAAATATTCCAGGCTGAAATCCTTTTTGACAGTATTCATTTCACCGGAATCCGAAAATTGATTCCCGGTGAGGATTTGACGTTTTCCTTTACAAGGGAAGTGCGAAATATTATAATTAGGCTACAGGATATTATGCGGTTTTAAGGGGGGATATAGTGAAAGAAGTGCGGATTCTGGAAATTAAACAGAGTGTTTTTGCGGACAACGACAGGCAGGCGCAGGAGCTTAGAGAGGAATTAAAGGAAAAGGGTGTTTTCCTTTTAAATCTCATGTCCTCTCCGGGAGCAGGCAAGACCACGACCCTGATGCGCACCATTGAAGGGCTGAAAGACACTTTCAAAATCGGCGTCATGGAGGCGGATATCGATTCCGATGTGGATGCCAGAACTATCTCGCAGTCGGGGGCAAAGGTGATTCAGCTTCACACGGGCGGTATGTGCCATCTGGACGCCGGGATGACGCGGCAGGGGCTTGAAGGGCTCGAGACGGGCGACGTGGAGCTGGCGATTCTGGAAAATGTGGGGAATCTGGTCTGTCCTGCGGAGTTCGACACCGGCGCGTCGAAGAACGCCATGATTCTGTCCGTGCCGGAGGGGGACGACAAGCCGCTGAAATACCCGCTGATGTTCAGCGTCTGCGACGTGGTCTTAATCAATAAAATCGACGTTCTGCCTTATTTTGATTTTGATATGGACAAATGCAGAGAGTATATTCTCATGCGGAATCCAAATGCCAAAATTATTCCCGTCTGCGCAAAGACAGGCGAAGGCATGGAGGAGTGGACAGGCTGGTTAAGGGACGAGGTCGGAAGGTGGCGCGGGAAAGAGGACGAATGACGGAGGAAACCGGCAGGGAGCCCGATACAGGAAACAAACCGGCCGAAGGATTTGCGCATAGCAATTATGCATAGGCCGGCATCAATACAAAAAGAGAAGGAAACGGGGGAAGTATGGAGAAAAAACTTGACAAAGAACTTTATCCGGATTATGTGTATCCGGAGCACAAAGGGGGCGACGAGGGACCGCCCCGGGAGAGCATTTTAAAGCTGGGGAAGATGATAACGGACAGAATTCCCCAGAAGCTTGGCATCAAAAAGATTACAAAAGACGACCCGGAATACTGGGGACTTGCGGGAGTGCTTACCGACGAGGAAGCGGAGATTGCGCTGAAATTAGGGGTGCGCAAGCCTAAAACCTTGCCGGAAATTGCAAAGCTTACGGGCATTCCCGAAAAGGAATTAGAGCCGAAGCTCCAGGAAATGTCCGTGAAAGGCATTATGGAATACAACTGGGAAAATCCGGCGCATGAAAAGCAGTATCTTCTGCCCATGTACGTGCCGGGCTCGGCGGAATTTTTCAACATGAATAATAACATCATAGAGGCGCATCCTGAGGTTACGCTGTTTTTCGAGCATATGTCAAGGCTGCCTCTCGAGCATGTGACGCCTTTTGTGGGAGAAGGCGGGAACGGCATCGGTATGCACGTGATTCCCGTGGAAAAGGCCATTGAGATGGAGAGCGAATCCATTGATTTGGAGCATATTTCCTACTGGCTGACAAAGTATGAGGGCAAGTATGCGGCAAGCCCCTGCTCCTGCCGCCGTTCCCGCTTAAAGCATGACGAGGGCTGCGGGGACGACCCGGAGGGCTGGTGCGTGGCGGTAGGCGATATGGCGGATTATGTGGTGGAGACACAGAAGGACGGACGCTATATCACAAGGGAAGAAGCCCTTGATATTTTCAAACAGGCGGAGGACAACGGTTTCGTCCATCAGATTACCAATATCGACGGAGCCAACAAGATTTTCGCCATCTGTAACTGTAACGTAAACGTGTGCTATGCGCTTCGTACCTCCCAGCTTTTTAACACGCCGAACATGTCCCGCTCGGCTTACATAGCAAAGGTGGATAAGGAAAAATGCGTTGCCTGCGGCAAGTGCGTGGAATCCTGCCCGGCAGGCGCGGTGAAGCTGGGGCAGAAGCTATGCAAAAAGGACGGCAGCGAGGTTACCTATCCGAAGATGCCCCTTCCCACGGAGCAGAAGTGGGGAGAGCACATGTGGACCCACAATTACCGGGACGTGAACCGGATTAACTGCTATGATACAGGCACGTCGCCCTGTAAGACCGCCTGTCCGGCGCACATTGCCATTCAGGGGTATTTGAAGCTGGCAAAGGAAGGCCGCTATGAGGAGGCCCTTGCGCTGATTAAAAAGGATAATCCCCTTCCGGCCATCTGCGGGCGCATCTGCAACCGCCGGTGCGAGGACGCCTGTACCCGCGCCACATTGGACGAGGCTGTTGCCATTGACGACGTCAAGCGCTTTGTGGCGGAGAGGGATTTGAAAGCGGAAACCCGTTATATCCCGAAGCCTACGGTTCCTTCTTTAAAGGGAAGCTTTGACGAAAAAATCGCCATTATCGGCGCAGGCCCCGCGGGGCTTTCCTGTGCCTACTATCTGGCGGACAAGGGCTATAAGCCTGTGATTTTTGAAAAGAATGCAAGACCCGGCGGTATGCTGACCTACGGTGTACCTTCCTATAAGCTGGAAAAGGATTTGATTGAAGCCGAAATCGAAGTGATAAAGGCGATGGGCGTTGAAATCCGCTGCGGCGTCGAGGTGGGGAAGGATATTACCATCGAGCAGCTTAGGGCGGAGGGCTATAAGGGCTTTTACATTGCAATCGGCTGTCAGATGGGAAGAAAGCCTGGCATTCCCGGCGAGGACGCGGCAGGCGTTTACACCGCGGTTGATTTCCTTAAGGAAGCCGGCGAGAAGGAAACCTTTGACCTTGGGGGCGACGTGATTGTGGTGGGCGGTGGAAACGTTGCCATGGACGCGGCAAGGATGAGCACCCGCTGCGGTCAGGGTAAAGTAACCATGTTCTGTCTGGAGAGCAGGGACGAAATGCCCGCAAGCCGGGAGGAAATTCTGGAAGCCACGCAGGAAAATGTCGCCATCAACAACGGCTGGGGCCCGAAGGAAATCCTCACGGAAAACGGCAGGGCTGTGGGCGTGGTATTCAAGAGATGCACCCGGGTGTTTGACGAGTCCCATCGCTTCGCGCCGGTTTACGATGAGAACGATACCATGACGGTGTCCTGTGCCAGCGTGATTTTCAGCGTGGGACAGGGAATCGGCTGGGGAGATTTGATAAAGGGCACAAAGGTGGAGCTTCGCCCCAACGGCGGCGCCATTGCCGACAGACTCACCTACCAGACGGCGGAGCCGGATATCTTTGTGGGCGGCGACGTCTACACCGGGCCGAAATTTGCCATAGACGCCATTGCGGCGGGCAGAGAGGGAGCCATTTCCCTGCACCGCTATGTACATGAGCATTGCACGCTCACTATCGGAAGAAACAGGAGAGACTTTATCGAGCTTGACAAGGACGATATTTTCATTGCAAGCTATGACAACACCGACAGACAGCGTCCCGAGAGGGCGGAGGAAGCTCAGCTTCGTTCCTTCCGCGATTTGTCAAACACACTGACGGAGGAGCAGGTAAAAGCGGAGACATCCCGCTGCCTTGGCTGCGGCGCTTCGGTGGTAGACCCCAACAAGTGCATCGGCTGCGGTATCTGTACCACCAAATGCGTCTTTGACGCCATTTCCCTTCACAGGGAGCTTCCGGGCTGCTCTACCATGATAAAGTCGGAGGATAAGTTAAAATACGTGCTTCCGAATATGATTAAGCAGTCGCTGAAGATTAAATTTGCGGGCAAAAAAGAAGGGTGAAAACCTGTGCTTTGAGAAAGTTGGGAGCACGGTGCGGAAACGGGGAAATCATGCATGAGCTTGGCGTAGTGTTTCATATTATGGACAGTCTGGAAAAGGTTGCGCAGGAAAATGAAGTGATGGGCATTTCGAAGGTGGTCCTGGAGCTCGGCGAGGTATCGACGGTGATTGAGGACTATCTGCAGAACTGCTGGAAATGGGCGGCGAAAAAGAGGGAGCTCTTTGCGGAGGCGGAGCTTGTCGTGGAAAAGCTCCCCGCCGTTACCTGGTGCGACGACTGTAAGCAAACCTATCCGACTGTGGAATACGGGAAAATCTGTCCCCACTGTGGGAGCCCGCAGACGTGGCTTTTGCAGGGGAATGAATTTAATATTAAAGAAATTGAGGTTTATTGATTATACGAGGAGGGATAAAAGATGTTTAACTTAAGCAGCGGCACGACTATGTGGCAGCTTCTGGGCTGGGTGCTTGTTTTT
This sequence comes from uncultured Lachnospiraceae bacterium, assembly GCA_910577275.1. Lineage (GTDB taxonomy): Bacteria > Bacillota > Clostridia > Lachnospirales > Lachnospiraceae > Suilimivivens. The sequence goes on from CAJTMW010000001.1 coordinate 13,591, forward strand.
GCAGGACTGATTATCATGAACGAGGTGGCAAGACGCACGAAGGTGGGAGGAGGCATCTGCTTTTTCGCAATACCCGCCGGGCTTACCGTTTATTTTATTTCTATTTACATAGGCGCGGCAAGGGGCGCACAGTGGGCGCTGAATAACCAGACTTATGTGCATATGAACAGCTGGTTCCATTATGCCAAGCTGTATGCGGCGCTGGCAGGCTGTATCGGTTTCATGATTTTAAAGTATAAGTGGGGAAAGCTGGGGAAATCCCATGCCTTTAAGGTATTTCCCTTTGTGATTGTTGCAATTAATATTCTGATTGCGGTTGTATCCGATTTTGAATCCGTGATTAAGGCCGGAGACATTATGGGCGGCTGGTGGAAATCCTCAGAGGGCGTATGGCTTTACGGCGGCTGGTGGAATATTTTAAACGGCGTTGCCGGTCTGATTAACATTGTCTGCATGACGGGCTGGTGGGGAATTTATTCCTCAAAGGATAAGAAAGACATGCTCTGGCCGGATATGATATGGTGCTATATTTTGGCTTACGATATCTGGAATTTCCAGTATACCTACTTAAACCTGCCCACCCATTCATGGTACTGCGGTTTTGCGCTTCTGCTGGCTCCTACCGTTGCCAATGCCCTCTGGAACAAGGGCGGCTGGATTCAGAACCGTGCCAATACCCTTGCCATGTGGTGTATGTTCGCACAGGTATTTCCGCTGTTCCAGGACGGCAGCCGGTTCACCACCGTATCGTCGGTGTACGGCTCTGCGGGAGCGGCGGCGGCCCTCGGGGAGTCCATGCCGACAATGGCCAATCCCACGGCTCAGGGAATTATTTCCGTGATTTCCATTGTGGTGAACATTGTGATATTTGCGGTGATTTTGCGGCGTGCGAAGCTGCAGAAGAAAAATCCCTATACCAACGAAATCTTTACCGACCAGAAGGACTTTAAGACGGCGATGGCAAGGGCGGAATAGAAAATCGTGGAATTTGGTTTTGACGTACCTGACTGATGACAGCCCCTCAAAAGAGGGGCTGCGCTTTATTTATAAAGATGTTATACTATTAAAGAGGTGACAATCAATGAATATGTTTATGTACCTGACGATACGCTGAAAATACTCAAATTTTCGGAAATGACAGAAGAATGGCTTGATTTTATCGTTTCCTGCAGGCTGGGAAATCCGCATGATTACGATATTGTGGAAGGACCGATGGCAAACGATACAATTTTTAACTTTGTCCAGAATTTTGCCGACGGAAAAATCTCGCGGGAGGCGTTCTGGGCTCTGGCAAAATTCAAACGACCCACACATCAAATCAGCTTTCACACGGTTCGGGGTGGTTCCGTCTCTTGGTGAAAAAACGCTGCGGCGTATTTATAAGTATGCGGATGTTTTTCACTGTGAGCCCATAGAAAAGACGGCCCCGTTCGCTGCTAAAAGATATCTTCTTTTTGAAATCTCGACACACTGGCCCATATGCCGGACACATACACAAGCAAAATAACGAGTATGCCAGGCAGAGTCGAACCGCTTACCTGCGCAAGACGACCGGCGAGCAGAAGATAGGCGGCGGTCCACGGGTAAAACCCGGCTATGGGCGAGCCTGACAACACGACGTTCAGAAGGCTGACTGTGGCTATGACAATAAAGGGGGTAATCGTACCTTTTGCGCGCATGGAAAGATATACAAAAGGGGGAAGGGTTGCAAATAGCAGGATGCCGCCTTTTATCATCTGTATCAGAATAGAAACCGCTGTCAGCAGAGTTATCTGCTGGGCGTCAAGAAACAGGCTGCATATTATGGAAATCACAACAATATCAAACCATGAAAGAACCATAAAGAGCAGCACGAGAATAAAAAGCATGATAAACTTTCCCGCCAGAAACCGGCTGCGGCTGATGGAGAGCACAAAAACTGTTTTCAATGTTTTTTCCGTGTATTCCCGGCTTATCAGATAGGTTGCAACTACCGCCATGACAAGAGGCCCAAAAAGCAGCATAATAAACATAATGGAATCCTCGTATATCCAGCCGGGGCTTAAGGAAGCATCCGGTTTTGAAAAGCTGATTCTGATATCGTTTACCGTGACCAGAAAGGGCACAATAAAGGAGCCTGAAAATCCAATCAGTAAAATTTTAGAACGCTTTAATTTTAACCATTCGCAATATACAATATCAGCCAATTCCGTCACCTCCCACCAGTTCGGTAAAATAATCCTCCAGTTTTCCTGAATCCACGGTTACGCCGGCAACCGCAATCCCTTCTTTTATAAAGCAGCCGTTAATATCCGCTCTGACGTCGATTTTTTCATACAGACGCAGCAGATGCTTTCCTGTAATTGCATAATCCGAAATATGGAATACATTTTCCAACAGAAGGGCCGCCTTATTTACATCAGACACTTCAAATTCCGCAAATTTTCGTCTGCGCCTGTATAATTCCTGTAAGCTTACTTCTTCCAGAAGCTTTCCCTTATCGATTACGCCGATGATATCTGCAAGCTGTTCGATTTCATTCAGCACATGGCTGGAAATAAATATTGTCGTCCCGTTTTCCCGGCATAACTGCAGCAAATATTTTCTGGTTTCATGGATACCGACCGGGTCAAGGCCGTTTACGGGCTCGTCCAGAATCAAGAGCTCCGGTTCATGCATAATGGCGGCGGCAAGTCCCAGACGCTGCTTCATACCCAGGGAATATTCGCGGAACAGCTTCTTTTTTTCCTTGTCCAGATTGAAGGAACAAAGGGCGCGCTCTATAGTATCTTTCCGATGCCGTCCCCGCAGCCGCGCCAGAATTTCCAGATTTTCCCTTGCCGTCAGATTCTCATAAAAGGCAGGAGCTTCGATGACAGACCCGATTCGGTGGCAGTTCTTTTTGCCAGAAACGGAATTATTTTCTCCGAAAAGATAGATTTTTCCGTCAGACGGCCGGATAAGATTCAGCAGCATCTTCATAGTGGTTGTTTTTCCGGCGCCGTTTTTTCCTAAAAACGCATAAATTTTCCCTTCCGGCACATGAAGGCTGAGATTGTCTACCGCAGGCTGGCCATGATAGTCCTTGGACAGGTTTTCTGTTTCAATTACGTATTTATCCATCTGATGAACACCTCCTGACTTTTATTTTATCAGTAAGTCCTGACACGCCCCTTTCCCAAATCTTAATTTTTCCTTACAACGAGCGGCAATGCGATGCAAAATGTGGTTTTTCCATCAGGGATGCTTTTTACAGTGATTTCTCCGGACATTGCGTTTGTAAGCTCTCTGACAATCGCAAGCCCAAGCCCGTTTCCACTCCCGGAACGGGACGAATCGCATTTGTACAGACGTTCAAATATGAAAGGAAGCTGGTTTTCTGGAATTGGAATTCCGTTGTTGGAGACAGAAATCAATACCCGGTTTTCTTGCCTTTTTATATCAATTTCAATGAAAGAGCATTTGCCGTGTCTTGCGGCGTTGCTTAAAAGATTGTTGATAATCCTTGCATACGCTGTTTTGTCTATCCTTACAAACCACTCGTCATCAGGAATATCTGCCGAAAAGGATATCTGCCTTTTTTCCAGCAGAGGAATCTGCCCGATAATGATTTCCCTGGTTAATTCATTGATATCATAGGTCTCTATCTGGTATCGCTGCTCGTCGGAAGAGAGCTTGAACCACTCAAAAAGCATATCTGTCAGCTCCCGTAAATCCAGCACCTTCCTGTAAGCAACATGGATATACTCCTCCGGCTCTTTTGCATTTTGGGAATCCAGGGATTCCAGATATCCGATTAGGGAGGAAAGGGGAGTTCTCACATCGTGGGATAAATCCGTCAAGAGTTGCCTGCCGGCATTTTCCGATTTGCGCAATTTCACAAATTGCCTGCGGTTTTCCTCCAGAATACCGTTCAGCTCAAAATTGATGTCTGCAAGAAGGCCGTTTCCCTTTGCGAAGGAATTCTGCCGGGGCGCTTTGCGGAGGCTTTTCAGAAATTCCAGCCATGCTTTTAATTGCTTTCGGGTATGAAGGATATAAAAAAATTCCCCAACGCAGACAACTGTTAAAATGATGACAAAAACGCTCATCCTGTTTCACCACCCAGCTTGTATCCTACGCCCCACACAGTCAAAATGTATTCGGGACTTTCGGGATTATCTTCAATCTTTTTCCGCAGCCTGCGGATATGAACCATGATATTGTTATCGTCAAAGGCGTATTCATCCTTCCAGACGGCACGATATATCTGTTTTTTGGTAAAAACCTTTCCCGGATTTTCCGCAAAAAACAAAAGTAAATCAAACTCTTTTGCCGTCAGCTCGAGCGGCAGGTCATCCTTGCTGACCTCGTGTGCAGCCCTGTTAATTGTCAGCCTGCCGACGGCAATATTTTTGTCGGGGATATCGGCGGCATTAAAAACAGTGTATCTCCGCAAAAGGGACGATACCCTTGCAAGAAATTCGCTGTTGGAAAAGGGCTTTGTCAGATAGTCGTCCGCGCCCATCCGAAGTCCTGATACCTTGTCCCCCTCACTGTCTCTGGCAGTCAGCATCAAAACAGGCACGAAGCTTTTTTCCCTGATTTTTTCAAGGACTTCGTATCCGTTTTTGTGCGGAAGCATGATGTCCAGAACGATAAGCTGATAATCAGCGCTTTGAGCTTCCAGCAGTCCTGCAGCTCCGTCGTGGCGGATACAGACGTAATAGCCTTCCTGTTCCAGATTATTTCTGAGTAACCGGCATAAATCCATGTCGTCGTCGATAATCAGTATTTTCTGCTTCAAATCCATGGTCGTTCCTCCTGTATTCTTTATTTTAGGCGTTTAGGGGAATAATATCAATTATGTTATCCTTATTTTTATCCGGGAAGGGCTGTACTCCACCTCCAATTGAAATCCCGCGTCTGTTTCTAAAAACAGGTTATTTTTTATTTGCTGAAAATCCGGTATGATGATAGCAGAACGCCATGCAGAAATTATTCTGCGGAAAAGGAGAAGGAAATGAAAAATAATTTTGCCGGAAATCTACTGAAATTGAGGAAAAAAAGCGGTATGACACAGGAGAAGCTGGCTGCCCGGCTCGGGGTTTCCTTCCAGTCCGTGTCGAAGTGGGAAAACGCCCAGGGATATCCTGACATAGAGTTGATACCTGTAATTGCATCGGTGTTTCAGGTAAGCATCGACGCGCTTTTGGGATATCAGGCGGAAAAAATTCAAACCACTCTTTATGCGGAAAAGTATTTAAGCGAGGAGTATTACTGGGGAAATCACATTTGGAGCGGGTGCTATGAGGTTATGAAGCTGATGCCTCCCATAAGGCCGTTGCGGCTTCTGGATATAGGCTGCGGGGAAGGGCAGGCGGCCGTGTTTTTTGCCCGTAACGGCTATCAGGTTTCGGCCTTTGACATCGCGGAAAGCGGGATTGAAAAGGGGAAAAGGCTGGCGGAGCTTGGCGGCGTTTCCGTCAACTTTTTCCGGGCGGATTTGCTGGACTATCGGCTGGAAAATGAGTTTAATATTATCAATGATACCGGCATAGACATCGTCTATGACGTTGTCTATGCCAGCGGAACCCTGCAATATATCCCTCCTGAGAAAAGGGCGGAAATTCTGGAACATTATAAGGAGCATACTGCTCCCGGCGGGATTCATATTATGAATGTTTTTGTGGAAAAGCCTTATCTGCCTGCGCCCCCGGACTGGGAGGCGGAGAAGGAATTTTTCTGGAAGACAGGGGAGCTGTTTTATTATTACAATGACTGGAAAATGGAGCGGATGGAGGAGTATGTGTTTGACTGCGACAGCAGCGGGGTCAGGCATCAGCATTGTATGGACGTGATGATTGCGAGAAAATGAGGTGGTTGTTGGATGCCTTACAGGGAGCAGTTTAAAAAAGGCTTTAAATAAAACATACTTTACAAAACTGTTCCACATGTTATAATTCTATATAGAACTATTGCGGATTTTTAACATTGGAAAGAGAGGATAAAAGACCATGAATCAGGATGTAAAAGATTTTACGGTACAAAAGGTAAAGGAGTTTATGAGCGTGCCTTACTGTTGCGAGGAAGCAAAGGCGGCAGGTCAGGCTTTTCTGGACGCCCTTGGCACGGAAAAGGAGGCGGAAACGACAAAAGCGCTGATTGAGGAATTGGAGCTGGATATCATGCCCGTTGACGAATTGATTGGCTTTGCAAAGTCGGAAGCCGGGGCGAAGGTGTTCGGCGAGGAAACGGCGAAGGGCGTAGCGGCTCACGGCGAGGAAATCAAGGCGGCGGGCGCAAAGTACTGCGACTGCGAGGCATGCGCGCCGGTGGAAGCGATTCTTAAGAGGAAAGATGAGATTTTGGGGTAGCAAGTTTATATTTAACGAAAGTAAACCACCGGTCAGGCCGGTGGTTTTAATTGGGTGAAAATCAATTCCGCTTCCCTTCTGTAACTATAAGCCTTCGGCTTCATAGTTATCCCCGCTCCCTTACTTTCTGATTTATCTCCGCAAGCTTCTTTTTTATCGCAACATACTGCGAGCCCCAGATACAGAAGTAAATCCCGAAGAAAATCCCAAAGTAGCGCAGAAAGCCGCTAAAGTTGTGGGGCATCCACTGCATGAGGTAAGCGATTGGGAACATGGCGGCGGAACAGAGAACCAGATGCGTGACGGTCATGCGCATAAGGCTCCATTCTTCTATCTGCCAGATGACCGAAGCACCCCCGCAGACAGCTCCGACAAGGAGAGAACAGAATGTCTGCAAGAGTACGGCGTTTATTTCGCTTCCGCAGGTTTCGGCAAGCTCCGGCACGATAGGATAGTAGTTCCCGTCCCCGATTGCCAGGGAAATAAAAACGGGAATCAGATAACTGATGGTAAGGCCGATGGGGGCGCCAAGTAAACTTCGTAAAATAATTAGTTTTTTCATATAATCCCCTTTCTTCCGCCTTTTCAAGAAGATGATTTTTGAAAGACGGTGTCAATTATGAATTTTAACATTTCAGGTATTGCGGATTTGTTACAGTCCCAGCACCTGCTTGATTTTTGTAACATAGCGCCGGGAAACATAGGTGACGGTTCCGTCCGATAAGGAAACGCAAATCGTGCCCGTAAAGCTCAAATCAAAGCCCTTTACCTTCCGAAGGTTGATAATCTCCGAATTGGATATGCGGACAAAGTGGTTTCGGTCAAGGCGTTCCTCCAGCTCATACAGCCGCAGGCGGAGGGTATATTCGCCTTTTTCCGTCACGGCTAAAACCTTTCCGGCGGAGGCGAAGATGCGCAGGATATCCGGCTGCGCCAGCACTTCCGCCGTATCGCCCTGAAAGCCTGTAAGTATCTGCGGCGATTGGCCGGACAGATTTCTGACAAGAGTATTGATTTCATCCGTCATTTTATCTGTGAGAATAGTGATTTTAGGTTCCCGGCAGGATTCGTCAATTTTGATTTCTACTTGCATTTGCAGCTTCTCTCCCTCCTGATTTTGCTCCGGCTGTGGCCCTTCCCGTGCACTGTCCGGGCTTTCGCAGCCTTTCGCGTCTTCTGTGTTTAAAGTATAGTGAAAACAAGACGCGGTTTCCACTGTTTTTATATAGGTGGTCGATTAAGGGATATAAGTGGCGGAAGAAAGACAGAGGAATAACAAAGATACTTGCTGTTTGACTTTTAAACTATGATTTCCATACCGTCATAGGCAAACAAAATATTATTAAGTTCTTTTTCAAGCTCCCTGTAATAGCCGTAGGATTTTCCCCATATTTCATCGATATGTGTAACGATAATCTTCCCGATTCTGTAATAGTTTTTCAACTCTATAATCTCATCCAAAGTGAATATTTCATCCTTCAAAGGCGTATCCGTAAGCTTCGTCCCGTCATTTAGTATGCCGTCGTCAGAAACCATGCTGATAATCAAAATATCCGCGTCAAAATATAAATCGTTATGAGCAAAAGGCTTCGGATTGCAACAGGCATAGATAACCTTTTTTTCATACTCCTGCAGAACATAAAATGTGATATTTCTGACCGGATTATTGTTTATCAAATCTATGCTGATATCAGCTATTTTTATATGCGACGTTTCATTAACGGAAATGCACTTAAGAATATCGCCATAATACTGAAAGCAGTCGCGGTTCATCTGATTGATATCATTGACGACCTCCGGGAGAGCATAAAATCCAATGGGAGAACTTGTTCCCTTAATAAAGTCGCAGCCTATCTTTTCAACAATCCTGATACCCCTGACATGGTCCGGGTCACGATGGGAAATGGAAAGGTGTTTCACTTCCGATATTCCCTGTCTGTTGCAGGCTACCGCAATGTCCTCGGGAGTATCTATGAGCATTTTTATATCGTCAATATACAGGCTTGGTCCTAACCGCTCATACCTGCCGCCTTTTTGTCTGGCTTCTTCACAGATTTTACAACTGCAAAACGAACTCGGAATAATTGACATTCCTCCGCTGCCGACAATTTTTAATTTCATAGTTTTAGCACCGCCTTTCATATTCATCTCAGAAAATACTTAAACCACATTGTTATTACTGCCTCTTTTTACTAAGATTTTTCTGATTTCTTTCGTTATTCTGGAAGGTGTTTCTTTATCCACAGGCATAAGCTTACTGTACATCCTTACCCCCTGATACGAAAACACAATTAAATCGAATACTGCGGAAATATCCACTTCATTGAACTCATGTCTGTCTATCCCGTATTGTATCAGCTTCTTCCACGTATTTGCTGAAATCAGATATTGCTCATACAGCGCATTGCTCTGATTTGCAATATCACGAATACTGAAATACTCATAGATTGCCATACTTAATGAAGACTGGCTGTCAGGCATTTCATTCTCATACTTGTTTAAAATTTCGTCCAAAATAGCGACTGCCGGACAATTTCGCTCTATTCTTAAATCAATTTCATTATCCTGCTCGCTTGTCATATCATCAATAATCTCCTGAAATATTTGACGTGTGCTTTCGTAATGGCAATACAAACCGCCTCTGCTTAAGTTCGCCACATCGCAGATATCCTTCATTGTCACCTGTTTAAATCCTTTTTCTGCAAATAAAGAGCATGCGCATTTTTTTATATGTTTCCTTGTTTCCTGTCCTCTTTTATTCATAGGCAGCCCAACTTTCCGACATTAGTGTCTGAAAAATTATACGACAGATGTGTCTGAAAGTCAATAAAGAGAGGTATAAATTTTCGTAACAGTTTAGCCATGAACATTTGACCGGTTCACTCTGTCATGGTATGATAAAAGAAGTCTGCATAAACGCAGACCTTACGATGTCAGGGAAGCAGATTTGATTTTGAAAGAAAGAGGGTCGGACAGATGAGCGAATATAAAATGAACACGAAATGCGTCCAGGCAGGCTACACGCCGGGGAACGGAGAGCCAAGGCAGATACCGATTATTCAGTCAACCACGTTTAAATACGCTACCAGCGAGGATATGGGAAAGCTTTTTGATTTGGAGGCTTCAGGATATTTTTATTCCCGTCTGCAGAATCCCACCAACGATTACGTGGCGGCAAAGATTGCAGAGCTGGAGGGCGGGACGGCGGCCATGCTGACCTCCTCGGGGCAGGCGGCGAACTTTTTTGCCCTGTTTAATATCTGCGAGTGCGGGAGCCATATCGTGTCCTCCTCCTCCATTTACGGAGGAACCTTCAACCTAATTTCCGTTACCATGGCGAAGATGGGGATTGACGTTACCTTTGTGTCGCCGGACTGCACGAAAGAGGAGTTAAACGCGGCTTTTAAGGAAAATACAAAGGCGGTTTTCGGGGAATCCATCGCCAATCCGGCGCTTACGGTTCTGGATATTGAAAAGTTTGCAGAGGCCGCCCACAGTCACGGCGTGCCGCTGATTGTGGACAACACTTTTCCCACGCCGGTAAACTGTCAGCCGCTTAAGTGGGGAGCGGATATTGTCACCCACTCCACCACCAAGTATATGGACGGCCACGGCGCGGCGGTGGGCGGCGCGATTGTTGATGGAGGAAAATTTGACTGGATGGCTTATGCCGATAAGTTTCCGGGGCTCTGTACGCCGGACGAGTCTTATCACGGCGTTACCTATGCGGAGAAATTCGGCAAAGAAGGGGCATTTATCACCAAATGTACCTCCCAGCTGATGAGAGACCTTGGCTGTGTGCAGTCTCCCCAGAGCGCCTATATTTTAAATCTCGGGCTGGAATCCCTTCATGTGCGGATGCCCCGCCATGTGGAAAACGGGCAGGCGGTTGCGGAATTCTTAAGCGGCCATCCGCAGGTGGCATATGTGAATTATCCCGGACTTAAAGGGGATAAATATTATGAAACGGCGCTGAAGTACATGCCGAATGGCGGCTGCGGCGTGGTGTCCTTTGAGTTAAAGGGCGGAAGGCGCGCGGCGGAGACTTTTATGAAGCATTTGAAGCTGGCGGCCATTGAGACTCATGTGGCGGATGCCAGAACCTGCTGTCTGAATCCGGCCACATCAACCCATCGCCAGATGACGGAGCAGCAGCTTATGGAAGCGGGCGTTCCGGCGGGGCTGGTGCGCATTTCCTGCGGTCTTGAGGACAGGGAGGATTTGATTGCGGATATGGCTCAGGCGCTGGCGCAGATTGATTGAGGCATTGGCGTTCGGCAAGAGCGGAGACAGGAAAGAAATGCCGGGGCATGAAGAAGTCAGAATGATAAGGGGAATTGCAGGTGAATATGGAATTAATTGATGAGAATGAAGCCCTGGCAGGCCACAGGACGAGGGTGGAGGCCATGCGGCGGGAAAAGGAACGGCAGCAGAGGATTCGGAGAGATATCAAAAAATATGCGCCCGTTGCAGTCGGTATCCTGGCGGCTTTGATACTGGTTGTGACAGGAATCGGCGCGCTTATCGGAAGGGCTTCGGATAAGCGGAAGCTTATGGAAGCCGGCGACAGCGTGGCAAAGATTGCGGCGGCTTTTTGCAATGTCAACTTTCTGGAAATTGCGGAAGCCGGGATTCCGATGGCAGGCGGCCAGGGTGTGGCGGAAAAAGAGGCGGCGGAGCCCAAAGTCTATGAGGCTCACAGCACCTCTGATACGCTGCAGCTCGGGGAAGGGGATATTGTCAGCGAGTACGCCATCCTGATAGATTTGGACAGCGGAGAGATTCTGGCGGAGCGCAACGCCCATGTGAGAATGAATCCGGCCTCCATGACGAAGATTCTCACGGCGCTGGTGGCGGCGGAGCAGGCGGAGGATTTGGATGATAAGCTGACCATTACGCGGGAAATTACGGATTACGGCTATATCAACGACTGCAGCAGCGCGGGCTTTGTGATAGACGAGCGGGTCAGCGTGCGGGATTTGCTTTACGGGACGATTCTGCCCTCGGGAGCGGACGCGGCGGTAGGGCTTGCGGTTTACGTTTCAGGCAGTCAGGAGGATTTCGTGGAGCTGATGAACGACAGGCTGAAAGAGCTTGGACTGTCAAAAACGGCGCATTTTACCAACTGCGTGGGCGTTTTTGATGAAAATCACTATTGCACGGCTTACGATATCGCCATGATTTTAGAGGCGGCCATTGACAATGAAATTTGCCGGGAGGTAATGTCCACCCGGATTCATACCACGGCAAAGACCTTGCAGAACCCGGAGGGCTTAGAGCTTTCCAACTGGTTTATCCGTCGGATTGAGGATAAGGACAGCGGCGGTAAGGTGCTTGGCGGCAAGACCGGCTATGTGGCGCAGTCGGGCAACTGCGCGGCCAGCTTCGCCTCTCTCGATAACGGGCGGAATCTGGTGTGCGTGACGGCTAACGCCAGCGGAAAGTGGCGCTGTATCGAGGACCATGTAAAGCTCTATAAGCAGTTTTCCAGATAAAGCCGCCCATCTGTCTGTAGGCAGAGGAGATAAGACGGGAAGTATGAGCAGGCTGCCTGCCTGAGGCAAAATGTTTTCAATGTGAGATGAGACTACAATGTCAGTATTGAGGATACAAATATGGATTTATTTGAATATATGAGGGCGTCCAGTATGGAAAAGGAGTCCCCCCTGGCGGCCAGAATACGCCCAACCACGCTGGATGAGGTGGTGGGACAGCAGCATATCATCGGGAAAGACAAGCTTTTGTACCGGGCAATCAGGGCGGATAAGCTCAGCTCCCTTATTTTTTACGGGCCTCCCGGCACAGGGAAAACCACCCTTGCAAAGGTGATTGCCAACACCACCAGCGCGGAATTTACCCAGATTAACGCCACGGTGGCGGGAAAAAAGGATATGGAAGAGGTGGTAAAGGCCGCCAAAGACACCATGGGAATGTACGGAAAGCGGACCATCCTTTTTATAGACGAGATTCATCGCTTCAACAAGGGTCAGCAGGACTATCTTCTGCCCTTTGTGGAGGACGGCACGCTGATACTGATAGGAGCCACCACGGAAAATCCTTATTTCGAGGTAAACGGCGCGCTGATTTCCCGCTCCATTATTTTCGAGCTGAAAGCCCTTGAAAAGGAGGACATCAAAAAGCTCCTTGAAAGAGCCGTCTATGACAGGGATAAGGGAATGGGCGCTTACGACGCGGTCCTCGAGGAAGACGCCATGGAATTTCTGGCGGAAATGGCCGGAGGAGACGCAAGGCATGCCTTGAACGCCATCGAGCTTGGCATTATGACCACCAACCGGTCAGAGGACGGGAAAATACATATCACCCTGGAGGTGGCGCAGGAATGCATTCAAAAGAGGGTGATTCGTTATGACAAGACGGGAGACAACCATTACGATACGATTTCCGCTTTTATCAAAAGCATGCGGGGCTCCGACCCGGACGCGGCGGTTTATTATCTGGCAAGGATGCTTTATGCAGGGGAAAGCGTTACCTTTGTGGCAAGGCGGATTATGATTTGCGCCGCCGAGGACGTGGGAAATGCGGACCCCCAGGCACTTTCCGTTGCCGTCTCCGCCTCCCTTGCGGCCGAGCGGGTGGGAATGCCGGAGGCTCAGATTATTCTCTCCGAGGCGGCCATTTATGTCGCCTGCGCGCCCAAGAGCAACGCCTGTGTGGCGGCTATTGGGGAAGCCATGAAAGCGGTGGAGGAGCGGGGAAACCTTCCGATTCCGGTGCATTTACAGGACGCCCATTATAAGGGGGCGGCGAAATTAGGGCATGGCCGGGGCTATCTGTACGCCCATGATTATCCGAACCACTATGTGGAGCAGCAGTATCTGCCCTATGAGCTGAGCGGCAGGGAGTTTTACCGCCCGTCGGGAAACGGGTATGAGGTGAAGATAAAAGAGCACATGAAGCGGCTTAAGGGGACGGAAAAGCCGAAAGTCTGACGCAGGCGGCAAACTATGCCCTCCTGCGGAAAAGAGGGAGAGAAAAGAGGAAAATTATGGATTTAAAAACCGGAAAGAGAAAAAAACCGGCAAAGGAAATAAAAAGAAAGATAGCGGCAAATAAGGAGAGGAAGGCCAGAAAGGCGGAGAAGGCCGGGAAGGCGGACAAAGACCGCAAGACGGAGAATACCGGAAAAGCGGAGAAAGACCGGAAGACGGAGACGGAAGGAAGGGCGGAGAAGGCCGGGAAAACGGAGAAATCCGGGAAAAGGACGGGAAAGTCCGGTACGAAAAGGCTCACAGGCTGGCTTTTTGCCGGCGCCGCGGCGCTTCTTGCGGGGGCGCTTGGGCTTTCGGTGTTTTTCCTGACCCGTTCATGGGAGGAGGAAGCGGAAAAGCTGCCGGAGGTGAAGCCGCCGGAAGTTACGGACAGCGTGGAGCCGGTAATACCGGAGGAGGATATGGGAGACGACGTGACGGAGCACATTGTAACCGCCGGTAACGCCGTATGGGAATCCTTTAAGAAAAGGCCGGAAAGCCATGAGCTGACAGATGCAAATACCGCAAGCTTCGCATCCATAACCGAGTGCGCAATTAACCCCAAAACCCAGCGGGTTTCCATTACCGCGGAAGGGGACGGCATTCCCAAAAGCGACGACAAGTATTACTATCTTTTTGCTTTAAATACGTATGATACTGCGATTCCACAGGATGCCGAGTATCTTGCAAGAGATTATAAGGACAGCGAGGTCAGCTTTTCCGCTTCCCTGAATTATAACCTTTCGGGCAGCAGGCTTTATAAGAAGTTTGCCGTTGCGGTGAAGAAGGACGGGAATTATGTGCAGGTAAGCACTCCCAGCTATATCACGAACCCGGAGGCAATTGCAAAATATACGTCGGTGTTCCAGCAGCCCGCCTCTATCAAGGGGCTTTTGGTGGACCCCAACAGGATGCGGGGCGGTGAGCTGGACGATTTGGGAGTGAAGCAGGCCGCCTATAATATCCCTGTGGCAAGACTCCTTGGCCCTACCAGCAATCCGGCGTATCCCACCATTCAATATACCTATAACGGGAGAACCTATGCCATAAACGGTCAGGTGGTTGCGGAGTATGATTTGGTGTTCGGCACGCTGACGGCCAAGGGAATCACCACCACGGCGATTATTCTGAACAATTATTCCGGCGCCTATCCGCAGCTTACGCACCCGAAAGCGCGGAGCGGGAGTACTGCGCCCTACACCATGTTTAACGGCGCTGAGGAGTCTGGCGTGGAATACATAGCGGCCATCGGCACGTTCCTTGCGGAGCGCTATTCGGGAAACGCCCATGGAAGGATTTCCAACTGGATTATCGCCAATGAGATTAACGCCCGCAAGGAGTGGAATTATATGGCCCATGTGGATATTGAAACCTATGTGGAGGAATATGCAAGGGCGTTCCGGGTATTTTACACGGCAATCAAGAGCGTGAGCAGCAGCGCAAGAGTTTACATTTCTCTGGACCAACAGTGGGACAGAAATATCAAAAACAATACCAACTATGACGGGCGGGATATTCTGGATGTGTTCAACAGAAATATTTCGTCAAAAGGAAATATTGACTGGGGCGTGGCCCAGCATCCCTATAATGTGCCTCTGACGGAGCCGAGAATCTGGAAGGCGTCAAACTATGTAAAGCATAATGCAGGAACTTCCATGATGACGATGGAAAATATAGAGGTTCTGATTAACTATCTGCGGCAGCCCCAGTTCCTTGACTCAAACGGTCAGGTGAGGAGCATACTGATTAGCGAGCTGGGATATACCTCCACCGGCGGGCAGGCCCTGCAGGCGGCGGCTTTCGCCTATGCCTATTATAAAATGGAGGCATACAGTGAAATCGACGGCTTTTTGCTGAACCGGCAGACCGACGCGGGAGAAGAGGTGGCCCAGGGGCTTGCCTTCGGCCTTAACGACGCGGGTGGAGGACGCAAGCAGCTTTACGATGTGTTTAAGTATATCGATACGCCAAATCATGCGGCCTATACGGATTTTGCAAAGGAGATTATCGGGATATCGAGCTGGAGCGAGATTGTGCGGTAGGGGTTTCGGAAGAATAACAAAAAGCAGGCAGTTTTTGCCTGCTTTTCCTTTACAATAAGCTGGCGCGCGTAGCGTGACAGCGTTTGTTACAATAAGCTGGCGCACGTAGCGTGACAGCGTTTGTTACAATAAGCTGGCGCACGTAGCGTGGCAGCGTTTGTTTCATATAAGGTCAGCTCAGAAGCTGATTCATCAGATACTGGTAAATCTCCTGATTCCGCCCCTTCCAGTTGTCGCAGATGGTAACGGCGGTTTCCTCCAAAGGAACGGAGAGAGTTAGGTCAATCAGGGTGAGTCCCTTGTCCATTGCCAGGAGGCGGGTCTCGTACTCGCCGGAGGCCGCCCTGCGATAGCTTGCCACAACGGAGTTCTCATTGCGAAGCTCAAAACCGTGTTCTTTCAGGTAATTATCGATATCGGTTCTGATATCCCGGTCAATCTGGTTTTTAAAAAAGTTCAGGGTCTCGGAGCCTTCGTCCGTAATGCTCAGATAAGAACGGTTCCTTGCAGTCACGCAGGAGAGGAGGCCGTCGTCAATCAGCTCTCCGACAGCCTGCTGCAGATTGAGGAAATTGGTGGTGTATTCCCTGTTTAAGAGAAAATCCGTGACCTGCGTTCTGGTTAACGGAAAACCGGCACGCTCCAGCATGTATAAAACAATTAACTTGTATAAGGTAATGGGTTCCTGCATTTCCTTTTCCTTTCGCCACTCTATGAAAACAACGAATGCTGCAAATGCTGTATGCCGCAAAGGATTCGCAGCTGAACCGGCGCCGGCGTCAGCGGATGTGCGACTTCACGGCCTCGGCCACAAGGTTTGCCACTTCGGGATTGAATGCTTCGGGGATAATATTATTTTCGTTTAAGTCTTCATCGGGCACCAGTGAAGCGATTGCCTTTGCGGCGGCCAGCTTCATTTCCTCCGTAATCTGTAAGGCGCGTCCCTCGAGAGCGCCCTTGAAAATGCCGGGGAAAGCAACCACGTTGTTAATCTGGTTGGGGAAATCGCTTCGGCCCGTCCCCACGATTCTTGCCCCGGCGGC
Organism: uncultured Lachnospiraceae bacterium; assembly: GCA_910577275.1. Classification (GTDB taxonomy): domain Bacteria; phylum Bacillota; class Clostridia; order Lachnospirales; family Lachnospiraceae; genus Suilimivivens. The sequence continues at coordinate 30,000 of CAJTMW010000001.1, forward strand.
TTTTGCCGCATCAGGCATGATTTCCGGCACGGGATTTGCCATGGCAAATAAAATGGCGTCTTTATTCATGGAGGAAACCATTTCCGGGGTGACGATGCCGGGAGCGGAGACGCCTACAAAGATGTCCGCGCCTTTCAGGGCGTCCGCAAGGGTTCCGGTTTTGCCGGAGCGGTTTGTCAGCTCCGCCATCTTTTCCTGCATCCAGTTAAGCCCCTCGGAAGCTTTTGAGATGATGCCGGCCTTGTCGCACATGATAATATCGGAAAAGCCGTAGGTGAGAAGAAGCTTTGTGATGGCGACGCCTGCGCTTCCGGCTCCGTTTACCACGACCTTACAGTTTTCTTTCATTTTCCCCACAACCTTCAAAGCGTTAATGATGCCTGCCAGAACCACGATGGCGGTTCCGTGCTGGTCGTCGTGGAAAACGGGGATATCCAGTATTTCTTTCAGCCGTTCTTCAATTTCAAAGCAGCGGGGGGCGCTGATGTCCTCCAGATTAATGCCGCCGAAGCCGGGGGCCAGCCAGGTTACCGCCTTGATGATTTCCTCCGTATCCTGGGTATCCAGGCAGATGGGAACCGCATTGACGCCGCCGAATTCCTTAAAAAGAACCGCTTTTCCCTCCATAACGGGCATGGCGGCGTGAGGGCCGATATTGCCAAGCCCGAGTACGGCGCTTCCGTCGGAGACAACCGCTATGGTGTTGGCTTTCATGGTGTATTTGTAGGCCAAAGACTTATCCTCTGCAATCACCTTGCAGGGCTCCGCCACGCCGGGGGTGTAGGCCAGAGCCAAATCCTCTCTGGTTTTTACAGGAGTTTTGGATGTGGTTTCGATTTTGCCGTTCCACTGTTCGTGGAGCGTCAGCGCTTTATTTTCATTCATGGCAGGTACCTCTCTTGTTTTTATGGATATGGCAGGGAGCTTCGGATTCCCAAAGCTGCCTATGCAATGTGCGCGTATCAGAACGCTTCCTATATCATATAATAATTTTTTCCGGGATGCAATTCTTTTTGCGGCGGAGTTATTTTTCCCCCGCCCCATTCACCCATTCCCTGAATCTGCGCGGCGACATCCCATACTCCTGTTTAAAAGCCCGGTAAAAAGAGGAATAATCTGCAAATCCTACAATATTGTAGATATTTCCCGGAGGCTCTCCGTCCAGAATCAGGTTTTTGGCCGCAATCAGCCGATGCTGGGTTACACAGTGATAGAAGCTGACGCCCAGACGCTTTCGGAACAACTGGCTGATGGTGCTTTCGCTGACCAGAAATCTGCGGGCCGTTCCCTTTAATGTGATTTTATCGGCGAGATTGCTTTTTATGTAGGCAAGCGCTTCGTCCAGAAGCTCCTGCTTTTCTGCAGCCGGAGTGCGGGCGCGGGTATCATGGAAAGCACGGTTTAAATCTACCAGTGTGAGAAGGGCGTCAGCGTAAAGCGCGCTCTGCCAGCCCGGCGCTTTGCGGGCATTTTCATCCGAGGCCTGACGGAAATGTTCGCGCAGGACTTCTCCCATAGAAGTACCGAAGGTGCGCAGGATTTTTCCTTCTGCGGGGACGATGCCGTCACAGGGAGAAATACCGCGTATCTGCTCTGCATATTCGGCGCTGAGCCACAGCACATAGCGGCAGTAGGGCGCTTCCATGGGCTCTGATATCAGAGGACGGTGACTTAATCCTGGCGGTATAAACACGATGTCCCCCTCTTTCAAGGTGTAGCGCTCGTCGCCTAAAAGATACTGGATGGTTCCGCTCCTGGTATACAGTATTTCATAAAAGCTGTGGCTGTGGAGCTGTATGACGTCTCCGCTGTAATTTTCATCCGTATGGGCGTTGACATAGCGGGAATTCATTTCCATTTCCTGATAAAAATTTATACTGGGGATACCGGCCTCAAGGAGCGCCGCCTGAAACTCCTGCGGTCTGATATTTCCCCTTTCCTGTAAAAATTTCTGAAATGCAGGCAGGCTTCTCATTTCATTTGCTTCGTTTAATTTCACAAAAATCCTCCTGTAAACCTTCGTATTATTATAAAAATCATAGCATGTAAATGCGGGATTTACAATAATATATGCAATAATTGCAATTTTCTCTGCGCAGGTTGTAATTTATAATACAATCAGAACAAATGAGGGGGCTTAGGCCCATGCGACACGAGAGGAGAAAATCAATGAGTAAGAAGAAAACCTCCGGCCTGACAATAAAGCATAAGGTCGGATATGGTCTGGGCGACGCCGGCGGGTGTATGACTTTTGCGCTGATGACGGGAATGTTTACCCGGTACTGTATGAATGTGCTTCAGGTTGACAGCCGTGTGCTTGCCGGACTTTTGTTTGTCTGGAATGTATGGGACGCTGTTAACGACCCTATGATGGGCGCAATTATGGACAAGATTTATGCAAAGAACCATAACAAAAAGGGAAAATTCCGTCCTTGGATTTTGCGCTCCACTCCAATGCTGGCAGTCACGGCAATTGCGCTGTGGACAGTGCCAACATTTTTCAGCGGGGTCGCCATGATTGCGGCACTTTTTATCTGTAAAATATTATATGAGGGATGCTATACCATGTTTAATATCCCTATGGGCAGCCTTCTTTCGGCTATGGCCAATACCGACGAGGAACGCGCCGGCTTATCCTCCGCCAGAGGTTTCGGCTCTATCGTGGGAAATCTGATTCCCATGGTTCTGTTCCCGCTTTTGCTGGCGCAGTTCGGCGACAGCGCCACAGGCTTTGGTCTGGGAGCAACGGTCTGTGCGCTCTTAGGAGGCGTGATGTGTTTTCTTCATTATTACTGGACGGAGGAGCGCAACATCACTGACGCTCCGAAGGACGATAATGCGGAAAAGGTGAAGATTACGGATATCCTGAATGTTGTCAAGGTGAACCGTGCGTTTCTTGCGCTGTGTATCCACGGTATTTGTATCTGTGTAATGCAGAACGCTTCCAGCAGTCTAGGTACTTATATGTATAAGGATGTTATGGGAAATATCGGTATGATGAGTATGGCGTCAACAATTGCAATGCCGCTCAGCATCGTATTTCTTGCCATAGCGCCGAAGGTGGCGAAAAAGCTTGGTCTTGTAAAAATGATACGCCACGGCCTTCTGCTTAGCTGCGTGATGTTTGTTTCCCTGTTTGCGCTTCATATGGTTACGAATGTCAATATCTGGGTTCACATTATCTGGTCGTCCCTTGCCTCCGGTTTTGCAAGCCTTTCAGTGCTGATGCAGTGGGGTATGGTGGGAGAAGCAATTGACTATAACGAATATCTTACGGGAAAGCGCACGGAAGGCTCGATTTACGGTTCCTTTAATCTGGCCCGCCGTATCGGCAATACCGTCGGTTCTTCACTGGCAGTTCTGATGCTGGGCTGGGTGGGCTACGATACCGCCGCTGCCGTACAGTCTGCCGCTGCAATTACCGGTATCAAGGCATTGTGCGTATTAATGCCGGGTATCTTTGTTATCGGAAGCTGGCTTGCATTTACCTTTGTATGGAACATTACGCCTGAAATCCGGGAAAAGATGGCGCAAAGTAAGGGCGGACAGTCCGCATAAAAAGCTATGGCGGGGACGGGCGCCGGAAGTCCGGCTTTGAGCCGGTCTGGCGCGTGCCCGCGGGAAAAGCCGCAGAAAGGAGATTTTATGGAATTAAGGACACGGATTCTTCCGAAAATGATTAACAGCGAGGTGGAGGCTTATTTAGAGCATAACGACATTATTATCGTGCCGGTGGGCACGGTGGAGATGCACGGAGGTCTGCCTCTTGACAGTGAAACGGTTATCAGCGAGGCTTATGCCCTCCGCATGGCGGAGAGCTGCGACGGCCTTGCGCTTACCGGACTTCCCTATTTTTATGCCGGAGCGACGGCTTCGGGACGGGGAACGGTTCAGGTGAGCGTTCGCCAGGGAATTGATTATCTGGGGGCTGTGGCGCGCAGCCTTTTACGTCAGGGATTTAAAAGACAGATATACATCAGCTTCCATGGTCCGGCGCACATGACATGCAGCCCTATGGTTCGGGATTTCTTTGACGAGACAGGCGTTCCGATTTTATATATGGATTTGTCCATGCAGATGATGCATCATGCAAGGGATTTATTCAAGAGTATGGACAGCTTCCATGCGATTACCGTGGGCGCTTATCAGATTATGGGACGGCTTTCGGACGTTCCCTTTACCACGGAGTTTTTCCATCAGGAAAAGCAGACCTGCTCGCCCTTTAACGATTTATTTGCGCTGGCTTATCAGAGCGGCTCCGCCGGATACTGCTTTGCCAGCCCCAGGGACCACATGAGCACGCCGCAGATTCCTGATGACGCCGCAAGGCAGGCTCTTGCCGACGAGGGGGAGGCGCTGATTGGCACCTTGGTGGAACGCATGGATATGCCGCATATTGTGGAGCAGATGCAAAAGCTTGAAGGCTACACCAACGAGGTGGAGGACAGGTGCCCGTGGATGCCGAGCGCATGGGCTAAGAGGAAATAGATGATAAAGAACCGGATGTAAAAGGCTGTTTTGACAGGATTTTGCGTCCGGTTTTACTATAATTGTCCGGCTCGCAAAGCGCGTTGCCTGCTGTCTGCCTGACCGGTATACGGATTTATGAATAACTCTTTACACACAGGAAATGATATGCTATTATAAGTAGTATCAAAAACCACATAGAGTGGTTACACATAAAGAATAAAATGGTCCTGGAGGTTATCATGAGTTATAAAATAGTGGCTGACAGTTGTTGTGAATTTCCGGAAGGGTATGAAAAGGATTCCAGATATGAGAGAGTTGCACTTCGGCTGGATGTAGAGGATGAAGTTTTTATCGACGACGAATCCTTTGACCAGGCGAAATTTTTAAAGAGCGTGGCAAAGTCCGCCGAATGTCCGAAATCTTCCTGTCCGTCGCCGGAAGCTTTCAGGGAAGCTTACCGTACGGATGCGGAGAATGTTTTTGTCTTTACTTTGTCCTCCCATTTGAGCGGAAGCTACAACAGTGCGGAGCTGGGAAAGAAGCTCTACCATGAAAAGTACGGGGATAAAAATATTTTTGTGTGCGATTCAGAATCTGCAAGCTGCGGGGAGACCCAGCTTGCGTTCAAGGCTGTGGAATGGTCGAAAGAAGGTCGTTCTTTTGAGGAGATATGCCAAAGGCTTGCGGAATACAGGGATAAAATGAAGACTTACTTCGTGCTGGATAATCTGGAAACGCTGCGAAAGAACGGAAGACTTACGGGAATTAAAGCGTTTGTTGCCACCACCTTAAATATCAAACCGGTCATGAGCGCCACCAAGGGGGTAATTATTCAAATCGGTCAGGCGATTGGAACCCAGAAAGCTCTCGCCAAAATGGCGGAGGCTGTGGCAAGGGAATCCGTACACCCGGAAGAAAAAATGCTGATGATTACTCATTGCAACTGCCGGGAGCGGGCGGAAAAAGTAAAGGAAATGATACTGGAGAAAATCAGAGTAAAAGACGTGCTGATTATGGACACAAAAGGCGTCAGCAGCATGTACGCCAACGACGGCGGAGTCATCGTGACTTTGTAGTTTGTGGTAAGGAGGGACCCGCGGAGCGGGAGGATGCCTTATCACCCGGCAGACGCCTGCGGGCAAAGCCCGCATGGAATGCGTCTGCTCAATAATGGGAATGGAGGACGAAGATGAGTGAACAATTTTTAAGTACCGAGGAATATGTGGCGTCGGAACAGCTGATGGCAAGCGTAAACGTTGCCATTGCCCTGAAAAAGCCCCTTCTTATCAAGGGCGAGCCGGGAACCGGCAAAACCATGCTGGCGGAGGCGGTCGCCAAATCCCTCGGGAAGAAGCTGATAATCTGGAATATCAAATCCACAACCAAGGCACAGGACGGTCTTTACATGTATGACACTATCCAGCGGCTCTATGACGGACAGTTCGGGGAGGAGGGCGTGAACGATATTGCCCGTTACATCAAGCTTGGAAAGCTGGGAGAGGCTTTCGAGGCCGAAGAACAGGTAGTGCTCTTAATCGACGAGATTGACAAGGCGGATTTGGAATTTCCCAACGACCTTCTCTGGGAACTTGACCAGATGGAGTTTTATATCCATGAGACGAAGCGCACCGTCAAGGCAAAACACCGCCCCATTGTGATAATTACCTCCAATGCGGAAAAGGAGCTGCCGGACGCTTTTCTTCGCAGATGTATTTTCCATTACATTGATTTCCCGGACGAGGCGCTTATGGAGGAAATTGTGAGAACTCATTATCCCGACGTGGAAGCAAACCTTCTGCAAAACGCTATGGATGTGTTTTACGGCATACGAGCCCTGCGCGATATCCGCAAAAAGCCCAGTACCTCGGAGCTGATTGACTGGATAAACGCCCTGCAGATTGGCGGAATTTCCGCAGATGAAATCAGGGCGAAGCTGCCGTTTGTGGGTGTGGTGGTAAAAAAGGACGAGGATTTGGAAACGGTGAGACAGAAGCTTGACTAGGAAAGAGATGCCGCGGCCGGGAAATTGCGGCGCTTTGGAATGTGCATAAAGGCCGGAAATCTCCGGCATAGGAGAGGGTGCATAGATGTTCACAAATTTCTTTTATACCTGTAAGGCAAAGGGGCTTTCTATTACCTTAAGCGAGTGGCTGACCTTGCAGGAGGCGCTGGATAAGGGACTTGGCGGGAGCAGCCTGACGCAGTTTTATTATCTTGCCAGAATGATTCTTGTGAAAAGCGAGACGGATTTTGACAAGTTTGACATGGCTTTCGAGGAGACCTTTAAGGGAATTCAGTCGGAGAATGAAATATCCAAAAATATGATGAAGTGGCTGGACAAGTCCGAGCTGATTGATATGGTGGACGAGGAAGAACGTTACCGTATGAACGAGCAGGACGGAATACAGTTTATCGACAAGGACGAGGTGGAGGCCAAGTTTAAGGAGCGCCTCCGCGACCAGGACAGCGAACATAACGGCGGAAGCTTCTGGATTGGCAGTATGGGAAAGACAGCCTTCGGAAATATGGGCGGCTTTATGGGCGGTATCCGGGTAGGCGGAAAAACCGGTTATCAGAGCGCCTTTCAGGTGGTAGGAGCCCGTAAATACAGGGATTTTCGGGATGACAGAATGCTTGACAACCGCCAGTTTCAGCTTGCTTTCCGCAAGCTGCGCCAGTTTTCCACGAAGCTGGATATTCCCAAGACGGAGCTGGATATTGACGGAACCATAGACAAGACCTGCAATAACGGCGGCTGCCTCCAGATTGTCATGGAAAAGCCCCGGAAGAATGCGGTGAAACTTCTTCTGCTTATGGATTCCGGCGGAACCATGATTCCGTTCAGCTCTCTCTTAAACGAATTGTTTCAGGCGGTACACAAGTCCAATCACTATAAGGACGTAAAGACCTATTATTTTCATAACTGTATCTATTCCAAGCTGTACAAAACCCCGGAATGCGAAAACGGGGACTGGATTGACACGGAATGGATGTTCCGTAACCTTGACAGCGATTACAAGGTAATCGTGGTGGGGGACGCCGCCATGGCGCCGGAGGAGCTTTACTCCACCAGCGGTAACTACAGAGGGCCTAACGGCGGCCTTGCGGGATGGGACTGGCTGCAGCTTTTGAAGCGTCACTATAAAAAAGTGGTATGGCTCAATCCAAAGATGGCTCCCGGCCACGCACCCTGGAGAGAGGCGGAGACGGCGATTAAAGGGCTGTTCCCCATGTACAAGCTTACCGTGGACGGATTGAATCAGGCGATGATAAAGCTGATGCTGAATAAATAAGTTGTGAGAAATTTACATTTTTCATAGGAATAAATGCGGCTTTTAGTAATTATTCATAGGAAAAACGCAAAAGTTAGTGCATCGGCAGCCGGAGGAAGGGAAGCGTGGAAGTATGGAAAGAGAAATTATGGCGCGACTGGCAAAATGGAAGGATTCGCCGGACAGGAAACCGCTGCTGATTACCGGTGTAAGACAATGCGGAAAAACTTATGTGATAAAGGAATTCGGAAACAGATATTTTGAGGATGTGGCATATTTCTATTTTGAAGGAAATAAAGGACTGGCGTCAATTTTCGATTATGATTTGGAGCCGGAAAGAATTATAAAGGAGCTTGGCAGTATTGTCCGGGGAAAGGAAATTATCCCGGGAAAAACACTGGTGATTTTTGATGAAATTCAGGCATGCCCGAAAGCAATTACCTCGTTGAAGTATTTTTATGAAAACTTAAGGGAACTTCATATCGTATGCGCGGGGTCGTTGCTCGGCGTTTCCGTAAAAAGAGATAATGTGTCTTTTCCTGTGGGAAAAGTAAACCGGATGCAGATGTATCCCATGACATTTTCCGAATTTCTCTGCGCAAACGGGGAGCAGGAGCTGTATAAAGGCGCGGGACGTTTTGAGCCGGGGAAAGAACTGCCGGAACTATATTATGTCCCGCTCAGGAAGTATTTGAAATATTATTATATTGTAGGGGGTATGCCGGAGGCCGTAAAAAAGTGGACGGATACACATGATTTTGATGCGGTGTCCGAGCTGCAGGATAATATTCTGCAGGACTACAGTAACGATTTTGCAAAACATGCGCCTAAGATGGATGTTCCAAAGCTGGGGTGGATTTGGGATTCCATTCCGAAGCAGCTGGCGAAAGATAACAATAAATTTGTTTTTTCTCATGTAAAAGAGGGAAAGCGTTCTGCCGAGCTGGAAGATGCGCTGGAATGGCTGTCTGATGCCGGTCTGGTGCACCGGCTGGAAATGGTGTCAAATCCTGCGCTTCCCCTGTCTTTTTATGCGGACGCTACATTTTTCAAGGTATATATGTCAGATATAGGATTGCTTCGGAGGAAAGCGGGATTGTCGCATCGGACAATTCTGGGAGAGTCGGAGCTTTACAGTAATTTCAAGGGGGCGCTTACAGAAAATTATGTTTTGAATGAGCTTGTGGCTCAGGGAAAGCATCCTTATTTCTGGCGTTCGGGAAATACGGCGGAGCTGGATTTTCTGTTTGAAGACAGGGACAGAGTTATTCCTGTGGAAGCAAAGGCGGAGATAAGAACAAAAGCCAAAAGCTATCAGCAGTTCTGCAAAAAATACAGACCGTCTCTGGGATTTAAGTTTTCCATGAAAAACACAGGTGAAAATATGACAGAGGATACGAAAACGTATAGTCTTTCGTTATATTTACTGTGGATGCTGGACAGGTATCTGAATGTTGCGGATACAGATAAAAAATAATTGTTGTAATTTCATGAAATTTGTTATAAAGTAAAGGTCGTAAAGCAAACTTAAGTTTATGTTTGCGCTGTGTTTCTCAAATATGCAAAGCCTTTAGCCTGCGTATGCGGCCATTGGCGGGGCCTTAAGAGGAAAGACGGCGCAGAAGAGAGGAGAAAGATGAAAAAATTATTAAGCGTACTTTTGGCAGCGGCAATGGCAGTTTCCCTTTGTGCGTGCGGCGGCAATGCGTCAAATGAAGATACTTCCGGAGCAACCGGAACCGACGCGGCAGAGAGCGCTGACGATGCGACAGACGATGCTGCAACGGCAGATACCGCGGCGGACGCGGAGAGTGAAGACGCTGCGCAGACGGAAGATGAGAGCGCACCGGCAGGAAGCGGCGTGATGCCTGCAATTGCAAAGGAAGATTTAAAGATTGGCGTTATCCACATCACAGACCCTGCGGAGGGAAGCGGATATACCTATACTCATGACCTTGGCATTCAGGGAATGCAGAAAAACCTGGGCCTTGAGGATTCCCAGATTGTCCGCAAGAACAACGTAAACGACACGGACGCAACGGCAATCGAAAACGCAATCAGAGAGTGCGTTGAAGACGGTTGCAATGTGATTTTTGCAACAAGCTGGGGCTTTATGGATACCTGCGAGGCGCTGGCGGACGAGTTCCCGGAAATTATTTTTTCCCATGGGACAGGCTATAAATCAAACGGCGTAAACTTCAATAACTATTTCGGAAGAATTTATCAGGCAAGATATCTGGCAGGTATTGCTGCCGGACTTAAGACAGAGAGCAACAAGCTGGGCTATGTGGCGGCTATGGGACAGGACAACTCCGAGGTGACAGGCGGCATTAATGCTTTTGCAATGGGCGCGTATTCCGTAAATCCTGACTGTGAGGTTTATGTAAAGGTTACCAACAGCTGGTTTGACCCCGAGGGAGAAACCCAGGCGGCTCAGGCACTGGTTGACCTTGGATGCGATGTGATTGCACAGCACTGTGATACCCCCAATCCGCAGACGGTAGCGGAGCAGAACGGCGTATGGGGCGTGGGCTATAATTCAGATATGTCCAAGGATGCTCCGGGCGCGGTACTTACTTCCGTTATGTGGGACTGGTCCGTATACTATACATGGGCGGTTCAGTCTGTGATGGAAGGCAACTGGACAGGCGAAAACTACTTTGGCGGTATGGCTGACGGCCTTGTGAATATTGCGCCTCTTTCCGACCTCTGTGCGGAGGGCACAGCGGAAGCCGTTGAGGAAGCCCGCAATAAGATTATAAAAGAGGGCTTTAACGTGTTTGACGGTGTGATTGAGACCAACGACGGAAATACGGTCGGCGCTGAGGGCTCCACACTTAGCGACAGCGACATCACCGGAAATATGAATTGGTATTTCAAGAACGTTGTAGTTAAATAACTGAAAAGAAAGTTTCATAGAGGGCGGCCGTTTCTGACCGCCCTGTTTTATATGAGAGGGAATTACATGGGGGAACAGGCAAAAGAGCAATATGCAATTGAGTGCAGGAAGATTACAAAGACCTTCGGCAAGGTGGTTGCCAATGATGAGATTGATTTGAAGGTCAGATACGGAGAAATCCTCGCCCTTTTGGGGGAGAACGGTTCGGGAAAGACCACCCTTATGAATATGCTTTCAGGTATTTATCATCCTGACAGCGGGGAGATTTTTATCGGAGGAAAAGAGGTAAAAATCAATTCTCCGGCGGATTCCATGAAGCTTGGAATCGGAATGATTCATCAGCATTTCAAGCTGGTGGAGGCGTTCCAGGCAATGGATAACATTATCCTTGGAACGGTGGGTAAAAAGGAAAAAAGCAGGATAACCAGCGAAAAGATAAAGGCTATCAGCGAAAATTACGGACTGGAAATCGAGCCGGAAAAATACGTCTGCGATATGAGCGTTTCCGAAAAGCAGACGGTTGAAATTTTGAAGGTTTTATATAAAGGGGCGGAAATTCTGATACTGGACGAGCCTACGGCCGTGCTGACGCCCCAGGAGACGGAAAAGCTGTTCCGTATTCTGCGGAAAATGAAGGAAAAGGGCTGCGCGATTATCATTATCACGCACAAGCTGCAGGAGGTTCTGAGCATCAGCGACAGGGTGACAATCCTTCGGAAGGGAAAGAGCATCGACACCGTTCTTACCTCCGAGTGCGACGCCAAAAAGCTCACGGAGCTGATGGTGGGACGGCCTGTCAGCCTTGAGATTGACCGGCCCCATATGAAAGACCATGAGACGGTGCTTAAGGTGGTGGATTTGACGGTAAACAAGCCTGACGGCACGACAGCAATCGACGACATTTCCTTTGAGATTCGAAAAGGGGAAATTCTCGGCGTGGCCGGAGTTGCGGGGAGCGGTCAGAAGGAGCTCTGCGAGACCATTGCCGGGCTGATGCATGCAAAACAGGGCGCGATTCTTTTTCACAAGGAAAATCTGCTGGGAAAGACGCCCTCCGAGATTATTGAAAAGGGAGTCAGCATGAGCTTTGTGCCTGAGGACAGGCTGGGCATGGGACTGGTGGCATCCATGGGCATGACGGATAATATGCTGCTTAAGAGCTACCATAAGGGAAACGGCCCTTTTATCAAAAGAAAACCGGCCAGGGAGCTGGCGCAGAAGCTGATAAACAAGCTGGATATTGTGACTCCCGGAACGGAGACGCCGGTACGGCTCTTAAGCGGGGGAAATGTGCAGAAGGTTCTCCTTGGACGGGAAATCGAATCGGCGCCTACGGTGCTGATTACGGCCTATCCCGTGCGGGGGCTTGATATTAATTCCTCTTACACCGTATATGACCTTTTAAACGAGCAGAAGCAGAAGAACGTGGCGGTGATGTATATCGGCGAGGATTTGGATGTGCTTTTGGAGCTGTCCGACCGTATTATGATTCTGTGCCACGGCCGGATTACGGGAATTGTAAAGGCAGAGGAAACCACAAAAGAAGAAATCGGAATGATGATGACAGGCGAGAGCCGGCATCAGGGAGAAAAGGAGGCCGCATTATGAGCGCAGGAGGGGGAAATAATCAAAAAGAGCCTGTAATCAGAGTGGTAAAGCGTTCGGAGCGCCCCACAAGGGATATTATCCTGCTGCGGCTTTTCGCGGTAGCGTTATCGCTGGTTGCCGGAGGAATTTTTATCGCCTGTGTGGGACAGAATCCCTTTACCGTGTATAAAACCATTGTGTCAGGGGCCTGCCGAAGCGTGATGGCCTTTCAGGGAACCGTTAAAATCATGATTCCGCTGCTGATTACTTCCTTAGGCGTTACTCTTGCCTTTAAAATGAAGTTCTGGAACATCGGAGCGGAGGGACAGCTTATTTTCGGCGCAACCTGCGCAACCTTCTTCGCCCTTTTCTGCTCAGGGTGGAACCATGTTGTGCTTGTGATTGTCATGTTTCTGGCAGGAATTATCGGAGGCGGGCTGTGGGGACTGATTCCCGCTTTCTTTAAGGTGAAATACAATACCAACGAGACGCTTTTTACCCTGATGCTGAATTACATTGCGCTTCATATCGTGTCTTATCTGCGGGACGGTCCGTGGACGGACCCGGCGGCACAGGGCTTTCCCAAGATTGCGAGATTCGACAAGAACGCCGCCTTAGACAAGCTTTTCGGGATTCAGTTCGGATGGCTGATTGCCCTAATCCTTACGGTCGTCATTTTTATTTACATGAAATATGCAAAACAGGGCTATGAAATCAGCGTGGTGGGAGAAAGTCAGGATACCGCCAGATATGCGGGGATGCATGTCCGGAAAATTGTGCTTCGGACCATGTTTTTAAGCGGCGGGATTTGCGGAATGGCCGGTATGATACAGGCAACAGGCTCCGATATTACCCTCACAACCTCCGTTGCGGGAGGCGTGGGATTTACGGCAATTATCGTGGCGTGGCTGGCGCAGCTCAATCCCTTTTCCATTTTTGTGGTATCCTTTTTGTTCAGCGTTCTCGAAAAGGGAAGCAGCGTGGTGCAGTCGGAGTTTGGATTATCCACGGACTGCGCGGATGTGCTGCAGGGAATTATTTTGTTTTTCATTTTGGGATGCGAATTTTTTGTGAGATACCGTTTTCAGATTGCCGGCGCGGCGCATAAAGCAAAGAGGGAGGAATAGAAGATGGATATGCTGATTAAATTTCTTGTGGCAGCTGTGGGCGCGGGAACCCCTCTCCTTTTTGGAACCGTGGGGGAGATACTGACGGAAAAGACAGGGCATTTGAACCTGGGCGTGGAGGGAATGATGTCCATCGGCGCCTGTGTGGGATTCATGGTGGGATATTATACGGATAACTTTTTTCTGGCGCTCCTTTTCAGCGCCGTTGCGGGAGCCCTAAGCGCCCTGGTTTATGCGCTCCTCACCGTAACCTTTATGGCGAATCAGAATGTGACGGGACTTACCCTTACGATTTTTGGCATCGGGTTTGCCAATTTCATCGGTATTTTTATTTTAAATAAAAGTCCGGAAGGAACCCTGAAGTTGCCGGAGAAGATTACGGCGGCAATGCGCGGAGGCGCGATTCCGGCCCTTGGCGATATTCCCGTGATTGGAGAGCTGCTGTTCTCCTACAGCCCCTTTGTGTATATCGGGATTGTGATTGCCATTTTGAGCGGATGGTACCTGAACCGCACCAAGGCGGGGCTTAATCTGAAAGCCACGGGTGAAAATCCGGGGGCTGCCGATGCGGCGGGAATCAGTGTGACCAGAGTAAAATATACAAATATTATACTTGGCGGCGCTATCTGCGGAATCGGGGGCGTATACTGCTCCATGATTATCAACGGCGGCGTGTGGATAAGCAATAACGTGGGCGGCCTTGGCTGGATTGCCGTGGCACTTGTAATCTTTGCCAACTGGCAGCCGGCAGGGGCGATTTTAGGCTCCTTTGTGTTCGGCGCTCTGCGGGTGCTGAAATATTATATTCCCCAGAGCGTTCTGCCTTTTCCAACGGCCTTTTACGATATGCTGCCGTTCCTCATGACGGCGCTGGTTCTGGTAATCAGCTCCATGCGGAAATCAGGAAGAATCAATCTTCCGGCGGCGCTTGGGCAGAATTACTTCCGGGAGGAACGATAGAATTTGACAACAGATAAGAGAACCTGCGCGGTGTGCATTATCTGTGGGATTATAAACAGAAAGGATTGACAGCAATGACTATTTTTGACGAATTAAAAGCCAGAGGACTTCTGGCGCAGCTTACCGATGAGGAAGAAATCAAGGAACTGATTAACAACGGAAAGGCCACCTTTTATATCGGCTTTGACCCCACGGCGGATTCGCTGCATGTAGGGCATTTCATGGCGTTATGCTTAATGAAACGTCTGCAGATGGCAGGCAATAAGCCCATTGCCCTGATTGGAGGCGGCACCGGCATGGTGGGCGACCCTTCCGGGAGAAGCGATATGCGTTCCATGATGACGAAGGAAACCATCGACCACAACTGCGAATGCTTTAAAAAGCAGATGAGCCGTTTTATCGACTTTTCCGAGGGAAAAGCCCTTATGGTGAATAATGCAGAGTGGCTTCTCGATTTAAACTATATTGAATTTTTGCGGGAAATCGGCCCTCATTTTTCCGTAAACAGAATGCTGACGGCGGAATGCTACAAACAGAGAATGGAGAAGGGCTTAAGTTTCCTTGAGTTTAATTACATGCTGATGCAGAGCTACGATTTCTATGAGCTGTTCCAGAGATACGGCTGTAACATGCAGTTCGGCGGCGACGACCAGTGGAGCAATATGCTTGGCGGCACGGAGCTGATTCGGAGAAAGCTGGGCAAGGACGCCTATGCCATGACCATTACCCTGCTTCTTAATTCCGAGGGAAACAAGATGGGCAAAACACAAAAAGGGGCTGTGTGGCTTGACCCCGAAAAGACCACTCCCTTTGAATTTTACCAGTATTGGAGAAACGTGGCGGACGCGGACGTATTAAAGTGCCTTCGCATGCTGACTTTCCTGCCCCTCGAGCAGATTGACGAGATGGATAAGTGGGAGGGAAGCCAGTTAAATCAGGCCAAGGAGATTCTGGCTTACGAGCTCACCAAACTGGTGCACGGCGAGGAAGAAGCGGAGAGGGCAAAGGAAAGCGCAAGGGCGCTTTTCAGCGCAGGCGTTGCGGCGGAAATGCCCACCACCGAACTTACGGAGGAAGATTTTACGGAAGGAAGCATCGATATGATTTCCGTGCTCTGCAGGGCCGGTCTGGTACAGAGCCGTTCCGAGGGAAGACGCGCCATTGAGCAGGGCGGCGTGACCCTTGGGAATGAGAAGGTGACGGACGTGAAAGCCGCCTTTGGCAAGGATACCTTTGCCGGAGAAGGTGCAGTAGTGAAAAGAGGGAAGAAGAACTTCCGCAGAATTGTATTAAAATGAAATTGAAACTGGAAAACGGCGATACCCTGTATTATCTGGGCGAAGCGCGTACATTAAGGGTGATGCGGGAGGAGCGGAGCCGGGCGAGGGTAAAGCTGGTTATGGATTTGCTCCTTATGTGGGTGCCCTATGAGGCGGATTATGAGTACCGGCGGGAGCAGCTGGAGAAATGGTACAGAAGGGAAGCAGCCGCCATCTTTGAAGAAAAGGCGGAGGAATTTGCAAAGCGGCTCCATGTTTCCTTTGAGGATATCCGCATCAAGGACCAGAAAAGCCGCTGGGGGAGCTGCAGCAGCAAAAGGAACATGAATTTCAACTGGCGGCTTCTCATGGCGCCGGAGCCAGTGTGCGATTATGTGATTATCCATGAGCTCTGCCATCTTGTCCATATGAACCATTCCGCGGACTTCTGGAATCTGGTGGAAAGTATCTGCCCCGATTACCGGCAGTATAAGAAATGGCTGCGGGAGAAGGGAAAGCTGCTGTATCCTTTCTGACGTACCGGGCAGACGGGCGGAGCTGCTGCGACGACGCCGTGTTTTCACTCTAAAAGTAAAGAAAAATGGTAATAAACTTATTTACCCCTTCATACATTTAACTAAGTATGGAAGGGGTAATTTTATGGACATAAATGTAAAGAAAGAATATGACTTATACAATGATATTCAGTTAAGGTGCGGAGGAGAAATTTACATAGGGGTGGTAGGGCCGGTGCGTACCGGAAAATCCACTTTTATCAAGCGTTTTATGGATTTGATGGTTCTGCCGAACATGGCGGATTCCTACGAAAAGGACAGAGTGGTTGACGAGCTTCCCCAGAGCGCGGGAGGGAAAACCATCACCACCACAGAGCCCAAATTCATTCCCAAGGAAGCGGCAAAGCTGACTCTTGGAGACGGAATAGAAACCAGAGTGCGGCTCATTGACTGCGTGGGCTATATGGTGGACGGCGCCAGCGGACATATGGAGAACGACGCCGAGCGCATGGTGAAAACCCCCTGGTATGCGGAGGAAATTCCCTTTACCCAGGCGGCGGAAATCGGGACCAGAAAAGTGATTACCGACCATTCTACCATAGGAATCGTGGTTACCTGCGACGGGAGCTTCGGCGATATTCCAAGGGAAAGCTATGTGGCGGCCGAGGAACGCACCATCAGGGAGCTGAAAAAACTGAAAAAGCCCTTTGTGGTGCTCTTAAATACCGCAAAGCCCTACGGGGAAGAGGCTGCAAGACTGTCTCAGGAAATTGAAAATAAATACGGAGTGGCGGTGATGGCCGTCAACTGCGAACAGTTAAAGAAGGATGACATCAATCAAATCCTTGAAAACATCCTCTATGAATTCCCGCTGACCATGATTGAATTTTACATGCCCAAGTGGGTGGAAATGCTGCCGGCAAACCACAATATGAAGGTGGATTTGATTGAGCGGGTGAAAGAGATTATGAAGCAGTACAACTGCATCCGGGATGTGAAAAACAATCCGGTTGCGTTGGAAGGCCCGTTTATCAAAAAATGCAAGATGGACGGCATCGATATGTCCAACGGATGCGTGAAGGTCTGGCTCGACGTGGACGACGCCTATTATTATGAAATGCTCAGCGACATGGTGGGCGAGAAGATTGACAACGAATACCACCTTTTGTCTGTCTTAAAGGAAATGGCAAAGATGAAGAAAGAGTATGTAAAGGTGCTTCATGCCATTGATTCCGTAAGACAGAAGGGCTACGGCGTGGTGACGCCGGAACGCAGCGAAATCAAACTGGATAAGCCGGAGGTCATCAAACACGGCAATAAATTCGGCGTGAAAATCAGGGCGGAGAGCCCCAGCATTCACATGATACGCGCCAATATCGAGACGGAGATTTCTCCCATTGTCGGTTCCGAGGAACAGGCACAGGATTTGATTCGCTTCATTTCAGACTCCAGCCAGAGCGAAGCCGGAATCTGGGAAACAAACATTTTCGGAAAAAGTGTGGAACAGCTTGTAAACGACGGAATTACAGGAAAGCTTACGATGATTGGTGACGAAAGCCAGTTAAAGCTCCAGGAAACCATGCAGAAGATAGTGAACGACTCCAACGGGGGGATGGTCTGCATTATTATATAGAAGAACAAAGCGTTATGCAACAGCGTAAAAGCGGAGCCGGGAAGGATATGTTTGTGGCTCCGCTTTTGTTATGATGGATTGCCTTGCGAAGCAGGGCGGAGTGAGTTTGGATGTGCCTGTATTGTAATTATAAAAGAATTATAAAAATAACGATATCCCATTGAAAAATATTTTTTTGTGTGCTAAGATTATTCTATCGAATTAAGCATAAAATAAATTTGCAATCTGTGAGAAGCATTCTCATCAAATAATAGGAAGCAATTTCCAGTCTGATTCAAAATCTGTTCTGCCGGAGAAGAAAACGGCGGAGATATGCTTATTTCCCATAACTCGTTGGCGACTGCCAGCAAAAAATAAGAATAAGCAGGAAGATTTTGAGCGGACAGTGGAAATTCATCTAAGCCATAAACGAATTAACCATATTGTTCTTCCTGCGGAAGGAGGCCGGATGGCGAAAAGAAAAGAGAAGAAAGATATTGTGGAAAAAGAGTTTGTGGCGTTTCCCGATGTTGCGGCGGACGTGATTAATGTCCTGCTGTATAAGGGAAAATCTGTGGTGGATGAGAAGAACCTGCAGTCAGGCCCTACAGAGTTTATCTATCAGGGAGGCGAAAAGCTTCGAAATGAATATGAGGATTTGTGCAAATATGAGCTGGCTGACGGCGGAATAAAGCTCATGTATCTGATAGCGAACCAAAGCCGGACAGATGGGAAAATGCTGCTTCGAAAAGCAGGATATATGGGGGGAGCCTACAGGGAACAGTATGAAAAGAAAACACGGTTCTTGTATCCTGTAATTGAGTTTGTACTCTATTGGGGGAAATCCAGATGGGAAACAGGCCGTAATTTTCGCCGTTTATTCAGTCGAAAGAAAATCTCAGAGGAGGCATGGAACTACATTGATGAGCTCAGGCTCCATGTATTTGAGATGAGGCATCTGCCGGAAGAAATAAGAAGCCTGTTCCAGAGCGACATGAGGATAGTGGTGGATTTCCTTGCGGAGGGCAACAGTTACCGCTCAGACAGGAAAGTGATACATAAGGCGGCTTTAATCAGGATGATAAAGGCGCTTTCGGGAGAAACGACAGCGGAGGGCGAAGTGGAGAAATGGATGGAAGAGCAGGAAATTAGAGAGGAGGATGATGTAAAGATGTGCGAATTGTTTGACCAGTACGTAAGGCAAGGGAGAGCAGAGGGGGAGAAAATAGGTGAAAAGAAAGGAAAGCAAATCGGAGAAAAAACCGGCGAGGCAAGACGTCTTGTCCTGGATGTCGAGAATGCAATGAATTTCTTCCGTGTAACGCTGGAAAAGGCCTGCGAAGGTCTTGGAACAACGCTGGAGAAATATGAGGAAGCAAAAAGGTGTATCTGAAAGTGAGGTAAAAATTGTGGATGCATTAAGAAAAGAAGAGAGTTATACAATAAATGATATTTATGCTTTGCCCGATGGAGAACGTGCAGAATTAATTGACGGGAAAATCTACTATATGTCTCCACCGACCAGAAGGCATCAGGATATTATTTTTTCATTGTCACGAAAAATAGCTGATTATATTGATTCCAATAATGGCAATTGCAAAGTTTATCTGGCGCCTTTTGCAGTATTTTTAGGTGAGAGTAATAGAAATTATGTTGAACCGGACATAAGTGTAGTCTGTGAGCAAAACAAGCTTACCGATGCAGGGTGTAATGGCGCGCCGGAATGGGTAATTGAGGTGGTTTCCCCAGGGAGCAGGTCCATGGATTATTTTACAAAACTTTTCAAATACCGGACTGCCGGTGTAAAGGAATACTGGATTGTTGATTATGCAAAGAATTTGATTATGGTTTACAGGTTTGAAAAAGACACTCTGGAACAATATGATTTTGGTGAAGAAGTATCAGTCGGTATTTTTGACGGATTTTCAGTGAAAGTAGAATGATTATCGTTGAAAAAAGTTTTTTGTATGTTAAAATGACATTATCGAACTAAGCATAGAAATAATTGCAATCTGTGAGAATTATTCTCATCGAACAATAGGGAGCAAATCCCTGTCTGATTCAAAAATCTGTTCTGCCGAGACGAAAACGGCGGATATATGCTTATTTCCCATAACAGTGTTGGTGACTGCCAGCAAAAAAAGAATAAGCAGGAAGATTATTGAGCGGACAGTGAAAATTCATCTAAGCCAGACCGTTCTTCCTGCGGAAGGAGGCCGGATGGCGAAGGGTAAAGAGAAGAAAGATATTGTAGAAAAAGAGTTTGTGGCATTTCCCGATGTTGCGGCGGACGTGATTAATGTTCTGTTGTATAAGGGGAAATCTGTGGTAAATGAGAGGAACCTGCAGGCAGGACCTACAGAGTTCATCTATCAGGGAGGCGAAAAGCTTCGAAATGAATATGAAGATTTATGTAAATATGAATTGAAAGATGGAAGGATAAAGCTTATGTATCTGATAGCAAACCAGAGCCGGACAGACGGGAAAATGCTGCTCCGCAAAGCTGGGTATACCGGAGGAGCCTACAGGGAACAGTATGAAAAGAAAACACGGTTTTTATATCCTGTAATTGAGTTTGTGCTTTACTGGGGAAAATCCAAGTGGGAAGCAGGCCGTAATTTTCGTCGTTTATTCAGTCGAAAGAAAATCTCAGAGGAGGCATGGGACTACATTGATGAATTGAAGCTCCATGTATTTGAGATGAGGCATCTGCCGGAAGAAATAAGAAGCCTGTTCCAGAGCGACATGAGGATAGTGGTGGATTTCCTTGCAGAGGGCAACAGTTACCGCTCAGACAGGAAGGTGATACATAAGGCGGCTTTAATCAGGATGATAAAGGCGCTTTCGGGAGAAACAACAGTGGAGGGCGAGGTGGAGAAATGGATGGAGGAGCAGGAAATCAGAGAGGAGGATGATATAAAGGTGTGTGAATTGTTTGACCAGTATGTAAGGCAGGGTAGAGCAGAGGGGGAAAGAATTGGTGAAGAGCGAGGAATAAAAAAAGGCGAAAAAAGAGGAAAGAAAATCGGAGAGGCAAGACGCCTTGTCTTGGACGTCGAGAATGCAATGAATTTCTTCCGCATAACGCTGGAAAAGGCCTGTGAAGGTCTTGGAACAACGTTGGAGAAATATGAAGAAGCCAAACGGAGCATATAAAAGCTGTTTAATTTTCAGGAAAGGTCTGACCGCAAAAAGTCAGGCTTTTTTGCCGTTAAGATGGAGCATTTCTAACACGCGGACACCGCATAAATCATAATATAAAAAGGGTGTGGGAAAAATAACCACACAAATTTTCCCCATATCTGGACAAAAGACTTGAATTAATTTCGAGATATAGTAAAATAAATGTATATGCAATGAAGGAGATAAATGTCATGGCGACGACAGATAAGCTGACGGTTGCAGGAATACGGTTCCGCACCCGGGCGGATTATGAGGCGGCGTTACGCGACCAGAAAAAAATAGACGCTATCAAAGCCAAAGTTGATTTTGACAATCCCAGACAGGTATACAGGCTCTATGCGGAACTGCAAAGCGGGAGTTACCGCTTTGAAACGCAGGTAGGGAATAACTTTGATGATGAAATATATGAAAAAGTTGAGGATTTAAAAAGACAGGGAATTCCGCCTGACAGTGACGGCAGTACCGTCAGGAAAGACGGAAAAAAAGGAAAGCCTTTCGGAAAAAGCAATAAACGTCATGAAAAGCAGACAGAGTTAACAGCAGGAAAAAAGGGTAATGCCGTACATGCGCCTGCTGATGCCAGAGCCAGGGCTTCCGGGCCTCCAAAGAGAGATAACGAAGGAAAGAGGATATCCAAACGTACCCGCCTGGAAGATTATGACGAGGAAATGCAGCAGCAGATTTTGGCTGTGCTGAAAAAGAAAGAACGGCTTCGAAAACTGCTTGTTATAGCAGCGTCTTTAGTGGCAGTCGGCTGTTTTACATATTTTGGCGTTTACTATTATTTCAGCGCGAGAACCAATGCGGAATATACCGAGCTTGCGGCGCTTAAAGGCAGCGATACGCTTGTGACGAATCAGAAAAAGAACGAGTTTTCTCTGCATAAGCAGACAATCAAGATGCCGGACGTGCTGGACGAATATAAAACTTTATATGAAAAGAATAAAAAGCTAATCGGATGGCTTAAAATTGACGATACAATAATAGATTACCCTGTAATGCAGACTGGTGACAACGAATATTATCTTGACCATAATTTCAATCAGGAATATGATAAGAACGGTAGTCTTTTTCTGGATTATAATTGCAATATTTATCCACGCTCGACGAATTTGATTATTTACGGACATCACATGAAGTCGGGCCAGATGTTTGGGCAGCTCCAGAAGTACGCAAAGGAGTCCTACGGGGAAAAGCATTCAATTATCCAGTTTGACAGCATATATGAGGAAGCGACATATCAGGTAATGTATGTATTTCGCTCACAGGTGTACAACGAAGATGAATTTGTTTTCAAGTATTATCAGTTCATCGATGCAAATTCAGAAGAGGAATTTAATTCTTATATGGAAGAGATGGCAGAGCTTAGCCTGTACGACACGGGCGTCACGGCAAGCTATGGAGACAGCCTGCTGACTCTTTCAACCTGCGACCATTCGCAGACAGACGGAAGATTCGTAGTAGTGGCAAAGAGAATTAAGTAACTTAAAAGGAGTGTTATAAATGGCAAAGAGTGTAGCGGCAAAAGGCGCCGCAAAAAAGAAGAATAGAAAGCTGAAAAGACAGATACGTAAGACGGTGGGAGCGCTGCTTATGGTATCTGCTATTGCTGTGGCGGCGGTGCCGGTGCCGGATATCAGTGCGAATCCGACTACTAACAACACTACAGAAAAGATTAAAGTTGCGGTTACAAGTGAAGAAGGGGAGATTAAGCCAGGCGTTCCTGAATTTGAGTATGCCAGTACAGTTCCCTATGCACAAAAACGTTCTGCGAGTGAACAGATTGTTTACACATCTGGTGATGGGATGTTTCAGTTTGCCTATACGCAAATTGATGCCTCAAACCGTGGTGCTGTTATTTTAAATTTTAATAATGTACGTAGTGAAGATACCATTGTGATTCCGGAGACTACGGAAGCTTACCGAAAGTATTCGCCTAATAATACATTTAGTGGATATTGTCTGGTAAGTATCAGTGATGAACTTTTAGGATATAAAACATATGAGCAGAAAACAAATGATGCAGGACAACTTCTTTACTATACAGTAAATTACATACCAGATGCCACTACTGGAGTTGTAGAAACAAAAGATGACCTTGTTCCAGCAAATTTGTTTCAGGAGGCTGACGGAAGTTATTCCTATGTTTATGAGCAAGTGCAATGGAAAGATGAAACCCAAACTGATAAGATTACAGTTGGGGGTATGAAATGTAAAGTAGAACCTCTTATGGGCGATGTGTACCGCCCCTGCTATTTTAACCAGAAAAGCAAATGGGAAAATCTGGAAAATGAGCAGTTATTTTATTTGCCTAAGAAGAAAGATGCCAGTGGCAATATTATAGGGGACGATTATGGGAATGATAATTGGGCACCGGCGACAGAGAGTGCTCATTGGAAAATTGAAGCACAGATTGCATATATTGGTTCGGAAAAAATAGTAGAAGATACTGTTGGATGGCGTGTCAGCGGTTTTCGAGAGAAACCGGACGAAGGGGTATTTGCAAACAGGTCTGACATAACAAATTTGATTTTTGAGGGCAGTATAAAAGGAATAGGTGATTATGCCTTTTATCATTGTTGGACTTTGAGTAGTGTAGAGTTTAAAAGCGGGCTTGAGACCTTAGGAAATGGAGCATTTGCCAGTTGTGGGCAGTTACAAAATGTTACAATCCCAAGGAATGCACAGGTTCGTGCTATTGGTAAGGATGCTTTTTATGACTGTCAGTCGTTAAAGACGTTTGTTGTACCGGACGGATTACAGGCTATAGGTGACTGCGCTTTTGAAAATTGTATTGCATTAGAATCAATTAATTTATTGGGGAGTGGATTGCCGGTATCATTGGAACATCTTGGCAATCATCTTTTCAGGAATTGTACTTCTTTATCAAGCGTGGAATTTCCAAATAGTTATTCCGAAACATTGGATATCGATATGTTTGCGGGATGTACGAAACTTCAGTTTGTTAAATTGCCTGATACAGATTCGGGCTCAAAACTGAATTTTACGGAAATTCATAGTAAGGATACAACAACAAATTACCCTGACTGTCAGGATAGTACATGGGATAATTTCAGGAATACAGTTCCGGATTCATTTTATTTTGAAGGACCTGAGGATTCTGAAATTCATAGAACAGCAAATGATAATTTTGTTACATACAAATACCCCAATCAACAATTGTATGAAAGGGTTAAGTTAGAACATGATACAAGAGACGCCGCTGATGCAAAGCCTGAAGGTTGGACGGCGAAAGTCATTTATCAGGTAAATGATTCCGGCGATTTGGTCAAATTTGATATGTTGGATAGAAAAGGCGGTAATACAGGCGATAAAAGTCAACCGGATATTATTGCAATCCCTGAAAGTGTGGGGGCGTTTGGAATTCAGAGAATTGGCGAAGGGAGCTTTAATAATAATTGCTATTTAACCAAGGTAACTATTCCTGCATCAGTGACAGATATTGGAGCGAACGCATTTAAAGGCTGTCATGAGTTACGCACAGTGATTTTTACTGATTCAACGAAAATACAGTCGATTGGTGCAGATGCGTTCAGGACACAGGTGACCGGTTGCGGTGATACGTTATATCCAGATGGAAACAAGGAAAAACCTAAATTGTATTTCGTGGGTGCAATGCTGAATTCAGAAAATGCTGATACTGAAACATTCAAATATGCTATGAATGGCACCAGCAAAATCAATCATGACAATTCCGATGATATCTGGATTACCTGTCATAGCGGCTGGCCGACAAATCTTGAGGTACAGTATTATTATGACCCCAGAGCAAATGAGGGTGAAGCACAGCTTGTTGGTTATCCGAGATTTGACAAATTAGATACAACAACAGAAGCAAAGGATTGGGCAGCTAAACTGCCTTATGTGACTAACGAGCCAGAGAATAGTGCGGCATATTATGCTGATATGATTAACCGGGCTGTTAGTTTTAAAAAGGGTGTTGCTATTACACCGCCGATTACGCCAAATGAACAGGCGTTTTTGGCTGCTACTTTAAATGTAGCAATTCCGGCAAGTGTTAACAGTATCAAACCAGGTTTGTTTTCAGGATATGATAAAGAAGGAAATGTAGTATACGAAGAGGATGGAACAACAAAGGTCGGTGCAGATAAGTTTATTGAGTCAATTTTAATTAATGGTGTAGATGAAATTGAACCATACACATTTAAAGAATGTGAGATGTTGCAAACGGCAGATATTATGGGAAGCACGCTTCTTAATGATTATGCTTTTGATGAATGCGAAAGCTTAAATACTGTAACCATTGGCTCGAAGTTAGAGGATACAGGAAAGCGTCCGTTCAGAAAATGTGAACAGCTTACGCAGATAAACTGTCTGGAACCTTCTAATTTCAGATATAATAAGGGGGTTTTATATCGTGTTACAGGCAGTGGTCTGGAAATTGTAGAGTGTCTGGAAAACAGAGGAAAGATACCGGAAATTACCGGACCGGACGCCTTGGGTTCTGATGAACTGGCCGGAGTAACTGCCATAAAGCCGGAGGCGTTCCAGGATTGTATGGAATTAGTATCAGTGGATTTATCAGGAACTACTGTAGATGTAATTCCTGAGAATTGCTTTAAGCATACGTCACTAGGAGATATTATCCTTCCAAGTTCCCTGAAAGAAATGCATTCCGGGGCTTTTCAGGATGGTGATGCCAAGAGACTGACTGTTACATATAAGGGTGACGGAAATGTACTCAGGATGGATGATGATATGTTTAAGCAGACTATTGCTGGTGAAGCTCAGCAGCAGGTTAAATTTATATGTCCTGAAGGCTCAAATGCATATCGTTATTTTAAAAAGTATGAACTTATAGACAGTATAAAGGAAAATAATTATATTGCATGGACTGATAAGGGGCAGGAATATACTGTAAGATTCTGGAATTTGCCCAATTATCCTTCCAAAGATAATCCGATACCATTTGGCGCTGCACAGACGGTATTGGCAGGAGAAGCGGCAAAATTGCCTGAGGAAAATCCGACTTGTTTAAGCGACCCGTCTCTTGCCTTTACGGGATGGGATTCTGAGTTATATAAGAGTGTGCCTCATGATTTGGATATATATCCGACATTTGGGGAACCGGAGTGGACTGTGGTTTTCAGAGACGGCTTAGACCGAAATGTTACTATTGGAGAAGCTCAGAAAGTTAAGAATGGACGATATCCGCAATTTCCTACAGAAGATATGATTCCCAAGCATGATAGATATATGTTTGCGGGCTGGGACCCTAGTTTGGAAGAACTGGCACCTGGCGGTATCACGAAAGATACTGATATCATGGCTACCTATATTTTAAATGATGGGACACAGTTTGTAATAACTTTTGTTGATTATGATGGTAGTGTTATTGGAACACAAACTGTAAAAGCAGGCGAGAACGCTATGAAGCCACAGGCGCCTACGCGTGAAGGCTATACATTTGTAGGGTGGGTACCGGAAAAGAATCTTGAAAATGTTACAGAAAACAGAACAGTGATGGCCTCTTATGAAAGAGGTAACGGGGGTGCTAATCCAAATCCCAGCGGAGGTGGCGGTAATAATGGCCCTAATCCCAGTGGTGGAAACGGCAACAACAATAATAACAATAACAACAACGCCAACAGCAGCGCATCTCCCAGAGGCAGCGCAACAGCGGCGCCCACAGCAACCCCCGCTAACGGCAATGATGTGCCCAAGTACACCGTAACCGTATCAGGCGGAAGTGGAACCGGAAGCTATCCCGCAGGAGCAGTAGTGGCAATCAACGCTTATGCAATGGGAGTAGGTCAGGTATTTGACAAGTGGACCTCATCCACAGCCGGAGTCGGCTTTGCGGATGCCACGGCAACCTCCACGACCTTTACCATGCCGGCGGCAAATGTAGCAATTACGGCGACCTATAAGACCGGAGGAGCCGGTTCGGCAAATACGAACGCAAGCGGCGGTTCAGGAGGAGGTTCTTCTTCGGGAACTGTAAATAACGGAAGCAGCGTAGAGGTGTCCAGACCGGGTATTTCCAATACGAATGTGGCCGGAGCAACGGTAACCGGAGCAACCGATAACTTTGTTGTAAAGGTTTCGGAAGACCAGGCGGCTACTGACGCGGCAACCGCTGCTTTGCAGGCAAGGTTCGGGGATTTGAGCAGGATTAAATATTTCCCTATGGATATCAGCTTGTACGATTCTACGGGAAGAACTAAAATTGCGGATACATCGGGAATTTCCGTTAATCTGACGCTGCCTTTGCCGGATGAATTAATCCAGTATGCAGGCAATAATAAGATGGCGGCGATTTCAGGCGGAGCGCTGGAGGATTTGAACACCAGATTTACCACGGTAGGCGGTGTGCCGTGCATTAACTTTACGGCTACGCATTTCTCACCTTATGTGATTTATGTGGATACTGCAAATCTGACAGAAGCGACCATAGATTCAACGCCGAAGACCGGTGACCCGATTCACCCGAAGTGGTTTTTAGCTATTGGAATGGCATGTATTTCACTGGTGCTTTTCTTTAAGCGGGATAAGGTTGTAATAAAGAGTAAAGCAGCATAGGAGCTCCTATGAACAGAAAAATTACAAAATCCCTGAGTGCGCTGCTATTGCTTACGGCAATAGCAGTCACCCAGGTACCTGTATCAGATGTGGAAGCGGTTGCAATTGCATCTGATTTTGAGATGGATGGAAATAAGTTAGTCAGATACACAGGCACGGATGAAAACGTGTCTGTTCCTGTTGGGGTAAAAAGTATCGGAGAGGAAGCCTTTGCCGGAAACGACAATCTCATTAAGGTGGAGATTGGTAATCAGGTGGAATCTGTGGGATACCGGGCTTTTGCGGAATGTGATAATCTGCGGACGATATCGGTGGGCGACGAGGTTGAGGAAATCGAAACCGCCGCTTTCAGTAACGACAGGGAGCTTGTAAATGTTTCCCTTGGCGCAAAGGTGAAGAAGTTGGGAAGCGGTGTGTTTGCCGGAAGCAGTCAGCTTGCGGGCCTGTCCGTTTCGGAGGATAACAATTATCTTCATTATTCCAACGGCATTTTATATAACAGTGATGAAACAAAGGTATATGCGTTGATGCCGGCCTGTGAAAAGGGAGCTTATACGCTGCCCAGCACAGTTACGGAAATCATGGCATATGCTTTCTGGGGAAATCCCTATCTGGAAAAGGTGAGTCTTGGAAGCGGGCTCTATGAGGTTCCGGCATATGCTTTTTCCAACTGTCAGAATCTGAAGGAAGTGGAAATTCCCCTGACAATACGGGGAATCGGGGCAAAGGCATTTGAGGATTGTGTAAATCTGGCGAAAGTAAAGCTCCCTGATTCCATGGGGCAGATTAGCGACAGCGCATTTGACGGCTGCCCGAATGTGGAATTTGAGGCTACGCCGGGAACTTATGGCGCAGAATTTGCCGCTGCCCGCAAAACCTCTGAGGTGGATGAGGTTGAGTATGAGGATGTGCAGGATTCCCAGGTGATTGACGGGGAAAGCGTGACAGGGCAGACTCCCGAGGAAAGCGACGAAGATACAGAAATTAAGGAACCGGCCAGTACGCCGACACCGACGTCTGATGCTGAAAATTCAGAGGAAACGGAACCCGACGCTGCGCCGGAGGGTGAGGCTACGCCGACACCGGAACTGAAATCAATTACGGAAACCATAACAAACAAGACGCTCCTTGGACAGTCCAGCATTGTTTCCGGGCGGGCGGTAATCTTTATTGATAACAGATATCCTATGGTGTTAGGCGGAAGCACGGGAAGAATTGACCTGGGAAGTATGGAAAATGCTGCCGAAATTCCCGCTGATACCGCCGGGGATACGGCGGCAGGGCAAATTGAAAACCTGCTGGTTGATAATGCCCAGAAAGGGAAGGATTTTCCGAAATATACAATCGTAAATAATACAAAAATAGCGTCACAGGCATTTTACAGGAATGCCGACCTTACCTCTTATGAAATAGAAGAAGGAATTACAGAAATCGGGGAATTTGCTTTTGCACGTTCAGGTCTTACCTCCGTGGTGATTCCGGAAGGAGTTACGCAAATCGGATACGGCGCTTTTTACCATTGCGACAGCCTGAGTGATGTCACAATTCCAGATTCCGTGACGGATATTGCGCCCTATGCTTTTGATAAGACTCCATGGCTTGAAAATCTTCAGGAAGGTGAAGATTTCAAGGTGGTGGGTGATGGCATTCTGGTCGGCTATACCGGGAGCAACAGTGTTGTCAATATTCCTGCCAATGTGAAGCAGATTGGGGCGGGAGTTTTCAAGGAGCATACGGGTATTACGGCGGTAAATATACCGGATTCTGTGGAAGTAATTAACGAGGAAGCCTTTATGAACTGCCGGAACCTGAAAACGGTCAACGGCGGGAACCAGCTTAAGACTATCAAGGACAGGGCTTTTATGAATTGTCCTTTATCGGGAGTGACGATTCCGGCTTCCGTGGAGGATGTGGGACTTGGCGCTTATGCGCTTTCAAACGGAACGGACACGGTGGTGTTTAAAGGGACAAAGCTTCCGGCGCTCACTACGAATCAGGGGGCAAAGAGGCTTGCGAATAAGGAATACCGCACCTATGCCTTTGATAATATCAGAAGCGCAATCGTCCCTGACGGAGTCGGCGACCTTAGCGGAACAATACTGGAAACTGGAACCTACGGATTTGACGGCGTGGTTTCCACTGAATCCGGCAATCAGCTTGCGGATAATCAATCCGGCGTTTCAATGGAGGAGGGAAGCGGCGTCATACTTTCCATCCAGAGCCAGGTGCTTCCCGAGGGTGAAAACGCAATGGCATCTATTTCTGGTGACGACGGTACTTATGTTCTTCGCATTCAGGATTCCGGGGAAGCCGCGGAGAAGATTTCGGCAGCTTACGGGGAAATTTACGGCGGGAGAAGTCCTGTGGGGCTTTCCGCATACGATATTTCACTTTACGACGCTTCCGGTACGATTCCGATTACCAGACTCGGTAAACAGAATATTACCATACAGGTCAGAATGCCTGCAGGGCTTACGGAAGAGAATCTGCATGTGGTTACGTTAGACCAGGACGGACAGCTTGAGGCTGTGGAGCACAGAGTTGTCCAGATGGACGACGGAAAGTATATTCAGTTTACCACCAATCATTTTTCGCCTTACGGAATTTACCGCTATACCAGTGTGAATGCGCAGGCGGTGGTCACAAACGGCAGCGCCGTGATAACAGATTTGTCCGGCAATAAAGACAATACGCCGGATACGGGAGATTTCGGGCCTCATCCCAAGTGGTTCCTTGCGGCAGGTCTTCTGGCGGGAGCAGTTGCGTTGTTTTTCTATAAAGGGAAACCGAAAAAGAGAGCGGCCGACAGGAAATAATGAAGATATAAAGGTGTAAAATCTTGTGTTATTTAGAGAGATTTTACACCTTTTTTATAATGAGTTAATTGAATACTGACTTAAGTGATGGTAAAATTTGTTCTGTTAATATCTAAAAAACATATTGGAAATTCTTTTGCGGATAATGCTTCCGCAAGCAATCAAACCGGCAGTTCGCCGTCAGGTAATATCGCCTGTATTTCTATAAAAGAATTTTTAGCAAAAAATTAAAAAAAGAGATTTATGAGAGGATTTCAGGAGGAAAATGAATGGGGAAAAAGAATGATACGTTGTGCAGTTATCTGGCGATACCGGAAGTTTTTGCGGACTGCATCAACGGATGCTGCTTTGGCGGGAAAAGGACAATTTCTGCGGAACAATTAAGCGAATGTAGCCAGATAATTTATGGGGGAATGACAGGGACAAGGAGCCGTGATGTGGTAAAAGGTGTCTGCAATGGCAGGCAGTACGCCATAATTGGAATAGAGGGACAGGATAAGGTTCATCAGGCCATGCCTTTGCGGTGTCTTGAATATGATATGAAGCAGTACCGGGAACAACTGCGCCTGCTCCGACAGAAGAATCTGGCGGAAGACAAGACTGCAAGATGGGAGAGTCAGATGGATAATTCGGAAAATGACAGGAGGAAACTAAGCGATGCTGAATTCCTTTCGGGAATAAGAGACGGTGAAAAACTAAATCCCGTCATAACAATCGTGTTATATCACGGAAATATTCCTTATAACGGTTGCCTTAGACTTAGGGATATGTTAGACTTAGAAAAAGAAAATCAGATTTTCGAGCCGTTTGTGGCTGATTATAAGATGAATCTGGTGACCTTTGACAAACTGGATGAAAGTAAATTCACAACAGGATTCCGTGAACTGACAGGTTTTATGAAGCGGATTCAGAACAGAGATGAACTGATGAAATACCGTGATGAAAATAAGGAAAGAATCAGCAGGCTGGACGAGGAAACCTATACGGCAATCAGTGTTTTGACAGGTCATAAGAAGCTTTTAAAAAATAAAGAAAAGTATCGGGAAGACGGAGGTTACAATATGTGTAAGGGAATGAAAGATTGGGAAGAATTTGCAAAAGAAGAAGGAAAAAAGGAAGGAATAGAAAAAGGGCTGAAAAAGGGAAAGGCGGAAGGTGAGTTCGGAATGTTGTACGAGCTGGTAAAAGACGGCGCAATCACATTGGAATATGCCGCGGCTAAAAAGAACTTAACGGTAAACAAATTCCAAAAGGAACTGGAAAAACTGCAAATTATTTAAGAGCGGTAAGGAGGAAAAGGAGGCACGGTTAAATCTGGCCAATTCTATATTGGAATATTCACTTGATTATTATAATGAATATGAGATTTTTTCACATAGTCCAAATGGAAAAAACATATTCCATATATTTTTAAGGCGTTGATTATAGATGATGTAGAAAAAGTAGGAGAAATAATTCAGTTAGATTTAGGTCTTTATATATAAGCGAACTGTTCACCCCTCCCGGCATATTATAATAAAAAAGCCGGGAGTTTTTTATGCTTCGGGTAAGATGGCAGGTTGGATGCAGCGATGAGCTTAGTTTTTCCTGTGGGAGCAAAGGCGTAACCATAGCGATGCTGGATACCGGGGTGGCTTTCCACCCTGATTTTGATAATAGAATTATTGCTTTCAGGGATTTTATAAATAACAAACAGAATATGTATGACGACAGCGGGCACGGAACCCATGTAGCGGGCTGTCTGTGCGGCAGTGGGCGGGTATCTAACGGTAAATACAGAGGAATAGCCCCTTTCAGCAAATTGGTAGTTGGGAAAGTGCTGGACTACAGAGGGGACGGAAATATCGAGAGCATGGCGGAGGGAATGGAGTGGATTCTTGATAATATAAAGAGATATGATATCAGAATTTTAAACATTTCAATTGGGATGGATGAGCATACGGACAAAGGACGTATGGAAAAGCTGGTAAAGCTGGTGGACGAGGCGTGGGAGAGGGGGCTTATTGTGGTGTGCGCCGCCGGAAATATGGGGCCCGACCCTATGACAATTTCGCCTCTCGGCGCGCGAAAGCAGGTGATTACGGTGGGCTGCCATGAAGGCGGGTATTTTGGGGACAGGGGGCATTTGTGTGAGGACTATTCCAGCAGAGGACCAAGCCCTTATGCCATGAAAAAGCCGGATGTGGTGGCGCCCGGTACGGACATCGTATCCTGCAATGCCGGAATCAGCCGGAGGGGACGTTCCTACCGAAACGCTTACATTGCCAAGAGCGGCACTTCCATGGCAACGCCCATAATTTCAGGCGGATTGGCTTTGCTTCTTCAGAAATGTCCTTTTTATACCAATAATCAGGCAAAACAAAAGCTTCTATATACATCCAGAGATTTAAACGAGCCCTGGAACAAGCAGGGATGGGGAATGATTCAGATTGATAAGCTGCTCAGATAAATGCCCAAAAGAATTATAAGCCCTGCGGCAGTTGCCAAATTGTGCATACAAGCATGCCGCAGGGCTTGTTGCCCGCAGAAATAATAAATTTACTTCCTCTAAGTAATTGACAGAAGCCGGCGCATTGTATACAATTATACATGGTTTTAAACTAAAGAAAGCGGAGGGCAAGGTGATGGCTGAAGAAAACAGATTTTTTATGGACAGGCCGGTGGCGTTGAACACGAAAAATAACCTGCTGGAAATCGAAGAACATATGTATATATTGGACGATGTGAAAAAGCCCAATGTGTTCAGAAATATGTTCCCGTATTCTGAAGTACCAAAGATTCCTTTTAACGACAGGATTGTACCGCATAATATGCCCAGAGATATCTGGATAACCGATACAACTTTCCGGGACGGCCAGCAGTCGCGGGCTCCTTATACTACGGAGCAGATTGTGACGATTTATGATTATCTCCACCGTTTGGGTGGGCCTAACGGCATGATTCGTGCCAGTGAATTTTTTCTGTACAGTAAAAAGGACAGGGACGCCGTCTATAAGTGTATGGAAAAGGGCTATCAGTTCCCGGAGGTCACAAGCTGGATACGCGCCAGCAAGGAGGATTTTAAGCTTGTCAAAGAGATTGGCATGAAGGAAACGGGAATTCTGGTGAGCTGTTCCGATTACCATATTTTCTTAAAGCTGAAAATGACCAGGCGGCAGGCTATGGAGCATTATCTGAGTGTGGTGAAGGAGTGCCTTGAAGAGGGAATCAGCGTAAGGTGTCATCTTGAGGATATTACAAGGGCGGACATTTACGGCTATGTGGTTCCGTTTTGCCTGGAGCTGATGAAGCTGACGGAGGAGTATGGGATTCCGATTAAGGTGAGGGCCTGCGATACGATGGGATACGGCGTTAATTATCCGGGAGCGGTTATTCCCAGAAGTGTTCAGGGAATTATCTATGCCCTGCATACCCATGCCGGAGTACCCCATGAGATGATTGAATGGCACGGTCACAATGATTTTTATAAGGCGGTGGTGAACTCTACCACGGCATGGCTGTACGGCTGCTGCGGTGTGAATACTTCTTTATTTGGTATCGGGGAGCGCACCGGCAATACGCCCCTGGAGGCAATGGTATTTGAGTATGCGCAGCTTAAGGGGGATTTGAACGGCATGGATACTACCGTCATCACCGAGCTTGCGGAGTATTACGAAAAAGAAATCGGGTACCATATCCCGGAGAGGACGCCCTTTGCCGGAAAGAATTTCAATGTCACAAGAGCCGGCATTCATGCGGACGGACTTCTCAAAAATGAGGAAATCTATAATATTTTTGATACGGACAAATTTTTAAACAGGCCGGTACTGTGCGCCGTATCCAATACCTCGGGACTTGCCGGAATTGCCCATTGGATTAATACCTATTTTAAGCTGACCGGAGAAAAGCAGCTTGACAAGACCAGCCCTGTGGTCGTTGAAATCAAAAAATGGGTGGATAAGCAGTATGAGGACGGACGGGTGACGGTAATCACGGACGGCGAGTTAATCGAACAGCTTGAAGAAGTAAGTGAAAAATTAGAAAGTAAGTGAAAACGTAATGAGTAAATATGATTTGAAACAGGAAGTGACCGACAAATACTCCTTGAGGGGCAGGGTATTTCATAAGCTGAGAGAAGACATTTTAAACGGAAGATATAAGGAAAATGAGGAATTAAAAGAGGTTGCCATCGGAGAGGAGCTTGGGGTAAGCCGGACGCCGGTGCGGGAAGCTTTCCGACAGCTGGAGCTGGAGGGCCTGATACAGATTGTGCCCAACAAGGGAGCCTATGTGACCGGCATTACGGCAAAGGATGTGAAGGACATTTATATGATACGTTCTTCCCTGGAGGGAATGTGCGCCCGGCTGGCTACGGAGCATATTACGCCGGAGCAGCTTGCGGAGATGGAGGAAAACGTTTATCTCGCCAGCTTTCATGCCTCCAAGGGGCATATGGAGCAAATGGCGGAACTGGATAACCGGTTCCATCAGATTCTTTACGAGGCGTGCGATTCCAAAATGTTGCAGCATCTCCTGCAGGATTTTCACCAATATGTGATACGAATCCGCAAAAAGACGCTGTCCGCAAGAGAAAGAGGAGGCGCTTCGAATGAGGAGCACCGGAGCATTATGGAAGCAATCAAGGCCGGAAAACCGCAGGAAGCGGAGCGGCTGGCCACTTGTCATGTAAACAACGCATATGATAATATTGTTAAAAACGGGCTGTATGATTTTTTCAAGTGACAGCGCATGTCTGCCCGGATACAGGCGGAGGGCGGACGAATGGCGCAATGGCTTCAACTAAAACCACAAAAAGGAAAGGATGAGTAAATATGGACAAGATTAAGATGACCACTCCCCTTGTGGAAATGGACGGGGACGAGATGACCAGAATCCTCTGGAAGATGATTAAGGATGAGCTCCTGCTTCCTTATATTGATTTAAAGACAGAGTATTACGACCTGGGGCTTGCTCACAGAAACGAGACAGACGATAAGGTGACAGTGGACAGTGCAGAGGCCACGAAGAAGTACGGGGTAGCCGTCAAGTGTGCCACAATTACGCCCAACGGAGCCAGAATGACGGAGTACAATTTAAAGGAAATGTGGAAGAGCCCTAACGGGACTATCAGGGCGATTCTGGACGGCACGGTTTTCCGCGCGCCTATTTTGATTAAAGGAATTGTTCCCTATGTAAAAAACTGGACAAAGCCCATCACCATTGCCCGCCACGCTTACGGGGACGTATACAAGA
Source organism: uncultured Lachnospiraceae bacterium (assembly GCA_910577275.1). Classification (GTDB taxonomy): domain Bacteria; phylum Bacillota; class Clostridia; order Lachnospirales; family Lachnospiraceae; genus Suilimivivens. The sequence continues at coordinate 65,496 of CAJTMW010000001.1, forward strand.
ATACGGAAATCAAGGTTCCGGGCAAAGGAAAAGCGGAGCTGGTGTTCACGGCACAGGACGGCACGGAGGTAAGGGAGCTGATTCATGAATTTGACGGCGCCGGAATCCTTCAGGGCATACATAACACGGAGAAATCAATTTCAAGCTTTGCAAGGGCGTGCTTTAACTATGCCATTGACACGAAGCAGGATTTGTGGTTTGCCACCAAGGACACCATTTCCAAAAAATATGACCATACCTTCAAGGATATTTTTCAGGAAATCTTTGACGCGGAATATAAGAGCAGATTTGAGGAGCTGGGCATTGAGTATTTCTATACCCTGATTGACGATGCGGTTGCCCGCGTTATCCGCTCCGAGGGCGGATTTATATGGGCCTGCAAGAACTATGACGGCGACGTAATGTCGGACATGGTAGCCACCGCCTACGGAGACCTTTCCATGATGACGTCCGTTTTAGTATCGCCGTCCGGCGTTTACGAATACGAAGCGGCCCACGGAACCGTACAGCGCCACTATTATAAGCATCTGAATGGAGAAGAAACCTCCACCAATTCCATCGCAACGATTTTTGCATGGACGGGAGCCCTCAGAAAAAGAGGAGAGCTTGACAATATCCCGGAGCTGTCCGCCTTTGCGGATAAGCTTGAAAAAGCCTGCATCAAAACGGTGGAGGACGGAAAGATGACAAAAAGCCTTTCCCTGATTTCCACCTGTGAAAATCCCGTGATTTTGAACAGTCTTGATTTTATAAAGGCGATTAAGGGAACGCTTGATACGCTGCTTTGATGATGTTTGTTGGATTGTTATATATTGGCTAAGGGGACGCTCGAAGGGGAGGAAGCAGCCTTCGTCGCCGCGCTCCCGCTCTATAAAAACGTAGCGGTGGTAAGCTCGCGAGCTGCATAGCAGCTCGTGACCTCGCTAACCACCGACGTTTTTATAAGGGCTCCTTAAGGAAGCATGTAGCCTTATGCGCGTGGCTTTTGCGCCCCCCTTTTAAACAGACAACTCCTCCCACTTCTCATAAAGCCCCAGCAATTCCCCGTTCATTTCCTCCAGCTTTTCTGCCAGCTCCTGAAGCCTTGCGGCATTGGTTGCATTCTCGGGAAGAAGCATATCGCTTTCAATCCCGGCAATCCCTTTTTCCAGAGCGGCAATAGCCTCCTCGCATTTCCTTAAATCGTTCTCCCTTTTCCTGGCCTTTGCCTGCTGTTCTTTTTTCGCCTGCCAGTCCAGTTTGTTTTCGGAAGGCGCTGAATCTTTCCCGGAGGCGGATACGCTCCATGAGGGCAGAGCCTTCGCCGAAGCTTCCTTTTTTTCAAGATAATAGTCGTAGTTGCCCAGATACCCGGTGAGCTTTTTCTCTTTCAGGTCCAGAATCCGGCTGGCGGTACGGTTGATAAAGTAACGGTCATGGGAAACGTAAAGCACGGTGCCCTCATAGGAATTTAAAGCGTCCTCCAGAATTTCCTTGGAGGTGATGTCCAGATGGTTGGTAGGCTCGTCCAGAATCAGGAAATTGGCTTCGGAGAGCATCAGCTTGGCAAGAGATAAGCGTCCCCGCTCCCCGCCGCTCAAATCGCCGATTTTTTTATAAACGTCGTCTCCTGTAAAAAGGAAAGCCGCAAGGGTATTTCGGATTTCCGTCTGATTCAGATACGGGTATTCATCGGAAATTTCATCAAACAGCGTTTTGTCCATATGCAGCACATGGTGCTCCTGGTCATAATACCCGATATGTACATTGGTTCCTAGAGTGATAGTTCCGGCGTCCGCGTCAAGAAGCCCGTTGATAATTTTCAGGATGGTGGTTTTTCCGGTGCCGTTGTCGCCGATGACGGCCACATGCTCCCCGCGTTTTAAATCCATGTCAATATCCGAAAAAAGCTGCCGGCTGCCAAAGGACTTGGACAGCCCTTCTATATGCATGACGTCGTTACCGCTGACCACTCTTGGGGTCAGAGTCATGTGGATATCGGTGGCGGCTTCGGTGGGCTTTTCCAGAACATCCATTTTCTTTAACAGCTTTTCCCGGCTTTCAGCCCTTTTGATGGATTTTTCCCGGTTAAAGGAGCGCAGCTTTTCGATAACCGCCTCCTGGTGTTTGATTTCCTGCTGCTGTTTTAAATATGCGTTCAGGGCGGCGTTTCGAAGCTGTTCTCTTTTTACGGCGTAATCGGAATAATTGCCTGTATAGGAGGCTGCCCTGGTCTGGTCGATTTCGATAATTTTCCCCGCAATTTTATCGAGAAAATAGCGGTCATGGGACACGATGAGAACGGCGCCCTTATAATTTAAAAGATAAGTTTCCAGCCAGGCGATGGAGTTCAAATCCAGATGGTTGGTAGGTTCGTCCAGAATAATTAAATCAGGTTTTAATAAAAGTAGCTTTCCCAGCGCGGTCCGGGTCTTTTCCCCGCCGGAGAGGGTGGAAACCTGTTTGGAAAAATCGGTTTCCGTAAAACCAAGCCCTTTGAGTACGCCGGTGATTTCGCTCTTGTAGGCATAGCCGCCCGCCAGCTCAAAGGAATGGGTGAGCCGGGAATAGGCTTCCATCAGCTCCTCCAGCTCATGGCCGGACGCCCGTTTCATGGAAAGCTCTGTTTCACGGATTTTTTCCTCCATGGCAATCACATCGGCCTTGGCGCTTTGCATCTCGTCATAAAGGGTATTATCGCTGTTTACGTTCTGATTCTGGGCAAGATAGCCGAAGGTTTTGCCCTTGGAGAGCGTTACAAGCCCCTCATCCGGGGCAAGCTCCCCCACAATAATGCGCAGCAGAGTGGTTTTTCCGGCGCCGTTGATTCCCACAATTGCGGCTTTTTCGTAATCCTCAATATGAAAGGATACGCCTTTTAATATGGTTTCTTCATTAAACGCTTTTGATATATTCTGACAGGATAAAATCATAATCTCATTCCTCGTTTCGCAGATTAGGTATTGCGGAGCTTATCCGCCGGCTGCTGTTGCAGTAACAGTTACCAGTTTACATACCGGAAAAGGGAATGTCAATGAATTGACATTATTTTAACACTGTTATATATTATTAATTAAGCATTTACAGCAGGCAAAAGCGCTGTCTGATTAATGAAAGCAAGGAGCTGGGGTAAGTGGATAACAAGGAAATTTCTCAGGCTGTAATCGCGCGGCTTCCCAGGTATTTCAGATATCTGGGGGAACTTAAAAACGACGGGATTGAGAGAATCTCATCTCAGGAATTAAGCGATATTATGAAGGTGACAGCCTCGCAGATAAGACAGGATTTTAACAATTTCGGGGGGTTTGGCCAGCAGGGATATGGCTATAAGGTGGAGTATCTCTACGAGGAAATCGGACGGATTTTAGGGCTTGATAAGACGCACAATCTGATTATTATTGGGGCGGGAAACCTGGGGCAGGCCCTGGCCAACTATATAAACTTTGAGCGGAGAGGCTTTTTATTTTTGGGGATTTTTGATAACAACCCCAAACTTTACGGAATGAAGACGAGAAATATGGAGGTGCGGCCCATAGAGGAAATGGAGTCTTTTATCAAGGAAAATCAAATAGATATCGCGGTGCTGACTATCCCTAAATCCGGTGCGGTGGGGGTGGCGGAACGGCTGGTTCAGTGGGGAATCAAGGGGATTTGGAATTTTGCCCACGTGGATTTAAATGTGCCGGAAAGTATACAGGTGGAGAACGTCCATCTGTCCGACAGTCTGATGAAGCTAATCTACAATGTCAACAGGGTAGAGGACGAGGAGGCATAAGATGGCAAGGAAGGATGATGTATTTAAGGAGGCTCTTTCAGGGAAAAGAATACCGGTGCTCACGCTGGACAGTAAGTGGCACCAGCTGTTTACCCAGGCAAAGCCTGACAGACGTATCAGGCGGCTGGAGGAAAAGCTGAACGAGCTGTTAAAAAGGCAGGGAAAGGCAAACACGGAAGTGAAGGAAATCAGAAAGCTGAAAAAACGCCTGATGCAGGAAATTGTGGAAAACGCGCAGGAGGCTTCCGTGGAAAATGACGGGAAGGCACAGAAAAAGGCGGAGGATAACAAACGGCTGATTGGCGACTGCAATAAGAAAATCGACGCCTATGAGGACGAACTTCTTTCTCTCCCGCGGGAAATTGACGAAGTCAATATGGATTTGATGCTCGCCACCATGGACGTCTGCTATGACAGGCTCAAGGCAAACGAGGCGGAGATTACGGAGATTGCCAGATGGGCGGCGCAGGTGAAGGAAGAACTGAAAGAGAAGCTGGTCCGAAAGCAGGAAATGGAATCCATGAATCAGGGGCTGTATTCTTATATGCACGATATTTTCGGAGCCGACGTGATTGATATTTTTGATATGAAATATAAAAAGGACAACGGAAAGAAAGACTAGTATGGAATATGTTTTAAAAGCAGACGAGATGAAAGCATGCGACGAGTATACCATAAACGGAATCGGAATCCCGTCTATGGTGCTGATGGAGCGGGCGGCGCTTTCCGTGGTCAGCGCTCTCGAGGAAAGAAAAATACCGCTTAAGGGCAAAAAGGCGCTGATTGCGGCAGGAACAGGGAATAACGGCGGCGACGGGCTGGCGATAGGGAGACTTCTGTCCCGGATAGGGGCAGAGGTTACTTTTTATCTGGAAGGAAATCTGCAAAAGCTTTCCGCGGAAACAAGGGCGCAGGCACGGATATTAAAAAATATGGGGTTTTCCATTTTGAGCAAAACGGAGGATATTGAATATGATATGGTAGTGGACGCTCTGTTTGGAATCGGCCTGTCAAGAGAAATTACGGGAAGCTTTAAAGAAGCAATAGAAAAAATCAACCGTCAAAAGGAGCGGGGGGCGTTTGTCTGCAGCGTGGATATTCCCTCGGGAATCTGCGCGGATACGGGAAGAATTTACGGATGCGCGGTAAAGGCGGACCTCACCGTAGCCTTTGCCTTTGCCAAAAGAGGACACCTCCTCTATCCGGGAAGGGCGTATGCGGGGGAGCTTGCGGTGGCGGATATCGGAATCCCAAATGCGGCTTTCAGGGAAGCGATTCCTTCCGGCTTTTATTATGAAAAGGGAGAGCTTTCGAAGCTTTTACCCGGGCGCAGTCCCTTCGGAAATAAGGGAACCTTTGGGAAAGTGCTTCTTCTTGCAGGAAGCCATGATATGAGCGGGGCCTGCCTTTTATGCGGAAAGGCGGTTCTGCGAACCGGCGCCGGTATGCTGAAAATCATAACCCCCGCCTGTAACCGGGAAATCGTCCAGCAATCCCTTCCCGAAGCGCTGCTGTATTCCTTTGAGGGGGAGCCGGACGAAGAAGCGGTAAAAAAGGCGCTGCTTTGGGCGGACGTGGTGGTGGCAGGGCCGGGAATGGGATGCGGCGAAGCGTCATATCAGCTGCTTTCGCAGGTGCTGGAGAGCGCGTCCCATCCTATGGTGATAGATGCGGACGGACTGAACCTCCTTGCCATGCACAGGGAACTTTGGGAAATGGCAGGAGGACACAAAGATACTTTGATTCTCACGCCCCATCCGGGAGAACTGATGCGCCTGATAATGGCTGCGCCTGCCGAAGCTGCTTTCGTAAAGGCCGGGCATCAGCGGGAAGCTTCGGTACAGGGCGCTCATCCGCAATCTGAGGCTTTTGGGGCTTTGACGGTGGAATATCCCGCAGACAGAGAAACCATAATCAGAGGTCTGGCAAAAGAGCTGAAAGCGATTGTGGCGGCAAAGGACGCGGCGACACTGGTGGCGGAGGACGGGAGAGCGGAGATTTTCTTTAATACATCGGGAAATGACGGCATGGCGGCGGCGGGAAGCGGCGACGTGCTGGCAGGAATTATCGGAGGACTGGCAGCCCAGGGCATGAACGGATTTGAAAGCGCGTGTCTTGGCGTTTATCTGCACGGCCTGGCGGGCGACGAGGCCCGAAGGAAGCTGGGAGCCTACGGGATGCTGGCGGGGGATATCTGCGAAAGCATTCCTGATGTGATGCGGAAGGTATCGCCGCCTTGAGCCGGGGCACGGCAGAAAGCCGGAAAAAAAGCCGGCAAAATGCACAGCAAAAAAGGCATCAGGCAGGCAAAGGGAAGGAAAAAGGATGAAGAAAGAGGAGTATGAAAGAGTTTACGCGGAAGTGAATCTGGACGCCATTAGCGGCAATTTAAGGCATATGCGGGAAAACCTTTCTCCGGGGACAAAAATAATTGCAGTAGTGAAGGCGGACGGTTACGGCCACGGGGCGGTTCCCATTGCAAGGGAACTGGAAAAGACGAAGGAGGCGGACGGATTTGCGGTTGCCACGGCGCAGGAAGCTTTTTCACTGAGAAAGGCTGGGATTTTGAGTCCCGTTTTGATTTTGGGATATTGCTTTCCGAATGACTATGAGCGTCTGATAGAAGAGGAAATTCGGATAACGGTGTTTCGGAGGGATACATTAAAGGAGCTTTCCGATATTTACAGGAAGAATTTGAAAAACGGGCTTTTGAAAAAAGCCAGAGTACATATTAAAGTGGATACGGGGATGAGCCGTATCGGAATTTTGCCGGATAAAAGCGGGCTTTCTTTTGTGGAGGAAGCTTTTGCAACGCCGGGGGTGGAGGTGGAAGGGATATTCACCCACTTTGCAAGGGCAGACGAAGCCGACAAGAGCTATGCCAAAAGGCAGCTTTTACTGTTTCGGGATTTTTTGTCCCTGATAAAGGAAAGCTGCGGCAGGGAAATTCCCATAAAGCATTGCGCTAACAGCGCGGGGATTATGGAGCTGCCCGAAGCGTCGATGGACGCCGTCCGCGCCGGAATCGCCCTCTACGGCCTGTGGCCCTCCGGCCAGATGAAAAGAGATGGGATTCCCCTGATTCCGGCGCTTTCCCTGTACAGCAGGATTGTTTTTGTAAAGGAAATCGAAGCCGGAACAGCCGTCAGCTATGGGGGAACCTTTGTGGCGCAGAAAAAAATGCGGATTGCCACCATACCGGCAGGGTATGCGGACGGCTATCCCAGAGGCCTGTCGGGGAAAGGATTTGTACTGATACACGGAAAAAAAGCGGGCATTTTAGGCCGGATATGCATGGACCAGTTTATGGTGGACGTGACGGATATTCCGAAAGCCCGGGAGGGGGATATTGTCACACTGATAGGGCGGGACGGAGACGAACAGATTACCATGGAGCAGGCCGGGGAGATGTCAGGAAGATTTAATTATGAATTTGCCTGCTGCCTTGGCAGCCGGGTGCCGCGCTATTACCGAAAGGGCGGACTTATCTGCGGTCAGGATTATCAGAATTTTTAGACCCGTTTGAATACCTTCTGACAATACGGTTATACTACCTATTATTAAAATATCCTGTTGGAAAGAAGGGTTGAAAAGTGAAAAGAGGGGATATTTACTATGCGGATTTGCGGCCGGTTGTAGGTTCTGAGCAGGGCGGAGTGCGTCCGGTCCTGATTGTCCAGAATGACGTGGGGAACAGACACAGCCCGACTGTAATCTGCGCGGCGATTACATCTAAAATGAATAAGGCAAAGCTGCCCACCCATATAGAGCTAAATGCGGGAAGATACGATATGGTTAAGGATTCCGTGGTTTTGCTGGAGCAGCTTCGCACGATAGACAAAAAAAGGCTGAAGGATAAGGTATGCCATCTGGACGAGGATATTATGCGGCGGGTAAACCACGGTCTTATGGTCAGTCTGGAACTGGATACATAGTATTGACGATAAGAGCGCAAGATGATATAGTTTAATGTGGAATTTTACGAGTGTACCGGAGGGCGTCTGCGGTACCGGAATAGGAGATGAAATAAAAATGGACGATGGCGGGCCTACGGCCAGTTGTATCTTTTTTTTCGCGTTGCTTCTGATTGACATGCTGTTTTATGGATTTGGCGAGGCGGTCAAGGAGCTAAACGCAAAGGAGCTTTCCGAGCAGTTTAAGGAGAAGGGAAACAACGGACAGAACGCTTCGCGGGCTGACCTTATGTCAAACAACGGACAGCGCGCTTCGCGAGCTGCCCTTATGTCAAGCAAAAAGGCGGAGCGCCTTTACAAAATCACCATAAGCCCGGGGCAGTATATCAATACTGTCCAGCTGGTGGTCACGTTAATCAATCTGGTGATGGGGGCGTTTTTTCTGGGGGTATTCGGACGTGTCGCCAGAAAGCTTCTGGAAAAGGGAGTTTTTGAGAAGCTGGAGGGCATGTCGGTTTCTCCGGCAGCGGTTTCCGTTATTGCGGTGGTTCTTTCCGGCGCGGTGCTGCTTTACATATTGCTTACCTTCGGGGTGCTGATTCCCAAAAAGCTGGGCGTTCGGTATGCCGACAAATGGGCTTTTGCCTGTATCAATCCCATCTATCATATCACCAGAATATTCAGCCCGGTAACCGGCCTGATATCCGTTACAGCCAGAGGGGTTCTGCGGATTTTCGGAATTCATGCGGATGCGGGCGCGGAGGATGTGACGGAAGAGGAAATCATATCCATGGTCAATGAAGGACACGAGCAGGGAGTGCTGATGGCTTCCGAAGCGGAGATGATTACAAAAATCTTTGAGTTCGGCGACAAGGAAGCCCAGGATATCATGACCCACAGAACCAATATTCTTGGCATTGATAAGGATATGACGTTAGGCGACGCCATCAATTACATGCTCAGCGAGAGCAAAAGCCGTTTTCCGGTTTTTGAGGAAAATCTGGATAACATTATCGGTATTCTTCATTTCAGGGACGCCATGCGCTTTCACAGGCAGGAGGGGAATATGGGGTTGCCGGTTTCGGAGATTCCGGGGCTTCTCAGAGAGGCCACCTTTGTTCCGGAGACGAAAAATATAGACGCTCTGTTTGAAAGTATGCAGCACACCAAGACGCAGATGGTGATTGTGGTGGATGAGTACGGACAGACAATAGGGCTAATCGCCATGGAGGATATCCTTGAGGAAATCGTCGGAAATATTCTGGACGAATATGACGAGGACGAGGAGCATATCGAGGAGACCGGAAATGCCGACGAGTATATAATAGAAGGAATCACGCCTTTAGAGGAGCTGGAGGAGCGGTTTGATATTTCCTTTAATGAAAAGGAATTTGACACCTTAAACGGCTTTATGATTTCCAAAATGGATAAGATTCCGGAGGAAGACGAGGAGTTTTCCATTAACGTGGACGGCTATGAATTTAAAATCATGCAGGTTGAAAACCGGATGATAAAGAGCGTTCTTGTAAAAAGGCTTCCCGATAAAAAGGAGGCAGAGGACGTGCGAAGTTCAGAGGAAGAAGCAAAAGAACCGCAGTAGGCTGCGGGAATGAAACAGGCTTTCAGGATGGAGGAAAAAATGTCAGGACATTCAAAATTTGCAAACATCAAGCATAAGAAAGAAAAAAATGATGCGGCCAAAGGGAAAATTTTTACAATTCTCGGACGGGAAATCGCGGTAGCGGTAAAGGAAGGCGGGGCTGACCCTTCCAACAATTCCAGGCTGGCCCAGGTAATTGCAAAGGCAAAAGCCAACAACATGCCTAACGATACCATTGACAGGGGAATCAAGAAAGCGGCCGGGGACGTGGGGAACGTTAATTACAAATATGTGACCTACGAGGGATACGGCCCGGGCGGAACGGCAATTATCGTGGACGCCCTTACGGATAACCAGAACAGAACGGCAGCCAATGTGAGGAACGCTTTCACAAAGGGAAACGGCAATGTGGGCACGCCCGGCTGTGTTTCTTTCATGTTTGACAAAAAGGGACAAATGATAATCGACAAGGAGGAATATGAGGGGGATGCCGACGAGCTTATGATGCTGGCGCTGGACGCCGGCGCGGAAGACTTTTCCGAGGAGGAGGACAGCTACGAGGTGCTGACTGCCCCCGATGATTTTGACAAAGTGCAGCAGGCTCTTGCGGACAGCGGCATTTCCTTTGTCTCCGCGGAAGTCACCATGATTCCGCAGAATTATGTGGAGCTTACGGACGAGGCGGCATTGAAGGGGTTGCAGAAGATACTGGACCTTTTGGACGAGGACGACGACGTACAGTCAGTGTACCATAACTGGGATGAATAGAAAATGGAGAATCTGTAATTTTATATGGATACTGGCCGCTATAGCAAGCCGGACAGTCTATTTCCTCTTAAGCCGAAGCGGCGAAGGGCTTGCCGGTTTTCTGGGGCTTTCCGAAAAGCCGGTTCTCGATACATACGGATATTTTGAATATGCCATGATACGGACCGGCGGGAGCGAAAGAGTACTGTCCGCCGGGCTGTCTACAGGCTATGGAGAAAATTTGTCCCGGCTTTTGCGGTTTGTGGGAAACAAAACGGAGGCAGTCTGCGTTTATCAGCTTGTTTTGCAGATATTGTGGCTGCTTCTTTTTTTCGTGGGGATGAGCCTTTTGTTTGGGCGGCTTGCGGGAATAACGGCGGGAAGCATTCTGCTTCTGTCGCCCTGGATAATGAACACGGTGTTTGTGGTTTGCCCTGAAAATTATTATATGCTTCACTGGACGGTTGTCCTGGTGATTCTGGGCTGTCTGCAGAAGCCTTTAAGGAATAAGGGGCTGAACAACTTCGGCAGGCTCTGCCTGATTGTGATGGGGTTTTATCTGGGCGTAATCTGTATCCGAAACTCCCTCGGGATTTACCTCCCTCTCTGGCTGTTTTGCGCGGTGACGGCAGGGATTGCCAGCCAGTGGATTTTCAATATTATTGGAAAGAGGAACCGGAGGGCTGCGGCGGAAGAAGACGAAAGGGAGGGCGCTGTGAAAAATACCGGAACGCCGGATAAAGAAGCCGGCAAAGCGCCGGCGGAGGAAAAACAGGACGATTACTTTATCACGGAGGACGGCAGAAGGATAAAGTATATCGAGAATCCTCTCCCGGGACCGAAAAAACACGTGAAGCGGGAAATGGATTTTGATTTGAAAGAGGTTGACGATTTGATGGATTTCCCGGATGAAAACGAATTTGACTATAAAATTAAAGAAAACGATGATTTTGACTTCTGATGCATAAAAAAATAACAGGGAAGTATACTAAATGAGACTGCATAGGCAATGCATAAACGCTGCTTATGCAGTCTTTTTATAATAAACCGGCCTGCGGGGCGCGACGGCGTTTGTTATTATAGCAGAAAAGAGGTGTAAGTATGTCAGATAAGGATAAGAAGATAGACGAAGAAAAGCATAGAAGTGAAAAAATCGAAGAAACTGGTCAGGTTACCCTTGACAAGAATGGAAAATCCCATACCATTCACCTGATTTCCGTCATCGGCGAAGTGGAGGGGCATGACAATCTCGGCAACAATTCCAAAACCACCAAATACGAACATATTCTTCCAGAGCTGGCGGCTATTGAGGACAGCGGAAATATTGACGGTGTGCTGATTTTGTTAAACACCATGGGAGGCGATGTGGAGGCAGGTCTTGCCATCGCTGAAATGATTGCCTCCTTAAGCAAGCCCACCGTTTCCCTTGTGCTGGGAGGAAGCCATTCCATCGGCGTGCCCATAGCCGTAAGCACGGATTATTCTTTCATTGTTCCCACGGGAACCATGGTAATCCATCCTGTGCGGATGAACGGGATGGTGATTGGGGTGCCCCAGACATTCGATTATTTCCGGCAGATTCAAAACAGGATTACGGGCTTTGTGTGCAGCCACTGTAAAATCAACAAAGGAAGGTTCGAGGAGCTGATGATGGAAACCGGCGTGCTCACAAAGGATGTGGGAACCATTCTTGTGGGAGAGGAGGCGGTTGCCGAGGGCATCATCAATGAAACGGGGGGAATCAGCAAGGCCATGGATAAACTGCATGCAATGATAGATAAAAAGAAAAAGACAAAGCAAAATAATAAATAATTCAATACAAAATATCGTTTGTTGGTGACAAGGGTGAATGAAGATGCTATACTATATGGGATTCTTAAAATGCCGGTCAGGCTTTTGGGGATGAAAAACAAAGTACCCGGGATACCGGGGGGAGTTTTTGGTATGGCACAGACAAAGAAAAGCAGCACAGGGCGAAGCCGCCAGAGCAGCAAGGGAAAGAGCCGCTCGGGCAGGGCTTATCAGAATAAAAGAACAAGTGAACCAATGGACGTGGCAATCAGAAATGAAATTTTTCTGATTATTTTGTTTGCGGTTGCCGCCTTTTTATTTGTATGCAATTTTGGCATTGCGGGAGTTGTGGGAAATACCCTCAGTAACGTGATGTTCGGCATTTTCGGCCTGACGGCCTATGTGATGCCGCTGGTTATTTTCCTTATGATTGCCTTTGGAATGGTAAACAGCGGGAGTCCCATCGCCGCCCGCAAGCTGGTGGCGGGCGTATTGCTGTTTCTGATTGTGGGAATTGTGTGCGATTTGTTTACGGGCGCGCCCCAGGCGGCGGAAAGCTACCAGATAAAGGAAATCTACACAAGATGCAGCGATGTTCACAGCGGCGGCGGCGTAATCGGCGGTTCCCTGGCTTACTTTAGCTGCCGTTTTCTGGGAATGATTGGCACGGTGCTGGTGCTTTTGGTGGCGACCATTATTGCCATTGTGGTTGTGACGGAAAAATCCTTTGTGTCTGGCGTGAAATCCGGCGGCCGGAAGGTTTACGAGCGTTCCATGGAGGAGCGGGCCTACCGGCAGGAGCGGGCAAAGGAGCGCAGAGTGCAGCAGGAGGAAGTGCGAAGACGCAAAGAGGAAGAAAAAAAGCAAAGAGCCCTGGAGCGCGAGGACGAAAAGATTCTCCGTATGGATAAAAAGGTTACCGGAGTGATGTTAGATACCGCGCTGACCGGCAAAGCAGAGGAAAAGAGCAGGGGACGGGACGATTTGCATGAAATCAACCTGACTGATTTTGACGAGCAGATAGAGCTGGCGGCGGAAAATCCGGCGCAGGAGGAGATGGGTAAGAGCGAAGCTTTCAATTTTGACAATATCAGGATTAACAGCGCTTATCTTGAGGAAGCAGGCTCGGGCACAGAGGGAGACGACGAGCTTTCCGAAATCACAGACGTGTTTGCGTCCATGGAAGAGGAAGGAACCGGGGCGATTCCCGCTGAGGATTTTGAGGAGCCGGATGACGGGAGCTTCCCGGAGCCGCAGGGCGCTTTCGGAGCAGTATCCGGCGCCGGAAAGCAAGTGGCAGGATATCCGGCGGCGGGCTTAGGTTCGGGTGGTAAAGCAGCGGCAGCGGCGCCGGGATTAAATCCGGCTGGTAAAACGTCGGCGGTTTCCGCCGGAGGAGGTTTGGCGCAGAGCGCGGGGGCAGGAAATCCGGCGTCCGGGGCAGGGGCAAAGCCGGTAGTTCCTAAAAAATACATATTTCCGCCTATCAGTAAGCTGGCGAAAGGGCAAAAGGGCGCCGGCGGCGATTCCGCAAGAGAATTGAAGGAAACGGCACAAAAGCTGCAGCAGACTCTGCAGAATTTTGGTGTGCGCGTAACCGTCACGGATATCAGCCAGGGTCCGTCTGTTACCCGGTTTGAAATGCAGCCGGAGCAGGGCGTTAAGGTGAGTAAAATCGTAGGGCTTTCCGACGATATCAAGCTGAATCTGGCGGCTACGGATATTCGTATCGAAGCGCCTATTCCCGGCAAGGCGGCCGTGGGAATCGAGGTGCCTAACAAAGAAAATATGACGGTTGCTCTCCGGGATTTGATAGAAAGTAAGGAATTTAAGGACTTTCCGTCAAAGCTTGCCTTTGCGGTGGGAAAGGATATCGGCGGCAAGGTGGTGGTGGCGGATATCGCCAAAATGCCCCACATGCTGATTGCCGGCGCAACGGGCTCGGGCAAATCCGTCTGCATCAATACGCTCATAATGAGTATTTTGTATAAGGCCCACCCCGATGATGTGAAGCTGATTATGGTTGACCCCAAGGTGGTGGAGCTCAGCGTTTATAACGGGATTCCCCATCTTCTGATTCCTGTTGTGACAGACCCCAAAAAGGCGTCGGGCGCGCTTCAGTGGGGCGTTGCCGAGATGACCGACCGCTACCAGAAGTTTGCCGATTTTAATGTAAGGGATTTAAAGGGTTATAATAAGAAAGTGGAGGCCATGAAGGATAAGGGGGACGAAAACGCTCCGGCGAAGATGCCCCAGATTGTCATTATCGTGGACGAGCTGGCGGACCTCATGATGGTCTGCCCCGGAGAAGTGGAGGAGTCTATCTGCCGTCTGGCGCAGCTTGCAAGAGCGGCGGGGATTCATCTGGTGATTGCCACCCAGCGGCCTTCCGTGGACGTCATCACGGGGCTGATTAAGGCCAATATGCCAAGCCGTGTGGCATTCAGCGTATCCAGCGGCACGGATTCCAGAACCATACTGGATATGGTGGGGGCGGAAAAGCTTCTTGGAAAGGGCGATATGCTCTTTTATCCCCAGGGCTACACCAAGCCGGCCAGAGTCCAGGGCGCTTTCGTTTCCGACAAGGAAGTGTCGGACGTGGTGGAGTTTCTCAAGAATCAGACGCTCGGGAATATTTACAGCCCGGATATTCAGGAAAAGATTACCACCATGGGGAGCGGCGCGGGCGCATCCTCCGGCGACGGCGGGGAGAAGGACCAGTATTTTGTGGAGGCCGCCAGATTTATCATCGAAAAGGACAAGGCTTCTATCGGCATGCTGCAGAGAATGTTTAAGATTGGCTTTAACAGGGCGGCACGGATTATGGACCAGCTATGCGAGGCCGGCGTGGTAGGCGAGGAGGAGGGGACGAAGCCCCGAAAGGTTTTGATGAGCCAGGAACAGTTTGAACAGTACATAGAGGAATCATTGTAGATTGTGGAGGGCATGGGATGAAAACGGATATTCAAATTGCTCAGGAGGCGGAGCTTTTACCGATTACGGAGGTTGCGGCAAAGCTTGGAATTGAGGAAGACGAGCTGGAGCTTTACGGGAAATATAAGGCGAAGCTTTCCGAAGAATATATGGAAAAGCTTTCCGGGAGACCGGACGGGAAGCTGATTTTAGTGACGGCAATCAATCCAACGCCGGCAGGGGAAGGAAAGACGACTACCAGCGTGGGACTTGGCCAGGCTTTTGGCGTATTAGGGAAAAAGGCGGTGATTGCCCTGCGGGAGCCCTCCCTAGGCCCCTGCTTTGGCATCAAGGGAGGAGCGGCCGGCGGCGGCTACGCTCAGGTGGTGCCCATGGAGGACCTGAACCTTCATTTTACGGGGGATTTTCATGCGATTACTTCCGCCAATAATCTGCTGGCGGCGCTTCTTGACAATCATATCCAGCAGGGGAACGAGTTGGGGATTGATACCCGGCAGGTAGTCTGGAAAAGATGTCTTGACATGAACGACAGGGTTCTGCGCAATGTGGTGGTGGGACTTGGCGCCAAAGCTGACGGGACTGTCAGGGAGGACCATTTCGTGATTACCGTGGCGTCGGAAATCATGGCGGTTTTATGCCTTGCCTGTGACATGAAGGATTTGAAGGAGCGGCTTGGCAGAATCGTAGTGGCATATAATTACAAAGGCGAGCCGGTGACTGCCGCGGATTTGCAGGCGGTGGGCGCTATGGCGGCGCTGTTAAAGGATGCCATGAAGCCCAATCTGATTCAGACCCTGGAGCATACCCCGGCGCTGGTTCACGGCGGCCCTTTTGCCAATATCGCCCATGGCTGTAATTCCCTGCGCGCCACAAAGACAGCCCTTAAGATGGCGGATTATGTGATTACCGAGGCGGGCTTCGGCGCCGACCTGGGAGCGGAGAAATTTTTTGATATCAAATGCCGGATTGGGAATCTGAAACCCGACGCCGTGGTGCTTGTGGCCACCGTCCGCGCCTTAAAATACAACGGAGGCGTTCCAAAGGCGGAGCTTTCCGGGGAGAATCTCGACGCGCTGAAAAAGGGCATTGTAAATCTGGAAAAGCATATGGAGAATCTTCAAAAATACGGCGTGCCCGTGGTTGTCACCTTAAACGGCTTTGTCACGGACACCCCGGCGGAGATTTCCTTTGTAAAAGAATTCTGCGAGAAGAAGGGCTGTGAGTTCGCCGTCTCCGAGGTCTGGGAGAAGGGCGGAGAGGGAGGAACGGCCCTGGCGGAAAAGGTAATTCAGGTTCTGGAAGAGAAAGAGAGCAATTTCAGGGTTTTATATGAGGATAACGTAAGCCTTGAGGAGAAAATTGAAACCGTGGCAAAGGAAATTTACGGGGCGGCCGGGGCGGATTATACTCCGCTGGCCCGCAGACAGCTGAAATCCCTTACGGATTTGGGCTTCGGCAACCTGCCGGTCTGCATGGCAAAAACGCAATATTCCCTTTCCGACGACCCGGCGCTTTTGGGGCGGCCGGAAAATTTCAGAATAAACGTAAGAGAAGCCTATGTCAGCGCCGGAGCCGGTTTTGTGGTGGTGCTTACCGGAGCCGTTATGACCATGCCGGGGCTTCCCAAAAATCCGGCGGCCTTTGCCATTGACGTTGACGACGAGGGCGTGATTACGGGGCTGTTTTAAGGAAGGAATGAATTTATGGCAATGATAATTGACGGTAAGGAGATTTCCTTACAGGTAAAGGATGAAATAAAGAAAAAGGTGGAGGCTCTTAAGGGAGAGGGTAAAAAGATAACCCTTGCCGTGATTCAGGTCGGAGACAACCCGGCCTCCACCGTTTATGTGAGAAATAAAAAGCGCGGCTGCGAGTATACCGGTATCCGTTCCCTTTCCTATGAGCTTTCCGGCGACGCCGCCGAGGAGGAGCTTCTTGCCCTTGTGGAGGAACTGAATGAAAGGGAGGATGTAAACGGCATCTTAGTGCAGCTTCCATTGCCGCCCCATATGAATGAGGACAGAGTGATAAGCGCGATTTCACCGCTTAAGGATGTGGACGGCTTTCATCCTCAGAATGTGGGAAATCTGTGTATCGGCCGTCCGGGATTTGTATCCTGCACGCCCCTTGGAATTATCCAGCTCCTGAAAAGAAGCGGTATTTCCATAGAAGGGAAAAAATGCGTGGTGCTTGGCAGAAGCAACATTGTGGGAAAGCCCATGGCCCTTTTACTGCTTCGGGAAAATGCAACCGTCACCATTGCCCACTCTAAGACTCAAAATTTAAAAGAAGTAACGCGGGAAGCGGACATTTTGATTGTGGCGGTGGGACGGGCTAAAATGATTACCGGGGAGTATGTAAAAGAGGGCGCGGTAGTTATTGACGTTGGCATTAACAGAGATGAGAATAACAAATTGTGCGGGGATGTTGATTTTGATACGGTGGAGCCTTTGTGCAGCGCCATCACCCCGGTTCCGGGAGGCGTGGGCCCCATGACCATTGCCATGCTTCTCCATAACTGTTTAGAATCCGTAGAAAGAGAATAATATGAAGTGTCCTAATTGTGGATGTGAAATAAAAGAGGGCCATCTTTACTGCGAAACCTGCGGGACGGAAATCCAGATGGTTCCCGATTTCGAGCCTGAAATTGAAAACAGCATAATGGAGACGCTCTCTAATCTGGCGGAAGGAATCAGAGGGAAGAACCGGGCGGAAAAATTCCAAAAGGGGAAAAACGCCCGGAACAGGAAGGACGGGAAAGTGGCGGGAGAGACGGATGAAAGCCGCGGGCTGCCGGTAGAAAACCGGTGGAAGGACAGAAAATGGGTGCTTGTCAGCCTGGTTACTTTCATTGTTGCCACACTGGTTATTGTTTTTGCGGCTGTGTATATGTACCGCGGGTATTCCGTCCCTTACCAGACCCGGAGAGCCAGAGCGTATGCGGAAAGCGGCGATTATGCAAAAGCAATTGAATGTCTGGAAAGAGCCAGAGGGCTCCGCAGCGATATTGCGGAGCTGGTTTTGCTGGAAGCGGATTACTGCTACCAGTCGGGGGATAAGGAGAGGGCTGCGGATATTCTTTTAACCCTTGTGGGGAAGGAATATCTTGAGTATGAAGACAAAGAAAAATTATATGAAAGAATTATAGATATTTATAACGAAGAAGACAGATATGAGGATATCAACGAGCTGCTCATTTCCTGTACAGACAGTGAGATTGTCAACCATTTTCAGCAGTTTCTGGCGCTTCCGCCAGAATTCGGGTATGAATCGGGAAGCTATGACGAGGTCGTTACGTTAACGCTCAGCGCCAATACCGCCGGAACGATTTACTATACCCTGGACGGGAGCGAACCGGATGAGAGGAGCCGGATTTACACAGCGCCGTTGCTTTTGGAATCCGGCGATTATCAGGTTACGGCTGTTTTTATCAATGAGTATGGAATCAGAAGCGACTCGGCAAGAAACTGGTACGTGATTAACCTTTCCGTGCCCGACGCGCCGGAGGTTCCCGTTGCCAGCGGAGATTACGACACGCCGGTTAAAATCGAGGTGATTGTGCCGGAAGGAGGAACCGTATACTATACCACAAACGGCGCCACGCCCGACGCCTACAGCCAGCAGTATACAGGCCCCATAGCAATGCCTTTGGGGAGAACCAATTTCAAATTTGTGGCGATTTCAGAGGAGGGTGTTTCCAGCGAAATTGTAAACCGCAGCTATTCTCTCACCCTGGATACGGATATCACAGTGACAAGGGCGGTGAATATCATTGTGGACGCGCTGTATAGACGGAGAGTGCTGTCGGATTTGCAGGGGCATTCCTATGGAATAGAGGGAAAATATGTATTTAAGTATGATTCTATTGTGGAAATTCCCAATTTAGGTTATTATTATATTTTGAATGAGTACGTGGAGGATAACAGTGGAAATCAGACAAAGACGGAGCGTCTTTACGCGGTGGAGGTAAATACGGGTGCGCCCAACCGCCTGATTTATGATGAAAACGGAAAGATGGGATTAATTCCCCTGAACTAAAAATCTATTAAATTTATAAGGAGCAGGAAATGTATAAGATAGTAGAAGCAAAAGAGCTTGCCGCCAATATTTATTATATGGTGGTGGAAGCAAAACGAGTGGCGAAATCATGTGAACCCGGGCAGTTTGTAATTGTCAGAACCGACGAAGACGGAGAGCGTATCCCTCTGACCATCTGCGATTATGACAGGGAAAAGGGGACGATAACGATAGTGTTCCAAATCGTGGGAGCGGCGACCCAGAGGATGTCCGCCTTGAAGGCCGGGGATGCCTTTCATGATTTTGTCGGGCCTTTAGGATGCCCGTCGGAATTTATCTCGGAGGATTTGGAAGTATTAAAAAAGAAGAAAATGCTGTTTGTGGCCGGCGGCGTGGGGACTGCGCCGGTATATCCCCAGGTGAAATGGCTCCATGAAAGGGGAATCGACGCAGATGTGATTGTGGGCGCCAAGACGAAAGACCTTCTGATTCTCGAGGAGGAGATGAAGGAGGCTGCCGGCAATCTTTACATAACAACGGACGACGGTTCTTATGGGAGAAGCGGAATGGTGACACAGACCATCACGGATTTGGTAAACGAGGGAAAGCGCTACGATGTGTGCGTTGCCATCGGCCCTATGATTATGATGAAATTTGTCTGCAAGCTGACCAAAGAGTTAGAACTGCCCACCATTGTCAGCTTAAATCCCATTATGGTGGATGGCACAGGCATGTGCGGAGCCTGCCGTGTGACGGTAGGCGGAAAAGTAAAATTTGCCTGTGTGGACGGGCCGGAGTTTGACGGTCATCAGGTGAATTTTGACGAGGCCATGCAGCGTCAGCAGATTTATAAAACAGCCGAGGGCAGAGCTTTCCTCAAAGAAAAGGAGGGGGATACCCACCATGGAGGCTGTGGAAATTGCGGAGGTGACAAATGATGGATGTATTAAAGAAGGTTCCGGTAAGAGAGCAGGATGCGAAGGTGCGTGCCGCCAATTTTGAGGAGGTATGCCTTGGTTATAATATGGAAGAAGCGATGGAAGAAGCGGAAAGATGCATTAACTGCAAAAATGCACAGTGCGTCAAAGGCTGTCCGGTGGCTATTGATATTCCCGGCTTCATACAGAAGGTAAAGGAAGGCGATGTGGAGGCAGCCTATCAGGTAATCAGCGAGGCGTCCTCACTTCCGGCGGTGTGCGGGCGGGTGTGCCCCCAGGAAAGCCAGTGCGAGGGGAAATGTATCCGCGGAATCAAGGGAGAGCCCATTTCCATCGGAAAGCTGGAGCGTTTTGTGGCGGACTGGGCAGGTGAAAAAGGAATTAAGCCTCAGTGCAGCGCGGAGAAAAACGGGAAAAAGGTTGCCGTAATCGGTTCCGGCCCGGCAGGACTTTCCTGTGCGGGAGATTTGGCAAAGCTTGGATATGAGGTGACGATTTTTGAAGCCCTCCACGAGCCGGGCGGCGTGCTGGTATACGGAATTCCAGAATTCCGTCTTCCCAAGAGCGCGGTTGTGGCGAAGGAAATTGAAAACGTAAAGTCCTTAGGCGTTAAGATAGAGACAAACGTGGTGGTGGGGAAATCCGTTACCATCGACGGGCTGCTGGAGGAAGAAGGCTTCGACGCGGTATTTATCGGTTCCGGCGCGGGCCTTCCCAAATTCATGGGGATTCCCGGCGAGCAGGCAAACGGCGTGTTTTCTGCAAACGAATATCTGACCAGAAGCAATCTCATGAAGGCCTTTGACGAGAAGTCGCCTACACCGATTATGCGCGGCAAAAAGGTTGCGGTGGTAGGCGGCGGAAATGTGGCGATGGACGCCGCAAGAACGGCGCTCCGCCTTGGCGCCGAGGTACATATCGTATACAGAAGGAGCGAGGAAGAGCTTCCGGCCCGTGTGGAGGAGGTGCACCACGCAAAAGAGGAAGGGATTATTTTTGACCTTCTCACCAATCCGGTGGAGATTCTTGCCGATGAAAAAGGATGGGTAAAGGGCATGACCTGTATCAGGATGGAGCTTGGAGAGCCTGACGCCTCCGGCAGAAGGCGTCCTGTGGAGGTGCCCGGCTCCGAGTTTACGATTGATGTGGACACGGTTATCATGTCCCTGGGAACATCTCCCAATCCGCTGATTTCCTCCACAACGGAAGGACTTGAGGTAAACAAGTGGAAATGCATTGTTGCGGATGAAGAATACGGAAAGACCACCAAGGAAGGGGTATACGCCGGCGGAGACGCGGTTACGGGCGCGGCTACCGTTATCCTTGCAATGGGCGCCGGAAGAGCGGGAGCGAAAGGGATTGACGAGTATCTGAGAGGGGGAAAATAGGGAGAAGGTGCGGAGAGATGCGGAGGGACGCTCAAATGAGGGGAAGTATCCTTCGTCGCCGCGCTCTCGCTCTATAAAAACGTAGCGGATGCTAAGTTCGCGGGCTGCATGGCAGCCCGCTTACTAAGCACCGACGTTTTTATAAGGGCTCCTTAAGGATACTTCCTCTCATTTGAGCCGTTCATCGGCAAAGCTCCTGTAAGTCAAATGTATCAAACAAAGTTTGTATTGCTCCGCATCCGCCTGACTCATTGCTCGCGGGAATAATGTCGGCGCTTTCTTATTGTCTATGGCTGGTTACTTTTTAGCAGTCGGCTGGCTTCACGTAGCTGGCTGTTTTTGAACGGGATTGTGTTTGTGGAGGCGAGAGACAGCCGGGAAAGGCGGGGTGTCCTTAAGGAGCCCATATAAAAACGTCGGTGGTTAGTGAGGTCACGAGGTGCGGCAGCAGCTCGCGAACTTACCACCGCTACGTTTTTATCTGAGCGAGAGCGCGGCGACGAAGGACAACCCGCCTTTTCCGGCGTCCCACCCCCAACAACATCCCCACAAAATAAGAAATAATTAATAATTTATTCCCCGTAAATTAAACAATCTGTTTTATAATATAAACAAATCAGACGGAGCTGGGAGGAAAAATGAAAAAATTATTTGACGATGATGACGACGAGCATTTTGGCTTTGAAAAATCAAGGATACTGGTGACGGTGGTTCCCTTTGCGCTTATTATTATCATTCTTGCCATCACATTGATTGTGAATAATCTGAAAAAGTCCGACAAAGGCCCGGACGAGGGGAACGATGATTTACAGCAGAGCATTATGGATTATGCGGATGAAAACAAGGGGGCGGAGGATGCGGATTCTTCCGTGCCGGTCAGCGCGGGATTTATGGAGACGGAAGAACACGGACAGGATGAGGATAGCGATTCACAGGAGGCTGATGAGCAGGAGAGCGCTTCTCCTGAGGGAACGCCTTCAGAGAAAACTTCTTCGGAGAAAAACACTGTACCTTTAGCCAGCCCAACGCCTGTGAGAGAAGCAATGAAACCCGGTAAGAAAGATTACAGCAAGGTGGAATTCCATAAGGACGAACAGCTTCGGGATATGATGGCTTACTGGGCGGACAATAACCAGAAGGCAATCAACGACCTTGTTTATCTCGACCACTATGTTGCAATGTCTTACAGCCTTAAGGGAACCAATAATTTTCACTATTACGGCGATTTGGACGGGAACGGCAGGCCGAACGGAAAGGGTATTGCCGTGTATTCGGATAACAGATACTATTACGGCGACTGGAAGGACGGTGTGAGAAGCGGCCAGGGAACCTGGATTCATTTTCATATCCATTTTACGAAAAATACGGACGATTTATATACCGCCCATCAGTATACGGGAAGCTGGGCGAATGATTTGCCCGACGGGGAAGGCTCCGAGCACTATGATTATGATATGTCTCTCGTAAAGGGAAATCAGGGGTATAACGCCAATCTGATTGGAAGCTATTCGGCAGGGCTGATTAACGGAGAGTTTTATATGACCAATATCTACTCTGACGGTAACTCCAAGGAGTGGAACGGGACGGCGGAACACGGCTCATGGATTTATATGAGCAAGAACCGGGATAAGAAAGGGAATGGACCGGTTCTGGTGGAAACGACGAATCCTGATAATTATATCTGGATGCACCCCAATAAAAATGTGAATATCGGCGTGCCCTGCCTGTTTTTCCCAGCAGACGCCAAATAGTGCGGAGGAATGCGGCAAGGGGCTGACGGCCGAAGAAGCGGAAAAGCCTGCTGAATAAAAGACGCAGGAAACGGAGTAATTATATTGATACGGGCAGCGATATGTGATGATGAAATTGGTACTTGCTCTGATATTGAAAATATGATTTTAAATTATGCAAAACGCCAGGCATTGCAGATAGATACAGAAGTATTCTATTCAGGGGAAACCTTGTTTTGGACGATAAAAAACAAAGACAAATATGATTTGATATTTCTTGATATTCAGCTTGTGCAGCTTAACGGCGTCCAGGTCGGAAAGCAGATTAGAGAGCAGCTTGGAAATGAAAAAATCAGTATCGTATATATTTCCGCTAAAGAAACCTATGCAATGAGCCTGTTTCAGGTCAGACCCCTTGATTTCCTCATAAAACCCGTTAAGCAAAAGAATATTGATGAAACCTTAGATAAATATATACGGCTGAATCATCTTATGAAAAATGATTTTTTCTTTCATACAGGGAAATTCATACAGCGGTTGTATTTGGATGAGATTTCCTATTTTGCCTGTAATGGAAAGAAAATAGACATATATACCGATGGCGGTATAACAACCTTTTATGGAACCATGCAGGAAGTGGAAAGGCAGGTAAAGGGCAAAGGATTTTGGGTAATCCATAAATCATACATTGTAAATTCTTCCTATGTTTCCATTTACCGATATGACGCTGTTCAAATGACAGACGGTACTATCCTGCCAATAAGCCAAAGATATAGAAAACCTATGAAAACCTGTCTGGCAAAGCTTTATGGAAAGGGATGAGCTTATTGCTGCTGTCTTATATTGCGATTTTTGTGATTGACCTGATACATATTTTCCTGCTTATGCGCTTTTGCATAAACTGTATCGGAGCATACCGCGTGAACAAAAAAATCGCGGCGATTATATTTGCAACCTTTTTTATCCTTAGCTGCTATTTAAGGCTGCTTCCTCTTTCAAAAAAATTTTCTGCTGCAAATACAAATCTGTTTTTAACTGAAATGATATTCTTATCCGGCGCGGTATTTCTGTTTCGCGGAAAGACCGCCATACGTCTTGCCGTCGCCTGGCTGCTGCCAATCCTGTACTGGGGGCTGAACCGGATTATTTCAAAAGCCTGCTTCCACAACATTTTTGTAGAAAATGAACAATGCTTAATCGGCACAGGAACAGCGGCGGCGATATTTTTCATTCTGGAAATCGCACTGGAAAAATGGAACATGTCAAAAAGAGAGCGGGAGCGGGAAATTCTGGAACAGGAAATCCGCATGTACGAAAACCAGTTTGAAATTATACGCCAATCGCAGATAAATATACGTTCATTAAAACATGATATGAAACATCATCTTAAAATGCTGTCCGATTTGGTATCCTCCGGGGATAAGGCCGCCGCCCTTAAATATCTCTCAGATATGGGGGCCTTTATGGACAATACAGAGGAGTTTGTGTCATCCGGCAATGAACGTATCGACAGTATTTTAAACTATATGATAGGAAAAGCCCAAAAGGCAAATGTCCAGATATCCTGGAAGGTTCAGATACCGGAGCAAATTGAAATTTCAACATTTGACATCAATGTGATTTTAAGTAATCTGCTGGATAATGCACTGAACGCATTGAAAGATATACCAAATCCGCATTTGGAAATTTTAATGAAATATGACCGAGGACTTCTTTACATTAATATTCAAAATAATTGCAGTCATGGACAAGCCTCTATACATAATGAACATTCTGTTTTTAAGCCGGAAAATGAACATGGATACGGCCTAAAAAATGTGCGGCGCATTGTCGAAAAATATCATGGCAGTCTGAATGCCGGGTGTGTCAATGGCGTCTTTCATGCAAGCATTCTTCTGTTTTTATCCAACATAGAAAAAAGTAAATAGAGCCCTGCGGATTTTCAATTTTTCCGTCCAGACGTGTAATTTTTCCAATCAGCCTCCACACTGTTTTAAGCCTGTTATTGTGGTATCAGCAAAGGAGGACGACACTATGGAAGAAAGAACACGGTACTGCCTGATTGACGGGATAAGAGGAATTGCGATAATCAATATGGTATTGTTTCATTTTTTATATGATGTTTATATCGTGTATGGAAAATATCCTGAATGGTACGGCCTTCCGGGAATCCATATCTGGCAGCAGACGATATGCCGGACCTTCATCTTTATTTCCGGTTTTGTATGGGTATGGGGAAAAGAAAAGAATTTGCGGCGCGGGATAATGTTTAATCTTTTTGGGCTTTTGATTTCATTTATCACTCTGATAATCGTTCCTTCACAATCAATTTGGTTCGGGATATTAAATTTTATGGGCTGCATGGTCCTGCTCATGTTTCCTCTGGAAAAGATGTTAAAGAAAATCCCTGCCGCCTGCGGAATGGCAATCAGTTTCTTACTGTTCCTTTTATGCAGGCGGATACAATCCGGTCACATTGGAATTCCCGGCCTGCTGCAAATAAAGGTTCCCGATTTATTGTATGCTATAAAAATACTCACGCCATTTGGTTTCCCCTACGAGGGATTTTATTCGAGCGATTATTTTCCGCTGTGTCCATGGATGTTTTTATACTTTTGAGGTTTTTACTTTAACCGGATATTTGCGAAGCATATCACATGGCAAAAATATGCCCGGTACAGGATTCCCGTCCTGTCTGCGGCAGGCAGCAGGACAATCTGGATATATTTGTTTCACCAGCCCTTAAGTATGTTGATTTGCTTCCTGATTTTTCATTAGAGGATTTCCGGGCATATAGAAACAGAGGTTAGAAAAATAAGAAAAAGAAGTGGAAACCATGGCTGTTCCGTAGTAAAATATTAACAGGGGATTACGAAGGAGGTATGGGATATGGCATGGTGTCCAAAGTGTAAAAGCGAGTATGTGGAGGGAATTAAGGTTTGTGTGGATTGCGGATGTGAGCTGGTGGAGAATCTGCCAATAGGCGGGGCGTCCGGTGAAGAGGACAGCTTTAAAATATCAGGCGTTATACATACTCATCCCGATATCGGACCTCTTATGCAGGCATTGAATGAAAACGGTGACGATACATTGGCATCGGAGGAAGACTTTCAGTTTGAGGAGGAAGAACCCCGCCCGAAGTATCAGCCGGTTTATGTGAACAATGAGGAGAAGGCGGAGGACAACAGGACATCCGGGTATACGCTTCTTACTGTGGGCGGCGTTGGATTTATCGCCGTAATGCTGATATTTTTTGATGTGATAAATGTGGCGGCGCTGCAGAGTAACAAGTATATGATTACGGGCGTTATGGGAGTGCTTTTCCTTCTTTTTATTATCATGGGAGCTATTTCCATGAGAAATTCAAAGATTTTTAAGAAGAAAGCGGGAAAAGAAAACAACCTGACGATAGAAATAAAAAAGTGGTGCATTTCAAATCTTAAGGAAGAAGAGATTGACAGCCTGCTCGACCTTTCAGGAGAGCAGGAGGAGCTGAAGTATTTTCAGAGAATTGATTATGTGAAAAAGGCCATTCAAAAGCAGTTTGTAAATCTGGACGAAGCGTATCTGGACAGGCTGGTGGAGGAGGTTTACACGGAAATTTTTCAGGAGGTTTTCCATAACGGCTTTGGCGACGGTTCAGAAGATGCCGATGCCTGAAATGTTTCAGCGGACGGAGCGCGTGCGGGCATGCCGGCGCTCCGGCTTCAAAGAGTGTGGCTATGCCGGAATTGTCCAAAGGCACGGGGGACGGAGGGGCCAATGAAAATTACCCTTATCTGCGTAGGGAAAATAAAAGAGGATTTTTACAGGAAAGCCGTTTTGGAATATGAAAAACGGCTTTCAAGGTATTGCAGTCTGGAAATTATCGAGGTGGCGGATGAAAAAACGCCGGAAGGCGCCGGCATGGCTATGGAAGAGCAGATAAAAGAGCGGGAGGCCGACAGGATTTTGAAGCATGTGAAGGAGGACGCTTACGTTATATCCCTTGAAATTGCAGGGTGGCAGCCGGATTCCCTTAAGTTTGCAGAGGAGATGAACCGTCTGGCAGTCCAGGGAAAGAGCCATATCCAGTTTATCATAGGCGGCTCCTTGGGGCTCCACCGAAAGGTATCCCGGGCGGCGGATAAGGCGCTTGGCTTTTCCAATATGACATTTCCCCATCAGCTGATGCGGGTGATTCTGCTTGAGCAGATATACCGGAGTTATCGTATTATAAAGGGGGAACCTTATCACAAGTGACGGAGAAAAGAAAGCAGCAGAGGATAAATGCCGGATATTGGAAGGAAATTTTAACATTAAAATGACGCAGAAGTTGGAAAGTGAGGTGTCGCTTATGTGTAATTTAAGTAAGGGTGTGGAGGAGAAAGGGATTCAAAAAGGCCGGCAGGAAGGCAGGCAGGAGAGAAGGGATAACAGCCATGGTATCCACATTAAAAGAACTGAAAATTGCAGATAGTATTATTCTGAGTAAGATTCAGGAAAAATTCCATTTGACGGAAGAAGCAGCCAGAACGTATCTTTAGGCGGATATAAGGCACTGTTAATAAAAAGAAAAGCCTGCAGCCAGAAGCGGAACTATTATATGAGGTGACAGAATATGAGAATGTATGACCTGATTATGAAAAAAAGAAACGGCGGAGCTCTGTCAAAAGAAGAAATTTACTTCATGGTGGACGGATATACGAAGGGGGAAATCCCCGATTACCAGATGTCCGCAATGATGATGGCTGTCTATTTTGTGGGCATGAACGAGGAGGAAACCCTTCATCTTACCATGGCTATGGCTCACAGCGGCGAGATGCTGGATTTATCGGCAATTGACGGTATCAAGGTGGATAAGCACAGTACCGGCGGCGTGGGCGACAAGACGTCTCTTGCGCTGACTCCCATGGTAGCCGCCTGCGGCGTGAAGATTGCGAAGATGAGCGGCCGTGGGCTGGGGCACACAGGGGGAACTATCGATAAGCTTGAGAGCTTTACGGGATTTTCAACTGCCATTTCAACAGAGGATTTCTTTAAGAATGTGAATGAGATTGGGATTTCCATTATGGGACAGACGAAGGAGCTGGCGCCTGCGGATAAGCTTTTGTATGCCCTGCGTGACGTGACGGCTACGGTGGACAATATGTCGCTGATAGCTTCCTCTATCATGAGCAAAAAGCTGGCGGCAGGGGCGGACGCCATTGTTCTGGACGTGAAGACAGGAAGCGGCGCTTTCATGAAAAAGGAGGAGGACGCATTTGCTCTGGCAAAGGAAATGGTGCAGCTCGGTAAAAATGCAGGGAGGAATACGGCCGCGGTAGTGTCCGATATGGACCAGCCCCTTGGCTTTGCCGTGGGAAACGCCCTTGAGGTAAAGGAGGCAATCGAAACCCTGAAAGGTAACGGGCCGGAGGATTTCACGGAGCTTTGTCTGACGCTGGGGTCTTATATGCTTCTTATGGGAGGCGCGGCAAAGACAGAGGAAGAAGGGCGCGAAATGCTTAAGGAAGCTGTTGCAGACGGAAGGGCGCTTCGGAAGCTGGCGGAGTTTATAAGGGCTCAGGGCGGCGACGAAAAAATGGTTTACGAGCCGGAGCTTTTGCCAAGGGCCCGGATGGTGGAACCGGTTCTTGCAGAAGAAGACGGCTATGTGGAAAGGCTTGTCTGCGACGAAGTGGGGATTTGTTCCCTGATATTAGGCGGAGGACGGGAAACGAAGGAAAGCGTCATCGACTTGTCCGTGGGAATTGTGCTTGAAAAGAAGGTGGGAGCGCAGGTGAAAAAGGGCGACGTGCTGGCATGGCTCCACGCCAATGATTCCGAAAAGCTTCGGGCGGCAAAGGAAAGACTTCTTGCCGCTTATACCATCGGGAAAGATAAAAAAAGCGGGGGAAAGGTTATCATAGGTATTGTGAAATAATGCAACAGCAAAACAGGTATAGCCCCGATTTTTTTCTCATATAGTATGATATGAGAAAGAAAATCAAAAATAAGTATAAAAGCAACTGGAATCAGACGAGAGAGGAACGGGCGGGGGAAAAGAAGGTTACAGGAAGGGAGCTCATGGTGGAGTCCTTAAAACTCCCCAAGGATTCTCTTTTAGGGGCGTCCATCATCACCCTGACAGGAAATACGGACGCCTTTGTGGAAAATTATAAAGGAATTCTGGAATATACCAGCACGGTGATTCTTCTGCAGGGAAAAACCTGCAAGATAGAAATCTGCGGAAAAAGGCTGACGATAGTCTATTATACCAATGAGGATATGAAAATCAACGGATGGATAGAATCCGTCCGGTATTTATCCTGATATGCGAGGAAAACCAAAAAAGACATTTGAGGTGCGGTATGATACAGATTATTCGTTACATAAAGGGATATCTTGCCATCAGGGTTTTTGGCTTTTCACCGGAAAGATTCATGAATCTTTGCAGCCATCACAATATATTTTTATGGGACGTTGAAAACCACGGTGATTACTATGCTATGAAAATCAGCCTGAAAGGGTTTTACCGGTTAAGGGGCATTACCAGAAAAACAGGTACAAGGGTAGTCATAACAAGACGTTATGGGCTGCCCTTTCTTTCTACGCGGCTCTGGCGGCGGAGAATCTTTCTGCTTGGCCTTTTGGGGAGCCTTGTCTTCTGGATTTGGATGTCCCGGTTTATCTGGGCGGTGGAGATAGAGGGAAACTACTATGTGACCACAGATGTGTTTGAGGATTTTCTTTCCCGGAGCGGTATAGAGGTGGGGATGAAAAAGGACGACGTGCAGATTGAAGGTCTGGAAAAGGCAATCCGCACACAGTTTGATATCGTAACCTGGACTTCCGCACAGATAGACGGCACAAGGCTTCTTATCAGAGTAAAGGAAAATGATTTAATTATGGCGGAGGATAAGGAGACGGATGGAATTTCCGGGGAGGGAATGGACCTGGTAGCCGGAAAAGAAGGCGAAATTGTAAGCATTGTCACAAGAAGCGGCGTCCCGAAGGTGACGGCCGGAATGACGGTGGCAAGGGGGGATATTCTGGTGGAGGGCGGCGTTCCCATTATGAACGAGGACGGGACGGTGAAACGTTATGATTTTTGTGTGGCGGACGCCGATATCATGCTCAGATGCCTTTACAACCTGAAAGAGGAAATAGGGGAAAAGCATGAGGAAAAAAAATATTCGGGGAATGAAAAAAAGTATCCGTTTCTGATGCTTGGCACAAAAAAAATTAAAATGCCGGATTTCGGGAAAAAATATGAGATGTACGACGTGGTGGAGGAAAAAACGCAGCTAAGGCTGTTTGAAAATTACTACCTTCCGGTATATTTTGGAAGGGACATCGTCAGGGAATATGCCCTTGAGGAAAAAGTTTATACAAGGGATGAGGTAAAAGAGCTTTTTGAGGTAAAAATCCAAAATTTTATAGAAAGTTTACAGGAAAAAGGGGTACAAATTATAGAAAAAAATGTTACAATAAGTAAAGCTTCCGCAGTATGGAAAATGAATGTGGATTTTCTGGCGGTAGAAAAAACCGGTATGTCCAGGCGGACAACGCTTTCCCAGACGGAAGACGGCTTTGAAACCGGACAGGACGATGGGGAGGAGCTTTCCGATTTGCAGATTACGGATTAGCGCAGACAAAAAGCCGGTAATTATCAGGAGAGATAAATGGAAGATATTTCAGAAGTGATAAGGATGCCGGTGCAGGCCATGCAGGCGGTATTCGGACAGTTCGACGGCCATATCAAAAAGCTGGAGAGACAGCTTAAGGTAACGATTGTGGACAGGAACGGGGAAGTGAGGATAAGCGGCGGCGCTCCCGGCGTGAGAAAGGCCGGGGCGGTTCTTAATGAGCTTACGGAATTATCGATGAGAGGAAACCAGATAGAGGAACAGAATGTGGATTATGCAATCGCTATGAGCATGGAAGACAATGAGGACGTATTGCTTGAAATAGATAAGGACTGTATCTGCCATACGGTGTCGGGCAAGCCGGTCAAGCCCAAGACGCTGGGACAGAAGCAGTATGTGGACGCCATCCGCAACAATATGATTGTGTTTGGCTTAGGGCCGGCGGGAACGGGTAAAACCTACCTCGCCATGGCCATGGCTATAACGGCTTTTAAAAATCAGGAGGCGGAAAGAATTATTTTAACCCGTCCGGCTATCGAAGCCGGCGAAAAGCTGGGCTTCCTCCCAGGAGATTTACAAAGCAAGGTTGACCCTTATCTTCGTCCGCTTTACGACGCGCTCCACCAGATAATGGGGGCGGAAACCTTCCTGAAAAATATGGAAAAGGGACTGATTGAGGTCGCCCCTTTAGCCTACATGCGCGGACGCACGTTGGACAATGCCTATATTATTCTGGACGAAGCGCAGAATACAACGCCGGCTCAGATGAAAATGTTTCTGACCAGAATAGGCTTCGGTTCGAAAGTGATTATTACCGGCGACGCCACCCAGAAGGATTTGATGCCCGGCGCGGCGTCGGGGCTGGATGTGGCTTCGAAGGTTCTGCGGAACATCGAGGGGATTTCTTTCTGTCATTTAAGCAGCAAGGACGTGGTGCGGCACCCTCTGGTGCAGAAAATCGTTAAGGCCTATGAGGACTACGAAGAAAAGGAAAAGCGCAGCGAAAAACGCAGGAGCAGAAATGCATATGGGAACGGTTCCCATGGAAATCCACGGCGGAATTCCTGAACCGGGGCAGAGAATATCGGCATGGGGACGGATTTTGCAGCACAAAGGAGGACAGGCGATAGATGGCTTTCTTTATAGAAAACGAAATTGGCGCGGATTTCGGGTTTGATATTCAAAAGGTGGCGGCGGACGTTATGGAGGAAACTCTCATGGAGGAAAACTGCCCCTATGAAGCGCAGGTAAATCTTCTGATTACGGATAATGAGGGTATCCATGAAATCAACAGGCAGCACAGGGGGGTGGACGCTCCCACAGACGTGCTTTCCTTTCCTATGATATGCTTTGAAAAAGAATCGGATTTTGACGCGGTAGAGACGGACGAGGCGGATTATTTTGAGCCGGAAAGCGGCGAACTGGTTCTGGGCGATATTATTATTTCCGCCGATAAGGTCAGGGAACAGGCGGATAAATACGGGCACTCCACAAAAAGAGAATTTGCATTTCTTGTAGCCCACAGTATGCTCCATCTTTGCGGATATGACCACGTGGAGGAGAAAGCGGCAAAAGAAATGGAACAAAAGCAGGAGCAGGTGCTTGCAGCCCTTGGAATTACGAGAGAAAACTGATGGAGTATTTATGAACGCGATAAGAAGAAAAGCGGCTTCGCCGAAAAAAGACAATTACACAATCATTACACAGCTTGCATTAATTATTGTCCTTGTTTTCCGAATCCCTCTTGGGTATATAACAGGAGATAAAGGTCTTGCCTATTTCGGCACGGCAAACGAGATTTTTTTTGTGGCTGCAGGTACGATTTCGTACGGCCTGTCAGAGGCTGTCGCTTTCCACGTCAGATACCGGATGAAAAAGGAGCAGGCAAAGAGTGCGGAAAAGACTTTGCGCCTTGCGCTTATCTGCGGAGCGGCTGTGGGCGCGCTCTTTAGCGTTTTGTTTATCTTCGGAGGATTTGCAATTGCGGAAAAGGTTATGCATATTCCGCTTGCCGGGCTTTCCCTGTGCGTGATGGCGCCGGCGATTGTCTTTTTTATTCTGACAGGCGTTTTCAGGGGATATTTTCAGGGAAACGGTTCCAGAATCCCGGCAATCCATTCTCAGATATTATTTACTTTTTTTCTGTTTGCAGGAGGGCTGACCGGAGCGGCGGTTTTGCACAGCTATGGCAGTAAGGTTTCCGCCTTGCTTAAAAATGCGGATTATGCGGCTTCTTACGGGGCAATGGGAGCCTGCGTCGGTCTTTTGGCGGCTTCCGTCTTTTGCTTTCTCCACGCGCTGGTATTATATGCCGTTTTTAAGAGAGGCTCTAAAAAGATGGCCGACCGGGAGCTGCAGCGCAACCAGGAATCGGGACTTTATATTTTCAGGATGCTTCTGGGAACCGGGCTTATGTACTGCCTGTATTATCTGACCTTCCATGTTCTGCCGCTTCTTGACCAGTATCTGTATTTTTCATCGGGAGAAGCTGTGGGAACCCTTACCAGCTCATGGGGAATGTATTATGGTAAGTGTCTGGTGGTTATCGGCCTCATATGCGGAGTCATCAGTTTATTTTGCGTGTTTCCTAGGCGCGTTTCAGCCATACTGGAGAGAGAGGAAAAGCGATTTGCAAGAGAAAGGCTGGGAATTTTCACTCATCAGTGCGCGGCGGTTGCCATACCGGCTGCCGTATTTCTCGCCGTGTTTTCTGAAAATATTCTGAGCCTCCTGTTTAAGGGGAATTCCGGTCAGGCGGTTCCCTGGCTGCAGTTAGGAAGCCTGATAGTGGTTTTTTATGTGCCGGGAGCTCTGTTTATGGAAATCTTATTAAAAAACAGAAGGCAAAATTACGTGGTATTCGTCGGTGCGGGCGCGTTGCTTATCCATATCGGTGCGGCCATACTGTTAATCAGGGTTGCAAAGATTGGGATGATGGGAGTGATTACGTCTGTTATTTTATTTCACGTTCTGGTGGCGGGAGCAGGATTGTTTCTTATAAGCCGGCTTTTCGGATATACGCAGGAGTGGATTAAAAGCTTTGTATTTACCATTGTGATTTCTGCGGTTGCAGGCGTTATTTCCCTGCTTTTAAATAAACTGCTGTCTTCGATAATAGGGCAGGGATTTTCAATGCTGATTTGCCTTGCGGCGGGGATTGTTATTTATATGCTTCTTTTGGTGGTGACGCGGGCTTTTCGGGAAGAAGAACTGGAGGAAATGGCCGGAGGGTGGATTTTGATGAAACTTTCGGAGCGTTTGCATTACATGTAAAGTATAATTTAAAACTTTTTGCTGATACTGTTTATAAAGAAATAGTAAAGGTGTGCATGCTATGAAATTTGTAAAACGTATCAGTTTATTTTTTATCTATCCTCTGACTATGTTTGCGGCCGGTTTTGCTTCCAATATCGCCATTATGGAGTTTTTTTATCCCGGTGAACAGATTCTTCGGATATCGGAGGAAGAAAATAGCGGGCTTTTGCCGGAAACAGAGGAAGAACCGGAGGACACAGCGCCGGTGGCAATGATTGAAGAGCCGGTTTTTTCGGCAAATACCCGTTATGTGGTTCAGGATTATAACGTATTCAGCGGCGAGACGGTGGAAGCGGAGGAGACGGCGCCTGATAAATTTATGGGGTTAAGCAGGGACAGGCTTGCAGCTGAAATCGGCGAGTATAATTCAAATCCTTCTCTGACCGATTTAGAGCAGGGGTTCACTTTTATGGAGCTTGTGTCCTTTTCGCCTGACAGGGTGGTTGTCAGGAAAAGCTATGAGCGCATAGATACGGAAAAAGGATTCTTTCTCCTGAATGAGAATCATTATGTGGTTGTTTATGATTACAGCTTATCTCATGTTTATATGAATACGGACATTCTGGTGGAGAATCTGCCGGAAAAGCTTCAGGAAGAAATTTTAAATATGAAGTTTGTGGAGAATGAAAAAGGATTGTATAATTTCCTTGAATCCTATTCAAGCTAGGGTTATTACAACATCGTTTTGGCTTAAAGAGAGGAAATCATGAAAAGTAAAATGAAAGTGGCAGTGATTGGTGCGGGCGCTTCCGGCATGGTGGCGGCAATTACAGCAGTGAAGTATGGTGCGGAAGTCACTTTGTTTGAAAAAAATGACAGAGTGGGGAAGAAGATTCTTTCCACAGGGAACGGAAAATGCAATCTGGGGAACCTGGAGTTTTCCGTGGAGCAGTATTATTGTAATGACAGAGAAAAATTAAAAGGGATGTTCCGGGTATTTTCCGTATGGGACACCATCTCTTTTTTTGAGAGCATGGGTTTGATGGTCAGAAACAGGAGCGGTTATCTGTACCCTTACTCGGAGCAGGCGTCTGCGGTGCTTGACGTTCTGCGCATGGAGCTTGAGAGAAAAAAAGTCAGGGTGATGCCGGAGACGGAAAT
The DNA here is from genome assembly GCA_910577275.1 of uncultured Lachnospiraceae bacterium. GTDB lineage: Bacteria > Bacillota > Clostridia > Lachnospirales > Lachnospiraceae > Suilimivivens. The sequence continues at coordinate 100,335 of CAJTMW010000001.1, forward strand.
TACAGAAGCCCTTTTTCATAAATCAAAAAATTTGTTTGAGGTAAAAACCTCCGCAGGGAATGCCGGCAGTTTCCAGAAGGTGATTTTAGCATGCGGGAGCCCGGCCTCTCTGAAAAGGGGCGAAGGACTGACAGGCTATGAGCTGGCGAAAGGATTCGGGCACAGAGTAGGCGCGCTGCTTCCGGGGCTTACTTCGCTGCGAAGCAGCGACGGATTCGAGAAAGCATTGTCGGGCGTCAGATGCAAAGCAAAAATAACGCTGGTTGTCGAGGGAGAGGCGAAGGCTGCGGAGGAAGGGGAAGTACAGTTTACCGATTACGGGATTTCAGGCATTCCGGTTTTTCAGGTAAGCCACATCGCCGCTTATGCCCTGAAGGATAAGAAGAACGTGGAGGTGCTTGTGGATTTTTTCCCTGACCAGAAGGAAGCTGCGTTTGCCTATATGAGCCGTCTGCGCTTTGGCACACATAAGGAAATGCCTCTGGAAAATTATATGACAGGCACATTGAATAAAAAAATCAACATGGTTCTCATAAAGCAGGCCGGCCTGAAACTGCAGATGAAAGCGGCGGAGGCGGGGTGGGATAAGATATGGAGCCTGATGCAAAACAGCAGAGCGTTCGTCATACATATAAAGAGCGTGAATCCTCTTGAAAACGCACAGGTCTGCGCGGGAGGGGTTTCCTTTGATGAGATAACCCTTCAAATGGAATCCAGACTGACTAAGGGGCTTTATTTTGCAGGCGAGATGGTTGATGTGGACGGGAAATGCGGCGGTTACAATCTTCAATGGGCGTGGAGCAGCGGTTACATTGCAGGGAGAAATGCGGCCGGCAGTTCCACACTGGAGATTGCGGAAGGAAGGGAATATGCTTAGAATTAACCAGCTCAGGCTTCCGGTGGGACACACCCAAAAGGAACTGGAGGATGCCGTCAGGAAGCTTCTCAAATGTGAGGAAGCACCGGAGATAACAATAGTCAGACGTTCCATTGACGCCAGGAAAAAACCAAAGTTATATTTTAATTATATTTTGGATATTAAGGTTAAGAATCAGCCGAAAGTTTACAGGAGATGCGATAAAAGGCAGGTTCTTGTGTGGGAGGAAAAGAAGTATCGCTTTCCGGTAAGAAATTATCGGGGAGAGATAAGGCCGGTGATTATCGGAACGGGACCGGCGGGACTTTTCTGCGGCTATATGCTGGCGTCCGCCGGTTTTCGTCCCATATTGCTTGAAAGAGGAGAGACGGTAGAGAAAAGAACAAAAGCGGTACATACTTTCTGGGAGAGCGGGAAGCTGGATACGGAGTCCAACGTACAGTTTGGCGAAGGGGGCGCCGGCACTTTTTCCGACGGTAAATTAAACACACTGGTAAAGGATAAATACGGCAGAAATAAAGAGGTGCTCTCGCTCTTTGTAAAGATGGGGGCTCCGCCGGAAATCCTTTATGACCATAAGCCCCATATCGGAACTGATGTTTTAAGCAGGGTGGTTGCGAACCTGCGGAATGCAATTCTTGCAATGGGCGGGGAGGTCAGATTCCGGGCAAAGGTAACGGATATTGTCTGTGAGAAAATTGATAAAAACAGGAAAATAACAGGTGTTGTTATTAACGGGAAAGAACATTTAAAGACCTCCTGTGTGGTTTTAGCGCCGGGGCACAGCGCGAGAGATACCATCGCCATGCTGTATGGGAAAGGCATTGCAATGGAGGCTAAGCCCTTTGCGGTGGGGATGCGGGTGGAGCACCCGCAGGAGCTCATCAACCTTTCACAGTATGGCGTCAGGCAGGAAAAGACGCTGGGAAATGCAGTATACAAGGTGACGGCAAATGTCAGCCCTTCGGAAAGTCCCTGCAAAGAGGGCGTGAATATGGAGAACCCGGATAATTCTGATTTTGACAGCAGGGAAAGCCGTGGAAGGGGCGTGTATTCGTTCTGCATGTGTCCCGGAGGGTATGTGGTGAACGCTTCCTCGGAACCGGGCAGGCTTGCGGTAAACGGTATGAGCTACAGCGGCCGGGACGGCAAAAACGCCAACAGCGCCATCATAGTATCCGTTACGCCAGAGGATTACGGGGATAACCATCCTTTGGCAGGCATTGAGTTTCAGCGCCAACTGGAGGGAAGGGCGTTTGCGGTCGGAGGCGGGAAAATTCCCGTGGAGAGATACGGGGATTACAGAGCGGCGCTCTGGGGAGAGGTTTGCGACAGGATGGAGGGACGTCCCTCTGCGGGAGAGGAAGATGAGGGAAATCCATCACCGGCATTGGGGAATCCCGCGCAGCCGGAGGCTTTACTGATACCGGAGGGTTTTGCGCTGACGGAGGCTTCGCTGATACCGGAAGATTTTAAGCCCTGTATCAAAGGGAGCTGGACATTCGGACCGGTGCACGAGATACTTCCCGATTTTCTCGGAAAGGCATTTGTCCGGGGGATGGAGCAGTTTGGCAGGGTGATAAAGGGCTTTAACGATAAAAATGCGCTGGTTGAGGGGATTGAAAGCAGAACTTCGTCGCCGGTTCGGATTCTGCGGGACGAGGGGCTGCAGTCTTCCATAAAAGGACTCTATCCCTGCGGGGAAGGCGCGGGATATGCGGGAGGAATAACGTCGGCGGCGATGGACGGCATACGGGTGGCGGAAGAAGTGGCGCTTGCGCTTGCCGGCAAAGCGGCAGAGGCCGGTGGGAAAGTAAGTACGGATACAGAAGGCGGGAGGGGATAAAAGTATGGAGAAAGCGTATACCACGAAACAGGAACTGCGGAACAGATATCTTTCTTACAGGAACGGTCTTCCGGCTGCTAAACGGAAGGAGAAAAGCGAAGAAATCAGGGAACGCCTGAAACAGGAGCCGGCATTTCAGGAAGCCGAGGCAGTCCTTGTGTACATGAATTACCGCAGCGAGGTGGAGACCTCGGCTCTGGTGGAGGAACTTCTTCATTCAGGCGAAAAAAGAATATTTGCGCCCAAAGTGGAGGGGATGAATATCCGGTTTTATGAGATAACCTCCATGGAGGATTTAAAGGAAGGATATCAGGGCATCAGAGAGCCGGAAGCTGACGGGCAAAGGCTCTTTACGCAGGAGATGTCACAGGCGCTGAAAGCGCTGATTCTTGTGCCGGGGGCAGTATTTGACCGGCAAAGAGGCCGTATGGGCTATGGAAAAGGCTTTTATGACCGCTATCTTGCCGCGTTTCCGGCTCTGAAAAGCGCAGCCCTTGCCTTTGAATGCCAGATTGCCAAAAAGGTGCCGGAGGAGGCTCACGATAAGAAAACGGATATGATTATTACGGAAGCAGGCGTTATTAAATAAGACAAAAAGCGTTGGTATGGCAGGCCCTGGCAGCGCTGTCTGACAATGCAAAAACGGGAGAAAAGGAATGAATGAATTATTAAGCGGATTGGGAAAAGCGGCGGCTCTGGCCAAATACGAGCTGCAAAAGCTGACTGCAGATGAGAAAAACCGGGCGTTACAGGCTGCGGCGGAAGCCCTTGTGAGAGAAAAAAGCCTGATTCTGGACGAAAACGCCAGGGATGTGGCGGAGGGCGAGGCAAAAGGCATGTCTGTGGGGCTGCTTGACAGGTTGCGGCTGACAGAAGAAAGAATAGAAGGGATGGCGGAAGGGCTTAAGCAGGTGGCAGAGCTTTGCGACCCTGTCGGGGAGGTGCTGGAGCGCTTTGAGCGTCCGAACGGCCTTTGCATAGAAAAGCGCAGAGTTCCCATGGGAGTGATTGGCATTATCTACGAGTCCCGTCCTAATGTGACGGCGGATGCATTCGGGCTTTGCTTTAAAAGCGGTAATGCCGTTATTTTAAAAGGCGGAAGCGACGCCCTTCGCTCCAATATAGCAATAACAGATGTTATTAGATGTTCTCTTAAGGAATCCGGCATTACTGGCGACGCCATACAGATAATTCCGGCAACAGACAGAGCCGTGACTTTGGAGTTTATGCGGCTAAAGGAATATGTGGACCTGCTGATACCAAGAGGCGGGGCCGGACTGATAAGAAGCGTGGTGGAAAACAGCACCATACCGGTGATTGAAACAGGAACCGGAAATTGTCATATTTATGTGGACGAGTCCGCCAGCCTTGCCATGGCAATACCGATTATTATCAATGCAAAAACACAGCGGGTCGGCGTGTGCAATGCCTGCGAGTCGCTGCTGGTTCATGAAAAGATAAGGGAAAGGCTGCTGCCGGAGCTGGCAAAGTCCTTAAAGGAGCATTGCGTGGAAATCCGCGGGGACGAAAGGGTACGTCAGGTGATTGACTGCATTCCTGCAACAGAGGAGGATTATGCCACGGAATACCTGGATTATATTATTGCCATGAAAACCGTATCTTCGGCGGACGAGGCGATTGCCCATATCAACCGGTACGGCACAAGGCATTCGGAAGCGATTATCACGGAAAATAAGGAAAATGCCGAGAAATTCTTAAACGAAGTGGACGCGGCCTGTGTCTATGTGAACGCATCCACCCGGTTTACCGACGGTTTTGAGTTTGGATTTGGCGCGGAAATCGGTATCAGCACGCAGAAGCTCCATGCAAGAGGCCCTATGGGGCTTAAGGAGCTTACTTCCTATAAATATCTGGTGCGGGGGAACGGACAGTTCAGGGAATAGTGTGCGGAAAAATCACGGAAATCAATTTTTAGATTCCGGTGAGAAAAGTAACAATTATTGTACCTTAAATTAAGTTGTGGTATAATGCAGTTATGTTGATATCATACAGGCTGTTTTTTGTATGAAGGCTGCCAGAGTAAAATATAAAAAGAGGAATGTCATGGAAAAAGAAAAATATGTAGCTTATGTGTCCACTTACACCTATGGTAATAAGAGTAATTTTGGAATACGGATTTATAATGTAGACATGGAAAACGGCAGATTTATGGAGAAGGACCAGGTGGAAATAACGAATTCCTCCTATGTGACCATATCCCATAACCGCAAATACCTGTATTCCATTACGGATTTCGGTGTCGAATCCTACAGAATACTGGAAGACGGAAGCCTTGAGGTTATCAATCATGCGTCGATTAACGGAATGAGAGGCTGCTATCTTTCTACAGACTACGAAGATAAGTTCCTGTTTGTGGCAGGTTACCACGATGCCAAGCTTACGGTGCTCCGGGTAAGGGAAAACGGAGAAATCGGAGAAATAACAGATGAAATTTATCATAAGGGGCTGGGAAGCATTGCCGAGAGAAACTTTAAGCCTCATATTAACTGCGTTAAGATGACGAGAGACAACAGATTCTTATGTGCGGCGGATTTGGGAATGGACCATGTGGTGGTCTATGAGCTGAATCACATGAACGGCCGGCTGCGGCAGGTGGATATCATCAGAAGCGAGCAGGAATCTGCGCCCCGCCACCTGAAGTTTTCCAAGGACGGAAAGCTGCTTTATGTGGTGCATGAACTCAAAAATTATATTGACGTTTATACCTACAGCGTGGATAAAGAGCACAGGATGCCGGTTTTTGAAAAAATTCAGAACATCTCCACTTTAAATGACTATCATGCGGGCGGCTCGGCGGCAAGCGCGCTTAACATTTCGGAAGATTTTAAGTATCTGTGCAGCTCCAACGCAGGCGACAACAGTGTGGTGCTTTATTCCATAGATGAAAACACAGGCATGCTTACCAAAATACTTTGTCTGCCCATAAGCGGGGACTATCCCAAGGATGCGGCGCTGTTCCCGGACAGCAGGCATCTGGTTTCCTTAAATCATGAGACCAACTCCATGACATTTTTTGACGTGAACATGGAGGAGGGGACGATTGTAATGAACGGCCCGGAACTGAAGGTGGACAGACCGAACTGTATTATTTTTTATAAATTGAAATAACCATATAGAGACGGAGGGACATTTCGCACATGGAGAAGTGTCCCCTTTTATGTTACACGAAGCCTGAACTTTATGTGATATTTACGGGAAACAAAGGGAGAAAACCCGATAAAATATCTTTGTCTCAAGAATTTTTCGAGGGCGCGGATATAGATATTGAGGTAAAAGCAAAGGTTATCTGTGAAAGCGCTACAGATGATATCATAAATCAGTACATCATTTTCTGTAAGGTTTTTAATGAGCAGACAAGGAAGCATGGAATGACGAGGAAGGCAGTTACGGAGACAATCCGCATATGCAGGGACAGGAATGTTTTAAGGGAATATCTGGCGCAGAGAGAGAAGGAGGTTGTGACAATCATGATGAGTTTGTTTGATGAAGAACAGATAATGAAATCATTTATCAGAAGTGAAAGGCATGACGCAGACAGGGAAACAGCGGAAAGAATGATAAAAATGGGAAAGCTGTCACTTGATGAAATTGCGCTGTGCGTCCCCTCATTATCATCAGACGAGTTAAGAGAACTTGAAGCCGAGGTTATGCAGTTAGCATAATCAACAAAATTTTCATGATTTGCGGAAGAAATTAATAAGTTTGTTAAGAATCTTCCAGGCGAAAAAGAGAGAGTTTATGGCCGCATTAGAGTATTTTCTAATAATGCGGCTATTAAAATTGACAAAATTATTTATTGACTATTTTATAAAAACCGTGTATTTTAAATGTAAGCACTTACATTTTTGTAAATATCAGGAAAGAACGCGCAGGAGAAAAGAGGAAATCATGCAGAATTTTTTTAAAATTCATCCCGGAGACAAGGTTGCGGTTGCCTTAAAGCCGCTGACGGCCGGAAGCATTATGAACACGGACGGGGAAGAAATAACGCTTCTCGAGGACATTCCGCAGGGGCATAAATTTGCCCTGACTGCCATTGCGGAGGGGGAAGCCGTGATTAAATACGGCGCGCCTATAGGTATTGCAAGAGAAGATATTGCAAAAGGGGCGTGGGTGCACACCCACAATATGAAGACCGGGCTGGGAGACGTGCTGACATATTCTTATGAACCTCAGCCGGCGGTTTTGTTTCCTGAAGGGAAGAAAAGGTATTTTCAGGGATACCGCAGGCTGGACGGCCGTGCGGCGGTGCGCAATGAGATATGGATTATCCCCACCGTGGGGTGCGTCAACAACGTGGCAACAGCTATCGAGAAGAAGGTGCAGATTTTCCGAAAGGGAAGTATCGACGCCATTGCGGCGTTTCCTCATCCTTACGGATGCTCCCAGATGGGAGACGACCAGGAGAATACCAGAAGGATTCTTGCGGATTTGATTAATCACCCCAATGCAGGCGGCGTGCTGGTGCTGGGGCTTGGCTGTGAGAACAGCAATATTGATGTTTTAAAGTCTTACATAGGCGAAACAGATGAACGTCGGGTAAAATTTCTGGTGTGCCAGGAATCGGAGGATGAAATTGCGGATGGTATCAGACTGGTGGAGGAGCTGGCGGAATATGCCGGCGGCTTTAGCAGGGAACCGATTCCATGCGGCGAACTGATTATCGGAATGAAATGCGGTGGCTCCGACGGGCTCTCGGGAATCACCGCAAATCCCACGGTCGGTAAGTTCTCGGATTTGCTGATTGCGCAGGGAGGAACTACGATTCTCACCGAAGTGCCGGAAATGTTCGGGGCGGAGACGCTTCTGATGAACCGCTGTGCGGATAAAGAGCTGTTTGATAAAACGGTTTCGCTGATTAACGACTTCAAGAATTATTTTACGAGCCACGGGCAGACCATTTATGAAAATCCCTCTCCCGGCAATAAGAAGGGAGGCATTTCGTCACTGGAGGACAAGTCCCTGGGCTGTACGCAAAAGTCCGGCTCCGCGCCTGTAAGGGGTGTGCTCGCCTACGGAGAAAGAGTTTCCGTACCGGGGCTGAACCTTTTAAGCGCACCGGGAAACGACCTTGTGGCCTCCACGGCATTGGCGGCTTCGGGCGCGCATATTGTACTGTTTACCACGGGAAGGGGAACGCCTTTCGCCTCCCCGGTTCCCACCGTAAAAATCTCCAGCAATACGCCGCTGGCCGAGCATAAAAATAACTGGATTGACTTCAACTGCGGAACGCTGGTGGAAGGAACGGCATTGGAGGAGCTGGGAGAAGCGCTTTTTGACTATGTAACAGAGGTGGCTTCCGGCAGGGAAGTAAAGGCGGAGGAAGCCGGTTTTCACGATATGGCAATTTTTAAGCAGGGTGTTACTTTGTAGTAATACGGCCTGCAGCAGACGGTGGTGGGTTTCGGTAAGGAGAGTTTATCCGGCTGTTGCCCGCAGGGAATCAAAAAAGTCCGGGAGCTGCGGGATGAGAGAAGCCGTCTGTCCGCGCGCTGACCGACAGGCGGTTCAAAGAAAAGGAAACAGCGCAGAAATGGAGAAGGTATGAAAAAACTTTGTTACAAAACACTGGAAGAGATGAACTTTGACGGATATCTCTTAAAGGATGCCCCTGAACGCATTCTGCAGTTCGGAGAGGGGAATTTCCTTCGAGCGTTCGTGGACTACTTTGTGGACATGATGAATGAGAGATGCGGTTTCAATTCCAAAATTGTTCTTGTTCAGCCCATTGAAGGGGGAGAGCGCATTAAGGAATTTATCAACGAGCAGGAAGGGCTCTACACCTTATTCCTCCGGGGGAATGAAAACGGACAGAAGGTAAACGACAAGCGTGTGATTTCCAGCGTGAGCCGCTGCCTGAATCCCTATACCGAGTATGAAAGCTATATGGAGTGCGCAAAAAATCCCGAGCTGCGCTTTATTGCCTGCAACACCACCGAGGCGGGTATTGCCTATGACGCCTCCTGTCAGTTCGGCGATAAACCGGCCTCCAGCTATCCGGGAAAGCTGACGCAGTTTCTCTATGCCAGATATCAGGCGTTCGGGAAGGAGAAAGGGAAGGGCTTTGTGATTTTGTCCTGCGAGCTGATTGACGATAACGGAAAAGAGCTGGAAAAATGCGTTTTACAGTACGCAAATGCCTGGGAGCTGGGAGAAGAATTTATAGAGTGGATAAAAGAGGAAAATATTTTCTGTTCCACTCTGGTTGACAGGATTGTCACCGGATACCCAAGGAGCGAGGCCGCGGCTATCTGCGAGGAGCTTGGATATGAGGATAATGTGATTGACACAGGAGAGGTCTTTGGTTTCTGGGTGATTGAGGGGCCGGAGAGCCTGAAAGAGGAGCTGCCCTTTGAAAAAGCCGGTCTCCCGGTGCTGATTACGGACAATCACAAGCCCTATAAGCAGAGAAAAGTGCGCATCTTAAACGGCGCCCATACCTCTATGGTGCTGGGGGCTTATCTGGCGGGACAGGACATTGTGCGGGACTGCATGAAGGACGACGTTATCAGAGGCTTTATGAATCAGGCCATTTATAAGGAAATTATTCCCACGTTAACCCTTCCCGAGGAGGAGCTTCTTGACTTTGCAAAGTCAGTGACGGACCGGTTTGACAATCCCTTTATTGACCATGCGCTTTTGTCGATTTCCTTAAATTCCACCTCCAAGTGGAAGGCAAGAGTGATGCCCTCCTTAAAAGGATATGTGGAAAAGTTTCAGGCGCTGCCTGAGTGCCTGACCGCTTCTCTGGCATTTTATATTGCTTTTTACCGGGGCGTGCGCCTTGACGAAAAGGGCTTTGTGGGGCTTCGCGGGGAGCAGGAATACCCCATCAGCGATGATAAGAGCATTCTGGAATTCTATGATGCACATAAAAAAGACGATGCACAGACACTGGCGAAGGCGGTTCTTTCCAATACGGCATTCTGGGGAGAAGATTTAACGGAAATCCCCGGCCTTGAGAAAGCCGTTGCAGAAGACTTAAAAACAATAGAAGAAAAAGGCGCTTATGAGCTTATGAAAGGAGTACTCAAATGAATCTGAATTTAAAACCTGTAAACGAATGTAGGTATGACGCGGTATCTCTGGGCGAGGTTATGCTTCGCCTTGACCCCGGCGAGGGCAGAATCCGCACCGCAAGAAGCTTCCGCGCATGGGAAGGCGGCGGGGAGTACAACGTGGTCCGCGGGCTTCGCAGATGCTTCGGCTTAAATACGGCCGTAATCACGGCTTTTGCGGATAATGAAGTGGGTCTTTTGATGGAGGATTTCATTCTTCAGGGAGGAGTGGATACTTCCCTGATTAAGTGGATGAAAACAGACGGAATCGGAAGAATCTGCAGAAACGGCCTGAACTTCACGGAGCGGGGCTTTGGCATCAGAGGCGCCGTGGGCTGCTCTGACAGGGCGAATACGGCGATTTCCAAGGCAACGCCGGCGGATTTTGATTTTGAATATATTTTCGGAGAGCTTGGCGTCCGCTGGCTGCACACCGGCGGCATTTACGCGGCCTTATCCGAGCAGTCCTGCGGAACGGTTCTGGCTGCTATCAAAACGGCAAAGAAATACGGAACAGTGGTTTCCTACGACCTGAACTATCGTCCCTCCATGTGGAGCGCCATCGGTGGCCTTGAAAAAGCCCAGGAGGTCAACAAAGAGGTGGCGAAGTATGTGGATGTCATGATTGGAAACGAGGAAGACTTCACGGCATGTCTGGGATTTGAGATTGAAGGAAACGACGAGAACTTAAAGGAGCTGAATCTGGACGGCTACAAGAAGATGATTAACGAGGCGGCAAAGGCGTATCCCAATTTCAAGGCGGTGGCAACAACCCTCCGTACCGTAAAGACGGCAACAGTCAACGACTGGAGCGCAATCTGCTGGGCGGACGGAGAGATTTACAAGGCAAAGGATTATAAGGGACTGGAAATCATGGACCGCGTAGGCGGCGGAGATTCCTTTGCATCCGGCCTGATTTACGGACTTATGACCACAGGGGACGCGGAACTGGCCGTTAATTACGGCGCGGCTCACGGAGCGCTGGCTATGACCACGCCGGGGGACACTACCATGGCAAGCAAAAAGGAAGTGGAAGCCATCATGGGCGGAGCCGGAGCCAGAGTGCAGAGATAAGCGACTAGAAATCCGTTGTCTGGCGTTTCACAAGATGGCATTTTACCATTTGCCTGCGGGGAATCTTCTGTCCGCCAAGAAGGGACATAAGGGAATCGATGGCGGTTTTGCACAAAACCTCCACCCGGTTGTCCACGGAGCTTAATTCCGGGGTGCAGCTGATGGAAAGCTCGGAATTATTATAACCTATGATATTGATTGCCTCCGGCACGCGGATACCTGTGGCGGAGGCATATTTCAATGCGCCGACGGCAAGCCAGTCTTCGGTGGCGATAACGCTGTCAAAGACAAGGTTCCGTTTGCATAGCAGTTTGTCCCGCATGGCGTAAATAGAATTTTCGCAGTAGAGCATCAGCTCCCCGTCAGCCTCTATGCCGTGTGCGGCAAGCGCGTCAATATACCCCTGACATTTTCTTTTTGCGCTGTAGGAGTTGGAATTATATAAAAACAGAATCCGCTTTTTCCCTGCAAACAGCAATTCCTCCGTGATATCGTAGACAGACTGGAAATCGTCCGCCAGCACGCAGTAGATGTTGTTATGGGACAGATAGCCGTTAATCAGAAAAACAGGAATCTGAGAGGCGGCTTCCTGCACGTAATCCGGCGCCTGTCCGTTGATGTCGGAATAATTGGAGCCTACCAGAATCAGGGCGTCAATCTGTTTTTTGAAAATCAGCTCCACGGCCTGGCGTTTGTCCTCCTCGTCGTAGCTGCTGCAGTATAAAATGCAGTCATACCCATACCCCCTTAAATTCTTTTCAAGGTAGGAGACCGCCTTTGCCATATAGGTGTCAGCCACATCCGGGCAGACAATGCCTACGGATTTCATGGAGCCAAGGCCAAGACCCCTGGCAAACACATTCGGCGTGTAGTTGTTTTCCTCCATCACCTTCAGGACGGCGGCCTTGGTCCGTTCGCTGACCTTGGGACTGTCGTTTACCACCCGGGACACCGTGGCAATGGAAACTCCGGCGAGCTTTGCAATATCATAAATATTCATAATCTTTTCCTGTAATCGTAAATGTAGTAAAATCATTATAACGTTGAATGAAAAAAAATACAACTGAAAGGGCGGGAGAGTTCGCTGTGGCAACCGATTTAACCAAAGGCAACATAACTAAACATCTCATTTCATTTACCATTCCCCTGATTCTGGGAAATATTTTCCAGCTGACCTATAACGCGGTGGATTCCATTGTCATCGGGCGTTTTGCCGGAAACGAGGCGCTGGCGGCGGTGGGAACGGCGGAGCCGGTGATGAATTTTCTGATTATGGGAATTACCGGGCTTTGCGTGGGTACTTCGGTGCTGATGAGCAATTTCTATGGGGCGGGAAAGTACGGGGATTTGAAAAAAGAGATGGGAACCTGCCTTAGAATAGGAGGCATCTTTTCCCTTCTGCTCTTTACAGGCGGACTTCTGGCGTCGGGAATCATACTGAAATTGATGCAGGTGCCGGAGGATATTCTCGACCTGTCCGTCAGTTATCTCAGGGTAATATTTATCGGTATGCCTTTTACCTGCCTTTACAATATTTACGCAGCGGCCCTGCGCAGCGTGGGAGACTCCAAAACGCCGATTCGGTTTCTGGCCTTTTCTTCCATATTAAACGGAATACTGGACGTAATTTTTGTGGCGGGCTTTGGGCTCGGGGTGTTTGGCGCCGGTCTTGCCACGGATATTGCGGAATCCGTCTCCGCCGTTGCCTGTATGATTTATGTATTTAAAAAGGTTCCGGTTCTGCACATCAGCCGCCGTGATTTTGTGCCGGATAAGGAGTTCACAAAGAAAACCCTCCATTACGGGAGCACCACGGCGTTGCAGCAATGCGCCCAGCCTATCGGAAAGCTGGCGATACAGGGAATGGTCAATACCCTTGGCGTGAGTACCATTGCGGCTTTTAACGCTGTGGGGAAAATCGAGGATTTTGCGCTGGTGCCGGAGAGGAGCGTTTCCACCTCCATGATGACTTTTATCGCCCAGAATGACGGTGCGGAGGAAAAGGAGCGCGTCCGCAAGGGCTTCTTTAGCGGAATGACCATTGAAACCTGTTATTTTGTCTTTATCTGTATTGTGCTTTTGCTGTTCCACAGGCCGATGCTGTATCTGTTCAGCACAGATGAGACGATTTTAAGCGAGGGGCAGAAATATTTCTCCGTGATGGCGTTTTTTTACTTTTTCTCCGCTATGACTAACGGGATGCAGGGATTTTTCAGGGGGAAAAAGTTTATGAAGGTATCGCTGGCGGGTTCCTTAACCCAGATTTCCGTCCGGGTGCTGTTTACCTTTCTGCTGATTGGGAGGTTTGGAATTACGGGGATTGCCTTTGCCTGTGCGGCGGGATGGATTGCCATGCTGATTCTGGTGATTGGGTACGGGGTGAGGAAGAAGGTGTGGACGAAGTAACGGGGAGGAGGTTATGAAATTTTAATATCTGTATCTATTGAATAATGACAGAAAAAACATATAATAATAAGTAACATAGTAAATTACAGAAAGGAGATGTCGGAAATGAAAACGTATGCAAAACCAAACATGGCGAATCTGCATGGCAGAATCGGAGAACAGATATTGAGAACGCTCCGTCAGCAAACCGTAAAGTCAGATGACAATATACGGAAAGCGGCAGATGAATGCAAGGCAAGAATTCTGGCCGACAGGTCAAATGGGAAATAAATTAATAGATAATGAAATTTTTTATTGCGAACCACTCCTTGCAGATGAAGAAAATCTTCGGCTGATTCAGAAGTTTCATGTTTCGGCGGAAACAGGGCTGGGGCTTGAGATGTATTTAAAAAGACAGGCTGTATCTGATGAAATGGCGCATGAAGCAAGAACCTATCTGGTAAAAGATAATGTTTCAAATGAAATTGTCGGATATTTTTCATTAAAGACAGGTCTGGTTGCTTCAAGGAAAAAATGGACTGTTTTTCAAGTTGAAATCGACTCGCTTCCGGCCGTCGAACTGGCAAATTTTGCAGTAAACAGTACATATAAAGCGGCACATAAGGAGCAGAAAGGGATTGGAAGTATTATTTTTCTTGATTTTGTACTGCCAACTATAAAAATGGCGGCTGAAAGAGTTGGAATATGTATTATTTATATTTTTGCATTGCCATATAGTAATTTGATAAAATATTATGAAACCTTAAATTTCAGGCGTCTTGGCAAGGCTGAGGAAGCCTTTATTCACAGAAATTATAAGCCACGCTATGATGAGGGATGCATTTTTATGAGCAGACCCTTATACACACAAGACTAACGAATCCTTTCTCTGATTTGTTCCCTGTACTGCATAGGGGAAATCCCTTCTAACTGATGAAATACCCGGCAGAAATAGTTGCTGTTGGGATAGCCGACAAATGAGGCAATATCCGCCACGGTCAGATTATGAAAGCGCAGCATATTCTTTGCAAGGGAAATCCGGGACCTTTTGATATACTGTATGGTAGTGTATCCTGTCTCTTTTTTCAAAATCCGGTTTACGTAGGTTGCGGAAAAATGAACGGCGTCTGCAATCCGGTAAAGAGAAAGCTCATCCCTGATATGCAGATAAATATAGTCGGTAATCTGCGAGACGGCTTCGCTGTAATGCATGTTATTATATTCACCGGCATAGAAGCAGTATGCTTCGATAATCCTGTGCAGAATCTGTTCTTCCTGTAAATATTCTATCGGCGCTTCCTTTATCAGAATACCCATATGGGTTGCTATAATATGGAGATAAATCACAGGTATCTGAGAGGAGAGAAGGGCGACCCGGAGCATGGAATTTAAGTTAAGTCCGATGGCGCGCAGCTGCTCGTCCGGTTTGGAAGGCAGCCTTCTTAGCATATCTTCACATTCTGTGGAACTGTCAAACAGTTGTTCCATCACCTGAACGGCCTGCCGGTAATTGCCGGCCATAACATGGGCAATCAGTTCTTTTTCCAGAGAATAACGTGATAAAACAGCCTCTGTGCTGACAATAGCTTCCCGTTTGATAATAGCTTCCTGATTCTCAAGCAGAAAGCTTCTTTCGTCATATTTCATATCCTGCCGCACCTTAGTTTCTGAAATGTGTTAAAATGTGCTACTCCCGGTTCCTTTTGTGACTGATAATTTCGGCGGAATTTTGCTATAATTTGCGCAAAGATTCAAATACGGATTTTTCGGGTATTTGCTACATCTAGCATACCACAAATTGTAATGAGATAAAAGAGAATAGGAGAGATATAAAATCACGGCCATGATATTTATATAGAAAAAGGAGAAAGGTATTATGCCCTGTAGCGGCAAAACAAAGGAGAAGAAATGAGTTCAAACCAAAAAAATCAAAGTGTGCCTCCGTTTGGTATAAAAGATAAAATCGGATATATGATGGGAGATTTCGGGAATGATTTTACGTTTCTCTTTGCACAGATGTATCTGATGGTTTTCTGTACGGATGTACTTGGAATCGGAGCCGGAATTGTAGGTATTATACTGATGTCTGCGCGTATTGTGGATGCGTTTACGGATGCGGGGATGGGGCGAATCTGCGATATCGCAAAGCCTACCAAAGACGGACGTTTCCGCGTATGGATTAAGCGGATGGCGGTTCCTATGGGATTAAGCAGTATGCTGATTTATATGTATTGGGTAAAGGATTTTCCTGACACAATGAAAATTGTATGGGTATTTGTCACCTATATTTTGTGGGGGAGTTTTTTCTATACTGCCTGCAACATCCCTTACGGAAGCATGTCGTCAGTGATTACCAATGATGCAAAAGAGAGAGCCTCTCTGTCTGTATTCCGAACGGTGGGGGCGGTGATGGCCGGGATGATTATCGGAATGGTGACGCCACAGCTTGTATACCGCGCGAATGAGGCGGGGCAGCAGGTGATTATCCCTGAGAGAGTGACGCTTGTGGCTGTGATTTACGGTATACTGGCAATTATATTTTATCTGGGATGCTTTAAGCTTACCACGGAAAGAGTACAGATTCAGGTAGATAAGGATGCGAAGAAAGGACCGGGAATCGGAGAGACCTTAAAGCAGCTTGTAAGCTGTGGGCCTTTGCTGGTAGTAATTGGAGTTGCGCTTTTATTATTAATCGGGAGCCTGCTTACAAGTACAATGAATACCTACCTGTACAAGGATTACTTTAACAATACGTCAGTGATGGCTCTTGCAAGCCTCACCTCCACCCTTGCCATGCTGCTCATGGCGCCCTTTGCCACAAAGCTGGCCGGAAAATTCGGTAAAAAGGAAGTGTGCTCCGCGGGAATGCTGCTTGCCACAGTTATGTTTTTACTCCTGTGGGTATTAAAGGTGAAATCGCCGATGGCTTTTATAGCAATGCTTTTTGTAAGCAATGTGGGAATGGGAATCCAGAGTATGCTTACCTGGGCTTTTATCGGTGACGTAATCGACTATCAGGAGATTAAAACGGGGACGCGCTGCGACGGAACGGTGTATGCAATTTACTCCTTTTCAAGAAAGCTGGCACAGGCGGCGGCAGGCGGTCTGGGAGGATTTGTGCTTGTGGCGATTGGTTATGTCAGCTCCACGGAAGGGATTGCGCAGACAGACAGCGTGAAGGCCGGAATCTATAATTGTTCTACCCTTCTTCCGGGAGTCTGTTATCTGGTAGTATTTCTTTTACTGGCTTTCGTTTATCCTCTGGGGAAAAAGAAGGTGGATGAAAATACCAGAATACTGGCGGAGAGACGGCAGGCGCAGAAATAACGCGGAAAAAAAGAGGAAAACGAAAATGATATATGAAAAACTTACATTAAAGGAGCAGGGCTGGGCTGCCGAAACGGAAAAAAAGATTGACGAAAAGTTAAAGGCAGTAAGAGAGCGCTCTGAAAAGAAAATTCCGTCGGAGGCAAAAGACGGCGTGCATGATGATAAGAAAGCCATGGAAGGCCCTTCGGGCATGACGCGGACTTTCTGGACCAACGGCTTCTGGGCGGGAATGCTCTGGCAGATGTACCATGCAACAAAAGATGAGCGTTATGCAGAGATTGCAAGGTACACGGAAAGCGTTTTAAACCCGTGCCTTCTGGAAATTGAAAGCCATGATATCGGATATCTGTGGCTCCCGACCTCCGTTCTGAATTACAAGATTACCGGAAACGAACAGGCAAAAGCGGACGGACTTACGGCGGCAAAGTGGCTTGCGGGGCGTTTTAATCCGGCCTGCGGCTTTATCCGGGCATGGGGCAGCGGAAACGAAGCGCTTCCTCTTGTGAAAGATGCGCCGCCGATTCATATTGCAGGCGCAACAATTATCGACTGTATGCTGAATCTTCCGCTGCTTTACTGGGCGTCCGAGACCTCGGGAGATGCACGCTTTCGTCTGATTGCCGAGGAACATGCGTTTACTACCATGAAATATTTCGTGCGCGGGGACGGAAGTGTGATTCATATCGGGGAATTTGACCCCGTAAGCGGAGAATTTGTCACAGACCACGGCGGGCAGGGATATGGAAAAGGTTCCGCCTGGACAAGAGGGCAGGCATGGGGGCTTTATGGCTTTACCGCCAGCTATAAACATACCAGAAGACCGGAATTCCTTGAGACGGCGCAAAAAATTGCCGGATATTTCATAGCCCATATTCCGGAGGACGGGCTTATTCCGTCAGATTTCTGTCAGCCCAAAGAGCCTCATGTGCAGGATGATATCGGCGCATGTGCTGCGGCCTGCGGCCTGCTTGAGCTGTCAGAACTTGTGCCGGAGGAAGAGGGCGCTGTGTACCTGAATGCGGCGGTAAAAATGCTGCAGGCAATTAACGAAAGCAGCGCGGACTGGAATCCTGATACGGACGGAATCACACAAAACGGAACGGCGGGATATCATCTGCCCGGCAGAAATCAAAACTATATTTATGCAGACTATTTCTTTGTTGAGGCAATATTGAAGCTGTTGGGAAAAGATGTGTTTGTGTGGTGATAAAGGTAAAATTTAGCAGTTTGCCTGAAATTAAAATTAATTAACTTGACATATATATGACGCCTTGTTATTCTTTAAGGGTAACAAAGTGTCATATATTGTTTTGCAGGTATATTTCACCACTTAAAGCGATGGCAGCAGTACAGAAAGGAGGGAATTAGCATGACCAGACAAATATCAGATGCCGAATTTGAAATCATGAAGGTCGTCTGGGAAAACAAAGAGGGACCGACATTTTTCGCCGGTCTGACAGAGGAACTGGCAAAAAGGGGTAAACCCTGGCAGAAAAATACCCTGATTACCCTTTTAAACCGGCTTGTCAGCAAAGGTTTTTTGAAAGCCAGGAAAATCGGGCGATGTAACGAGTATACGCCGCTGGTATCAGAAACGGAATATCAGCAGGCGCAGACCAGAAAGCTTCTGGATAAAATTTACGGAGGAGACGTAAAGGGGCTTGTGACCAATCTGGTTTCAGGCGATATGCTGTCCGATGACGAATATGCCGAACTAAAAAAAATACTGGAAGGGCAGGAATAAGAATGGATACGGTTTTAAAAACGGTTCTGTCCATGTCGCTTTCCGGCTCTCTGCTTATTCTTGCTTTTTTGGCGGCAAAACCATTTTTGAAGGATAAAATCAGCAGGCAATGGCAGTACTACATCTGGCTTATTGTGATACTGCGGCTGCTGGTTCCTTTTGAGCCGGAAATCAGTTTGATGGGGAGAGTCCGGCAGTCAGTTGACTCTTTTTATCTTTGGGAGAGTGAGGGGGAAGCCGGCAAAGATGCCCCTTTGTCTGGGCTGAAAGGTCTTTCTGATGCTTCCGACAGCAATATCATTGACAATGCCGACAGCAATACCATTGACAGTGCCAATAGCATTACCAATGGCATGAATCTTGTTGAGAACAGAGCAGGACAAGGCGGGGAAACGGCGGACAGACCGGGAATATTGAAAGACGGAGGAAAGCGGCTTTGGGAGCAGATGATATTATTGTCAGGCTATCTTTGGGCGGTCTGGCTGACGGCCGGAGCAGGGCTTTTGATTCGAAAGGCGACGATGTACCAGAGCTTTATAAGATACGTGAAGGCAGGGGCGGTTCCTGTTTCCGACATTGAAATTCTGGAGAGACTCTCCGTCCTTACAGAGCAGGAACACATTGGCAGGCCGGTGGAGCTTTGGCTCAATCCGCTGATTTCCTCGCCAATGCTGACGGGATTGTTCCGCCCCTGTATCATACTGCTGGATATGGATGTTCCTGAGAAAAATTTCCGGTACATTGTACTCCATGAACTGACCCACTATAAACGGCGGGATATTGTTTACAAATGGCTGGTACAGCTTGTGGTTTGTCTGCACTGGTTCAATCCCCTTGTGCATCTCATGAGCCGGGAAATTGAAAAGGCATGTGAATTTTCCTGTGACGAAGCGGTTCTTGCAAAAACAGGTTCCGGCAATGCAAAGGGCTATGGGGAAACCCTTCTTGACGCAATGGCGTCAGCGGGAAAACGCGCAGGAAATTCCGGCGCGGTTACCTTAAGTGAAAACAGGGAATTATTGAAAGCGAGGTTAAAAGCAATTATGAATTACAGGAAAAAATCAAAAATAACGGCGGTCCTGACGGGCGCGCTTACGTTGGGGATAATTTCAGGTACATTTTTGATTGGCGTTTATCCTGTTGAGGCGGCGCCGGCTTTTGCAGAAGAAAATGTGTTCGCCACGTCCGGCAAAAACAAAGAGACGGCTTTTGCTCAGGTACAGAAGTATTACGAAGCCGGAAGCATTCCTTTATTTGACATTGCCTTTTCCCGGATGGAGGAGGAGCAGCAGGAAGAATGGCTTGACAAAATCTATGAGGATGGAAACGTCAGCTTCTTTTCTGTGATAAGGTATTTGCAGGTTGACAGCGCTGTAGTACAGCGTTTTGCCGAAAAGGCTTACGCGGATTCTTCAGCGTCGTTTTTTTCCATCGCTACCGGTTGCATGAGTGAGGATGCGCTTGAAGCGTGGCTGGAACGGGCCCTTGAGGACGAGAATATCAAATTCCAGTCTATTCTGTATGAAAAGCTGGACAGGGAGGAGGAGCTGGATGCTCTGGAAGCGGAGCTGACGGCGCGGCAGCAAAAGGAATATGAGTCTTTTGGTATCATAATGGACGGGAAAATCTGCTATTATGAGAATCAACGAGTTCATGTTTTTCTGGATATCAGAGCGAACAGGTCATTTTACACGCTGAATATCGACCCGCAGGGGACCGTCAGTATCAGGGTCAGCCGGAATCAGAAGGATGAAATTGAGGGCGTTGCCTATATGACTGACGAGGAAGTGGAGGAGCTTTTGACGGACAAAGCGGAGGAGTAAAATACCAGACAGAAAGGAGATATTTTACTCTTGCCGCGAAAGCCGGTATTTACTATTTTAATTTTTACTGTTTTTGTAAAAGCCTGTAAGGTATTCCAGCCTTGCCGTCATATTCTGCATACAGGCGTCCAGAACTGCAAGGGCTGTCATGGACTCCACCACAACCACCGCGCGCGGAACGATAACCGGGTCATGGCGGCCTTTGATTTGTATATTGATATTTTCCATATCCCTGTTTACCGTTTCCTGTGTCTGGAAGATGGAAGGGGTGGGCTTTATGTGGGCTCTTATGACGACGGGCGCGCCGTCGCTGATGCCGCCGAGAATCCCTCCGGCATGGTTGGATTTTTTGGAGAGGACGTTGTTTTCGCAGACAAAGGGGTCGTTGTTTTCGGAGCCGGCGGCTTTGGAAACCTGTACGCCGTCGCCGATTTCTACCGCTTTTACTGCGCCGATGGACATAAGGGCTTTTGCAAGATTCGCATCCAGCTTTTCAAAAACAGGGTCGCCCACACCGGCGGGAAGCCCTTCCACGATACATTCCACAACGCCGCCCGCAGAATCCTTATTCATCATGCATTCCTTTAAGTAAGCTGCCGCCCTTTCGTCCGCCGTTTTATCGGGCATACAGGTAGCGGTGGTATAAATGGAATTTCTGTCAAATTCAGACATATTAATTTCAACCGGCCCGATTGATTTTGTATAGGCGGTAACGGTGATTCCCATTTCCTTTAAAATTTTAGCGGCTACGGCGCCTGCCGCCACACGTCCGGCGGTTTCGCGCCCGGAGGAACGGCCGCCTCCTCTGTAATCCCGGAAGCCGTATTTTGCGTCAAAGGTGTAGTCCGCATGGCCGGGTCTGTAATAAGAGGCAATTTCACTGTAATCCGAGGATTTCTGGGAGGTGTTGCGGATTATCAGGGAAATTGGCGTACCGGTGGTTTTTCCCTCGAAAACGCCGGAGAGGATTTCCACCTGGTCCGCTTCTTTCCGCGGGGTGGAGATAGAAGTCTGACCGGGCTTTCTCCGGTCAAGGTAAGGCTGAATATCCTCCTCGCAAAGGGAGAGACCTGCCGGGCAGCCGTCGATGACAGCGCCCAGAGCCTTTCCGTGGGATTCCCCCCAGGTAGTGATTTTAAACAGATTTCCAAATGTTGAACCGGACATAAAAGCTCCTTTCCGCCGCGTGGCCGGAGATTATTTTTATAAATCAGATGAATTTATTCTATTGAATTTATTCTAATGAATTTATTCTATTACAATTATAGCCGATAGGGAGGGCTTTGACAATTATATTTAAATTGCTATTGTAGAATGTCACGGCATTGTGTAAAATACAGAGCGTAACTGTTTCCCTTAATTTACAGAAATGAGGATATCTATGTTTCGCATATTAAAAAAAGAAGGCAACGCCAAACGCGGTGAGTTTACCACGGTTCACGGAATTATCAACACGCCGGTATTCATGAATGTAGGGACGGTTGCCGCCATTAAAGGGGCGGTTTCCACAGAGGATTTGGAGCAAATCCGCACTCAGGTAGAGCTTTCCAATACTTATCATTTACATGTAAGGCCCGGAGAGCAGATTATCAAACAGCTTGGAGGACTGCACAAATTTATGTCATGGGACAGGCCGATTCTCACCGATTCCGGCGGTTTTCAGGTGTTTTCCCTTGCAAAGCTGCGCAGGATTAAGGAGGAAGGGGTTTATTTTAATTCTCATATAGACGGCCGCAAGATTTTCATGGGGCCGGAGCAGAGCATGCAGATTCAGTCCGCCCTTGCGTCTACCATAGCCATGGCCTTTGACGAATGCCCCTCAAGCCTTGCGGAAAGGAGCTATGTGCAGGCCTCCGTGGAGCGCACCACCAGATGGCTGGAGCGCTGCAAAGCGGAGATGACGCGTTTAAACGGGCTGGAGGATACCATCAACAAGAACCAGCTTTTGTTCGGGATTAATCAGGGGGCTGTTTTTGCAGATATCAGAATCGAACATGCAAAGCAGATTGCGCAGCTTTCCCTTGACGGCTATGCCATCGGAGGTCTGGCGGTGGGAGAGAGCCATGAGGAAATGTATTATATTATAGAAGAAACGGTTCCCCATCTGCCGGAGGATAAGCCGGTTTACCTGATGGGAGTGGGAACGCCCGCCAATATTCTGGAAGGGGTGGAGAGAGGAATCGATTTCTTTGACTGCGTTTACCCCAGCAGGAACGGACGGCACGGGCATCTGTACACGAATCACGGGAAGATTAATCTTTTCAATGCAAAATACGAGCTGGACGAGCGGCCAATTGAGGAGGGCTGTAACTGTCCCGCCTGCCGCAGATATTCAAGGGCTTACATCAGACATCTTCTGAAAGCAAAGGAAATGCTGGGGATGCGCCTTTGCGTGCTCCATAACCTGTATTTTTACAATACCATGATGGAGGAAATCCGCGACGCCCTTGATAAGGGCGAGTTTGCGGCATACAAAAAGAGGAAGCTGGAGGGGATGATGCAGGGGACGGAATGAAATATCAAAAAAAGCTTGTTTTTAAGGGGTGAATTGTGTATTATATTCTGTAAGCTTATTTAGTTAGGCAAAACTGAAATTTGGAGGAAATATAATGGGTATCTTATTGACAGCGGAGGCTGGCGCTGCCGCAGGCGGCGGAATTGTAATGGTAGTGTATCTGGTTCTTATTTTCGGATTTCTTTATTTTTTCATGATTCGCCCACAGAAGAAAGAACAAAAGAAAATGGCCGCTATGTTATCATCTCTTGAGGTAGGCGACTGTGTGCTTACCAGCAGCGGTTTTTACGGAATCGTTATAGACATTACGGACGACACATTGATTGTAGAGTTTGGCAATAACAAAAACTGCCGTATTCCCATGCAGAAAACTGCGATAGCGCAGGTTGAAAAAGCAGACGCAGAATAAATTGAAAGCAGACACGCTGTGCCTGTGTATTGTATGAGAGATAAGGCGCAGAGAATGCGCCTTTTTTCTCATACTCTGATAAAGGAGGGACACAAATGATTTTAAATATTGTATGCATTCCCGGCGACGGAATCGGGCCGGAAATCGTGGCGGAAGCCAAAAAGGTTCTGGATAAGGTGGCCGGCGTTTACGGGCATGAGATGAATTTTCAGGATGTGCTGATGGGCGGCGCGTCCATAGACGCGTACGGCGTGCCTCTTACGGAGGAGACGATTGCCGCGGCGAAGGCGGCGGACGCGGTGCTGATGGGTTCTATCGGCGGGAACACGGTAACGTCTCCCTGGTATAAGCTGCCTCCCAATCTCCGTCCTGAGGCGGGGCTTTTGGGAATCCGTAAGGCGTTGAACCTGTTTGCCAATTTGAGACCGGCGGTTCTGTACGAGGAGCTGGCGGACGCCTGCCCCTTAAAAAAGGAAATCAGCAGCGCCGGATTTGATATGATGATTATGCGGGAGCTCACCGGCGGGCTTTATTTCGGAGAGCGCCATACCACAGAGGAAAACGGAGTCCGCAAGGCGGTTGACACTCTTACCTATGATGAAAACGAAATCCGACGGATTGCAATTAAGGGCTTTGACATTGCCATGAAACGCCGCAAAAAGGTTACCAGCGTGGACAAAGCCAACGTTCTGGATTCCTCCCGCCTCTGGAGAAAGGTGGTGGAGGAGGTGGCCGCGGATTATCCCGAGGTTACGTTAGAGCATATGCTGGTGGACAACTGCGCCATGCAGCTTGTAAAAGACCCGGCGCAGTTTGATGTGATTCTGACGGAAAACATGTTTGGAGATATTCTTTCCGACGAGGCGAGTATGGTAACCGGCTCTATTGGAATGCTGGCTTCCGCTTCCTTAAACGACAGTAAGTTCGGTCTGTATGAGCCGAGCCACGGTTCGGCGCCCGACATTGCGGGAAAGGGAATTGCCAATCCAATCGCAACGATTCTTTCCGCGGCTATGATGCTGCGCTATTCCTTTGACCTTGACAGGGAGGCGGACGCTGTGGAAGCCGCGGTAAAGGAGATTTTGAAAAAAGGCTACCGCACCGTTGACATTATGTCGGAAGGCTGCACGCAGGTAAGCTGTACAGAGATGGGTGATTTGTTGGCAGATGAAATCAAATGAGAAATCCAAAGCAGTAACGATTGCATGGTATGTTTTATTCGCGGCGATGGCGGTTTATTACGGATGGCGTCTGTTTGCTTTCACGCCATGGTATGACGAGCTGTATACCTACTATTATTTTATCAGCAGAGGGCCGGTTTATGCGGCAATTCACTGGCCTCTGCCCAACAATCATGTGGGTTATTCGGTTCTTTCCGCTTTTCTTGATTTTTTCGGAAATTCCTATATCGGCCTTCGGGGCGTATCCTATCTTAGCGCGCTGGCAAACATGATTCTGGTTTACAGATTAGGCGGAAGATATCTGAAGGGCTGGTCGCCTTTAGGTACGGTAATTCTGTATGTATCCGTGGGGCTGGTAAACCAGATGGCCGTTCAGGGGAGAGGCTATACCCTGGGAATTACCTGCTGCCTTCTGGCATGGCAGAGCATGGCGGTTATCTGCGAGGAGGAAAAGCCGAAAAAAAGGCATTACCTTATTTATATTCTGTCTCTGGTGCTTGGCCTTTATACCGTTTCCAGCGATGTGTACTGGGTGATTCCCCTGTGCCTTGCGGGGGGAGGCTTTCTTCTTTTAAGGTCGCTTCGGGAGACGGCATATTTTTCCGAAAAGAAGAGATATCTTTTCTTAAAAAATCTTTTTTTGAAAACCGAAAGCGGAAGGAAATTAATCAGGCTGATAGCGGCCTCCCTATGCGCCGCTTTTTTGACAGTGATACTTTATGCTACTATCTGGGTGTCCATCGGCGCCAATCTTCTGGTAAAGGATGAGGGGAGCCCATGGTACGGCATGGGACATATCAAAATGATTTTAAGCGCGCCCTTTGCGGCAATGGGCCGGGGCATGGAGTATATGCTGGCTACCCCTTATATCCAGAGCGAGGAGCGGGCGGGATTTTTCGGGCGGCTGCTTTCATGGCTTGGAACGCTGGCGGATTATTATTACCACTCCCTTTCCCTGCCGGTTATTCTGGTTTTTGCGGCGGGAAGTATCTACCTGATTTTTAAGGCGGTAAGAAATCTCAAAAGGGGCAGCGACCGGAATCTTCTGCTGTACTTATTTCTGATTTTCGGGATTTTGCTGGTGCCGGTTGTTCTGCTGATACAGTGCAAGCGTCCTTATTACCGGGTATTTACCTACGGGGGCGTTTTGCTGGCTTTTATGCTGGGCGTGATTCTCTCCGATATCACTGACTTTTTTTCGAAAAAGCTTTCAGGGGGCAGGAAGCAGGAGCTGGTTTCTGGGGCTGTGTGTATTGCCGTGCTGGCCTTTGGGGTAAAATGCCTTGCCTTTTCAGGATATAATGAGCAGTACGGCATGAGAGAGCATGAGATAGAGCTGGCCTTTGCGGAGGCGGAGATGGAAAATTATGAAAATTTCTGCGTGACCGACTGCAATCAGGAGTACCTGCTTTACTTTCTCTACGGCATACGGTGCGAAAACAGGGAAATAGAGGGGGCGGATGTGGTACTTCTGGATAAAAGAATGTGCCAGCCGGATTTTGATGAGATGGTATGGGAATTTTATCATTATTATGATACAATTCCATGGGATTATATTGAGCGGAACCTGACAATGGTTTATGGTAATAAAGATTATGTTCTTTATGTGAAATGACAGGAGGAAATGAGGAAAGAGATGAAAAGTGACAATGTAAAAACAGGGATGCAGCAGGCGCCCCACAGAAGTCTTTTTAACGCGCTGGGGTTCACCGAGGAGGAGATGAAAAAGCCCATGGTGGGTATTGTCAGCTCCTACAATGAGATTGTGCCGGGGCATATGAATCTGGATAAGATTGTAAACGCGGTAAAGCTGGGCGTTGCCGAGGCCGGCGGCGTGCCGGTGGTATTTCCGGCGATTGCGGTCTGCGACGGGATTGCCATGGGACATATCGGTATGAAATATTCCCTTGTGACAAGAGATTTGATTGCGGATTCCACGGAGAGCATGGCTCTTGCCCATCAGTTTGACGCTCTTGTGATGGTTCCCAACTGTGATAAAAACGTGCCGGGACTTCTGATGGCGGCGGCAAGAATCAATGTTCCCACCGTGTTTGTGTCCGGCGGCCCCATGCTTGCGGGAAGGGTGAAAGGGCATAAAACCAGCCTTTCCTCCATGTTTGAGGCGGTGGGCTCCCATGCGGCAGGCACGATGACGGAGGAGGATGTCAGGGAATTTGAGGAAAAGGCATGTCCTACCTGCGGCTCCTGCTCGGGCATGTATACCGCCAATTCCATGAACTGCCTGACGGAGGCGTTGGGAATGGGGCTTAGAGGAAACGGCACGATTCCGGCGGTTTATTCCGAGAGAATCAAGCTGGCGAAGCATGCCGGAATGGCGGTGATGGAGATGTACCGGAAGGATATCCGTCCCCGGGATATCATGACAAAGGAGGCCATTTTAAATGCCCTTACGGTGGATATGGCTCTTGGATGCTCCACCAACTCCATGCTTCATCTGCCGGCAATTGCCCATGAGGTTGGATTTGACTTTGACATAGCCTTTGCCAATGAAATCAGCGAAAAAACGCCCAATCTGTGCCACCTTGCACCGGCGGGCCCTACCTATATGGAAGACTTAAACGAAGCCGGCGGCGTCTACGCTGTGATGAGAGAGCTGAAAGAGGCGGGGCTTCTGAATACAGGCTGCATGACTGTCTCCGGCAAAACCATCGGAGAGGCGGTGGAAGGGGCGGTAAATAAGGATACGGAGGTCATAAGGCCCCTTGACAATCCCTATTCCGCAACCGGCGGCCTTGCGGTGCTGAAAGGGAACCTTGCTCCCGACGGCAGCGTGGTAAAGCGTTCCGCCGTAGTGCCTGAAATGATGGTGCATGAAGGCCCGGCCAGGGTTTTTGACTGCGAGGAGGACGCAATTTCCGCCATCAAGGGCGGAAGGATATCGGCGGGGGACGTGGTGGTTATCCGTTATGAAGGCCCCAAGGGCGGTCCCGGTATGCGCGAGATGTTAAATCCCACCTCCGCCATTGCCGGTATGGGGCTTGGCTCCAGCGTGGCGCTGATTACGGACGGCCGTTTTTCCGGCGCTTCCCGTGGCGCTTCTATCGGCCATGTTTCACCGGAGGCGGCAGTAGGCGGGCCCATTGCCCTTGTTGAGGAAGGCGATATCATCAGCATCAATATCCCGGAAATGAAGCTCGAGGTAAAAATTTCCGATGAGGAAATGGCGGAAAGAAAATCAAAATGGCAGCCGAGAGAGCCCGAGATTACGACGGGTTATCTTGCAAGATACAGGGAAATGGTTACCAGCGGTAACAGAGGAGCAATCCTTGAAATCCCGAAAAGCGGAAAGTAAGGAGGGCGGATAAATGCAGCTTACAGGTGCGGAAATTGTAGTCGAGTGCTTGAAGGAACAGGGGGTTGACACTGTTTTCGGATATCCCGGCGGTACAATCTTAAACGTTTACGACGCTTTATACAAACACAGCAGCGAGATTCATCATATTTTAACCTCCCATGAACAGGGGGCTTCCCATGCGGCGGACGGCTATGCCAGGGCGACCGGAAGGGTGGGCGTGTGTCTGGCCACCAGCGGTCCCGGAGCCACCAATCTGGTGACAGGGATTGCCACGGCTTATATGGATTCCATTCCGGTGGTTGCGATTACCTGTAATGTGAATCTGCCGCTGCTTGGAAAGGATTCCTTTCAGGAGGTGGATATCGCCGGCGTTACCATGCCGATTACCAAGCACAATTATATTGTGAAGGATGTGACCCGGCTTGCGGACACCATCAGAAAGGCTTTCGCCATTGCCATGGAAGGGCGTCCGGGGCCGGTGCTGGTGGATATCACAAAGGACGTGACGGCGGCTGTCTGCGAATATACAAAGGAAGCGCCCCTTTCCCTGAAATCCTCCTGTAAATATACCCCGGAGGATATCCAGAAGGTGGTATCCCTTATGAAGGAATCGAAACGTCCTTTCATTTATGTGGGCGGCGGCGCGGTAATCTCAGGCGCATTCAGGGAAGTGAGGGAGCTGTCCCGGCTGATGGACGCGCCGGTCTGCGATACGCTGATGGCGAAGGGCGTTATGGACGGCCGCGACGAGCGGTATACGGGAATGATTGGCATGCACGGAACCAAGGCGTCCAACCTGGGAGTAAGCGAGTGCGACCTTCTGGTGGCTCTGGGCGCCAGATTTTCCGACCGTGTCGTGGGCAATGCGGCAATGTTTGCCTCCCGGGCAAGGGTAATCCATATCGACGTGGACGCGGCGGAGATTAACAAGAATATCAGGACGACGGCGTCGGCGGTGGGGGACTTAAAGGAAATTCTCACCCTGATTAACAAAGAGCTTCCTCAGATGGAACATAAAGAATGGTGCGCGCATATAAAAGAGTTAAAGGAAAAATATCCGCTGAACTATGACGACTCGTCCCTGTCCTGCCCTTATATCATGGAGGAAATCGACAGGGTGACGGAAGGCGGCGCAATCATCACCACCGACGTGGGGCAGCATCAGATGTGGGCGGCCCAGTATTATAAGTACTCCGAGCCCAGAACCTTTTTATCCTCCGGGGGCCTTGGAACCATGGGATATGGTCTGGGGGCATGTATCGGCGCCAAAATGGGGAAACCGGATAAGGTGTGTATCAATATTGCGGGGGACGGGTGCTTTCGAATGAACATGAACGAGCTTGCCACCGCTTCCAGATATCAGATTCCCATTATCGAGGTGGTAATCAACAATCACGTTCTGGGAATGGTGCGCCAGTGGCAGACCCTGTTTTACGAGAAACGGTATTCCCAGACGGTGCTGGACGACGGCGTTGATTTCTGTATGGTGGCGAAGGGACTCGGATGCGAGGCGATTCGGGTTACCCGGAAGGGAGAAGTGGCGGACGCCCTTCGGCGGGCCATTGAAATGAAAAAGCCGGTTCTGATTGAATGCGTGATACCGGAGGATGACAAGGTATTCCCCATGGTGCCTGCGGGCGCGCCTATCAGCGAGGTTTTTGACGCAACGGATTTGGAAGAGAGCAAATGAGAAAATGAAGAAAACTGTTTTAAAAGGATTGGGTATTGGCTTTTTTATCATATTATTGTCTTTGCTTGCCATGTATTTAGGGCTTGCCCGTTATTATTCCGACGGGTTTTCCTATGCCACATGGATTAACGGAATTTACTGTACCGGCAAAGGCGTTGACGAGGTCAATGACGAGCTTTTAAAGCAATGCGACTATGCCGGACTTACCATCATCGACAGTGATGGTAAGTCTTATGTTATTCCCGCAGAGGACGTGAACCTGAGCTTTGACTTTAAGGGGGCCTTAACCCTGTTTCTTAAGCAGCAGAATCCCTATCTGTGGATTGATAATCTGATGGGAGGGAAAAAGGACAGAAAGCTCTGGCCTGACGTCTGGTATGATAAGGATGTTTATGAGAGAATTGTAAGCGGTTTCCCCTTTCTTTCGGCAGATGCCTCCGGTCAGGGAAGGCTTGAAATTTTAAAAGGAGACGAGGGATATTATCTGCTGAACGAGCGGATGCATATCCTGAATGAAGAAAGAACCAGAGAGCTGATTCAGAATGCTTTTGAAGGTCTTGAGCCTGTTGTTGACCTGGAGGCTTCGGGATGTTATGAAGACCTTCCGATGACGTCTGAAATGCTGGAGACCATTTTACTGTGGGAAAAGCTGAGGGAGTATCAGGACTGCGGTATTGTCTATCAGTTCGGCGAGGAGAGCTATCCTGTTGACGCCGGGGTTGTGTGCGATTTTCTGCTTGTGGACGACGCGGGAAATTTTGTTTTTGATAACGACGGCAATCTCTGTACGGACAATAACAAGGTTTATGAGTTTATCGACCGCCTTGCGGACGAATATGATACCGTAGGGGGGAGCCGCCAGTTCCATGCCACCAGAGGCGACGTCGTCACCGTGGAGGGCGGCATTTACGGCAACAAAATTGACAGGGAGGCGGAGAAGGCCTATCTGCTGCCGGCGTTTCTCGAAAAGAGAAAGGAAATTCACGAGCCGGTCTACACACAGACTGCGCTCCGTCAGGGAAAGGACGATATCGGCGACACTTATATAGAAGTGGATATGACCAACCAGATGATGTACTATTATGAAGCCGGGGAGCTGAAAATAGAGACTCCGGTGGTGACGGGGAATACCACCTTGCGCCGGGGAACCCCGTCCGGCACCAATTACGTCTACAACAAACAGAGAAACAGGGTGCTGCGGGGAGCGGATTACGCGTCGCCGGTAAAATACTGGATTCCCGTAAAAGGGGCAATCGGAATTCACGACGCCTCCTGGCGGAGCACCTACGGCGGTCAAATCTATATAAGAAACGGTTCCCACGGCTGTATTAACACCCCCCTGGAGCAGGTTTCCCAGCTTTACGACATGGTGGAAATCGGGACGCCCTGCGTAATGTTTTACTAAAGCAGTTGACTAAAGCGTAAAATGTGTTTAAAATACTTTGCAGCGAACAAAATTGTCAGCGAAGGCTCGTACAGTGCACGGAACGATTTGCAGATGCATAGGCAGCCGGAAATTGTTCCAGACAAAGGTGTACTGGGAGAGCTTAAACAGGAGGAGAGAGAAGTGTCCAGAGTATATAATTTTTCGGCAGGCCCGGCCGTTCTGCCTGAGGAAGTTTTAAAAGAAGCGGCGGATGAAATGCTTGATTATAAGGGCAGCGGCATGTCTGTGATGGAGATGAGCCACCGTTCAAAGGTTTATGATACCATTATCAAAGAAGCGGAAGCGGATTTAAGGGAGCTTATGAATATCCCTGATAACTATAAGGTTCTGTTTTTGCAGGGGGGAGCCAGCCAGCAGTTTGCCATGATTCCCATGAACCTTATGAAAAACCGCAAGGCGGCATATATTGTAACCGGCCAGTGGGCGAAGAAGGCTTATCAGGAGGCTAAGATTTACGGGGAAGCCGTTGAGGTTGCTTCTTCTGCGGATAAGACCTTTTCTTATATCCCGGATTGTGGGGACCTTCCTATCCCGGAGGACGCCGATTATGTATATATCTGTGAAAACAACACCATCTACGGCACGAAATTCAAAACTCTGCCCGATACCAAGGGCCATACGCTGGTGGCGGACGTTTCCTCCTGCTTTTTGTCGGAGCCGGTGGATGTGACAAAGTACGGCGTAATTTACGGCGGCGTCCAGAAAAATATCGGCCCTGCCGGTGTGGTAATCGTGATTATCAGGGAGGATTTGATTTCTGAGGACACCTTGCCCGGAACGCCCACCATGCTGAAATACAAAACCCATGCCGACGCGGATTCCCTTTACAATACGCCTCCGGCCTACGGCATTTATATCTGCGGCAAGGTCTTTAAATGGTTAAAGAAGCAGGGCGGCCTTTCGGCTATGAAGAAGTACAATGAGAAAAAGGCAAAAATCCTGTATGATTTTCTGGATGAGAGTGCTCTGTTTAAAGGCACGGTTCGGAAAGAGGACCGTTCCCTTATGAATGTTCCCTTTGTCACCGGTAGCGATGAGCTGGATGCAAAATTTGTGAAAGAAGCAAAGGAAGCCGGATTTGAGAATTTAAAGGGCCATCGGTCCGTAGGCGGCATGCGGGCAAGCATTTATAACGCAATGCCCATTGAAGGCGTTGAGAAACTGGTTGAATTTATGCGGGAATTTGAGAAAAATAATTAACGGCAGCAGGCGGAACCGGAATAGGAGATTAAGATGTTTCAATATTATTGTTTAAATCCAATCGCTCAGGTAGGGCTTGAGCGGTTTACGGAAGAATTTGCACAGACGGAAAATGTGAACGAGGCGGAGGGAATTCTGGTTAGAAGCGCCGCCATGCATGAGATGGAATTGTCGGATAACCTTCTGGCGGTGGCCAGAGCGGGAGCCGGCGTCAACAATATTCCTCTTGACAAATGCGCGGAAAAGGGAGTTGTGGTATTTAACACCCCCGGCGCCAATGCAAACGGCGTAAAGGAGCTTGTGATTGCCGGAATGCTCCTTGCGTCGAGAGATATTATCGGCGGGATTAACTGGGTGGAGGAGTCCAAAGACAATGCGGATATTGCCAAAGCCGCCGAGAAGGAAAAGAAGCGCTTTGCCGGGACGGAGGTTCAGGACAAGAAGCTGGGAATTATCGGACTTGGGGCAATCGGCGTGAAGGTTGCCAATGTGGCGAAGCATATGGGGATGGAGGTCTACGGCTATGACCCCTATGTTTCTGTGGACGCCGCCTGGAACTTAAGCCGGGACGTAAAGCATGTGCTTCATGTGGAGGATATTTACGCTAACTGCGATATTATCACCATCCACGTGCCCTTGCTGGACTCCACCAGAGGCATGATTGACAAAGAAGCAATCGAACAGATGAAAGACGGGGTGATTCTTCTCAACTTTGCAAGAGACGTTCTTGTGAAGGAGGAGGATGTTTTGGAGGGCATTAAGACCGGAAAAATCCGCAGATATGTGTCCGATTTCCCCAATCCCGTGACGGCGGGGCAGAAGAACTGTATAGTGATTCCCCACCTTGGGGCGTCCACCGAGGAGTCGGAGGAAAACTGCGCCAGAATGGCGGTCAAGGAAATGATGGAGTACCTGAAAAACGGAAATATCAACAACAGCGTAAATTACCCTTCCTGCAATATGGGCGTGTGCACCCAGGCGGGGCGTGTGGCGATTTTCCACAAGAATATTGCAAATATGATTACCAAATTTACCGCATGCTTCGGCGACGCCGGAATCAATATTTCAGATATGACCAATAAGTCCAGGGGAGAGGTGGCTTATACCATGCTGGATATCGAGGAGCCTGCCAGCGAGGAAATCATTGAAAAGCTGAAATCGGTAAAAGGCGTTTTCCGCGTAAGAGTGGTAAAATAAGAGTGTAAAGTCAGAATGGGAAGCGGAAAGGGTTGCCGCGCCAGAATATACATCTCCGGCGAGGCAGCCCTTTTAACCGCAAAAATATTCAGATTTCCGTAAAATTCATTACATTGTCGTTTAAATCTTCTTTTAAAAGCGCGTCCTGTCTGGCGGAAACCACGCTTGCCAAATCCATATACCTGATAAAAATATCTTCCAGGGAAACTCCCTTTTCATCGGCAATTTCCTGCATCACCGGCTTTAATTTATCAAGCTGGAAGGAAATCCGGGTTTTCTGGGGGTCGATATCGCCCAGAACCTGCTCGGCATAGGTATTGATGCGTTCCAGCATCGCTCTGTCATCTTCGTTTGAAATGGCCTCATAACCGACGTTTTTTGTTTTAGACATATTCTTCCTCTTTTCTGCATATAGTGAAATCTTAAGGGAATGCTCCTGCGGACTTCCGGCTGACTGCATAATTTAGCGACTGTTTGCACAGGACCTTGTACTGGCTGTTACGATTATAGCACTTGGTGCTTGTGTTGTACAGGCATCTTTGTTACAATAAAATATATACTTTTTGCATGCCGCTGGCCACAAAGTGGACAGTAATACAGCAAGCGCCGAAAGCCGCGCGGAAACGGGGGAAAAATGAACAACAGATTGTACAAGCTTATGAACTGGCCCAGGATTGAAGGGATTATTTATTCGGAGGAGGACAGCCCTCATGAGATTTTAGGGCCTCATGCGGCAGGAAAAAGCGTACTGTTCCAGACCTTTCAGCCGGGGGCGGAAAGCGTTTCTGTCATTACGGAGGACGGAAAAAAGCATAAAATGGAAATGGTGGATGAGTCCGGTTATTTCGCATCTCTCCTGGCCGGCAAAATCCCGGATAATTACGAATACGAGGTCACACGCGGGGATGAAAGCATCCGCGTAAGGGACGCTTATCAGTTTAAAACAGGTCTCACCCAAAACGACGTTGAAAAGTTTAATGCGGGCATTCACTATACCATATACGAAAAGCTGGGCGCCCATGTGATGACTTCAGGGAAGGTTTCGGGGACATATTTTGCCGTCTGGGCCCCGAACGCAGTCCGCGTCAGTGTGGTGGGGGATTTCAACCGCTGGGACGGAAGAACGCATCAGATGAGCCGAAATGCGGAAAGCGGCGTTTTTGAAATTTTTGTGCCGGACGTAAAGCCCGGGGAATGCTATAAATATGAAATCAAGGCCAAGGGCGGATTGACCTTCCTGAAAGCCGACCCCTATGCTTTCGGCCAGCAGCTTCGGCCGGATTCCGCATCGGTTGTACGCGAGCTTGACTATGCCTGGAAAGACCGCAAATGGATGAAGGAGCGGGAGAAGAAGCAGCAGGAAAACTCCCCTGTCAGCGTTTACGAGCTTTATCTCGGTTCCTTCAAGAAAAGCGATACCGGGGAATATTTAAACTACAGGGAGCTGGCGCCTGAAATTGTCAGATACGTGAAGGAGACAGGCTATACCCATGTGGAGCTGATGCCTGTGATGGAGCATCCCTTAGACGCCTCCTGGGGCTATCAGGTGATTGGCTATTACGCGCCTACCGCAAGATACGGAAGCGCGGAGGATTTCATGTTTTTTGTGGACACCCTGCATCAGGCGGGAATCGGCGTGATTTTAGACTGGGTTCCGGCCCATTTTCCCAGAGATACCTACGGCCTTGCGCAGTTTGACGGCACCTGCCTTTACGAGCATGCGGACCCGAGGCAGGGGGCGCACCCGCACTGGGGAACGCTGATTTACAATTATGGCCGGCCCCAGGTTTCCAATTACCTGATTGCCAATGCGCTGTACTGGGTGGAGAAGTACCATGCGGACGGGATTCGTATGGACGCGGTGGCTTCCATGCTTTACCTTGACTACGGCAAAAACGACGGGGAATGGGTTGCCAATATTTACGGCGGACATGAGAATCTCGAGGCGATGGAGCTGTTAAAGCACTTAAATTCCGTTA
The DNA here is from genome assembly GCA_910577275.1 of uncultured Lachnospiraceae bacterium. Taxonomy (GTDB): domain Bacteria; phylum Bacillota; class Clostridia; order Lachnospirales; family Lachnospiraceae; genus Suilimivivens. The sequence goes on from CAJTMW010000001.1 coordinate 135,427, forward strand.
TGAAAAAGAGAAATCCCGGCGTATATATGATTGCGGAGGAATCCACAGCATGGCCGAAAATCACGGGAAAGGTGGAGGAGGACGGCCTCGGGTTTGACCTTAAGTGGAATATGGGATTTATGAACGATTTCCTGACCTATATCGGCTACGACCCTTATTTCAGGGCCCATCATCACAATGAGCTGACCTTCAGCATGATTTATGCCTACAGTGAAAACTTCATGCTGGTATTTTCCCACGACGAGGTGGTTCACGGCAAATCTACCATGATTGGAAAGATGCCCGGGGTTCTGGAGGACAAGTTCGCAAATCTGCGGCTTACCTACGCTTACATGATGACCCATCCCGGAAAGAAGCTTCTGTTTATGGGACAGGATATCGCTGAATTTAAAGAGTTTGACGAGATGCGCGAGACGGAGTGGGGGCTGCTTTCCTGCGACGGGCATAAGGGCGTCCATGAGCTGGTTAAGGATTTGAATAAACTCTATAAGGAGAAGCCGGCCCTGTACGCGTTGGACAACCACCCGGAGGGATTTGAATGGATTAACTGCATTTCTCCCGAAAAGTGCATGGTTTCTTTCCTTCGGAAGACGCAAAAGAAAAACGATACGCTGGTGGTAGTGGCGAACTTTGCGAACATGGAGCAGGAGTTTGTCATCGGCGTACCTTATGAAGGCAAATATACGGAAATTTTAAATACTGACGACGAACGCTACGGCGGACTTGGCCGCGTGAACGGGGAAGCAAGGTTTGTGGAGGAAGAGGAGGTTGACGGCAAGCCTTATTCCTTTAAGATGACGAGCGCGCCTTTATCGGCAAGTATTTTCATCTATACGCCTTACAACGAAGAAGAAAAGAAGCAGATTGCCAGAAAGAAGCGGATTCTTGCGGCGGAAAAGAAGGCGGAAGAAGCAAAGGCGGAGGCTCTTTTGGCTGTTGAGAACGCGAAGCTTCTGAGAAAAGAGGCGGAAGAAGCAAAGGAGGAGGCAAGGGAAGCGGAGAAAAAGGCGGAGGCAGCGGAAAAGAAAGCGGCGGAAGCGCAGAAGAAAGCCGATGAAGAACAGAAGAAGGCGGAGGCGATGCGCAGCGAGCAGGAAGCCTGACGGCCCGGAGGCGGTGAGCACCGTAGAAGAAACAGTCGGCGTTTATGTGGCGTGACAGCGCAAAACAGTTAACAAACGCGTCACGCTATGCAACGTTGCAAAAGTAAGAGGAGAGTAAGGCAAGATGCTGGAAAATGAAGTGGACAGAGGATTTATCGAGGAATTTTTATCACAGCTCCCCGAGAAGGCCTTTCATTTGGGGCTTCGGGTAGTGCTGGCGGGACTGGCATTTCTCGTCGGCGTGCAGCTGATTCGCATTTTGAGACATGTCATCAAAAAGGCGTTGGGCAGAAGCCGGATTGAGGAAAGCGCAATGCGTTTTATTGACTCTTTCATAAAATTCGGACTGTATTTTGTTCTTATTTTGATGATTGCCTCGTCCCTTGGCGTGGACGCCGCCAGCATTCTTGCCATTTTAGGCTCTGCCAGCGTGGCAATCGGCCTTGCCGTTCAGGGGAGCCTGAGCAATTTCGCCGGAGGGGTGCTGCTTTTGATATTGAAGCCCTTTACTGCCGGGGACTATATCAAAGACGGCCTGGGAAATGAAGGAACGGTGGACGCGGTGGATATTTTCTATACACAGCTTATCACGCCGGACAACCGGGTGGTGGTTCTGCCTAACGGAACGCTGGCAAACGGAACCATAACCAATTTTACAAGGTGCAGGGAAAGAAGAATCGATATTCCTGTGGGAATCGCTTATGAGGAGGATATCAGAAAAGCCAGAGAGGTTATCGAGGCGGTTTTACGCGCCGACGCCGCGGTTATCGCCGACAGGGACATCATGGTATTCGTGGACTCGCTGGGGGAGAGCAGCGTCAATCTGAACGCGAGGTGCTGGGCCGTGCAGGAGGATTTCTGGCCGGCAAAGTGGAGGCTTACGGAAGCGGTGAAATACGCGCTGGACGAAGCGGGAATAAGGATTCCTTATCCCCAGATGGATATTCATCTGGATAAATAGCGGCAAAAGGACGCCGGGGAAAATAAAAATTATTCGGAATTAAGGAGTAAAATTTACCAAAAATTATGCTTGCAAAACCGGCCGGATGCCGGTATAATATTTTTTGATGCTACTGTGGCTCAGTCGGTAGAGCAGCTGATTCGTAATCAGCAGGTCAGGTGTTCGAGTCCCCTCAGTAGCTTATAGAAAAAGGCAGCGCAGGCTGCCTTTTTTAATATAAGGATGAAAATTTTGTATTAATTTGCTATTTACAGGATGACATATTAAGAAAAAGTTAAGATAATTAATACTGTTTAAATTATCTTTAACAGGATATTGACAAAAAAATAATTCGTGATAGAATTCTCCTTGGTGTAAGACACCATTCATGAAAACCTGTCAAAGCATTTGGCAGGAAGAAAAGAGGAGGAAGTAGTAGTTATGAAATTGAGAGCAGTAAAAGTAATTGCATGTGCCGCAGTTATGGCACTGGCGTTATCTGCTACCGCATGCGGTTCCAAAGAGGCAGATAAGACAGAAGACAACGCAGCTGTTGAAAACACAGAGGATGCAGCAGCTCCCGAAGATGCTGCGGACACAGAAGCAGAGCCTGAGGCTCCGGCTGATACGGAAGCAGAGCCTGAAGCACCCGCAGATAACACAGAGTCAGACGCTTCGGCCGACAATGCAGCGGCAAGCGGAGACGCCGTTTATTCAACTCTGGAAGAGTATTACAATGACCCCACTGTAAAATCCATTTTGGATTCCGCTTTTGAGGGGATGACGCAGGAAGGAATGTCTCTTTCAATTGATGTAAAGGGAAATGTATTCTCCATGACCTGCAAGTTTGAGGACAGCAGCATGGTAGCAGACGGTATGGCCGAAGCCCTTGAGCAGGGACTGGATGCCAGCGCATCTCAGTTTGAGGCTCAGGCAGCTCAGTTTGACGAGGCGGTTGGACAGAGCGGCGCCTGCACGGTTGCGGTACGCTACACAGGCCCTGACGACGAGGTACTGGCGGAGAGAGAATTCAAAGCTCAGTAAGAAAAGGCGCCTGATACATAACAAAAGATAAGACATTGGAACCTCCGGACAGACAAGGAAATCTCTGCCGGAGGTTTTCTGTATTTTATTAATATTTTGTTAAAGTTTCTCTAAAGAGAAATAATATAATTGCCGATATAATATAAAATATAACTCAATGTCAAAATAGTTTACCTTGCAAATGGGCGGCTACGGCCAAAATTTTGCGGGGGGGGTGCATGGATGCTTACCATTAAAAGTAATATGCCGGCATGGAACGCTGGCAGACATTTGAACCTGAATCAGAAACGAAATGCGAAGATAGCGGAAAAGCTGTCTTCCGGGTACCGGATAAACCGTTCAGCGGACGACGCTGCCGGATTATCGATTTCCGAAAAGATGCGCAGACAGATTCGGGGGCTGACGCAGGCGTCGGCCAATGCGCAGGACGGAATTTCCATGGTTCAGTCCGCAGAGGGCGCCATGAATGAAATTCATGATATGCTGCAGAGAGCCAATGAGCTGGCTGTAAAGGCGGCAAACGGAACTCTGTCCGATAACGACAGGGAGATGGTTGATGCGGAAATCCAGCAGATTAAGGCGGAGATTGACAAGATAGCCGACCACACCGTCTTTAATGAAAAGAATCTGTTTCCCACAAACGGATATTCGCCGCGCTCGGCTTCGGTGCTGGCAACCTATCAGTACGATATGGAGCTGAATCTGAAAGACGGAACCGTCACGATAAACGGTTCCCCCAACAACGCCGCGGTAAACGCACGCGCCGGTGTTCAGGTAAACAGCGGAAGCGCCCTTGCGGATAAAATTGCGAATACGCTGGTGCCGGACGCAATCGGACATATTTTTGCAGCGTTTCCGGCGCTGAAGACAGCTCAGGGCGGCGACACCATTAAGATGTCCCTTAACGTGTCCTTTATCGACGGACCGGGCAATACTTTGGCCTACGCCTCTTATACTTATAAGCGTGCGGGCGGGAAACCGACGACTATGGGCATCAAGGTTGACGCGGCTGATTTCAATAATGCGGACGCCGACAGCACGGGCAAGAATGCCGAGGTGCTGGAATCCACCATTGCCCATGAGCTGATGCACACAGTAATGCAGTACAATTTAACGGACGGCATGAGCGGCAGAAAGGGCGAGAAATATCCCACATGGTTTGTGGAAGGGACGGCTCAGCTTGCGGGAGGCGGTTTTACCACCGGGTGGAATAATAATCTGCTCTTTTATGCCGATAAACTTACCAATGAAAATGATAATAGCCAGGATGCAAACATCAGCAAATACCTGCAGTCCTACACAATGGCAGGGCGGCCTTACGGTCACGGTTATCTGGGAGCGGCCTATATCGGATGGCTGGCAAACGGAAAGGGCGACGTAAAAGCCTCTAATATTGCCGCCGGAATGGATAAAGTGTTTGAGGACCTTGCAAAGGGTGTAAAGCTGGGCGATGCCATTAAGAAGCATACCGGTCTGACGGAATCAGATATCAACGCACGTTTCCGCAGCGGAAATGCGGAGCTGACGGAATTTGTCAGAAAGCTTGCTTACAAGTCGAAGGACGGCGCCGGTTCCGTAATATCAGGCGATTTAGCTGCTGGTGGAGCCGGAAAGGCAATTTTAAGTGCAGGGCACAGCAGCGGGGCGTTTGGAATTGACCCCGGTCAGATTAATGTGGACTTCAGCGGAGGAGCAAAGGTCGGTATCCAGGTGGGAGCCGAGGCAGGACAGCACATAGAATTCGAGCTTTATCAGATGAATGCGGAAGCCCTCGGGCTTACGGATATGAACGTAAGGACGGTGGACAGCGCCAGCGACACCATTAATTCGGTGAAAAACGCGCTTGTCTATGTGAGCAACGTGAGAAGCTATTACGGCGCCATCCAGAACCGTCTGGAACATACCATTGCCAATCTGGACAACGTGGTTGAAAATACAACCGCCGCCGAGTCCCGTATCAGGGATACCGATATTGCCAAGGAAATGGTGGATTATGCCAACGACCAGATTTTGCTTCAGGCCGGACAATCCATGCTGGCTCAGGCAAATCACAATTCGGATTATATACTCAGTCTGCTGGGATAATCTGACTCCGGAAAGGAGCAAGAGTGAAAGATTTTTCAAATCTTTCCTCTGCAGGTTTGTGTCTGCAGCGCAGACACAAACTCGATATACGCAAAAAGCAGCGCAGAAATGAGGAGAAATATGGGTGTAATTATAGATGTATCCTGCGCGTCCTGCGGCAAGACATGGCATTGCAGAACAGGCAGCGGAATCATGCACGGAGAGCTGGGAGCGGTTAAAAGCCTTTTTCCGATGGAGATAAGGCAGAAGCTTGACAGCTATGAAGCGGAGACGGAATTACCGTTATTTGATTTTGGTTATCGGCTGGCTGTCTGTGAACATTGCAAGTCGGTGGAAAGCGTGCCTGTGATTAAGCTTCTGGACAAAGAGGAGGAGTATGCCGGGCTTTGCGAGAAATGCGGTAAAGGGACGGAACTAATTGAAAATATCGGGGAAACCCGGTGCCCGGTGTGTCGCGAGGCTTCTCTTTCGGAGGAGGAAACGGGGCTCTGGGACTAAAGAGCGCAGTTATAATTAAAGATACAGTTGATATATGAAGCAAAACGGGAGACTCTTTGAAGCGGAGCCTCCCGCTTTTTCCTTTACAGAAAATTCCCGTTTTATATAAGGGCAGTTTGCAAGGCATACTGCCTGTTGACTTTGACGATTAAAAGTGTTAAAGTATTAAAGGTATTTTTGACAGGAAAGGAGTCTGCTTATGTCAGCTTTAGATGAAATTCGCAGCCGTTTTCAAAACGACCGTTTTGCCACGGAGGTTACAGGCATTGTCATTGACCTTGCAGAGCCTGGAAAGGCAGTATGTTCCCTGGCGCTGACGGAGCGGCACATGAATGAAAATCATGTTCCCATGGGCGGGGCTGTTTTTACGCTGGCTGATTTTGCCTGCGCCGTTGCGGCTAACGGCTATTCCGGGAGGGAGACCGTTACCGTCAGCCAGAACGTTTCCATCACCTATCTTGCGCCCGCAAAGGGAACGCGGCTGATTGCAGAGGCATGGTGCCTGCGGTCAGGAAAAACTACTGCCCTTTATGCAGTGGACGTAAGGGACGAGCTGGATACCTACGTGGCGCACGCTACGGTAAACGGTTACGTTATTTCCCGTGGTTAAAGCCCTGCGGCAGCCGCCGGGCTCGCCGCCCGCGGGAATGAATCATAACAGAGGATACAAAAAGGAGGAACCATAACATGGTAATCACGGAATTTCTGGAACGGAATGCCCGTCTTTACGGTTCGGATACGGCGCTTGTGGAGCTGAATCCTTCCCAGGAGCGGGACAGCGCCGTTACCTGGCGTGAGGCGAGCCTGATTGAGAGCGCGGGAAAGGGCGCTCCCTACCGCCGGGAATTAAGCTGGGCGGATTTTGACAGGCGCGCCAACCGTTTCGCAAATCTTCTCTTAAGCCGCGGGCTTAAGCGGGAGACGAAGGTGGGCATTTTGATGATGAACTGTCTGGAATGGCTGCCTATTTATTTTGGCATTTTAAAAGCGGGAGCCGTGGCGGTACCGCTGAACTTCCGCTATTCTGCGGAAGAAATCAAATACTGTCTGGAGCTTGCGGATGTGGAGGTATTAATCTTCGGGCCGGAGTTTATCAGCCGTATGGATACCATAGCGCAGGAACTTCCGGGAGTTAAGATGATGTTCTTCCCGGGCCAGGACGGGCCGTCGTATACGGAGGACTTCCTAAAGCTCATGGGATTTTGTTCCTCCAGCGCGCCGCCGGTTGCCTTACAGGAAACGGACTACGCGGCGATTTACTTTTCCTCCGGCACCACCGGATTCCCAAAAGCGATTCTCCACAATCACAGAGCCCTTCGTTCTTCCTGCGAGACGGAGCAGAACCATCACGGACAGACCCGTGAGGACGTGTTTTTGTGTATTCCGCCGCTCTACCATACCGGGGCAAAGATGCACTGGTTCGGTTCCCTGATTTCCGCCGGCAAGGCGGTGATTCTCCGGGGCGTAAAGCCGGAGTGGATTCTCCGGGCGGTTACGGAAGAAAAGTGTACCATTGTGTGGCTCCTTGTTCCCTGGGCGCAGGACCTTCTGGACGCGATTGACTCCGGCAAGGTGGAGATGGGGCACTATCTGCTGGAACAGTGGCGGCTCATGCACATCGGGGCGCAGCCGGTTCCGCCCAGCCTGATTCAGCGCTGGAAAAAGCATTTTCCCCATCACCAGTACGACACCAATTACGGTCTCAGCGAATCCATAGGGCCCGGCTGTGTCCATCTGGGAGTGGAAAACATACATAAAGTAGGGGCTATCGGAAAGCCCGGCTTCCACTGGGAGGCGAAGATTGTTGACGAGCAGGGGCGGGAAAGAGCCAGAGGCGAGGTGGGCGAGCTCATTGTCCACGGCCCGGGCGTCATGCTCTGCTATTACAAAAATCCCGAGGCGACAGCGGAGGTCTTAAAGGACGGATGGCTCTATACGGGCGATATGGCGCGTATGGACGAGGACGGCTTTATCTATCTGGTTGACAGGAAAAAGGACGTCATCATCTCCGGGGGCGAGAATCTTTATCCGGTTCAGATTGAGGACTTTTTGCGCCGGAACGACAAAATCAAGGACGTGGCCGTTATCGGTATGCCGGACGCAAGGCTGGGCGAGATTGCGGCGGCGGTTATCGAGCTGAAGGAGGGCGTATCCTGCAGCGAGGAGGAAATTATGGATTTCTGCAGGGAGCTTCCCAGATATAAACGGCCAAGGAAAGTTATTTTTGAAAAGGTTCCGAGAAATCCCACGGGAAAGATTGAGAAACCGTTGCTTCGGGAGCGCTACTGCCACGGAAGTCTTGTGGAAGCGCAGACGAGAAACTAGAGGGGGAAAATTAAAATGGATATCTTTATTAAACTGTTAATGCTTCTTGTTTTCTTTGGCGTGATGATTGGCATTGGCCTTTACTGCCGCCGTCATGCCACAGACGTAAACGGGTTCGTGCTGGGCGGAAGAAGCGTAGGTCCCTGGCTTACCGCTTTTGCCTATGGAACCAGCTACTTTTCGGCAGTGGTTTTCGTGGGATATGCGGGACAGTTCGGATGGAAATACGGAATAGCCGCTACCTGGGCGGGAATCGGAAACGCTTTTTTAGGCTCTCTGCTGGCATGGGCGGTGCTGGGACGCCGTACCCGGATTATGACCCAGCATTTGGACAGCGCCACCATGCCGGAATTTTTCGGGCAGCGTTTCGGGAGCAAACCCCTGCGGCTTGCGGCTTCGGTGATTATCTTCATTTTTCTGATTCCCTATACAGCCAGTCTCTACAACGGACTGAGCCGTCTGTTCGGCATGGCTTTTGATATCGATTACAGTGTATGCGTAATCGTTATGGCGGTACTGACCGGTATTTATGTCATAGCCGGAGGCTATATGGCGACCGCCATCAACGATTTTATTCAGGGAATTATCATGATTTTCGGCATTGTCGCCGTGATTGCCGCGGTGCTGAACAGTCAGGGAGGCTTTCTTGCAGCGCTGAATGCGCTTTCCGCGGTAAGCGACGAGACGGTGTCCTCCGCACCGGGGGTATTTAACTCCTTTTTCGGGCCGGACCCCGCAAACCTTCTGGGCGTGGTGATACTCACCAGCCTTGGAACCTGGGGGCTCCCCCAGATGGTGCAGAAGTTTTACGCCATCAAGAGCGAGAGCGCAATCAACAAGGGAATGATTATTTCCACCGTTTTCGCGCTTATCGTTGCGGGCGGCTGTTATTTTCTGGGCGGCTTCGGACGGCTTTTCAGCGACAGAATCGATATTGCGGCGGGCGGTTACGATTCGGTGATACCCGCCATGCTTTCCGGTCTGCCTGCCATCCTGATTGCGGTTGTGGTGATTTTGGTGCTTTCCGCTTCCATGTCCACCTTATCCTCGCTGGTTCTGGCGTCCAGCTCCACTCTGACGCTGGACTTTATCAAGGACAACCTGATTAAGGATATGAGTGAAAAGCAGAAGGTGAAATGGATGCGCGGTCTGCTGGTGGTGTTTATTGCAATTTCCGTGGTGCTTGCGCTGATTCAATACCGTTCCAACGTTACGTTTATCGCGCAGCTCATGGGCGTAAGCTGGGGCGCGCTGGCGGGTGCGTTTCTGGCGCCCTTTCTCTACGGATTATACTGGAAGCGGACCACAAAGGCGGCCTGCTGGGTGAGCTTTATCTTCTCCACGGTTGTGATGCTGGCAAACATTTTCTTCCGTTCCGCTTTCCCGGCTTTTCTGCAGTCCCCGATTAATGCCGGCGCATTCTGTATGCTGGCGGGGCTTGTGATTGTGCCTTTGGTGAGCGTGGTGACAAAAGCGCCCGGACAGGAAGAACTGGAGAAGATTTTCTCATGCTACGAGAAAAAGGTGACCGTTTCGGTGACGGATTCCATCGGCGATTAAGGAGGAAAAGAACATATGAAAACATTGATGCTTGGCAACGAGGCGGTTGCCAGGGGACTTTATGAGGCGGGGTGCTGCTTTGTCTCCAGTTACCCGGGAACTCCCAGTACGGAGATTACAGAGTACGCCGCAAAATACGAGGAATTATACGCAGAGTGGGCGCCCAACGAAAAGGTGGCCCTTGAAGCGGCGTTAGGCGCCGCGCTTGCCGGCAGGAGAAGCTTTTGCGGCATGAAGCATGTGGGGCTTAACGTGGCGGCAGACCCGTTGTTTACCGCTTCCTACACCGGCGTAAACGCCGGGCTGCTAATCGGCGTGGCGGACGACGCCGGTATGCACAGCTCTCAGAATGAACAGGATTCCCGCCATTATGCGCAGGCGGCAAAGCTTCCCATGTTAGAGCCCTCGGACTCTGCGGAGGCCATTGCCTTTGCAAAGCTTGGCTATGAGCTTTCCGAAAAGTTTGACACGCCGGTTCTGATTAAGATGTGTACCCGTGTAAGCCACTCCCAGAGCGTGGTGGAGCCGGGAGAAAGGGTGGTGCCGGAGCGCAGGAAGTATGAGAAGAATCCGGCAAAATATATTATGATGCCTGCCAACGCCAAGCGGCGCCATCCCATGGTGGAAGCGCGTACCGAAGCTTTGACGGAGTGGGCGGAGACGGCGGAGATTAACAGGCTTGAGCCGGGAGAGGATGCTTCTGTCGGTATCATTACTTCCTCCACATGCTATCAGTATGTGAAGGAGGCTTTCGGCGATACTTATCCCGTTTTGAAGCTTGGTATGATATGGCCCATGCCGGTACGGAAGATAAAGGATTTTGCAGGCACGGTAAAGAAGCTTATCGTGGTGGAGGAGCTGGACGGCTTTATAGAGACTCATTGCAGGAACCTGGGGCTTACGGTATCGGGAAAAGAGCTGTTTTCCAATATCGGAGAGCTTGGACAGAATCTGGTAAAGGAAAAGCTGGGGGGAGAGGCGCAGCGGGGCGTTTTGCTGGATGAAACGATTCCGGCCCGGCCTCCGGTTATGTGCGCGGGCTGTCCCCACCGCAGTATCTTTTATGTCTTAAAGAAATTAAAGCTTACGGTGATGGGCGATATCGGATGCTATACGTTAGGAGCGGTAGCGCCTCTTGGCGCCATTGACACTACCGTGTGTATGGGCGCTTCCGTCTCGGGGCTTCACGGCTTCGTAAAGGCCGGGGAGGAAGGAACGGCGGGAAGGACTGTGGCGGTCATCGGCGATTCCACATTTATCCATTCCGGCGTCACCGGTCTGATTAACATTGCTTACAATGAATCGAATGCCACGGTAATCATACTTGACAACTCTATTACGGGCATGACGGGACATCAGCAGAATCCAACCACAGGCTATAACCTGAAAGGGGACCCCTGTACGAAGATTGATTTGGAAAGCCTGTGCCATGCCGTGGGAATCAGGAGGGTGCGGGTGGTGGACCCTTATGATATGGAGACCTGTAAGGCGGCGATTACGGAGGAGCTTTCAGCCGACGAACCTTCCGTTATCATTTCCCGGCGTCCCTGCGCGCTGCTGAAATATGTGAAGCACCCGGGACCAATCTGTTCCGATTCGGAAAAGTGCAAGGGCTGTAAGGCGTGTATGAACATAGGCTGTCCGGCTATCAGCATGGAAAACGGAAAGGCGAAGATTGACGATACGCTCTGTGTGGGCTGCGGAGTCTGTAAGCAGCTCTGTAAGTTTGACGCATTGCGGTGAGAGGTAAGAAAGTTGCGCAAAAGGCGGCGCAGAAAACAGCGCAGAAATGAGGATGAGTATGGAAACGAAGAATATCATGATTGTAGGCGTGGGGGGGCAGGGCACCCTGCTCGCAAGCAAGCTTTTAGGGCGTCTGCTTCTTGGAAAGGGATATGATGTGAAGGTCAGCGAGGTTCACGGAATGAGCCAGCGGGGAGGAAGCGTGGTTACTTATGTAAGATGGGGTGAGAAAGTCTTTTCCCCCATTATCGACAGAGGACAGGCGGACTGCATTCTTTCCTTTGAGCTTTTAGAGGCGGCACGCTACACGGAATATTTAAAGCCGGAAGGCAGGATTATTGTGAACAGCCAGCAGATTAATCCCATGCCGGTGATTGCGGGGATGGCGGATTATCCTGAAAATCTGGAGCAGAAGATGAAGGATGCGGGAATCAATGTGGACGCCCTTGACGCTCTTTCCCTTGCCCAGGAAGCGGGGAGCAGCAAGGCAGTGAATCTGGTGCTCATGGGAAGGTTATCCAGACACTTTGATTTTACGCAGGAGGAATGGATGGAGGCGATAGAGCAAAGCGTACCACCTAAATTCCTGGAGATGAATAAAAAGGCGTTTGAACTGGGGCGAAGCGCCTGAAAAAATGAGGAGGAGAAAAGTTTATGGAACGGTATTATCAGAAAGAAATTGAAACCGCGGACCGGGAGCAGATTTTGGCATGGCAGAACGAGCGGCTGGTAAAGCAGGTGCGCCATGTGTGGGACAATGTTCCCTACTACCGCAAAAAGATGGAGGAAAAGGGGGTCACGCCCGAGGATATTCAGGGTCTTAAGGATTTACATAAGCTGCCTTTCCTGACGAAGGACGACCTCAGGGAGGCTTACCCTTACGGACTGCTTGCAAAGCCCCTTAAGGACTGCGTGAGAATCCAGTCCACATCGGGAACCACCGGACGCAGAGTAGTGGCGTTCTACACCCAGCATGACATTGATTTGTGGGAGGACTGCTGCGCCCGCGCGATTATGGCGGCAGGCGGCACCAGCGAGGATGTCTGTCATGTCAGCTATGGCTACGGCCTTTTCACCGGCGGCCCCGGACTCAACGGGGGGAGCCATAAGGTGGGATGCCTTACCCTTCCCATGTCGTCGGGCAATACGGACCGCCAGCTCCAGTTTATGGTGGATTTGGAATCAACGATTCTGTGCTGTACGCCCTCTTACGCCGCTTTTCTGGCGGAGAGCATCCACGAGCGGGGGCTTCGGGATAAGATTAAGCTGAAAGCCGGAATCTTCGGCGCCGAGGCGTGGAGCGAGGAGATGCGGCAGGATATTCAGGAGAAGCTGGGAATCAAAGCCTATGATATTTACGGGCTTACGGAAACCAGCGGGCCGGGAGTTGCCTTTGAGTGCAGCGAACAGACCGGAATGCATATCAATGAAGACCACTTTATCGCCGAGATTATCGACCCGGATACGGGAGAGGTTCTCCCGGAGGGCAGCAAAGGCGAGCTGGTGTTCACCGCGATTACCAAGGAGGCGTTTCCCCTTCTGCGCTACCGCACAAGAGATATCTGCGTGCTTACCAGAGAGAAGTGCTCCTGCGGCCGTACCCATGTGAAGATGAGCAAGCCTATGGGCAGAAGTGACGATATGCTGATTGTCAAAGGCGTCAACGTATTCCCGTCGCAGATTGAGACGGTGCTTATGGAACAGGGATATCCGGCAAACTATCAGATTATTGTGGACCGTATCAATAATTCCGACACCCTCGAGGTAATGGTGGAAATGGCGCCTTCGAACTTCTCGGATAATCTGGGTAAGATTACGGAGATGGAAAAGGGGCTGGTATCTGCGCTTAAGGCCATGCTGGGAATCTACGCCAAGGTGCGTCTGGTGGCACCCAAGTCGATTGCAAGAAGCGAAGGCAAGGCAGTACGTGTTATTGACAAACGGAAAATTTAAAAGGGAGGGAAAAAATATGACGATACCTCAGATTTCTGTATTTCTTGAAAATAAAGCGGGACAGCTTGCGGATATCACCGGGATTCTTTCGGAAAATCAGGTGAATATGCGGGCAATCAGTATTGCGGAGACGGCGGATTACGGCGTTCTGCGGCTCATTGTGGACAACGCCTCAAAGGCTTCCGCCATTCTTTTAGAGCACGGGTTTATTCTGACCATGACGCCGGTGGTGGGCGTGGCGGTTTCAGACACTCCCGGGGGCCTTAGCAAGGTGCTCGGCGTGATTTCACGGGAGGAGATTGACGTGGAATATATGTATTCTGTTTTCGGACAGAAGGACGGGATGGCCTGCATGATTTTCCGCGTGGCGGATTCGGACGGGCTGATAGCGCTTCTTGAGGATAACGGAATCAGCACCATCACGGGGGAAGAGCTGGGGCTTCACTGAAGGAGCGGCGCATTTTGATGGAAACGGATTTTCCGGGGACAGGTTTTGCCGGAAAATAGCTCCGGGATAGAAGAAGTAAGATGTAATAAATTTAAATAACGTATGACGCAGATTGGGAGACTCTTTGAAGCAGGAGTCTCCCGTTTGTCAGTTTTTCTTTTTGTAGAGATGCTCCAGCCACTGGATGCACTGGTACAGAACCATGGCAATCACACACAATATGATGATGGAGGTGATTACCATATTTAGCTGGAAGACCTGCGACCCATATATAATCAGATATCCCAGCCCCCGCCTCGCCGCCAGAAATTCTCCGATAATCACGCCCACCAGCGCAAGACCGATATTTACCTTCATGTTGCTCAAAAGCACCGGCACACAGGAGGGCAGAACCACCTTGTGAAAGGCGTCGAAGCGGTTTCCGCCAAGTGTGTATATGAGCTTTAACTTTTCGGCGTCAACATGCTTAAATCCGGCGTACAGGCTGATGACCGAGCCGAAAATCGCCACGGAAATACCGGCCACAATGATGGTATTGATGCCGGTGCCCAGCCACACGATAAAGAGCGGCGCAAGGGCGGATTTCGGAAGGCTGTTTAAGACCACCAGGTAAGGCTCCGAAATCTCCGAAAGGGTTTTGGAGTACCACAGGGCCGTGGCGGCAAGGATGGAAATGACTGTGATGAGTAAAAAGCTCAGCAGCGTTTCTAACAGCGTGATTCCGGTATGGGTAAAAAAGGAGCCGTCAAGCACCATTTTCAGGAAAAAGGAGGCTACCATACTTGGGCTGCTGAAAAAGAAGGTGTCAATCATTCCTGCCCGCCCGGCGGTTTCCCATATAGTCAGAAACAGAACTAAAATCAGAACCCGCAGTACGGTAATGATATGATGGTGTCTGTGATGATTTTTTATATACAGTTCCTGGGCGGTAGGGCCGTCACGGAGGGCGGTACCGCTCATGGAAGCTTTATCCGTCTTCCTTTGCGTATTCATCAGAAATCTCCTTCCATAATAAATTGAACAAATCTCCGAATTCCGGTGCGCTTCTTGCGGCAAGAGGCGTATTTTCCGGAATGGTAAGGTGCACCGGAATGTTGTTTTTAATTGTGGCGGGCCGCCGGGAAAGCACCAGGATTCTGTCGGCCAAAGAGAGGGCTTCCGACAAATCGTGGGTAATTAAAATGGCGGAGATACCGGAGGCTCTTATGATATTGCCGATATCCGCGGAGACCATCAGCCGTGTCTGGTAGTCAAGAGCGCTGAAAGGCTCATCCAAAAGGAGCAGGCCGGGCTCCATCACCATGGTTCTGATAAGGGCCGCCCGCTGTTTCATGCCGCCGGATAATTCCGCCGGCTTTTTGTCCTTGAATTTCAGCAGCCCGTAGTCGGATAAGAGCTTTAAGGCCAGCTCCTTTTTTTCTTCCGATAAGGAGTGAGTGATTTCCGGCCCCAGAAGGATATTCTTCCAGATGGTACGCCATTCCAGCAGATGGTCCTGCTGGAGCATGTAGCCAATCCGCACTTTCTCCTTTTCATTCAGGATAATTTCACCGGATTCCGGTTCAAGCAGGCCGGCGATAATCGACAGCAGGGTGGACTTTCCGCAGCCGCTGGGCCCCACGATGGCTAAAAATTCTCCCTTATTGACACAGAAGGATATATCCGTTAACGCTCTGGTTTCACCATTTAAATTGTGATAAGAAAAGCAGATATTTTTACATTCCAAAACAGGCTGATTCATAGCTTCCCTCATTTCCGCACTGTTTTTCTTTATAAATATAATTTATGTAAATTCGACATTTATGTGAATAAAGTCATTGAAAAGCCCATGGAAATATGCTAATATCAAATTTATATTTAACAAACGGAGGAAATGCTATGGCGCAGCTTTGGGGCGGACGATTTACAAAGGAAACGGATGAGCTGGTGTACCGTTTTAACGCATCCATTACCTTTGATAAAAAGCTCTTTGAACAGGATATAGAGGGAAGCATTGCCCATGTGGTGATGCTGGAGAAGCAGGGAATCCTTACCTGTGAGGAAAAGGACGCGATTGTAAAGGGGCTTACCGGCATCCGAAAGGATGTGGAGGAGGGAAGTCTTGTCATTACCGATGAATATGAGGATATTCACAGTTTTGTGGAGGCAGTTCTTACAAAGAGAATCGGGGAGGCAGGCAAAAAGCTCCACACAGGGAGAAGCCGGAACGACCAGGTGGCTCTTGACATGAAGCTTTATGTGCGGGAAAAGGTTCTTAAGACGGCCTCTCATATAGAAGCGCTGCTTGAAACGATTCTTTCTGTTATGGAGAATAATCTCACTACTTATATGCCGGGCTTTACCCATCTGCAAAAGGCGCAGCCCACCACGTTAGCCCACCACTTCGGGGCTTATTTTGAAATGTTTAAGCGGGATGTCCTGCGGCTCCAGGATATCTACAGGCGGATGAATTACTGTCCTCTGGGCGCGGGGGCTTTCGCGGGAACCACCTATCCGCTTGAGAGAGCCTACACCGCATCCCTTTTGGGCTTTGAAGGGCCTACGCTAAACAGCATGGATTCCGTGGCGGACAGAGATTATATTATCGAGTTTTTATCGGCGTTATCCATAATCATGATGCATCTTAGCCGGTTTTCGGAGGAGATTATCATCTGGAATTCCAACGAGTACCGTTTTGTGGAGATTGACGACGGCTTTTCCACGGGGAGCAGCATTATGCCCCAGAAGAAAAATCCCGATATTGCGGAGTTGGTACGGGGCAAGACGGGGCGGGTTTACGGAGCGCTGACAGCCATACTGACCACAATGAAGGGGCTTCCCCTTGCGTATAATAAGGATATGCAGGAGGATAAGGAGGTTACCTTTGACGCCATAGAAACAGTGGAAAACTGTCTGGTCTTATTTGACGGGATGCTTTCCACCATGAAATTCCGGCACAATATAATGGAAGAAAGTGCCAAAAAAGGCTTTACCAATGCGACGGACGCCGCCGATTATCTGGTGGGCAGAGGCGTTCCCTTCCGGGACGCCCACGGAATTATCGGACAGCTTGTCCTTTACTGCATTGAAAAGAACTGCAGTATTGATGAGCTTGGCCTTGAGGAGCTAAAGCGCTTTTCGGAGGCTTTTGAGGGAGATGTCTACGAGGCCATCAGCCTGAAAGCCTGTGTGGAACGGCGGCTGACGACGGGGGCGCCGGGAAGCAGGGCGATGGAAGAGGTTATAAAAATCAATAAAGATTTTCTTGCCCGTATCTGGACGAAAGAACAGCCGGAATTTAACCGGAGCTGTTTGAAGGGGCAGGAATTTGACAGGCGATAAATGTGCCGGGAATGGAGGAGAACAGAAATGAGTGAGAAATTAAAAGTTGGAATTTTAGGCGGAACAGGTATGGTGGGACAGCGGTTTATTTCCCTTCTGGAAAACCATCCCTGGTTCGAGGTGACGACCATTGCGGCGAGCGAGCGGTCGGCCGGCAAAACCTATGAGGAGGCGGTGGGAGGACGCTGGAAAATGGCTTCGCCCATGCCGGAGGCCGTAAAAGGTCTTGTGGTAATGAATGTAAACGAAGTGGAAAAGGTGGCTTCCCGGGTTGATTTTGTGTTCAGCGCCGTTGATATGAGCAAGGAGGAAATTAAAAAGATAGAGGAGGCCTACGCCAAAACGGAGACGCCGGTGGTATCCAACAATTCCGCCCACAGGTGGACTCCCGACGTGCCTATGATGGTTCCCGAAATCAATCCTGAGCACATGAAGGTAATCGAGTACCAGAAAAAGAGGCTTGGCACCTCCAGGGGATTTGTTGCGGTGAAGCCCAACTGCTCCATTCAGAGCTATGCCCCTGTGCTTACGGCATGGAAGGAATTTGAACCCTACGAGGTGGTGGCAACCACCTATCAGGCGATTTCCGGCGCAGGGAAGACCTTTAAGGACTGGCCGGAGATGGTGGAGAATGTGATTCCCTATATCGGCGGCGAGGAGGAAAAGAGCGAAAAGGAGCCCCTTCGAATCTGGGGCGAGGTGAAGGACGGCGTGATTGTACCGGCCAAAACTCCGGTAATTACCTGTCAGTGTATCAGAGTCCCCGTACTTGACGGACACACGGCGGCTGTGTTTGTAAAATTCAGAAAGCAGCCCACAAAAGAACAGCTCATTGAAAAGCTGGTTTCCTATAAAGGACTGCCGCAGGAGTTAGAGCTTCCCAGCGCGCCGAAGCAGTTTATCCAGTATCTGGAGGAGGACAACCGGCCGCAGGTGAAGCTGGATGTGAATTTTGAGAACGGAATGGGAATCAGCGTGGGGCGGATTCGGCAGGACAGCGTCTATGACTGGAAGTTTGTGGGGCTTTCTCACAATACGGTACGCGGCGCGGCAGGCGGCGCAGTACTTTGCGCAGAGCTTTTAAAGGCAGAAGGATATATCACGAAACGCGCATAATGCGTTAAGCCCTGACAGGCAGCGGTTATACGGGATTTGTGGATAGAGACAGGAGTTTAAATGTTTTCAGGGCGTAATTATGAGCTACAGTATTTAAATAATTATTATGAACGTGACGGCAGTCAGATTATGGTACTTTACGGGGAGAAGAACGTGGGAAAAACCACGCTGCTTTCCCGTTTTATGGCGAACAGGCCCGGTTATTATTACCGGGCTCGTTCCGCCTCTGAAAGAGAGCAGCGCTTTTTGTGGGGAAGAGAGCTGAAAGCGGGAACGGATGAGGAATGGTATCCGACCTTTACGGAGATTTTCAACCTGATTCCCGATGCAGGCGTCATTGCCCAAAACGCCGCTGACGGGGACGGCGCTGCCGTTCTCGGCGGAGATATCCGCGAAGCTGACGCAAATGGTACTGATATGCATACCGCTGACGTTCGTGTAAGGAAAATGGTAATTGTAATCGACGAATTTCAGAATATCGTCAAGGCAGGCGGCGGATTCATGGGAGAGCTGTGCGCTTTTGTGCGCGGCCGGAAGGATGCGCCGGTGCTTGTAATTCTGGCAAGCTCCTCTATCGGGTGGGTGGAAAACAGCATGATTACCCGGATTGGGGAGGCGGCCTATGCGCTTTCGGGCTTTTTCAAAATCAGGGAATTAAGCTTCGGCACGCTGATGGACTTTTTCCCGAAATTCTCGATGAAGCAATGTGTGGAAACCTATGCCGTTCTGGGAGGCGTACCGGGATTCTGGCGGCATTTTGACGATAAACTTGACATAAAGGAAAATATTTGCAGATATATTCTTAATAAGGATGTATTTCTGCATGAAGAAGGGCTTCGGATAGTGGAGAGAGAGCTGCGGGAAACCGGAGTGTACAATACGATTCTTGCCGCTATAGCAGCCGGAAAGCATAAATTAAATGATTTGTACCATCACACAGAGTTTTCCAGGGCAAAGATAAGCGTTTACCTGAAAAACCTGATGGAGCTCGAGCTGGTGGAAAAGGTCTTTTCCTATGATACGGAAGGAAAGGCAAACACGCAAAAGGGGATTTACCGCATCAGCAACCACTTTGTGCATTTTTATTTTACCTATATTTATCCCCATTTAAGCAGTATGGAAACGCTTGGGGAAAAAGCCTATTATGACAGGTATATTGCGCCTTATTTTGGCCGCTATGTGGCGTACTATTTTAAGCAGGTCTGCAGGGAATACATTGAGGAATGGAACAGGAACGGCGAGCTGCCCGTAAAAGTGGACAGAATCGGGGAATGGGTAGGCAAAACGGGAACCATTGATTTTGTGGCCCGGAGTGAAAACGGAGAGACGATTCTGGGTATCTGCAACTGGGAAAAGCTCTCCATGGACTATGAGGATTATGAGAGGCTTCTTTCCTGTGCGGAAAAGGCAAAGCTGGGCACGGAGCATATTTATCTGTTTTCCCGTTATCGTTTCGACGAAAGACTGCGGAAGGAAGCAGGGCGCAATAAAGGAATCAAACTGTTCGGGATGGATGCAATGTAATGGGGAAAAGTCTGTATATAGCTGAAAAACCAAGCGTGGCAAGGGAGTTTGCCAAAGCGCTTCAAATAAACGCGGGTAACCGCGACGGATATATGGAATCCGAAAACGCCGTCATTACCTGGTGCGTGGGCCATCTGGTGACCATGAGTTATCCCGAGGTTTATGATGAAAAGTATAAAAGATGGTCGTTGGATACGATTCCTTTCATTCCCGCAGAATTTAAATATGAAATCATTGCCTCCGCCAGAAAACAGTTTCAGATTGTAAGCGGGCTTTTGAACCGCAAGGATGTGGATACAATTTATGTATGCACCGACTCCGGGCGGGAGGGAGAATATATTTACCGCCTTGTGGAGCAGCAGGCCCATGTCACCGGAAAGACCAGAAAAAGGGTATGGATTGATTCCCAGACGGAGGAGGAGATTCTGCGGGGAATCAGAGAAGCCAGGGATTTGTCGGAATATGACAATCTAAGCGAGGCGGCTTATCTGCGGGCAAAGGAAGATTACCTGATGGGAATTAATTTTTCCAGAGTGCTTACCTTAAAGTACGGAAATTGCGTCAAATCCTACCTGAAAGCGGACAGGGCGGTTATCAGCGTGGGCCGGGTCATGACCTGCGTCCTTGGAATGGTGGTAAACAGAGAGCGGGAAATCCGGGAATTTGTAAAAACGCCTTTTTACCGTGTGATTGCGGAAATTTCGGTAAAGGACAATGTACTGGAATGTGAATGGAAGGCGGTGGAGAATACAAAATACTTTGGTTCTCCCCGTTTATATAAGGAAAACGGATTCCGGGAAAGGAAGGACGCCCAGGAGCTGATTTCCATGCTCATGGAGCCGCCTCCGGCCATGGCAACAGTGGAATCCGTGGAAAAAAAGAAGGAGAATAAAAATCCGCCCCTTTTATACAACCTTGCGGAGCTGCAGAACGACTGTGCGAAATACTTCAAAATCAGCCCGGACGAGACCCTTCGGATAGCCCAGGAGCTGTATGAAAAAAAGATGACCACCTATCCGCGAACTGACGCAAGGGTTCTGTCCACGGCGGTTTCCAAAGAGATACATAAGAACCTGAGGGGGCTGACGAACTTTGGGATGGTAAGGCAGCTTGCCGCCGATATTTTAAATAACGGTAGTTATAAAAACATTGCAAAGACAAGATATGTAAACGACAAACAGATTACAGACCACTATGCGATTATTCCAACCGGCCAGGGATTGAATAACCTGAACCATTTGAACCCTACGGCCATTAAGGTTTATGAAATCATCGTCCGCAGGTTTTTGAGCATTTTTCTGCCGCCGGCGGTATACAGAAGGATTTCCCTTTGCTTTTCCGTAAAGGGGGAGCGGTTCTTTGCGGGGACTAAGATTTTGGAGGAGGAAGGCTATCTGAAAGCGGCGGCCTTTTCCTTTGCCGGAGCCGGGAACGCAAAGCCGGAAGCGCAGAAGAAAAGCACGGCGGAACAGGAAGCGCAGAAAGAGGCTTTGACAGGCGGGGGGCAGGAAGCGCAGAAAGAACCCGCGCCGGAAAAAGAGCGGCAGGCAGGCGGGGAGGAAGCGGACGCTTTGGATGAAAATGCGCCCGGCCGGGCGTTTCTGGAGGCTCTTACTCATCTGAAAAAGGGAATGACGCTTCCGGTTAAGGAGATGCAGATAAAAGAGGGGGAGACCACGCCGCCCAAACGCTATAATTCCGGCACCATGATTCTGACCATGGAAAACGCGGGGCAGTTTATCGAGGACGAGGAGCTCCGAAGCCAGATAAAGGGCAGCGGCATCGGAACCTCCGCAACCCGTGCGGAAATCCTGAAAAAACTGATTAACATTGAATATCTGGCGCTCAATAAAAAGACTCAGGCTCTTACGCCCACTCTGATGGGAGAGATGGTTTACGATGTGGTAAACAGCGCCATCCGCCCCCTTTTAGACCCCGCCCTTACCGCAAGCTGGGAGAAAGGGCTTACCATGGTGGCGGAGGGGACGATTACCGGGGATGAGTATATGAAAAAGCTGGACGATTTTGTGTCCAGAAGAACCAATATTGTAAAGGGGCTGAACAATCAGTTTGCTTTGAACCGGCAGTTTAATATGGCTGCCGAAAATTATAAAAAATAGAAAAGAGGGAAATTATGGAACAGTTTACAGTAAAAAATCTTTACACGCTGGAGGAGACCATTGCGGCCGGTCTGCTTTCGGAGGTGACTTACCCCTGGGAGGCGCTCCCGAAAATCAGCGGATTTATCGTGGCTCTGGGGAAAACCCTTCCCGCAGACAGGTACGAGGAAGTGAAGGAAAACGTATGGATTGCCAAATCCGCTGCCGTGGCGGAGACGGCTAACATTAACGGCCCCGCCATCATTGACGAGGATGCGGAAATACGCCATTGCGCTTTTATCCGCGGCAACGCCATTGTGGGCAAGGGTGCGGTGGTTGGAAATTCCACAGAGCTGAAAAACGTGATTTTGTTTAACAAGGTGCAGGTGCCTCACTACAATTATGTGGGGGACAGCATTCTCGGCTTCAAATCCCATATGGGCGCAGGCTCCATCACCTCCAACGTAAAGAGCGACAAGACTCTTGTGGTGGTGAAAAACGGTGAGGAGAAGATAGAAACCGGTCTTAAGAAATTCGGCGCAATGCTGGGCGACAATGTGGAGGTGGGATGCAACAGCGTGTTAAATCCGGGAACCGTTATCGGAAAAAATTCAAACGTTTATCCCACCAGTATGGTGCGCGGCTGTATCCCGGCGGGAAGCATCTATAAAAAACAGGGTGAAATTGCCGAAAAGTATTAAAAATTATCAAAAGGACTGGATTTTTCGCGTAAGATATGCGAAAATAGAAACCAAGGTGTGATAAAATATTCACAAGTAAAATGAATGCTTTATCAGCAAGGAATCTACATATTGAAAGGAGTTTTCACATGATTTATTCAAAGGAAGTTGAAGAAATGTGTACAGTTGCACAGGGTGTTCATCATGGCTGTGCTCCTATCCCAGAAGAAGCAAAATGGGTTCAGGCCAAAAAAGTAGAAGACATTTCAGGTTTAACACACGGTGTGGGCTGGTGTGCACCTCAGCAGGGCGCATGTAAGCTGACACTGAATGTCAAGGAAGGAATTATTCAGGAAGCGCTGGTTGAGACAATCGGATGCTCGGGCATGACGCATTCGGCTGCCATGGCATCGGAAATCCTTCCCGGCTTAACTGTAATGGAAGCTTTAAATACAGACCTTGTATGTGACGCAATCAACACGGCTATGAGAGAGCTGTTTTTGCAGATTGTTTACGGACGTTCCCAGAGCGCGTTTTCCGAGGACGGACTTCCGGTGGGCGCCGGTCTTGAGGACCTTGGAAAGGGGCTTCGCAGCCAGGTAGGAACCATGTACGGAACCTTAAAGAAAGGCCCCCGTTATCTTGAGATGGCTGAAGGCTATGTAACAGGTATTGCCCTTGACGCAGACAATGAAATCATCGGTTATAAGTTCGTAAACTTCGGCAAGATGACAGATTTCATGAAAAAAGGCGATGACCCTAACACTGCATACGAGAAATCATGCGGACAGTACGGACGTGTAGATGATGCTGTTAAGATTATTGACCCCAGAAAAGAATAATTAAATAGGAGGAATGTAAAAATGGCATTATTTGAATCATATGAAAGAAGAATTGATACCATCAATTCCGTTTTAAATTCTTACGGCATTTCTTCTATCGAAGAAGCTGAAAAAATCACAAAGGATGCCGGTCTGGACGTTTACGAGCAGGTAAAGAAAATCCAGCCCATCTGTTTTGAAAACGCATGCTGGGCTTACACGGTAGGCGCTGCAATTGCAATCAAGAAAGGCTGCAGAAAGGCTTCCGAAGCTGCCGCAGCAATCGGAGAGGGTCTTCAGGCATTCTGTATCCCCGGTTCCGTTGCCGATACCCGTAAGGTTGGCCTTGGACACGGAAACCTTGGCAAGATGCTTCTGGAAGAAGAGACAGAGTGCTTTGCTTTCCTTGCAGGCCATGAGTCCTTTGCTGCTGCGGAAGGCGCAATCGGTATCGCGGAAAAGGCAAACAAGGTTCGTCAGAAACCCTTACGCGTTATCTTAAACGGTCTTGGCAAGGACGCTGCCAAAATCATTTCCAGAATCAACGGTTTCACTTTCGTTGAGACAGAGTACGACCCTTACACCAACACCGTAAAGGAAATCGAGCGCAAATCCTATTCAGAAGGACTCCGCGCAAAGGTTAACTGCTATGGCGCAAACTCCGTTCCCGAAGGCGTTGCCATCATGTGGAAAGAGAACGTTGACGTTTCCATCACAGGTAACTCAACCAATCCTACGAGATTCCAGCACCCGGTAGCAGGTACATATAAGAAGGAAAGAACAGAAGCCGGAAAGAAATATTTCTCGGTTGCATCAGGCGGCGGTACAGGACGTACCCTTCACCCTGACAACATGGCAGCCGGTCCTGCTTCCTACGGCTTTACAGATACTCTTGGCCGTATGCACTCCGACGCTCAGTTCGCCGGTTCTTCTTCCGTACCGGCTCACGTTGAAATGATGGGTCTTATCGGAATGGGCAATAATCCGATGGTCGGCGCAACTGTTGCCGTTGCTGTTTCCGTAGAGGAAGCGGCGAAGGAAGGGAAGTTCTAAGATAAGTTAGTATTTAAGGGCTAATCAATCCATGATAAGGTTTGGTTAGCCCTTATTTTTATGCGGGATGGCGGATATTCTTTCTGTACGTCAGATACAATTAAATTTTGTCGATTTGCTTATATATTATTATTGCGTTTTGATATCATTATGATATAATAATAATATAAACAGATATCTTTCAAATATTTCCCGGCAAAAGGAGGGGCGTATTATGACGACAGAAATTTTATTATTGTCTTTCATTTCATTCGCATTGCTGTTTCTGCTTATTGAATGTGCAACAGAGGGAGCCGACGCGCTCAGGTTTTTCTTCTACAAGGGCAACTCTACTGCCAGCGTTGTTGGAAAAGAACCGTTTTCCGTTTCGCGCTCTAAAAGACTGGTGGAGCAGAATGAAAACCGGAGAGGGTATTTCCCGGTTCGCACAACGCAGGATAAGAATTCAAATTATCCCTATATTTTTTCACCCGGTTACTGGCTGTACAGGAACAAAGAGGCCTTTCCGACCCTGGAGTGGGGAACGGAAGGCAGTACCTGGAGGGCTCATTATCCCTACGCCAGAAAATGGGCGGACGGCTCACAGGTCACTGTGCGCTATGATGCTTCCCGCCCCTGGAAATACGCTGTCAGGGACAGTTTCCTGGGCATTAGTATCCTGTTAAAATGCGCTTTCTGTCTTCTGTTCATCCTTATATGCAGTTTTCTGCTGATGACCCGGATTGGCGGATAGAAAATCTGAAATCAGCGAGGGTATCGAAAAATCATTCAAAAGGTGATGAGCGATACCCTCGCTCTGTTTTTGCAAAAAATCCGGCAAATTAAAAAAGAATGGAAATATAAGAGGAAAGATGATACAATGAAATTCATTGACAAGCTGTTTCATAACGGCTGATATCTGAACAGGAGGAAATTATATTGGCATCATTTAAAATCATCACCAATACCACAGCCGATTTGCCCATGGATTATATTGAGGAAAACGGGCTTGGTTTAATTTATTTTAACTATATTATGGACGGGGTTTCATATGGGAAGGACCGCGAGCTTGACTGGAAGGAATTTTACCGTCTCATGCGCGAGGAGGGCAAGATGCCCACGACCTCTCAGGTAAATCCTCAGCAGTACAAGGAATATTTTTCGGAGTTTTTGAAAGAAAACAAGAACTTGCTCTATATTTCCTTTTCCTCCGGTCTGAGCGGTTCCTGCGGCAATGCTGTCCTTGCGGCAAATGAGTTGATGGAGGAAGATGGCGAGTGCAGGATTATAGTGGTAGACTCAAAGTGCGCGTCCATGGGGGAAGGACTTTTTGTACACAAGGCGCTTAAGATGCAGGCGGAAGGAAAGAGTATGGAGGAGACAGCCGGATATCTGAACGAGCTGGTGCCGCATCTGACCCATGTTTTTACGGTGGACGATTTAAATCATCTTTACCGGGGCGGACGCGTCAGCAAGGCCGCCGCGATTGTGGGGACGATTGCCGCTATCAAGCCGATTCTCCACGTGGACGACGAGGGGCATCTGATTCCCATAAGCAAGGTGCGGGGGAGAAAGAAATCGCTGAACGCGCTGGTCGATTATATGGAAGAAAAGACAAAAGGATATCCCGGTGAAAACGATATTGTTTTTATCAGCCACGGCGACGCGCTGGAGGATGCGGAGTATGTAAAGGCTGAAATTGAAAAGCGGTTCGGAATTAAAGACTTCAAAATCAACCATATCGGCCCGACTATCGGCGCCCACTCAGGCCCGGGAACCATTGCGCTGTTTTTTGAGGGCAGTTCGAGATAGAATTCTGCAATCAGGGCAATTTCTATTAAGACGTCAGGGAACAGCCATGCTATACTTATCCCTGGAAAGGGGTACAGGTCATGAACGATAACAGGATTGTTGAAAAGATAACGTCATATATAGAAGCGCATCTGGACGAGGATTTGTCCCTTGACAAAATCTCCGGCGAGCTGCACTATTCCAAGTTTTATATTTCAAGGCTCTTTGCGGAAAAAGCCGGCTGTACGATTTACAAGTATATTCAGGGGCGAAGGCTGACTTTAGCGGCCGGGAAGCTGACGGAAACGCAAAAGCCCATAGTGGAAATTGCTTACGAGGCCGGCTATGCCTCACAGCAGGCATTTACGCTGGCTTTCCGTCAGGTATATTTCTGTACGCCTCTGGAATATCGAAAGAGAGGCGTATTTTATCCGAAGCAGGAAAAGCTCGGTATGAGAGCGGGAGGAAAATATTTCTGCGGAGGTAAGATGGCGGCATGAGTACGATTCCTTACGTAATCGAGCAGACAAGCAGGGGCGAGAGGAACTATGATATTTTTTCGCGGCTTTTATCCGACAGGATTATTTTCCTCGGGGAGGAGGTAAGCGACGCCTCCGCAAGCCTGATAATTGCGCAGATGCTCTTTTTAGAGGCGACGGAACCGGATAAGGATATCCAGTTATATATCAACAGCCCGGGAGGCTCTATCAGCGCCGGACTGGCAATTTATGACACCATGCAGTATATTAAATGCGACGTGTCAACGATTTGCATGGGGCTTGCCGCCAGCTTCGGGGCTTTTTTGCTTGCCGGAGGAGCGAAGGGAAAGCGGATTGCCCTTCCCAATGCGGAGATTATGATACATCAGCCTGCTATCGGCGGAAAGGGAGTCAGCGGGCAGGCAACGGATATTCAGATTGTGTCCGACCATATTCAGAAAAGCAAAGAAAGGCTTAACCGTATTCTGGCGGAAAATACCGGAAAAACCGTGGAGGAAATACGGCTGGATACGGAACGGGACAATTATATGTCGGCGGAGGAAGCGCTGAAATACGGATTGATTGATAAAATTATCGCCATAAGAGAATAAGGATTGCTATTTTATTTCTTTTAAAGTAAGATAGTGAAAGATGATTTACTTTTAGCTACAGCAGATTACAAAGGAGAAAGAAAATGAGTAAGTATACCGGAACACAGACGGAAAAAAATCTTGAGGCGGCTTTTGCAGGGGAATCTCAGGCGAGGAATAAATACACCTATTTTGCCTCCGTAGCCAAAAAAGAAGGCTATGAGCAGATTTCCTCCCTCTTTTTAAAAACTGCGGACAATGAGAAAGAACACGCAAAAATGTGGTTTAAGGAATTGCAGGGAATCGGCAATACTTCCGAAAATCTGGCCGCGGCGGCGGACGGAGAAAATTTTGAGTGGACCGATATGTACGAGGGGTTTGCCAAAACGGCGCAGGAGGAAGGTTTTCCTGAACTGGCGGCAAAATTCCGTATGGTTGGCGCAATTGAAAAGCATCATGAGGAGAGATACCGCACACTTCTTAAGAATATTGAAACTGCGGCGGTTTTCGAAAAGAGCGAAGTGAAGGTATGGGAATGCAGAAACTGCGGCCATATTGTAGTGGGAACCAAAGCGCCCGAGGTTTGCCCTGTCTGCAATCACCCTCAGAGTTATTTTGAAGTTCATGCGGAAAATTATTAAAAAGGGGAGCGGAACTTCAAATGAGAAGCCCGCGCATCCGGAAAGCATGTTTATAAGAAGCTTACAGGCACCTCTGTCATACAAGGCAGAGGTGTTTTTGGCGTACGGCGCAGGGGCGCGTCCGCCTTGCAATATGGCAGTTCGCCTCATGCTCGAGCCTGTCGGAAAGGCGCTGCAGCGCGATATCCTTTCCGTACTTCCTTTTTAATGCCCTTGCCAGCAGAAAATCGCATACTTCCGGGTTTTTGGGCAAGAGAGGGCCGTGCAGGTAGGTCCCCAGCACGTTTTTGTAAAGAATACCCTCCCCTTTGGAGGTTTCGTTATTTCCATATCCGCGGACGACTTTGCCGAAGGGGGAATAATTTCCGATAAACGTGCGTCCTCCGTGGTTTTCAAAGCCCACAACGGGATTTTTAAAAAGCGGTGTTTTCAGAACGATATTGCCGGTCAGACGTTCCGGCGCCCACTCCGTAGAGATATCCAGAATCCCAAGCCCTTCAATCAAAGTCCGGTCTGTCCTGTAATAATTCCCCAGCAGCTGATAGCCTCCGCAGATTGCCAGCAGAACGCCGCCTCTTTCAACATAATCCTTAAGGCTTTGCGCCTCCTTTTTCAGGTATTTGCAGACGATGCGCTGCTCCCTGTCCGAGCCGCCGCCAAGCAGAACGATATCCAAACCCTCAAAATCAATTTTATCCCCGGAGAGAAAGGCTCTTACCTCCGTCTCAATCCCGCGCCATTCCAGCCTTTTCTGAAGGCATCTGATGTTTCCGCCGTCTCCGTAGAGATTGAGCATGTCGGGATATAAATGTGCGATTGTCAGTTTCATATGCAGCGTTTCTCCTTTGTACTATTTCTTTTTGAACTGTCCCTTCCTCGCATTCCCTTTCTTTTGCAATTTATGGAGCATGCGGTTTGCGACATACAGACCGGAATAATTCACGATAACGTAAATGTTCCCCGTTCCGTTCATGGAAAGATGCATAAGAAGTTTTCTTAAGTTCCTGACGGGACGGCTGGAAATGTCCTCATATTTCATGCGAAGGGCTATGTCAAAGCGCCGGGTTCCGGTTGTGAAAACCGCCGCCGCACCGGATTTTTTCAGATATCCGAAATTCACATCCCAGAGCCATGAGACGTCCCGGCCATCCTGCGCCCTGTCATTGATTTGAAAGACAATATCCTTTGGAGCGTTGTCGCCAGCCATGAGCGATATCTTTTGCTGCAGTCCGACCGGATTTTTGGCAAGGCACAGACGCACCCTGGCGCCGTTTATCCTGAAAATCTCCTCCCGGCGGTTGCCGTATTCAAAGGCTTCGACGGCCTTCTGAAAATCATGTACAGGCGCTCCGATGCTCTTTAGCGCGGCATATGCGGCCAGGGTATTATAGATATTGTAGGGCTCGTCCGCCCGGGAAATAACGGATATGCCGTCCACTTTAAAAAGATATCTGCCGTCTTTAAGGCGGACGTCCGACGCGGTATCATCCGGTTCGGGACGCCGGAAACCGCAACTGGGACAAGAATAAACGCCCAGCTGCCCATAGTGGGAGAGCGTAAATTCCAGCTTTTCGCCGCAGAAATAACAAAAAGTGCTTTCCGTTGCCTCGGGGGAGGAAAACAGGTCAAATACCTTCTCGTTTATTCCGTAAGTCGCTGTCATGCCGCCCCATTGCCGGGCTAATGTAAAAGAGAGAAAATCGTCACAGTTAATCGTCAGCCTTGTCTTAGGAACCATGGAAAGGGCAAGGCGGATTTTGCCGCAGACACTGTCCATCTCCCCGTAGCGGTCCATCTGGTCCCTGAAAATGTTGGTGAGCAGCACGCAGTCCGGGCGCAGCAGAGGAAAAATCTGCGCGGCTGCGAACTCGTCCACTTCGATGCAGGCGTAATCCGTACTCAGCGCTCCGGTGTTATCGGCGGCAAGTACGAATGCGGAGATAACGCCGTTTAGCATATTGGCGCCGTTTCCGTTTATGACGGCTGTTTTTCCTTCGAACTTTAATATATGGTAAATCAGACTGTTTACCGTTGTTTTGCCGTTGGTGCCTGTCACCGCAATAATCCCGCCGCGGACCATTCCTGCCATGTGAGGTAAAATATCCGGGAAAATCAGCCTTGCAATATATCCGGGGAACACGCTGCCGTTTCGGCGAAAGAGCTTTCGGATAATCAGGTTTACGGTTTTTGCACATATGACTGCCAGTTTTATTTGAAATCCCGCCATGCAAATCACTGTCCTTTCACCGTAATCGTACCAGTGAATTCTCTAAATTTTCTCTAAAGATATCTTATTTGAAAATCTGGTTTCCCGGCCTGAAGACTTTGCCGGAAAACGGGACGAGGGGAAAGCTGACCGTAACAAGGGCTCCTTTTTCCGGGGCGTTTTCCAGAAGAAGGGTTCCGCCAAGCTCGGTGACAATCTGTTTTACGATGGACAGCCCCAGGCCAAAATGCTCTTTGCTGCCGCGGCTCTGGTCGGCGCGGTAAAATTCAGTGGCGGCGAGAGAGAGGGCTTCCCCGGAAAAGCCCTTTCCTTCATCACGGATACGAAGCAGGAGATGTTCCTCTGAAAGCTCTGCGTACAGAAAAACGGTGCCGCCTTCGGGAGAGTACTGTACGGCATTGTCTGTTAAATTGTCGAGGATTCTCTGAAATTCCGCCCCGGGAACCGGCAGAGAGTCCGGCAGGTTCCGGGAAAGCAGGCGGCAGGAGAGATGTTTCTTTTTTCCAAGGCTTTCGATATTTTCAGCTATTATATCCAAAAGCTCACGAAGCTCGCGGACATCGCCGGACGGATTTACAGGTCTTGAAATTTCCATCATCCCCGTCACATAACGCTGAATCTGACCGGAATGCTCTAAAATAAACGCGGCGTATTCATGCTGTTCTTCTGTCAGCTCGGTTTCCAGTAAAAGCTCCGCGTTTCCCCTCACGATGGTCAGAGGGGTTTTGATATCGTGGGCAAGAGCGGTGAGCTGTTGCTTTTTCTGCTGCTCCATTGCCCATTGCTCTTTAAGTGAGGACTGTAAATCCGTTTTTAAGTGTTCCAGAGAATCCATAATCCGGTTGAATTCCAAAAGTCCTGTCCTTTGCACATCAAAATCAAGCGTCTGCTCCCCGACTTTCTGGGCGGCCTCAGCCAGCTTCTGCAGCTCCCTGTTTAATCTGCGGGCATATTTCAGGGAAATAAAAACGATATCTGCAATAATCAGGAAAAGAAGCAGTATGAGAAGGGAAAGCTCGGCGTTCGGAAAAATACGCTGCAAGACGGGAGAAGCAAACCGGGCAATGAGCCGGTAGGATACGACGATGCACTGGGTATCGGTGTCTATGCGTAGAAAAATATCGGTACCCATCCGTCTGATGTAATTCCTTTCACTGGAAGACGCAAGCCCTCCGGCAGTTTTTAAGCCGTCTTCATCTAAGGTGGACTGTAAAATCATGCCGTCCTTATCAAAGAAAGCATAATCCGCCCCGGACGGAATCTCCTCCGGCCTTATGGCACTGTGACCGTCCAGTGTGGCGCACCAGGCGGAAACGGAACGCTCCACAGTATTTGCCGGAATGATAAAATGAAAAAGAGAGGCGGCATACAAAATCCCTGCCCAAAGGATTCCCGTGCAGACCAGCGAAAAGGCGGCATGAGCTAAAAATATCATAAAATAACGAGTCAGGCTGATTTCTTTTTTCATTTTCCGCCTCCGTTCCATCGGTATCCAATTCCCCAGACTGTTTCAATTGGAGATACGCCTGCGGCGGCAAGCTTTTTCCGAATATTTTTAATGTGTTCAGTGATGGCGGAAATGTCGCTTTCCCTGTCATATCCGAAAACATTTTCAAAAATCTGTTCCCTGGAGTATATCTGACCGTGATTTTTTGCCAGCAGAAGGCTGATTTCATATTCGCTTCTGGTAAAGGGAAGCCTTGCATCCCCGGCAAAGGCCTCCTTTTTGGTCAGGAAAAAACGGACGCACCCGACAGAAAAACAGCTGGTTTTTTCCCGCTGCTCCCGCCTTAAATGGGCGTTGACACGGGCGCGCAGCTCCAGAATGGAAAAGGGCTTTTTGATATAATCATCCGCGCCCATGGAAAAACCGAAGTCCACATCCTCCTCAAGCCCCTTTGCGGTGAGAAAAAGAATCGGGCAGTCCGTGAGACTGCGGATTTCCCGGCAGAAGGTGTAGCCGTCCACATCCGGCATCATGACGTCCAGCAGGATAAGGTCGTAGGAGGAAAGACGGTTTATCAGCGAGTCCGCAATACGGGAAATGCAGGTCACCTCGTGTCCGTCTTTTTTTAGGGCGTTTTTTATAAGGGCAAGCATGGCCTTGTCGTCGTCGATTGCCAGAATATGCGCCATTAAAATGACTCCTTTCTTTTTTCATGAAAATCTTTTTGCGGTTCCAAAGAGAGCCGTACCCGGCTGGGCTCAGCCAAATTCAGAAAAAATCTGGCTGATGTTTTGTCAAGCCGGATAAGCCCTTAGGAAACAAAGCGGTACAGCGCGCAGGAGAGGGCGTACAATACATAAACATGAACCGGATAAAACCAGTAAAAGAGCCGTTTGGAGCCCTGTCCCCGGGTTCCATTGTAACACAGTATCGGAATCACCGCAAAAACCTCCATCCATTCATAGGCCACTGTGAAGAAGTCCGCAACGCCAAGATTTGGAGCCATGAAAAGGAGCCGCACAATATCCCAGAGCACACAGGTTACCACAAAGGCAAAAGCCTGCACCTTCCTGTTTTTCCGGCACAGGTAAAGAATGACTCCGAAAATCAGGGTGGCGGTTCCGCCGTCCATGATAAAAGAGTGGCAGGGCAGTACGGTAAAGGCCAGAAGGTTCAAGGAAAAATTCAGCGCCGGATTGGGAGACGCCATCATCATTGCGGATATGGCAAAGGGGAGCAGTACCGGAATCAGTATGGAGGCAAGACCGCGCCCCCACTTTTTACCTGAACACCATTCGAACCCCTGGAGCATGACGATGAGGATGGCAAAGGATGCAAGCATCTGATTTTGCGGGAAAAAACCGTCGGGGCGCACGAGAGCATTTCCTATATTGTAGAAAGAAAACTGTATTGCCCCCATCAATACTGACAGCAGATAGATGCGAAGAAAATATTTTTTCCGGTCATGGGTGTGAGTGAAGCCTTCGATAACGCAGAACAGGAAAAGGGGCGCCGCCAGCCTCCCGAGCATGGAAAAGAATACGGGGATTTTTCCCGTGTAAGCGAAAAAGTATTGGATGTGGTCTAAAACCATCAGCGCCATTGCCAGGTATTTGAGCGAGAAGCCCGATAAGCCTTTTTGTGTAATTGTTTGATTCATATGTGATATCCTCCTTATAGAAAGAGGATATCAGGGATATCTAAGGAAAGTATAAGGAAATCGGATATTTGAAAATTTTCCGGTAAATCCGAAAAGGCAGGAGCGGGGAAGACGAGGCGAAAGGGCAGAAACTGCAAACCGGGCAGGGAAAAATTCCCCGCCCGATTCGGATTTTTCTAACATTTACATTTGTCGAACTCAGGATTGAAAGCGTAGAAGTTCTTGGAATCCAGTTTATCCTGAACAATGCGGAGGGCTTCACCGAAACGGGAGGATTGAAGTAAAAACAGCTCAAATGTTCCAGGTGATTTCCATGCCGCCATCTGCAATTTTTATGACCTTAATCAGGGTATCGACTACCTCCTTCCTGCCCGGGGGAGAGAGCGCATCCCAAGCCTTTACATGATTGGTTATCTGCTTTAAGCCTCCTTTTGTGTCTGCGGCGCCGGCTGCGGCGATTTCTTCCTGCAGGGCTTTTCGTTCTGCGTCCAGTACCGATACTTTTTCGTCTAGGTACTTCATCAGAACGCTTCCTGCCCCGGACACTTTGGAGAGAAGCTCCTCGATTTCCTCCTCAATCTGTGTAAGACGGATTTTTCTCGTCATGTTCATTTGGGGGAATGTATGCATTCCCTTTTCTCCGCTGTCAGCTATGCAGGAAATCAAGCTTTCAGAGAAAGCCCCCTCTTTGAGGGCTGAAAACTCCGACAACCTATCCCTGATTGCGCCAAGCATATATTCTTCCAAAACGTCCGCATAAACCGTGCAGCCCGCCCCTTTGCAGCCTCCTGTGCGGCTCCCCGCCCGGCTGCAGACAAAGTACCGTCCCCATTTTGTTTTTGCCTTGCGGATTGTCAGCGCATAACCGCAGTTGCCGCATTTAACTTTGCCGGCAAGCCATGAGTTTTTCGGTTTGCAGGTCTTTGTGGACTGCCGGTTGTTCAGACACCGTATGCGGCAGGCTAACCACGTCCTGGAGGGGATAAACCCCTTATGCGGCGCAAGCACAATTTCCCTGTCGGAAAGGCCGCTTTGCTTGCTTGAGGCGGAAGCCGTACCTCTGTAGAGATAGCAGGCATTGTAACCTGTGAAATCACTTGCCGGATTATGGATATTTGCGCCCTGACTCTGGAAAAAACGGTACACGTCAATGTCGGCTTCCACATACACGGGGTTGCGGAGCATTTCGCTGATACGGGCGGTATTCCAGCTTGCACCGCGCAGATTTTTAATCTGGTGTTCGTTTAAGTACCGCACAATATCCCCAAGAGAATAATCCGTGTCCGCGTACATGGAGTAAATCAGCTTTAGCTGATGGCTTTCCTCCGGGACTTCCTTGTACATGGAAGTGCGGATATTGTCAATGACAGTGTCCGTAAGGCGGTAGCCGTAAGGAATTCGCCCGCCCATGTAAAATCCTCGCCGGCACCTTGCATAATAAGCGTCTGTTACCCGCTTTTGTATGGTTTCCCGCTCCAGCTGGGCGAACACAATACAGATATTCAGCATCGCTCTGCCGATTGGCGTGGAGGTGTCAAATTTTTCCGTGGAAGATACAAACTCCACATGATATTTCTGAAATATCTCCATCATATTTGCAAAGTCCAGAATGGAACGGCTGATACGGTCAAGCTTGTAGACAATGACGCGTCTGATTTTCCCTGCGCGAATATCATTCATCATACGTTCAAAGCCGGGACGGTTTGTGTCCTTGCCCGAAAATCCTCTGTCCGTATATTCAATAAAGGCTTCCCCGCGGGTTTCGTATCTGCAATACTCAAGCTGGCTCTCTACGGATATGCTGTCCTTTTTTTCGATTGACTGCCTTGCGTATAATGCGTCATACATTCTATCTACCTCTTAAAATGCATGATACATAACCGTAAAGATTCCATGCGGGATGGTTTTTCAGGCAGCTTACGCATATTTCCTGAAAATCTGATAGAGTTTTGCTGCAATTTCCAGCCGGGCTTCCGGCTCTGATTGTTTCTGAAAGGCGGGGTAGATGTTGGTAACTTTCAGCCTCATTTTATCTATGGAAAGACTTTCCATGCGTATTTGGTTATCAGGTGTGGGAGAGTTATCTGCTTTCAGCATAAACGTTCTCCTTTGGCGTATTCCCTAAATTTTATGAGAAGCGGCAAGTACATTATAACAGGAATACAAGCGCTTTTCCTGTCCCGGCATCACAATGCGGTTCCTTTCTTTGGAATAAAAAATGTACGCATATCTGCTTTTTCCAGAGTCAGCAGCTTCACTTTCTTCTCTATTCCGCCGGCATATCCCGTCAGGCTTCCGCTTGTTCCGACTACTCTGTGGCAGGGGATAATAACAGATATTTTATTGTGTCCTACTGCGCCGCCTACCGCCTGCGCTGATATTCGGGAAAGCCCTTTCTGCTTTGCGATTTCCCCGTAAGTGACGGTTTTTCCGTAAGGTATTTTCTGCAGGATTTTCCAGACGGAAAGCTGAAAAGGTGTGCCAAGCATGTGGACAGGCGGTGAAAAAAACGGCTCTCTGCCCGAAAAATAGACTGTCAGCCATTCTTTCGTCTGTGCAAGGACTGGCGTGTCTTTTTCTTCATGCTCAGGGTCAAGGCAGTCTGCATAGTATTTTTGCCCGTCAAACCATAGCCCGGTGAGCCCTGTTTCGTCGGCGGCAAGGAGAATACCGCCGACAGGCGATTGGTAATGAGTGATATACTGCATAATTTTTCTTTCCTTTCGGTACATAATCTTTCACATGCATAGCTGCGCCGCCCGCCGCTCACAGACACAGGCTGGCAACCCTGCAATATGTTTTTTATCGTTGCGGTATTTTTCAACTATTATTTTATCACATAAAACAGATAATTTTTACTTCAATCAGTATGTTTCGGTTCACCGAATCTCTGGAAGTGAACCACTTCCCTTGCACGAAGGAATTTAATCGGCTCGCAGACATCCGGCTCGTCTCTGACAAGACGCAGAATATTGTCGTAGGTTGTGCGGGCTTTTTGCTCTGCTGCAATCATATAAGAACAACTTTTGGTTAATACATTGATTTTAATCAGCGCTTCCCTTAGAAATTCCAGTGAATTTCAATCGGAACGTCCTTTGTTCCCGGTATACGTTTTCCCACGGACACATAATCAATCAGAGCCTCCACCATTTCACGGGTAAGGTGTTCCAGGTTGGTGTATTGTGAGATAAGCTTGCGGCGGTTATCGCCAGCCGAAATTTTTTCTTTGATTTCAGATAACTTTTTTTTACTGTCCTCGACTATGCGCTCCAAACGGTCGCGCGCTGTGGTAAAGTCCTTTGACATTTCCAGATAATCGCTTTCGGACAGCAAGCCCTTTACCTTATCCATGTAAAGCTCCCGAATCCCTTTTGAATATTCCGCGATCTTTTTTTCATAGACTGCCATATCGGAAAGCAGACGGGCTTTTTGTTCCTGTAAGTTATCACAAAATTCTATGTTTTGTTCCAACATGTCCTTGTCAAGATATTCCGCCGCCAAATGGTTAAGTTCGTCGATTACAAGCTGTTCTAATTTATCAACGGAGATAAAGGAACCGATACAGGCGTCTTTTGCCACATGGCGGTTTGAACATTGCAGATAATGTCTGCCGTGATTTTTGGACGAGCGCATTGTGTAACCGCAGTTAACGCATCGGGCTTTTCTTGCGAACAAACCTATTGTACCAGTTGTAAAGGGCTTTGTCCTCTGTGAGACCAGCGACTGTACTCTGTCCCATAACTCACGGTCAATAATTGGCTCATGGGTACCCTCTACAATATACCACTCGCTTTTGGGGCGGGGCTTGTTCTGCTTTGTCTTATAGGATACGCTGCCGTATTTACCCTGTACCATGTTTCCGATATAGATTTCGTTTGTAAGCATATTGGAGATGGCAAAGTATTTCCAGAGAGTGCTGTTTTTGGTCCCCGGCTGCTGGTAGCGCAGGCCATGCAGACGCTTATATTCGGTCGGATTAGGTATGCCCCTGTCATTGAGCATATGGGCGATTGCAGTTTTCCCATGACCTTGTGAAAACAGGGTAAATACTTCACGGACAACGGCAGCGGCTTCTTCGTCGATTATCAAGTGTCCCTTTTGATTGGGGTCTTTCTTGTAACCATAGAGAGCAAATGCGCCAATGTGAAAACCGTTTACCCGTCTGTTTGTCAAAACGCTGCGGATATTTTCGGACATATCCTCTAAGTACCATTCATTGACAAGCCCGTTTATCTGGCGGGATTTTTTGTTTCCCCTGTTTGCGGTGTCGGCGTTATCAACAATGCTGATAAAGCGAATGCCCCAGATTGGAAAAAGTCCATGTATGTACTTTTCTACAAGCTCAAGCTCACGGGTAAATCGTGACTGTGTTTTGCAGAGGATAATATCAAATTTGTGCTGCTTGGCATCGTTTAGGAGACGGTTAAATTCCGGGCGGCGTCTGTCTGCGCCTGCATAGTCGTCGTCGCTGTAAATGTTATAAAGTTCCCACCCCTGTCCCATGGCATATTGCAGTAACATTGATTTCTGGTTTTGGATGCTGCCGGAGTCATCGGTTTCCGATTGCTTGTTTTTGTCTTCCTCGGATAAGCGGCAGTAAATTGCTACTTTCATACTTATTTGTTTTATCCCTCCTTAAGAGATAATTATCGTTTTTCTTTAACTGATTTATTATTTTTTTCAAGCTGATTGATAAGGCGAATCCATGCTTTGGTAAAGTTATCTTTAGAAGTTGTGCTTTCACCATTTTTAAATATATTTTTGCAGATATTTTTTGGATATGTATTGGACAAGATATCACCTTCCTTTGAGCTATATGACAACGTATGTAGAATTACTTGTACGTTATGCTGATCTTATGAAATGAAAGTTGCTGAAAGATTTTTCAAATTTTTGAAATTGTTCCTGAAAAAATCTTTTATTGCTGATTGGTTTAATAGTTGGTATTATAAAAGATAGTAATAAATCTCTTGCTGAGTTAGATAATTTGCCGACATCGGATGAATTGGCAGCAGATATCATTGAAAATTTGCAAAGCGCGTTGGAATGTTTTCGGGAATTGCAAGTATGCTTAAAGAAGCAGGGAAAAGAATTATAAGAAAATGGTTTTATTTTTAGGAGGCAGCGAAAATGACAACACAATTAATGCGTCAATTGCTTTCAAAAGATGAAAAGATTACGATAGAATTTAAAGAATGCCAGAATGGAATTCACGATGATGTATATGAAACAGTGTGCTCATTTTCCAACCGCTATGGCGGATACATCATTATGGGGTAATGGATAACGGAACTCCAATAGGTCTTAACCGGAACATGATTAAAGACATGAAGAAAAATTTCGTA
This sequence comes from uncultured Lachnospiraceae bacterium, assembly GCA_910577275.1. Taxonomy (GTDB): domain Bacteria; phylum Bacillota; class Clostridia; order Lachnospirales; family Lachnospiraceae; genus Suilimivivens. The sequence goes on from CAJTMW010000001.1 coordinate 173,899, forward strand.
AATCAGTTAAATAATCCCGATAAGATGTCGCCGACTTTATATTTATCAATAGAAGATTTTGAATATGATGGAATGACGTTGTTATGGGTGTACGTGCCGCCGACATCTACCGTTGAAAAATGTGCTAACAGAATATATGACCGGAATGAAGATGGCGATATGGATATCACAGATTCGCCCATTCAGCTTCAAAATATGTACAATAGAAAAAGCAACACCTATATGGAGCATAGAATTTTTCCATATGTTACGCTTGACGATTTGCGTATGGATTTGATGAATAAGGTACGGAATCTTGTCAAAAGCCGCAAACCGGATCATGATTGGTTGCAGATGTCTGAACAGAATATATTGAAAAGTGCCGGATTATGGGAGAAGGATTTTTCATCGGGAGTACAGGGATACAATTTGGCAGGTGTCCTGCTGTTTGGAAAAGATGAAGTGATACGTTCCTGCTGCCCTGGCTATGTCACAGATGCGATTTGCCGAATTGAAAATTTAGACCGCTATGATGACAGATTACAGGTGACTACTAATTTGATTGAATCATACGAGCTTCTTATGGAATTTGTTGCCAAGCATACTTCCGATAAATTTTTCCTTGTAGATAATGTAAATACAAGTATAAGAGACTTGATTGCAAGAGAGGTTATTGGCAATATATTAGTCCATAGGGATTTTTCCAGCGCTTATCCGGCGAAGCTGATTATTGAAAGAGACTGGTTAAAAACAGAGAATTGGTGTGTTCCCAGACGACATGGAAATATCATGAGCGATGAATTTACGCCATATCCTAAAAATCCATTAATACAGCAATTCTTTGCGAACATTGGACGAACTGATACGATAGGTTCCGGCGTGAGGAATCTTTATAAATATACGCCAATCTATTCTGAAGGCGGAAAACCGGAACTGTTTGAAGATGATGTTTTTAAAATTTCTATTCCTCTGAATAAAATAGCGGCGGAGACTGCAAGGGAGAGTAAGACGTTGTCCAAAAGAGAGCAGAAGATTTATGATATGATTTGTGAAAATATTCATCTGTCAGTGGAACAGGTCATGGCGGAACTGGATATTTCGAGAGCAACTGTGTTCAGAGATTATGCTAAAATTAAAAGAATTACAGGTGCATCATATGATAAAAACACCTCAACATGGACTTTATAAAATCTCAGTCTCATTTCAGTCTCAAGCCAGTCTCATACAGTCTCAAATCAGTCTCATTTTTTCATATAATTTTGAGACTGACTTGAGACTTATGGAGTTGATTCGTTGATGGATTCTAAAATGAAGCAGGCCTGCTTTATCATATTTTTCAAGTTGTTCTTACAAAATCGCCCCATCTGCCGCCATATCCTCAAACAAATCCGTAATCGCGTCCCCCTTTGACTGGAACTCGCAGCTGTTAAAAGGAATCCCGCCGGCCGCCATAGGCCAGATACCCACGGTGTGGTCCACATAATAATTTGCAAATCCTGATTTTTCAATTTCTTCCATGGACAGATTTCTGGTAAGCTGATGGACGATGGTGGACACCATTTCAAGGTGAGCCAGCTCCTCTGTCCCGATATCCGTAAGTATAGCCGCCACTTCATTATAAGGCATGGAATAACGCTGGGAAATATAGCGCATGGATGCGCCCAGCTCTCCGTCAGGCCCGCCATACTGGGACATAATAACCTGAGCAATTTTTGCATTGGGTTCTTTAATGTTTACCGGATACTGTAATCTTTTTTCATAACTCCACATAAATTAGCATTCTCCTTCCCATGGCCAGGGCTGGGTCGCCCATTTCCATTCTTTATCGTTGCAGCCGTCGATATCGCTGATTCTTAAAGGACCGTATTTTGCCGCATATTCGCGCATCGCCTGGTTTTTCATGCGCACATAGTGGGAGAGATAGTCCATAGCCTCTCTGTCGGTGGGATGAGTATCCAGATATTCGTTCATTTCCACAATAACGAAATCAATCACTCCTATGTCATGAAAAAGCCTGCGCTGTTCGTTTGACATTGTCATTTCACACATCTCCTTCCTGTAAAAGGTTTTTCAAGCTCGGGGAAAATGGTGCCTGCGTTATAGGCTTCATCAAGATTTTGAAAAACACTTGTAAGGTGCTGCCAGGGAACATACGCCATTGCAAGTGGAAACCGGTCAAAATATTCGTTAAAATTGGAATCTTGCATGATTATCCTCTCATAAATTCAGATTTTATTTAATAATATAGTATGATAGGACTTTTTGCGGGTTCCCCCTAATCACAAATTTTTCACATTTCCTTTTATAAAAAAACACATTTAGGCGGTACAGTAGCATGGTAAACCCTGGAAAACGTATGCATTAAAAAAATGTAGGAATTTCCATAATTTTTGAAACGGGAGGCATTAAAAATTGATTGTAGTTGAAAATCTTGTAAAAAAGTACGGCGGCCATCTTGCGGTGGACCATCTTTCTTTCAGGGTGGAGCCGGGCAAAATTTACGGCTTTTTAGGGCCTAACGGAGCCGGAAAGAGCACCACCATGAACATCATGACCGGATACATAGCCCCCACTGAGGGCAGCGTAAAAATAAACGGTTACGATATTATGAAGGAGGCGGAGGAGGCCAAAAAGTGTATCGGCTATCTGCC
>CAJTMW010000001.1:176538-193538 GCA_910577275.1 uncultured Lachnospiraceae bacterium
ACGTCCCGCCGTTATATCAGGATATGACGGTATCGGAGTATCTGACATTTGTGGCCAGGCTGAAGAAAATTCCGGGAGATGTGCGGAAAAAACAGATAGAGGAGGTGATGGCGCTTACCATGACCTCGGACATGGGTGGGAGGCTCATCAAAAATCTGTCTAAAGGCTACAGGCAGAGGGTAGGGCTGGCGCAGGCGGTTTTGGGTTATCCCGAGGTGATTATTTTAGACGAACCGACCGCCGGGCTCGACCCGAAGCAGATAATTGAAATCAGGGATTTGATTAAAAAGCTGGGGGAAAACCACACGGTAATTTTAAGCTCTCACATTTTATCCGAGGTACAGGCTGTCTGTGATGAAATTATGATTATTTCCAGGGGACAGCTTGTGGCTAACGATACGCCGGAGGGGCTTACCAGTCTGATGAAAGGCGCCGCCGGTCTGGAGCTTACTGTTCTTGGGGAAAGGGAGCGGGTTATGTCTGTCATAAAGGGCTTTGACAAAATCAGGTCTTACCACGTTGAAGAGGAAAAGAAAGAAAATCTTGTGAAGCTGGTTTTGGAGACAGACAGGGAATATGATATCCGGGAGGAGCTGTTTTATGCTCTGGCGGAAAAGAGGCTGCCTATGATGTCGCTGAACCGTCTTGAGAAGTCCCTGGAGGATGTGTTCCTTGAACTTACAGAGACAACCTCAGGCGCGGACGGGACTCAGGAAGAAAAAGACGCGCCTGCAAAAATTTTGGCAGCAGAAGCGATGGAAGCAGAGAGGCCGGAAGCGGCACAGGAAGAAGAAGGAGGCGAAAACTATGACGGCAATTTATAAAAGAGAACTTCATTCGTATTTTCATTCCTTTTTGGGTACGCTCTTTATCGGGGCCATGCTGTTCCTCCTTGGGATTTATTTTTCCGTCTATAACCTGTTTATGGGGTATCCGTATATCGGCTATGCGCTGTCGTCCATCGTCTTTTTGTTTCTTATCAGCATTCCGGTACTGACCATGCGGATTCTGGCGGAGGAACGCCACCAGAAGACGGACCAGCTGATACTTACGTCGCCTGTCAGCATCAGCAGTATTGTTATCGGGAAATTTCTGGCGCTGGCTACCATTTTTGCAATTCCCACAGGGATTATCTGCACCTACCCTTTGATTTTAAGCATCTGGGGGACGGTTTCTTTCGGGGAATCCTATCTTGCCATACTGGGATTTTTCCTGTACGGGCTGGCTTGTATCGCTATAGGTGTCTTTGTCTCGTCGTTGACGGAAAGTCAGGTGATTGCGGCGGTGATTACCTTTGGCATTTTATTCCTTGGCTATATGATGTCCGGGCTCTGCAATATGATATCGTCAACAGGAAATCTTCTCACCAGGTTCTTGAGCGCCTTTGATATGGTGAGCCGGTTCGAGGGTCTTCTGAACGGTTCTCTTGAATTGTCCGGGATTGTCTATTTTTTGTCCGTCATCATACTTTTTCTGGTATTTACGGTACAGTCTATTCAGAAAAGGCGTTATGAGGTTTCCTCAAAAACTCTGGGAATGGGAGTTTACAGCTCGGGTACGGTACTTATCAGCGCTGCGATTATCGTATTCATCAACTTTTTTGTGTCGGAGCTGCCCTCCGGATATACGGTTTTTGACGTCACGGCAAACAGGCTTTATTCCCTGTCGGAGGAGACGAAAGAGCTGCTCTCCGATATAGACGAGGATATTTCCGTTTATGTACTTGCAAATGAATCTCAGGCGGATGAAACTCTGGACGCGACACTGAAAAATTATGCCGGCTTTAACTCCCGTATTAAGGTTTCCTATGTGGACCCGGCTGTGAACCCCAAATTCTTTACCAATTATACGGACGACCTCATCACCCGGAACAGTCTGATTGTGGAGAGCGCAAAGCGCAGTAAGGTGATTGATTACAGCGATATTTACCAGTCGGAATTTGATTATTATAATTATTCCTCCACAATAACCGGCTACGACGGGGAGGGGCAGCTTACTAGCGCCATCGCCTATGTGACTGCGGAGGAAATGCCCAAAATCTATATGTTGGAGGGCCATGATGAGCTTTCCTTTGAACCTGCCTTTACTTCCGCAATCGAGAAGGCAAATGTGGATTATGAAACTATCAATCTGCTTAATTATGACACGGTACCGGAAGACGCGGACTGTGTGATTCTCAATGCGCCCGCCCGGGATTTATCGAATGACGATACGGAAAAGCTTCTTTCTTATATGGAAAAGGGAGGCGACATGCTTATTATTTCCGCCTACACAGACGCGGAAATGCCGAACTTTGGACGCCTTCTGGATTTTTACGGGCTGGAGATTCCAAAGGGGCTTATCATTGAAGCGGACCATGATTTTTATTATCAGGACCCTTTTTATCTCTTCCCGGAAGTTGGATATGACGATATTACGGACAGTGTCACGGGCAGCGGAAGCTTCGTCTTTGTTCCCTATGCTCAGGGAATTACCGTGAAGGAGCAGGAGAATGTTACCGTCACGCCTCTCCTTACCACCTCCGATGAAAGCTATGCCAGGAGCGATATCAGCGCAGGCGGCAGCTATGCAAAACAGGAGAGCGATGTTGACGGGCCTTTTCATACAGGCGTTAAATGTGAGAAAGAGGTGGAAGGGGAGACTTCTACCGCCGTGGTCTATGGAAGCGAATATCTGTTTACGCAAAATGCCGATGAAATTGTGTCTGGAACGAATTTAATGCTGTTTGCCGGAACCCTTGGAAGCTTTGTGTCCTATACGGACAGTGTGGTTGTCCCGGTGAAAAGCTATGAGGTCAGCTACCTTGCCATGCCTCAGAGCAGCATTGTTTTCCTCGCCCTTGTGACGGTTATCGTGCTTCCCTTTGGTTTTCTGATAACCGGCTTTGTCATCTGGTTTAAGAGACGGAAACGCTGAAAACAGGGAGGTATGAGGGAAAATTATGAACAAAAAGAAGAAAAACCAACTGATTATTTTATTCATCCTGCTTCTCATAACGGCCGCTGCCTTCGGGGCGCTTAAGGTATATCAGAAAAACGCCCCGAAGGAGGAGGAAGCGAAAGAGGAAAGCTACAGCGTCCTTGCCATTGATTCGTCACAGGTTACGGATATCGGCCTGATTGGCAGCGAAGGAACTGTCAATCTTGTCAGGGCGGGAGAGGGCTTTCAATGCCCGGAAGACGAAAGCCTTGCCATTGACGGCAGCGCCGTGGAGCTTTTTCTCTCGGACGTCTGCAGTATCACGGCGTCCATGAAGATTGAGGACGTGGAGGATATGGCGCAGTACGGGCTTGACGACCCTTCCGTGAACCTGACTCTGCAATGGGATAACAACATGTATACTGTCAGGCTGGGGGACTATAATTCCATCATTAGCGGCTATTACCTGAATATCAATGATGAAAACACGGTTTATGTTGTAAGCAGCTCTGTATATTACGCGCTTGACAAATCACCGGAGGACTTCAGGCTGACAGAGGCGGAGGAGGAGGGCGAAGCTTTGCCGGAGTCCGAAGACTGATTTTACGGAAGGAGACTGCCTGCAGCACAGACTTCTTCCAATATATCCGGCGGCTGCCGCAAGGCAGCTGCTTTCCATAAAATATGATTTATACCTTGATTTCCATGGAACTTTGTGTAAAAATAGACACGTGATACCCGATTTTTGCACAAAAGCGGGCAAAGACGCATACGGATGTACGGATGTTTCCTTTGCCGGCATTTCGATGGAAAGGTACAGGATATGAGAGGAATAGACACTCAGGTTCGCAAGAACAGAAAACGAATTTTCAAAGAAGTGGCAAATCTGGCTTACACCTCCGAAAACCTCAAGGATGACGTGGAGGCCTTACCTTACAAAATTGTAGATTATGATGAATCGGAATACGGAAACGTTTACCGGGAGAGGGCAATCACGAGAGAACAGATACGTCTGGCGATGGGTCTGTCGCTGCGCCCGGAAAATATGCCGGTTCATGTGACGCAGGGGCTTGAGGAGAGCAATATCGACGAAAAGTATTACGAGCCGCCCTTAATGCAGGTGATTCCTTCAGCCTGCAATGCCTGCCCTGAAAATAAATATGAAGTGACGGATAAGTGTATGGGTTGCGTTGCCCATCCCTGCCGGGAGGTCTGCCCAAGAGGCGCGATTTCCATGAAGAACGGCCATTCCGTGATTGACCAGGAGAAATGTATTAAATGCGGAAAATGCAAGGCTATTTGTCCCTATGACGCCATTTCCCATCAGGTCCGCCCCTGTCTTGCCCATTGCGGCGTGGGGGCAATCAAAAGCGATAAAAAGGGCCGCGCCTATATCGATACGGATTTATGCGTTTCCTGCGGACAGTGCATGGTAAGCTGTCCTTTCGGGGCCATTGCGGATAAATCCCAGATTTTCCAGCTTATCCGCGCCATGCAGTCGGGGCGCAAAATTATCGCCCAGGTAGCCCCGGCGTTTGTGGGGCAGTTCGGAAAGAACGTCACCCCGGCCAAAATCAAGGCGGCCTTAAAGGAGCTTGGCTTTTACGATGTATACGAGACGGCAATCGGGGCGGATATGGGAGCCATTACGGAGGCGGAGCATTATGTGAAAGAAGTTGCCACGGGTAAGCTTCCTTTTCTTCTTACCTCATGCTGTCCCTCCTGGTCGGTGCTTGCCAAGAAATTTTTCCCGGAAACCATCGACAAGATTTCAAACGCCTTAACCCCCATGGTTGCCACGGCGCGCAAAATCAAAGAGGACCATCCCGACGCCAGCGTGGTGTTTATCGGGCCCTGCGCTTCCAAAAAGCTGGAAGCCTCCCGGCGGACCATCCGTTCCGACGTGGATTTTGTGATTACCTTTGAGGAGCTGGCGGGTATGTTTGAGGCAAAGGGAATCGTCCCGGAGGCCATTGATATCGGCGAGGAGATGGACGACGCTACCGGCGCCGGCAGAGGATACGGCGTGGCGGGAGGCGTTGCAAGCGCAATAGAGGAGTGTATCAGAGAATATTATCCCGATGTGGAAGTAAATATTGAACATGCGGAAAGCCTTACAGAATGTAAGAAGATACTGATGCTTGCCAAGGCCGGCAAAAAGAACGGCTGTCTGATTGAGGGGATGGCCTGTCCCGGCGGCTGCGTGGCCGGAGCCGGAACCAATATCGCCATTCCTCAGGCAATGAAGGAAGTAGCCGGATTCAAGGCCGTGGCTAAACAGAAAGTACCGCATAAAGGAAAGGAATAACCGTAAAATGAAAATAAGGACAAGATTTGCACCAAGCCCCACAGGCAGAATGCATGTGGGGAACTTAAGAACGGCGCTCTATGCCTATCTGATTGCAAGGCATGAGGGCGGGGATTTTATTTTGAGAATCGAGGACACGGACCAGGAGCGTTTCGTGGAGGGGGCGGTGGACATTATCTACCGCACGCTGGCAAAGACAGGTCTGGTTCACGACGAGGGGCCGGATAAGGACGGGGGCGTGGGGCCCTATGTGCAGTCCGAAAGGCAAAAGCAGGGAATTTATCTGGAATATGCCAGAAAGCTGATTGAAAAGGGAGAGGCTTATTACTGCTTCTGCGACAAGGAGCGTCTTGCAAGCCTGAAAACGCAGGTTGTGGAGGGCGACGCCGGAAACAAGGAAATCACGGTTTATGACAAGCACTGTCTGTCCCTGTCAAAGGAGGAAGTGGAGGAAAAGCTGAAAGCCGGCGTTCCCTATGTTATCAGGCAGAATAACCCCACAGAAGGGACAACCACCTTCCACGATGAAATTTACGGCGATATTTCCGTGGACAATGCAGAGCTGGACGATATGATACTGATAAAATCAGACGGCTATCCCACCTACAATTTTGCCAATGTGGTGGACGACCATCTGATGGGCATTACCCATGTGGTAAGGGGAAACGAGTATCTTTCCTCGTCCCCGAAATACAACAGGCTTTACGAGGCCTTTGGGTGGGAGGTGCCTGTCTATGTGCACTGTCCGCTGATTACAGACGAGGAGCATCACAAACTCAGCAAACGCTGCGGGCACTCCTCCTATGAGGATTTAATCGAGCAGGGATTTCTGACGGAGGCTGTGGTGAACTTTGTGGCGCTTTTAGGGTGGAGCCCGTCAGAGAGCAATGAAGAAATCTTTTCCCTTGAAGAGCTTGCAAAGGTCTTTGACTATCATCACATGTCAAAGTCTCCGGCGGTCTTTGACTACACCAAGCTCAGATGGATGAACGGCGAGTATATCAGACGGATGGACGACGGGGCTTTCTTTGAGATGGCGGAGCCTGTCCTGAGGCAGAGTCTTACGGGAGATTTGGATTTAAGGAAGATTGCAGCCATGGTAAAGACCCGGATTGAGGTTTTGCCGGATATCCCGGAGCTGATTGATTTCCTCGAAAGGCTCCCGGAATATGACGTTTCCATGTACGCCCATAAGAAAATGAAAACCACAGCGGAATCCTCCTTAGAGGTACTCCGGGAGATTCTTCCGCTTCTGGAAAAGCAGGAGGACTATTCAAACGACGCCCTTTATCAGCTGCTTTTATCCTATGTGGAGAAAAAGGGCTGTAAAAACGGTTACGTACTGTGGCCGGTAAGGACGGCGGTGTCCGGGAAGCAGATGACCCCCGCCGGCGCGACGGAAATCATGGAGCTTCTTGGAAAAGAGGAATCCCTGATACGAATTAAGAAAGGAATTCAATTACTTGAGAATACCCAGTAACGCCCAGAAACAGGCGATAATGCACTTGTCCGGGCCTGCCGTTGTCACGGCCGGTCCGGGAGGCGGCAAAACCTTCACTATTGTCAGCCGCATTCTTTATCTCATCCAAAATCATCACGTTCCTCCCGATAACATTCTGGTTATTACCTACACCAAAGCCGCCGCAACGGAAATGAAGGAGCGCTATGAAAAATCCGGCACGGCTTTCGCTGCCGGCGTCCATTTCGGAACTTTCCACAGCATCTGTTATAATATCTTAAGGCGCTCCGGCGTTTCCGGCGCTGGTTCCCTGATAAAAGAAAGCGACAAGAGGAAGCTTCTTCAAATAATTCTTGCCAATCGCGGCCTGTCCGCAAAAAGCAGCTATGACGCTGTTTCCAATCTGATAAATCACATAAGCCGGATGAAAAACCTTACGTTTGACAAATCCGGCAGAATTCCCGAAAACGGCAGCCTGGCCATATTTACCGAGGCTGAACTTCAAATGCTCCGAAAGGACTACGACAGATATTTACGGGAACAGGGACTTGTTGATTTCGAGGATATGATTAGCGAGACCTTCCGGCTTCTTTCCGGTAATCCGGGAATTCTTAACGGATACCACCGGCTTTTCCGGTATATTCTTGCGGATGAGTTTCAGGATATCAATCCCCCGCAATATGAGCTGTTAAAGCTCCTTGCGGGACCGGATAACAATCTTTTTGTGGTGGGAGACGACGACCAGGCGATTTACGGTTTCCGGGGGGCTGCTCCTGGGATTATGCGGGGCTTTCTTACAGACTTCCCAACGGCAAGGCGGATAATGCTGACGGAAAACTACCGCTGCGGCGCGGAGATTGTGAAGCTTTCCGCAGGCATGATTTCGCGGAATAAGGAACGTTTCCCGAAGGAATTTATCGCTGTGAAAAAGAAGGGAAAGGCGAATTTTTTCTGCTTTGATACCCGGAAGGAGGAGGAGCGGAAGCTGAGGGATATGCTTTTATCGCTTGATAAAGGACAGCTCTTTGACACGGCGGTGATTGTGAGGACAAATGCGGAGGCGGTTCAATATGCTGGGCTCCTTAAGGAGTATGGAATTCCTGTAAAGGGACAGTATGTCAGGGCGGACGATATTTACCATGGCTTTATTATGGAGGATGTGAGCGCGTTTTTATCTTATCTGTATGAGGGGGCAAAGCGCAGCGATTTTCTCCGGTTTATGAATAAGCCGGGCCGTTTTCTCACCCGGGAGGCTCTTCCTTCCGAGAGGGTGGAGAAAGCGCAGATGGAGAGCTATTACAGGCAAAATCCGGCAATGCGCGGGGAAATCGACACAATTTTCAGGCAGCTATCCATTGCGGAAAGGCTGCAGCCCCATCTGGCGGTCTCCTTTTTCAGAAAAACCTGGGGATACGACAGATATCTTCGGCAGAAAGCAAAGGATTACAGGGAATTTCAGAGTTTCGTGAATCTGGCGGATAAGGTGCAGGCATGTTTTAAGGAATTAAAACCGGGAGCCGGTATCCGTGATTTTATAAAGCGGAAAGCAGATAAAGCCGGAGATTCCATGCCGTCAACCGAACTTCAGGAGGGCGTCAATATTCTGACCATGCACGGCTCTAAGGGGCTGGAATTTGAGAGAGTTTTTCTCCCCGACATAAACGAGGGGATTATTCCGGGAAAGAATGTTATTACGGAAAGCGCGATAGAAGAGGAACGGAGGCTTTTGTATGTGGCAATGACGAGGGCAAAGGAGGAGCTGCATATATACTGCACGAAGGAAAGGGGAAGAAAACCCTCCAGATATCTGGAGGGCCTTGTCCAATGCCAAAATAAGGTATCGTGTTAAAAATCCTGCGGCAGCGCCGGGACAAAAAAGTTTTCAGAAATCAGTCATTCTCATCTTCCGCCTCTACCAGCTCGTCAAATTCCACATTATCCAGATATTCATCGAAAGCGTCCGATACGATTTCATATTCTTCGTCATCCTCAATATATGTAAGCTCAGGCTCCTCATTGGGATTTTCTTCATTTTCACTGTAACGGTAAAACCATACCTCGCCGTCCTCGTTTTCCCCGTCTGCGTCAAGAGGAAGAAGGACGATATAATCCCGCTCCCTGACGGTAAGGATTGTGACAATGGAGCAGGTGACGCTGCTTCCGTCCTCCAAATCGAGGGTGACAGTCATTTCCTCATCATTTTCCGGCTGATTTTTAGTTTTTTCACTGTTTTTGCTCATAATCGCTCCTTTTTTATAGACAAGTGTGATAATTCTTGTTACCATTATTTTACCGGTTCTTTCCGTATTATGCAATCAGATATTACTTTCAGTTTTGGATATGATATTTCAATGTGTTAAAATTGATATTGGCGACAGGAGATAAAAGTGCAGGCAGGCTTTAGTTTTGCGACAGGAGGGCGCACATGGAATCAAATTGGAGGGTGACATATTTTAAACCGGACAGGCAGGGGGAATTTTTCGGGGGAACCAGTGTAAGATTTGCGGCAAGTATGCTTACAGAGGAGGAGTGCGGCGTCATTTTATATGACAAAAACGGACGGGAACAGCGTTTTCCTTTCAGCCCGGAGGGGAAAAGAGGGGCTCTCTACGGGCTTGAGATAGAAGGCGGCGGTCTTGAAAACTATACTTATAATTTCTATATGGGAAAGCAGGTGATGACCTCTCCCTATGCCCGTGAAATCCGCGGACTGGAAAAATGGGGGGAATGCCAGGGCGGAAAGCGCCGTACAAAGGGACGGCTGGCCTGCCATGATTTTGACTGGCAGGGGGACGAACCTTTAATGATTCCGCTTAAGGACAGTATCTTATACGGCCTTAATGTGCGGGCCTTTACCATGCATAAAAGCTCGGGCGTCAGGCGCCGGGGCACTTTCGAGGGAATCGTTGAAAAAATACCTTATCTGAAAAAGCTTGGCATTACGGCGGTGGTGCTTATGCCGTGCTATGAATATGACGAATGTATGCTGCCGGAGAAATCCCGCATACCGGCGCTTCTGCCAAAGACGCCTTCCGGGGAGGAAAGCGTTGCGCCCGAGCCTGAAAAATCCCGGCTTCGATTAAACTGCTGGGGATTTCAAAAGGGTTATTATTTTGCGCCAAAGGCATCCTACAGCGCTCAAAAATCTCCCGTAAATTCTTTCAAAAATCTGGTGCGGGAGCTTCATAAAAACGGAATTGAAATCATGATGCAGTTTTATTTCCCGCCGGAAACAGGACAGCTTTATATGCTTGAGGTACTTAAATACTGGGTGGAGGAATATCATATCGACGGCGTGCGGGTCAGCGGATTTTCCATTCCATGCCGGCTTTTTGCCGAGGAGCCTGTGCTGAAAAACACGAAAATCTGGTGCGATTATTTACCGGCGGAGGATATGCATATCATCGACAACCCTGTTTTTAAAAATTTCCTTTCGAATAACGGCGGCTACAGGAACGACATCAGGCGGTTTTTAAAAGGGGATGAAGGGCAGATAAACCAGATGCTTTACTATCAGAGACATAATCCGAAAGAGTACGGCGTGGTCAATTATCTGGCGGATTATGACGGTTTTTCCCTTTATGACAGCGTTTCCTATGAAAAAAAGCACAACGAGGCAAACGGAGAGGAAAACCGTGACGGAACGGATTTAAACTATACCTGGAACTGCGGCGTTGAGGGGGAATCCCGCCGGAAAAACGTAAGGGAGCTGCGCAGGAAGCAGATAAAAAATGCGCTGGCCGTCCTGCTTTTGTCTCAGGGAGTGCCCTTTCTTTTCAGCGGAGATGAATTTGCAGACTCGCGTCTGGGGAATAATAACTGCTACTGTCAGGATAATGAAGCGGGATGGATTAACTGGAAAAGCAACAGCTTTACAAATGAAGTGCTTGCCAGCGCGCAGTTTTTTATCAGGCTGCGCAAATCCCACCCCATTCTGCATATGAAGGATGAGCTTTTAGTGATGGATTCCATGGGGTGCGGCTATCCTGACATTTCCTACCACGGCATAGAGGCATGGAAGCCCGATTTCAGTTATATCAGCCGGATTGCCGGGATTTTACTTTGCGGAAAATATGCGCCAAAGCCCGGCGACGACTCCTTTTATATTGCTTACAACATGCACTGGGAGAATCACAAGCTGGCGCTTCCAAAGCCCGAAAAGAATAAACGGTGGATAAAAATAGCGGATACTTCGTTTCCGGCGGAAAGCTTTTCCGAGGAGGCTTTGGACGGGAAAGCTTTTGCGGAAGATATTCCGGCTGAAAAATGCGTTCCCGAAAGCGGGAGAAAAAAAGGGGCTGTTATGGAAAAGAAAAATCTGACAGTCGAGCTTGGCAGCAGATGCATTGCCGTATTTAAAACGGCGCCGAACATGGCGGATGTCCGTGTGGCGCGCGCAGGCAGAAAGAAGACAGTTCAAAAAGCGTGATATTATCTGCGCCGCCAAAGCGTCGGCATGGATGTGAAAAGAAGGAAGAAGGTTATGACTGCGAAAATCTGGAAGCATTTTAAAACAGTTACTTATCATAAATATCTTGTGATGCAGGGGTGCTTTAAGGTCGGCCTGTATAAGCAGGGGCTGTTACACGACCTGTCGAAGTACAGCCCGGATGAATTCATTGTAGGCGCAAAGTATTTTCAGGGGGACAGGAGCCCTAACAACGCGGAGAGGGAAGCGATTGGCTATTCTTCGGCCTGGCTGCACCACAAGGGAAGAAACAAGCACCACTACGAATACTGGATTGATTACAGCACGAAAGCAATCGCCGGGGGAATGGCGCCGGCTCCCATGCCGGTAAAATATGTGGTGGAGATGCTGATGGACCGCATTGCGGCATGCAAGGTTTACAACAAAGACAGGTACACGGACGCCTCCCCTCTGGAATATTACTCGAAGGGAAAAGAGAACGCCCCCATGCACCCAAAGACGAAAAAGCTTTTGGAAGGGCTCCTCCGTATGCTTGCCGAGCGGGGGGAAGAGGAAACCTTCGCCTATATCCGCAAAAGAATTTTACGGAAGAGATAGGATTTAACAATTTTATTGCTCCCGCATATGATAAAGCATATGAAAAAGGAGTGATGAAAGTATGAATTGTCTGTTTTTAGTACTATTACTTTTGTGCTGCGGAAACAACGGTACCGGTTTCGCAGACGGAAACTGCGGCGGCAATAGCGGCTGCGGATGCAGAGAGCAGCGCCGTCAGGACCGCAGGGATTCGGATTGCGGCTGCGGACGCAGGGACGGGAACGGCGGAAGATGCGAGAGGCCCGAGGAAGACGGCTGCGGGTGCAGGAACGATTTCAGACCGGAACCGCGATTTGAGCAAAGACCGTTTATGTTCAACCAGAATTCCGACTGCGGCTGCGATAAGCCGCAAAATAACGACTGTAACTGAGAGGATGTGCGGGAAACCGCACATCTTTTTATATCCGGGAACCTTTTTCCTCTCCGGGGCATCTTATAAGTAAAGGCCGGCAAAGCACCTGTAAAACAGGAACAGGAGGTGAGACTTATTCATGACAGATAATGAGACGTTTACCACATTAATCAGACAATATTCGCCTGCCATGTACAGGCTTTCCTATGGAATCCTTCATTCCCGGGCGGACGCGGAGGATGCAGTAGGCGAAGCTGTTTTAAAGGCATACGAAAATCTGAACACATTAAAAAAACCCGAACGTTTTAAATCCTGGATTATGCAGATTACTGCAAATGAAGCAAAAATGATATACCGGAAGAAGCAGCGGACAAGCTGCGAGGCGTCCGTGGAGGAGATGGCTCCGGCATTCGTTGACGATTATCATGAGCTGTGGGATGTGGTTATGAAGCTTGATTTGGTTTACCGGGAGGTGATTATTCTGTATTTTTATGAATCCCTTTCCGTTAAGGAAATCGGACAGACGCTTCATATTGCCCAGGGAACCGTAAAATCCAGACTTTTCAGAGGGAAAAAGCAACTGAAAGCAATGCTGGAGGATTAATGGAGGATTGGAATGAGAGATAATTTTGATAACAGACTGTTCAAAATGGCAAAGAGGGAACAAATGCTTCTTCCCGGAGAGCTTGAGGAGGAAATCAACGAAAGTCTTCGCAGGCTGACGGCGAAAGGCACGGCAAATGGCATTACAGGAAGCAGGAGCGCAGCCGGCAAGAGAGGCAGCACGGCGAAAGGCACCGTCAGAGACCGGAAAAAGAAACCAATGAATTTCAGGCGTTCGCTTATTCTGGCTGCCGCCCTTGCGGCGCTTTTTTCCATAACTGCCGTTGCGTCGGCCGGGGCTTTAAAACAGCGTATGGAAGCCATGAATAAAGAAAAGCTGGAGGAATATTTCGCCCAGATTCACAGCTCCTTTATGGGCGCCGACAATTATAACCGTTCTTATACGGACGGAGAGCGGGAGAGGATGGATAAGCTGCGTATTTCTTATGAAGAACAGGGGCTTTTCCCGGAGGGTGAGCTTACCATGCTTGACGAGGCGGAGGATTATAAAGGAAAAAATGTGGCTTTTTTCAAAAAGACCAGCACCTTCTTTTTCCCGGAGAAGGAAATGAGCGATGAGGAACTCTTACAGATTATCGACTTTTATGCAAAGAGGGAATACAGCCTTCAGAAAGTGAATGAAATGATAGCGGAAGGAGAAGCGGATTTCCCTAAGGAGGCAAAGCCGACGGTTCCCGACAAGGTTACGGATTCTTCTGTGCTTGACAGCAGCGCGGTTTTTCAGCCGGAGCAGGCGCTTACCATTGCGTATACAGGCGATTTGTCCCTGCAGGCCGTGGCGGCCGGGAAGGACTGTATTCTTTTGGCCGGTCGAAATACCATACACCGCATGGAAATCGGAAGCGGCGATTCGGTTCTGTTCTATGACGGTTTTGAGGAAAATACGCTGATTACCGCCATGTGCCAGGACGGGGAAGGAAATGTATATGCCGGACTTAGAAAAGAGATATCGGAGGAAAGCTGGGAAGTCTGGCTGGCAGTTATCGACAAAAACGGAAGTCTTTTAAGAGAAATTGATATGTCTGACGTCATAGGCGGCAAAGAAGGCCGTGGCCATATCAGGCAGATGATGGCGGATGAGGGCTATCTCTATCTTAGGGGTATGGGTTTTTATGACGCCGATTTTCTGCTGATTATTGATAAAGAGGGGAATACCGTTTCTAAAATGACCTCCGGGAAATACTTTGCAGACTGGATTTACGGCATGTGCATCGGAAAGGACGGGAAGCCTTATACCGTGGTCAGCGACGAAAGCCACAGGTTCGGAATCGCCGCTATTAACCCGGAGAAGGGGACCCTGGAGGAAGTTTATCCCGCAATTGTTCCCGAGGATACCATCAGCCTCGACCTGATTGGTCCCGGCTACGACGCGGATTTTGTTCTCTGGGGCTACAGCGGCAGCTTTTCCTTTAACCGAAACGAGAGTGCCGCCGTACAGGTGACGCCGGTATATGAAATGCCCTGCCCTGCGGAAGGCTCGCTGCGCCTTCTTTTGCCTGACGGAAGATTTGTGTTCGCCCACTGTGCGGAATACAGAAGCTACACGATGAAAAACGGCGATGAAGGACATGAGAGAATCCCGGAAAAAACATACTTTTATTACCTCCCGGGAATCAGAACCCCATAGGCCAGCCTGTCAGAGCCTATTGGCCAACCTGTCGGCAAAATTTTAACAATGATTGACAAAAAATTTTTTTCATATTAAGATTACCATGTGTTTTTCTTTAAGGCAGTATGATGGAAAGTGATGGTTAAACCTGTGAAAAATTTACTCAATCAGATTTTAAAATTCGGAATTGTGGGCCTGTTTTGTTTTTTTATTGATTACGGCGTTACCATAATTATGACAAACGTATTCGGCGTCCACTACCTGATTTCCAAATTCTTCGGATTCGTCATCTCGGCGGTGGTGAATTATCTTCTGAGCATCAAGTTTGTTTTTACTCAGAAAAAGGAGATGGACAAGGGGAAGGAATTTACCGTTTTCCTTATTTTATCGGCAATCGGGCTTGTGATTAACGAAATTGTAATGTACGTCTGCATTGACGGTATCTATGCCCACAGCGCCCTGCTTAAGGAATATATTTCAGACTCGCTCATGGTATCCGTGGGAGCCGTGGTGGCGACCGGCGTTGTGATGGTATACAATTTTATTTCACGGAAATTGTTCCTGGAAAGAAAGTAATTATGGATGTCATGTGCTTTTCCGCATCTGCAGAAAGGACTTCTGCGGATGCGGAACGCTTTTGTGAAATCAAAAACCGGATTGTGGGAAAAAGCAGGGAGCGCGGCGGAATCGGAACTCTGGGGGAAAAAACGCTCCATGCCGTTTTAAAAGAGTTTTACGCGCCGGATAAAAATATGCAGGAAATCTCCATTGGCAGGTATGTGGCGGATATTTATACCGGCTCTGATATTATGGAAATTCAGACAGGTCACTTTGACAATCTTCGGAGGAAGCTGGACTGTTTTCTTCCCGACTATCCGGTGACTGTGATTTATCCTGTTCCCCGAATCAAGTATTTAATATGGGTGGATGTGGAGACGGGAGAATGCTCCAAACCCAGGAAAAGCAATGTAAAAGGCTCTGTCTACAGGGCTTTTTATGAGTTATATAAAATAAAGAAATACCTTTCAAATCCGAATCTTCGCCTGCGCTTTCCTTATCTTGAACTTGAGGAGCACAGGCTTCTTGATGGTTGGAGCCGGGATAAGAAAAAGGGCTCCCACCGCTATGACCGGATTCCGAAAGCCCTCCTTGGCGAGGTGCGAATCGAAAGCCTGTCCGATTACGGAAGGCTGATTCCCTCGGATTTGCCGGAGCCCTTTACCGCGGCGGAATTTGGAAAGACCGTGGGGGAGAGGAAGGAGACGGCGGCTAAGGTTTTACATATTTTAAATTATCTGAAGGTCATTGAGCGGTGTGAAAATAAAGGGCGGGCTTATTCCTATCAAAAAATATGAACAGGGTATTAAACATTATATCATATTGTGGTATACTTTAATCAGTTAATCAAAAGGCATGGAAAAGGGGTGGGCATATAACAGACAGTGAAAAATTTGATTTGATTTTATCGAAAATCGAGAAACTAAATGATGGAACGCAGGGCATGAAAATTGAAATGCGGGATATGAAAACTGAGATGCAGGATATGAGAGCTGAAATGCAGGATATGAATCGAAGGCTGACAGGCCTTGAGCTGCATATTGAAAATTTTACGGATAAAAATGTCCAGTTGATTGCCGAAAACTTCATCGAATTAACAAACAAACTAAATCAGGCAATTCCGGCCGCAGATAAAAATCTCGCTTACGAGGTTAAAGTCAACTTTCTGATAAATGAAGTGAATAAGCTGAAAAAGGCCATGACCGAGATTAAGGAGAAAATAGCGTGAAAGAGCGGTTCATACCGTATTTCCAACAATTCACAGGCGTAAGATGCATTAAAAATGCATTGCTTTACGCCTGTTTCTATTTGCAAATTTTTATGTAAAATTCGTTTTTTCGATTCCGATTGAAAAAATTTTCCCCTTGGTATACAATATTAAGGCATATTTTAATAGAAGAAAACGGAGCAGATAGGGAGGTTATGGAAAGAAACATAAGTGTTATAAAAGATGTGAATGGGAATCAGATTGTTATTGTGAACGACATTCGATTTAAAGGGAAAAGAAATATAGACTGGGATGAAGTTGAACAATATTTAAAACAGTATGTTGGAGAGTTTATAGAAATCGCTGAAAGTAAAGAAATCACATATATTGGCAGTGATTTGCCTGATGAGTATTCAGGCTCAAATTATACTGCAAAATTAAAAGGAGCATTAGCAAAGGCAAAAGCAAATGCCGCACAAGGAATCCCTGAGATGATAGAAATTGCGCAAAACAGAAGATTTCAGGAAAATTTAGAAAAGAAGCATAATAAAAATGCAAAATATGGTTGGTATCGGTATGATTCCCGATTTGCAATTCCTGTTTTTGATGAAAATAATGATGTTTTAAGGTATAATGTGTTTCATGCAGAGTTGGTAATAAGACATTCAGAGAACGGGAAACTGTATTTGTATGACATTATAAACATAAAAAAAGAAACGAGCACCCCGCTTGAGCCATAAGCTGTACGGTAAAAAACCCGCTTCTTTTTATATATTATAGAATAGAAAAGGAAAAAAATCAAGAAAAATGTATAACGAAATTGATTTAGATAAAATAGAGATAAATGCAGAACCGCCGGAAGAGGAACCGGCCCGCCAGTATTATTTTATAGCAAAGTGCCGTAAATATGTAAAAGAAGAAAGTGAACGCCTGGGCCG
>CAJTMW010000001.1:193565-524607 GCA_910577275.1 uncultured Lachnospiraceae bacterium
GAACATTTGGGTGTCAGATGAACGCCCGGGATTCGGAAAAGCTCTCCGGGATTCTTGAAAGCATCGGCTATTCGCTTACGGAGGATGAAAACGCGGACTTTGTTATTTACAATACCTGTACCGTAAGGGACAACGCCAACCAGCGGGTATATGGCCATCTCGGGCACATCAACAGTCTGAAAAAGAAGAATCCCCGCATGAAAACCGCTCTGTGCGGCTGTATGATGCAGGAGCCTTCCGTGGTTGAAAAAATCAAAAAAAGCTACCGTTTTGTGGACTTGATTTTTGGAACCCACAATATCTACAAGTTTGCGGAGCTTTTGGCGGAAATGTTCGAAAACAGCGCCGAAAAGCATGACGGCTCTCACCAAATGATAATCGATATCTGGCAGGATACGGACAGGATTGTGGAAAATCTTCCGGTAGAGCGCAAATATCCCTTTAAATCGGGCATTAACATTATGTTTGGCTGCAACAACTTTTGCAGCTACTGTATCGTCCCTTATGTAAGAGGGCGTGAGCGGAGCCGGAGCCCGGAGGATATCTTACGTGAAATCAGGGCGCTGGCCGGGGACGGCGTGGTGGAAGTCATGCTGCTTGGGCAGAATGTCAATTCCTATGGCAAAAATCTGGAGAATCCGATTACCTTTGCGCAGCTTTTGCGGGAAGTGGAACAAATCGAGGGAATTGAGAGAATCCGCTTTATGACCTCCCACCCCAAGGATTTGTCGGACGAGCTGATTAAAGTTATGAAGGAGTCAAAAAAGATATGCAGGCATCTCCATCTACCCCTGCAGTCAGGCTCCACCCGGATTTTAACCGCAATGAACAGACGGTACACCAAGGAGCAGTATCTTGCCCTTGCGGAAAAAATCAGGAGGGAAATCCCGGATATTTCCATCACTACCGATATTATTGTGGGATTTCCCGGGGAAGAGCCTGCCGATGTGGACGAGACCATCGATGTGATTAAAAAGGTGCAGTATGACAATGCCTTCACCTTTATCTATTCCAGGCGCACGGGGACGCCGGCGGCGGCAATGGCGGAGGCCATGGCCGGAACCATAGAAGAAAATCAGGAAAGAGAAAAGATGGTGAAGGAAGGCTTTGACCGCCTGCTCAAGGTGGTTCAGGATACCGCAAGGCAGCGGGTGGCAAGGCTCGAAGGCCAGACACTTGACGCCCTTGTGGAGGAGGTCAATGAACAGGACAGTCGGCTTTTGACGGGGCGGCTCTCCAACAATACCATTGTGCATTTCCCGGGGGATAAAAGCCTTATCGGCCGGATTGTGCCGGTTTATTTAAAGGAATGCCACGGCTTTTATTATCTTGGGGAGAAGAGGTAAAAAATGGCAGAAATGACACCAATGATGACGAAATACATGGAGACCAAAAAGGAGTACCCCGACTGTATTCTTTTTTACCGGCTGGGCGATTTTTATGAAATGTTCTTCGAGGACGCCCTGACGGCTTCAAAGGAGCTGGAAATCACGCTGACCGGAAAGGACTGCGGGCTTTCGGAGCGTGCTCCCATGTGCGGCGTTCCCTATCATGCCGTTGACGGATACCTAAACAAGCTGGTTTCCAAGGGCTATAAGGTGGCCATCTGCGAGCAGGTGGAGGACCCGAAGCAGGCAAAGGGACTGGTGAAGCGGGAGGTTCTGCGGGTGGTGACTCCCGGAACCAACTTAAATATGCAGAGCATGGACGAGGGCCGCAACAGCTTCATCATGAGTATCGCTTATTTTCAGGAAAAGACAGGTATTTCCGTTGCGGACGTCACTACAGGCGATTATTTTCTCACGGAGGTAAACGACACAAGAAAGCTTCTGGATGAAATCAACAAATACAGCCCGAAAGAAATCATCTGCAACGACGCGTTTCTCGTAAGCGGGGTGGATATCGAGGATTTGAAGGGCAGGCTTCACATTTCCTTATACTCGCTGGAAGCCCATTATTTTGACGAGGACAGGTGCAGGAAAAGCCTTTTAAAGCATTTTCATGTAAATACGCTCAAGGGGATGGGGATTGAGGACTTTCCCACAGGGATGATTGCCGCCGGGAGCCTTATGCTCTATCTTCTGGACACCCAGAAAACCCCGTTAGAGCACTTCACCCATTTATATCCATACCTCACCAGCAGATATATGCTCCTTGACAGCTCCACCAGAAGGAATCTTGAGCTGATGGAAACCCTGCGGGAAAAGCAGAAGCGGGGTTCTCTTTTGTGGGTGCTCGACAAGACAAGGACGGCCATGGGCGCAAGGACTCTGCGCACCTTTATCGAACAGCCGCTGATTGATAAAGAGGAGATAGAAAAGCGTCTGGACGGTATCGAGGCGCTTCTTCGTCAGGCCATGAGCCGGGATGAAATCAGGGAGTACTTAAATCCCATTTACGATTTGGAGCGGCTTCTTGGAAGGGTAAGCTATAAGACCGCCAACCCCAGGGATTTGATTGCGTTTAAAAATTCCCTTCAAATGCTGCCTCACATTAAGACCATGCTCCGGGATTTTGATGCGGAAATCTTAAAAAGTATTGACGGTGAAATCGACAGCCTTTCCGATGTGTGCAGCCTGATTGAAAACGCAATCTGCGACGAACCGCCCATTGCCGTCAGGGAAGGCGGAATCATCAGGGACGGCTTTGACGACACCATAGACAATCTGCGCCATGCCAAAACGGAAGGCAGAAACTGGCTGGCGAAGCTGGAGGAGGAAGACCGGGAGCGGACGGGGATTAAGAACCTGAAAATCCGTTACAATAAGGTGTTCGGCTATTACTACGAGGTGACGAACTCCTATAAGGATTTGGTGCCCGGGGATTATATCAGAAAGCAGACCCTTGCCAATGCGGAGCGGTACACCAACGCCCGCCTAAAGGAGCTGGAGGACACGATTTTAAATGCGGAGGACAAGCTTTTTTCTCTGGAATACGATGTGTTCTGTCGGATAAGGGACGCCATTGCGGGGGAAATGGAGCGGATTCAGAGAACCGCCAAGGCTGTGGCAAGGCTTGACGTCCTCTGCTCCCTTGCCCTTGTGGCGGAGCGGAACAGTTATGTCCGTCCCTCCATCAATGAAAAGGGCGTCATTGACATCAAAGAGGGCCGCCACCCGGTGGTGGAGCAGATGCTTTCCGGCGATATGTTTATCTCCAACGACACCCATCTGGACAACAGCAAATACTGCGTTTCGGTTATCACCGGACCCAATATGGCGGGAAAATCCACCTATATGCGGCAGGTGGCGCTGATTGTGCTGATGGCGCAGATTGGCTGCTTCGTTCCGGCGAAAAGCGCAAATATCGGTCTGGTGGACCGGATTTTCACCCGGGTGGGGGCTTCCGACGATTTGGCCAGCGGCCAGAGCACCTTTATGGTGGAGATGAACGAGGTTGCCAATATTTTGAGAAACGCAACCAGAAACAGCTTACTGATACTGGACGAAATCGGAAGGGGAACCTCCACCTTTGACGGCCTGAGCATTGCCTGGGCGGTGATTGAGCACATCAGCAACAAAAAGCTGCTGGGGGCGAAAACCCTTTTTGCCACCCATTATCACGAGCTCACGGAGCTGGAAGGGAAAATGTCAAACGTAAACAATTACTGCATTGCCGTGAAGGAAAAGGGCGACGATATTGTATTTTTGAGAAAAATCGTAAAGGGTGGCGCCGACAAGAGCTACGGAATTCAGGTGGCAAGGCTTGCGGGTGTTCCCGATATGGTCATCGACAGGGCAAAGGAAATCGCGGCGCAGCTTAGTGATAACGATATCCTTGAAAAGGTGCAGAGCATTTCCACCCCGGCGAAGGAAGGGCGGCTAAAGCCCGTAAAATACGACGAGGTGGACTTAAGCCAGATGTCGCTTTTTGACACGGTGACGGACGAGGACGTGTTAAAGGAGCTTGGCGAGATTGACATTCCCAATCTGACGCCGATGGACGCTATGAATATTCTCTACAGGCTGCAGACCAAATTGAAAAACAGATGGCATGTGTAAGGGCGTTCTGTTTCACAGCCCGTCCTTACACTTAGAAGAATGTCTCTGACGAGCCATTCTTCGCATGTATTGGAATCTTGCCAGGCGGTTTCAGCCTCACATTCAGAAGAATGTCTCTGATGAGCCATTCTTTGCATGTATTCATATTTGGCAGGAAAAGAAGGAGACGTAATGCCGGAAATTCATTTGTTAAATCAAAGTACCATCGATAAAATCGCTGCGGGGGAGGTTGTGGAGCGGCCTTTGAGCGTGGTGAAGGAGCTGACGGAAAACGCCATAGATGCCGGGGCGAGGGCTGTCACCGTGGAGATTAAGGACGGAGGAATTTCCTTTATCCGGGTGACGGACAACGGCTGCGGCATTGATAAGGGGCAGGTGAAAAAAGCCTTCCTGCGGCATGCTACCAGTAAAATTACCTCCATTGAAGATTTAAGCCATGTGGCAAGCCTGGGCTTCCGCGGGGAGGCTTTGTCCAGTATTGCGGCGGTGGCGCAGGTGGAGCTTATCACAAAGACGGAAAAGGAGCTTACCGGAGTGCGCTATGCCATTGCCGGAGGGAAGGAGGAGGAGTTTGAGGAAATCGGCGCGCCAAACGGAACCACCTTTCTGATAAGGAACCTCTTTTTCAATACGCCGGTAAGAAAAAAGTTTTTAAAGCAGCCCCAGACAGAGGGCGGTTATGTGGCGGACATGATGGAGCATCTGGCCTTATCCCGCCCGGAAATTTCCATTAAGTTTATCCAGAACGGAAGGCTGCGCTTCCATACCTCCGGGAACGGCAATCTGAAAGAGGTTATCTATCGGATTTACGGGAAGGATATGACAGACGCTTTGATTCCCTTTGAAGCAAGGGGGAACGGTTTTTCCGTCATCGGCTTTCTGGGAAAGCCGGAGATTAACCGGGCAAACAGGAATTTCGAAACTTATTTTGTGAACGGACGGTATGTGAAAAACGATATCCTGACAAAAGCTGTGGAGGAAGGGTATCGGGCTTTTATGATGCAGCATAAATTCCCTTTCTGCGTATTGCATTTTCAGATGGAACCGGCGGAAATTGACGTAAATGTCCATCCGGCCAAAATGGAAATCCGGCTGATTCACGGCAGCGGGCTTTATGAGGAGATATCCGGTGCGGTGAGAGAACGGCTTCGCAATATGGAGCTGATTCCCAACGTGCGGTTTGAGGAAAAGGAAAAAATCAAATCGGCGGCAAGCCGGAGGGAAACCGCCCCGGAGCCCTTTGAGGAGAGGCGCGCGGCTATGTTGAAGGTATCCATGCCGGAATCAGGTATGTCAGAAACGGCAAAGCCCGAATTGACAATGCCGGATTTGTCTATGCCATACCTGGCAATGCCAGACCTGGCAATGCCGGCAGAAAAAGAAACGCCGGTCAGGTCAGACATACCGTATAAGACGCCTGCCGTGATGGAGGACGTCGCGGTATATCAGGCAAAAATGACGGGAAACAGAATTATCGGCAACGAAAATGGCGGAAATTTTCATGGAAGTGAAGGAATTCATGCAAATATTATCAAGGCGGGAGAGCACATACTGGTGGAAAAACCGGCCCAGCTCAATCTCTTTGAGGATAAATTCCTGTCCAGAGACGCAAAGGAAGATTATAAGATACTGGGGCAGATTTTTGATACCTACTGGCTGGTCGCCTTTAAGGACAGGCTTTTTATTATTGACCAGCATGCCGCCCATGAAAAGGTGAAATATGAGCGGATGGTAAAGGAGCTGAAAGAAAAAAAGATTTCGTCCCAGATGTTGAATCCGCCGGTGATTGTCACGCTTACAGGAAAAGAAGAGGAGATACTGCGGGAATATCTGGATTATTTTGTACAGATGGGATTTGAGATAGAAGAGTTCGGCGCATCCTCCTACGCCATAAGGAGTATGCCGGCGGATTTGTACGGATGTAACGAGAAGGAATTCTTTTCCGGGCTTTTGGACGAGCTGGCCGTCCAGCCGTCAAGAAGTGCCTGCGCGGGTACGGAGGAGGTTATCCTGCAAAAGCTTGCCTCCATGGCGTGCAAGGCGGCAGTAAAGGGGAACAATGCCTTGAAAATACAGGAGGCCGCCGCGCTGATTGACGAGCTGCTCACTCTCGAAAATCCCTATCATTGCCCTCATGGAAGACCGACCATTATTTCCATGAGCAAGTATGAGCTGGAAAAGAAGTTCAAGCGTATCATATGACCCCTGCGACAGTCGCCAAAGGTGCGTGCAAGCATGCCCGCCCGGCTCGCTGCCCGCAGAAATAAAGGTGTTTTTATGAATCAAAAAAAT
Organism: uncultured Lachnospiraceae bacterium; assembly: GCA_910577275.1. GTDB lineage: Bacteria > Bacillota > Clostridia > Lachnospirales > Lachnospiraceae > Suilimivivens. Next base: position 199,859 of record CAJTMW010000001.1, read on the forward strand.
AAATTGATTATTCTCACAGGCCCTACGGCGGTGGGAAAAACGGCTTTGTCCATTTCACTTGCAAAAAAAATCGGCGGGGAGATTATTTCCGCCGATTCCATGCAGGTCTACAAATATCTGGATATCGGTTCCGCAAAGATTAAGGAAGCGGAAATGGAAGGGGTTCCTCACCATTTAATTGACGCTCTTTTGCCTGGCGAGGAGTTCAATGTGTTTTGCTTTCAGCAGATGGCAAAGGAAGCGGCGGAAGGAATTTACAGGCGCGGGCATATTCCCATTGTAGTGGGCGGCACCGGATTTTATATTCAGGCGCTTTTGTACGACATTGATTTTTCCGCGGAGGAAGATAATTCGGAGATTCGGGCGGAGCTTGAGAAGGCTGCGGCAGAGCATGGAACCGGATATCTGTATGAGCGGTTAAAGGAGGTGGACGCGGCCTCCGCGGCGGCCATTCATCCGAATAATCACAAACGCATTCTGCGGGCGCTGGAATTTTATCAGTTAAACGGTTTTCCCATTTCTCAGCATAATGAGAAGGAACGGCAGAAGGAATCCGCGTACCGGAGCTGCTATTTTGTTTTAAACGATGACAGGGAGCGGCTGTATCAGAGGATTAACGAACGGGTGGACGCCATGATGGCGGACGGGCTTTTAGAGGAGGTAACGCGCCTTAGGCAAATGGGATGCAAAAGGGACATGCTTTCCATGCAGGGGCTTGGCTACAGGGAGCTTCTTTCTTATCTGGACGGGGAAAGTGCCCTTGAAGAAGCGGTTTCGCAGATAAAGCAGAATACCCGTCATTTTGCCAAACGCCAGCTTACATGGTTCCGCCGGGAGAAAAACGTCGTCTGGATTGACAAGCCTGATTTTGATTATGACAATGATAAAATTTTAAATTTCATGGAAGAACATATCCGGCTGCTGTGATAATTCGGCTGCGGCTGCGTAGACGCCAAAAGAGGCAAGGCCCTGCCGCAGGAGCCGTCCCGTCCGGCGGGCAGGAAGACGGATGAAAGGAAAAGAAAATGAAGAATTCTTATATGGAGCAGATGTATCGGGAAGCGGGTATCAGCCCGCAGGTTTATGCTTACGGGGAAGCTGTCTGGAATTCCCTCAAAAGCCGTTGGGAGGAAATCGACGCCGTTTCCGAATACAACCAGATGAAAGTAATAAAAGCCATGCAGAAAAACAGGGTCAGCGAGGCATGTCTTACGGGAACCACCGGCTATGGCTATAACGATTTGGGACGGGAGACCTTAGAGCGGGTTTACGCCGATGTCTTTCATACCGAGGACGCCCTCGTGCGGCCGCAGATTACCTGCGGGACTCACGCCCTCGCCCTCGCCCTTATGAGCAATCTCCGGCCGGGAGACGAGCTTCTTTCCCCTGTGGGAAAGCCTTATGACACCCTGGAGGAAGTGATTGGCATCCGCCCTTCAAGGGGCTCTCTTGCAGAATACGGCATTACCTACCGTCAGGTGGATTTGCTTCCCGACGGCGGCTTTGACTATGAGAATATCAAAAAAGCAATCAATGAAAAGACCAGGCTGGTGACGATTCAGCGCTCCAAGGGCTACCAGACAAGGCCAACCCTGTCCGTTTCGCGGATAGGAGAGTTGATTTCCTTTATCAAAGAAATCAAACCGGAGGTTATCTGTATGGTTGACAACTGCTACGGGGAATTTACGGAGGTCACAGAGCCCTCCGACGCAGGCGCCGATTTGGTGGTGGGTTCTCTGATTAAAAATCCCGGTGGCGGTCTTGCCCCTATCGGCGGCTATCTGGCGGGAAAGAAGGAATGTATCGAAAACGCCGCCTGCCGCCTTACCTCCCCCGGCCTTGGCAGGGAGGTGGGAGCTTCCCTTTCGGCCCTTTCCGCTTTTTATCAGGGGCTTTTCCTTGCGCCTTCGGTAACGGCAAACGCGTTAAAATCCGCGGTATTTGCCGCCAATATCTATGAGAATTTGGGCTTTTTCGTGGTGCCTGACGGGAAGGAATCAAGGCACGACATTATTCAGGCGGTGACCTTCGGCAGGCCCGAGGGAGTGATTGCCTTCTGCGAGGGCATCCAGCAGGCGGCGCCGGTGGACGGGTATGTGACCCCCGAGCCCTGGGACATGCCGGGATACGACAGTCCCGTGATTATGGCGGCAGGCGCCTTTGTGTCAGGCTCCTCCATCGAGCTATCCGCCGACGGCCCCATAAAACCGCCGTACGCCGTATATTTTCAGGGCGGCCTCACCTGGCAGCACGGAAAATTCGGAATCATGAAAACATTACAGAAATTAGTGGAAAAAGGAATTATTGTGAAAGATTTTGACAGACGAAACTTATAAAAAAAAAGTAAAATCAGTATACATAAATTTCCATCTGTGTTAATATAAATATTAATTGTTTATCTTCCACATTCCGATTGAGAGAAGGGATTGGAAAGGAAACAAATGACTGAAATTATTACAGAAAACGCCATGCTCCCCTATGAAAAGTTTCGTTTGTTAGGCCCGGAAGCCCTGACAGAAGCGGAGCTTCTCGCAATCATTTTGCGGACAGGCGTAAGAAACTGCCCGGCCACGGAGCTGGCGCAAAAGGTGCTTTCCCTTGCAAAGGGCAAATACAGGGGATTAAGCAGCCTCCATCATATCTCCCTTGCAGAGCTTATGGAAATTCCGGGAATCGGAGAGGTGAAGGCGGTCAAAATCAAGTGCCTTACGGAGCTTGCGGTTCGGATGGCGAAAGAGAGGGCGGCTGCGTCCCTTCGCTTTGACTTCCCGGAGACGGTGGCGGATTTTTATATGGAAAAGCTGCGCCATCAGGAAAAGGAAATCATCCTGCTGTTATTGTTGGATAATAAGTTGAATTTAATAGAAGAATATATGGTATCCATGGGTACTGCAAGGGCTTCCCTCTTATCGGCAAGAGAGGTGTTTATTGAGGCCTTAAAATGCAGAGCCTGTCATTTGATGCTCATGCATAATCACCCCAGCGGCGACCCGCATCCGAGCAGCCAGGATATCGCAATCACGCGAAAGATAAAAGAAGCCGGAGAACTTATGGACATTCCCCTGATAGACCACATTATCTTAGGGGATAATTGTTACATGAGTCTGAAGGAAGAAGATTTATTATAGAAAGAGGGGTACTTGCTTTGTCTAACAACGCATTTGGTATTGATTTAGGTACAAACAACATCAAAATTTACAATCGTTCGGGTGACTCTATTTTAGTGGAAAAAAACATGATTGCCATTGAAAACAAAGACACCCTGTTCGCTTACGGGGACTCCGCCTTTGAAATGTATGAGAAGGCGCCGGGAAATATCCATATTTCCTACCCGCTCTCTAACGGCGTGATTGCAGACATCAAGAATATGGAGCTGCTTGTCCGTTACTTTATCAATAACCTGAACAGAAGCAATTTGAAGGCCGCAGACTATTATGTGGCGGTTCCCACCGACGTTACGGGCGTTGAAAAGAGAGCCTTTTACGACCTTGTCCGTGATGCCGGAGTAAAGGCCAGAAGGGTTATGATGGTGGAAAAGGCCGTGGCGGACGGATTAGGGCTTGACATCGACGTCAAGAATTCCCAGGGCGTCCTTATTGTGAACGTGGGATTTGACACCACTGAGATTTCCATTCTCTCCCTTGGCGGAATCGTTTTAAGCCGCCTGATTAAAATCGGCGGACGGAAATTCGACGAGGCAATCCGCGCGGCGGTGAGACGGGAATTCAGCCTTATTATCGGAGGTAAAACCGCCGAAAATGTGAAAATGGCATTGAGGGATTTGGCCAAGGAGGGTAAAAACGCTGTGGTTTACGGCAGGGATATTGTCACGGGTCTTCCGGTGGAGCGGGAGCTTCCCACTCAGATGATTGACGAATCTCTGCTGGAGCATTTCTATACCATTATTGACAATATCAAGGTGATTTTAGAGCGCACGCCGCCTGAGCTTGCGGCGGATATTTACCGCCACGGCCTTTATCTGACGGGCGGAGCCTCCAGCGTAAATCATCTGGCGGAGCTGATACAGGCGGGAACGGGACTTAAGGTGAATGTGTCCGAGAATCCAATCACCAGCGTTGCCCTGGGACTGTCAAAGATAATCAAGGACGATAATTACAAATCGGTTGCCTACGCGATTGAAGGAATGAATAAATGAGTCCAGTTGTAAAGAAAAAAGGAGAGAAGTTTACATTACCCGGTAAATATCTCCTTTTTATTTTAACATTACTATGCACGGGTTTAATTGTAATTACTTTTAACACGAATCTGTTAAGCGAGCCCATAAGCGCGGTGGGGGGCGCGGTGATTGTCCCTCTCCAGGAGTCCTTAAGCAAGGCCGGGAGCTGGCTTAAGGGCCGTTCGGAGGAGCTGGTGCAGATTCGGAGCCTCCTTACGGAAAACGCCCGCCTGCAGGCGGAGATTGACGAGCTTACCATAGAAAATATCAAGCTGCAGCAGGACAGATACGAGCTCACCAGTTTAAGGGAGCTTTACGAGCTGGATTCCCAGTATGACGAGTACCCCAAGGTGGGGGCGCGCATCATTGCCAAGGATTCCGGCAACTGGTTTCATTCCTTTACCATCAATAAGGGCTCGGAGGACGGGCTGCAGATAGATATGAACGTGATGGCCGGGAGCGGTCTGGTGGGACGCATTGTGGCCGTGGGGCCTACATGGTCAAAAGTCATGTCCATTATCGACGACAATTCCAATACCAGCGGAATGGTGCTTTCCACCTCCGACAGGCTGATTGTGTGCGGCGATTTGGAGCTGTACTCGGAAGGGCTCATCCGCTTTGAAAGCCTGATAGACAATGCGGACAGAGTGGCGGAGGGGGATAAAATCGTTACCTCCAGTATCAGCGATAAATATCTTCCGGGAATTTTAATCGGTTATATTTCAAGCCTCGATGTGGATTCCAACAATCTTACCAAATCCGGCCTGATTACGCCGGCAGTTGATTTTGAGCATCTCGAGGAGGTACTGGTCGTCACGAAGCTGAAACAGACGGTGGGAGATGATTAAGTGAAACGATTTATTGTATCTGCAATTTTGATAATCCTGTGCTTTTTGCTGCAGACAACTTTTTTTAAGGGCCTGGCTTTCGGCGGTATTGTACCCAATCTCCTGATTATCATTACTTCATCCTTCGGATTTATGCGGGGGGATAAGACCGGGCTTATCATCGGATTTTTCTGCGGTCTTCTGTCGGATATCTTTTTTGGAAATGTGATTGGGCTTAATGCCATGATATATATGTACATAGGCTATGCCAACGGAAAGTTTCATCAGATATTTTTCCCTGATGACATTAAGCTGCCTCTTTTTCTGATTCTTACAAGCGATTTGGCGTATGGCTTTTTGTATTATGTCACCCTGTTTTTAATGCGGTGCCGGTTTCAGATTGGCTTTTATTTCCTGCACATTATTCTCCCGGAGGCCGTTTATACCATACTGATAACTTTACTTTTATATCCTCTTGTCTTAAAAATCAATAAAATGCTTGAGGAATCGGAAAGAAGGAGTGAAAGGAAGTTTGTTTGAGGAACTGAAGGAAAAATTTATAAATTTGATAACTTCCAGGGTTTTTGTGGTTATTATCGCGCTGGTCTGCTTTGGGGCCGTCCTGATTAACAGGGTTTTTAACCTGCAGATTGTGCACGGGGAGGAATATCTGGATTCCTTCCAGACAAGAATTTTGCGGGAGAAGACAATCAAGGGAAGCCGCGGATGCATTTATGACAGAAACGGCAATCTTTTAGCCTATAATGAGCTGGCTCATTCCGTCACAATCGAGGACGTCTACGAGAGCGGAAAATTAAAAAATTTTAATTTAAATACAACAATTTATAAACTGATAAAGATGATTGAATCCAACGGCGATTCCATTGTAAGCGACTTTAAAATCATACTGGACAAAAACAACCATTATGTTTTTACCGTTGAAGGCACGGCTCTGGAGCGGTTTCTGGCGGACGTTTACGGGCATACCACCATTGACAGGCTCGAGGAGAAGCAGCGGACGGCCACCGCCCAGGAGGTGGTGGATTATCTGTGCAGCTGGGAGCGTTTCCGAATCGGCAATTACACGGAGGACGACGATAAAAATTCCTTTGAGCCCGGAAACGGCTACACAAAGGATGAGGTTCTCAAAATCCTGAATATCCGTTACGATATGAACAACAACAGCTTTCAGAAATATATCGCCACCACGGTGGCTACGGACGTCAGCGAGGAAACCGTTGCGGTGGTCATGGAAAACCGCACGGAGCTGGAGGGGGTATCTATCGAGGAGGACACCATCCGCAGATATGTTGACAGCATTTATTTTTCACATATTTTGGGCTACACCGGCAAAATCTCCCAGGAGGAGCTTACGGCGCTGACGGAGGCGGGAAGCGGGAAGAATTACGACCCTAACGATACGGTGGGCAAGCTTGGCATTGAAAAATCCATGGAAAGCTATCTGCAGGGAACCAAGGGCAAAGAAACCATCGTGGTAAACCATGTGGGCAAGGTGACGGAAAACATCGATTACGTGGAGCCGGTTGCCGGGAACAATGTGTATCTCACCATCGATAAGGACTTACAGATTGCCGTTTACAAAATTCTGGAGGAAAAGCTGGCGAGTATATTGTATACAAACATCATCAATGCCAAAGAGCATACGGCCACTACCGCCAGTAAAATCAAGATTCCCATATATGACGTTTATTTTGCCCTGATAAACAATAATGTAATCGACACGGGCCATTTTTCCGCGCCTGACGCAAATACCGGCGAGCGGGAGGTCTATCAGTTATATCTGGACAGGAAAGCGCTTGTGTTTGACACTCTTAAGGAAGAACTTACCGAAACCAGGACTCCCTATGAAAATCTGGATTTGGAGTATCAGGTTTATGAAAGCTTTATCGCGGAAATGCTTTATAACAACGGCATTATTGACAAAAGCAGGGTGGATACCTCGGACGAAACCTACATTGCCTGGACGATAAATGAGGTTATCAGCTTAAATGAATACTTAAACTACTGCATTGCCTCAAACTGGATAGATGTGGCAAAGCTGAATCTGACCAGCCAGTATTCCGATTCCGAGAAGATTTATGCCCGCATTGTGGATTATATCTTTGAGGAGCTTGACGATAACCTGGATTTCACCAAGAGCATCTACCGGTTTATGATAAAAAAGGACGTGCTTTCCGGCGCCCGGATTTGCCAGATTCTGCTGGAACAAAATCTGGTTTCCGTACCGGAGGACGAGCGCTCCCTCTTTGAACGGGGCGGGGAATCCGCCTATACCTTTATGATGAACCGGATAAAAAATCTGGATATCACGCCGGCCCAGCTTGCCCTCGACCCTTATTCGGCTTCGGCGGTTGTGACGGACGTAAATACCGGGGATGTCCTGGCCCTTGTAACCTACCCGGGATATGACAATAACTTTATGGCAAACGGCGTAAATGCGGAATACTATTCCCGGCTGTTAAACGATTTGTCAAGGCCGCTTATCAACTACGCCACCACCCATATGACCGCGCCAGGTTCTACCTTTAAAATGGTTTCGGCCACCGCCGGCTTTCTGGAGGAGGCTGTCAATCCGTATACGACCTTTACCTGCAACGGCGTGTTCGATAAAATCGAGCCGCCGCCGACCTGCTGGATTAACCCGGGGCGCCACGGCACTTTAAACATAACCGAAGCAATTAAAAATTCCTGTAACGTGTACTTTTACGAGCTTGGCTACCGGCTGGGCATGGTGGGAGACACCTATTCCCCGGACGCCGGATTAAAGAAACTGGCGGACTATGCGGCTATGTACGGTCTGACGGAAACCTCCGGCATTGAAATCGAGGAATCCACGCCTCAGATATCCGACATCGATGCCGCCCGTTCGGCAATCGGTCAGGGCACTAACAGCTTTTCCACGGTGGGACTTGTCAGGTATGTTACTGCGGTTGCCAACAGCGGCACCTGCTATAACCTGACTCTAATCGACAAGATTACCGACCATCGGAGCGAACTCTTGGAGGAGAGGAGCGCGCAGGTGCGCAATACCATTGAGATGGACGCCGCCGAGTGGGACGCCATTCACCTTGGAATGCGGCAGGTGATTGAAAACCGGGCCGATTATCAGGACCTTACCATAAGCGCCGCCGGTAAAACCGGTACTGCCGAGGAAAACTTAAACCGTGCCAACCACGCACTGTTTGTCTGCTATGCGCCCTATGAGCAGCCGGAAATTGCCATAGCCACCCGAATTGCATTCGGATATACTTCCAGCTATGCGGCAAAGACCACAAAGGATATCATTAATTATTATTTCGGCTTAAAGGACGAGAACGAGATTATTACCGGAACCGCCCAGGCGCTGGCCGGAAGCACGGCAAGAACGGACTGATTTCCGGGGCAGCGGGCCGGGCGGCTGCCTGCAGTAAAGCTTTGATTGATATGTTTGGCGACTGCCGGGGCAGTCCGCGCCGGAGAGGAGGAAATGTGTTATGAAAAATTCAGTCATCATCAAGAGCTTTCCCAGCGGTATTGTACTGCACCTGGATGAGGAAATTCCTTTTGACGACCTGTTGTCTGATATTGCAGAAAAATTCAGGGAATCCAGCGGATTTTTCAAGGATGCCAAAATGGCGCTGTCCATTCGGGGACGCGCTCTGTCAGAGACGGAGGAAAAAAGGATAGTGGCTGTAATTTCCGAAAATTCCCAGCTCAATATTGTATGTCTGGTGGGCGGGGAAGGGGATTTGACCGATTTTGCTTTTGTAAAGGCCATCAGGCAGGCGGAGCATATGCTGGAATCCGCAAAAGATAACGAGGGCCAGTTTTACAGAGGCACTTTAAAAAACGGACAGGTTCTGGAAACGGAATCCAGCATTGTGATTTTAGGGGATGTCTATCCCGGCGCCACGATTATTTCGGCAAGAGACATCATCGTTCTCGGCGGACTGTATGGAAAAGCCCATGCCGGGGGAAACGGAGGGCCGGGGCACTATGTTGCCGCGCTTGAAATGTCACCTGAAAGATTAAAAATAGGTGATTTCAAATATAAATCCAGAGATAAAAAAGTAAAGTGGCCCATAAAGCCGAAGGTACAGCCGAAAATTGCATACATAAAGGATGAAATGGTAGTAGTTGATTCTCTCACAAAAGATATACTGAGTGAATTGCCTGTATAACAGAATTTTCCTCAGGGGACGATAATTCATTGACAGCAGCCGTTAATACGGCGGATGGAGGTATGTTATGAGCGAAGTAATTGTCGTCACGTCAGGGAAAGGCGGTGTGGGGAAGACCACCACATCCGCAAACATAGGAACTGGTCTTGCGGCGATGGGAAAGAGGGTGGTTCTCATCGACACGGACATCGGTCTTCGGAATCTGGATGTCGTTATGGGATTGGAAAACAGAATCGTGTACAATCTCGTGGACGTAGTGGAAGGGAAATGCCGTGTCAAACAGGCATTAATCAAGGATAAGCGCCATTCAAGCCTTTACCTTATGCCTTCCGCACAGACAAAGGATAAATCAGCGGTAAATCCCGAGCAAATGGTAAAAATGATTGAGCAGCTACGGAGCCAGTTTGATTATATCATACTGGATTGCCCGGCCGGAATCGAGCAGGGGTTTAAAAATGCAATCGCCGGCGCGGACAGGGCGCTGGTGGTTACGACCCCGGAGGTTTCCGCCATAAGGGACGCAGACCGGATTATCGGACTTTTGGAGGCCGGCGGCTTTTCCAAAATAGATTTGATTATCAACAGGCTGCGGTATGATATGGTAAAGCGCGGGGACATGATGAGCGCCGCCGATGTCATCGATATCCTGGCAATCAGTCTCATAGGCATCGTCCCTGATGACGAGAATGTGGTTATCGCCACAAATCAGGGCGAACCCCTTGTAGGCAACGGCACACTGGCCGGAAAAGCATATCAGAATATATGTTACCGGGTGACCGGAAAGGAAATTCCGTTTTTGGATTTTGAAAGGGGTGTTTCTTTCTGGACCAGAGTGTCAGGCATTTTTCATAAAAATTAGGGGGTGGGCCGTATGGGAATCAAAAATTTTTTCAGTCGAAGGAAATCGCGGGAAATTGCAAAAGACCGTTTGAAGATACTGCTCATTTCCGACAGGGTAAACTGCTCGCCGGAAATGATGGAAATGATTAAGACGGATATCGCCAAGGTTATTTCAAAATACATGAAAATCGATACCCAGAGTATGGAAATACAAATCGCAAAAACAGACAGCAAGGGGAGGGATAAGACGCCCATGCTGTATGCGAATATTCCGATACTGGATTTACATAAGAATGTTAACTGACCCTGCTTTAAGGGGAAGCTGACCGTTAAATCAAGAAGGTAAATAAAATGCTGAAACAGTATAAAATACGTCACTATGATTTTAAACTTGTACTGATGGTGGTTTCGCTGGCTGTCATCGGAATTTTTGCCGTTGGCAGCGTGGATGCAGCCCTGCAGAGCAAGCAGATTGCCGGCCTGGCATTTGGGATATTTCTCATGCTGGTGATTTCCCTGTTTGATTATTCCGTACTGCTAAACCTTTACTGGCTGATGTACGTGTTTAATCTTGTTTTGCTTGCGCTGGTTATTTTAATGGGTTACTCGGCAAACAACGCGCAGAGATGGCTGGTACTGGCCGGTATCCGGTTTCAGCCATCCGAGCTTGCCAAAATACTTCTAATCCTGTTTTTTGCACAGTTTATCAATAAACATAAAGAAAATTTAAATACCTTTAAATATATTACCCTCTGCGTAATTTTATTCGCGCTTCCGGCGGGGCTGATTTTTGCACAGCCGGATTTGTCCACTACAATGATTGTCTGTCTGATTTTCTGCATAATCATGTTCACGGCCGGATTGCGCTGGCGGGTAATTATCGGGGTTCTGGCGGTTGCCGTCCCGGCCTTTCTGATATTTATGTATCTGGTTTTACAGCCGGACCAGAAAATTATCAGCGAAAGGCACTTGTATCAGTTAAACAGGGTTATTTCTTTTTTAAACAAGGAGGAAACGTCCAATTCCACCGGATACCAGCAGGAATATTCCGTTATGGCAATCGGTTCCGGCCAGCTTACGGGAAAGGGCTACAAAAACAATCAAATCAGTTCCGTTAAAAACGCGAACTTCATTGCGGAGCAGGAGACGGATTTCATTTTTGCGGTAATCGGGGAGGAATTCGGCTTTGTAGGCGCCTGCACGGTTATTGTTCTCGTATTATTAATCAGTGTGGAGTGTCTTTTGATTGCAAGGCGGGCCAAGGATATTGCGGGTACGATTATCGCGTCGGGAGTGGGGGCAATGCTTGGTTTTCAGGCATTTATAAACATGGGGGTCGTCACCTATCTGCTTCCGAATACAGGGCTGCCGCTGCCCTTTGTCAGCTACGGGCTTACCTCCCTTGTAAGTTCTTTTATAGGAATTGGATTTGTTTTAAATGTGGGGTTACAATGCCAGCAAAAATGATGTATAATAGGATTAATCGTACGCAAAACTTTGTGAATCAATTTATTGGGAGTATAACAGACAGCAGGAGGGGTTCGAAATGAATATTGCACTAATCGCACACGACACAAAAAAGAACTTAATGCAGAATTTTTGTATTGCTTATCGGGGGATTCTCAACAAAAACGATTTATTTGCGACAGGTACTACGGGAAGGCTTGTCGAGGAAGTTACCAATTTAAATATATACAAATTTTTACCGGGACATCTCGGGGGCGAGCAGCAGATTGGCGCTCAGATAGAGCACAACGAAATCGATTTGGTTATTTTCCTGCGCGACCCGTTAACGCCCAAATCCCATGAGCCGGATGTCAACAATGTGGTAAAGCTTTGCGATATGCACAATATTCCGCTTGCTACCAATCTTGCCACGGCGGAATTACTAATCAAGTCATTGGACAGAGGAGATTTAGAGTGGCGTGAAATGTTCAAGTAAAACCAAAAAACTTTCCATTGCAGTCAGGATTTCGCTGACAGCGCTGCTTGCAGCAGCGTTCCTTACGGGATGCGGACAGGCCCAGTTTGCCCAGCCGTATACTGCCAGCCCGTCGATAAGCAGCTTTCGGATTGTCAATCTGGAGGAGGATGCGCAGACGGCAGTACCCTTTGCGGATAATCTGTGTGTGGTAAACGGCGATATCGGTTCTGCAAATGTGGATATGTCAAACGCTTCTGCGGCGGGACTCTTTGATTTAAACAGGAAAGAAACGCTTTATGCCAAAAACGTACACGAAAGATTATATCCGGCCAGCCTCACCAAGATTATGACGGCGCTTATCGCCCTGGAGAACGGCTCCAGCGACATGATGCTGACGGCGTCCGCCAACGTCAGGAATCTGGAATCGGGAGCCCAGGTCTGCGGCATCAAAGAAGGGGACCAGATGACCCTGGACCAGGCGCTGCACCTTTTGCTGATTAACTCCGCCAATGACGCGGGCGTTATGATTGCCGAGGGCGTTGCCGGTTCCTGTGAAGCCTTTGCGGATTTGATGAATGAAAAGGCGCGCGCCCTGGGGGCGACCAACACCCATTTCGTCAATCCCCACGGCCTTACGGACGAGGAACACTATACAACGGTTTATGATATGTATCTGATAATGAACGCTGCCATTGATTACGCGCTGTTCAACGAAATTATCCAGATGGATTCCTACACAACCGTATACATGGACAAAAACGGAACTTCGAAGGAAATTACGGTAAACAACACAAATTATTATATCCGGGGAGAAGCCGAGGCGCCCGGCGGCATCACGGTGCTTGGCGGGAAAACAGGCTCCACAAGCGCTGCGGGCTCCTGCCTGATTCTGTTATCGAGAGATTCCTCCGGGAATCCCTACATCTCGGTAATCCTGCACGCTGACAGCAGGGATTTGCTGTATCCGCAAATGACAGATTTGTTGGAGGAAATAAACAATTAGCAGTTGTTTTTTACTATATTATCACTTATAATTAATACAGGCGTTGTCAAATTTACATATGGCCAATATACTTCAGGAGGGATTACCAATGGTTCAATTAATAGTTGGAAAAAAGGGAAAAGGCAAAACAAAACATTTATTAGATAAGGTGAATGCCGAGGTACAGAGTGTATCCGGAAATATTGTATATCTGGACAAAAGTACAAAGCACATGTATGAACTGAATAACAAAATCAGACTGATTGACGTACCCTCATACAAGATTATGAATTCTGAACAGTTTGTCGGATTTATCAGCGGAATTATATCGCAGGACCATGATTTGGAACAGATGTATTTTGACAGCTTTTTGAAGATTGCATGTCTGGAAAATAACGATGTCGAACCTATTATAAAGGAGCTGGAAGTACTCAGCGAAGCATTTAAGGTATCCTTTATTTTGAGTATTTCACTGGATGAAGATGAGCTTCCCGCTTCCGTAAAGGATAAGATTATTGTATCTTTATAGAAAATTACATGCAGCAGGCTAGCGCCTTTCTGCATACAATGGATGCTATGTTTAAGATAAAATGTCCCGGAAGACTTCCGGGGCGTTTTCTTGTAGGAGTCAGGAATTGGACAGCAGCGGAAATAATAAAATCGTCAAATACAGAAGACCCGTTAATATCAGTATGGTGATTTTTCTGGTAATCCTGATTTATACGGGTATCTGTGTTTTTTCGTATTTTACACAAAAGCATATCGAAGCGCATCAGGTAAAGATGGGTTCCTTATCCTCAAACAATGTCTATAAGGGGATTGCCCTGCGCGATGAGGAAATTGTAACCGCCACCAAAGCCGGATATGTGAATTATTACGCCCGGGAGGGAGAGCGCGTGGGAGTCGGGAATCTTGTCTATACTCTGGACGAGTCCGGCCGTCTTTCCGAATACATGGACGCTGAAAATGCCGGAGGAACGCTGACAGGCAGCGATTTGGCAGAGTTAAAAACGGAAATTCTCGGCTTTGTCAATAATTTTGACGCCAGATATTTTTCCACCGTGTATGATTTTAAGTATAATGTGAAGGGCACAGTGCTCAAGCTTGCCAACGCAAGTATCCTGAAAAATATCGATAAAATCAACAGCTCCGGCTTATCAGAGCTTATTTCTTTCTGTAATGCCCCGGCCACCGGAATATTGATTTATTCGGTTGACGGTTATGAGGATTTGACGCTGGAACAGTTTACCGGCGATTTGTTTGACACAAAGAACTATGAAAAAACACAGCTTATCAGCAACGAGCTGGTAGACGCCGGACAGCCGGTTTATAAGCTTTCCACCAATGAGGACTGGTCAATCGTCATTCAGACCGATATGGAAAAGGCGGACGAGCTGATAGAAGCGGAATTTGTCAAGGTTAAATTTTTGAAAAATCAGGATACCTCCTGGGGAGAGGTTTCCACCTACACAAATGTTGATGGCGAAATCTTTGTGAAGCTTACCTTTACCAATTCCATGGTGACCTTCTGTACAGACCGGTTCATTGATATCGAGCTTATTCTGGAGGAAGAAGAGGGGCTTAAAATTCCCAATTCCTCTATTGTGCAAAAGGAATTTTTCATTGTTCCCAGAGAATATGTCACCAAAGGAGGGAACGGCAACAGCTATGGAGTGCTGCTCGAGCGCTACAAGGAAGACGGAACGGCCACCACAGAGTTCGTGGAGACAACAATCTATAACGAAACCGAAACCGAATATTACATAGACGATATGGTTCTAAGAGCCGGAAACGATATTATAAAGCCCGAATCCACGGAAAAATTTACGATAAGCAAGCGTGGAAGCCTGACAGGCGTTTATAATATCAATAAGGGGTATGCGGATTTTAAGCAGATTAATGTTTTATATAATAATGAGGAGTATTCCATTGTGAAGTCAAACACACAGTATGGACTGAGCGTCTACGATTATATCGTTCTGGATGCTTCCACTGTTGTGGACGACGAAATGATTTATGAATAGGAGTGGGAGGCGGTATTTTGATAAGGGAAAATCTCGATATGGTTACCGGAAATATAAAGGCGGCATGTCAAAAGGCCGGCAGAGCGCCCGGGGAAGTCACTCTGATAGCAGTCAGTAAAACGAAGCCTGTTTCCGCTATCCGGGAGGCCTATGAACATGGCGTAAGGGAATTCGGTGAAAACAAGGTGCAGGAGCTGACCCTAAAACAGGAAGCTCTGCCAAAGGATATCCGGTGGCATATGATAGGCCATCTGCAGCGCAATAAGGTAAAATATATTGTGGGCAAAGCCGCCTTAATTCACAGCGTGGATTCGGTGAGGCTTGCAGAGGAAATCAGCAGGGAGGCCGTAAAAAAGCAGGTAACGGTATCCATATTGATTGAGGTAAATATTGCCGGTGAAGATACCAAATTCGGGGCGGCGCCGGAGGAAACAGAGGCGCTTGTGCGGGAAATTGCCCATCTTCCGGGGATTCATATAGAAGGACTGATGACAATCGCCCCTTATGTGGACGATGCGGAAGAAAACAGGAAGTATTTTTCCCGCCTGAGACAATTATCTGTTGACATAAAACGTAAAAACATTGATAATGTTAGTATGAATGTTCTGTCGATGGGTATGACAGGCGATTATATGGTTGCTGTGGAAGAGGGTGCCTCTTATGTCCGCGTAGGGACTGGCATCTTTGGCGAAAGGCAGTATCCGGTTTAATAAGGAGCGCTTTAAAATGGGAGTAATGGATAAATTTCTCAATTACATGAAACTAAATGAAGATGATGACGACTTTTATGATGACGATTACTATGATGAACCGGCAGAGGAAAAGCCCAAAAAGCTGACAACTGTAAAAGACGAGCCTGCATCCGACGAGGAAAGAGCAGTTAAAAAAGCCCCGGCAAAAGTAACGCCGATGCGCCAGTCCAGGAAAACAGGCGCGGGAATGGAGGTATGCGTTATCAAGCCGACCTCTATAGAGGACGCAAGAGAAATTACGGAAACCCTTCTTGCAAACAGGACGGTGGTTCTCAACCTGGAAGGGCTCGATGTTGATATTGCACAGCGCATTATTGATTTTACCTCCGGTTCCTGCTTTGCCATAAGCGGTAATCTTCAGAAAATTTCTCATTACATATTTATTATAACACCGGCTATTGTTGATATTTCTGGTGATTTTCAGGAAATTTTATCCGGTTCCTTTGATATGCCTATCAATAATGGTATTTAACTACAGGCTTTTAAATCTGACAAAAAAGGCTTCCTCCTGTTCCAGGCAGGAAGTTTTTTACACTTAACTGGGAGAAGATAGAGGATGGATAATCGACTTAATATTTTATATGAAAAGAAACCCTGTTACGATATTGTGTTTTCCACGGATTTTGACGGTCTCCTTAAAGAACTGGAAGCGCAAAATATCAAAGAGAGAAAAGTATGCGTAGTGACGGATTCCCATGTTTCGTCGCTTTACGGAGAGGAAATCATGGGGATTCTGGAGGGTCACTGTAAGAAAAACGTGCTGTTTTCCTTTCCGGCGGGAGAGGAGAGCAAGACGTTGTCCACGGTGAAGGACATTTATACCTTTCTTATTAAAGAGAAATTTGACCGGAAGGACCTTCTGATTGCCCTTGGAGGCGGCGTTACGGGCGATATCACAGGTTTTGCGGCGGCGACCTACCTTCGGGGAATTGATTTCATACAGATTCCGACATCGCTGATTGCCCAGTCGGATTCCAGCATCGGGGGGAAAACGGGAGTTGACTTTGACGGCTTCAAAAATATGGTAGGCGCTTTTTATATGCCCAGACTGGTGTATATGAATGTCAGCGTATTAAAAACCCTTGACGACCGCCAGTTTTTCAGCGGTTTCGCCGAGGTTATGAAGCATGGCCTGATTAAAGACGGCGTTTTTTATGAATGGCTTCTTGAAAATATGTATGAAATCTGCGACAGGGATACTGATACCTTACTGGAAATGATTGAAAGAAGCTGTAAGATTAAAAAGCTGGTGGTGGAAAAGGACCCCTCCGAAAAGGGAGAGAGGGCGCTTCTCAATTTCGGCCACACTATTGGACATGCCATCGAAAAGGCCCAAAACTTTACGCTTACTCACGGCGAATGCGTCGCCCTGGGCGCTGTAGCGGCCGCGTTTATTTCATGGAAGCATGAACTTCTCTCCAAAGATGAATACTATGAAATCAGAGATATGTTTGTGCCCTTTAATCTGCCGATTTCCATTGAAAATATTAATCCCGAGGAAATTCTGCAGCTCACAAAGTCAGATAAGAAAGTAGAGGGCGACTTTGTTAAATTTATACTTCTGAAAAAAGTAGGAAAAGCCATAATTGATAAAACAGTGACGGATGAAGATATTTTAAATGCAGTTGCTGAGATTCATTATGTTGAGGATTTTGAATAAGGATTGATTATGGGCAGACAAAGCAGACATAAAATGAGCGTACTCATTTTTGATTTATTTTTATTGTGTTTTTTGACGGCAATCGACCAGCTAACCAAATATGCGGCGGTACTAAAGCTAAAGGATAAAGCAGCTATCCCCCTTATAAACGGCGTTCTTGAATTCAGTTATCTCGAAAACCGGGGAGCTGCTTTCAGTATGCTGGAAAATCAGAAAACATTTTTTGTTATTGTGGCAGGCATCTTTTTGTGCGTGATTACCTATGTTCTTTTAAGGACGCCGGACGACAAAAAATACAGGCATCTCCATATCCTGCTCACTGTAATTGCCGCAGGGGCCTTAGGGAACATGATTGACAGGCTCCGCCTTGATTATGTTGTGGATTTCATTTATATTTCGCTTATCAATTTTCCTGTTTTTAATGTGGCGGACATGTTTGTCACATTTGCAACAGCAATACTGGTAATTCGGGTGCTTTTCGTGTATGAGGAGGATGACTTTAATTTTCTTGCATTGAAAAGTACGCAGTAAAATGATAATTGACGCTATGCTGCCGCAGAGGCTGTCAATTCAGGAGGAAGTAAGCGAAAGGACAAAAGGACGGTAAAATGCACGGAACAGAAAATACCGAAACGGAGTTTGACGAAACGGAATTGAACAGTTTTTGCTTTGTTGTCACGGAGGAGATGGAAGGGGAGAGAATGGATAAGTGCTTAAGCAGCCTTGCCGGTTCCCTTTCCCGCTCCTATCTGCAAAAACTGATTAACGACGGGAACGCCACCATTAACGGTCAGAAATGCAAGGCAAGCAGCCGGGTAAAGGCGGAGGACCAATTAAGGGTGCGCGTTCCTTTGGCCGTTGCGCCCTCTGTTACGCCGGAAGATATTCCCCTTGAAATCCTGTATGAAGACAGCGAGGTAATTGTTATCAATAAACCTAAAGGGATGGTGGTTCATCCGGCGCCGGGGCATTTATCCGGCACGCTGGTAAACGCGTTGCTTTTTTACTGTCAGGGGCAGCTCAGCGGCATCAACGGCGTTCTCCGGCCCGGTATTGTGCACAGGATAGACAGAGATACCACAGGCTCCGTAATCGCCTGCAAAAACGACAGGGCCCATAACAGTATTGCCGGGCAGTTAAAAAACCACACCATTGTGCGCAGATACCACGCCATCGTTCACGGCGTGATAAAGGAGGAGGAGGGGACTGTCCATACATTGATTGGACGCCATCCGTCCGACAGAAAGAAAATGGCAGTCCTTTCCCGGGGCGGAAAAGATGCGGTTACCCATTATTATGTTCTGGCGCGCTCGGACAAATTCACCTATATAGAATGCAGGCTGGAAACCGGACGTACCCATCAAATCAGGGTTCACATGGCGCATCTGGGGCACCCGCTCCTTGGGGATATCGTATACGGGCCGAAGAACTGTCCATACAAAAATCTGGAAGGGCAGACGCTCCATGCCAAAATTCTTGGATTCCGCCATCCGGTAAGCGATGAATATATAGAAACCGACGCGCCTTTGCCGGAGTATTTTGTCAGGCTGCTGCAACAAATTTTCTGACAATAGATTGAATTTCTCTCTATTTTCATGTATAATATACAATATAGCTTTTGAAAAAGGAGGAATTGGAATGAATACTATAATTACAATCGGGCGCCAATATGGTTCTGCCGGCCGTGAAATCGGGGAAAAAGTGGCAGAGTATTTTGGCATTAAATGTTATGACAAGGAGCTTCTCAGCAGAGCGGCAAAGGAAAGCGGATTCTGCGAGGAAATGCTTGAAAATCATGATGAGAGACCTACCAGCTCATTTCTTTATAATCTGGTTATGGATACCTATTCTTTTGGCTACAATGCGTCGCACTTTGTAGATATGCCAATCAGCCACAAGGTTTTTCTGGCACAGTTTGACACCATCAAAAAAATCGCCAGTGAGGAGCCCTGCGTTATCGTAGGTCGCTGCGCCGACTATGCCTTAAGCGATTTGAAAAACTGCGTGCATGTTTTCATTTATGCAAATGAAGAATGTAAAATAAAGCGGATTATGGAAAAGTATAATATGGATGCGGCCAAGGCTAAGGATACCTGTATCAAAAAGGATAAACAGCGCCAGAGCTATTACAACTATTATTCCTCCAAAAAATGGGGCCGCGCTGACAGCTATGATTTATGTATTAACAGCAGCGTCCTTGGCGTTGAAGGCACCGTAAAATTGCTCATACAGTATATTGAAGATTTCGAAGCTAAGAATAATTAAAAAAATGCTTTCTTTTACTACAGACGATAAACGCCCCGGTAAAAGAAAGCATTTTTTATGAGTTGATTTGTGACTAGAGAGTGGCCTGCAACTATTCGCAAAACCCTTGTTTAACGAATAGTTGTTTCGTGACCGGCACCCTTAAGGCTTTTTTTGTATCGTCTGCCTGGATGCTGATTTTTGTTTTGTTCCACAGCCTCTTTGATAAAATCATCTTTATCTACAAAATCAACGGAACTGTTATACTTTGTGATGAACCTGACATAATCGTCCGGCTTTGTCTGTTCCGGCTTTCTTTTTGCATTTGCTGTATTCTTTTTGTAATTGGCCTGGAATGCGTTGACGGCGTCTGTCCTGGGCGTGCGTTTTCTCCTGATTTTTATGATATGATATACATTAAAAATAATGATAAATACCACAAGCCCGATGATTCCGGGAACCGCTAATCTGATATCCATGCAAATACTCCTTTTTATCGACAAGCTGTCAGTAAGCTGTTTTCTAAAGCACGGCAGCATTCCACAGCTTTACCGGCAAATTTCATCCGAATCCAGGACAATTGTGAACGGTCCGCTGTTAACCAGTGAAATATCCATATGTTCGCCAAAAACACCGGATGCCACATGAGAAACCTCTTCCGAGCATTTTTTCAGAATATATTCATACATCTCATTGGCAAACTGCGGATTTCCGGCTTTGGTGAAGGATGGACGGTTTCCCTTGCGGCAGTCGGCATATAATGTAAATTGTGAAATAATTAACAATTCGCCGTTCACACTGTTTAAATCCAGATTGGTCTTGTCATTTTCATCGGCAAAGATTCTAAGGCGCAGCATTTTGCCGAGCATTTTATCTGCGATTTCACGGGTGTCGGTATCGCAGACACCTACAAGTACCAAAAAGCCCTTGCCGATTTCCCCGACAATTTTATTTTCAACGGTTACGCTTGCTTTATCCACCCTTTGAATTACAAATTTCATTTTTCCTCCGTTTGCGCCTAAGCTTCCTTACGGGCGAAGCTTAAGCTCTGTTTCATTTATTGTTTTTGTCATTTTTTGAGTTGTTTTCCTTTTTCGTAAAAGAAGGCATTTTCAACTTAAAAAAGGTGCTGTGTTCCTGCATGTTTTTAGGAACAAAGACATCGTTTTCGTTAATGTAATCAACCTCCTGATACAGATGCGTTTCTGTGGG
Organism: uncultured Lachnospiraceae bacterium; assembly: GCA_910577275.1. GTDB lineage: Bacteria > Bacillota > Clostridia > Lachnospirales > Lachnospiraceae > Suilimivivens. The sequence continues at coordinate 220,682 of CAJTMW010000001.1, forward strand.
AAGCCCTCTTTTTCGAAGAAGCTTGTTTGTCTTTCGGCGAATCATTGCGTAGACCACGGCGAAAAACGGAACGCCGATAATCATGCCGGGGATTCCCATAATCCCGCCAAAAACGGTAATGGAAAAGATTACCCAAAAACCGGATAAGCCTGTGGACTGTCCCAAAATCTTAGGCCCAATCAAATTGCCGTCAACCTGCTGCAGAATCAGGATGAAAATAATGAAATAGACACATCTTAAGGGATTCACCATCAAAATAAGTATGGCGCTTGGGATTGCCCCAAGATACGGACCGAAAAAGGGAATAATATTTGTGACGCCGACGATTACGCTTACCAGTAAGGCATAGGGGATTTTAAGCATGGTTGTGCCGGCAAAACAGATGAATCCGATAATAATGGAATCAATGATTTTGCCGCTGATGAAGCCGATAAACGTATCGCTGATAAAGCGCGCATCCTTGATACATTGATTGGCGGTAGGGGCGCTGAACAGCGCAAACGTGATTTTCTTGGCCTGCCCTGCAAATACCTCTTTGCTGAAAAGCACATAAATGGAAATAATGACGCCGATAATAAAGTTCCAGAGTACCTTCAGAGCGCTTATCAGGCTTAAGGAAACATGTTTGAGCAGGGTTTCCAGCTGCGGGACAATACTGTCGTTTAAATAATTCATAAACTCCTCATAATAAGAGTCAAGGAAATTATAAAACATTTTCTCAATATCAGGATTATCCTCCAGAAATTTAGCAGACCAGTTGATTAGATTCTGCTCATAATACGGGAACTGGTAAGAAATACTTTTTACGCTTTTTATCAAATTAGGAATTAAAATGGAAAAGAAACCGTAAATCAAAAATCCTACAATACATATTGTCAGAAGAATCGACAGAGTTCTGATACATTTTTTTTGCTTAACGGAAACCGGCTGCCCGTCTTTCTGAAAAACCGGGAACAAAAAGCGGTTTTCAATTCCATTAACCAGAGGAGTCATAAGATAAGCAAAAATAATTCCATACATTACAGGGTTTATAATTTTAAAGAAGGCATTGACCTGTGCAGAAAATCTGTCTCCATGGAAAACCAGATAATAAAAGCAGATGGATGCTGCTATCACAAGAAATGCTGTGATACCAATGCGGACATAACGTTTGTTGAATTGCAGTTTCATAAATTATGCAGGCTCCTTTTGTATGTGTTCTGTCAATCAAAAGTATAACATTTTTTTTGAAAAGATACTATGGTAGAATTCATTAAATGTGGTAGAATTATAAAATAAGACTAACGAAAAACGAGGATATCACCAGAATGACATTGCAAAGAGTGCTCAGCTATGTCCGCCGCGCGGTGGATGATTATCACATGATTGAAGATGGGGACCATATCGCGGTCGGCATTTCCGGCGGAAAGGACAGTTTGACGCTTCTCTATGGACTTAACGGTCTTATGAGGTTTTATCCCAAGCATTTTACCATTCATGCGGTTACCGTTGACCTGGGCTTTCAAAATCTGAATCTTGAAAAAATCAAATCCCTTTGTCAGGAACTGAAGATAGATTACACGATAGTGAAAACTGATATTGCAGATATCATCTTTAACCAGCGCAAGGAGACAAATCCCTGCTCCCTGTGCGCAAAAATGAGGAAAGGCGCCCTGAATGAGGCAATTAAAAAGGCCGGCTGTAATAAGGTCGCCTATGCCCACCACAAGGATGATGTAGTGGAGACCATGCTGATGTCCCTTGTTTTCGAGGGGAGAATCCACACGTTCAACCCTGTCACTTATTTAGACCGCATGGATTTGACGGTCATCCGGCCTCTCATTTATATGAACGAAGCCGACGTTGTGGGATTCGTCAACAAATTTCAAATTCCGGTGGTAAAAAGTCCCTGTCCGGCGGACGGCAATACCAGGCGGGAATATATCAAAAACGTTCTTAAGAACCTGAACCAGGATACGCCCGGGGTAAAGGCGCGAATGTTTACGGCCATACAAAACGAATTAAAAGAGTGGAACAGATAAATGGAAAACAGTAAAAACTATCATGATGAACAAAACAACATAAATACTTTGAGAATGCGGGAGGTGGAGGCTACTCTCCCATCCTTCTGCAAGCAGTTTTTCCGCGGGGTGCAGGAATACACTTCTTCCCGGACAAGGCTGGCGTATGCCTATGACCTGCGGGTGTTTTTTGAGTTCCTTCATTCACAGAACAGCGTGTGCTCCGGCATGAAGATTACGGAATTTCCTTTATCTGTCCTTGACCGGATAACAAGAGAAGATATTGAGGAATATCTTGATTATATCACCTATTATGTAAAGGACGGAAAGGAATACAGCAATAATGAGCGGGGGAAAAAGAGAAAGCTCTCGGCCCTGAAAAGCTTTTATAATTATTATTTCCGCTCGGAGCTTATAAAGACCAATCCGGCAGCCCTTGTCCCCATTCCCAAACAGCATGAAAAGCAGATTATCCGTCTGGATGTGGATGAAGTGGCCATCTTATTGGACCAGGTAGAGGAAGGCGAAAAGCTTACAAAAAGCCAGCTGAAATACCACAATAAAACCAAGCTGCGGGACGTGGCTCTGCTTACGCTTCTGCTGGGTACGGGAATACGTGTTTCGGAATGCGTCGGTCTTGATATCAATGATGTGGATTTTAAAAACAACGGTATTAAAATAAGGCGCAAGGGCGGATACGAGGCAATCGTATACTTTGGAGACGAAGTCGCAGAGGCGCTCCACGATTACCTTGAGAAAAGACATCATGAGATTCCCATGGAAGGTCATGAAAACGCTCTGTTTTTATCGATGCAAAACCGCCGTATCACGGTTCGGGCAGTAGAAAATCTGGTAAAAAAATATACGTCAAACGTCACAAGCCTTAAGAAAATAACGCCTCATAAATTGAGGAGCACCTATGGAACGGCGCTCTATCAGGAAACAGGGGACATTTATCTTGTTGCCGATGTCCTGGGACATAAGGATGTAAACACCACCAGGAAGCATTATGCCGCTATTGAGGACAGTAACCGCAGAAAAGCTGCAAAAGCGGTTCAGCTCCGGGAAAGGTGAAAACAGACTATTATTCGACAAAGTTGGCATCATAATAAGGAAGGATAAGATACTGTCCGGCAGTAATCTGTTCATCCGTAAGGGCGTTCATTGCAGTAACTTCCTTAATATAATCTCTGTGGCTGTCATAGTACCGGCTGTCGCCGTACAGACTGGCATAATCCCACAGAGAATCGCCCGGCTGTACCTGAATGCTTTTATAATACTTGTATTGAACCTCTTCGCTGCTCTGGGCTTTGATTTTGAAGCTGAAAAAAAGCAGAGAAAAGCTGATTACCAATGCGGCGGTAACAAAGCCTGTGAAAACATGTCTGCGCAGTTCCTGCCTTCTCCTGATTCGGTTATTCCTTATTCTGCGCTCGCTCATAGTCATATTCCTGCTCATAATCACACCCCTGTCTCTTCTTAATGTAAAATGCGAACATTAGTTGCGAACAACTGTTCTATGATGTGATTATATCGAACATATATTCCGTTGTCAATAGTTTTTCATCAAAAAATCGAACAAATATTTGGAATATACGTTTGCTATTTCTGTCTGTTTATGATATACTTGATTTAACAAAAAAAGCAGAAGTATTTTGAGCGATATCTGTAAAACAGGAATGGAGGAAACCGAATGGCATACGGAAAAATCAGCAACAAGCAACAGGAAATTCTGGATTATATCAAGGAAGAAATTTTAAAAAGGGGATACCCGCCATCGGTAAGAGAAATCTGCGAAGCCGTTCAGTTAAAATCAACTTCATCCGTTCATTCTCATCTTGAGACTCTCGAAAAGAACGGCTATATCAGGAGAGACCCGACAAAGCCCAGAGCAATAGAAATCTGTGACGATAATTTTCAAATGGTACGCACGGAAATGGTCAGTCTGCCGGTTATCGGTCAGGTTGCGGCGGGCACACCCATTCTTGCTGAGGAAAATATCGACAGTTATTTTCCTGTTCCCGCTGAAATTGTTCCGAACGGCCAGTCTTTTGTTTTAAATGTCAAGGGAGATTCCATGATTAACGCCGGTATTTTCAGCGGCGACCGGATTTTTGTGAATGCCTGCCAGACTGCCTCCAACGGAGACATGGTAGTAGCCCTTATTGACGATTCCGCTACCGTTAAGACTTTTTATAAGGAAGACGGCCATATCAGGCTCCAGCCCGAAAACGACAGTATGGACCCGATTATCGTGGACGACTGCCAGATACTGGGAAAGGTATTCGGCGTGTTCCGCATTTTCCGTTAAGAAATTTTCCATTAAGAAATTAAGCTTCGGGAAAGAAGCGCTAATACTCTTTCCCGAAGCGTTTTGGTTTATTTTATCTGAACCTTACGCCGATGTAGGAGATAATCTCTTCCACGCACCGTTCAAAGCCCAGCTTGGAGCTGTCCAGGCACAAATCATAATTTCTGGCGTCCGTCCACTCTCTGCCGGTATAGTACTTATAATATTCCGCTTTATGTTTATCCGTTTTAAAAATAAACTTTTCAAGCTCTCTCGGAGACAGCGTCGGCTGCTTTAAAGCCGCCTGCTCCATGCAGTACTCATGGGGAGCGTGAATAAACACGCTGAGCACATTATCGTAATCCTTCAAAATAAAATCTGCGCACCGCCCTACGATGACACAGGACTCCTCCATCGCAAGCTGCTTGATTATTTTTGCCTGATAGTTAAAAAGATTCTGTGTGGAGACAAAATCATCGCTTTCAGGCGGAATCAATTCGCCCTGATAAATATTGTGGGCAATCTTAAAGAGCCGGGTGCTTTTTATCTTCTCGTCCGCGCTCACAAAGAGAGCCTCGTTAATGCCGCTTTCCTCGGAAGCCAGCTTCATAAGCTCCTTGTCGTAGTAGTGAATCCCCATCTTCTCTGAAAGCATTTTAGCGATGGTGCGCCCTCCGCTGCCATACTGCCTTGCAATTGTAATTACAATTCCTTCCTTCATTACTGCTACCCCCTTTTCTGATAAGGTTTATTCTCCCAGATAGGCTTTTTTGATAGAATCATTGTTTAACAACTCTTCCGCTTTGCCTTCAAGAACGATATTACCTGTCTCGAGCACATATGCCCTGTTTGATATGGAGAGCGCCTTTTTGGCATTCTGCTCAACCAGAAGCACTGTGGTTCCGCCTGCGCTGACTTCCTTTATGATATCAAATATTTCGTTTACAAAGATAGGCGAAAGTCCCATAGAGGGTTCGTCCATAAGAAGGATTCTCGGATGGGACATCAGCGCCCGTCCCATAGCCAGCATCTGCTGCTCTCCCCCGCTTAAGGTTCCGGCAAGCTGGTTCTGCCTCTCCTCCAGCCTTGGGAAGCGTTTATATACCGTCTGCAAAGTCTCCTCGATTTCATTTTTATCCTTGCGGGTATATGCACCCATTTTCAGGTTCTGAAGAACGGAAAGATTGGCAAACACACGTCTTCCCTCCGGCACATGAGCCATACCCATTGTCACAATTTTATGAGCCGGTACCTTTGTGATATCTTTGCCGTCAAAAGTGACGGTCCCCTTTCTGGCCTCTAAAAGTCCGGTAATTGTATGCAGAATAGTGGTTTTCCCCGCGCCGTTAGCGCCAATCAGAGCAATTACTTCGCCCTCGTTTACCTCGAAGCTTACCCCCTTGATTGCCTGAATCACGCCGTAATATACTTCCAAATCTTTTATTTCAAGCATTGCCATCGCTACTTCCTCCTGCAAAACAAGCTATTCTCCCAGGTATGCCGTGATAACCTGAGGGTCGTTTAAGACCTCACTTGTAGGTCCTTTAGAGAGAATTCTTCCAAAGTTAAGCACAGTCAGTTCCTCGCAGATACCTGACACCAGCTTCATATCATGCTCAATTAAAAGAATCGTCATATCAAAGTTATCCCTCACAAACCGGATGGTGTTCATAAGCTCCATGGTTTCGTTCGGATTCATTCCCGCCGCCGGCTCATCCAAAAGCAAAAGCTTTGGCTCCGTGGCGAGAGCCCTTGCAATTTCAAGCTTACGCTGCTTGCCGTAAGGAAGATTTGCCGCCAGATAATCGGCCTCCCCTTCCAGCTCGAAAACCTTTAAAAGCTCCATTGCCTTCTCATTCATTGCCTTTTCCACGCTGAAATATTTAGGAAGCCTTAGGATTCCCGTTGCTGCTGAATATTTATAATGATTATGAAGCCCTGCCTTTACATTATCCATTACACTTAAATTTTTAAACAACCTGATGTTCTGGAAGGTTCTTGCGACGCCGGCTTTGTTAATTTCTATGGTTTTCAGGCCGGTAATATTCTCTCCGTCCAGCGTAATCATTCCCTCGTCCGGCTTATAGACGCCTGTAAGGAGATTGAACACCGTTGTTTTTCCGGCTCCGTTAGGACCAATCAGGCCGTAAAGCTGTCCTTTTTTGATGGAAATCTCAAAATCATCCACCGCCTGCAGACCGCCGAAAGAAATGCTTAAATTTTTAACCTCCAACAATGCCATCCTAACGCACCTCCCTGTTTTTCTTAAACAGCCGTTTCGGGGAATATTTTTCCCTAAGATAAATCAGCTTAGGACTCCAGTTAAACAGCATCATAACAATCAGAATAACAGAATAAATCAGCATACGATAGTCGCTGAGTCCCCGAAGGAGCTCAGGAAGCAGCGTAAGCACCACTGCCGCTATTATGGAGCCTCTGATATTTCCAATCCCTCCAAGCACTACAAAAACAAGAATCATAATCGACATATTGTATCCGAAGTTTTTCGGCGTTGCCATAAGACTGTTTAGGTTGTGGGAGTAAAGAACGCCCGCTATTCCCGCTAAAGCCGCAGAGATGGAAAAGGCCATCAGCTTATACTTGGTGATATTGATTCCGATGGATTCCGCCGCAATCAGATTATCCCTGATGGACATAATCGCCCGTCCGTCCCTTGAACGAATCAGGTTGAGAACAATGATGAGCGTTATGACAATCAGAATAATTCCGATGGTAAAGGTGGAATTTTTGGGTGTACCCGTAATTCCCTGGGCGCCGTTGATTATGACAACCCCGTCTTCCTCAAGACCAAGTGAAAGGGAATCCTTCAGGGAAAAGTGAAGGCCGCGGCTGTCCTTTCCTATATATAATACGTTAATGATATTCTTAATGATTTCACCGAAAGCAAGGGTTACGATGGCGAGGTAATCGCCCCGCAGCCTCAAAACAGGCATACCAATCAAAAAGCCTATGATACCGGCGGATACGGCACCTAACAGAATTGCAAGAACAAAACGGGGTAAGTCCGCGGTAATCACATCCTGCGTGCATTTGGAAAAAAATGCCCCGGCGAAAGCGCCCACGCACATAAAGCCCGCATGCCCGAGGCTGAGCTCTCCAAGAATTCCCACGGTCAGATTTAGGGATACCGCAAGAATGACATACACACATAAGGGAACCAAAAGCCCCTGCATCAGGCTGGAAATATGGCCTGTGCCTGTTAATATCTGCACGATAATATAGACAAGAATTATCATACCGTAGGTGATGATATTATCCTTTGTATATTTACCAGGTTTTAATTTTTTCATGGCGATTCCCTCCTAAACCTTTTCCTGAATCTTTTTGCCCAAAATACCTGTAGGCTTCACAAGAAGGACGACAATCAAAACCATAAACACAATGGCATCGGCCATCTGGGATGAAATGTAGGCCTTGCCGAGTATTTCGATTACTCCCAGCACAATTCCCCCAAGCAAAGCTCCCGGAATTGAGCCGATGCCGCCGAATACCGCGGCCACGAAAGCCTTAATACCCGGCATGGAGCCCGTATAAGGAGTAAGCGAAGGATAGGCGGAGCATAAAAGCATTCCCGCAATAGCCGCAAGAGCGGAACCAATGGCAAAAGTAAGGGATATGGTTCTGTTCACGTTGATTCCCATGAGCTGTGCGGCGCCTTTGTCTTCCGAAACCGCCAGCATTGCCTGTCCGGCTTTGGTCTTGTTGATGAACAGCGTAAGGCCCGTCATAATGACAATACAGGAAACGATTGTCACAATGGTTTCACCGGAAATGATTATCTGGCCTTCCGCAAGCCTGAGAGCCGGTATGGTAACAACGGAGGTAAAAGCCTTTGTGTTGGCTCCGAAAATAATCAATGCAATATTCTGAAGGAAATAGCTGACCCCGATTGCCGTAATGAGAACCGCAAGGGAGGACGCCGCCTGCCGCAGCGGCCTGTAGGCAATATATTCAATCGTAATTCCAAGTAGCGTACATAACACAACCGCAAGCAAAATCCCCACTATCGTCGGCAGTCCCTGCATGCTGACCGCAAAAAAGACAGCGAAGCCGCCCACCATAATGACGTCGCCGTGCGCAAAATTCAGCATCTTGGCAATACCGTAAACCATTGTGTAACCCAGAGCTATAATTGCGTACACACTTCCCAGACTGATTCCATTGATTAAATAAGATATAAAGCTCATATCAATAACCATGCCTTTCTCTTGTAAAAAGTTATTAACCTAGTATAGCAGATATCGTACAGGGCTTGCAAGCCTTAATCGAAAATCGTACAAGCCAAACCCTGCAGACACGGATTTCCCGGTACATGAATTTCCTTTAACAGCCGAATATGATAAAAGAGGGCTGCAGCACCGCAACCCTCTTTGGCTTTCTGAACAATGATATAAATTTACTGAATTAAAGAATAGTTGCCGTTTACAATTTCCATGGCCTTGGGAGCCTTGTTTACAGCGCCGTCGCTGTCCCATGACATCGCCGCGCCGGTAAGACCGTCAACAGAAATTTCAGCCATCGCGCCCTTCATCTTCTCGCAGATATCAGAAACGCTGTCGGAAGGTGTTGCGCCGCATTTTTCGATGGCGGCTTTCATAATGTAAACCGCGTCATAGGCGTCGGCTGCAAACTGGTTCGGAGTGTCGCCGTAAGCTTCCTTATATGCGGTTACAAAGGACTTGGTCGCCTCGTCCTCTGCGTCGGCTGCAAAAGGAGTAAGCAGCATAACGCCCTCGGCAAGGGAAACATCAAAGTTTTCTACGTTAAGAATACCGTCAAGGCCGTCGCATCCAAAGAATTTGGGCTCATATCCCATGCTGTTTGCCTGCGTCAGGATTAAGGAAGCCTCTGTATAGTAGATAGGCAGAAATACAAGGTCTGCCCCTGCGTCCTTTGCTTTCTGGAGCTGTACGGAGAAATCCGTCTTGTTATCGGCGGTAAATGCTTCCGCAGATACGATTTCAAAAGGCTGGTTTGCAGCTTCCTGCGCAAACTTCTCATAAATACCTGATGAGTACACATCAGAGCTGTCATAAATAACGGCAACCTTCTCGGCAACCTTATTGGAACCAATATACTCGGCGGCGCCCACACCCTGGTTGGGGTCAGTGAAGCATACCTGGAATACATTGTCGTTTCCGCTGATAATGTCAACGGAAGAGCCTGAAGGGGTGAGCTGGAAAAGATTATCGTTGGCGGACTCGGCGGCAACCGCGATACAGCAGCCGCTTGTGGTGGTTCCGACTAACATCTGCATGCCCCAGTCCTTCAATGTATTATAGGCATTAACGGACTTTTCGTTGTCGCACTCGTCATCCTGGAAATTGTACTCAATCTGGAAACCGGCGATACCGCCTGCAGCGTTAATCTCCTTCACGGCAAGGTCAGCTCCGTTCTGAACGGCAAGACCGTAAACCGCGGCGCTTCCTGTGGAAGGGCCGATTGCGCCAATCTTAAACGCCTCGCCCGAAGCGGCTCCCGCGCTCTCTGAATCAGCGGCATCAGAAGAAGTATCAGCTTCAGAAGATGCGCCTTCCGTCTCTGTTCCCGCCGCCTGGCTGCCGTTATCCGTGCCGGCGTCTGCCGCGTCATTGCCGCCGCAGCCTGCAAGCATCAGCATGGTCATTGCAGCTACGAGAAAGAGACTGATTTCTTTTTTGAATTTTCTCATAATTATTCCTCCTCTATGATTTATTTCAAGTGCAATCATACCCCAAATGTGCGCCATTGTCAACTTAGATATTGAAATTTTATCTTTTCTGCGTTTCTTTTTGTATTCTTTTAAATTCCTGTAAAAAACAGGAGGCATATTTTTTTCATCCCCGGGAAAAATAAAACTGACAGCCTTTGAAAAAGGCTTCATGAAAATTCTTATGGAGGTGTGTGAAATGAACAATAAATGTCTGGACTGTATTGCGCTTACGATTGCCATTATAGGTGCGGTCAACTGGGGACTTATAGGATTCTTCTCCTTTGACCTTGTATCTTTTCTGTTCGGAAACATGTCCTGGATTGCCAGAATCGTCTATGCGCTTGTGGGAATCAGCGGGCTTTATCTGCTTACTTTTTATATGTATGCGGGCGGAGCCGAAAGGGTCAGGGAATAGAAAATCTATACGCGGAAAGGAACCGGGACGGACACGGTTCCTTTCTGCATATTTATACATATTTCCGGCAGGAGCTCTCAAAAACCGCCGGCGGATTTGCCGGAAAGTCTTCCCAAAAACTGCCGGTAAATTACCGGAAAGTTTCCGTGTCCACAACCTTCCCGTCCCGCCAGATTCTTTCAAGGTCATAAAAGAGCCGGTTCTCCTTGTCGAAAATGTGGACGATAATGTCCCCGAAATCCAAAAGAACCCAGTTGGCGTTGCGGAACCCTTCCTTCTGCTTCATGAAATATCCTGCTCTCCCGAGTTTTTCCTCCACAGCGTCCGAAAGTGTCTGTATCTGGCTTTTGTTGGTTCCGTTTGCAATGATAAAATAATCTGCGATAACGGAAACCTGGCTGATATCAATCACCCTGATATCCTCGGCTTTTTTGTCCTCTAATGCTTCGATGGCAAGGGCTGCCATATCCTTTATCTTATTTTCGGAAAAACCTTCCATTTGTTTCCTCCTTGATATAGTAATCATAAGTCCTCTGTGTCAGAGGGTCTATCGGGCTTTCAATACTTTGAAGATAGTCCAGCGTATCCTCCAGAATCTGCAAAAGCGCCCTGTCCAAATCGTGGAAAGCAAGGGCGCGCACCTGCGAAAGATTCGGCGCGTGTTTCCGGCCCGGTTCAATATAATCTGCAATATAAATAATTTTCTCAAGCCTCGACATTTCGGGACGGCCTGTGGTATGGTTCAGAACGGCGTTTAAGATATCCTTATCTTCCACATGATAACGTTTTCCCGCCAGATAGCTTCCCACCTTTGCATGGAGCAGAAAGGGATTCTGCTTTTCAACCTCCGTCACCTTAATGTGGTGCTTTGCGCAAATCTCCAGCTTCTTTTCATTGCTCATGCATTTGGCGCAGTCGTGCAAAAGTCCCGCCACCTGAGCCTTGAACATATCCTCCCCGTGGCACATGGCAAGAGCCGCGGCCGTGTAGGCAACGCCAAGCGTATGCTCGTAGCGTTTGGCGTCCAGCTCCTTTTCCATTTTTTTCTTTATTTTATCAATATCAACACTTTTCACTTTCTCCTCCATGCCGAAATCCTCCATGTCCAGAACCGCAATGCAGAATCTTAACGCTTATCCGTTTTTTTGGGCTTCCTGCTGATACAGATTTTCCTGAGCGATGTAGGCAAGCACACTGTCGGGAAGCAGATAGCGCACGCTTTGCCCTTTTCGCAGCCTTTCCCTGATTTCAAGAGAGGAAATATCAATCCGCCGCTCTAATAAAAGCCTGATATCCGCCCGATAACGCTTTTTTAAAAGCTCTGCCCTCCGCCGGATTTCCCCGTCCGTCTCATCTCCCCGCGCTGCCGCAGCTATTACGCAGTTCTGAAAAATGTATTCCACGTCCTTCCATTTTTCCAGAATAAAAAGATTGTCGGCCCCCATGATAAAAAAGTACCGGCTGTCTTCATCCTGCTCCTTTAACTGCGAGATCGTGTCGCAGGTGTAAGTAGGGCCCTTTCGCTCTAACTCTATACGGGATAACCGGAAAAAGGGATTTCCTTCGATTGCCAGCTCTGTCATATGGGCGCGGGTTTCGCCGTCCAGGATGGATGCGGCATCCTTCATATAGGAATTTCCGCTGGGCATGAAAAGAATTTCATCAAGCCCGAAAGTTTCCCTGGCGGATTCGGCAAGAAGTAAATGACCGTTGTGAACCGGATTAAATGTGCCTCCCATGATACCGACTTTTTTTTCCATTATCTTCTCCATATCTGTCAGGGAAGCTCGATTTTCTTATTGTCCCTGTTTTCCTTATAAAGGACAATCTTCCTGCCGATAACCTGCACCACCTGGGAGCTGGTTCTCTCGGAAAGGATGTCGGCCGTCTGCCTGATATCGTCCAGACAGGTCTTTAACATCGTAATTTTTAAAAGCTCTCTGGTATTGAAAGCCTCTCTTACAGCCTGAGTCACTTCCGGGGTCAGCCCCAGCTTTCCAATCTGGAGAGTCGCCTCCAGGGGGGCGGCAAGGCTTTTTAAATAAGCGCGCTGTTTACTTGTCATAATCAATCTCCATCTATCGTTTTACCTGTAGTAATCAAAAGACAGTCCGTACATCCTGACGGTGTCTCCTTCGCTGATTCCAAGGGCTTCTAACTGTTCCAGAATACCGTTTTCCTTCAGGAAATTCTGGAAGAAGGTGAAACCTCTTTCGGAATCAAGGTTTGTATAGCCCAGCATCTTTTCGATGCGGGGGCCTTCCACAACATATTCCGACTTTTCTTCGTCATAGGTTACTGTGTAGGGCTCGTCGGAGGAAGGCAGCATATATTCCGGGAAAAATTCCTGCTCGAAAATTACCGGCTTCTTCTCCTGCTTATCCAGCATTTCCTTTACGTGGAAAAGAAGCTCCCGAATCCCCTTGCCGCTGATTGCGGAAATCGGGTAAACGCGGATTCCTTTCGGCTCAAATTCTTCCTTTAAAAGGGCTACCGGGTCCTTTTGCCCGTCTTCCTGAAAAATCATATCGGTTTTGTTGGCGGCAATTACCTGAGGACGTTCGGCAATACCGGAATCATAGTTTTCCAGTTCTCTGTTTATGGCATAGATATCGGCGACGGGGTCTCTGCCCTCGGTTCCGGCGGCATCCACAATATGGATAATCACCCTTGTTCTCTCGATATGGCGCAGAAATTCAAAGCCAAGCCCCACACCCTCGGACGCCCCCTCGATAAGCCCCGGGATATCGGCAATCACAAAACCTCCTGCCTCCGGGAGGTCAACCACCCCCAGATGAGGGTCGAGCGTCGTAAAATGATAGTTGGCAATCTTCGGCCTTGCGTTGGACACTCTGGTTAAAAAGGTGGATTTTCCCACATTGGGAAATCCCACAAGGCCAACGTCGGCAATCACCTTAAGCTCCATCAGAATTTCCAGCTCCCTGGCCGGCTGCCCCGGCTGCGCATACTTGGGCGCCTGCATGGTGCTTGTGGCGTAATGCTGATTCCCGTTGCCTCCCCGGCCGCCGGTAAGCAGGACAAAACGCCTGTTTTCACCGGACATATCCGTAATCACCTTTCCGCTTTCCGCTTCCTTGATGACGGTCCCTTCCGGCACCTTCAAAATACAGTCGTTTCCGTTTTTGCCCCGGCAGTTCCGTTTGCTGCCGTTTTCTCCGTCTTCGGCACGGTATTTGCGGGCATGCCGGTAATCGGTAAGCGTGTTTAAACCCTCGTCAATCTCGAGGATAACGCTTCCGCCGTGACCGCCGTCGCCGCCGTCAGGGCCGCCGCTGGGAACATATTTTTCCCGCCGGAAGGACACGCTGCCGTCGCCGCCTTTCCCGCTCCGCACATAAATTCTCGCTCTGTCTGCAAACATTCCATTTTCCTTTCAGAACCTGCCCCGCCCGTCATATGCCTTTCCGGCACAGCCCTTCAGGGGCGTTGCCTTGTGACCGTTGCCCGGACGCACAGTGAAAAAAGGCTTCAAACAAAATATGTTTGAAGCCAATAACTGCATTATTTCTCTACAGGATATACAGAAGCCTGTTTCTTGTCTCTGCCTTTTCTCTCGAATCTGAGAACACCGTCAACAAGCGCAAACAATGTGTCGTCACCGCCGCGTCCTACGTTGATACCGGGATGAATCTTCGTCCCGCGCTGTCTGTATAAAATATTTCCTGCTTTTACAAATTGGCCGTCGGCTCTCTTTGCGCCAAGTCTCTTGGATTCGGAGTCTCTGCCGTTCTTTGTGGAACCAACACCTTTTTTATGAGCAAAAAATTGAAGGTTAAGCTTTAACATGTTTTACACCTCCTTAAAATTAAGTTTTAAATACTTACTGCCGTACTCACTGGCAACGTTTTCAAGTCCAAGCACCATGGAATCAAGAAGAAGCTTCCCGCCCCTGTCCGGCACGTCGGTAAAGGAACAGGTAATAACGCCCTTTTCCTCATCGGCATCCGCCTCCATCCGCGTATCGGTCAGAAGCTCCAGGGAATTGATGGTATTTATTACCAGCATGGAAACCGCGCTGCAGACAATGTCGCTTCCGCTTTCCGCATAGCCGGCATGTCCTTTGCAGGTTATCTTCTTATATTCTCCCGCTCCGGATTTTGTAATCGTGATTGTAGTCATTATTAAGCGTTGATTTTTTCAATCTTTACCTGCGTGTATGCTTGCCTGTGACCATTCTTCTTGTGATAGCCGGTTTTTCTCTTATACTTATAGACAATAACCTTGGGGAATCTGTCCTGCTTAACCACGGTTGCGGTTACGCTTGCATTTTCCACATCGCCTGCTACCTTAAGCTCCTTGTCGCTTACAGCAATTACCCTGTCAAAGGTTACGGTATCTCCCGGCTCTCCGTCAAGCTTCTCCACCTTGATTTCGTCGCCTTCGGAAACCTTATACTGCTTTCCGCCTGTTACGATGATTGCGTACATATGGCACCTCCTATACTAATCAGCAAAACTGATTTTACTCGCTAACTACGGCAGAACCTGCAAAAGCACAGGCTCTTTAAGCCTCGTTATGCGGCATACTCATAAAATGTAACATATCGTCAAAATACTGTCAAGCTTTTTTATAGAAAATCCGAAAGCGGCCTGCTTACCTTTTTTCTGGTGATTTCCACGATTCCCAGAGCCGTCATATCCACCAGCCTTGCGGGCACCTTGTCCTCCCGGAGGTATCTGTCCAGCTTTTCAAGCAAAGTCCTGTTATCGTCCTCTTTTTCCATGCTGATAAAATCCACCATAATCATGCCGGAATAATTTCGGAGCCGGAGCTGCCTTGCGACCTCCTTTGCCGCTTCAAGATTGACCGATAAGTAGCTTTCCTTGTTTTTCTTTCCTTTGCTGACCGCCTTACCTGAATTCACGTCAATCACCGTCATAGCCTCCGTGGGCTCAATCACCAGATAGCCTCCGCAGGGAAGCCACACTCTTTTTCCGAGAGCCTCCTTCAAATGGGTTTCCAGACTGTAAAGCCTGGCAAGAGGAAGAAGCTCGTCCCGGTAAAGCCGTATGGGCTTTTCATGACAATAAGCATCCTGCGGAGCATGGCTGCGTTTGTTTGCCTGCTCTGACAGAAAATGATAAACATCCTCCTCGTCCGTCACAATCTCGTCATAGGCGTCAAGAGGAATGTTCTTTATCCGGCTTAAAATCTCCGCCTCCTTCTGATAAAGGAGGCTGTGGCAGGTTCTGTGCCTGTAAACATTGGTGAGGGTGTCGAAGGTACGGATAAAATCCTCCATTTCTTCAAAGAGAGGTGTCAAATCGTTGAGTTCCCCGGCGTTGGTGCGGATGGTGAACTGATAATTTTTCCGCCCGGCCATTTCCCGCGCTTTGATGGTATCGTCAATTTCCTTTTTCCTGCCTTCGCTTAGCTTTCTGGAATAGTGGATTCCGTGTCCGAAATAGCCGCACACACAATACTGGCCTGTGAGCGTGAGGTTTTCCGAGGCTGTGGGCTGTTTGGTTTTCAGGGCTTCCCCTGTGATTTGCACCACCACCTCGTCGCCCTGGCGGAGATTTTCGGCGGAACCCTGTCTGTTGGCAATCAGGATTTCCCGGCATTTGGCCAGCGACAGATATACGGTTTCCTCTTTTGAAATGGAAAGGAACGCTCCCCGAAGCCCGGGTACAACATCCTGGACTCTGGCAAGATAAATATTGCCGAGGATTCCCTCCTCCGTGAGCAGGGGCGCCGTTTCCATCAGACAGGGCCGCTTCTCGTCAAAAAGCGTAAGGAGAAGCCGGAAGCCCGGCTGTCCGCCTGAATATTCAGTTTTTTGCTCCGGCTTTTGCAGCACCGGCTGCTTTACAATAATAATTTTTCCCATATGATTCTCCGGCAAATCCTGTCCATTCCCGCGGGCAATGAGTAAATGGATGCAAAGTCCATTTGACCCTCAGGGAATCAGCGGCTCCAAACTTCCGCCGTCATTTCTTTTATAGGTTTCTATTCTGTGAATACGGAAAGGGTATTCGGGAAGCAAAACGCCCTGCTTTTCAAAAAAGAAATCCATCACAAAGCCGGGCTTTAGGTTGCTTCCGCTGCCTGCGTCCAGAAGCATATACACGCCCTCCTTTCGGATTTCCAGACGGTAGATGCCTTCTTTCAGATTCATCTCCCGCTCGCCCTTTTTGGTCTTTTTTACAGCGGGAATCGTTTCCTGTGCGTAAAATTTAAGGAGCTGTTCCTGCCAGCCCTCCGGCGGCGTAAAACATTCGCTGAAGGTCAGCAGGTAATCCGCCGCCGCAACGCTTGCCATAGCGTTTTTCTCCTTTTCGGGAAGAAGTTTTATTTTTAAGATATCAATCCCCTCCGCCATCACGTCCTGGAGCCTTTTTTGCATGTCCTCCTCGCCTGTGAAAGAATTCACCTCAATATCAAAATATTCCCCGCTGCTGGTATGGCCTACGGATAAGGGCGATGCAAAGGACATAATCTGGTGGGGACTGAACCCCTCCGAATAGGCAATGTCGATTTCCGCCCTCCTGATGGCTTTCTGGAAATACCGCATGACGTCCAGGTGTCCGATAAAACGGAGTGCGCCGTATTTGGAAAATTTGATTCGTACTTTCATAATAGTTCTCCTGTTACCTGCTCTGTAAGCGAATGCATTCATGCGAGCCTTATTCGCCGGCGCTGCTTTTTACGCAGATGCCTGTCCCGTATTTCGCCGCACCGCAGCCGTTGCAGCGCTCCTGACAGTTAGGCGTGGTTTCGCCCCTCTGCGCTTTCTTCCACTCCCGCAAAAGAAATTCCCTGCTAACGCCGCAGTCGATGAAATCCCATGGGAATATTTCATTGTCCGCCCTCTCCCTTATCGTATAAAAAGCCGGGTCAACGCCGCATTCCTCAAAGGTTTCAAACCAGATATCGTTTTTATAATACTCGCTCCATGCGTCGTAAAGACATCCCTTTTCGTAAGCCCGAAGGATGACCTGATTTAATCTCCTGTCCCCCCTTGCCATAATTCCCTCAAGGACGCTGGCGTCCGCCTCGTGCCAGTTGTATTTGATGCTTTTCTGGTTCAGTACGCCGGCAATAGAAGTTCTGGTAAGATAAGCTTTCTCCAGAAATTCTTCCTTCGTGTACTGCGCCGCCCACTGAAAGGGTGTGAAAGGCTTTGGGATGAAAAAGGAGGTGCTTGCCACAATCTGCACCCGGCCTGTCCTCTTTTCTTTGGGAACCGTCTCATAAAAAACAGCCGCTATTTTATTACACAAATCGGCAATTCCCCTGATATCATCTTCGGTCTCCATGGGGAGCCCCAGCATAAAATACAGCTTCACCCGCGTCCAGCCGCCTTCAAAAGCCATTCTTGCCCCTTCAAGAATGACCTCCTCGGTCAATCCCTTGTTAATGATATTTCTAAGCCTCTGGCTTCCCGCCTCCGGCGCAAAGGTAAGGCTGCTTTTCTTTACATCCTGCACCTTGTTCATCACATCCAGAGAAAAAGCGTCGATTCGAAGGGAAGGAAGTGAAATATTGATTTTCTGCCTGCCGCAGCTTTCAATTAAAAAATCAAGCAGTTCGGGAAGCTTTGAGTAGTCGCTGGAGCTTAAAGAACTTAAAGAAATCTCCTCGTGGCCGGTATTTTTCAGCATGTCCACAGCGTACTTTTTAAGACAAGCCAAATCCCTTTCCCTCACCGGGCGGTAAAGCTGGCCTGCCTGACAGAACCGGCATCCCCTGATGCAACCCCTCTGGATTTCCAGAACCACCCTGTCCTGGGCAACCTTAATAAAAGGAACCACCGGCTTTTGGGGATAATAAGTGTCTGTCAAATCCGCTACCAGTTCCTTTTCAATGATTTCGGGAATGCCCGGAACCAGCGCACATCTTCCGGCAATGGTTCCGTCCCCGTTATAGGTCACTTCATATAAAGAAGGGACATAAATACCGGGAATCCCTGCAGCCCGCCGTAAGAACTCTTTGCGCCCCCAGCCCTTTTCCTTTCCCTCCTCGTACAAATCAAACAGCGGCCGGTACTGCGTCTCCGCCTCGCCGATATAAAACAAATCAAAAAAGTCACAGATTGGCTCGGGATTATAGGTACAGGGACCGCCTCCGATTACAATCGGGTCATCCTCTTTCCTTTCTTTTGAAAGAAGCGGAATGCCGGAAAGGTCCAGAACCTGTAAAATATTGGTATAACACATTTCATACTGAATGGTAATTCCGAGAAAATCAAAATTCTTCACCGGTTCCTGAGACTCCAGGGCAAATAAGGGAATTTTTTCTCTCCGCATAATTTCATCCAAATCCACCCAGGGCGAATACACCCGCTCGCACCATACGTCCTCGAACCGGTTCATCATGTCGTAAATAATCTGTATGCCAAGATGGGACATCCCGATTTCGTACACATCGGGAAAGCACATGGCGAACCGGAGCCGTACCTTCTCCTTATCCTTCATCACCGAATTTACTTCGCCGCCGATATAGCGGGCGGGCTTTTCCACCCGCATCAGTATCTCATCGCTTAACGCCAGTTTTCTCATAGTTATTAGTCCTTGCCATTATTCTTGTTCTGATTCCCAATTATTATATTCTATCCGTAAAACAAAAGCAATTAAAATTCCGCCTGCGGCAGAGCTATCCCGTCCAGAACCCCCGACAAATCCGTATCCTCCACAATCCGCTCAAACACGGTCTCCGCACTCTCCCCCTCGTAGCTGACCTGTCTGATATCGCATATCACAAAAGAAAGCAATAAAACCATGGCAATCACCAGCCTTATCCGAAAGCTGCCTGTAACAGGCGCGGCCTTTTCCTCCGCCCCCTGCTTCTCCTCCGCCTCCAGACTGTACAACTCCCCGTGCTTTACCGCCGGCCGCATTGCCGGGGAGTCGGAATATAAAAAGTTTTCTCTTGAGCGGAAAAGCTGCCTGTCATAGTGATTCTGCATGCGGATGGCCTTTACCAGCTCCAGCCTTTTATTGGTGTTCACTTTATTCATAAATAATTGTCCATTCCGGTGTGGCTTAATAAAAAATATGCACTGCATGGCCAGATTATGCAGCGCATATTTACTATCTCTTATCAAGCTCCTCCGTAATTTCCTCCCACGTGACGCCCTTTTCCACCATGAGAACCATCATGTGATAAAGGAAATCGGCAATCTCATACTTAATCTCATTGGCGTTGGGATTCTTGGCCGCGATTACAATTTCCGTGGCCTCCTCTCCCAGCTTTTTCAAAATCTTGTCAATCCCCTTGTCAAAAAGATAATTGGTATAGGAGCCCTCTCTCGGATGAACCTTTCTGTCCTTAATCACGTTCAGCACCGATTCAAAAACCATAAGCGGATTGCTCTCGTCATACTCCTTCTTCATGATTTCGTTAAAAAAACAACTGTAATTTCCGGTGTGGCAGGCAGCTCCAATCTGGGAAACCTTTGCCAGAATCGTATCCTTATCACAGTCCGCCGTCATTTCCTTCACATGCTGGAAATGGCCGCTGGTTTCCCCCTTCAGCCATTGGCGGGCGCGGCTGCGGCTGTAATAGGTCATGCGTCCGCTCTTTAGGGTGCTAAGATAGGCTTCCTCGTTCATGTAAGCCATCATCAAAACCTCTCGGGTTTTGTAATCCTGAACAATCACAGGAACGAGACCCTCGGAATTTTTCTTAAGCTCCTCCCATTTAACGGCAGGCTCGAAGGTTCTCACCGCAACTCCGTTTCCGGCGCACAAATCCTTGATATCCATAAGCTCCCTGGCGTTGGCGTTTACCGCCGGGCCGGTGATTCCTTCGATATTTTCACAGGATAAAAGCTCGATGATTTTATCCAGGGAAACCTCCGGCAGGGAGACGATAAGAGGGCGTCTGGACAGGGAAACCGCCTGTTTGATGGTTCTTTCATTGAGCAGAATCACCGCATGGACAAATTCCTCAAGAAGCGCTTCGTTGCCTGTGATGTCGGAATCGTCCATGACACAGGCAACAATCTTGTCTTTGCCAAACTTTAAGGAAACCTCCTCCGTAATTGCAATGTTGCTTTCCTTCGAATAGTTCAGGGCGGCTTTCATACAGCCGGCATAAAGAAGCTTCTTAATATCCTCCATCCGCCTGACGTTCCCTGCTCCGATTACGGGTATCTGCGCTTCCTTACAGATGATTTTCAGCATGTCAAGAGACGCTTCGTGGGAAGTATCGTCCGTTGACAAATCAAATACAATAAGCTCGTCGGCATTGTTTTCCGCATAAAATCTGGCAAGTTCTGCCGGATTCTCACTAATAACAGATGTATTTTTAAACCCGGCAACCGCCTTTTCATTTAAAAGATAAATACATGGTATAAACTTTTTATAATTGTTCATGCTTTCATTATTTTCCTTTTGAAGTATTTCTATCCCATTTTATCATGCGTGGCTCTATAAAATGCAAACATTTACGTCAAAGGCTTCCCTTTGTGCTGAGAACGTCTGTTATTCTTTCATCCCGTCCTGTGGCTTCATCCAGCGCCCTGGCAAAAGCCTTAAAAACAGCCTCAATCATATGATGATTATTGATACCTGAGAGCATCTTAATGTGAAGGTTCATCCCCGCGCTGTAGGAAACGGCATAAAAGAATTCCCGAACCAGCTCCGTGTCCAAATCTCCCACCTTATCTGCCGTAAAATCACAGTCAAAGGCAAAATAAGGACGGCCGCACAAATCCACGGCGCACAGCGCAAGGGCGTCGTCCATGGGCAGAATACAGGAACCGTAACGCCGGATACCCTTCTTGTCCCCCAGCGCTTCCCTGATTGCAGTCCCAAGCACAATCCCGGCGTCCTCCACCGAATGATGGCCGTCCACGTGAAGGTCTCCCTTAACCGTTAATGTCAGGTCAAAAAATCCATGCCGGGCAAAGCCCTCCAGCATATGGTCAAGAAAACCAATCCCGCTTGAAATTTTTCCGTTTCCCGCGCCGTCCAGCGAAAGCTCCACCGTAATATCCGTTTCCTTTGTCGTTCTTTTAATGGATGCATATCTTTCCATGGCGTCCTCCTATTCGAATCTGACTTTAACGGAATTGGCGTGGGCCGTTAAGCCTTCTTTTTCTGCAAACAGCTCAATATCCTTATGAACCCTTGAAAGGGCGTCCTCAGAATAAGAAATAATGCTGGTTTTTTTCAGGAAATCATCTACATTAAGGGGCGAGAAAAACCTTGCGGTCCCGTTGGTAGGCAGGATATGATTCGGCCCGGCAAAATAGTCCCCCAAAGGCTCTGAGGAATATTCCCCGAGGAAAATCGCTCCCGCATTCTTAATCTTTGTCATGGTCTCAAAAGGATTAGCCGTCAATATCTCCAGATGCTCGGAGGCAATCTCATTGGCGGCGCCAACAGCCTCGTCCATGGTTTCTGCAAGCAGAATATAACCGTAGTTTTCAAGGGATTTCTCGATAATTTCTTTTCTGGAAAGCTGCTGCGTAAACCCTGCAACCTCATCGGACACCTTTTCGGCAAGCTCCCTGCTGGTGGTAATCAGAATTGCGCTCGCCAGCTCGTCATGCTCCGCCTGGGAAAGCAAATCCGCCGCCACGTATCTGGGGTTGGCAGTTTCATCCGCAAGCACCAGAATTTCGCTGGGGCCGGCCACAGAGTCGATGCTCACGAAGCCGAAGCAGGCTTTCTTTGCCAGCGCAACGAAAATATTTCCGGGGCCGGTAATCTTGTCTACCCGCGGAATGCTTTCCGTTCCAAATGCCATAGCGGCTATGGCCTGGGCCCCTCCCGCCTTATAGATTTCATCCACCCCTGCAATGTCGGCGGCAACCAGCGTTCCGGGATTCACCCTGCCGTCCGCTCCCGGCGGCGTGGTCATGATAATTCTGGGAACACCTGCAACCTTTGCGGGAAGCACGTTCATAAGCACGCTGGAAGGATAAGCGGCCTTCCCTCCGGGAACATACACGCCGGAAACCGCAACAGGCGTAATCTTCTGTCCCAGAATCGTACCGTCCTCCTTCGGCACAATCCAGCTGTTCCGAAGCTGGTGGCTGTGAAACTCCGTAATATTTGCGGCGGATTTTTTCATAACCGCTATAAGCTCCGGGTCAACCAGCTCGTAAGCCTCTTTGATTTCCTCTTTCGTCACCCGGATAGTTTCCGCCGTAATCTCGCACCGGTCAAACTTTCGCGTATACCCAAAAAGAGCCTCGTCCCCTTTTTCCCGTATTTCCTTAATAATCCCGTTAACCGTCTCCTCATATTCGCCGTAGCTTTCCGGGCTCCGTTTCAGAAGATTCCTCATCAGCCCGTCTTTTGTTTTCTCATTTAATTCAACAATACGCATGATTTCTTCCTTTCTGCATTTTCCGGAGCAGGAACATGCCAAAACAGCCTCATCTCCTGCCCGAAGCTCCTACCCTGCCATCGCCGCGCTTACCCGCACACCTCTTTCAGCTGCGTGATAATCTCCCGGATTCTCTCCGTCTCCATCTGCATACTCACCTGATTCACAATCATCCTTGCCGACAGAGGGCAAATCTCCTCCAAAACCCCAAGTCCGTTTTCCTTTAAGGTAGAGCCAGTCTCCACGATATCCACAATCACATCGGACAATCCGACGATTGGCCCAAGCTCCACAGAGCCGTTGAGCTTGATAATATCCACCGTCTGGTGCTTTTTGTTATAAAAATAATCCCTTGCAATTACCGGATACTTGCTTGCCACCCGGATTCTCTCATGATGGAGCAAAAGCTCCTTCGCGGCCTCCGGGCCGCACACACACATCCTGCACTGACCGAAGCCTAAGTCAAGCACCTCGTACACGCGCCGGTTTTCCTCCAGGATGGTATCCTTTCCCGCCACGCCGATGTCCGCGGCGCCGTACTCCACATAAGTGGGCACGTCCGGTCCCTTCGCCAGAAAAAATTTCAGTTTCCGCTCCTCGTTTACAAAAATCAGTTTTCTGGAACCCTTATCCTTCATCTCCTCGCAGGTAATCCCGATTTTCTCAAGAAGCTCCAGCGTCTTTTCCGCAAGCCGCCCCTTCGCCAGGGCAAAGGTCAGATATCTGTCGTTACTCATGGCTGTTTTCCCCCTCCGGCACAAGCGCCGTCTTTTTTCCCTGTTTCCTTAAGGCCTTTGCTTCCGCCAGCTTTTCTTCGAATTGATTTTCCTGATAAACCAGCGTAAGTACTTCGTCCTTTACACAGGGCGCTGCCTTCTGCCGCTCAAGGGCCGCCAGCAAATCATCAGTCACTACCGCAAATCCGATTGCGGGGGCTTCCTTCCCGAAATAGCCAAGGAGCTGGTCATATCGTCCGCCTTTCGCAACCGGCTCGCCAACGCCGTAAGTGTAAACCTTAAAAATAACGCCTGTATAGTAATTATATTTGCTGAGCATTCCCAAATCAAAAGAGATATATTTTTCAACGCCGTATTCGCACAGAACACGGTACAGCTTTTCAAGCCGGTCGATGGCCGCAAGGGAACGGCTGTTTCCCGCAAGCGCGCGCGCTTCCTTAAGCACCTGGACAGAGCCGAAATGCTCCGTCACCTTAAGGAGCATTCTGCTGTAGGATTCCTCCACGCCCTTTCCGGCAAGCAGCTCCTGCGCGCCGAAAATATTTTTGCCTGAAATCAGCTCGCGGAGCTCGGACTCCGTTTCTTCGCTTAAGCCTGCCTGCTGGCAGATTCCCTTAAAATATTCGATTTGGCCGATACTTACCTGAAATTCCTTAAGTCCCGCGTGAAGGAGGGCTTCCGTCATCATGGCAATCATTTCGCCGTCCGCCTCCACGCTGCCGTCTCCCATCAGCTCCGCTCCCATCTGGGTAACCTCTTTGAGCTTTCCCTGAAGGCTGCTGGTGTTGGTAAAGGTGTTTCCCATATAACAGAAACGGATAGGCGCCTCTTTATCCATAAAATATTTGGCGGCGCATCTTGCCATGGAAGGGGTAAAATCAGGACGCAAAACCAGAGTGTTCCCTTCTTTGTCAAAAAATTTATACAGCTCCCGCGACGGCGTGGTTCCGATTTCCCTTGAAAACACGTCAAAAAATTCAAAAACAGGCGTCTGGATATCCTGATAGCCGTATAAATTAAGCTGTTTATGTATCAGCTCCTCCACCAGAAGCTTTTGCGCATATTCTTTTCCGTAAATATCTCTCACGCCCTCCGGCGTATGTATCAGCTGCCTGTTCAATGCTCTCCCTCGCTTTATCAATTTAAAGTTTTAATCTGTTATCATGTTACCCTGTAAAACTACAGGAAGTATACAAAAAAGTTATATTTTTGTCAAGTCATTCAATCCGCTCATCCAAATCCTTGTTTAGCATATCCAGATAGGGCACAAATACCCCATGCTTTTTGGGGAGAACATATTCCGGGTTCAGCTCCTCATAGAGAAAGCTTTTCCTGCCCCCGTCCCTTGCCCTGTCCCAGAAAAACTTGAAAATTTCAAAGGGCAGATAGTAAAATTCATCCCTGTGGGAAAAGTATATGAGAAAAAACGCAATCCCGCCCTGCTTTTCAAACTGCTCCATGAAGGTCACCTGATGTTCATGAATATTCTGAAGGGCAAATCTCTCCACGGCGCATTCCTTTGCGTCAAAGCAGACGGGGATTCCCTGAACCACTCCGATATAATCCACGGTGCTTTTCTGCTCGAAATAAGCCAGCGTAATATGTCTTGTGGCTTTATCAATGGTAATCGGGGTAATGGGGGTAGGGATTTTCTGAATCAGCGCCAGACCGCTTTCCAGATATTTCTCATTGGTCCTGTTCACAAGCTCCTCCAGGGTGGAGCCTCTAAGGCCTCTGGAACTCCATGTAGCCATATTGCTTCACACATCCTTCACAATTATTCTGAAAGCATTCGAAACCTTTCAGGGACAGGCGCTTCAAATACCTTTTTGCTTAAGGCTTCAAAAGGCGCTTTCATCTCGGGAAATTCCAGACGGCAGGCGTATAAAAGCTGGCTGTTTATCTGAAATTTCCTTTTATAGCTGTCGTTAAAGCTCCTGTCGCCGTATTTGTAGTCCCCGACCAGAGGATGGCCGATGCCCGCCATATGGACGCGAAGCTGATGGGATTTCCCTGTAATCAGCTCTGCTTCCACCAGCGTGCGGTCTCTGAACTGCCTTATGGGATAATACCTTGTTTTTATGAATGCGGCTTTGGCATCTGTACCTCCGCCGGCAAAATTGCCCGCAAAATTGCGTGCTCCGGCCCCTGCCTGTCCGTCCGCGGCAGGACTTCCGTTTATCAGCCGTACCGTATTGGAAGCCTCATCCTTTATAAGATACCCTTCAAGGGTATCCCCCTCCTCGATGCGCCCCTTCACAAGCATCCGGTAATACTTTCCAATCTCCCGGTTTCGGAAAAGCCGGCTCATCTCCCGGCTTCCGGCAAGGGTTTTCGCCCCCACAATAAGACCGGCGGTATTGCGGTCAAGACGGTTACATACAGAGGGCTTGAAGGTGGCAATCCTGCTTTCATCGAATTTTGGGTACAGGTTTTCGTTTCCCGTCCGGTTTCCTCCTTTGCCGCCCTCTCCCGACAGCAGATAGCCTGTCATCCATTCATTTAAGGACAAATCGGAAAATTCCGCCTTCTGCGACAAAACGCCGGCGGGCTTATTCATAATCAGAATATGTTCATCCTCATAAATAACCTGAATCCCTTTCAGCTTTTTGTAAGCTTCCTCATATTCCGTGATTTTCCTGGCGGTCTTTTCCTGCGCCTCCTTAAAATTGCCGATGGTTTCATCCGAAAGATAAAGGCACAGCATATCCTCTTTTTGAAGGCGTTCGCTCCCCTCCGCCCTTTTCCCGTTCAGCGTAATGTTCTTTTTCCGAAGCATCTTATAAAAAAAAGAGGACGGAGCCAGAGGCATAATTTTATGAAGAAACTTATCCAGCCTCTGTCCGGCTTCATCCGCGCCTATTTTAATCTCCTGCATTGCCTGCCGCCTTTCCCGCCGATATCGCATCTTTCTCCGAAGCGAATCCGCGCTGCGCCGTCTGCGCCTGCCATAAATGCCTTAAAGTGAAATATCATACAATATTACCCGAACCTCATCATCCCTTTTCGGATTGTTATCCGGTGTAATCTGATTCAGATTCTTAAGCTGTTCACAGTATTTCTGCAGCCTGTCCGAAATCGTGACGGTCATATCCTTTATGCCGCCCTGCCTTAGCATGGTCTGTAAATGTTCCTGACAGGCTCTGATATCGCATTTTTCATCCTCCGTATAGCCTAAGATGACTTTGCCCTCCACAATCATATGGCTTAAGGCAAAATTATTCTGATAGGAGGTAAAATACATATCGTACATGCCGATTAATCTGCCTTCCAGGGGAGCGATGGCTTCCTTTGCCAGCTCGCTGCAGCCCTTCGCACGGAAAAGCATAATCGTGTTTACCAGACTTTTACAGGCCGGAAGGCAGCCTAAAACGGCTACGATAGTAAGAAGATTTTCTTTTTTGCCGGTGGTGACGATGCCCGCCGCAAAAAGGGAGAGGGAAATTCCGAAAAGAACCGCCGTCCATACCGCTCCCCTGATTCTTTTTGCCGCAAGATAGCCAAAACAGCCTTTAACAGCCTTTTTCAAATCAGCCTTCCTCCCTCCTGATATCGGAAAAATCCATGATATAGTAATCCGCCAGTTTCTTTTTCTCCGCCTCGGAGGTTCTTGAGCAGTTATCGTCCACGGCGCAGGTCCTCATGCCCGCCGCCCGTCCGGCGTTGATTCCATCCACGATATCCTCAAACACAAGGCATTTTTCGGGACTTACCCGGCACCGCCTTGCGGCCTCCAGATAAATATCCGGCGAGGGCTTACCCTTTTCCACTTCGCATCCTGTCACAATGCAGTCAAAATATTCGGAAAGTCCGTGAACCTGCATCACGTTTTCCACCAGTTCTCTGGAATTACTGGTGGCAATCCCCATTTTGATTCCCTTTTGACGGCAGTATGCCACAAATTCCCCGGCGCCTCTTTTGAGAGGAACCTCATGAGTATACTTATCCCATGCCATACGGTTCCAGTCCTCTTTTATCTTTTCCAGGGTGTCGGGAATCCCGAACCTGTCCTTAAAATACTGCGCGCCCTCCGTAAAGCTCATTCCGCCGATATCCTCCTGAAGCCCCTCCGGGACAGGAATCCCGAAACCGGCCAGATAGGCGGTATCGATATCCTTCCATATCCACATGGAATCCACTAACGTGCCGTCCAAATCAAACAGCACCGCATCTATGTTCTCAAGCATAAGCGCGTACCTCGTTTCATAAGTATAATTATAACACAAAAGGAAAAAGCCTTTATGAAAACAAAATTGTCGTCCGTGAAGTTTTATTTCTATACCTGCCTTGCTTTTCTGATTACCGCCGTCATCCTTCTCTTCCCGGCGGAGGGTCTGTCCTTTGCCTTAAAAGGGCTCAACCTCTGGTTTGATAGAATGATACCCACCCTTTTTCCTTTTATGGTTTTATCCGGCATCATTATCCGTATGGATTTGACGGACACCTTTGTAAAAATATTGAATCCTGTTCTTGGCAGTCTGTTCCGCATAAGGCCCGCCTGCGTGTACGGAATGCTGGTGGGATTTTTGTGCGGATTTCCCATGGGCGCCCATGTGGCGGCCCAGCTCTACGAGCAGGGGCGGATTTCCAAAGCGGAGGCGGCTTATCTTCTTTCCTTCTGCAACAATATCGGCCCTGTTTATTTTTTGAGCTTCGTGGTGCCCACGCTGTCCCTGAAAAGGCCGGCGCCTTTTCTTTTCGGCATGTACGGGCTGCCCTTTCTCTACGGGCTTGTCCTTCGATACACCGCATTTAAAGACGAAATCAACGCCTGCAAGGGTCAAAAGCTTCCGGTGAAAAAGCAGGCTTCTTTGCTCACCGCCATGGATGAATCCGTTTTCAGCGCCCTCTCCGGGATTGCCAGACTGGGCGGATATATGGTCTTTTTTAACCTTCTGTTTATTCTCCCTGTGCTGGCAGCCCGAATGTTCTCTCTTGGCGAAAAGACTGCCGCGCTTTTTACCGGCGGCGCCTCCTGCCTTCTGGAAATCACCGGCGGCATTCATCTGGTGGGAAACAGCGCCCCCTATCTGGTGCTGTGCATTCTTCCCTTCGGCGGTCTCTCCTGCATCGCCCAGACCTACAGCATGATAAAAAATACAGACCTTTCCATCACGGAATATGTAATGCACAAAATGATTCTCACCGCCGCTACCGTGCTGTACTATCTGGTGATTTTATAAATTGGCTGGCGCTGCTCTGTACAGAGCAACTCCCCCTATTTTAAAAACCCGGCTCACAAAGGGAGTAAGCCGGGAACGCATTTCTTATTTACAATAAATCAAGATTCAGATTCTCACCACCGCCGGCGTTTGGGGCTCCTTCGGGACTTGCCGCCGGGTAGCTGTCCGGTTCCGGGGGATTCAGCTCCACTCTGTTGGTATTTATCACGTCGTTATAATGATTCAGCGCGCCGAAAAAGCTCTCGTAATGCTCTGTGGTGGTACGCATGGTCTGATTGATAAGATTTTCCACATTGGCTAAAATATCATCCGTATACTGCATTGCCGCCATCCGCATATTATTGGCCTCTATGGTTGCATTGTCAAGAATCTCCTGCGCCTGCTGGGTAGCCATCTTCACCACCTCGTTGGCCTGCGCATAAGCCTGCTGCATGATTTCATGCTCGTTAATCAGTTCGTTGGTATGAACGGTGGCATCATTAATCAGAGCCTCGGCCTTGGCTCTCGCATCGCTCAAAATGGCTTCCTTATTGCTGATGATTTTCTGATACCGCTTGATTTCATCGGGAGTCTTCATGCGGAGCTCCCGCAAAAGCTCGTCAATCTCCTCCTTGTTTACAATAATCTTCGTATTGGAAAGAGGCTGGTATTTACAACTGTCAACATACTCCTCGATTTCATCAATTAATTGTTCAATTTTGCTGCTCATGCGCCTTCCCCCGTTTTACTTCTTTAAAAACCCGTATTTCTGATACACAAGCTCTGCCACAAAATCAGGTACGCACATGGAAATATCCCCGTTAAAGCTCGCAATTTCCTTTACGCTGGAAGAACTAAGGTAAGCGTATTCCAGGCTAGTGGTAAGAAACATGGTATCTAATTCCCCTCTGGAGAGCTTGGCGTTTGTCTGTGCATTCTGGAGCTCGTACTCAAAGTCGGTAATTGCGCGCAGCCCCCTGATAACCACGGGAACATCCCTGGATTTGGCATAATCCACCAAAAGCCCGCTGAAGGATTCCACCTTCACATTTGGCATATCGGCAACAGCTTTCTGTAATATCTTAACACGTTCTTCCACAGAAAACAATGGAGTCTTTAATTTATTATTCAGGACGCTGACCGTTAATTCATCGAAGATTTTCGCCGCACGCTGTATAATATCCAGATGCCCGTATGTCATCGGGTCAAAACTGCCGGGATAAATTGCTTTTCTCATAATCCTACACCCCTCATATCGTCTGCCGTTTTAAAAATCGCATGCAGACTCATAATTTTTTTATAAATACATGTTTGTTGGTTCTGTATTTCTTCTCCCTGACGGCTTCAAATCCAAGGTCTTTCAGGAAATCCATATTTTTTCCGACTTCCGCTTCCAGGATTATCACCGTGTTTTCGGTAACGTAGGGCATCTCCTTAAGCGTTCTGAAAACGCCGGCCTCATATCCTCCCTGATAGGGCGGGTCCATAAAAATAATGTCCGCCTCCCGCTCGTGAATCTGGCGAAGCGCCGCAGCCGCATCCTGCCTGAGCAATGTCGCGTTCTCTGAAAGCTTCGTAAAAATAAGGTTGTCCCTGATACAGGCGGCGGATTCCGACGCGCTGTCAATAAAATAGGCATGGCGCGCGCCTCTGCTTAAGGCTTCAATACCGATTCCGCCGCTTCCCGCGAACAAATCGATAAAAAGGCTGCCCGGCACCTCTATCTGAATCATATTAAAAAGGGTTTCCTTGATTCTGTCCGTCGTGGGACGAACTTCTTCTCCGGCGGGGGTTTTGAGCCTGAGGCTCCTTGCCTTTCCGGCTATTACACGCATATGCGCTCCTTTCCTCAAAGCCCTTTTGGGCTTTGCACTCTTGGCTTTGTGCCTTTTCCGTCTCTCTTTGCCGTTTTCATTTTCGTCAAATCGAGTGGCTTGTTTTTACAGTCAATCACCAGGCTTTCGCCCACCTTCGTATAATAAACATCTTCGATAAAATCGTCGTCTCCCAGCTTCATTCCCCGGACGCCCACGGCGTTTTTCTTTTTGTCGGGAATTTCCTCCACGTCAAATTTCAGGAAGAAGCCGTTTGCGCTTTTTAAGATAACCTGCCTCTGCTCGTTTAAGACGGTGACGTCCACAACCTCGTCGCCCTCCGCCAGTTTGGTCGCGGCAACCGTCCGCTTTGCCACGTCAAACTCGCCGCCGTCCACCACCTTCATCATGGCAAGCTTCGTTGTAAATACCATCCGGTAGAGGTTCAGGCTCGTCTGGCTGTGGACAGCAATCACGGACTCCTTTTCCCCGTTAAAATTACTGATATTATCTATGGGAATTCCCTTGTCCCTGAATTTTCCGAAGGGAATATCCGAAACCTTTACGGTGTATAGCTGTCCGGTATTGGTAAAGACGCAGATTCTGCCTGTGTTTTTACAGGAAATCACGTATTTGTTTTCTCCCTCCGCCGCTTCCCGGTTCCTTTCATATGTTGCGGTATCGATAACCCTTGCGTAGCCAAAGCGGTCCATCAGGAAAACCACTTCCGTTTCCTCGATTTTTTTCTCGGTATAAACCGCCTCCGCCGCGTTTTCAATAACGGTTCTTCTCTTCCTTCCGTAAGCCTTGCGGATGCCCTCAAGCTCGTTGATAATCACCTGCGCCATGGAATCCCGGCGCTCTAAAATATCCTCGTAGCGATAGATATTTGCCATGGTTTCCTCATGCTCGTTGATGAGGGCTTCCAGCTCCAGGCCGATGAGCTTATACAGACGCATCTCAAGAATGGCGTTTGCCTGCTTTTCCGTAAAATTCAGCTGGGAGGCCATGACCTTTGATTCTCTCGAACGGAATTTAATCCCTGTAGTTTTCCCTTCTGTGAGGCAGGCCTTTGCCATTGCCCTGTCCTTGGAGCCCCGCAGAATTTCAATCACAAGGTCGATTACATTGCAGGCTTTGATTAAGCCCTCCTGAATTTCCTTCCGTTCCCTCTCCTTTTCAAGAAGGGTGGTGTATTTCCTGGCCGCCACCTGGAACTGGAAGTCCACGTTATGCTTGATAATCTGCCGAAGGCTCATTACCTCCGGCCTGCCGTCCGCTATGGCAAGCATATTTACGCCGAAGGTGTCCTCGAGACGGGTTTTTTTGTACAGCATATTGACAAAGTTGTCGGCGTCGGCGTCTTTTCGCAGCTCAATCACAATCCGAATGCCTTCCTTGGAGGACTGGTTGGAAATATCCACGATGTCCGGCGCCTTTTTGCTTTCCGCAAGGGCGGCCACATCCATCAGGAATTTGGAGATGTTGGCTCCTATCATGGGATAGGGAATCTCTGTGATTACCACATTGATTCTCCCCGCTTTGCCCTTCTCGAGCTCCACTTTCCCCCGGACCTTGATTTTTCCGACGCCCGTTTTATAGATATTTTTCAGCTCGTCCTTGTTAATCACAATGCCGCCGGTAGGGAAATCCGGCCCCTTGATATATTTCATCAGCCCCTCGTCGGTGATGGACTCGTCCAGCATATAGGCTTTTACCGCATCCACCACTTCCATGAGATTGTGCGGCGGAATGCTTGTGGCCATACCTACCGCGATTCCCTCGGAGCCGTTTACAAGGAGATTGGGAATTTTTGCCGGGAGAACCGCCGGCTCCGTCTCCGTCTCGTCGAAATTGGGGATAAAATCCACCACATCCTTATCCAAATCGGCCAGAAAAGCCTCCTGAGTGACCTTTTCAAGCCTTGCCTCCGTATAACGCATGGCGGCTGCGCCGTCGCCCTCAATATTTCCGAAATTTCCGTGGCCGTCAATCAGCGGAAGCCCTTTTTTAAATTCCTGGGTCATCACCACCAGCGCGTCGTAGATGGAGCTGTCGCCGTGAGGGTGGTATTTACCCATGGTGTCTCCCACAATACGGGCGCTTTTTCGATACGGCCGGTCGTACCGGATTCCCAGCTCATGCATGTCATAAAGGACACGGCGCTGCACCGGCTTTAAGCCGTCCCTGGCGTCCGGCAGCGCTCTTGCGATGATAACGCTCATGGCATAGTCGATATAGGATTTCTGCATCACCTCGGAATACTCGGCTTTAATAATTGTTTCTTCCATTATTTTCCCCTGTTTTTAGTCTGCGCGCCAGGCGCTGTGCTATTTTCAGCCTTGCGCGCAGAAGTATATTTATATATCCAGCTCCGCATCCGTGGCGTGCTCGTAAATAAACGCTTTCCGCGGGGGCACATCCGTTCCCATCAGCATTTCCGTCACCTCCGAGGCCATGCGGGCGTCCTCAATGGCAACCTGTTTTAAAATTCTTGTCTCGGGATTCAGGGTGGTCTCCCAGAGCTGGGAGGCGTCCATCTCCCCGAGTCCTTTGTATCTTTGCAGCGTAAAAGGCCCCTTGTGGCGTTTCCGGTACTTTTCCAGAGCCTTGTCGTCGTAGAGGTATTCCTCCTCCCCCTTAGAGGGCATTGCCTTATAGAGAGGCGGCATGGCAAGATACACGTGCCCCTCATAGATAAGCTCGGGCATAAAGCGGTAAAACAGCGTGAGAAGCAGTGTTGATATATGGGCGCCGTCCACGTCCGCATCCGCCATGATGATAATTTTATCGTATCGCAGCTTTGAGATGTCGAAATCGTTGCCGTAGCCTTCGGAAAAGCCGCAGCCGAAAGCGTAAATCATGGTCTTGATTTCCGCGTTTGCCAGAACCTTGTCGATGCTTGCCTTCTCTACGTTCAGGATTTTGCCCCGGATAGGAAGAATCGCCTGATAGGCGCGGTTTCTTGCCATCTTGGCGCTGCCTCCCGCGGAATCTCCCTCCACGATAAAGATTTCGCATTTTCCGGCGTCCTTTGACTCGCAGTTGGCCAGCTTTCCGTTGGAATCAAAGGAGAATTTCTGCTTCGTGAGCATATTGGTCTTTGCCCGCTCCTCGCTCTTACGGATTTTCGCCGCCTTTTCCGCACAGCCAATGACATTTTTGAGGGTATCCAGATTCCTGTCAAAATAGCGGACAAGTTCGTCAGACGCAATTTTGGATACCACCTTTGCCGCGTCCTGATTGTCCAGCTTCGTCTTGGTCTGGCCTTCAAATCTGGGGTCGGGGTGCTTTAGGGAAATTACCGCCGTCATTCCGTTTCGCACGTCCGTGCCGGTAAAATTGGCGTCCTTTTCCTTTAAAATGTTTAAATCTCTCGCATAAGTATTGATAATGTTGGTAAAAGCCGTCTTAAACCCGGTTAAATGGGTGCCGCCCTCCGAATTGTAGATATTGTTGCAAAAGCCCATCACATTTTCGTGAAATTCATTGATGTACTGCAGGGCCCCCTCCACGGAGATTCCTTCGCTTTCCCCCTTGAAATAAATTACGTCGCAGATGTTTTCCTTTGATTTATTCATATCCCGGATAAAGCCGATAATCCCGTCAGGCTCATGGTATTCGATATGTTCGGGCTGCTCTTTTCTTTTATCTTCAAAGACAATAGTAAGTTCAGGGTTCAGGTAGGCCGTCTCGTGCATCCGGCTCTTGATATCGTCCTCCTTGAACCGCGTCCTGTCAAAAATCGTATCGTCAGGAAGGAAGTTTATCTTCGTCCCGCTCTCTTTTGTTCTGCCCACCACCGGAAGCAGCCCGTCCACAAGCTCTGTTACCGGATTTCCTCTCTCGTAGCTGTCTTCATAAATACGCCCGCCGTTCTTGACCTGCACAGTCAATCTCGTGGAAAGCGCGTTTACAACGGAGGAACCCACCCCGTGCAGGCCGCCGCTGGTCTTATAAGCCGAATCGTCGAATTTGCCGCCTGCGTGAAGCGTGGTAAACACCAGACGCTCCGCGCTGATTCCCTTTTCATGTTTCCCCACGGGAATCCCCCGGCCGTTGTCCTCCACCGTGGCGGAACCGTCCGCCTCGAGGGTCACGTAAATATGGCTGCAATAGCCTGCCAGGTGCTCGTCCACCGCATTATCCACAATTTCGTAGACAAGGTGGTTTAATCCTCTGGTGGAAACGCTGCCGATATACATTCCCGGTCTTTTTCTTACCGCTTCAAGACCTTCCAAAACAATGATACTGGAAGCGTCGTAAACTTCCGTTTTTGCCATTAATACAAACCTCTTTCTTACAAATTTATCTGATTTTCTTACAGCATGCCACAGCCAGAGAGCCCGGGCCGATATGACAGGCCACGCTTAAAGAAAGAGGATTAATCACGATATCAAAACCCGGAAATTCTTTAAGAAGCTCCTGCGCAAACTGCTCCGCCGCCTGCCGGTCCTTCGTATAGGCAACCTCCAGCCAGATATTATCAGGCGCAGCTCCGCCAAAGCGGCTCTCCATATCGTTTCTGATAGCGCTGGTCATGATGGATTTGCCCTGATTTGCGGTTCTCGCCTTGGCATAGGCGTCCAGCTTATCCCCCTGGATGGTAAGCACGGGCTTTAATCTCAAAATGGTTCCGATTGCCGCGGCCGCCGGAGTGATTCTTCCGCCCTTTTTCAGATAGTATAAGGTGTCCAGCATGATATAAATGCTGGAATTAAATTTATCGTTTTCAAGAAACTCTCTGATTTCGGCTGCGTCCATGCCTCTTTCGGCCAGAAGCTTTGCGTCCATCACTGACTGACGCTGGGTTACGGAAATCCGCTGGTTATTCACCACCTGCACTTTTCCGTCGAAATCCTCCGCCAGCATGACCGCGCTCTGGCAGGAGCCTGACAGACCGCTGCTCATGGGAATATGCACAATCTCGTCATACTCTTTGAGGGTCTCCTTCCACAAATCCATTACCGCCTCGGGGCTTGGCTGGCTGGTCACCACATCAGCCCCTGATTCAAGCCTCTCATAAAATTCCTCCTGACCAAGGGTAATGTCCTCGAAAAAAGTCTCCTCGTTAATCATAAAGGGCATAGGCAGAACCGCCACGCCAAGCTCTGCCGCCTCCGCCTGTGTAATACCGCTGTTTGAATCTGTCACGATTGCTATTTTCTTACTCACGTCTTCTCAATCCTTTCTTTCTACGCAAATACATCTTACTGTCAGATTGTTCTAAAGTCAATAAAATTTCCAGCATTTTCATTTAAGTACCGGTAAAGGGACGCATGTCTTTCCTCTGTAAGCTGCGCGTCCTCCATAAGAATCCGGTCTACGGTGACGCTGATTTTCTTTAAAAGCTCTGCATCCTGATAGATATCGGCAATCTTGAATTCCATCTCCCCGCTCTGGCGGATGCCAAACAAATCCCCCGGCCCCCGCATCTTTAAATCCTCCTCCGCAATGTAAAAACCATCGTTGGATTCATTTAAAATTTTCAGCCTGTCCATGGACTGTTCCCTGTCGGAGGCATTCAGGAAAATACAATAGGACTGCTCCTTTCCTCTCCCGATGCGCCCCCGGAGCTGATGGAGCTGGGCAAGCCCGAACCGCTCCGCGTTTTCAATCATCATCACTGTGGCGTCCGGCACGTTGATGCCCACCTCAATCACCGTGGTTGACACCAGCACATGGATATCTCCCGCCGCAAAGGCCTCCATAATCCTCTTTTTGTCCGCCGCTTTCATCTTTCCGTGAAGAATTTCCACATGGACGGACTTTGGAAGCTGCTCCTTTAGCTTTTCCCCGTAATCCGTCACGTTTTCAAGGGAAGAGTCCGAATTTTCGTCCGCCTCCACCATGGGGCAGATGACATAGGCCTGATTTCCCTTTGCCACCTCTTTTGCAATAAACTCATAGGCTTTCTTCCGGTAGGAGGTGCCCACCACACAGTTTTTGATGGGGATTCGTCCCGCCGGCAGCTCGTCCACCACGGACAGATGCATATCTCCGTATAAAATAATGGCAAGGGTTCTGGGAATGGGGGTGGCGCTCATCACCAGCACGTTTGCCCGCCCGCCCTTTTCGCTTAGGATTTCTCTCTGGCGGACGCCGAAACGGTGCTGCTCGTCTGTGATGACCAGAGCCAGCTTGCTGTAATTTACCTTTTCCTGTATCAGGGCGTGGGTTCCGATAACCACATTTGCCTCTCCCGATTCTATTTTCCGGTAAACCTCTCTTTTTGCCGCCGTTCCCAGGGAACCTGTAAGAAGAACCGGCTTAAAAGGGAGCTGATACCGGTTCGTCAGCATGGCAAGCTGCTCAAAATGCTGGGCTGCCAGAATTTCGGTAGGCGCCATAAGCGCTCCCTGATAGCCGTTGCTGACAGTCAGAAGAAGGGCCAGAAAGGCAAGGATGGTCTTCCCGGAGCCTACGTCCCCCTGAACCAGACGGTTCATACACTTCCCGCTTACAAGGTCCGTCTCGATTTCCTTCCACACCCGCTGCTGTGCTCCTGTCAGACGATAGGGAAGGGCCTCCAGAAAGCGTCCCGTCCAAGCGGTTTCCATCATAGGATAGCCGGTGGAAAGCTCCTCGTTATATTCCTTCATTTTCCTGACGGCTAAAAGAAACAGGAAAAATTCATCGAACACCAGCCGCCTGCGGGCGCTTAAAAGGCTTTCATAATCCTTTGGAAAATGAACCTGAGAAATTGCATGAAGCCTTGAAACCAGCCCGTATTCCCTGATGATTTCCTCCGGCAGATATTCTTCCTCAGAAAATCTCTCAAGGGCCTTTTCTGCCGCCTTCATAACCGTTTTATTGGTAAGGCCCGCCGTAAGGCCATAACAGGGAAGCATCCTCCCGCAGACCTCCCGGTATTCCTCCCGGGTATAAAGCTTTGGCTGGTCCATACGGTATTTTGAACCTTCCGGCTTTAATTTCCCGCGGAACAGATAAGCGCTTCCGGCGCAGAGCTTCTTTTTCAGATAGGGGGCGTTAAAATAAGTGATGGAAACCTTGTTTTCCCCGTCGCTGCAAAGCCCGGTGCCGATGGAACGGTTATTCACCTTTTTCCATTTGAAGTCCCCGAGAAGAAACAGCTCTAAGGTAACCGTTTTTTCCGCGGGCGCGTCTGAAAGCTTTACGGGAGGCTCAAAGGTTTCATAGCTTCTCGGATAATAGGAAAGAAGCTCTCCGGTGTCGTATATGCCAAGCCGGTGAAAGAGCTTTGCAGTTTTTTCTCCGATTCCTTTCAGGCTGGTGATGTTTTCGGGACAACTCATCAGATATTCCTCATAGCCACAACACATGGCTTTATTTTCTACATTTCATTCCACACAAAAAGGACGGTCTCTCCGCCCTTTTTGTACTCAAAGACTTTACCTGTAACTATTCCGCTGAAATAATATAATAGTAAATCGGCTGTCCGCCAAACTGCAGTTCAACGTCGCATGACGGGTACGCCTCCTCAACCTTTGCCTTAAGGGCATTTGCCGCATCCTCCGCGACATCCTCGCCGTAATAAATGCTGATTAACTCCAGCTCATCGGTCATCATTTCCTTTACCATATTGAAGGCCACATCCGCAACGTCCGTACCTACCGAGAGGATACCGTCGTCCCCGATACCCATGAAATCGCCCTGTCTGATTTCCTTATCGTCAATCACCGTATCCCTGACCGCGTAGGTAACTTCCCCGGTTCTCACATTTCCGATTTCCGATTTCATGGTTTCTTCATTTTCTTCCACCGTCATGTCGGGTACGTAATTGATGATGGCAGTAATTCCCTGCGGCACCGTCTTAGTGGGAACTACCACGATTTTCTTGTCCTTCACCAGCATCTGCGCCTGGTTGGCCGCCAGGATAATATTCTTATTGTTGGGGAGAATGAAAACCGTGTCCGCATTCACCTTATCCACCGCGTTTAAGATATCCTCGGTGCTGGGATTCATGGTCTGGCCGCCCTCAATCACGTAGTCAATTCCCAGTCCGGTAAAGATTTCATTGATACCGGCTCCCACGGAAACCGCAATGAATCCAACCTCCTTATGGGGCATGGGTTCTTCCGCCTGCGCAGGCTCTTTGGCCTGTCCGGCCTTAAAAAGCTTCTCCTCGTGTTCGAGACGCATATTGTCGATTTTTAAATTGGATAACGCGCCATACTTAAGCGCCCTCTGGATGGCAAGTCCGGGGTCGTTGGTATGTACGTGCACCTTCACCACGTCGTCATCCGCAACCACCACGATGGAATCGCCAATGGATTCCAGATAATCCTTAAAATCCATTTCGTTTTTGATATTGAAATTCCGGCTCAGCATAATGATAAATTCCGTACAATAGCCATATTTGATATCCACGTCAGCCGCAGCGCCGCTGCCGGCTCTGGAAGTGGAAGACGACGCGGACGCCGTATCTTCAACGGTAAAGTCGATTTCCTTGCCGAGAAATGCGTCGTAAGCGCCTTTTAAGACCTGCATCAGCCCCTGCCCGCCGGAATCCACCACGCCTGCCTGCTTGAGCACAGGCAGCATTTCGGGAGTCTTTTCCAGAACCTCGTCCGAATACCTGATGATTTCATCAAAGAAGACTGCAAAATCCGTACAGCCCTCGTCTGCCAGCTGTCTTGCCCGCACGGCGCCTCCCCTGGCAACTGTGAGGATTGTCCCCTCCTTGGGCTTCATAACCGCTTTGTAGGCGGTTTCCACCGCTTTTTCAAAAGCGTCGGCGAACATCGGAATGTCCAGATTGTCGCTGTTTCTCACCGACTTGGTAAAGCCGCGGAACAGCTGGGATAAAATAACGCCTGAATTTCCTCTGGCGCCCCGTAGGGAGCCGGATGAAATCGCCTTGCACAGGGATGTCATATCAATATTTTCCATGGCCGCCACATCCTTTGCGGCAGACATAATTGTCAGGGTCATGTTGGTGCCTGTGTCGCCGTCCGGCACAGGAAAAACATTTAAATCATTAATCCATTCTTTTTTGGATTCCAGATTTTTGGCTCCGGCTAAGAACATCTTTGCAAGTATCTTAGCGTCGATTGTATTAGTCACAGCAAGTCCTCCTTAATCAATCACTCTAACACCTTCTACAAAGATGTTTATTTTCTCAACTTCGATTCCTGTGAATTCCTCTACCTTGTATTTTACATTACTGATTAGATTGTCAGTAACCGCAAGTATGCTTACGCCGTAGGAAACAATTACATGAAAATTAATCGTCAGCTTGTTGTTTTTGATGGACACATTGATTCCTCTGGTCATGCTTTCCATTTTGAGCAGTTTGACAAGACCGTCCCTTACATTGATACCGGCCATGCCCACCACGCCAAAGCATTCCATGGCAATGCTGCCTGCATACTGAGCTATCACTTCGTTGTCAATCACAATATTCCCCATATGAGTATTCATAAAAGTTTCCTTCATGGAAGAATTTTTCATAGGCTGCCTCCTTATTTTTTGAACATATATGAATTATTATAACCGTAAAACAAAAAAAAGGAAACAATATTTTCATTTAAGTTTCAAATTCTTAAATTTTCGCTTGCAATCTAATTTAATATCTGCTATTATACAATCGTTGTGTACGTTATTTTTGAGGTGTTAGGAGGTGCGACATGGCTAAATGTGATATTTGCGGTAAGGGCGCTCATTTTGGGCACAATGTAAGCCATTCTAATAGAAAGACCAATAGAATCTGGCATTCAAACATCAAACGAGTGAAATGTATCGTTAACGGAGCTTCCAAAAGGATGCATGTTTGTACACGCTGCTTAAGGTCCGGAAAAGTTGAAAGAGCTTAACGTAATTAATGAGAACTGGTCGAAAGACCGGTTCTTTTTAACAATAAGCTGCCTCGCGAAGCGCGGCGGCGTTTGTTACATACAGCAATTATACCCCACCAGTAAAAGAAGCGCGATGATAATAAGCGCAATCAGGTAATGGTGGGCAAGAAAAAGCATAAGCAGCATCCCCACCGCAATCCAAAATGCGACAAATCCAATCAATTTTTTCAAGGGCTCCACCTGCTTATGCTTCTTTATCTTATCTTATGCGCTTATCTGAAAAATATTCCTATTCGGTTTTTTCCTCGGGAAAAGCAATATCCACAGCCTCGTCGTCGTCAATCATCTCCTCCTTGGGCGCCGTAAACTTATCCACGATATCGGGAACCATATCCAGAACCTTTGTAATGGTATCCTGATTTTTGATATTCACAAGTTTGGTGCTTCCGTTCTTGATTACCAGAACCGCGCTTGGCGTAAGCTTTCCGAAAAAGCCTCCTCCGCCTCCGTTCTTCTTATCCCCGGCGTTTGCCCCGGCTCCCACGCCGAAGTTGACGTCCACGAGGGGTAAAATAATGGTATCCCCGATTTTTGTGGCCTCTCCCACTACCGTCTTGGTGGACAAAACCGCGTTCATTCCCTTCATCAGGGAATCAATTACTCCCGAAAAATTATTCTCTGCCATTTAAGCTGCCTCCCTTTTAAATAGTTTAATCAAACGACGCAAATCTTTGTTAAAATAAATTATCCATGCCGTCTTTAACGCTTTAAAAACAGTTATTTTCCCTTTGATAAGAAGTTCCCCCTCCACAATCTTCTGTTCGAAATCAGGAGTGAGCGCTATGCGGTCGCCAATCAAAGGATATAATATTCCGTATGCCGCCATCACTTCTCCGGTGCTTGCCGGGTCTCCGGTTCCTATGAGAAGGGTTCCCGAAACCTTCCTCGGCCCGATACTTTTTAACAGGGAAAGCGCCTGTTTCGAGCATACGCCCCATGCCCTGCCAAAGGTATCGCTTTTAATAATTTGAATATAATACTGGATATTATTTACAACTTGTTTTATTTTATCATAAATTCCTGTAATTGTGTACCTGATATTTGTAAGGAGCTCAAAAAGTTTTCTGAAAAATTCTACAAATTTGTCAATGACGGATTTTTTCGCATCTTCCCTGTCATCTTCGTCCGGCTCTTTGCCGGGGGCTGCGGGGGACGCGTCCGGTTCTGCTGCGGATGACATGGATTCTGAAGAATCCATAGATTCTGAAGAATCCATAGATTTTGCAGAATCCATGGACTTTGCGGAATCTGCCTGCTGCGGGTTTTCCCCGTTCCCGCCGGCAGTCGATATTTCCGCTTCTGTTTCATCTTCTCTGGCGTTTTCCTGACTTTCTGATTTCTGCTTTTTCCACTTCTTTTTTCCGGCCTTTTTTTTCTTCGCCCTCTCTTTCACCTCCGAACTACTGTCAGAATCCGAATCGTCCTCTGCGGATTTCTTCGTGGAAAAAACGGTAAAGCAAAACAGACGCACCCTTACATATGCCGCCTTCGGGTAGGAAAACGCGACGTTTAGTATGTGCAAAAGCCATGTAATTTTAACCTCCGCGGTTATGGGCGTACCATCCTCCTCCGGTTTCCGGCGGGCGGTAAGCTTATACCGGACGGGCACAAACAACACCAGAAGCAGAATCGCCAGTATCAGTCCCAGACAAAAAAGGAGCAGAATACCCAGAAATTTTAATATTGCAAGCAATGCCGAAATCATACCTTTCCCCTCTGTTTTAAATACTCCTTTAAGCGACAATCCCCCGTTGCATCGAGACATTCCTGCGTAATCTTCACGACAATATCCACAGCCTCGTCATAGTCTGATGCGATTCCCACAATAACCGGAGGATGGTATCTGAAATATTTCTGCTTCAGATACGCGCTGTGATATATTTCAAGCTGGTCGTCCCCTTTTGCAATGGCAATCACATAAACCATAGTGCCGGCGTGGAATTTCAGCTTTCGCTTGATTTTTGCCGGATTAGTAACATTATCGCCAATATAAAGATGTTTATAAAATTTCATCTGTTTTCTCTCCCGTCATGACAGACTGCAGATTTCTTTTCAGACTCCGAAATACGCATCAAAGATTCTTTTGGCAATGGGAACCGCATAGTCGCCGCCGGCTCCCGCACCCTCAATGATAATGGTTACGCAGACTTCCGGGTTTTCCACCGGCGCAAAGCCGGTGAACCATGCGTGGCTGTCGCCCTTTACGGTTCCGTATTCCGCCGAGCCGGTTTTGCCGGCTGCCGTGTAGGACAGGCCCTTTAACCTTGACGCAGTCCCCTCCTGTACCACATCCGACATCAGTCCCTTGAGAGCCTGTGCCTCCTCGGGCTTTATCAGCTGGCCGTATGAAACGGGGCTGTAGGTTTTGATACGGTTTTTACCGCTGCTTTCCACATAATCCACCACATAAGGCTCCATAAGGACGCCGTCGCCTGCGATGGCGCAGGTAATCATATTCAGCAGAAGGGGCGTAATCGAGGTGGTTCCCTGCCCGATGGAAACCTGCATCATATCCGCATCCGCCATATTTTCCGTAACGTCCACTCTGCTGATATTATGGTTTAAGGCAGTTGGAAGCTCCATGCCGAATAAAAGGTCCTCTAGGGTATCATGAAAAGCGTTCTTATCCAGCGAAAGGCCGATATTGGCAAAAGAGGTATTGCAGGATTTTGCAAAGGAACGCTTGAAATCCACACCTCCGTGAACCGACCCGTGATAGCACTGAATCCTGTCCTGCCCTCTTGTGAGGGCGCCGGTGCAGTTGTAGCTGTAATTCTGCCAGGAATCCGGATTTTCCCTGATATATTCAAGGGCCGTAATAATTTTAAAGGTGGAGCCGGGGGGATAAAGCCCCTGGGTCACCCGGTTAAGCAAAATACTGCTGTCCTTATCGGCCACCAAATCATCCCAGATTTCTGAAATTTC
Source organism: uncultured Lachnospiraceae bacterium (assembly GCA_910577275.1). GTDB lineage: Bacteria > Bacillota > Clostridia > Lachnospirales > Lachnospiraceae > Suilimivivens. Next base: position 263,880 of record CAJTMW010000001.1, read on the forward strand.
CTCAGGGTTAAAGTCAGGCTTTGACACCATGGCCAGCACCCTGCCTGTGCCGGGCTCCGTCACAATGATTGCCCCCTGATAAATGCCAAGGGCATTGGAGGCAACCTCCTGTAAATTGACGTCCAGCGTGGTATACACATCGTCCCCGGGATACTTTTCCGCGCTCAAATCCAGTCTGGCCTTTTCCGCAAGGGGGGCGTTGGAATTAATCAGATAGTAATTGGCCTGCGCCTCCACGCCCATTCTTCCGTTGGTGGCGTATCCCACCACATGGGAAAAAAGATTCTGATAGGGATATTCCCTCTTTTCCTTCCCCTCATCATCCGTCACTGTCTGAGCCAAAACGCTGCCGTCGGAGGAAAGGATTTTACCCCGTCTGTTCTGGGCAATCAGCATCTGCTGTCTCCCGTTATAGCTGTTATTGATTAATTCCTGCCTGTGGGTTGCCGAATAATGGATAATATAACCGGAAAGTCCCAGAAATAGCAGCGTAAACAGCCAGGTAACTATCATAATTTCCCTGTTTTTCTTCTTCTTAACAGGCGTGTCCTTTGCGGATTTACGCCCTTTGTCAGTATTCTTCATCTTCAATCGCTTCTCCTTCGGGACCGGCGGTATCCTCCGTTACATATTCTTCATACTCCGCCATAATTTCATCTTCCCTTATCCGCCTGCCGCCGCTCCCCGGCTTTCTTTTGCGCGCCGCATTTTTGCGGGCGCCTCTCTTACCTTCGGCCTTTGCGCGCGCAAGCCTTGCCTGTGCAAGCTTCTCGCTTTCCTCCTCTTCCCGGCGGATAATGTACAGCCCTTCCAGTATGGCAAACATAATAAGAGTCGTGAGCACCGAGCTGCCTCCGTAACTGATTAAGGGCAGGGTCACCCCCGTAAGAGGTATGAATTTCGTCCCGCCGCCAATGGTGAGGAACACCTGAAAAATATAGGTAACGCCAAGCCCGAATGCCGTGAGCTGATAAAATTTATCCCGAAGCTTCGCCGCAACATTCATGAACATGATAAAGCAGCTGACACAGATTAAAATCAGGCATACCGCAAAAATATTCCCCAGCTCCTCGGCAATGGCAGAAAAAATAAAGTCTGTCTCCACAAAAGGAATCGACTGCGGGGTTCCCTTAAAAAGCCCCAGCCCGAACCAGCTTCCGCTGGAGATTGCAAACAGCGACTGGGTAATCTGATACCCCTCCGCGTCAATCACGCTCCACGGGTCTTTCCACGCCTGCACTCTCACCTGAACATGGGTAAAAACCTGCCATGCAATATAGGAGGCCCCACAGCCCCCCGCAATTCCCGAAAGGAGATACAAATAGTTTCCGGTGGCAACAAACACTGTCAGCACATACACAAAAAAGAAAATCAGCGCGCTTCCCAAATCCTTTGAAATCACCAGCGCAATCACATGGGCCGCCGCCACCACCGCGGTGGTAAACACCTCGAAAAAGCCCGAAGCCTCGTACAAGGCGCTGGCAATGAAGAAAACAAACAGGATTTTGACAAACTCGGAAGGCTGAAATTTAAGTCCGGCTATGGAGTAGGAAAGCTTGCTCCCGTAAGTGGTCTGTCCCAAAATCATCACAACGGAAAGCGCCGCGATTCCCACCAGGGCGTAAATCCACTTGAGATTCTTTAAAAACTTAAATTTATGGACAAAAAACGGAATCAAAAGGGCAACTGCCAGCGATACGGTTACGATAATAAGCTGCCTTACCGCCTTCCCGATATCGAGCCTTGCCAGAATGACGAAACCAATGCCAAGCAGCATACACATATTGTTGACCACAAGCCTGTTTGACCTTGGATAAATCATCCGGTACAAAACATTTACCGCATAGAGAACAATCTGCGCAAAGGCGTAAAAAAACAGGTAGGAAATATCTTTTTTTTCAAAACAAATCACGACAAAACAGGAAAAGTGCAGGGTAAACATCCAAAAGCTCTGTCTGAAATAAATTCCCTGCCGGTCCTCCTCATTTTCATATCGAAATACGGCAAAACACTCAAAAGTATATAAAGCTATCAGCAATGCAATTACATATTTGGAAAATTCGCTGATATAAATTTCCATCTATTCAACTCCTCTTTTATAATGTCCTGTGGTATATTCCCTGTAAACAGGCTCCCTGTACTGCGCGGGCAGCTCCTGAAAATATTTAATGATTTTGGAAGTCTCCTCTTTGCTTTCCAAAGTAAAGTCCAGCCGGTAATTTCCCCGAAAGAATACGTCCCCGGAAGCCTTTGTCCCGGCAGTCCGATTCCCTGCGGAAGGCTTTTGGCTTTTCGTCCCGGAAGCCTTTGCGGAAAACATTCCGTGGAGAGAAAGCGGCACGCTGTTATAAATTACATTATAACAGCTCCGGCAGTCTGTATAAACAGGAAATTGTTTTTCATACCTGTCTGTTAATGTCAGGATTTCCGGTCTTTTGTCACATTTGCCCGACGTCTTTTTAAGGCACCCTGCCGTAACCATCATTGGCAGTAAGCCATAGACGACTGCGGAGGCTTTCATTGTCAGCTCCGGCACGGCGCGAAGAAGCTCCTTCCATTCCTGCCGCGTTCCTTCTATGGGAAGATAAAATTCCCCGGCTCTTTCTTTCCAGAAAAGCAGCGCTTCCCGGTTCCACGCATAAAGCCCTGCATCGATTACCAGCTTTCCGGCGGGAATCCGCCCGGATAAAAAGCCATAGCTTTCCAGATTCCTCACAAGGACGCCGTCAATCCGCCCCTCCTCAAAGGATTCCGCCAGGATTTCCAGATAACGGAGATTATCGTCCCTTGTGATGTAAGGGGTGGCAGCGTAAATTTCCGGCCGGGGGCGAGCCTGCGTCAGCTCAGAAAGCTTTGCCCCAAACGCCGGTTCTGTAAGCAGGCCGTAATCCAGATAAATGCGGGATACGGAAGCTTTAAGAGCAGCTTCCATCTGGGCTGCGGTCTGCACAGATACCTGTAGCTGCGGTACATACAGCCGGGATGGCGGAGTCTGGTCAGTATGAGTCCTGGATTTTCCGGGAAAGCTGCCGCGACAGCGTTTTTCCTTAAAACCGTTTTCCCTGATAACGGCCGTTTCCAAAGCCTCCACACATCTGCGGCGCAGTTCGTTCAGGGCTTTGACGGGAAGAAATACGGGTTCGCCAAGACGTACATCTACTGCTTCTATACGTACAAAGCTGTTGCCGCTTTTTTGAATCTGCTCTCTGATTTTATCGGCTGACAGAGGCTGTTTCACAGCCTGCTGAACCACATCGCCCTTTACGGTGACAGTGATTGCTTTCCCCGAAGGCCTGGGCGCGCAATCTGCCGCCGCTTTTCCCTCTGCTGTGTATACCTGCCGTGCGGGAGCGGTCTTTTCCCCCTCCGGTAAAGAAGCCGTCAGCCTAAGGAGGGCTTCTTTGCCTGCCGTCAGGAATATTTCAGCCTTCGCCGGGATTGTCATTTTGCCGTTAAGGAATCTGTTTTCGATATCGGTAAGCAGCTTTTCATCCGTCGCGCAGTAGGCCGGTGAAGAAAGGCTTATCATTTCCTTTCCGTTTCTGCGCATATAATATCCGTCGCTGGTTTCGCTCCTGATATAAAGAGCGTTTAGAACCTCCAAATCCTTTTTGTCAACCCGGTAGTTTTCTCTGTCCTTTACATATAAATCAATATATTTTCTGTAGACGGCAGTCACGCCTGCCGCATAGGCCGGCTTTTTCATCCGCCCTTCTATTTTAAAAGAATCAATCCCGGCGTCTATCAGCTGCGGAAGAATATCTATGGTGCGCATATCCCGCATACTTAAGGGATAACATTCCTCTCCGCCCCCTGTCTTATAAGGCAGACGGCAGGGCTGTGCGCACCTTCCCCTGTTGCCGCTGCGTCCTCCGAGAATACTGCTGAAAAGGCATTGTCCCGAATAACAGTAACACATGGCGCCGTGGATGAACGCCTCAATCTCCAGGTCCGTTTCCTGTTTGATTTTCCTGATTTCCTCCAGAGAAAGCTCTCTGGCAGGCACGATTCTTGAAACGCCTTCGTCTTTCATGAGCTGTGCGCCATAGCGTCCTGTAAGCGTCATTTGAGTGCTTGCATGGATGGGAAGCCCCGGAAAGCGTGTCCTGATATAGCGCAGAACGCCCAAATCCTGCACAATAACGCCGTCCAGCCCTTCCTCATAAAAGGGGAGAAGAAAATCATACAGCCCGTCCAGCTCTTTTTCCTTTACGAGCGTGTTGACGGTAAGATAAATCCTTCTGCCAAAAAGATGCGCCATGCGGAGCCCCGAAAGTATTTCATCCTGTGTGAAGTTGTCTGCGTATGCTCTGGCCCCGTAAAGCTCTCCGCCAAGATAAACGGCGTCCGCGCCGGCGTTTATGGCGCCCAGCAGAGCTTCATAATTTCCGGCCGGAGCCAGTAATTCCGGTTTTTTCATGAGAATTCCTTTTTCCTTAATAAATATCAAAAAAACTGCCACACCTTCGATTCCCACATATCAATCGTCAATGCAGCAGTATTTTTACAATAAGCTGGCCCGCGAAGCGCGGCAGCGTTTGTTACAATAAGATGACAGCCAGTCAGTTTTTCAATTCCGTTTCAAGCCTTATAATCTTCTTTGCGCTTTCGTTCAGCTCGCCTTGAAGGGATTTGACGTTTTTCTCGGTGTTTTCCAACTTAATCTGGGTGGCAATCAGTTCGTGCTTTAAGTTATAAAGCTCCTTTTCCTTGCCCTGAATCTCCTCCTCGAGCAGGCTGATTTGCCGTTTGGCCTTAAAGTAATCGTCGGCGATGTTGAGCTGAAGAAGAACGTTCTGCATATCCAGGGGCTGTCTTTTGTAGGATTCCACCTTTGCGTATTCCGACATTTTATTGTTAATGTAGGACGCCACTTTCTGCAGATACTCCTCGCTTTCGTATCCGCTTAAGGTAAAGACCTTACCTCCGATAATTACTTCCGTATCTGTTTTTGCCGACATGCGCCCACCCCTCTTGTATACCAAACGTATCACTTTGTCTTCTGCCTATACAGCATTTATTATAAACAGATTATCCGGGAATTTCAAGCCCTAAATGGCGATATGCAAAATCTGTCACTGTCCTGCCCCGGGGCGTCCGGTTGATAAAACCGTTTTTTAAAAGGTAGGGTTCATATACGTCCTCAATAGTTCCCGAATCCTCCCCGATTGCCGCCGCAAGAGTATCGAGCCCCACGGGGCCGCCGTCGAATTTTTCTATCATGGTGATGAGAATATTTCTGTCAATATGGTCGAGGCCCATCCTGTCCACGTCCATCAGGTTAAGTGCCGTCATTGCCACTTCTTCCGTGATGACGCCGTCATGCTTTACTTGAGCGTAATCGCGCACCCGCTTTAAAATCCTGTTGGCAAGCCTTGGCGTTCCCCGGCTTCTTCTTGCCATTTCCATTGCCCCCGCCGGTTCCACCTCTGCGTTTAAGACTCGGGAAGAATGCATGATAATCGTCTGCAATTCTTCTATGGAATAAAACTCAAGCCTGTCGATGATTCCGAACCTGTCCCGCAGAGGGGCGGTTAAAAGACCGGCTCTTGTGGTGGCCCCAACCAGAGTAAAATGGGGCAAATCAAGGCGGATGGAGCGGGCTGTGGGCCCCTTTCCAATCATAATGTCTATGGCAAAGTCCTCCATGGCAGGATACAGCACCTCCTCCACCTGCCGGTTGAGCCTGTGGATTTCATCCACAAACAGAACGTCCCCCTCCTGGAGATTGTTTAAAATCGCCGCCATCTCTCCCGGCTTTTCAATTGCCGGGCCGCTGGTAACCTTCATATTCACGCCCATTTCATTTGCAATTATACCGGCAAGGGTCGTCTTGCCAAGACCGGGCGGGCCGTAAAACAACACGTGGTCAAGGGAATCCTCCCGCTGCTTTGCCGCCTTGATGTAAATATTGAGCTTTTCCTTAATTTTTGCCTGACCGATGTAGTCGGTTAATTTTTGCGGGCGCAGGGAGCCTTCAATTTTAATATCTTCTTCCTGCACGTTGGTTTCTATCATTCTTTTAGCCATGGTTTCCTCTTATCTGGATTGATGCTTATCGTAAAGATTCCCTGTGGCTATTATAGTGTTTCCCCGTACTTTAAGCAACATTTTTCTTTCGTATGTCTATCCTTTTACCGCACCTCCTGTCAGCCCTTCCACTATCTGAGAGGAAAACACAAAATATAAAACAATAATCGGTATCAGGGTAATAATAACCGCCGCCATGGACTCGCCCATATACTTCATAAACTGTCCCATGTACTGATAAACGGACAGGGTCAGGGTTCTTGTTTTTTTGCTCCCAAGTAAGACCATCGGCATATAAAAATCATTCCATTCCTGAATTGCCGTAATCAGAGCCATGGTCACGATAACGGGCTTGCTGACCGGCATGATGATGCGGAAAAAGATACGGAAATCCCCTGCTCCGTCAAGCCTAGCCGATTCCTCCAGCTCCACTGAAATGGTTTTAAAAAACTTCTGGAAAATGAAGCACGCCATGGAAATACCGGCCATATACACAAGAATCATGCCCAAAAGCCTGTTAATCAGGCCAATCTTTTTTAAGATGAGAAACAGCGGCAGAATACTTACCTGAACCGGCACCATCATTCCAATAAGAAAATAAGCCGTAAGGAAGGATTTTCCCTTAAATTCATATCTCGCAATCCCGTAGGCGGTCAGAGCCGCAAGAAAGATAGCTCCTGTCGTACCGCAGAAGGTCAGAATGAAGCTGTTTTTAAAGTACTGTAAAAAATTGTCCTCCAGAAGGATTGTTTTATAGCTCTCGAAGGAAATGGCTTTGGGCAGGCCGACGAAATTGTTCACCAAATCCCCTTTGGTCTTGAGAGAATCCAGAATCGTCATTCCAATCACAAAGACAGTGATAGAAGTATAAATAATCAGTATAATTGCCCAGACCATTCTGGCGGTTTTTGACGCCGGCGAGAGGATTTCCCCATTCTGTTTTCTTTTCATAGATATACTCCTTAATTTTCGTATTCAAACTTTGATAAAAATTTATTCTGTAAAAACGTCACAAACAACATCACAACAAACATTAGCACACAGATGGAAGCGCCAAAGCCCAGATTGGATTTTCCGTTTAAACCGGTTCCAAAGGTATATCTGTAAAATACCAGATTGGCGAAGTCCAGACATCCGTTTACGCCTCCGTTGGCCCCGCCCAAAATGAAGGGCATGTCAAAAATTGCCAGCGCCCAGATGGTGCTCATGGTAATGATGGACGCGCAGGAAGGAAGGGATAAAGGCAGAAGGATATAGAGAAACCTCTGCCATTCGTTGCAGCCGTCAATCCGGCAGGACTCCATGACATCCCGGGAAATATCCATCAGGTTGGAATAAAAAATCATAATACCTGTCCCCGCCCCCTGCCAGATAATCAGTACAATCATCAGCTTGAATGCTCTGTTCGGGTCTCCGAACCACGCGCTCTGCCATTCCGGATGCCCCATCCACTCAAACAATTTGTTGAGGAAGCCGATATTGGGATTGAACAGCAGGGTCGCAAAAAAGCTTACAATGGTGGAGCTGATAACGTAGGGCATAAATATCATAAACTTGATATATTTGTGCGCCGGTATTTTAATGTACATCAGATAGGCTATCAGATACTGAAAAGGAGTGATGATGAGCCAGACGCAAAGCAGGTATTTCAGATTGTTTTTTAATGCGTTGAACATGGTAGGGGCCATCCGCTCGTTAAAAAACAGGGTCTTGAAATTTTCCAGACCGACGAACTTCATAGGCCCCAGTCCCGACCACTCGAAAACGCTCAGATAAAGCACGTAAAAAATCGGGAATATAATAAATATTGTGTACAGAATAAACCCGGGGGCAATAAATAAAATATGTTTCTTTTTTTTCATTTTCCCATCCTTTCCGGAAACGGTAATCGTCTTTGCAAAATCATGCGCCTTATACTGTTCCCATATGAATAATAGCCAAGCCGGAACCCGTATCCCGCGCCTGACTATTATCCAATTCATTTATAAAGCTGAAACATTAACATTCAAACCGGGATTTTAATCCATCGCCGCGCTGATTTCATCTGCGAAATCATCTACCGTCATTCCGCCGGTGAATACCTTTGAGAAATCTTCACCCCAGATAGTATTCGCTTCTCCGCCCTCGGAATGGTAATTCAAAACGCTCTGCCAGCTGGTATAAATATTTCCCTTGCCGCCCTCGGAAATCATCTTTGCAATATCCGTGGAAGCTTCAATCTTATCGGAAGCAGATACCGCGCCCTGAGACTGTACCCAGATGGTCTGGGCTTCCAGCGTTGCGCAGTAATTAGCAAATGCCAGCGCCGCGTCCATATTTTCAGTAGCGGCATTTACGGAAAAGCCGTTGGCAGGAGTTCCCACAAGACCTGTGGTTCCATCCTCCGCGGGAACTGCAAATGCGCCGAAATTCAAATCGGGATTGTTTGCGGCAAAGGTGGAAGCTTCCCATGAGCCGCCGATTTCCATGGCGGTGTTTCCGGTAGTAAAGGCCAGATACTGGGCATTCTCATCCGCCACGCCAAGCCAGTTGTCGCCGAAATATCCCTTGTCCGCCCATTCCAGCATCTTGTTTAAGCAGCCCTTAACCACATCTCCTGCCGCGGGAACGGAATAATCCGAAAGGCCTGTTGTGTATTCCGGGTCATAGCCTGAAAGAATCGGCTCAAAGGCAAATAAAAGTGTCCAGGGGCTGTTGGGGCAAAGAGAAATGGGGGTAATCCCGGCCGCCTTTACTGTGGCAAGAAGCTCCTCAAACTCCGAGAAGGTTTTCGGCACAGACCAGCCGTTTTCCTCAAACATATCGATGTTGTAGTATACGGTACGGGTATCCATGGTAAGCCATGGCACGGAGTAAGATTTTCCGTCAATCATTGTCAGCCCCATAGCCGCCTCCGGCATCAGGGAATAATCAACCTTATCCGTCAGGTCCACACATACGCCGTTGCTGACAAAATTTCCCATGGTTGCGGTTACGCTGCCATTTGTCCAGAACAAATCCGGCCCGTCGCCCGACTGCATTGCTGTGGAGAGAATACTGTCGTAATTGTCGTCTTTGATTTCATACTCAACCGTCACATCGGGATACTGTTTTTCAAATCCGGCAATTACGTCCTTAAGGCATGCCTCAAAATGATAGTCATGCTCCCATACGGTGAGGGTCCCGGAAATCTCTCCTCCGCCGCTTTCCGCTTCGGCTGCTTCCTCAATCGGAGCCGCCTCGTCCGCTGCCGCCGCGGGATTATCCGCCGCTGCCGTATCCTGGCCGGAAGACTTGGACTCTCCTCCGCCGCTTCCGCCGCAGGCCGTAACCGACATTGCAAGCGCAAAGGTGCCGATAAAAGCAACTAATTTTTTCATGTTCTTTTTCATACATTTTACCTCCTGTGAAAAGTTTATAGATACAATATAAAAGTTTGCTGACGTAAAAACAATCAACAAACTTCTCCGTTTTCTTCACAAATCTATCCGTTTTCTTTTCACATTCAAAATCTTATACGGCGGTTCCATTTCTTATCACTGTCTGCGATAATCCGTAACAGTCATGCCTGTCACCTTTTTAAACACCCGCACCATATAATTTTCATTGGAAAAGCCTGTTTTTTCCGCGATTTCAGACAGGGACAGGGTATTGTCGCAAAGATATCCTTTTACACTCTCCACTTTGCGATCGTTTACGTACTGCACCAGCGTTTTTCCTGTCCTTGCCTTGAATTTTTTACAGAAATTGGGTACGCTCATATTGCTGTTTCCGGCGATTTCGGCAAGCGTAAGGTTCTGCTCCAGGCGTTCTTCAATGTAATCCATCGCCCGTTCTATCTCATCGGCCGGTTTTTCCTGATAAAAGAACAGATAACTGCCGGGAGAACGGAAGAAATCATCCGCCGCCCGGGAAGCTTCCCTGTACATGACCGGAATCTCCTTTGTATCCGCAAATTCCCGGCTGATTCCCAGAACAATTTTAAAGCTCATGACACGCTCGATATCCGTTTTCAGCCGGGCGGCGGCGGCCGTCAGATAATTCTGCCTTTCGCTTTGGGGCAGGCTCTGTTTCATCTGAAAAACGATAAACATATCGCCCTTTGAGGGAGCGAACAGGGTTCCCATGTCATATCTGGAAAGCAGCTCGTCCAGAAAATGTACAGCCATTGTCCTGTCCATTTCGCTTTCCGCCCTTCTGACCTCCGGCGCAGGCTCCCGCCAGAACCGCAGAACGCCCACCCGGTAAAGCAAATCGGGATTGTGCGCGGCAACGCCCGGATTCGGCGCAGGGCCGTCTCCTAAACGTTTTTTTGCCTTTTTATGATATATTTTTCGGATTTCTTCCTCCAGAAGCTCCGTATTCAACTCATGCTTAAGGAGATAACCGTCCGCATCCAGCATAAGCGCCTCTCTGGCATAGCTGAAATCATTGTGGCAGCTCAGTATCAGAATCCCCATCTCCTCGTAGCGCTTTTTGACCTCCCGAATCAAGTCCATCCCGTGCATTCCCGTCATCTCCAGGTCTGTCAGAAGGATGTCCGCCGGTTTCCGCTCCAGATACGTGAGAGCCTCCCTGGCATTGTCGAAGGTCTGCGCCACATGAATATCTCTGACGCCGTCAAGAAGGGACTGTATACCGATTCTGGAAAGCATCTCGTCATCTACAATTATAATTTCTATCACAACACTTACCTCTCAATCAGGGGGAGCAGATATTCCACCGTCGTCCCCTTGCCCAGCTCACTTATAATTTCCAGCCCGTATTCGTCCCCGTATTCCAGATGAATCATCTGTTCGATGTTCCGAAGGCCGATATTGGTATGGCTTTCCTGCCGTTCGTCGCCGCTTCGCCAGCTCTCCACATCGAAGCCGACGCCATTGTCCTCCACTTTAATCCGAAGCCTGCCGTCCTCCCAGATATGCATCCGTATCTGGCCGCGGTATTTTCCTCTGGCAAATCCGTGGGTAATGGCGTTCTCCACCACCGGCTGCAGCAGAAACTTGCGGATTTTATACTGCCCGGGCTCCAGCTCTAAAGTAATATCCATATCGAAGTTCATGAACCGCGCTTTCTGTATCCGCGCATAATTTTCAATCAGCGTAATTTCCTCTTTCAGGCTGTAATCCTCGTCCTCAATGCGGGCGGCATTCATTAATATGCCAACCAGAGCTTCCACCATTTTCTGAATATTATCCTGTTTGTTAAGGACGGCCATCCATTTGATGGTATTAAGGGCGTTATAAATAAAATGAGGCTTAATCTGCGCTGTCAGCGCCTTCATCTCCAGCTCGTTTTTTTCTTTCAGATTTTTCTCATTGCTCATCACCAGAAGGTTAATCTTTTCCGTCATCTGGTTAAAGTGCTGGCTCAGGCTCTGAATTTCACCCATGGAATGCAGCTCCACCTTGGTATTTAAATCTCCCTGCGCAAAAACGTCCATTTTCTGGCTCAGGACAGAAATCGGGTGGAAAATATAATGATTCAGCAAAAACAATATGGAGAAGATAAATGCCAGATAAATCAGGCAGATAAACACAGCCGCCACACGAAGCCTTGCCACCGGCTCCAGAATATCCGCGACAGGGCAGATACTCACAAAATACAGTCTGGGAGAATCCAGGGTACAGGACGCAAAGATGACTTCCTCTCCCTCAAATCTGCAGCTGCCATATGTTGTTTTTTCCCCCAGCACAAAATTTTCAGCGGAAAACTCCCTGCCGATGTCTTCCCGTCCCATGCTGTAAAAAATCTTTCCCTCGCTGTCAAGAACATACCGCTCCACCCCTTTGGTACTGAGCCCGCTTAAGGGTCTGGAAAAAAGCTTTTCACTGAGCACCAGACATAAGGTTCCCACATTCGAAGCCTTCTCGCTGTTTAAGGAACGCATCAGAAGATAACGCTGGTTGCCTGACTGCCCATACAGAGCGTCCGCCCGAAACCACCGGGGCTTTCCGCCGGAACGGACAATTTCCTCCTCGTGCTGCGCCACCAGCTCTCTGATATCCACGCTGTTGGATAATCCCGAGCTGTAAACCTGATTGTTGCACACCAGATAAGCCGACAGGACGTCGCTGTTTGAAAAGCAGATAGATTCCAGACTGCCGACTATCAAATCGTCTTCCGGCTTTTCCGGCAGCACATTAACCGCGCCTCCATAGTACAGATTCATGGTTGCCTCCTCGTATTTTTTCATCAGGGTTTTTACCTGCTTGGAGACAGCCACCATGGTATCGGCCATGTTGGAGCCGTAATTATCCACTACATTATTGCGGAATACTGTGCTGGCAAGGGCCGCTATGGCCAGAAACGGAATAATCACAAGTACTGCGAACAGTATAAAAAATCTGGACCGAATCCCGTATCTTTTTAAAATAGTTTCCTTCTTTTTTCCCAATTTTGCCTTCCTGTTTAAAACATATTCTTCAGCGCAAGCTTAAGCAGCGTCTCCACATCCATATTATCGTCCGCCGGAACCTTCTTAACCGCCTGCAAAGCGTCCGTTGCGGAATAGCCGAGCGCCGTCAGCGCTTCCACCGCCTCGTTTACCGCATGATTATCCTGTCCGCCCGGGGCAGATACCTGCATCTCCTTATGAATCAGAGTATCTTCAAGGGAAACCTTATCCCGAAGGTCCAAAATCACTCTCTCCGCCGTCTTTTTCCCGATGCCGGGGGCTTTCGCAATCGCCGCGCCGTCCCCGGACACAATGGCAAACCGCAGCTCGTCCGCGCTCATAACTGATAGAATGGAGAGGCCGCCCTTTGGCCCGATTCCGTTAACCGTAATCAGCTTCTTAAACAGCTCCAGTTCATCCCTTGTCAGAAAGCCAAACAGGTTAAAGGCATCTTCTCTGACGCTGGTGTAGGTATAAAGCTTAACCTCCCCGCCAATTCCGGGAAGCAGATGGAAGGTTCCGGCGGAAATTTTAACATTAATCCCCACGCCGCCGACATCCACCACTACATTTTCTTCCGATAAATCCTCTATTTTCCCTTTCACAAAAGCAATCATTTGCTCTTTCCTTTCCCAAGTATATTTTGAAGATAAGGCAGAACCAGAGCCGCCGTAATTCCGATTACCAGACCGGTGACAAGCCCTGCCGCTATCAGCACCGGCATATAGTAAAGCACACTGTAAGTCTCCACAACTTTCACGGCAACCACAAGCTGCCCCATATTATGGGCAACGCCTCCGGCTGCGCTGATTACCGGTACATGGAACCAGTTGCTCTTTTTCAGAAAAATCATGACAAGCGCACTGATAACGGCCCCTGCCAGAGAGTATAATATCATAAACAGATTTCCGAACAGAAGTCCGCTGAAAATTGCCTTCGCCACCGTTAAAAGCAAAGCCCTTTGCCAGCCGAACAGATACAGGCAAAGAACCACCGCAAGATTGGCAAGCCCAAGCTTTATCCCCGGCATTCCCATCTGAAAAGGGATTAAAAGCTCCACATAGGATAAAATGAGCGCAAAGGCAAGCAAAAGCCCCATATAAGCCGTTTCATTAAATTTAGTAGGTGACTGCATCCAGTTTTCGCTCCTCTCCCGACTCAACCAAAACCACAAGCTTATGCGGAAGGCAGATGATGCTTTCTCCATTGCCGGAAATGCTTCGCTGCTTTACGCAGAGCTGGTCAGGGCAATCCGCGTCGGAAACCGACACCTTTCCGTCTTCAATCAGCAGAAGGTTAAAATGCTCGTCCTCGTAAGAAATTGCCGTGACCAAATCCTCTGTGAGCGGGTAATCGGCAATCAGATTCCCGTCCTGATAGATGCCGACCCTTGCCGGTTCATCTCTGTAAAAAAATGGAGGAAGTAGCCACAGAAGAAAAGCGGTCAGAAGAATTCCTGATAAAAGTATCAAATCTTTTTTTAACTTATCCATAAAAGTATTTTATCATATGCGAACATACGTTTCAACATAAATATTGTTGCATTTTGTCTGCTCGCGTGTTATAAATGAATTATAGATTTTTCAAAAAATTCTTCAGAAAATCTTTTATCAGATTATTAATCTAACTTTATTAATCGCCATTCCAATGACAAATGATTATCTTTTTCGGGCGCTGATGCAAAGAAACAACAAAGTTTTGAAAGGGCTTATCTGCTCTCTCCTGCATATATCTCCAAAAGATATCAAATCAGTTATTATCACCAACCCCATTGAACTTGGCCAATCCATTGACCAGAAAACATTTATGCTGGATATCAAGATTTTTCTGAATGCATTAACCTTCATAAACCTGGAAATGCAGGTTATTAACAGACATAACTGGCCGGAACGCTCCTTAAGCTACCTGTGCAGAAATTTTGATAACCTGCACCCAGGCGAAGATTACCTGAACGTCAGACCTGTTATCCAAATAGGACTTCTCGATTTTACACTCTTTGAAAACTATCCTGAATTTTATGCTACTTATCAGTTCCTTAATGTTAAAAATTACACTTTATATAGTGACAAGTTACGCCTTTCCGTGTTAGACTTAACTCGTGTAGATTTAGCTACTAAAGAAGATAAACAGCATCAGATAGATTATTGGGCATCCCTTTTTAAGGCAACGACATGGGAGGAAATAAAAATGCTTGCACAGAAAAATGAATTTATCAGCGAAGCCTCCGCTACGATATACCAACTCAGTCAGGAAGAAAAAATCCGTCTGCAATGCGAGGCTCGGGAAGACTTCTACAGGCAGCAAAAAGATATGCAGCATGTGATGAAAAAATTGTCTTCGGAGAACAGGGAGCTGACTTCTCAGAATAGGAAGCTTACTTCCAATAATCAAGAGTTGACCTCTCAAAATCAGAAGTTGTCCTGCAAAAATCAGGAATTAACATCAGAACATGAAAAACTTCTTGCATGGGCAAGGGAACATGGTTATGAATCCGGTGGCATTACGGACTGATTTCAACATTCTCCCCGGCAGCCTGCTTAAAGCTATGGGATTTGTAATACAGCCAACCGGCTCTTGAAATCCGCCCTGTTTAGATATACAATTAGTACTGCCTGTGCAAAAACCATAGAAAGAGGCAGGCAGTAATATCTTAAATCATATCCAAGACATCTAAAATACAATTTAATTGAGGAGGAGTTTCTTTATGAAAATCATATTTGTCCGTCATGGCGAACCTGACTATGCAAAGGACTCTTTGACAGAAAACGGATGGCGGGAAGCGGAATGTCTGGCCGGGCGCATCAGTAAGTGGCAGGTCACCGACTTTTACTGTTCTCCCTTAGGACGCGCAAAGGATACCGCCGCTCCCACTTTGAAAAAAATGAACCGCGAGGCCGTTACACTGGACTGGATGCGGGAATTTTCTTATCTGATTGACGACCCGATTACCGGAAGACACGGTGTTCCGTGGGACTTTGTTCCTTCCTATTGGAGCGGCAACCCGCTTATGACAACCGGAACAGACTGGGTGGACGCCGAAATTATGAAGCAGAATCCGGAGATAAAAATCCAGTTTCAAAATGTATGTAAGAATCTGGATGAATTTTTGGCTTCCTATGGTTACATAAGAGAACAGAATTTTTATCTTGTCCCTGATATGGAAGAACGCTCTATTTCACAGACAGTGGCTCCGGGCAATGTCCGCACCATAGATAAGCTTCCCGACGAGAGCGATGAACCTGTAATTGTCATCTTCTGCCATCTGGGAATCACCTGTCTGGTTCTCTCCCATCTGCTGAATATTCCATTTCCGTTGCTGACACACGGATTTTTCCTGCCTCCGGCAAGCATTACCATCGTTTCCAGTGAGAGACGCTGGGGAAAGGAAGCTTATTTCAGAGTACAGGCTATGGGAGATGTTCACCACCTCCTTGCAAACAGCGAACCGATTTCACCGGCAGGGTCATTTGCAACGCCTTTTCCGGGGTGAAATTGCAATAACTTTTAAGTAAGTATGTGGCAACAGGGCATTAACCTTTTGCAGAAAAAGGTCCAGAGGCATATGAAAGTTGGAATCTTTCATATGCCTCTGTTAGAAAACGGACTTATCGTATCAACCCGCCATGGTTTGATGTGTAGTAAAAAAGGAGCATATATGAATGACAGACCTGTTTTAGACAGGAATTTAGATAGCAAAATATTTCGTGATTACTATTATTTGAAAGAGGAATTGGTAAACTTTTGCCGCGAAAACGGTCTTCCCGTTTCAGGTGGAAAAATAGAAATAGCAGATAGAATTGCGTATTTTCTTGAAACAGGAAAAATATTGCCTGTTTCAACGGAAAGAAAAAAAGCAACGGTATTATCTGCCATTAGTGAAGATGAAAAAATTGAAGCAAACTTTGTTTGTTCAGAAAAGCATAGAACATTTTTTAGAGAACATATCGGAAATAGTTTTTCATTCAATGTAGCTTTTCAAAAATGGTTAAAAAACAATACAGGCAAAACTTACAAAGAAGCAATTGCCGCTTATTATCAAATCCTTGAGGATAAGAAAAAAGGGAAAACAAAAATTGATAAGCAGTTTGAGTATAATGCTTATATTCGGGATTTTTTTGCAGACAATAAAGGAAAATCTTTAGAGGAAGCAATTAAGTGTTGGAAATACAAAAAGCAATTACAAGGGCATAATCGCTATGAAAGAACAGACCTCTTAGCAATACAGTCCCCCGGGGGAGGAAATAAAAACAGCAAATCGGAATTGAAGAGAGGAACGCAATAGAAGGAACTAACAGAGAGGGATAGATTATGTTACAAAAGGAGAAAGTTTTTAAGATATTGAAAAGAGCGGCAGTTATTGATAAGCATTTTGAACTTTTTGGTTCGGATACTCATAGGTACAAATTAAATCCTGCCATTTCTGATAAATTTGTATACGACATTGAAGATACATATGGTTTTACATTACCTAAAGACTATTTTCGCTTTATTACTGAAATAGGCGATGGGGGTGCCTGTGAGGATTATGGTTTGATACCCTTTTCTAAATTTACGCAAACGGCAAATAGCCCAAGTACGGAGCGTTTCTATAAGTCTTATCGAAAAAGCCTTTCACAACCGTTTTGTCCTCGAAAAATGCTATTAAATGAGATTGAGCATTTTGGATTTACAAAAGAATCTTACGAAAAATCTCCGGACAATTTTTTTGTATTGGAATATCCAGATGATGATGAAAGCCTTTGTGATACAAAAGGATTTCTTGTTTTAGGCACACATGGCTGTCAATGGGATTATGGAATTGTTGTAACAGGTGAATTTCGAGGGATGATTTTCGATACAGACAATGAGGGTGGATTTTATTTAGTAGCAGACAGCTTTGATGAATTTTATCAAAATTGGCTTGATGGTCTTGAAGAAAATAATCTCAAACAAAAACTAAATAAACTCAGGGAAATACAGAAAAAAATAAAGTCCTAAATTGGCTTAATCGTCTTCCGTTGCTGACGCACGGATTTTTCCTGCCTCCGGCAAGCATTACCATCGTTTCCAGTAAGAGACGCTGGGGAAAGGAAGCTTATTTCAGAGTACAGGCTATGGGAGATGTTCACCACCTCCTTGCAAACGGCGAACCGATTTCACCGGCGGGGTCATTTGCAACGCCTTTTCCGGGGTGAAATTGCAATAATTCTCAGGCAGATATGCGCCAACAGGGTATTAAACTTTTGCAGAAAAAGGTCCAGAGGCATATGAAAGATTCCAACTTTCATATGCCTCTGTTAAAAACAGACTTATCGTATCAACCCGCCATGAAAACAGCACTCATACGCCTTTTCGTCCATCCAGTAAATTTCTTCATATCCCTGAAACCATGTAAAGTCTCCCGATACTTTAGCTTTATACAGGAACTCGCCCGACTGATAATATTCAGGTCCGCGGTATGGCATATTGTGACTGGCCTTTTTAAGAGCCTCCTTTAGAAAATGGCCGTTAAATTTGTCGCTTAATACTCTGCCAATATAGTTCATTGCGTAAACGGCTCCGCCCTTTTTCCAAATTGCTTCTTCGCCGGCAAACCGTTCGCCGCCGACATAGGTGTCATGATACACATAACCATCTTTTTCATATCTGTAATCGTGAGAATCCAGTCTGGTAGAATCAACTTCATTCATAAATGCGGCGTAGGTATGAGCGGCCGCTTCCAATCTGAAATCTATAATTTCGTCAATGTCGGTGCGTTCCGCTGGCACCGGCTTTGCCGAACATTCCTGGTCTCGGACCAGATAATCCACAGTTACATTCATCATATTGCTGATTTGGATAAGATTTGTGATGTCAGGATAGACCTGTCCGGATTCCCATTTTGCAACCGCCTGTCTTGACACATTTAAGCTCTGTGCCAGAGCTTCCTGAGTAAAGCCCCTGCTTTTTCTTAATAACTGTAATTTTTCTGAGAAAATCATGTTCTGTCACCTCCACAATGATGGTAACATTTCAGGGATATTTATAACAGAAATCAGCGGTTGCGTTTTTGCTGTCTGTAATATACAAAACATTAACGCTTTGCACATTTAATGATTCCCGGAAATCTCTGTTTCAAAGGTTTATAAAATTAAAAAAATACCGTCAGGCTCTGCCAATTACGCAGTTTATCCCTGACGGTGTTTTATCCTTTATCTATCCGGGAAGCATCAGCCCGTTACTCCTCCGCACTCTCACCAGTACCGTCTTCCGAAGGTACTTCTCCGTCAGACACCTCTCCGTCCGAAGACGCGCCGTCTCCAGCGCTTTCCTCACCGCTTCCGGCATCTTCACCCGCATCGGAGCTGTCTGTTCTGTCAATGGTAAGATATTTCAATTCGCCTTTCACGTCAACTACCTGACAATCTTCCACAAGTCCTGCCACATATTCGGAGGTTCTCTGTGATGCAATGGTATTGGCGATGTTTTCATTGTCAGCCTCGTCAAAATATCTCTTTACAAACTCAACAACATAATACTGATGAGCGGTTTCATCCGCCAGAACGGTAATATCGCCTTCCTTGCGGCCGTCTTCATAGAGCCATCCCGATATCACAGATGAAGTACCTGAAAAATACCGCCCTTCTGTAAGGCTGTACTCTGATTCTGCGTCCTCATAATTTGCCCTGGCGTCCTCAGAAGCATTTTCTGCGCAGAGAGCTTCAAAATCCTCTCCACCCTTACGGGCTTCCATCATGGCGTTTGCCTTGCCTTCAAGTTCCTTCATAGCGTCGGCGATGGCGGCGTCATCCGCATCCTCAGCAAGCTCCGCTGTAAAAATAAAGCTTCTGTAATCCACCTTGTCGTAATCCTGCTTATGCTCGTCGTAATAAGCGCTGACTTCCTCGTCGGTTGCCGCATTTTCCTCAAGCAAATGGCTGTAATAAGCGCTTGCAAGCATATTTTCCCTGACAAAGGGCTCGATGTTTTTCTGGGTGGCGTATTCGCCAAAGTTCTGCTTATAATACTCCTTGACAGTTACGCCCGCACTATCCGCATAGGACTGAACGCTGGTCAAAAAGCTTTCATAATCTTCATTGGCGTCATAGGTAAAGCCCTTTTCGCCGGCTTCCTTTACCATCACTCTTGTCTGCTTTATCTGCTCCACAGTCATTTCGTCGAACAAATCCTTCCAGGTCATATCCTCGGAATACTGCTGCTTATCTAAATCTACGGAAGTGTCGAGTCCCATATAAGGCATAAGGGATGAATAAGTCATCAGATAATTATTTACTGCCGAATTAAAATAGTAGTCGTACTCAAGCTGTGTCAGCTCATGGTCTCCCACCTTTACATACGCGCCCTTTAACGCTGAATTTTTCCTGACAACGGATGAGCCTATGGAAATCACCGCCGCAAGAACCACCACGGCGCAAACTGCCAGCGCTGTAATTTTTGCAATTTTATCCTGGCGGGCCTCCTTAATCTTCTGCTGTTTCCTGGCCTCTATTTTCCGGTCATATTTTGTCTGTACCTTTTGCTCTGTCTTTGCTTCCGGCGTGTTTTTTTCAGCATTATGCTGTGTTTTCTTACCGGCTTCCTGTTGTGCCATCTGTAAATTTCCTCCTCACATAAAATCACGGCTTCAAACCATCACAAATTATACCACCCAAATGTGTCCATACTGTGACCTGCCTGCACATCAGCGCAATTCCTTTTGTTTTGTCACCTCTGATTAATATAATTCACAAGCCCCTCCGCGTCAATGATTTTCTGCATAAATTCAGGAAATGCCTGACCCTTAAACTGCGTCCCTTTCGTCAGGTTTTTGATGATGCCGGAATCGAAATCAATTTCCACTTCATCTCCCGCCTCGATTCCCTCGGAAGCCTCGGGACATTCGATGATGGGAAGTCCGATATTGATGGCGTTCCTGTAAAAAATCCGGGCAAAGGTCTGTGCAATCACACAGCCAACGCCAGCCGCCTTGATTGCAATGGGCGCGTGCTCTCTCGAGGAACCGCAGCCGAAATTTTTATCGGCTACGATAATATCGCCTTTTTTTACATTTTTGATGAAATCCCTGTCGATATCCTCCATACAGTGCGCTGCCAGCTCCGCCGGGTCGGAGGAATTTAAATATCTCGCCGGAATAATCACGTCGGTGTCCACATTGTCGCCGTATTTAAAAACAATTCCTTTTGCTGCTTTCATTTCTTACCGCCTTTCCTTTTTCACTTTCCGATATCAGTCCAACTGGCACGGGCAGGCAATTTTTCCAAGAACCGCGCTTGCCGCGGCAACTGCCGGGCTGGCCAGATAAATCTCCGAATTCACATGTCCCATACGGCCTACAAAATTGCGGTTGGTTGTGGAGACGCATCGCTCTCCCTCCGCAAGGATTCCCATGTAACCGCCAAGGCAGGGACCGCAGGTGGGGGTGCTTACCACAGCTCCCGCTTCGATAAATGTTTTAAGGAGCCCTTCCTCCATGGCCTGCATATAGATAGCCTGAGTGGCCGGAATCACGATACAGCGCATCCCTTTTGCCACATGTCTGCCTTTCAGAATACGGGCGGCAGTCCGCATATCCTCAATTCTCCCGTTGGTGCAGGAGCCAATAACCACCTGGTCGATTTTAATATCCTCTTTTATCTCGTCAATGGTCTTCGTATTTTCGGGAAGATGAGGGAATGCAACGGTGGGACGAAGGGCGCTTAAATCAATGGTATATTCCTCGTCGTAAACCGCATCCTCGTCCGCCTCATAAACAGTATATTCCTTTTTGGAATGCTCCTTCATGTAGGCGACCGCCAAATCATCCACAGGGAAAATTCCGTTTTTTCCGCCGGCTTCGATAGCCATGTTGGCAATGGTGAATCTGTCGTCCATGGTCAGATTTTTAATTCCGTCGCCTGTAAATTCCATGGATTTATACAAAGCGCCGTCCACGCCAATCATGCCGATGATATGTAAGATAACGTCCTTTCCGCTCACCCATTCCCCGGGCTTTCCGGTGAGGTTGAATCTGATGGCGGCGGGTACCTTGAACCATGCCTTTCCGGTAGCCATACCGGCGGCCATGTCCGTACTTCCCACTCCCGTGGAAAAAGCCCCCAGCGCGCCGTAGGTGCAGGTGTGGGAATCCGCGCCGATAATCACGTCTCCGGCAACTGTCAGTCCTTTTTCGGGAAGCAGCGCATGCTCGATTCCCATTTCACCGACTTCAAAATAATTGGTAATCTGGTTGCGGTATGCAAACTCACGCACGCATTTGCAATGCTCCGCCGACTTGATATCCTTATTGGGGACAAAGTGGTCCGGCACAAGGGCAATTTTATCCTTGTCAAAGACTCCGTCCACCTTCATTTTTTCCATTTCCTTAATGGCCACAGGACTTGTGATGTCATTGCCCAGCACCAAATCCAAATCCGCTTCAATCAGCTGTCCGGCTTCCACCTTCTCAAGTCCGGCATGAGCCGCCAGTATTTTCTGAGTCATTGTCATTCCCATAAATCATATCCTCCAAATCCTATACATAAAAAGCGGCAAATGTTGTTCTGCCGCCTTTTGTCCTGTTTAGTTATTAATCAGCTTATCGCTTTCATTGTTCCAGCTGTACAGCTTACGGATTTCTTTTCCAACCTGCTCTGACGGATGCTCTGCGGCAAGCTTTCTCATTGCCTTAAAGTGTGCCTGCCCGCCGGCGGGTGACATATCCAGAAGGAAATCCTTTGCAAAAGAACCGTCCTGAATGTCCTTGAGAATCTTCTTCATGGTCTTCTTGGTTTCCTCAGTGATAATCTTAGGACCTGTGATATAATCGCCGTATTCGGCAGTATTGGAAATGGAATACCTCATTCCCTCAAAGCCTGACTGATAGATAAGGTCAACAATCAGCTTCATCTCATGGATACATTCAAAATATGCGTTTCTTGCATCATAGCCCGCCTCAGTCAGGGTCTCAAAGCCTGCCTGCATCAGCGCGCACACGCCTCCGCACAGAACCGCCTGCTCGCCGAACAAATCCGTTTCCGTCTCTGTTCTGAAGGTGGTCTCCAAAACTCCTGCTCTTGCGCCGCCGATGGCAAGCGCGTAAGCCAGCGCCTTGTCAAGCGCCTTGCCTGTGGCGTCCTGATGAACGGCTACCAGACAGGGAACGCCCTTTCCGGCCTGATACTCGCTTCTTACCGTATGGCCGGGCCCCTTAGGCGCAATCATGGTAACGTCCACGTTCTTAGGCGGTACAATCTGCCCGAAATGAATATTGAAGCCGTGGGCAAACATCAGCATATTTCCCTCTTCCAGATTGGGTTCAATATCCTTCTTATACATAGCCGCCTGAAGCTCGTCATTAATCAGAATCATGATAATGTCCGCCTTTTTGGCCGCTTCCGCCGCCGTATATACCTCAAAGCCCTGCGCCTCGGCCTTTGCCCATGACTTTGAACCTTCATAGAGACCAATAATCACATGGCACCCTGATTCCTTTGCATTCAGCGCATGCGCATGTCCCTGACTTCCGTAACCGATAACCGCGATTGTCTTCCCGTCCAGCATGGAAAGGTTGCAATCCTCCTGATAATAAATATTTGCCATCTCTGACTCCTCCTCTTTTTCCTGTTTCTTTAAACCTCTTTTCTTATATTAAACAGATTTCTCAATCCTGAAATCCGATAATATTGCCGGCCTGCCTTTTACAGATAAGTAACGTTTTCCGACCCCCGAAGGAGCCCTGCAATTCCGGTTCTTGCAACCTCCAGTATTTCGTAGCCTTCCAGAAGGCTGATAAAGGCGTCAAGCTTCGCCTGATTTCCGGTAAGCTCGATTATTAAGCTGTCAAAAGCCACATCAATGATTTTCGCCCGGAAAATATCCGCGACAGCAATGATTCCCTGCCTCTGCTCGCTGTTTGCCCGAACCTTGATAAGCGCCAGCTCCCGGTAGACGCTGCTCTCCGGCTTAAGCTCCTTGATATCCCGCACATCCACCAGCTTGGCCACCTGCTTTTCTATCTGGTCGAGAACTTCATCCTCGCCTGACGCCGTAATGGTAATCCGCGTGTAGCGGGGGTCTCCGATGACGCCTGCGGTAATGCTCTCGATATTGTAGCCTCTCCTTGAGAAAAGCCCTGAAATCCGGCTTAAAGTACCGGCATTGTTATCCACCAGAAGTTGAAATACTTTTCTTTGCAATTGCCCATCCTCCTAACATTCGAAAAATATTTTATCAATATCCCCTGAAAAAGTCAACTTACATAATTAACTATAAAATTGATTTATTTTATCTTTACTTATTCTGTCTCGTTGCATTTCTGCAAAGCCAGGGTGCCGGTGCGGGCAACCTCCACGATACTGACGCTCTTAAACATACCGATAAAGAGCTGAATCCGCTCCGGGATGTCGCACATCTGGATGAGCATCATGTTTTTTGACATATCCACAATCCTGGCGCCCATGATTTCACAGACCTCCATGATATCCCGCCGGTTGGATTTGTTGTATTTTACTTTCATGAGAAGAAGCTCTCTGCTGATGCTGCTCATCTCGTCAAAGGTTTTTACCTTAATCACGTCAAGCTTTTTGTTAAGCTGCTTTTCGATTTGCTCGATGGTACGCTTATCTCCGCTGCTTACAATCGTCATACAGGAAACGGCGGAGTCGTCTGTCTCCCCCACAGCAAGGGAGTCAATGTTAAAGCATCTCCTGGAAAAGAGTCCCGCCACCTTACAGAGCACGCCGGAACGGTTTTCCACCAGTACGGAATAGATTTTCTTCATAACCACTCGCCTCCTATCTCACCAAATCCATAGGATTAATGATGCATTCAAGCAGCACCGATTCATCCTTTTTCAGAAACTCATCCAGAATATTCTCAGCCTTATCCATATTCTCAAGGCGGAGGAATTTCATATCGTAGGCCGAGGAAAGCTTCTCCAAATCCGGGCTTCCCGACAAATCCACCACAGAGTAATTGTCCTTATAGGTGTAATGCTGAAACTCTCTCACCATTCCCAGATAATTATTCTTAAGCACGATGATTTTTACCGGAATGTTATGCTGGCGCATGGTGGCAAGCTCCATCATGGACATCTGGAAGGAACCGTCCCCGCAGACGGCAATCACCTGCCGGCGTTTATCCGCCAGCTTTGCGCCCATGGCGGCCGGAATCGAATAGCCCATGGTTCCCATTCCCCCGGAGGTCAGAAACTTACCCTTTTTCACCACATGATATCCGCAGGACCAGATTTGGTTCTGCCCCACATCGGCCACATAGACGCCGTCCTCCTCCATCTTATCGGAAAGCATGGTGATAAATTTTGCCGGGTCAACGTAGGCCGGGTCGGGGGTCCTTTTCGGCGCCATGGTCTGCTTGTAGCCCTGAAGCGTCGATACCCAGTCTTCGCATTTACAGGAAAACTCCTGAGCAAGAAGGTCCTCAAAAATATGTTTTGCGTCACCCACAAGAGGAATCGTGGGGCCTACGTTTTTGCCAATTTCCGCCGGGTCAACATCCATATGTACCAGTACTTTATTATTCATAATCAAATCCGGCTGGTTCACGGCGCGGTCAGCCACTCTCGCCCCCACCATCAGCAAAAGGTCGGATTCGTTCATGGCGCGGTTTGCATAGGCTTTTCCGTTATTGCCCACCATGCCGAAATACAGAGGGTGCCTTGTGGGCATAACGCCGATTCCCATCATGGTGGAAACCACAGGTATCTGCTTTTTTTCGGCAAAGGCTAAAAGCTCTGCTTCCGCGCCGGACAAAAGCACGCCGCCTCCTGCGCAAATCAGCGGACGACGGGCCTTTTCAAGCTCCGCCACCACCTTTTTTATCTGTACGATATTGCCCTTTACCGTGGGTTTGTAGGTTCGCATGAACACCGATTCCGGGTAGGCAAACTTCTTTATCTCCGCATTCTGGATATCGCAGGGAACGTCAATCAGAACCGGCCCCCTTCTTCCCGTGTTTGCAATGTGGAACGCCTCCTTGAAAATGCGGGGAATGTCGTTTACATCCTTTACCAGATAGCTGTATTTCACAAAGGATTCCGCCGCTCCCGTAATATCCGCCTCCTGGAACACGTCGCTGCCGATTAATTCCGAATTTACCTGCCCTGTGATGCAGATAAGGGGAATGCTGTCCGCAAAAGCCGTGGCAATTCCCGTAAGTACGTTGGTTGCTCCCGGGCCTGAGGTCACGGCGCACACGCCTACCTTGCCGGATACCCTGAAAAAGCCGCTGGCCGCATGAGCCGCATTCTGCTCTGTTCTTATCAGGACCGTTTCAATGGGCGATGAAAGAATACTGTTGTAAAACGGGCAGATAGCCACGCCCGGGTAGCCAAACACATATTCCACGCCTTCCTCTTCCAAACACTTTATAATTGCATCTGCTCCTGTCATTTTCTCATCCTTTCTCTGATAATTTTGCAGGATTCCCTGAATTTTTCTGTTTTTTGGCTGCATTTTGGATAATTATCCTGCATTTTATGTCTAAGCGGCAGTCCGGTGCTTATCGTATTCCAAGAAGCTCCTTTGCCACCCTGACGGCGTCCGCCGCATCCTTTGAATATCCGTCGGCGCCGATTTCACTCGCATATTCGGGAGTTATCACCGCGCCGCCAATCATCACCTTAACGTCTATCTGCTTTTCCCTTACGTAATCGACTACCCGCTTCATCTCCTGCATGGTGGTGGTCATAAGGGCGGACAGCGCGATAATTTTTGCGTGGTGCTTTACCGCCTCCCCGGCAATCACTTCCCCTGGAACGTCCTTTCCCAAATCAACCACCTGAAAACCGTGGTTTTTCAGCATCAGCGCCACCAGATTTTTTCCGATATCATGAATATCGCCCTCCACTGTGGCGATAACCACCGTGGGCATTTCCTCCCCGGCCTTTTCCGTGGCAAGAAGGGGTTCCAGATATTCAATGGAAAGCTTCATGGCTTCCGCGCTTGCGATAAGCTGGGGAAGGAAATACTTCCCTTTGTCAAACAAATCCCCTACCTCGCCAATGGCGGGAAGAAGCAGTTCATTTAAGATAAAAGCCGCCTCCTGACCGCTTTCCACCGCGGCTTTTGTATGCTCTTTTATCTGCTTCCTGTTGCCTTTCATCACATCCTGATAAATCTGATTGCCGGATGGGAGATTTTCCGTCCCGGCCTCCGCCGCGTTTTGGGTTACAGGCGGGGCTGTATCTTTTGCCCTGACGGACGCCGCATTCCCGGCTGCCGATGCGCCTCTGCCGGATACAGCGTTTCCGGCCGCCGAAGCGCCTCTCATCGGAATCCTCGGCTGGTAATCCTTCATTTTCTCAATATAGCGGATATCCCCGCCCTCTTTATTCATCAGAAGGTCGCTGGCAAAAGCCGTGTTCACCAAAAGTTCCTGAGAGGGATTGGCTATGGCCATGGTAAGCCCGGCCTGAATCGCCATGGTAAGGAACGCAGTGTTTACGAAGCTCCTCTCCGGCAGCCCGAAAGAAATATTGGACAGCCCGCAGATGGTTGCAAGGCCTTTGCTTTTGCAGTAACGAATCACTTCTAGCACCTCGCCTGCCGCTTTCGGATTTACGCCTGCCGTGGTCACCAGACCGTCCACTACGATATCTTCCTTTGTGAGACCGATTTCAAATGCCATACGGCTGATTTTATCTATAATTTCAATTTTTTCCTCCAGGCTCTCCGGCAGTCCTTTGTCGGAAAGAGGAAGAAGAATAAACATGGCTCCGTACTTTTTCGCCAGAGGGAGAAGCTTTTCCAGTTTTTCCGTTTCCCCGGAAATGGAGTTAATCAATGCCCGTCCGGGATATCTTCGAAGGGCCGCCTCTATCACATCCACATGACTGGAATCGATGGAAAGGGGCAGGTTGGAGGCTACTGTGACCTCGTCCAGCGCTTTCAGCATCATTTCCTTTTCGTCAATGCCGCTCATTCCCATATTGATATCCAGAAGCGCCGCGCCGTTTTCCTCCTGTTCTTCTGCAAAAGAAAGAACCATATCCAGCTTTCCTTCCCGCAGCTCGCTCTGGAGCTTTTTTTTGCCCGTGGGATTAATGCGCTCCCCTACAATCATAAACGGGGAATCCAGTCCGAAAGCGACCGTTTTGCGCTCGCCGGAAAGATAACGCATTCCCTGTCTGCGCTGCAAGCCGGACGCCTGCGCCGGGTTTTTTAAGCTTTCTTCCTCTGAACCGTCCTGTGGCATAATGCCGGCGCACTCTCCGCCTCGCGTCGCCTTTACCAGCTTTTCAATATATTCCGGCGTGGTGCCGCAGCAGCCGCCCAAAATACCTGCCCCGGCCTTTACCAGCCTTATCATCCCGGCGGCAAAAGCATCGGCGTTCATATCATAGACGGTTTCTCCCCGACTGTTTAATCCGGGCATCCCTGCATTGGGCTTGGCGATAACCGGAATCGCCACCGCCCCGGCCATGGCTTCTATGAGACCGGCCATCTTATCAGGACCGGTGGAGCAGTTGGCGCCCACAGCGCATACGCCCAGCTTTTCAAGGGTCACAGCCGCCGTCACGCCGTCCGTTCCGTAAAGGGTCCGCCCGTCCGCCTCAAAGGTAAGGCTTGCCATCACCGGAAGCCCGCAGACCTCCTTTGCCGCAATAACCGCCGCCCGGGTTTCCTGAAGGCTCATCATGGTCTCCACCACCAGAAGGTCGGCTCCGGCATCTGAAAGCAGCTTAATCTGCTCCTTATAAACCGAGATAAGCTCCTCAAAATCCATATTCCCCATGGGGAAAAGCTGCCGCCCCGTCATGGTGATGTCTCCGGCCACAAGCGCCTTTCCATCCGCAGCTTCCTTTGAAAGCGCAACCAGCCTGTGATTAATTTCTTCTATTCTGCCCTCAAGGCCGTACTCCGCAAGCTTGATGCGGTTGGCCGTAAAGGTCGGCGCATAGATAATATTGCTTCCGGCCTCCACATATTCCCTCTGCAGGCCTTTGAAAATATCCGGGTGTTCCAAAATCCATGTCTCCGGGCATACGCCGGCCGGCATTCCCCGCTTTATCAGATTGGAGCCTGTCGCCCCGTCCAGAAAAATCAGTCTGTTTTCCGTAAATTTCCTGAAATCCTCTGTATTCACGTCTCCTCGCTTCCGCGCTGTCCTTTGTCTTTCATTGCAGCGCCTGTGCAAATTCCTTTTATGTCACACGAAATTCAATTTTCATGCCGCGTCTTGCCTGGCAATGTCACTTTTTCAATGTTAGCATAAAATGAAGAAAACTACAATTTACAAATATATCATTTTATGGGGATAGAATTTAACTTTTTTTAATTGATTTCTACAAATTTAAGGGGAAATGAGATGATTTTTGCTTTGCCCTGGGAAATTCCGGTCAGATTCCGGTATGCTTTTTAGACTGTTTCGGGCGGACAGTTGACTTTAAATATCAACTGTGATACCTTGTTGTCAGGACAGAATTGTCATAAAGCTGTCAGCTCCGGGGGATATCAACCCATCTGCTGCGGCAATACAAAAGAATCCGGAGGATTTGTTTTGAAAAATCTGAATATGAAATTTCTTATACTTCTCATAGTCCTTCTGACAGCGGCAACAGGCTGCGGAGACAATGCCGAAATAGAAAGCTATAAGGCGAACATGAACCAGTTCTTTGAAAATGTCAGGATATTTGACTCATCCATCAACGCCATTGACCCAAATGATGAAAACGCCCCTGCCGCGCTGCTTTCACTTTTGGATTCCATGAATATCTCCTTTGAGCAGATGGCGGCGCTTGAGGTTCCTGGCGGGTTCCCCGGTGTGGACGAGCTCGCGGACGAGGCCAGCCGATATATGTCGGAGGCGGTTTCCTGCTATCATCAGGCATATGAGGGCGAAAGCTTCGATTCCACCGCCGCGGAGATGGCTTATTATAATTATGAATGCGCGAATGTAAGACTTCAATATATCGTTTCCATACTTCACGGCGATATCCCGGAGGAAATCTTCACCTATGACGAGGAAGATACGGAAGGCGGGGAAGATGCTTCGGGGGACGAGGCCGCCACCGATGATACGGACAACGAGGCGGCCGGCGGCGGAGATGATTCCGGTGCGGAAGGGGAACTGCCGGAGGAATAACACGGCATATTTTATTCGTTTTTATACAAATAAAGTCTGCCGGCCAACTTCTCACAGCATTCCTCTGCCGTTATGGTATTATTCACAAAATAGTCCTCATATATAGATTCCAGATTGTAGTGCAAATTCATATCTGCGTACTGTACCGTATTTATTGCCTCTATGTCCCGGAACAGCTTTTCTTTATATTCCGGCTTCAATCCTTCACAGGCTTTTTCCAGCTTTTGCTTATTCGGGGAATACATGGCGGAAAAGGTGAATGCATCTTCCCTGTCACTGAAAGCAAATTTCAGAAATTCCCATGCCAGCTTTTTGTTCGGGGAAAAATTACTGATGGACACACAGTTACCACCGGCTTCAAAATAACGTTCTCCATGCATGCTTTCATAGAGGATAACCCCTGTCATATCTTCTGTTCCTTCAAAAAATTCGTTGGCGTTGCTGTTTGGCAGCCTTAAGTCGGTCTGACAGCAAAGCGTATCATTTGCAATCTTCATCGTCCCATAACTTATATCTGACCTGATTTCCGATACATAATACAATTCATGGCGCATCTTAAGGTATTCCTCATATTCCTTTGAATCCATCAGATTGTTTTGGACAAAATACTTATCCTCATATGCTGACATCCCCTCATAACCATATAAGCCATCTGTCAGGAATATCCTTTCCCCGGCTGCCTTTCTTACCTTCTCATAAAGCTCGTACAGTTCCCTGAACGAAATAGTATCCTTTGTGTATTCAAGTCCTGCCATTTTAAGCAGTCTTTTATTTAAGTGGACATAAACCGGATTCACATTATAAATGAAAGCCGGCAGAATTCCGTCTGTTTCCACTGGTTCAAAAATACAGGAAAAATAATCCTCCCTATGAAATTCGCTGTCAGCGTCCATCAGTTCATACAGATTCGCAAAGACACCCTGCCCTGCACATCTTTCCATATTCACCAGACCGGATTCCACAATGTCAAATCCCTCCCCGGTCATTATCCTGGCAGTATATTTTTCCATGTATTCCTCCGTCAGCAGCTCGTCTGCCATGGCCATCTCTACTGTAATGGTCACTCCCGGGTGCTCCTCTGTAAAGGCTTTGATTGTATACTGCCAATTATCAAAAGGAACCCATACAAGGATTGTAAGTTCTCCGGTGAGTTCTCCTGACTCCGATTCCCCTGCTTCGTTCTCCGCTTCCGAATCTGTTCTGCTTTCAGCCACGTTCTTCACAGAGGAGTCCTCTGCCTGGATATTCCCTTCCAATGCCTTAAAGCCGCAGGCGGTAAGGAAGATTACACTGATTAATAACATTATCATTACAAATTTTTTTCCCATAAAACAATCCTTCCCTTTGGTAAATGAGCTAAATCTTTTTCACTGAAAAATATTTCACATTGTATTACATATTATAGTATATCAGGCAAAACCCGGCAAGTATTTTGTATTACAAATTGTTTTATTTATTCCCATAAAAAAACTGCTGAACACATTTTCCGGCATGTTCAGCAGTTTTTATTTAATTATGACAGCGTTTGCTTTATTTCAAAAGCCTGATTTGCCCAATCAGCGGAACTTCCTTTTCCTCCTGATTGATTGCGGCAACAAAGCCCAATATCCAGCACACGACCATAAATATTCCCCAAATCCAGCCGATACATGGAATTATCGCAATCATGGAAAAGAGCAGAATCACAAGAGCCTGATTCATGTGGAATTTGGCGCCTTCCTTATCTCCCGCAAGAAGCGCAATCAAAAATCCAATCCATGATAAATACGCTACAATACTCGTCGTCTTTGCGTCCATTTCAAATTTCCTCCTTGGTTATATAATTAACAATAACATTCTCACAATTTTTACTATCCACTGAACCAGAATAACCGCAATGGCGGCATACATATAGTATGGTATGTAAATCTCCTTTTGCCGCCCTGCGCCACTTAGATGCTTCCGGTAAAAATATAGCAGCATAAAATGTATGTAGGCCGCAACCCCGTAAATCACTGTGGGGTTCAATCGAAAGCTTTTTAGCAGTTCCCCGCGGAACAGATAATAAAAGGCCCTGGTTCCTCCGCAGCCGGGGCATGGCAGGCCGCTGATTTTCTTTATGCTGCACTGAGCCAGCTCTCCGTATCTGTCATATCCCACATATGCAAACCAGAAGCCTGCAAGGATAAAGGGAAGCCAGATAACCTTTCCTATCTGATAAAACACCTCGTCGGCGCGGTATTTCCTGCCGGTTTTAATAGAATTCATCCATAAACCCGCGCATAAATTCTTCGTAAGCCGTGGTTCCGGTGGCAAACGCAATAATCAGGATAATAATTCTGAACACCAGCGCAACGCCGCCTGTTGCAATACCGGCAATCGCCATTCCCTTGCCGTCATACTTAAAGCAAAGTGTGATAACTCCCAGCACAATCGCCGCAATGGCAAGTATCGGGCTGAACAAATCAAGACAGCAGCATAACAGGGAAAGAATGCCGCATACCAGCGATGCAATGGCAAAACCGATATTGCCGCCGCCCGCTTTCTCAGTATTTGATTCGGCGGAATAATACTGGGACTGTCCGCCGTCATAATACGTATTGGAACCGGAGGAACCATAACTGCTGTTTTCTCCGTAACTACTGCCGTAGCTATTGCTTTCCGGTCCATAATTAATCTTAATTTCTTCCTGATAGGGATTTGCCGGCCTCTCCTCCTCTGCGTCCGTTATTTTTTCATAAACCGGCGGCTGTACGGACAGGGTATCACTTCCCGAAAACAGCCCTTCTGTCTGCGGTTTTGCCGGCTGTTCAATTTTCGCCCCGCAATTACTGCAGAATTTTGCCGTTTCAGGGTTTTCGCTGCCGCACTGTATGCAATAAATTGTTTTCTTATCCTCGTTCATGGTATTTCTCTGTTCTCCCTTTCCCACTATGTATTTATTTACTCCTATTCTAAGATAATACCGGCCAAATGTCCACTACAATTTTTGATAGACTTTGGGGGCTGGGCATGTTATACTGAATATAACACATCGGGATACAAGTCTTTTTACGGCTTATGTCCCGATTTTTTTGCGCATTTCACCGGCAAAAGCGGGCAAAGAGATGTCTGCCGCCCCATCTCTTTGCCCGCCCCAAATTCACCTTCCTTATTCCCGCGACCCCGGCAGCCGATACCTGAACAGTCTTTTCGAGAGCTGCTTTAAGTTAAACGGAATCAGAGGATAGATATAGCTCTTGCCGGACACGGTGCGGTTTGTCGCAATGGCCGCAAGAAGCAGAATGATTGCCGCGATATATCCCCACAATCCAAAGATTGCCGTCAAAATCAGATTGATGATTCTCATAAATTTAATGGCGTAGCTGAGCTCATAGCTGGCCTGGGTATAATTGGCAATGGCCACAAACGCCATATAAAGCATGACCTCGCTGTTGAACCACCCGCTGTTTACCGAAAATTCCCCCAGCACCAGCGCGGCCATCACGCTTAAAGGCGTGCTCAGCATATTGGGGGTATTCACCGCCGCAAGGCGAAGCCCGTCGATGGCCAGCTCCAGAATCAGGAACTGCCAAATCAGCGGAATATTGGTGACGTCCTTGACCTTGATAAACTCAAAGCCCGCCGGAATCCACTCCGGCCTTTGCATGAGAAGCAAAAAGGTGGGCGTCATAATATATGTGATGATTGCAATGAGGAATCTGGAAAGGCGCAGGTAGGTGCCGGTAATGGGCGGAAAATAATAATCGTCCGCCTCCTCCACGATATCAAAGATGGAGGTCGGGGTAATCATTGCCGAAGGAGAATTATCAACCAGAATGACGATATCTCCCTCCAGAATCTGGGCGGAGGCGGTGTCCGGCCTTTCCGTGAATTTGAATTTCGGGAAAGGATTGTACCATTTCTTTTTATAAAGGCATTCCGCCAGGCTTTCCTGATTCATGGTAAGGGCGTCCACCTGGATTTCGTTAATTCTGGTTTTTATTTTCTCCAGAAAGGCATGGTCCACCCTGTCGTCCATGTAGCACAGCACAATGTCGGTCTGGGAGCTGTTTCCGGCATGAAGCATCTCCATACAGAGCTGTTCGCTTCTGATTCTTCTTCTTATCAGAGCCGTATTAAAAACGATGGTTTCCACAAAGCCGTCCTTGGAGCCCCGAAGCACCTTATCCTTTTCGGGTTCTTCCACCCCGCGGGAGGGATAGGTTCTGGAGTCAATCAGAAGGCACTTGTCATACCCGTCGATAAACAGCGCAAATACGCCGGACATGATAAAATAAGTGATTTGCGACCACTCATCCTGCAAATCAACCTCCACATAGGGAAGATTGGACTTTGACATTTCGTGGGCCGTAGCGGGCATTTCATCTTCCTTGAGGTCAAGAAAATACTGAAGCATTTTCTGCATCATCTCATCCTTGCAGAAGCCGTCGATAAAATACATACACGCTTCCCGCCCGCCGATTCTTATCACCCGGTACACAACGTCAAAATTGGTATCCACCGACAGAAATTTATTCAGGTAATTCATATTTTCCGAAAGGGAGGTGCTCATCTTTTTCTTATCTGTGCTTGCATTATTCATAAAAAACTCCTTCCGCTCACATAATACATTTTGTGTTCATTATGCGGCAAAAGGAGTTATTTTATACAGATAAATCTACATCATTGCTTTCCGGTGCTTCCGAAACCGCCTCTGTCGGCTCCAGAAAGGGAGGATACCTCCTTAAACAGGATTTTGGGCTGGTTCTCCACGATTCTGAACTGACAGATTCTGTCGTTTAAGGCTATCTTCGTATCCCTCACGGCGTAAACCGGCATGAACCACTGGTCGTTGTCCCCGCAGTAGGAGCCGTCCACCACCCCCTGATGATTGGTCTGGATAATGCCGAAATTTTTGAAGGTGGAGCTTCTCGGCACGATATGCGCTTCATAGCCCGCCGGCAGCTTCATGGCCACCCCCAGAGGAATCAGGCGGAATTCTCCCTGTTTAAGGCTCACGTCCTCCGCCGCCCGAAGGTCAATCCAGTCGGATTTTCCGTCTATATAGGTCAGTTTTTCAATTTTATCCGTAAAATATTTTATCTCGATGGTTTCTGTCATCATACTCTCCTGTTCTCTATGCGTAATCGCCGCAATGGAGCACCGGCTGGAAGATATTTGTCTGTTTCAGCGTTTTCTGTACGTCGATTACCCTCTGGTTACTGCTGCCCTTCCAGAGAAGCCGGGTGTCCTTTTTGTCCGCCTGGAACTCTCCGTCAACCAAAACGTCAACATACTGCATCATAATATCGTCGCAGACATTTTCCCACACATCCCCTGTGTACAGCCAGACGGTTTTATTCGGGTATTTCTCCTTAATCTCCTTCATAAACCTCCGCACATCGGGCCGGTTCGCCGAATGAAGCGGGTCGCCCCCGGAAAAGGTGATTCCTGAAATATAAGGCTTGTCAAGCTGTTCAAAAATCTCCTGCCGCGCGCTTTCGTCAAAGTAAAGCCCTCCCGCCGGGTCCCATGTAATGGGATTATGGCAGGATTTACAGCAATGGGAGCATCCGGACACCCAAAGTACTACCCGAAGGCCGTCGCCGTTTAACATATCGTCCTTTGTGATATTGTGATATCTCATATTTTCACTTCCTACATGCTCTTTCTTTCCGCTATTTCCGCCATTTTGGCCTCGTTTAATCTGGTATCGCCATGGACTCTGGAATAGGAAAGATAACCGTTCATGCGCTCAATCTTTGTGAGATTGGTGCTTCCGCACACGGGACACACATCCATTTCCAGCTCCTGATGGCCGCAGTCGTCGCAATATGCCAGCGATAAATTGACGCCCTCATAAAAGCCCATATCCATGGCTCTGCGGATTAAGGTCTTGATTGCTTCTTTATTATAATCAATGGGATATTTCACATACTGTATCTTCCCGCCGTTGGAAAGCTCCCAGAAACGGTATTCCAAATCCTGCTTTTCAATAGGCGTAATATCCTCGGATACATGACAGTGAAAGCTGTTGGACACATATTCCCTGTCGGAAACGCCTTCCACAATGCCATATTTGGCGCGGAACTGCTTTACCTGAAGCCCGCACAGGCTCTCGGCAGGGGTTCCGTAAATGGCGTACAGGTTCCCGTCCTCCTCCTTGAATTCCGTAATTTTCTGGTTGATATGCTCAAGCACCTCGAGGGCAAACTTTCCGTCCTCCACAAGGGATTTGCCGTTATAAAGCTCCTGAAGCTCATTAAAAGCCGTGATGCCGAAGCTGGCCGTTGCCGTCTTTAAAATGGGCTTGATTTTGTCGGAAAGCTTTAAATTTCCTCCAAGGAAACCGCCCTCGCAGTAAGCCAGGGGATTGGTGGACGCCCGCATTTCTCCCAGATACGCATAGGTTCTGATATGAAGCTGACGGATTAAATTCAGATAATAATCTAAAACCTCATAAAAATCCCGGCTTTCCTGTCTTGCCTTTGCCAGAATCATGGGCAGATGCAGGGACACCGCCCCGATATTGAACCGTCCCACAAAAACAGGCTTATCCTTATCGTCCGCCGGATGCATTCCTCCCCTTTCATACCAGGGAGAAAGAAAAGCCCGGCAGCCCATAGGGGAAATCACCTTTCCGTACTGCTTGTACATGCTTGCAATATAGCCCTTGCCGGTTAAGGAAAGCCAGTCGGGATACATGGTTTTTGCAGAGCATTCCACCCCCGCCTCAAACACATCTTCAAGCTCTCCGCCCGGACCGTGCAGATTTTCATCATACAAAAATACAATCTTCGGGAAAAGAACAGGCTTCTTGCAGTCCTTTTTGCCCTGTCCCTCTCTCCTCACATTCAAAAGGGAAATGGTGGCAAGCTTTGCAAAGCGGCTTCTTCCAAGTCCTGCCGTCACCGTGATAAAAGGATAATCCCCGCGGCTGGACGCTACCGTGTTAAACTTATACTCCCATCCCTGGAAGCCCTGTTCAAACTCCCGCTTCACATCCTCAAGAGCCTCGGCGTTTGCCCGTTCTTCGTCAATACCAAGACCGCGGTATCTTTTAAGACTTCTCTGATAAGTCTTTTCCGCATAAGGCTCTAAAATCTTGTCCACCTCCGGTACGGTAAAACCGCCGTACTGCTGGCTGGCGGCGCTTAAGACAATATCGCCGATTACGTCAAAGGCCACGTCCAGCGTCTTGGGCTCGTTATACCAGATATTTCCCATCTCGAAGCCGCCGGTAAGCACATTGGCCACATCGAACAGACAGCAGTTCATGGTATCCCGCCTTGCGGACATATCATGGACGTAAATATAACCGTCCCGGCAGGCCTGGATTTCCTCCACCGTCATAAAAAACTTCTGGTACAGCTCCTTATTGAACTGATTAAAAATAAGGCTTCTCTTTGTGGATACAAGGGCGCTGTCGGTATTGGCGTTTTCCTTGTCCCCCACATACATGATGGACTGGCTTTTCTTATAGACATCGTCCATCATACGCACGAAATCCTGTTTATAATTCCGGTAGTCCCGGTAGCTTTTCGCCACAATGGGCTTGATTTCCTCAAGAGCGCTCTCCACAATATTGTGCATAATAGGAATCGGAATCCTGTCCGTTTCCATCTCGTCCACCTTATCGATGACAAATTTGCAGATATGCTCCTTTTCCTCTTCCGTAAACTTGGTAAGCGCCCTGTAAGCGCTTTTCCCTACAGCGTCGATTACCTTCTGGACGTTAAAAGCCTCCAGGCTCCCGTCCTTTTTAATCACCATAATTTTTTTCTTCGGCTGAAATAATTCGCTGTATTTTGCAGTATCTTCCTGCACGTCGTTCATTTGCTTTCCCCCGTTCTTTCTGCGTCTCCCCACCTGGCAATTGTTGACGAAATACCAAATCTGGTAGATAGAGCAGAAGTAAATCTATATATAGTAGTGATATCCAGTATAATAAAATCCGGCCATGCTGTCAATACAAAAGCTGTTATATTTTTCCGGGGATTTTTTTCGGCTTTTGCAATACAGTATTCCGTACTATAATTTTCTTTTATTTGTGCGGATGAATCATCCCCGACTTTGCCACAGCCGCCACGGCCTCCTCGATTTCCTCCGCCGGAAGGGTAAGGGCAAACCGAACATACCCCTTTCCCAGCTTTCCGAAGCTGCTCCCCGGCGTGCATAAGAAGCCGGATTTCTCCAGAAGCTCCATCACAAAGGAAACATCATCGGAGTACCCGTCGGGAATTTTGCCCCATGCGAACATGGTTCCCTCGCTGTCGGGAATATTCCAGCCGATTTTCCTAAGGCCGCCGCAAAGGGCGTCGCGCCGCTTCTGATACTCCGCGCAGCGCTCCCTTACCCCGTCGTCGGGGCCGTTTAGAGCGGCAATTGCGCCGTACTGCACCGGGAGAAAGGTTCCGTAATCAATCTGCGAGCGGAGCTTCTTGAAATTCTGCACCAGATATTCGTTCCCCACAAGGAAGCCCGCCCTTGCGCCGGTATAATCAAAGCTCTTGGAAAGAGAATAAAATTCCACACAGTTCTCCTTTGCGCCCTCAAACTGCAAAATGGATTTCCCCACATGGCCGTCGTAAATGATATCGGAGTAAGCGTTATCGTGGACAATAATAATGTCATGGGCCTGCGCCCAGGCAATCAGTTCTTCGTAAAAGCTGTCCGGCGCAAGCTTGCAGATAGGGTTTAAAGGATAGGAAACCATGATAAATTTTGTCTTTTTACAGGTCTCCTCGTCAATTGCCTTTAAGTCGGGGAGATAATTGTTTTCAGGACGAAGCTCATAGGTTCTCACATCCGCCATTGCAAGGGCGGGACCTATGGAAAAGACCGGATAGCCCGGGTCGGGCACAAGCACAATATCGCCCGGGTTGCAAAGAGACATCCCGATATGGGTGATTCCCTCCTGCGAGCCGTAAACGTCTGTGATTTCCCTTTCGTTTAAGGTGACATGATAACGCTTCTCAAAGCGGTTAATTACCGCCTGTGTAAGCTCGGGAAGCATTTTCAGCGCGTATTTGTAGTTGGCGGGCTTTTTTGCGGCCTCCACCACGGCCTCTATCACATGAGGCTCCGTGGGAAAATCTGGCGTTCCCACGGAAAGGTTGTACACCTTTCTTCCGCTTTTCTCCACTTCTTCTTTTTTTTCGTTTAATACCTGAAAGATTCCCTCTTCGAAATCCTTCATTCTGTCAGCAACCTTTAAAGTCATTTTTAATTCTCCTGTTCCTGCTCCGCAAATGTCTTTCCAGTACGCTTTCTGTACAGACATTTACTGTTTATTCCGGTTTCTATATTAAGAATAATTCCGAATAATCTCTCCGAGATAGTCGGCGTATCCCTTTTTTACATATTCGGGAGTCAGGATACGGACCTCCCGTCCAAGGCCGGTCAGCCAGCCGTAGAACTGCATACTGACGGCCACCCTGATTTTCACGCCGGCAACGCCCTCCTCCAGCTTCCGTATGCTGATTTCCCTTCCAAAGCGGTCGAGCACGATTCCAATCATACTCTCCGGGAGACGTAAAGTCACGGTCTCCGTCTCGCCGCCGAACATGCCGAAGGTTCTGTTGGCATATTCCGCAATGTCAAACCTTTCAAAGGATTCCGCGCCTTTTCGTTCTTCTCCTTCCTGCTCTTTTATGCAGCTCATTTTATCCACCCGGAAATGCTTGATTTTTTCTTCCTCGTCATCGTATGCCACCAGATAATAATTCTCATCCTTCCAGGTAAGCGCCCAGGGACTGACATGATACCGTTTCCCCTGATGCCTGGGAACCAGCTCCCTTTTCATATTCCACACAAGATAGGTAAAGGTGATAGGCGCGTTATCCTGTATGGCCTTATGTACCATATCCACGTTATAGTAGATACTCTCATTGTCCGTCTTTACCCTCCCGGCCACAAAAACCTGCCTTTGAAGCTGCTTCCCCTCATACGGACCTGCCAGCTTCTCTATCTTGGAAATCAGCTGCCGCGACTTCTTAAGTGTGATAAACCGGGAAGCCTGTACGGCGTCCACAAGGAGCTTTAGCTCCGGCAGCTCAAACTCCCTGCCGGCCATATAATAACCGCCGCCTTTGTGCGCCTTTACATAAACAATATCGTATCCGAATAAGTTTAAGCATTCAATGTCATCGTAAATGCTTTTCCGCTCCGCCGGGATTCCGTAGGAAGACAGCCGCGCAATCAGCTCCTGTGTGGAAAGGGGATGCGCCTCGTCGGTATTTTCACTCAATATTTTAAGAAGATATAACAGCTTCATCTTCTGATTGACGCCTCTTGGCATTACAATATCTCCTCTATTTCCCACAGATTTCGGATTTCATAATCAATCTTAAGCCCGTCAGTATTTTCTTTTCCTTCCGGGTTATACCAGCAGCAGGAAATCCCCGCATTATTCGCCCCCCTGATATCGCTGGAAAGGGAGTCTCCCACAACGATTGTCTTTTCCTTTTGAAAACCGGGAATTTTCTGAAAGCATTGCTCAAAATACAGGGGATGCGGTTTGGGGTATCCCATCTCCTCGGAAATAAAGATATCGTCCATGATTTTGTCGAGACCTGACAGCCGGAGCTTGTTTCTCTGGGTGGCGGAAACTCCGTTGGTAATGACGTATTGCCGCACCCGGCCTTTCAGCCTGCTGCAAAGCTCATAGGAATTATCCCTGAAAAAGAAAACGCTCCCGAGCAGCCTCTGATAGGTATCGGCAAACTCCTTTACCGGAATATCCGTGATGGAAAGCTCCGCAAAAAGCGCCTCAAATCTTCCCGGAAGAAGCTTTTCTTTGGAAATCTCCCCAAGCTCATGCCGCTTCCAGAAGGAATCGTTAATCGCGGCGTACAGCTGAACAATGTCCTCCGTTATCTCCCTGCCAAAGCCGCGAAAGCTCTCGTGCAGCGCATGGCTCTGGGATTTGTTAAAATCCAGAAGCGTCTGGTCAACGTCCCACAAAATTGTCGTAAACTGTTTCATACAGCAGCCTTTCTATAGAAAAAGAGCTGGCATTTAGCCAACTCTGGTAGCATTCTCACCTTCCAGTTGTTTGTTTTTGTTCTTTCTGAGCTTAATTCCGATAAAAATCGCAACTCCGCCAAGCACCACAATAACCGCCATCACAAGAAGATAAGATAAAAAACTATTTAAGAATAAAATCAGATTATCCATTTCACACCAGGCCTTTCCTCTTATTTTTTACTACTCCTATCTTAGCATTCCGGCTTTTTACCGTCAAGATATGTTTTTATCATTCACAGAAATTCAACTCACAGAAATTCACGGAAGTCATTTTCGGGCCTAGTTGTAAAAGCCTATTTTCGCATTTCGGAATAATAACCCTGCAAAGCGATATCGCCCGCCATTGCCTCCGCCTCCTCAATAATATCAGGCGCATACCCCATAATCCCCAAAAGCCTGATAGCGTTTCGGGTGCTTGCCCTTCCCTCCATGATTTTGTAGCTGAATGAAATATCGTTCTCCGCAATTTCTTCTTCAAAGTGATAGTTATGGTAGAAGCTTTCCAGAAGATAGGTCAGCTCGATATCGTGGGTAGCCGCAAAACACATGTGGTTTTTCTTTGCAATGCTCTTTAAAATCTGAGTGGACGCCGCAATCCGCTCTATGGTATTGGTTCCCCGAAGAACCTCGTCCACAAAGCAAAGGACGGG
The DNA here is from genome assembly GCA_910577275.1 of uncultured Lachnospiraceae bacterium. Lineage (GTDB taxonomy): Bacteria > Bacillota > Clostridia > Lachnospirales > Lachnospiraceae > Suilimivivens. Next base: position 304,986 of record CAJTMW010000001.1, read on the forward strand.
AAGCCCTTCTGTCTCCAGTAAATCCAGAATCCGTTTCAGGGATTTAATCTCCACCATATAATAGCTGTCCCCGCCCTGAACGTCGTCGCGAAGGCTCATGGAGGATACGGGACGGCACATGGCGCCCTCGTAGCTGTCCGCAAGCACGGTGTGGACTGTCTGTGCTAAAATGCTGCCCAGCGCCACCGTTTTTAAAAAAGTGGATTTTCCTGACGCGTTAGAGCCGGTGATGAGCACGCTTCCATCCGTTGTCAGGTCATTTTTCACCGGATTTTCAATCAGGGGATGGTACAGCCCTCTTGTCCTTATTGCCGTCTGTGTTCCAAATATCGGAGTACAATAGCTTTCCAGAGATTCCCGCCATGCGCCGATTGCAATCATGGCCTCGATTTTCCCCAGAACGGTAATCATCCCGTCAATCTCCCGGATATGTCTGCGCATTTCCGAAAGCATCTGGTTAAACTTGATGAGGTCAAGATGAAAACCCATTCTCACAAAATCAAGCAGCATATCAAGGGGATTGCCGGAGCCTGACATCCTCCCGCCCGACATCAGCAGAAAGGAGCCGCGCCTGAAACTGCTCATGGCGCCGCTGCAGCTTTTCAGACAGGACAATTCCTCCTCCAGAACCGGAATACGGTGAGGCAGCAGCTTTTTTACCGTATCAAGAATGCGGAAAACATAAGCAAAGCTGACGATATAGGGGTCAATTTCGTTTTTTATTTTAAAATAGGATATATTATTGTAAATCAGCACACACGCCAGAAACAAAATTCCCACGGGAAGATTGACAAAAAGCGACGCAACCGCCCCGATAAGTAAAACAATCATCAGATAATGGGGGAAATTGCTCCTCTCCCCCAAATCATCCAGGTAATCCAGATAGTCATAAATAGAAAACTTCCCGGTTCTCCCCAGCCGGCTATAGATATACTGAATGGCAACTCTCTCGTCGGGATTATTCTGAAAAAACCCGATAATTTCCTCCCGATGTAAAAGCTCGTCCTCCAAAAGGGCAGGCTTTCTCAGGATATAATACAGATACTCCTCGCCGGCCGCCGACCAGGTATAGTTCATTCTTTTGAAAACATCATCCATATTTAAGTCATTCCAGGTGATGTCATCGATGACAAAGCCCTCCCGGTGCTTTAGGAAATAGTGAGAAATATTTGCAAACTGCTCCGGTTTGTATTCCTTTTGCGGCAGTACGCCGTAATCGCTGCGCAGCTTCCTGATAAATTCCCTCTGCGATTTCCGGTAATCCAGAAAGCCCTTCACCATAAAAAGCACAATAAATCCCAGCATTACCACCGCAAAAATAAGATATTCCATTTAAACTTCTCCCATAATCCTGTTCCTGATAATTTCTGCTTTCCGGTAAATCTCCTCCGGCGCGTCTTTTGTGATAAACTTCCCCTTTTCATAAAGGATTTTCCCGTGAATCATCGTCATAATCACGTTCTGCTTGCTCCCGCTGTACACAAGGTTCTTGGGAATATTGTTAAGCGGCTGCATATTGGGCTGGTGGAGGTCAATCATAATCATATCCGCCAGCTTTCCCGCCGAGAGCACGTCCGCATCTGCAAGCCCCATGGCATGGGCGCCGTTTACCGTCGCCATTTTCAGCACTTCCATGGCGTCAACTGCCGCCGCGTCCTTTTCCCGCAGCTTCCCTAAGGCGGTAACAAGAAACATTTCCCGGAACATATCAAGACAGTTATTGCTGGCCGGGCCGTCGGTTCCGATTGCAACCCCAACGCCTGCCTTTAAATAATCCGTTATGGGGGCAATTCCGCTGGCAAGCTTGCTGTTAGAGCCCGGATTCGTCACTGCAAAGAGTCCTTTCTCCTTCATAATAGCGATATCCTCTTTTGTCACGTGGACACAGTGATATCCGCCTCCGCCGTAATCGAACATTCCGAGAGAGTCAAGGAACGCCACAGGCGTCATGCCGTACCTCTCGATGCAGCCTGCCACCTCGCTCTCCGTCTCCGCAAGGTGGGTAAAAACCGGAGCCTTATATTTGTGTGCCAGAGCGGCGATTTGCTCAAGCAGCTCCCGGGAGCAGGTATACTCTGCATGGAAACCCAGAATATAGGACTGCAGAGGACTTCTGGCGTTCAGCTTTTGATACATCTCCTCCAGCATCTCCACTGACTGGCTGAAATTGTTCACGCCTCCCACCTGCACGCACCGCATACCCATCTCGTCAAAGGCATCGGCAATGGAATCCGGCGTCAGGTACATGTCGAATACTCCGGTAATCCCGCTGGTGAGATATTCCAGAATCGCCAGCTTTGACAGCTCATAAATGTCCTCCGCCGTCATTTTGGCCTCCACAGGGAAAATCCTGTCATTCAGCCACTCATGAAGAGGCAAATCGTCCGCATAGGAGCGCAGGAGCGTCATCCCCGAGTGGGTATGCGCATCCTTAAAGCCGGGCATCAAAAGATTCCCCTTACAGTCAATTTCCCTGTCCCATACCGGGCCGCCTGCCGACGCTTTATCCGCCTCCGCCGGGGCTGACCTTTCGGAGAGATTGCCGGCGCCGGACAGACTGTCTGCCGTTTTGCTTCCAGCGCCCTCCTGATTTGCTCCCACATAGAGGATTTTTTCATCCCTGACATGGACTTCCCCTTCAAATATTTCCCGATTTTCCTCCATCGTGAGGATTTTTGCATTATAAAATCTGATGTTCATGCGTTCTCCGTTCCGAAATCTTTTCTTTCATAAACTATCCATAAACCGGATATCTGATTCGTCCTTTTGGTAATTCTCTCAGAGATTCAGATTCTCCGGCCCGAATCCCTCCGGTAAAAGCTCACTTAAAGTAAACGCCTGGTAATCCTGTTCGCTTTTTGCCACGATAACAACAAAATTATCGGCGTCCGCAAACTCCCGCATCACCTGCCTGCACACGCCGCAGGGAAAGGCATACTGAGTGACGTCTCCTTTAGGGCTTCCAACCACCGCAATTGCCTTAAATCTCCGCCATCCCTCGCTGACTGCCTTGAATATGGCAGTCCTTTCCGCACAGACAGTGGGCGTATAGGCGGCGTTTTCAATGTTGCAGCCGGTATAAATTCTCAGCTCGTTGGTCAGCACCGCCGCTCCCACCATGTAGCCGGAGTAGGGAGCATAGGCCTTTTTTCTTGCTTCCATGGCGGAGCGGATAAGCTCAGCCACCGGTATGTCGCTTATTTTTGATGCATCCATTTCTCATCTCTCCGAATCTTATGATAAACTGTCCCTGTCAGGCAAATCAAATCTTATGACAAATTGTCCCTGTCAGGCAAATGCCGCAATCGACTCTGTAATCAGCTTCCTGAAAAGCGGGGCCGCATTATTGGACGCTTCCTGTACTTCTTCATGGGTAAGGGGATTGTCCGTCATTCCGGCAGCCAGATTCGCCACGCAGGAGATTCCGCAGATTTTCATTCCCATATGGTTGGCGGCAATGGCTTCCACTACCGTGCTCATTCCAACGGCGTCCGCGCCCAGGGTGCGAAGCATCTTAATTTCCGCCGGAGATTCAAAGGACGGTCCGGTAAGCTGTACATAGACGCCTTCATGCAGAGGAATATTGCACTCTTTTGCCGTTTTGCGAATGATGTCCAAAAGCTCCGGGTTATAAACCTTGCTCATATCCGGGAAACGCACTCCCAGCTCGTCAATGTTTGCCCCCACCAGCGGATTGGGCGCGAAGCAGGAAATATGGTCCTTAATGAGCATAAAGCTGCCTGCCGAAAAGGAAGGATTAATCCCGCCGGAGGCATTGGTCAGAAACAGTATCTCAGCGCCCATCATTTTCATAAGACGGGCGGGAAGCACCACATCCGAAATCGGATACCCCTCGTAATAATGCACTCTCCCTTTCATGCACACCACAGGCACGCCCTTCACATAGCCGAAAATAAACTTCCCGGCATGTCCCGGAACCGTGGATACCGGAAAATCTTTAATTTCGCTGTAATCAATCTCCGCTTTTACGTCCATGGTATCCGCATAATTTCCAAGCCCGGAACCCAGCACCAGCGCCACCTTCGGCGTCAGGGGAATCCTGTCTTTTATGCTTTCATAACATTTTACTACTTTTTCGTATACCTGATTCATACTGACCCTCCATAAATATTTGCAGTTGTTTTTTTCATCATAACAGATAGGGTAAGGGGTGTAAACACCTTTGCAATATTTCTGTTTTATCATTCTGTCTCTCAAACGGCAAGCAGGCAGCCGCCCGGCCTTTTGCGGGGTGCCGGAAATATTTTTCAAAATCATAGAACCACATACAAGCCGCCCACATATGATAAACCATAAAACAAAATAATTTTTGGAGGCAATATCATGAGTGATTTAACAGCTACTGGCTGCGGATGTGGCACCAGCAATGTGAGCAATGGATGTGGGTGCAGCTCCATCATCTGGATTATCCTTTTACTTTCCTGCTGCGGCGGATGCGGCGGCAATGGATTTGGCGGTCTGTTCGGCGGCAACTCCGATAACGGATGCTGCGACAGTCTCATCTGGATTATCCTCCTGCTGTGCTGCTGCGGAAACGGCAACGGCAATAGCGGCTGTGGATGCGGATGCTAATCTAAACGATTGACTTCTCTTATCATGTCTGGAAAGTAGGCTCCGAAAAGGGCCTACTTTTCTGCATATCGGACACTTTAAAAACATAAAATATTAAAACCGGTGGGAAGGAGCAGTTATGGATTCAAATGAGCACAACAAAGTCATTGCATTTGACACTCTCTTTTGCACCAATCATATACAGATGTTAAAGGTTCTTTTGCCTTACATGAATCATCAAATGCAGAAATCTATGGCTGTTTATATAAAGTTTCTGGAATTAAACTACACCATCGACTATTTCAGAAAGCATCCCTATCCTCTTTGCGGCTGCATGCAGAAGGACGATTCGCCGGATATTTTCAAAATGTGCTCGGAGCTTGCCCCTTATTGTACGGAAAATGAGAAAAAGCAGCTGGAGCAGATAAAAAATATTCAGCAGGGAATGAATATGTACAGGGAAATGTCGCAGGCCATGGATATGATGAAGGATTTTATGCCGGACGCGGCCTCGTTTATGAACAGCTTCGGAGGCGGGGACGCCGACTTCTGCGACGGCGGCCCGGGAGATATCGGCGCCTCTGAAAATAACGCCGATTCGGACAAAAGCGGCAAAACCGGCGGCGCAGGAGGCTTTGACCTGATGAACATACTGATGAATATGCTCACACCGGAGCAAAAGCAAATGTATGAAATGTTTGGAGGAAATCAACATGCAGAATGATTGGATGCGGGACGAATCCTTAAAAGATATTGAACCATATAAGCTGGAATTTCTTCAGGCTCTCGTTTTCGAGAGCAGCAATTTGAGAAAAGAGCAGATGCTTCCTTTTCTGATGGCAGTTGCCAAACGGGGACAGGAAAAGAAGGTTTCCTTCTCCGATAAGGAAATCGACGCCATCGTGGCAGTCTTGCGGAAACAGGCTTCGCCCGATGAAATTGCAAAAATTGAAAAGGTAATGGCAATGCGTTCGCGCCGATAACAAACGCTGTCACGCTCCGCGAGAGAGCTTATTGTTAACAAACACTGTCACGCTCCGCGAGCCAGCTTATTGTAACAGAAACAGACGCCGCCGCATTTCGCGGGACAGCGTCTGTTTTTGCTTCACTACTTCATAACAATATTCACAATCCTTCCCGGAACGTAAATCTCCTTCACGATATTTCCGGTCAGCTTTTCGGCAACCGCTTCCTTTGCTTTGGCAATCACGGCCTCCTTCGCTTCCTCTCTCGGAATATCGATGGTGGCTCTGGTCTTTCCGTTAATCTGCACTGCGATTTCGATGGTGGCCTCCACGGTCTTCGCCTCGTCATATTCCGGCCATGTGCTCTGATAAATTCTTCCCTCAAAGCCCGTCCGCTGCCAGATTTCTTCGGTAATATGAGGCGCCACCGGATTAAGCAGCACAAGCAATGTCCGAAACTCGTCCTTTGTCACCGCGCTCTTTCGGTAGAATTCATTGATAAGCGCCATCATAGCCGCAATGGCCGTATTGTATTTCAGGCTCTCATAGTCGCCGCTGACCTTCTTGATGGTCTGGTGCATTTTAATTTCCAAATCTTTGGAATAGCCGTCTTCCTGAGTAAGGATATCCTGCAGCTTCCACACTCTCTCAAGGAATCTGCGGCAGCCCTTCACTCCGTCCTCGCTCCATGCGGCGGAAAGCTCGAAAGCGCCGATAAACATCTCGTAGGTACGAAGGGTATCCGCACCGTATTCTCTTACGATATCGTCAGGGTTCACCACATTCCCCCGGGACTTGCTCATCTTCTCCCCGTTAGAGCCTAAAATCATGCCGTGAGAGGTTCTCTTTGCATAGGGCTCGGGGCAGGAAACCGCCTTTTCGTCATATAAAAATCTGTGCCAGAATCTGGAATAAAGCAGGTGCAGCGTGGTATGCTCCATACCGCCGTTATACCAGTCCACAGGCATCCAGTAGTCAAGAGCCTCCTTGCCTGCCAGGGCTTCTTTGTTTTTGGGGTCGGTATAACGCAGGAAATACCAGGAAGAACCGGCCCACTGAGGCATGGTGTCCGTTTCCCTCTCGGCAGGCCCTCCGCAGCAGGGACAGGTGGTGTTTACCCATTCCGTCATGGAGGCAAGGGGAGATTCCCCCGTATCCGTGGGCATATAGCTTTCCACTTCGGGAAGCTCCAAAGGCAGCTCGCTCTCAGGAACAGGCACATAGCCGCATTTTTCACATTTCACAATGGGAATGGGCTCGCCCCAGTAACGCTGTCTGGAAAATACCCAGTCGCGCAGCTTGAAATTGGTTTTGGCATGGCCGATTCCCTTTTCCGTCAGGAAATCCGTAATCTTCTTCTTGGCATCCGTCACGGAAAGGCCGTTTAAGAAATCGGAATTCACCAGCGTTCCCGTCTCCACATCGGTGAACACGGCTTCGTTCACGTCCACCGGGCTTCCGGCGACCACCTCGATAATAGGCATGTTGAATTTTTTTGCAAATTCCCAGTCGCGCTCGTCATGGGCAGGCACAGCCATAATCGCTCCCGTGCCGTAGGACATCAGGACATAATCGGAAATCCATACCGGAATTTCCTTCCCGTTTACGGGATTTACCGCAGACAGACCCTTAAGCATAACGCCTGTCTTGTCCTTTGCCAGCTCCGTCCGCTCGAAATCGGATTTTCTGGCGGCCATTTCCCTGTAGGAAACCACCTCGTCCCAGTTTTCGATATCTGCACGGTATTTATCGATAAAAGGATGCTCCGGGCTCATAACCATGTAGGTAACGCCGAACAGGGTATCCGGTCTTGTGGTATAAACGGTCATTTTGTCCTCTTTATCCTTTAAGATAAAGTCCACTTCCGCTCCGGTGGATTTCCCAATCCAGTTTTTCTGGGAAACCTTCACGCGCTCCACGTAATCCACCGTGTCAAGCCCCTCTAAAAGCTTGTCCGCATATTCGGTTATTTTCAGCATCCACTGGCTCTTTACCTTGCGGACCACCTCGGAGCCGCAGCGCTCGCAGACGCCGCCCACCACCTCCTCGTTTGCAAGCCCGATTTTACAGGAGGTACACCAGTTGATGGGCATTTCCGCTTTATAAGCCAGACCGGCATGGAAAAGCTTCAGGAAAATCCACTGTGTCCATTTATAATATTCCGGGTCCGTGGTGTTGACTTCCCTCTCCCAGTCAAAGGAATAGCCCAGGGAATGGAGCTGGTTTTTGAAATGCTCCACGTTGTTTTTGGTAACAATCTTCGGATAAATATGATTTTTGATGGCATAATTTTCCGTGGGGAGACCGAAAGCGTCCCACCCCATGGGGTAAAGCACGTTATAGCCCTGCATCCTCCGCTTTCTTGCCACAATGTCAAGAGCCGTATAGGGACGCGGGTGCCCTACGTGCAGTCCCTGTCCCGAAGGATAGGGGAACTCCACTAATGCGTAATATTTTGGTTTGGAGTAATCCTCAGAGGTCCGGAACGCCTTTTCCTCGTCCCAGATTGCCTGCCATTTTGACTCCACTTCTCTGTGATTATATGGTACTGCCATTTTTCCCTCATTTCTGCGCCAGATTCCGCGCATGTTTTCTTTCCGCAAGCCGGCTTTTATCGCCGGCGCACATACCGGGCTTTCGCCTTTTGTACTGCTTCAATTCCTGATTTTACCTATATTACGGCAAAAAGTCAATAACCTCGTTCAGCCCGTACCCTTCCGTGTACTGAATTGTTATGGTATCCCCGGCCTTATACTTCACAATCTGTATCAGGCGGGTATCCGCCATGTTGATATCAAAGATATCCTCCTGGTTTTCCAGACAGACATAATAATGGGTATTTCCCTCAAGCACAATCGGGGATATGCTTTCTATCTTTCCGGTAATGCTCTTTCCCGCGCTTACCGCGTCGCTGACGATACCGTTGGTGCTAAGGAGCTGGGTATAGCTCTTTTCACATTCCTGTACCGTGTCTCCGATGGCTACCCACTGATATTTCTGAACGTTTACCATGGCATATTTTTTCACGAGGCCGGCGCCGTCCTTCAGCGCCATAAAATAAGTCGGCTCGTCCGCAATGTTCAAAAGCAGCGGGAAGGTTGCCCGGTAGCCAAGATTCTGTACCTGCCCCTCCGCCGAGGACATGGCGGAATCCTCAATGGCGCCTTCCACCTTATAGGAGCGTGTTTCCATGGTCCGCTGATTCATAAGGACAAAGCCCACGTTGGACTGGTCGCCGCTGACGCTGGTAATTCCGGTGTACACCCATACGTCGTCCTCCAGCGCAATGTAATTGTAGCCGTTCGTGGACTGCAGACAATCTTTCTGACCTAAAAGAGAATTCCAGTAGCCGTGCTTTAAAAGCCCTGAGTAATCGTACAGGTTAATCAGAAGCTCTGCGGAATAAACCTTGTCAATCCAGTTTGGCACATCCTCCACCGCATAGTCCACGCACTCTCCGCTCTGGGCGTTGCACAGAACCACCCGGCCTATGGTCTGCCCGCCGAAAAGGCCGATATTAAATTTCTTGACAGGACACACCCAGTAAGGCGTTCCCTCCTCGTCTATCTCGAAGAAAACCTGGTCGTCGAAAATATAGGTGGGGAAATGGAATCTCAGGTGCCTGTAAAGGTTTCTGTTAAAATATTCCCCTTTGGAATACCGAATCCCCTCCGAAAGCTTCACGCATTCCGTGTTCTGGGTGGTCATATCTATCAGAATGTAGGCCGGAATGCCGTTTTTCTGATTGGTAAGCCATTTGATGGGGCTTGCGTAGGTAAGAGGCGTTACCCGGACAGGCTTTCCCCGATAGTTTATCTGCGAATAGTCGCCGGAAACCTCAAACTGGGAAACCATATCCACCATGCTTCCCATCTTTCTGTTTCCCAAAAGGGAAGCGGAATCCTTGTCCAGGAGCGGGATTGTTTTATAGTCAACCTGCTTGATATCATCGGTGAATTCTCTTTCTTCAATCGTCAGAAGCCTCTGGTACTTCGCCGCATTAAAAAAGGGCGAGGATAAAAGCGAGCCTATGACGTAAGCCGCAATCAGCAAAGTCAGCAAAATCCCCAGCAATTTGAAAACAAGGTTGCTTTCCTTTAAATCAAAGCGAAAAGGATTCATCCCCTCCACATTCGACTGCCTTCCCTGTCTGATTTGTTTCAATGCGGACAGAAGCATGAATACTGCCACCACCAGCAGAATCGCTCCCCAGGTTCCCGACGAATGAATATTAATCGCGGGAAGCGTTACATAGTAATAAACGCCAAGGGCAAGGACTGCCGCCAGAACAAAAACAATGTTTCTCAAAATTTTCTTTTTTTTCATAATACTCCTTTACACCGGAAAAGTTTTCATCTATAAATTATACAATTTCCGAAAAATAATGCAACAGGATGCCGCACCCCCATTGCAGCACCCTGTTACTTATCACTGATTATGCAGTAATATCACCTTCATCTAAAAAGAACCGTTCCTTATTCGTCTGCCCCTTCAGCCACCTTGGCTGCTCTTGCCGCAACTTCCTTCTCCTGAACGTCGCTGGGAGCCTGCTCGTAACGTGAAAATTCATAGGCAAAATCGCCGCGTCCGCCAGTCATGGAACGCAAATCGGTACAATATCCGAAAAGTCCCATCATGGGAACGTCCGCCTCAATTACCTGCTTGCCGCCGGGCGCCGGATTCATCCCGAGCACTCTGCCTCTCCTCTTGTTCAGGTCGCCCATAACGTCGCCTGTATAGGCATCGGGAACCGTTACCTTAAGGGAAACGATTGGCTCAAGCAATACGGGATGCGCCTCCATAAAGCCTTTCTTGAAGGCCTGAATGGTTGCCATCTTGAAAGCCATTTCCGAGGAGTCTACCGGATGGTAGGAACCATCGTACAAAATCGCCTTAACGCCCACTACCGGGTAAGCCGCCAGAGGTCCCTTCACCACGGAATCCTGGATTCCCTTTTCAACCGCCGGGAAGTAATTCTTCGGTACGGCGCCGCCCACAACCATCTGCTCAAACTGATAGGTTTCTTCCAGATTGCCCAAAGGCTCGAATTTCATCTTAACATGGCCGTACTGTCCGTGTCCGCCGGACTGCTTCCTGTATTTGTATTCCACATCGGAGGTCTTCCTGATAGTCTCCCTGAATGCAACCTTGGGCTCTGTCAGTTCAATCTCAACCTTATATTCATTTAAAAGCTTGCTGGCAATGACATCCAGATGCAAATCTCCCATACCGTAAAGAAGCATCTGCCTGTTCTCGGAATCGTTGACATATCTCATGGCCTGGTCTTCATGAGAAATCTTCTGAAGGGCCTGGGAAATCTTGTCAACGTCCCCTTTGTTTTTGGGATTATAACGCTTATATGTATAAGGCGTCGGCATCTCCCATTTTCCGTATTTAATTGTGGTTGCCTTGGTGGAAAGGCTGTCGCCTGTCCTTGCCGCCGTCAGTTTGGCAAGGGCGCCGATATCCCCGGCGTGAAGCTCTTTCACCTCAATCGGCTTGCTTCCCTGAAGCACATACAGCTTTCCAATCTTTTCCTCCACATCCTTATCCACGTTGTAAATCACATCATCGGTCTTGAGAACGCCGGAATTCACCTTGATTAAGGAATATTTGCCGATAAACGGGTCAACAATGGTCTTCCAGATATAAGCGGATTTTGCCTTGGAGAAATCATAATCCCCGTGGAAAATGTCGTTTGTCTTCATATTGATACCGGCTACTTCCCGATTCTCCGGGCTGGGGAAATACTTGATAATATCGTCAAGCAGCGTATAAATGCCCTGGCAGAGCAGGCTCGAGCCCATCGTCATGGGAACGATGCTTCCGTCGCACACGTTGGTGCGCAGAGCCGCCCTGATTTCCGCATCGGAGAAGGTCTCGCCGCCGAAATATCTTTCCATCATCTCCTCGCTGGTCTCGGCAACCGCTTCCATAAGGGTATCGCGGCAGAGCTGAAGATTGGCCTTGTTGTATTCGGGAACCTCGCACTCCACCACTTCCTTGCCCTGCCATCTGTGGCCAGTCTCGGCAATGACGTTTACATACCCTACGAACTTCTCGTTTTCACGAATCGGCAGATGGAAAGGAGCCATCTTCTTGCCGAACATTGCCGTCATATCCTCAACCACCTGACGGAAGGAAGCGTTGTCCACATCCATGTTGCTGACATATATCATTCTGGGAAGCTTATATTTCTCGCACAGCTCCCACGCCTTCTGGGCGCCTACTTCCACGCCGGCCTTGCCGTTCACCACGATAATGACCGCGCCGGCGGCGCTGATTGCCTCTTCCATCTCACCGGCAAAGTCAAAAAAGCCCGGCGCGTCCAGTATATTAATTTTATATCCTTCCCACTCAACAGGGATAACGGAAGTACTAATTGAAATTTTTCTCTTCTGTTCTTCCTTTCCGAAGTCACTGACAGTATTTCCATCGTCAACCTTCCCAAGCCTCGATGTAATACCCGATAAATATGCCATAGCTTCCGCCAGGCTTGTCTTTCCAGAACCGCCATGCCCCAGCAAAGCTACGTTCCTAATCTTGTCAGTTGTGTAAATATTCATATAAGTCCCTCCATTTTTCCGGTTTTTTGGGAGTTACGCCGTATTTCTTCCATACAATTATTTTGGCCTTTTAAACCCCATGTGAACATTCTACTAAATAATCGGGATTTATACAAGCAAAATCGTACATTTTGTTGACTGTTTTTGTGTTTTCACAGGATTGTTAATCGTAATGCGCTTGACTTTCGCGCGTTGAAGTGCTATATTGTGGAACGGAAGATATTTGAAAGGAGCAAAAACAAAATGATTGTTGTAATGAAACCCCAGGCATCGGAGCCAAGTATCCTTGCCGTGACGAAATATATTGAGGAAAACGGACTGCAGATTCATCTCTCCAGGGGCGAAGAAGTCACCATCATCGGTATTGTGGGCGACAAATCCAGGCTTTCCACGGAAAATCTGCGTGTTTTCAAGGATGTGGACCGCATTATTCCCGTGACGGAAAGCTATAAGCTTGCCAACAGAAAATTCCACCCGGAGCCCACCACCGTAAAGGTGGGAAATACCAGCATCGGTCCCGGCAATCTGACCATTATGGCCGGTCCCTGCGCCGTGGAGACCGAGCAGCAACTCCTGTGCATTGCCCGGGAGGTGAAGGCGGCCGGAGCCACTATTCTGCGGGGAGGCGCCTACAAGCCCCGCACGTCCCCTTATTCCTTCCAGGGGCTCGAGGAGGAGGGGCTTAAGTATATGCAGGAGGCAAAGGAGGAAACCGGTCTTTCCACCATCTGCGAGGTGGTAAGCTTAGAAGCCATCGAAGCTGCCGAAAAGTATGTGGATATGATACAAATCGGCGCCCGTAACATGCAGAATTTCATCCTGTTAAAAGAAGCCGGCCAGTCGGGACTTCCCGTCCTGTTAAAACGGGGTCTGTGCTCCACCATCGACGAGTGGTTAAACGCCGCCGAATATATTATTGCCGAGGGAAATCCAAACGTGGTTCTTTGCGAACGGGGAATCCGCACCTATGAAACGGCTACCAGAAACACCCTGGATTTGAGCGCTGTTCCCGTCCTGCGGGAGCGGACCCACCTTCCCATTATCGTGGACCCGTCTCATTCCACAGGCTCTTATAAATATGTAGGTCCTATGGCAAGAGCCGCCGTGGCAAGCGACGCCGACGGCCTTATGATAGAGGTGCATAACGACCCGGCCCACGCCCTCTCCGACGGCCCCCAGTCGCTCAACTTTGCCAAATTTACCGCTTTAACCGAAGAATTAAAGCCTTTCTGCCGTCTTATGGGGAGGAGCTTCCATGAACAGTGACTTTACCTGCGGTTTTATCGGCCTGGGACTGATTGGCGGTTCCATTGCAAGGGCGATACGCCAGTTTTATCCGAAAAGCCGCCTTATGGCCTTTGAAATCAACCGGGACGCCTTAAGCGCCGCAGCGGCCGACGGCGTGATTGATACGCCCTTATCCGCCATCGGAAAGGAGCTTTCGGACTGCGACTACATTTTTTTATGCGCGCCTGTTGCTGAGAATAACAGAAATCTTGCAGAGCTTAAGAAATATCTTGCGCCCTCCTGCATCTTAACCGATGTGGGAAGTACAAAGACGGACATTCATAAACATATTGAAGCAGCCGGCCTTTCCGACCGTTTTATCGGCGGTCATCCCATGGCCGGAAGCGAACGCTGCGGATACATTAACTCCAGAGCCCTGCTCCTTCAGAATGCCTATTATATTCTGACGCCCTGCGAGGGGGTTCCCGCCGCCGCTGTAAATGCCTTCAAAGAGCTGATTGCATCCCTTGGGGCAATTCCTCTGGTGCTGGATTTTAAAATGCACGACTATGTCACCGCCGCAATCAGCCATCTGCCCCATGTGATTGCCGCCAGTCTGGTCAATCTGATTAAACAGGAGGATTCCCCGGAGGGAATCATGAAAATGATTGCCGCGGGAGGATTTAAGGATATTACAAGAATCGCCTCCTCCTCTCCCGCCATGTGGCAGCAGATATGCCTTACCAACGGCCAGAACATCTCCGCCCTGCTAACTACTTACATCAATTCCCTGACGCAGATACAAAAGGAGATTGAAAATGCGCAGCCGGAAAATTTGTATGCGTTTTTTGACGAGGCAAGAAGGTATCGGGATTCCTTCATAGAAGCTTCCAGCGGCCCGATTAAAAAAGTGTTTTCCATCCGCGTGGATATTACCGACGAACCCGGCGCCCTGGCCGCAGTCGCTACGATTCTGGCTCTGCAGCAAATCAGCATTAAAAATATCGGGATTACCCACAACAGGGAACAGGAGGACGGCGTGCTCCGGGTAGAATTTTATGAGAAGGAAAGCATTGAAAAAGCTGCAAAAATTCTTTCAGCCAAAGGATATACCATTTACTGAGCCGTTTTCTTTTGCAGCCGTTTTCGCATAGAAAAAATGTTTTTAAAAAGAAGGAACAGCAGGATACCTGTTACGCCGCCCGCCGTGTCAATCATCACGTCCTTAAAGGCGGCGTTCCTTCCGGGGATAAAATACTGGTGGAACTCGTCCAGAGAGGCTGAAATAACAATCTGCAGGCCTACGAGCAGTCTTCCCCTCCATAAAGGCCGATACCACAAATTTACGATACTATAGGACAGCAGCCCCATGCACAGATACTCTGTAAAATGGGCCGTCTTTCTGACAATTCCCTCCAGCAGCCAAACCATTTCGGGCAGCGCCTTTTTGTTTCCTCCCACAATGCCATAGTAGCCTTTAAGAAGCGCTTCCGTTACGGCGGCGCTGGCGCGTGACGAAGATTCCCCGTCTTCCGCCGAAAAGAAGAATATTACGATATACAGGGCGGTCAGCAAAATAACCGCTGCCGCCGTATAAATTTTCCTTAATCTCAACTTTCAGACCTTAGTTATTCTCTTTCATGCTCTCTATCGTGTCATAGGCCTGGATTCTGAGCGCGTCGGACTCCGGCATGCCGATAAAGATTGCGCCGTAGTTGTAATCCTTTCCCTTTTTTTCGATTCTGACAATCTCAAGGAAAGCGTGAAGCACCTCCTGTGTCCAGATTCTCAGGAAAGATTCATATACGGCCCCGATGTCCAGCAGCTTACTGCAGGTAAATCCGATACCGGTTTTTGACACATCTACAATTTCAATTTCCGCTTCCTCCTGCCCGCTTCCGTCGAGCCTTTTCATCACAAGCTTGGAAACCAGCGTTCTGCGGTTGGTTTTTCTTCTCTCTTCCATTTATACCTCCATATGTACGCAACGGTTTTAGTAGTTTTATCATACTCCATACTGCACTTTTTGTAAAGCCGGAGAAATTGCTTTTGTACATTCTTTTGTATATTTTGCAGTATTTTATGTGTGAAATCAGCCCCGGTTATTATTGCTTTTTCCATTTTCCGTAAAATGGTTCGAATAAAAATCGAAAAGAACTTGCAAAAAGTCAAAAATACCGTATGATAGAATTAGACAGTTTAATTCTAAAGAAAGTGATGAGGATATGTAAATGGCGATTAAAACCAAAAAAGCTGTACTTATGCGGGCTGTTTCTGAAATGAAAGAAAACGACTATTCCAAAGACCCGGAACTGAATAACATTTACCAGCGGCTGTCAGTGGGAAGAACCCGGTTTGCAAAAATTTTTGAAAAAAACATCAAGGCTGTCATGCAAATCAGCTCCCTTGATTTAACAATGCAGCACCAGACAGACAAAATAGAAGATATTTCCCAGAGGATTGCAGATGCTACGGAAACCATTTTCGGAAGCGGACAGGGAAATTCAAACAATCAGCATAAAGAGCTGACGCGCACAATCGTTAAGGTTTCAGAAGATACAGGTGAAGTTTACCAGAAAATAGAAGCCGGACAAAAGGAATTAACGGCAATCAAGGAATTGTCCGACCTTACAATTAATGTTTCACGCCAGATGAAGCAGGATATGGACGAACTGACAGATATCATAAACCGTCTGAGCAATGTGATTGCAGGAATTGACAATATTTCCATGCAGACCAACCTGCTTGCGCTGAACGCTTCCGTTGAAGCTGCAAGAGCAGGGGAAGCCGGAAAAGGCTTTGCCGTTGTGGCCAATGAAATCCGTGAATTGTCGGTAGAGACTCAAAAACTTACCGGCAGCATGGGCTCTTTTCTGGAGAACATAAAAACCGCTTCCCAAAAGAGCGTCAGCAGTTCAACGGACACCATTGACTCTCTGGTGTCCATGGCGGATAAAATCAATACCGCATGGAAATTAAACAGCGAAAGCCAGCAGTATGTTTCCATGGTAAACAACTCCATCAGCTCTATTGCCACCGCCAGCGAGGAAATCAGCAATTCCATGGCGGAAATGGAAAATCAGTTAAAGGAAAGCAACAACTTTATGCAGGAGGTCGGACAGGATTTGCGCAAGGCCACGCAGCCGGTGGTTGATATCGAAAAGATACTGGATACCACTGTAAAGGAAATGGGCGATATGACAAAGGACGCTTTTTACCATCTGAAAACACAGGAGTTCGCCGAGTACATGGAGAATGCAATTTCATCCCACCATGCCTGGCTGAATAACCTGAAAAAAATGGTGAAAACGCGGGAAATCACCCCGCTGCAGCTTGACTCCACCAAATGCGGTTTTGGACATTTCTACTATGCCATGACCCCTAATATCCCGGGAGTGCTTCCCATATGGGAAAGCCTTGGCGCAAAGCATCAGAAATTCCACAAATACGGTGCGAGCGTTATGGAAGCCATCAAACGTCAGGCCTATATGGACGCGGAACAGATTTACCGCGAGGTGGAGCTTTATTCCAGAGAGCTGATTTCAGATATGGAAAGAATTTTACAGTACGCAAAAGAAGATATCGCATAAATGTTAACCTGCCAAAAGAGCATTTTCGGGCCCCTGGCTTGAAAATGCTCTTTTTTCTACACAACAGAATTTTCATTAAAAGGAGTCGTCAATATGAAGAAATCCATCAGCCAACTGGTTCTGTCTTTCATTTTAAACGGAATCTCTATTCTTTCACTTTTATTTTTAATGATTTCCCTGCTGAATTTCAGCAAGGTTAATCTTCAGTTAGACAACGCCAACGAAAACCGGTTTGCGCTTACCTATAATGCAAACCGCTTTATGAACGGCTCTGCTTATCTGACCAATGAGGTGCGCGCCTACGCCGCTACCGGCGACGAGGTGCATTATGACAACTACTGGAATGAAATCAACACTCTGAAAAACCGTGAAATCGGCGTTGCAGCCATGCAGGAAATTGGTATCACAGAAGCGGAACAGAAAATGATTAACGACATGTCCGCGCTTTCCAATACGCTGGTTCCCTTTGAGGAAAGAGCTATGGAAAACGTGAAGGCAGGAAAAATGGACGAGGCCATCGACTATGTCTACGGGCAGACCTACAATACTTCCATCACGGAAATTAATTCCTTAAAGGAACAGTTCCTGGCCGATTTGGACAACAGAACCATGGAGGAAATCAGTTCCCTGACCGATGAGTCGGAATCCATTAAGGTGAGAATGATTGCAGCCCTGGCCCTGGTAGCCATTATACAGATTTTAAACATGGTAATTATTCAAAGCCGAGTGCTTCGCCCGGTAATATCCGTCAGGGACCAGATGAAAGAAATCTCGGGAGGAAACCTTTCCGCCGAGTTCCCGCTCACCCCTGACACTTCCGAGATTGGAATGCTGGTAGCTTCCATCCACGAGACGAAAAAGGAGCTTAAAACCTACATAAATGATATTGATTACAACTTATCGCAAATGGCGCAGGGACAGATGGATTTGACCGTTGACAAAAATTACCGGGGCGAGTTCCTTCCCATCCAGACGGCTATGAGAGAAATTCTGGATTCCCTCAACAACGCCCTCCTTAAAATCAATATCACGGCGCAGCAGGTGTCAGAAGAATCTGAGAAAATGGCTTCCGACGCCCAGACGCTTTCCAGCGGCGCGGTAGAGCAGGCTTCTGCGGTAGAACAGCTTTCGTCAAGTATTCAGGAAATATCAAATGAGATTGACCATACCTCTGTTGACACCGATAATGCGCAGAAATCCACCCTGGAAGCGGTCAGCCTTCTGGAAGCATGTAATGAAAAGATGCAGTCGCTGACAGCCGCCATGGAAAATATCTCCCAGTCCTCGCTGAAAATCGGCGGTATTATTAAAACAATTGAAGATATATCCTCCCAGACAAATATTCTTGCGCTCAATGCGGCGGTGGAAGCCGCCCGTGCCGGCGAGGCCGGCAAAGGCTTTGCGGTAGTCGCCGAGGAGGTCCGTAATCTTGCCAATAAGAGCGCCGTTGCTGCTTCGGACATTGCAAAGCTGATTAAGAATTCAATGGATATGGTGGAACATGGAACTGCCCTCACCACAGATACGACGCAGACACTGGCGGAAGGCGTTGCAAGCGCACATAAATCAACGGAGCTTGTTGAGAATATTGCAGCTTCCGCCCAGCAGCAGTCCCAGGCCCTTCACCAGCTGACACTTGGAATGCGGCAGATTTCCGACGTGGTTCAGACCAACGCCACCACAGCGGAAAAATCCGCAGCCTCTGCCGAGGAGCTTTATCAGCAGGCGGAAGAACTGAAGGTTTCTGTTCAGAGGTTTAAGCTCAGGAAAAGATAATGTGAGACTTAAGATGAATCAGCGGCTTTGAAATAGTCCAAAGCCGCTGATTCATTCAAATATTAAGTTAAGACTTTTTGAGCTTCACAACCGTCTCAATCCCCGTCGTCCACGGAAACTGGTCAACTGCCACCGCCCTCTCCACTATATACCCGTTTTCCAGAAACACCTCCAAATCCCGCACAAGGCTGGTTGGCTTACAGGAAATATACACCAGTCTTTCCACTCCGTATCCGATAATCTTTTTCAGCGCTTTCGGGTGGATGCCGTCCCTTGGCGGGTCAAGGATAATAAAATCAGGCTTTTCCTCAATCTCATCCAAAACCTTAAGCACATCGCCGGCAATAAATTCACAGTTATGTAACTGATTCAGCTCCGCATTTTTCCTGGCGGCCTCCACCGCCTCCTTCACAATTTCCACCCCGATTACCTTTTTGGCGGCCGGCGCCATAAGCTGCGCTATGGTTCCTGTTCCGCTGTATAAATCAAAGACAATCTTCCCGGAATCTGCATTTTCATCCGCTTCTGACGCTCCCGCCGTCGCTTCCCCTGCCGCATCCAAATCGCCGATATACTCTCTTGCCGTCTCATACAGCACTTCCGCTCCTGATGTGTTGGTCTGGAAAAAGGAAAAAACGGAAATTTTAAATTTCAGTCCCAAAAGCTCCTCATAAAAATAGTCCTGTCCATACAAAATTTCGGTGACATCGCTTTGCACCACATCCGCCACGGAATCGTTTATGATATGCAAAATCCCCGCTATACGCCCCTTTAACTTAAGTTTCAGCAGCTCCTCCTTCCAGGAATCCACTTTACCGGCTCCGGCGCAAGGCTGGGAGGTGGTCACCAGAGCTATCAGGATTTCACCGGTTTTTACCGCCTTCCGAATCAGAAGATGCCGCAGATATCCCTCGTGGCGGAGCCTGTGGTAAAAGCTGCAGCCATCAAAATAATCTCTCGTGAAATTCAGTATTTGCCGATAATCCTCATCCACTATCCGGCAGTCCCTGACGGTTACAATATCATAAAAGCTCCCTCTTTTGTGCATACCAAGGGAAAGAGGGCCGTCCTTATATTCGTCTCCAAAGGAAAATTCCATCTTATTGCGGTAGAAAAATTCTGACGGGCTTGCCTTAATCCCTTCAAACTGCCAGTCCTTTTGCTGTCTGCCGAGCACGCCATCCAGAAGCTTTTTCACCTGCGCCTCCTTAACGGCAAGCTGGGTCTCATAGGGAAGGGAAAGGTACATACAGCCTCCGCAGTCTCCAAAATGAGGACAGGGACTTTCTCTCTCCAGAGGCGACTTTTCATCTACCTGCAAAAGCCTGCCCTCCGCCCTTCCGTTTCGCTTTTTCTGTACCGCAAAGGTTATTTTCTGTCCGGGAAGCACGTTTTTTACCACGCAGGTTCCCTCATCAGTCTCCACAATCCCTTTTCCCGGAAAATCCACCTGTTTTACGGTTCCGGTTAATATATCGCCTTTTTTCATAAGATTCCTTATTTCCTCATTTCTGTGTACAATTTCAAAAGAAGCCTGTGCCCGCTGCACAGATACAGCTTCTTTTTGATGGCTGCCTCAAAAACGGGATGTACATTTCTGTACATCCCGCATCCTGTCTTTCATACAGCCTTTTTTATTCTGCTTCCTTAGCGGATTCTTCGGTCTTCTCCGTCTTTTCCTCGGGAGCATCTTCCTCGTCCTCGAAGAAATCATCATCAAAGTCGTCGTCAAAATCATCGTCAAAGTCTTCCAGATAATCAGGGGTGAGATAACGGTATACCGCGTAGGCAATTCCCGCAACCGCCGCTACTGCTCCGATAACTGCCAGAATCCAGAGAAGCGTATTGTCCTTCTTTTCCTCTTTGCGATTCCAGTAATCCTTCAGCTCCTTTACATCATGAGTTTTAACGAAGTCCATTAATTCTTCAACCTTGTTCCATGTATTCATTTGTGTATGCCTCCCTTTCCCGCAATACCTGCATTCATTTTTAGTAAATTGGCTTTTTGAATTATTATTTCCTTCCTGTTTAATAATATAACATTTACAGAGAAAATTTACTACTCCAAATTGAAAAACTTAACAAAAAATTCAAATTTTCACCAATCTGGCAAATCCGGCGTACATAATTTTCTGACCGCTCCCGTCAAAATCCACAGTGACCTTATAATCTCTGGGGCCCGGCTCCAAATCCATAACCGTTCCTTCGCCGTACTTTACATGCTTTACTCTGTCTCCTATATCATATTCAGGTTTTCCTCCGCTGACAGCGCCTTTCTGAATTCCGGCCGCTTTCAGCACTGCCGCACCGCCGCCTGCGATAAAGGGTTTATTTTCCGCGGCGGTTCCTTTGGGCTTTAGGACAGCCGCCGGCTTATACTTTGCCGCGGACTCCGGTCGGAAGGAAGCTCCGCCCTGCGCTCCATAGCCAGTCTCCGGTCTCTGGCTCATCCCGCCAAAGCTCCCGGACGCCCTATAGCCAGTCTCCGCTTCCTGATTCTTCCCGCCAAAGCTCCCTGCGCCGGATTCCGGTTCCGACTCTCCGTCGTCAAGCAGCTCGTCTGGAATTTCCATGACAAAACGGCTCACCGGATTCATATGGGTCTCTCCGCGAATCATCCGAAGCCTTGCGCTACAAAGCGTCAGGCTTTCTTTGGCCCTTGTAATTCCCACATAGGCCAGCCGCCGCTCCTCCTCGATTTCCTCCGGGTCGTCCGACGAAATCGTCATGTAGCTGGGAAAGACGCCGTCCTCCATTCCCGCCAGATATACATGGGGAAATTCCAGTCCCTTTGCGCTGTGCAGCGTCATTAAGAGCACCTTGTTGCTGCCGTTCTCCACATTGTCGATATCCGCCACAAGGGCGACCTCCTCGAGGAACTCCCGGAGGGTGGGCTGATTATGCGCTTCTTCAAAGGACACAATTTTGCTGATTAATTCGTCAATGTTTTCAATCCGGCTCTCTGCGTTTTCCTCGTCGGAATCCTCTAACTCCTTCACATAACCGGTAGTTTCGATGATATCCTTTATCAAATCGCTTAAGCCGTAAACTTCCGCCCTGCTCCTGAAAACCTGTATCATCGTCACAAAAGGGGTGATTTTTGCGGCGGTTCTTCCCATGCCGGGAATCCGCTCCACATGCTTAAGGGCCTCGTAAAAGCTGATTTCCTCCCTGTCCGCATAATCCTGCACCTTCACAATCGTGGCCATCCCGATTCCCCGTCTGGGCACATTGATAATACGCTTTACTGCCAAATCGTCCAGTCCGTTGTCGATGGTTTTCAGATAGGCCAGCAAATCCTTGATTTCCTTTCGGGCATAAAAGTTGGTTCCGCCCACCACATTGTAGGGAATCCCTTCCACCACGAAACGTTCTTCCAGAAGTCTGGCCTGGGCGTTTGTTCGGAAAAGCACGGCGCAGTCGCTGTAATCCGCTTCCTTTTTCCGGCACTTGCGGGCAATATCGTCCACAATAAACTCGGCTTCCTCAAAGGCATTTAAAAACTGCTTAAATAACACCTTTTTCCCCCCGCCTCTGTCTGTCCAGAGAGTTTTGATTTTTCTCCCCTTATTATTGGAAATTACGGCGTTTGCGGCGTCCAGTATGTTCTGGGTGGAGCGATAATTCTGTTCCAAACGAATCACCTCCGCCTCCGGATAAACCTGCTCAAAATCAAGGATATTTCTGATATTGGCTCCTCTGAACTTATAAATCGACTGGTCGTCGTCTCCCACCACACACAGGTTATGATGGCTTTCCGCAAGCAGCCTTATCAGCTCAAACTGAGCCGTGTTGGTGTCCTGATACTCGTCCACCATGATATACTTAAAACGGTTCTGATACCCCTTTAGCACCTCCTTATCCGCCTTAAAAAGCTCCACTGTTTTGACAATCAAATCGTCGAAGTCCATAGCGTTGCTCTTTTTTAAGGCCGCCTGGTACTCGCTGTAGGCCTGGGCAATTTTCTGTTTGCGGAAATCCCCCATTGCGGAAAGCGCATATTCCTCCGGGGAAATCAGCTCGTCCTTGGCTGAGGAGATTGCCGAAAGAATGCTTTTTTCCTTCATCATCTTGGGGTCAATCATGAGTCTTTTACAGACTTCCTTCATGACCGCTTTCTGGTCGTCCGTATCATAGACTGTAAAATTATTTTCATACCCTAAACGGTCGCCGTAGCGGTGAAGTATTCTGATGCAGGTGGAATGAAAGGTGGTAACCCAGACGCTGTCCGAGCCCATCCCTACAATTTTTTCCACCCGTTCCTTCATTTCCCCGGCCGCCTTGTTGGTAAAGGTAATCGCCATGATATTCCATGGATTGACCCCCAGCTCGTCAATCAGATAGGCAATTCTGTGAGTCAGAACCCTGGTCTTGCCGGAACCGGCCCCCGCCAGCAGAAGCACCGGCCCCTCTGTGGTAAACACGCCTTTTTTCTGCTGTTCATTCAAGGTATCGTATATACTCATCTAAAAAACTCCTTAACTATATTGCCAGCACATCCATGTGATAAGCGCAAGTATGATAATGGCTGCCACAGACGCAATAATCACCTTTGGAACGGAAACCGGCGTTTTGCCGGATACCTTTCCTGTCTGGCCGTTTACCATAAACTGATAAATTTTTTCCTTATACTTATAGCTGGATATCCAGACCGGCAGCAAAAGGTACTTGTAGGTCAGATTACTGAACTTCGTTGTTATCTGCAGGCTTCTTACATGGTCCGCCTGCTTTTGGCGCAGGATTTCTCTTTCAATGTTACCTTGAATCCTGTACTTAATACTTTCTTTCCCCATATTCCAGGCTTCCTTAAGGCCCACAGAATAACGCTCCGCCGCAAAGCCCGCCACATATTCCGGCTTGTAGGATTTGTTTTCCGCAGTCCGGTAAGGCTCAATGCCCATCAGCATAGACTGGTTATGGTTCGTGGTGGCGCAGACAAGCTCATCATCAACAGCCAGTTCATATCTGCCTTTCACCGGATACCAGGTGGTTTCCACCCGGCTTTCCCCTTTGGAATTTTTTATCTCCTTATCCCGCCCGAATTCTCCTTTATAATCAGAGGACGTCTGTGCGTCAAAAGTCCAGTAGGGGAGATAAACTCCCTTAAAATGCTTTGCCTTTGCGCTTTCCTTCGCCAGCTTCGGACAAAACCACTTTCTTTTAATCCACGACTTAAATAAATCCGAAGCCTGCTTATCCGTTACCTGAAAGGGAACCACGCCTCCCGGCGCCATAATATTTTTGCCCGCGGCCTCCATCACCTGATTGGAACCGCAGAAAGGACATACGGCGGAAATTTCCAGCGAATCATACACGGATTCCGCCCCGCATGCCTCGCAGATAACGGTTTTCTTCTCTGTCCCCCAGTCGCAGTTGTCCAGATTTTCCGCAGCGGAAAAATCCAGTTCTTCCGCCGCCTTCGGCTCACCCGCGTTTGCCGCTATCGCCTCGGTATGGCCGCAATAAGGACAGCTAAGGCCCCCGCTTTTGGGGTCATAATCCATGACGCCGCCGCAGGACGGGCATTTTCTGTCCGTTTCCTCCAGAGTATCCACTGTTTTTGCATCTAAATTTGTATCAAACTCACTCATAGCTCTCCCGACTTTCCCGTTTATCTGATATCGCTTTCATTGAAAGGGTCGCCGCACTCCGGGCAGAACTTCGGAGGGTTTTTGGGGTCTTCCGGCTCCCAGCCGCACTTATCGCACTTGTACAAGGGTTCACCGGCAGGCTTTTTGGCGCCGCATTCGGAACAGAATTTCCCTTTATTCACCGCACCGCAGGAACAGGTCCAGCCCTCCGCCTGAGGTTTGGGCGCGCCGCACTCTGAGCAGAATTTCCCGGTATTTCCGCCGTGTCCGCAGCTGCACATCCAGCCTTCCGCCTTCTGCGCTGCCGGACTCTGACCGGCTCCGGCGCTTTGCCCCGGCTGCTGCATCGCCGCGCTCTGACCGGCTCCGGCGTTTTGAACCGCCTGCTGTCCCATCTGGAAAAGCTGCTGGGCGTTCATCCCTCCGGCCTGAGCCGCCATATTCATTCCGGCAAAGGCCATCATAGGGCCTGCCGACTTATTGGACGCCGCCGCTTTCATAGCTTCCGCCTGCGCCCCTGCAAGGGTTGCCGCCGCCATGTTGGGATTGCGAAGAACCGCGTTTTTCTGCAGCTCCTTAATCATCGCCTCGTCTTCCTCGGAAGCCTTCATAGCGTTAATGCCAAAGGATACAATTTCGATTCCCCGAAGCTGCGCCCATTTTGCGGAGAGCACTTCGTTCAAAGCGTCCGCCAGCTCCATGGTGTGGGCCGGAATCGCGCTGTAGCGCACGCCCATGGCGGATATTTTTGCAAAAGCCGGCTGCAGAGCCGTCATAAGCTCCGTCTTTAACTGGCTGTCAATCTCGCTTCTCTCATAGTCCTCCGTCACATTCCCGCACACATTCATGTAGAAAAGCAGCGGGTTCGTGATTTTATAAGAATATTCCCCGTTACACCTGATGGAAATGTCGATATCAAGTCCGATATTTGCATCCACCACACGGAAAGGAACCGGATTTGCCGTTCCGTATTTATTCCCCATGATTTCCTTTGTATTAAAGTAATAAACTCTCTGGTCTTTTGCCGTATCTCCGCCGAAAGCAATACGCTTTCCGATTGTGGCAAAGGTTTTTCTCACGTTTTCGCCCAGATTGCCGTAAAATAAGCTTGGTTCTGTGGAAGTGTCATATGTAAATTCTCCTGCTTCCGCACAGAATTCAACAACCTTTCCCTGGTCAACAATAATCATGCATTGTCCTTCATTGACGGCAACAGCCGAACCGTTGGATATGATATTATCCTCGCCCTTGTTGTTTCCTCCGCTTCTTTTACTTGTACGCTTCTTTCCTTTTGCAACCAGCACGCTTGTATCCAGCGAATCGCAGTAAAAATATTCGCGCCACTGGTCGGCCATAACGCCCCCCGCCGCACTGGTAACAGCCTTAATCAAACCCATTTTTCGTCCTCCTTCAGTTCTTTTACTGGTTCTATTATATATTTTTTGACATTTATTGTCCATTAAAATAGCTTTTATCCAAAAAAGAAAATGGACAGGCGACATTTTTTATCAGTTACATAAAATAAAGAATCGGTTTATTAAATAAAAAACGGAGGTTATTATGAGAAGAAATTCAAAATTACGCTTACTTAAAAAAACGGCTTCGCTTCTGCTTGCCGGCATACTTCTTGCCGGAAGCCTTGCCGGATGCGGAAAGACGGCGGATAAAAGCGAAAGCAGGACAGTTACTTTAAACGAGGTTGCCCATTCCATCTTTTACGCTCCCATGTATGTGGCAATTGAGGAAGGTTATTTCAAGGAGGAAGGCATTGAACTTAATCTGGTAACCGGCTTCGGCGCCGATAAGACGATGACTGCCGTTTTGACTGATGAAGCGGACATTGGTTTTATGGGAAGCGAATCCACCATCTATACCTATGCCGGAGGGACTTCGGATTATGTGGTGAATTTTGCGCAGCTCACCCAGAGAGCCGGTAATTTCCTCGTTTCAAGGCAGCCGATTGAGAATTTCACCTGGGATATGCTAAAGGGCACGAATGTGCTGGGAGGACGGGCAGGCGGTATGCCCGAGATGGTATTCGAGTTTATTTTAAATAAAAACGGAATTGACCCGAAGGCCGACCTTTCCATTGACCAGAGCATCGATTTCGGCTCCACGGCCGCCGCTTTTTCGGGAGGGCAAGGAGATTTTACGGTCGAATTCGAACCCCATGCCACCTCTCTTGAAGCCAAAGGCGACGGTTATGTCGTGGCATCCCTCGGCGAGGATTCCGGCTATGTTCCCTATACGGCCTTCAGCGCAAAGAAAAGCTACATGGAAGAAAACCCCGATACCATCCAGTCATTTACAAACGCTCTCCAAAAAGGCATGGATTACGTGGCAAGCCATTCCCCGGAGGAAATTGCAAAGGTAATTCAGCCGCAGTTTGAAGAAACCGACATTGAAACCCTCACCACAATCGTGACCCGGTACTATGAGCAGGACACCTGGAAAACCAACCTGATTTTTGAGGAGGACGCCTTTACCCTCCTTCAGAACATTCTGGAGGAAGGCGGAGAACTGCCTGCCAGAGTTCCCTATGAAGATTTGGTAAACACACAGTTTGCCGAAAATGCTGCCAAAGGCGGCGCGGATAAGTAATCCGCTTATTGCAGTCGCCAAATGTGCATGCATGTAAGCATGCCCGCCGGCTCGTTGCCCGGGAAAAAACCTGCCGGATGGATACGCTTCCGTACCTGTCCGGCAGGTTTGATATTCCCTTCTGCGGGAAATCTCCTACCAGTAAATTCCCGAACTGCTTCTCCACGCAAAATCCAGTATTCCCATAATGATGGAAAATCCCGTAAGCACCATGGTAAGCACAATTGCCGCAACGTCGTAAATAATTTTATTCTGCTCCAGCAACCGTCCATTTTCATCCCGTATCTCATAAGTTTTTCTGGTGCATCCAAGGAGCACCTCCACGCCAAGGGAAATGAGTATCAGCGGCCAGAAGTGCAAAACCGCTTCATAATTCAGCCTAGGCAAAAATAATCGGCCAAGGAACAGGATTCCCGTAAGCACCAGAAGAATCCCGAAGGTAACGGAACCTACTCTGTGTATTCTGATTATTTGCTTCTCCATCACTTATCCTCCCGCATGTCAATCATGTTGGCAGGTACTTCCTCTTCCTTCTTTTTTTCGTCCTCGACGGACACCTTTTTTCCGCCAATCATTTTTATCCCCGCGAAGATAATCCCTAGCCCGATGATAATGCTGGGCACATAGTTGCCAATCTGCCACATAATACTGTAGATAAAGCGGTACTCTCTGGGAAGCAAATCATAAAGCAGATTTCCCAGAGAATTCCACAAAAAACAGATTCCTGCAAAAATCAGAATATATGCCACCCACTGATGATACTTTTTCAGAAAGGTTTCAATTCCCGGCAGGGAATCCAGCCCGAAAAGGTATTCGTCGGCAACTTCCCTGAATTCCTCGTCATTTAAACTGGCAAGATGATTGGCGTGAAAAAAGCTGTAAAACCACACTACAACCGCGAGAACGGAAAGAACGCCCATTCGCAACGATGATGCTATCACGATAGATGCGGCAAAGGTAACCATCAGGGAAAGTCCCGTTTTCAGAAATCCCATATACATCTCCGCCGCCCCGGGTATCAGTGAGAAACAAAAAGTGAAAAATCTGTTCTTTTTCTTAGTCTTCATAATAAATTCCTCCGTCTTCATATAAATTATCAAAGCCCCAATTGTTAATCCTGTCAAACCAGGAATTAATCTTCCGGTTTACCTTCCATGTCCCCTCGTTAAAAACAGTATTGAAGTCAATGCGTTCCTTCCCGTCGTCCTCCTGCTCCCGCATACTTTCCGTGCGGAGCCTCCTTTCCATCTCCTGCTCATGTCCGCTTATTTCGCTTTGCATTGGAAGAATCATCAGCATAACAATGGCAGCCGCCATTCCCGTTATAATTTTAATACGATACGCCAGTAAGGAAGCCTGTTTTCCGCCGCCCCCGGACTTTGGCAGTACCTCCACGGTTTGTTTCGGAAATGCCTGATTCAAAATCTGTTCCTTCATATGTCTTGGCGCATACAGCTCCTGTTGCTCCATCTGCCTGATAAAAAGTTCCAGCTCCTCGTCTGTCATATAATCCTTCATGCCGTTTCCTCCTTTCCGTAAATTTTCTTCAACATCTCTCTTGCCCGGTAAATCTGCGTCTGAATGGTCTTTACGCTTCTGCCATATCTTACTGCGATTTCTTTTGGACTTCGTTCCTCCAGATAATATGCTCTCGCCACTTCATTATAAGGAGGCTTAAGGCTCCCGACTTTTTCTGACAGCCTTTCTTTTATTTCTTCTTCCATACAGATTTCTTCGGGCGAGCCTCTCTGTTCCACCGTCAGTTCAAAAAAGGCATCCTCTGTAGGCACGCTCCTCCGCCCTGCGCTCCGCATGTAATCAATGCTCTTATTGGTGGCAATTCTGCAAATCCATGCCTTTTCGTTGCTGCCGTCAAAGGAATCATACTTCTGAAAAGCGGATAAAAAGGTTTCCTGCATCAAATCCTCAGCCATAAAATAATCGCCGGTCAGCTTATAGCAGATGGAAAAAACAAGTTTATCATATGTATCAATCAGTTCCGACAGCTTTTCTTCCGTACAGGCTGACGCCCTTGTCATGGTACTTATTTTCTCCACCCCGCTTTCCGTTTTTCTTACTTTCATTTACTATAACGAATTTGTCTTCGAGTTGTCTTCATTTTTTATAAACTTTTTCAATCTTTAATGACAAATACTTTACCGGACTATATAATGGTAGTTATTAACTGGATACGATACTGGCTTTCCTGACATGATATGGCGGAAAGTCAGATGCAGACACAAACGGAGGTACTCTTATGGGAAACGTTCCTGAAACAATGAAAGCCCTTGTAGCTTACGGAAAAGGAAATTACAAACTGGAGTCAGACTACCCTGCGCCTAAATGCGGCCCTGACGATATCATCATCAAAACAGAGGGCTGCGGTATCTGCGCCGGGGATTTAAAATGTCTTCACGGCGCCGCCATGTTCTGGGGCGACGATGTCCAGCCCTCGTGGGTGGAACCGCCTTTTATTCCGGGACATGAATTTTTAGGGCACATCGTGGAGCTGGGGGAAAATGTAACGGAATTTAAAATCGGAGACCGCATTACTGCCGACCAGATTGTTCCCTGCGGCGAATGCCGGTTCTGTAAAAGCGGCCGGTACTGGATGTGTCAGCCTCATGCAATCTTTGGATTCCAGACGGCAAATAACGGCGGCATGGCGGAATATGTCCGCTATCCCAGGACGGCTGTAATTTCCAGAGTTCCCGAAGATATGCCTCTTGAAAAGGCCCTGCTGATTGAGCCTTACGGTTGTTCCAAACATGCGGTTGACCGTGCCGGAATCAGAAACGAGGATATTGTGGTGATTTCCGGCGCCGGTACTTTGGGCCTTGGAATGATTACCTACGCAAGAATGCAGAATCCCGCCCTGCTGATTGCCCTTGATATGGCGGACAATCGCCTGGAAAAGGCAAAAGAATTCGGCGCGGATTTGGTGATGAATCCCGGAAAAGAAAACGTTGTGGAAAAGGTTCTGGCGCTGACAGAGGGCTACGGCTGTGACATTTATATAGAAGCAACCGGCCATCCCTCCAGTGTACAGCAGGGGCTTGGCATGATTCGAAAGCTGGGAACCTTCGTGGAATTCAGCGTATTCGGCGAGCCTGCAACCATCGACTGGTCTATTATCGGCGACAGAAAGGAGCTTGATGTGCTGGGCTCCCATTTAAGCCCTTACTGCTATCCTTTCGTAATCAAAAATATTGCCAACGGAAATCTGAAGACAAACGGTATTGTGTCCAGAACCTTTCCTGTTGAAGAATGGGAAACCGCTTTTGAACACGCTACCGGGAAATACTGTGATTTTAAGGTGGCAATTACCTTTTAAGGGCAAAACTCCTGTATTGAAACCGCCGTTCTTACCTGCGCCGCCCTTATTTTCATAAATTTTAGCAAGAAAACTTGTCATGTAGTTTTAAATACTATATAATAGGCTTATGTCTCTTTAAAAACATACAATAAGAAATATCATCCAAAAGCGAGGCTTAGCCCATATGACCATTGACAGAGAAGATTTACTAAACAGCATTATAGAAAGTCTTGACAGAATACAACACATCAGTCTTGACGATATCCCCAATATCGACCTGTATATGGACCAGGTAACCACATTTATGGAAAGCAGACTGCGGAGCACCACCAGGAACCCTGAGGGAGACAAGATTCTTACTAAAACAATGATTAACAATTATGCCAAAAACAATCTTCTTCCTCCGCCGGTCAAGAAAAAGTACAGCAAGGAACATATCCTGCTCCTTATATTTATCTATTATTATAAGGGAATCCTGTCCATTGGCGATATTCAGACCCTGTTAGGGCCTCTCACACAGAAATATTTCCACACCCCCAGCCAGGAGCTGAATCTGGGTACCATTTACGAGGAAGTATTCAGTCTGGAAAAAGAGGAAATAGCAGACCTGCAGAAAGATATTGAGAAAAAATTTGCCACTTCCCGGGAAACTTTCAGGGAGGCTCCCGAAACGGACCAGGAAATATTACAGCTTTTTTCTTTTATCTCCATGCTCAGTTATGATGTTTATGTGAAAAAGCTGCTGATTGAAAAAATGATAGACAGCTTCAAAACGGCAACTGCCAAAGAGAATGATTAGTGTTTTCCACATACTTTTAAAGCAGGCTGCGAGCGGATTTTTACCGTGCTCACAGCCTGCTCTTTAATTATTCCTTTTACATTCCCTTTGATTTCCCCACGCAGGCTTTCACCGCCTCGAACACCGCGCTGCGCATTCCCTTTTCTTCCAGCACCCGCACGGCTTCGATAGTAGTTCCTCCCGGCGAACAGACCATATCCTTTAACTCTCCCGGATGCTTTCCTGTCTCCAGAACCATCTTTGCGCTTCCAAGCACCGCCTGAGCGGCAAATCTGTAAGCCTTGTCTCTCGGCATCCCGTCCGCAACCGCCGCGTCCGCCATCGCTTCTATAAACATAAACACATACGCCGGAGAGCTTCCGCTGACTGCGGTAACCACGTCCATCAGATTTTCTCCGACGATTTCCGTTTTGCCAAAGCCGCTGCAGATATCCTGCACAAGCAAAAGGTCGTCCTTAGAAACATTTGCGTTAGGGCACATTCCCATCATGCCCTCTCCCACCATAGCCGGAGTGTTCGGCATGGTACGGATGATTTTGACCGGCTTTTCAAATTCTTCTTCGAGCCACTTAAGGGTTTTGCCCGGCGCAATCGTGACAATGATTTTCTTCTGCAAATCAAGATTACGGATTTGCCCAATGACCTCCTGATAATATTGGGGCTTTATGGACAAAAACAGAACTTCCGCAAATTCCGCCACTTCACGGTTATCTGCGGCAGTCAAAATCCCCAGTTCTTCCTTTCTGCTCCTCAGCGCTTCCGGCAGCGTATCAGAGGCCATAATATTCTCTGCCGCACATTTTCCAGAGGCAATAATGCCGCGCATCATTGCGCTTCCCATATTTCCACATCCTGTAAATCCGATTTTCATATGCTTCCCCGCTTTTCTTCTGATAATTTCCATTTGGTGTTTCCAGGCATTTTCATTATATCAACAAGTAATTTGAGTGTAAAGCCTGTTCGATTTGTCTTTTTCCTCCAGACTGCAACTTCGCATTCCCAAAACCCCCGTTTAATGCTACAATAATTCCATAAGGAGGTGTTCACACCATGAATAACATTCAAATCATTACTGATTCCGCATCGGACATTGTAGATTCTGCGCGGGATGACTTAACCGTTTTACCCATGACCATAACCTTTGGAGAAACCGAATATCTTGACGGAGTCAATCTGTCTCACAATGAATTTTATGAAAAGCTGGTGGAATGCGACGACCTGCCCACTACCAGTCAGATTCCCCCCTATAATTTTGCTCAGGCCATGCGCCGGGTCATTGAAGCCGGCGATACCGCAATTGTGATTACGCTTTCAGGTAAGTTCTCCGGCACTTACCAAAGCGCCTGCGTTGCCGCAGCGGAATTTGAAGGCAAAGTTTTTGTGGTTGACAGTGAAAATGTCACCGTGGGGGAAAGGGCTCTGATAGAATATGCGCTGACGCTCAAGGATTCCGGGATGGAGATTCAGGAGATTGTGGCAAGCTTAGAGCAGTCAAAGAAAAACATTCAGCTCATCGCCCTGCTCGATACCCTTGAATATCTGAAAAAGGGAGGACGTATTTCAAAGACTGTGGCTTTTGCCGGAAACGTCCTTTCCATCAAGCCAGTGGTAGGCGTGGTAGACGGAGAAGTTGCCATGCTTGGAAAAGCCCGGGGCTCCAAACACGGCAACAATCTCCTTGCTGAACATATACAGAAGGTAGGCGGCATCGACTTTTCAAAGCCCTATTTTCTGGGCTATACCGGGCTCAGCGACGCACTGATTCAAAAATACATAGCGGACAGTAAGGCTTTGTGGAACGAAGCTGTGGAAGGCTTACACGTTGCCACCGTCGGCGGAACCATCGGAACCCATGTTGGTCCCGGCGCTATCGCGGTTGCCTTCTTTTCCAACGCCGCCCTCTGACGCTAAACTGCTCTCTAAAATTCCGGCTTTCCACAGGCGCCTGCGCACAGGCTCGCCAACCAGAACCGCAAGGATTAGCTTTGCAATATCGGCGGGTATAAAGGGAAGCACTCCGGCTGCCAGGGCGGCGGAAAAACTCATGCCGCCCTGATAAGCAAGCCATAAGGTTCCGAACAGGTAACAGACCGCGGTTCCAAGTACCATTCCCAGAATAGTCAACGCATAGTTTGTCTTCCATTTGTCAATAAAAAATCCCATAATAGGCGCCATAAATAAATATCCGATAATATAACCGCCGGTAGGGCCAAGCACCTTTCCAATCCCGCCTGAAAAACCCGTAAAAACCGGAAGCCCCACAAATCCCAGCATCACATAAATGAGTACGCTTACCGAACCCATCTTCATTCCCAGGATATAAACTGTGAGGTATACTGCAAAAAATCCAAGAGATACCGGCACCGGGCTTATCGGAATCGGCAAGGATATCGGCCCGAGAATACAGATTACCGCCGCCATCAGCCCCGTCAATGCTAAATGCTTTGTGTTCATAATTGTTACTCCTCTCTTTCGTCTATTGTCAACTCGTCTCTTGAAAGAGTATACAATCATTTCTTTCAAATGTCAACTATATTATTTTTATAGTTTACATTTCAACTGATAAACACTGGCATACAAAGCAGGACGCATTCATCAAATGTATCAAGCGAATTTGTCTTGCTTCACATCTGCCCGGTCCGTTGCCTAAGGGCGTTGCCAAATGTGAATGCAAGCACGCCGCCCGGCTCTCTGCCCACAGAAACAAACGCTGTCGCACTCCGCAGGCCAGCTTATTGTAAACAAACGCTGCCGCGCTCCGCGAGCCAGTTTATTGTAAACAAACGCTGTCGCGCTCCGCGAGCCAGCTTATTGTTAATAAAAAGCGGCATCTGCCGGGTAAACTTACTTTCTTATCCGGTACTGCCGCCTTTTCCTTCAATTAAATTTTATTCATTCTTGTATAAAGAATAGAAATCCGCTTCCATATTTCCGGCGTAATTTTCGTAAAATTTTTTTGCGTCGTCCAGCGCTCTGTTGTAAATCCGCCTGCCCAGCGTTTCCTGGAAGAAATCAAATATCCGCTCCGAACCTATCAATCCCAGCTCAAGCTCGTGCTCCTCCTTAAAAAACTGTGTAATCTCAGCAAGCATCTGTTTCTTTTCTTCGTCAGCAAATGAATACATTTATTCGCCCTCTTTTTCCGCCGGCATGTCAATCTTAATGTGGACATCTCGAAGCTGCTTCTCATCCACCGCCGAAGGCGCGCCCATCATAACGTCCTGGGCAGTCTTGTTCATCGGGAACGGAATAATCTCCCGGATGCTTTCCTCCCCTGCAATGAGCATAACCATTCTGTCAACGCCGGGTGCGATTCCCGCATGGGGAGGCGCGCCGTAGCAGAAAGCGTTATACATTGCCGGGAATTTAGCCTTTACGTCGTCCTCCGTAAGTCCCACTATCTGGAACGCCTTCACCATGATTTCCGGGTCATGGTTACGCACAGCGCCGGAGGAGAGTTCCACGCCGTTGCAGACCAGGTCATACTGGTAAGCGTAAATGTCAAGAGGGTCTTTTGTCTCAAGGGCCTCCATTCCTCCCTGAGGCATGGAAAAAGGATTATGGCAGAATTCCAGTTCTCCTGATTCCTCCCCGATTTCATACATGGGGAAGTCAACAATCCAGCAGAATTCATAGCATTCCTGTTTCATATGCGCAGGGCAGATATTTCCCAGAAACTTTCGCAGTACGCCCGCCGTCTTTAAAGCGTCCAGCCGCTTTCCGGCGGTCAGTCCCACAAAGTCGCCTTTCTTTAGATGAAGGGCTTCGCACACCAGCTCTTTACGCTCCTGAAGGAATTTGGAAACGCCGCCCACAAAATCTCCGTTTTCATCCACCCTGAACCAGTAGGCTTTCTGGCCGCTCTGCACTTCCACATCCGCGCACAATTTATCGATTACTTTCCGGGTGGCGGAAAATCCGTCAACCACAACCGCCTTCACCGTCTGCCCTTCAAAGGGCCCGAATCCGCAGTCCGCCATACATTCCGTTGCGTCGCTAACCAGCAAATCAATCCGAAGGTCGGGCTTGTCCGTGCCGTATTTTTCCATGGCGTCGTTATAGGAAATTCTGGCAAAGGGCGCTTTGGAAGCCTCCTGATACTTGCCGTATTTTGCAAAAATGGGAGGCAACACATCTTCGATTACGCCAAACACGTCATCCTGGGTCGCAAAAGCCATTTCCATATCCAGCTGGTAAAACTCGCCGGGAGAACGGTCCGCCCTTGCGTCCTCATCCCTGAAACAGGGCGCAATCTGAAAATATCTGTCAAAGCCCGACGTCATAAGGAGCTGTTTAAACTGCTGAGGCGCCTGAGGCAGCGCATAAAATTTCCCCGGATGGTTTCTTGAGGGCACCAGATAATCCCTTGCCCCCTCCGGTGAAGAACAGGTCAAAATAGGCGTCGTGATTTCAAGAAAATCGTGCTCCGTCATCTGTCTTCTGATTTCCGAGACAATTTTGCTTCTAAGGACAATCTTTTCCTTCACCGCCGGATTTCTCAAATCAAGGTATCTGTATTTTAATCTGACCGCCTCGTCCGCTTCTCTGGAGCGGTTCACCTCAAAAGGAAGCTCATTGTAAATGCATTTCCCGAGAACCGCAATCTTTTCAGGAACCACCTCCACCTCGCCGGTGGGAAGCTGGGGGTTCTTGCTGGAGCGTTCTCTCACCACACCTGTAACGGAAAGGGTGGACTCGTTATTGACGCCTGCAAGGCTAGCCATCATATCTTCTGTCTCCACCACCACCTGGGTCACGCCGTAAAAATCACGTAGAATTAAAAATCCCAAATTTTTGCTGACCTTTCTCATATTATCATACCAGCCGGTAAGCGTAACGCTCTCGCCCACATTACCGATTCTGAGCTGGCCGCACGTATGCGTTCTTGACTGTACCATAAATCTACCTCTTTCTATGCAGTATTCAACTTTCGTAAACACCTGTATTATACACACTTTCCCTGTATTCTGCAATATTACGGAAAGAAATCTTCTATAGCGGCTATGGCTCACTGTACCGCAAATCCAAAAATCAGCCTCTGATTAAATCCTTCACCACTTCCCCCGCAAGTATCATCCCCGCCACCGGCGGCACGAAAGCGCAGCTTCCCGGCACGGCTTTTTTTCTCTCCGGCTTTTTGATTTCCGCCAAAGCAGCGTCCTTCCTTTCCACAGGCAGCCCTTCCAAAGCCGGCTCCTTCTCCGGGGAATGGGGCGTAAGCGGAATTTCCTCGGAGTAAACCACCTTCAGGCGCTCGATTCCCCTTTTTTTCAGCTCCCGGCGCATCACCTTCGCCAGAGGGCACACCTTCGTCTCATAGATATCCGCCACCTGAAAAAGGCTTCCGTCCAGCTTGTTTCCGGTCCCCATGCTGCTGATAACGGGAATCCCGTATTCCTTCGCCCGGACTGCCAGCTCCAGCTTTGACGTAACGGTATCTATGGCGTCCACAATATAATCATATTCGCAAAAGGGAATTTCCCCGGCGTTTTCCGGCAGGAAAAACAGGGGATACACCCTCACCGCGGCCTCCGGATTGATTTCCAGGATACGCTCTCTCATCACCTCCGCCTTATACCGCCCAAGAGTACTTCTCAAAGCAATAATCTGACGGTTCAGATTGGAGAGGCACACCTTATCGTTGTCAATCAAATCAAAAGCGCCCACGCCGCTCCTTGCCAGAGCCTCGCACACATATCCTCCAACGCCCCCTATACCGAACACGGCAACGCGGGACACCGCCAGCTTTTCCATCGCCTCTTTCCCGAGAAGCATTTCCGTTCTTGTAAACTGTTCCGCCATTTTCTTCTCCGCTTTCCTAAAACCTGTCGCTGGCATTCTCCGGCTCGCCGCCCTGGACGCCCCGGAACTTCAAATTCTGCCCGGTATTTTCCTCCCGCCTTTGGCCGGATGCCATTTCCATATGCCATTTTACCATATCCGCCAAGGTAATCCCGTCAACCACCTGATTAACCGCCTCGCTTATCCGCTCCCATATTCTGGCAGTTACGCACTCCGGTTTCCGCCCGCAGCCTCCGGTTTCTTCCCCCACACAGTCCACCAGAGACAAGTCTCCTTCCGTGAGCCGCAAAATCTCTCCCACCGTATACTCGGAAGGCTCCTTTTTCAAAAGATAGCCTCCCTGTGCGCCTCTGATACTTTGAACAAACCCCGCCTTATTCAGAATGGAAATAATCTGTTCCAGATATTTTTCGGAAATCTCCTGTCTCCTTGCGATATCCCTAAGGCACACTGGTGTTTCCGCGGGCCACAACGCCAAATCCAGCATCAGCCTTAACGCATATCTTCCTCGTGTAGATATTTTCATAAGTTCCCTCGTTTTTATAGAAGTTTTGCCTTAAAATAATCTAATTTATTTCGCTTCCAGAGAAGCTCCATCATCTCATTTTGCTTCTTTTTCACTTCCTCTATGTTTTCAGGGATAATTTCTTTGTCGCCATATAAATACCCCTCATAATTTCCGATAAAACACAAGATACCTTTCGTATTAAGCAAATCCTCACATCTTTCGGCAAATTCCTCCAGGGTTTCCCCGTTCTCTCTTTTGATACCTGTCAGGGCAAGCATCTTAAATATTTTTCTTATATCTGCATTTAATTTTTGTTCGCTATTCATTTTTTGATAACGATATCTGTGCAGCAGATAATCTGACGCCAACACCAATATCCCTGCAAAGAAAACAGCCAGAAGTGCCAGCCCTGCAATCCCGAAAAACCTCCCTGCCCCGGAATTCTCCCGGCCAAAAGCAGAATCCCCTGCTGACGCCTCCTGCAGCATCATTCCATCCTCCCGGCCGGTTTCCGGCAGCCGCTTATTTTGAAAATCGCTTTCTTTGTAAGCCTTTGCCCTATCGCTTTTCATGTCCCAGGACGTATAACGGCTTCCGGCAAAGCCGGGCGTAGGCTCAAAGGGAATCCAGCCAATCCCGTCCAGATACGCCTCCGGCCACGCGTGAGCCATATAAGAATAAACAGCCGCCTCTTTTTTGCCCTTCATAGGAACGCAAAAGCCCTGAACATAGCGGGCGGGTATTCCCTGCGCTCTTGCCAGAAGGACAAAGGCAGTTGCAAAATAATTGCAGTATCCCTGCCTGCTTTCAAGCAGGAAGTAGTCTAAAAATTCGCTTTCATTTGAAATTCCATCCGGCAGCTCCCCCGGCGACATGGTATATTTAAGGGAAGCAAGGGACGCCTCAATTGCCCGCAGCCTTTCCACGTCCGTCTCCGCTCCCTGTGTCATTTCAAGAAGCGCGTCCCTGACGTTTTCGGAAAGCGCCGCCTCCTTTAAACAGGTATCATAAACTCTCTGCCGCTGATAGGCCAAATCCTCCGCGCGGATATCCTGCCCTGTAACTCCCCGCAAATCCTTCAGGATTTTTTCAGGAAGCTTTTCATCAGAAGTCTGACGCCCCTCCTGCAGAAAGTGGTAAAAAGCCTCCTGTCCCCCGTTCATCTGATAGAAAACGGCCTCGTATTCCGTTCCATAGCCTCCGGGCCTGTCAAGCAAAAAACTGCCATCCTGCTCGCGGAAAGACATTTTATCTCCTTTCTGCTGCAGTTCCCACAATTTTAAGGGAGCAAACAAAAAGCTGGTATGGAAATACCGGTAGCTGATTTTTATCCTTGCCCGCAGAAGATAATCCTGCTGATAATCTTCTTCATACTCCGCCAGCGCACACAGCGTCCGCGCGGTGTCAGCATATCTTTCTTTCTCCGTATCCTCCCTGCTTTGCAGCCACCTTCTCCCGTCAAAGGTATCATATACCTTTCCGGTTAAGTAAACATTCGTCGCAAGAGGGGCGCTGCTTTCAATGGTCATGATTTCCCGGTCGCTGCGCCTCAGCTCCCCCGCAAGCTCTCCGTCCTCCGTAAAGCCGCTTAAAGAAAGGTCGTAATCCTCCCTGCCGCCGCCTGAGAGGTTCTGAGAGATTTCCAGAAAGGACTCTTTAAGGTGCGCATAGATATTTCTGACAAACTGCCATCCATAAGGCGCCTCCGGCACCGGCATAAGCAGCATCAGCAGAAGGTAGAGACCAAGAAAAGGCATAATCCACAGCATATAAGAATGGGTGCTTTTCCTCTTTTCTTTTTCCCATTTTCCTTCCGTCCATTCGGCAAATATCATCCCAATATAGCACAGAACAAAAGCCACCTCTCCATGGGTCAGTTCTCTTTCCGAGAAAAGACAGAATAAAAGACCTGACAAAAGTATAATAACTATCGTTATTTTTATTTGATAAATCTTCTCCGCCAATATTTGAAGAAGATAACAAACAAAAACAAGAAAAATCACCTGCAGCGCCTCATACCCTGTTACCCATTCTTCCTCCCACCAGAAAGCCCCGGCCAGCCATGAAAAGTAGGATTTGGCAAAGACGGCGTAATTGTAGATTCCCATAAAAGCGCCCGCTCCCAGAAGACAGATGATTCCCGAAAGAATCCCCAGCACACGCCCGCGAATCGAGGCATAATTCAGAAAGAAGAACAGAATAAGCACCGCAAAAGCCGTCAGAAAATGTACGGGTCTTATTTCCGCAATTCCCAGAAGCTTTCCTGTGCCGGACAATCCGATGCAGGAAAGAAGCAGTACATTCAAAAAACGCCAGGCTCCCTTTTCATTCAAATGAACCCTCGTCCCCATCATAATCTCCCTTCCAGCCCGGCTTCCACCGGTATCGTGATTATCCTTCTTCTCTCATTCCCCCTCCAGAGCGTATCCGCTGCCGTCTCGTCGGTAACTACATAAAGCACCGTCAGGATTCCTGCTCTTTCAAACTCTTCCGTAAATCTTAATACCTCCTCGTTCAACTCCCGCAGCACGCAAAAAACCACTTTGCTCCGCAGAATAATGCCTCTCTTTATCACCGCCGAAAGCAGCCCGGAAAACTTCTCTTCCCGGCAAAAAATAACATCTGATACCATATGATAAAACCCGTCGAAATCACGCAGGCTTTCCACATGCTTCTCTGTCAGCGCATCCTGTCCGCAGCAGCCCGAAAACGCAATACCGTTCTCTGCCAGAAAAAATCCGATGGCAAGCA
Source organism: uncultured Lachnospiraceae bacterium (assembly GCA_910577275.1). Lineage (GTDB taxonomy): Bacteria > Bacillota > Clostridia > Lachnospirales > Lachnospiraceae > Suilimivivens. The sequence continues at coordinate 345,050 of CAJTMW010000001.1, forward strand.
CAATCTCCAGAATTTTGTTTTCCACCGGCAGATATTCTCTCATCTCCCGGCCCGGCCGTTCGATATCCCATAAAATGGAAATCCCCTGCTTTTCCTCGCCTGTCAGGCTCCGTACCTTTAGCTTCTGCTCTCTTGCCGAGGCCTTCCAGTGTATCTGCTTTAAAGCGTCTCCCGGTATGTAATCTCTCACCGACACGTCGGGCTCTGTCCTCTCCCTCATGCTTTCCCGGGACAAAAGAGCCGTAAATTCTTCTATGCTGCCAAGTTTCGTAACCCGTGTTATTTTGGGAAGAACCAGCGCTCTAATGGTACTGGGCAGCCGGTAGCGAATCCGAAAAAGCCGGAAGAAATCCGTCATTATGATTTCCTTTACGCCTACCTCGTACTCTCCCCTGTACCGGCAGGTAAGCTTTGTCTCAAAGGTCTGCCTCTCCCCTGGCAAAAGCTCATACGCCGTATCTCCCGGAAGCTTCTCCACAAAGGAAAAGGAAGAAAAAAGCCTGACGCTGATACTGGCAAAGGCAAAATGACCGTCGTTTTGCAGTACAAAAAAATATGGCATGGCCTGTCCGCAGACCATGTTCCTGCTTTCTATCCGCTGAGAAACGCCAAGACGGAAGTAAACCGCCGCCAGATAGGTCAGGGAAACCGCCGGAACCAGAGTAATTCCGAAAAAGATGCCATAGCTGACAGCGCCTCCGTAATAGCTGATTGCAGCCAGCGAAAGCACCCACAGATAAAGCAGTATCCATCTTCTCATTTTCAGCCTGTCCGTTTTCCGTTTTTTCTGTTCTTTCCGTTTTTTCAGCATTATGCTCCTTTGGATTTCCCCATCCTGCGCCGTATTTTATACGGGAATCTTTACCTTTAAAATCAGACTTTTTAATATCTTTTCCACGTTTTCCTTCTGGATTCTGGCCTCGGCGGATAAGGTCAGCCGGTGCGCCAGTACCTGCATTGCCACGGCTTTCACGTCGTCCGGCTTTACATAGTCGCGCTTTTGCAGAAAAGCCTTTGCCTGGGAGGCGCGAAGGAGCGCCAGCATTGCCCTGGGACTGGCCCCCAGCACAAACCGTTCCTCCAGCCGCGTGGCCTGGATGATATCTTCCATATAGCCAAGCAAAGCTTCCTTCACCGTGATATCGGCCACATCCTTTCGCAGCATTAAAATATCTTCCCCACGGCAGACAGCTTCCGCCTTTTGGGCCGTATTTCCCCGCAGAAATTCCGCCGCCATCTTTATTTCCTGCTCTCTGTCCGGATAGCCTATTTTAAGACGCATCATAAAACGGTCCATCTGAGCCTCCGGCAGAGGATAGGTTCCCAAAAATTCTATTGGATTCTGAGTGGCAATCACAAAAAACGGCCGGGGAAGCGGATAAACCGTCCCGTCCACCGTAACCTGCCCTTCGGCCATGGCCTCTAAGAGGCTGGCCTGGGTCTTGGGCGCCGTCCTGTTAATTTCATCCGCCAGAAGCACCTGATTCATCACGGCTCCCGGCTGATAGCGGAATTCCCCTGTTTTCATATCATAAACGGAAACCCCTGCCACATCTCCCGGCAGCGTATCCGGCGTAAACTGGATTCTTCCGAAGCTGCAGGACATACTTCTTGCAAGCAGCAGAGCCAGTGTGGTCTTTCCGACTCCCGGCACATCCTCCAAAAGCGCATGACCGCCCGCCAGAAAACAAATCAGCAGATTTTCCACCACGTCTTCCTTTCCCACAAAAACCCGGTTAATATTTGCCTGCAGCCTTTCCGCCGTTTCATAGTGTTCCATTTTTATCCTCCCCTGTCAATCGCCGCAAAATATCGGTTAATTCCTATTTACTTAGTGGGAATTATATGAATTGATTGTAATTCCCGCCATATTCTTTGTCAAGTGTGAAATATTCCTGTTTCTTTTCCCGTGGCACATGCTATAATAAAGTGCGGGCAGGTCGTAAGACCAAAGCAAAATTACTGTGGAGGAAAAGAAAATGGAAATCAGACGGGCAATGGAAAAGGATATGGACGGAATCAACAATTTATTACAGCAGGTATGTCTGGTTCATCATAAGGGCAGACCCGATTTGTTTAAATACGGAGCAAAAAAATACACAGACGACCAGCTTAAGGCCATTATTCATGACGATAATCGTCCCATATTTACCGCGACAGACGAAAACGGAAAGGTTTTAGGCTATGCTTTCTGTATTTTTCAGCAGCACATAAACGACAATATTCTGACCGATATCAAAACCTTATATATTGACGATTTGTGCGTGGACGAGAACATCAGGGGACGGCACATAGGAAGACAGCTCTATGAGGCTGTTCTGGCTTTTGCCAGAAAGCAGGGGTGCTATAATGTCACTTTAAACGTGTGGAGCCTGAACGAGCCCGCCATGAAGTTTTATGAATCCTGCGGCTTAAAGCCCCAGAAGGTGGGAATGGAGACGATTCTCTAAAAGAACCGTCTCCGATATTACCTTTACTGCTCCATTTCCTCCTGAATCTGCTTTTCGCAGGAGCGCATGGCAAGAATCGTCTTCTCAAACAGTTCGTTCAATTCCCAGCCCAGATTTTCCGCGCCCTGCAGGATGACATCCCGGGAGCACCCGGCGGCAAATCTTTTATCCTTGAATTTCTTTTTTACGCTGGATACCTCCATATCCATCACGCTTTTGGAAGGACGCATAAGGGCGGCCGCCCCAATCAGGCCCGTAAGCTCGTCCACCGCAAAGAGCACCTTTTCCATCTCATGTTCCGGCTTTACGTCGCTGCAAAGCCCGTAGCCATGGGAGCAGACGGAATGTATCATATCCTCCGAAGCCCCGCCCTCCCGTAAAAGCTCAGGCGCTTTTACACAGTGCTCCTCTGGGTAAAGCTCAAAATCAATGTCGTGCAAAAGACCGGTAATTGCCCAGTAATCCGCTTCCTCTCCGTATCCCAGCTCACCCGCATACCATCTCATGACACCCTCCACCGTCAGCGCGTGCTGAATGTGAAAAGCCTCCTTATTGTACTTTTTTAACAGGGCAAGCGCCTCGTCTCTCGTCAGATTGTTCTCCATTTTTTTCTCTCCCTTCTTCTATGTTTGCACTCACCCTCTCCCAAACCTTTCAGGAACCGGACAGGTGCTGTTTTCCCTGAGCGTTTTCTGCATCAAAGCAGTCTTTCTTTTACAATTTCCAGAAGCTCTTTATGAGCGCTTCCGGTTCCTGCCGCAATGGAGCACGGCCCGTCCAGCGTAATCGGGCTGCCGTCCATCTGAGTAATCACTCCTCCCGCCTCCTCAATCATCAGAGCGGCGGCGGCATAATCGTAGGGCTGAAGCTTTATCTCAAAATAACACACGTTATTCCCTGAGGCTATGCTGCATAAATCAAGGGCAGCGGAGCCTCTGTCACGGATGGAAAGGCTTCTTTGGAACAGTTCCCTGATAACCTGAAAAAATTCCTCCGTACAGTCGGCGTTATAGCGGGCGCACCCGAAAGCCGCAATCCCCTCATTAAGGGGTACATCGGAGAGAGAAAGCTTTCTTCCGTTCAAAAACGCCCCTTCTCCTTTAATCGCCAGATACATTTCCTCCACATAAGGATTATACACAAAACCAGCCAGCATTTCCCCGGCATAGGACAGGCCGACAGACACGCAGCTGTGATGATAATCAAACATAAAATTTGTGGTTCCGTCAATGGGGTCAATATAAAAACACCATCCGCTGGTATCATGGGAATTACCTTCCGTGTCCTCCTCCCCGAAAAAGGACGCTTCCGGCAGAATTTTGTGTAGACCCGCTATCAGCTCCCTCTGAATCTGTACGTCATAGTCTGTCACAAAATTTGCATCGCCCTGTTTTTTATGAATGGCATCGCCTCCGGGCCTGGCATCCCGAATGACCCTTCCTGCCCGGCGGACCAGCGCATCGATTTCCTCTATCATCTGCATTTCAGCCTCTTTTGTTAATTTCTCCATCTCATCCTCCATTCCGTTTCCTGTCCGTATGCTTTTTTCCGATAAAAAATTGAAAAGCCGGTTTAAAATAACGGTTAATAAATGCCCCCGCCAGTATAATATACATGGCGGCGTACAGCCACAGCATTAAGATAATAATTGTGGTCAGATTCCCGTACATGGTAAGACCGTTAAACTCATCCACATACAGGGAGAAAGCCCAGGTCATAATGCTCCATGCCACAGCGGCAAAAACCGCCCCGGGAAGCTGAATTTTAAAGCCCTGTCTTGTGCCGGGCACATAAGCGTACATCAGCGCAATAATGACAGTGAGCACCGCCCATACCAGCGGCGTTCTGAAATGTATCAAAATATCAAACAAATAGGAGGTCTGGGGTACAAAGCCTTCTATCAGCCTGATTAAAGAATTTCCGAAAACCATAATCAGCAATGACAAAAGCACGGCGAAAATCATCAGTATCAGATACAGGCTTGCCACTATCCGAAGAAGCAGGTAATTGCGGTTTTCCTCCACGTCGTTGATAGCGTTCAGTCCCCGCATCAGCGCCAGAACCCCTTTTCCCGCAGACCACAGCGTGGCTACCGCCGTAACGGAGATGATTCCCACCGATTTATCATAGACATCGGAAATAATACTGACAAGAAGCGCGTCCATGGCGTCCGGCGTGATTTCCCTTGCCAGATACATCAGATTTGCCTTTGTTACCGGCGTATACGGCAAAATAGCGCAAAGGAGCATAAGCGCCGGAATCAGCGACAGAAAAAGAAAAAACGCCGTGCTTGCCGCAAACGCACTGATATTTTTTTTGCTCATATGTTTCCCGAAATCATATCCGATAAACAACAGTCTTCTCAGCATAACTCTGCTTCCTTAATATATTTTATCAAGCTGACAGTCATGAAAATAGAAAGAAAGGATATCCTCAAAGCCCATCCCGTCCTCGCCCATGGCCTTAGCCCCGTTTTGCGACATACCCACGCCATGCCCGTAGCCGCCGCCAATCAAAGTATATCCTACCACATTTTCCCCGCTTTTTACAACATCTATTGCAAAATAAGCGCTTGGAAGGAGCGTCGTGCAGGCATAGGAATCCCCTTCCCATCCCGTGGCCTCGCCGCCCTGATTTAAGATATACCTGATATTGTACTCCGATATGATTTTATAAATTCCCCTGTCCGTGGTCAGCAAAAGCTCATCCATGACGCCTCCGGGCCTTCGTTTCAGGCATTGAATATCATAGACTTCCGTAAATTCCTCCGGCTCCTTTTCTTCATAGGCATCCTCATCCCTTTTGTCGCCCTCTCCCCTCCAGGTAAGCACTTTCGACGGGACGGCTCTATATCTCTCACGAAGCTTTCCGCAAAGCAGAGCCGTGTCTGCTTCGTCCACATAATAACGCCACCGGAACCACCTCTCGTTTTTCTCATAAGCATTCTCGTCCGTCTGAAAAATGTAATCTCTGAAATTTTCTTCCTCCGCCATCTCCTCCGGCGAATAACCATCCTCACCCTTTGCAATATGGCTGGAGGCCAGATAAGGCGCCGCCTCCTCCTGTCCGTTGTTCCACACCCCCGCGTCCGCCCCGAACCCGCAGGAAGTTGAATAGTAATAGGTGGTGACCGGCTCTCCCTCATACAAAAGCAGCGTTCCTGCCGTCTCCTTCACCGCCTTTGTAGGCGCCACATTTTCCACAATATTGTTGTACACCTGATAACTGACACTGTCGTCCACATGGGCGCCAAGGTTCCCGTACCCAGGACGCATCAGATGCAAATAACCATAGGTTCTTGCGCAGACAGCCTGCGCCTTTAAAGATTCCTCAGGATAAGAGGCCGGCATCTCGCTTGGAACCACTGAATAAAGGTATTCCTCCATCAAAACCTCATTAATTAAGACAAGCCCCTCCTCCTTCTCCATAATTTCCATTTTTCCTCTGTAGGAGGGCGTTCCCTGACTTCTCTCAAGAGAAAGCACCCGGATTTTTCCCGTATTGATATCGGGGATTACTTCCACACGTTCACCGGAAAGATAGCTGCTTCCGGCTTCAATTACAAGCTCCTCTCCGGCTTTTAAATGTTCCTGCTTTCTTGCCTCATAGGTTCCGTAGCTTACTGTCATGCCGCTTTCCCCGGAAAGAATGATTTTATCGTGATAAAGGCTGCTGAAATTTCCGGTTTTAACTGCAACCCGGATAGTTTCCATTTTTTCCATCCGTGTAATCAGAAATGCGCACACCTTTCCCTTTTCCAGTACAAAATCCGCAAAATTATATCCCAGCGGCAGCTCTCCCCATTCGGCCTGTCGCAGCCCCTCGTACAGCCGGTATCCCGCGTAGTTATCCGCCACGGAAAGCCTTCCGTATCCCTCAATTTCTATCTCGCCGTCTGAAATAGACAAGAGCTTTCCGCCGATTCTTTCATCCTTAACCGTAATCTGAGACAGCGCCCCTCCTCCGAAGCTGATATCTCCCACCTGCTCACGCACGGATTCCTCCGGTTTTACACCCGCCCCGGCGTCCCCCAGAATTTCATAGCCTTTATAAAAAAATTGAATCTCATCTCCCGTATCCTCCATTATCCATACATTTTTAAGAGTGCTTTTATCAGACAGGAAATCAACCAACGTTAAAAGCCGGTTTTCCCGTACATAAGCGCTTACGGAAGTAAATTCCAAATCCCGGAAACTTTTGCCCACCATGGTATATACCTTTCCGTTTACGTCGAGCAGGCATCCCTCATCTACCCTTTCCTCACCTGCGAGGCTCCGGCTCCCGCACAGTATTTCTATTTTTTCTTTCCTGATAACCTCCTCCATCCCGTAAAATCTGACAATCTGCTCGTAGCTTTTATACCAGTCTTTTTTGAGCAGATAGAAGCTGCCTCTGTATTTGTTTTTATATGTAAGCTTTTCTAAAGGTTCCGGCCCATCTTCAGTGGTTCCGGCCCCCTGGGAGAGAATATCCAGTATTTCCAAATAATCCTTATACTGCAGATAACTTCCGTCTTCTTTCTCCGCCAGGATATCCCGGATTGGAGCTATCGTTCCATCCGTAATCCCTGCCGCACCGGCTTCTTTTAATTCTGTCAGCAAAACAAGGACATCCTCCGCCAGAACCGGCTCCCCCTCCGGCTGCTCTAATTGCAAAACCTTTTCATCAGTATATATCAGCCAGATAAATAAAAGCGACAATACTGCCACAATTATCACCTTTATCCAGATTCTTAACCTTCTCTCCATAAATCCCCTTCCCTGTAACAGCAAACGCAGACGCGCTCCGCGAGACTGATTATTGCAACAAACGCGGCCACGCTTTACAAAGCTGCGTTAGTAAGAAAAAGCAGCCCCATGCAGGCTGCTTTTTCTTATGTTAACGTAATGCGCTTTTTATTATATGCCCAAAATGCCGGTTCCTGTCTTTTGACTCCTAGCCTCAGCTAGGTGGGTAACCGCAGTCAAAGCTTTTGCCTTCCCCTGCAATCCTCATGCCGAGTGGAGGCTTGACAGCTGCCTGACGATATAGGAATCCCGTTTAAAGTATCTGTAGGTTCAAAATGACAGGAGTTGTCGCACATTTCAGGCTAATTTTATTATATCCAATATAAAGTAAAATTACAACTATAAAAAGCGGACAAAAGGAGTTTTTTGAAGCTATTGTTCAAAAGCCGCAATAATCATTCAATGCATAAGCCACCCCGGCTTCATTATTCGCCAAAGTAACAAAATCGGCTTTTTCTTTCAGTTCCTGTATCGCATTTCCCATTGCGATTCCAATACCTGCCATTTCAATCATGGGAATATCCAGCTCATGATCACCTATTGCAATTACATTTTCTGTGCTGATATTTAAAATAGCGCATAAGGATGCTACAGCTTTTCCTTTATCAACATTTTCCGGAAATATTTCGAGATAATTTCCGCTCGATCTTGCAACATTAAATGTCCTGTTTTTCCACCGCTCTAACTCTGTGTGTATTTCGTCTATTTTCTTTTCCTCAGCCGCTATCAAAAGTTTGTTGGGCTTTATCCCGGCTTTGTTCCATTTTTCAGCCAAATCATACAGATTCACAACATCCGGTTGATATTTTATGATATCAGTTTCCTTTTCCACAAAACTGTCTGTCCGGGTTACATACCATTTATATCCTTGAAAAACCCACAATGGAACATGATGCTTCTCTGCAATATTTGTATACAATTGCCTCATAATATGAGTTGACATGACCTCTTCCTTCACGCATAACCCATCCACAATTATAAAGGTTCCGACGTTGCATACTTTAATGCAGTCTGTCTCAAGCTGTTTTTCCACCTGTGACACCGCACAGGGCATTCTCCCTGAGACAAGCGCAATTTTTCTACCCCTTTCATACTGTCTGTTCACGGCTTTTTTTACCTCAGGCAACACTTCTTTTGCATCATTTAAAAGTGTTCCATCAATATCAATACAAATTAATTTGCAATGAATGTCATCCCTCACTTTTTCCCCCGCTCTTTTTATATATAGTTTTGTACCGGACACGGAATACCATGCCCGGTACAATTCAGTTTAATCTTTCAGCAAAGCCATTCTGTCAGGGTCATCCGCAAATACTTCTTTTGCATTATCCTTTGTCACAACGACAGGGGGCAGTTCATAGATAGGAACATCCATTACACCATTGTTTGCCGTCACATCGGTTGCCGGCATCCCGTTACCGCTTAACAGGCTGTTAATAATAGATACTGTCTCCGCAACAAGCGCATTGGTCGGTTTTGCAACTGTGGAATACTGTCTTCCGGACCATACCCACTCAACAGATTCATTTTCCGCATCCAGCCCTGACACTACAGGAATCGGTTGTCCCGCATTCTCACAGGACGTAATTATCGCACGGGCAATACCATCGTTCGGTGAAAGAACGCCGTCAATCTCAATGTCTGAATAGTTGCCTGCAAGAATGGCATCCATACGTGACTGCGCTTTAGAGTTATCCCAGTCAACTGTCGCACACTGTGTGAAATCTGTCTGCCCTGATACAACAACCAGTGTCCCGTCATCAATGAGCGGCTGAAGCACTGACATTGCGCCTGTGAAGAAATTCGGTGCATTCGGGTCAGCCGGGCCGCCGCCAAAAAGTTCAATGTTGTAAGGAGCCTCGCCCTTTAATTCCTTTAATCCCTGCAGGAGTGCCTGTGCCTGTAATTCCCCTGTTTTTACACTGCCAAACTGTACTACGCCGTCAACGCCTGTGGTATTTTCCAGCAGTCTGTCATATCCGATTACGTATACACCCGCATCTTTTGCCTTCTCCAGCACCGAGCCGAGCTGTGAGCCGTCAACAGGACCGACAACAATAACCTGTGCGCCGTTCTCAATCATGGACTCAATCTGCTGCTGCTGCTGCGGAACTTTCTGGTCAGCGGCCTGAATAATCGCTTCATAACCCGCAGCCTCAAGTTGTTCTTTAAACATTACCTCCGCCTCTGCCCAGTTCTGTGTTCCAAGCCATGGCAGCGCCACACCCACGATACCGCTGCCTGCGGATGAAGCCCCTGCCTCATCAGGTTCTGCCTCTCCCGTACTTTCCGCATCGGCAGTCTCTTCCACACCTGCAGATGTGTCAGCCGTCTGTGTGGTATCCTCCGTTCCCCTGCCTCCGCCGCAGCCTGTCAGCATGCCTGCTGCAAGAACTGCCGTCATCAGAAGTGATAAAACTTTTTTTGCCTTCATTATCCATTTCCTCCTTTTTTTGTTTTGCATTTCAATATCTTACCCTCTGTTTTTCTTGTTATATACATCAAAGGCTACCGCCGCTAAAAGCACAAAGCCCTTTATAACCTGTGTTTTGTCTGCCCCAACACCCATAAGCATAAGCCCATTGTTCAAAACTGCCATCACCAGGCCGCCGACCATCGTTGCAATAACGGTTCCAACACCGCCTGATACAGACGCACCTCCGATAAATACGGATGCAATGGCATCCATCTCCCATGAAGTTCCATCCGCCGGCCCCGCCGCTGTCGAACGTCCCACAAACAATATGCTCGCCACTGCCGCCAGAACTGACATATTAAGCATTGTGAGAAAATATGTTCTTCTTACATTTACGCCGGAAAGTTCTGCCGCCGACTTATTTCCTCCTACCGCATAGACATGACGTCCGAAGGATGTTCTTTCCGTAATCAGATAGTACAGGATAATTAATATCACAAGAATCAGTCCTGGAATCGGAAAGCTTGTGCCTGGCCTTCCGCTTCCGAAAAGCCATGTCGCATATCCAATCACAACCGCCACAATCCCGATGCGGACTGCAAATGGCCAGAATGCCTCTTTCTTTCCGGTAACATCCCCCGAATGGGAATACTTCTTCATCTGGGCAACTACATACACAGCTATTGCAATCACTCCAAGCAATAAAGTTGAGTTGTTCATCCCGGTAAAAGCAGGACCCCATTCAGGGAGATAACCGGCACCAAACCATTTCAGCTCTGAGGGAACAGGAACTGAAATTGAGTTTGATATCCAAATAACACCGCCTCTGAATATCATCATACCGCCAAGCGTTGTGATGAATCCCGGAATGCCAAGCCTTGCCAAGAAGAATCCCTGCCACGCCCCGGCTATCATGCCAATTAAAAGCGCAATCAGAATCGCAACATACCACGGCAGATTAAACTGGCGGGCGGTTATCGCCATTACCATGGAAGCAAATCCTGCAACCGAACCTACCGACAGATCAATCTGTCCGATTACAATTACCATGAGCATTCCTAAAGCCAAAACCAATACATAAGCATTTCCCGATATTAAATTTTGAAAATTCGAGGAAGTAACCATCTTACCTCCCGATGCAATATTGAAAATTATAATGAGCGCTGCCAGCGCAACTATCATCGTATATTGACGAAGGTCTTCGCCCAACACCTTTTTAATATATTTCATTACCGTCTCCTTTTAAGCCGTTATGGTCATCTTCTTCATTAATATTTCCTGAGTTGCCTCTTTTGCGGAAATCTCACCTGTAATACTTCCCTCAAAAATAGTGTAAATACGGTCCGCCATTCCGAGAAGCTCCGGGAGTTCGGAAGACACCAGAATAATTGCCTTTCCCTGATTTGCAAGCTGATGAATCAGTTTATAAATCTCATATTTTGCGCCTACATCAATACCCCTTGTCGGCTCGTCCAGAATGAGAATATCCGGCTCCGTAAACATCCACTTTGAAAGAACAACTTTCTGCTGGTTTCCACCTGATAAGGTATTCACACCAACTCCCACATCTCGGCACTTAATTTTCAGGGAATCCCCATATTTTTCCGAGGCCGCCCTCTCTTTATCAAAGTCCAGAAGACCTTTTGTTTTAATCGCATCAAGATTGGCGGAAACAATGGTTTTCCTAATCGTGTCGAGAAGATTTAATCCCAGTCCCTTTCTGTCCTCCGGCACATAAGCAATCTTGTTTTTAATAGCTTCTCTGACAGAATCTATCCGTACTTCCCTGCCTCCTATTTTCATTTTTCCGCCTCTGAAAATCCCCATATTTTTCCCAAACAGGGACCTCATCAATTCCGTTCTGCCCGCTCCCATGAGACCGGCAAACCCGACAATTTCTCCGGCTCTGACATAAAATGCAGAATTTTTGCAGAGCATTTTCCCGGGAACTTTCGCATCCTCAACACTCCAGTCCGAAACCTCAAGAATAATTTCTCCGATATCAGGCGTATGCTCAGGATACCTGTTTTCAATTTCACGCCCCACCATAGCCTTGATAATTTTGTTCTCGTCAACCCTGCCCGCCTCCACGGCATAACCGTCTACGGTTTTCCCATCCCTGATGACCGTCACATAATCGGAAACTGCCGCTATCTCATTTAACTTGTGGGAAATCATGATACAGGTAATTCCCTGCTTTTTCAGTCCAAGCATCAAACGAAGTAAATTTTCTGAATCTGATTCGTTTAATGACGATGTCGGCTCATCCAGGATAAGCACTTTGACATTTTTTGATAATGCCTTTGCAATTTCAACAAGCTGCTGCTGCCCGACGCCCAGATTTTTGATGATAGTATTGGGAGCAATATGTAATCCAACTTTTTCCAGCAACTCTCTTGTTCTTTTTCGCTCTTTCTCCCAATTTATAAGTCCTTTTTCCACAATTTCATTACCCATGAAAATATTTTCCGTAACGGATAACTCAGGAATCATCGTAAGTTCCTGATGAATGATAACAATTCCCGCACGCTCAGAGTCCTTAATGTTTTTGAATGTCATTTTTTTACCCTGAAAAAAAATCTCACCATCATAACTGCCATACGGATAAACGCCTGACAAAACTTTCATCAAGGTGGATTTCCCCGCGCCGTTTTCACCGCATATTGCATGTATAGAAGCCTCTGAAACTTCTAACGTCACATTTGAAAGCGCTTTAACCCCCGGAAATGTTTTGGTAATATTCTTCATCTGCAAAATATAACCGTCACTCATCTTACCTGTACCTCCCTCCCCTGTAATATTCATTTTGCTTTCGCAATCCTTATCTGTCTTAATTGTAGAAAAATTACCATAGTTTGCCTATTGCCGGATGTCATATCTTTCATGGTGACATTCGTCAAATATAAAAAACGGTTTGTATATGACAAATGTCATGGACATTTTTGCCATATACAAACCGCTTAAAATATCTATTCGTTCAGAAAACTTCTGACCCGTTTTTCTATCATCTGCAATCCTATCTTCGAATCCGTCCCGTTTTTTACAATATCGTCAATACCGGCGCCAATCATTTCCTTAACCGTTGTGGTATCCTTGAAATTATAATCCGGCTCGGCATTCTCCATAATGGATGTGATAAGGTCTATATCCATTCCTCCCTCCTCGGACAGCACCTGATCTATGCTCAGCATAGTCGTCACGGAATCGGTAACCGCTTTCAATGCGGACGCGCCTTCTTTATAGGTATATATCTCGCTTTGAATTTCTATATCGTAACAAAAAGTTTTTATCAGTTCCCAGGCAAGCTTCTCATTGTTTGTTCTGGAATTCATGGCCAGCAGAAGCGTGCTCATGGTTGATTTGTTGTCGCCTTTTTCTCCTCGCGGCAGCGTGATACAGTCCAGCTCAAAATTCGTATACTTTTTAATGTTCCAGGGATAGGGCTTATAGGTTCTGTAATCCGACAAAAGCGCAGGCATAAACGCCACATTCCCCATATCGAAGTCATCTGCCGTGACAATATTTCCTTTTGTAAGTCCATTTATTTCCTTAATGAAATCCAGAGCCTCTATCGCATTTTCACTGAGCAAATTGCAGCTCGTACCATTTGCATCAAAGGCATTTACATCATTTGTGATAAAAGCGTGCTGCCAGGTATAACCGCATACGCCAAACTGATCTTCTATTCCATTGCCATCGGTATCTTTGGTAACCCTGCTGCATATCTCATAAAAATCTTCCCATGTCCAATCTTTTGGTATTTCATTAATTCCTTCGTTTTTTAGCAGCGTTTTATTTACAAACATCATGCTCGGCACACTCTCGAAAGGAATCCCGTACTGACTGCCGGAAATGTTTCCGAATTCAAAGGAGGCATTATAGTACCTGGATTTGTCATACCCCACATCCCTGTCGATATACTCATCCAGTTTCATCAGAGCATCTGTACCTGCAAACGTGGAAAAATCTTCCGGCAGTACAAAAAAAACATCCGGTGCGTTTCCCTTTATCAAAGCAGACGCAATGTATTCCGAATAGTCATCTTTCTGGATTCCGCTCACAAACTTCACCTTTACTCCGGGATGTCCGGCTTCAAATTTCTCCACCGCATCATCAATGAGCTGATAAGCGTAAGCATCCGGAACGTCCCATGGGCTGCCGGTAAAAAAGCCCAGCGTTATGGTTCTCCTGTGCTGGAAATGATACAGAGAGGTTGCCGCTGTCACCAGAACTGCCGTCAGAAAAACACCTGCGGCAAATCTTTTGCCCATAATCTTCTTTTTCATCAAAGTCAACTTTTCCTCCACTGCACAGCCCAGATAGCTAATTGTGTCCTGTCACGCAAATCAAGCTTCTTTAAGACAGAGCTTAAATAGTTTCTTACAGAACCTTCTGTGAGGAAAAGTTCTGCCGCTATCTCCTTATTGGACAGCCCTTTTGATACAAGCCCAATCACCTTCCACTCCGACTCCGTAATTTCCTTTATATACTCCTCATCCACCGTAATGACTGCCGCGTTGTCCCTTGCCATCTGCGAAAACATTTTCAGAACCTTTCCGGCTATATCTTCATTTATCATGGCATTTCCCTGATAAACTTTATGTATCGCCTCAATCAGCCGGTCTGCGGAAATACCTTTCAAAAGATATCCGCTGGCTCCATGCTTTAAAGCGCTGAAAATATATTCATCATCATCAAAGGTTGTCAGAATAATAATCTTTATTTCAGGATAGTTTTCTTTGATAATCTGGGTACACTGCACGCCATCCATTTCCGGCATTCTGATATCCATTAAAATAACATCCGGCTTATCCCTCCTGACAGCCCTGACCACCTCTATACCGTTAGCCGCAGTATTTACTGAAAAATCCGGATTACCGGCCAGCACAATGCGCAGGCTGTCTCTTATCAGTTCCTGATCGTCTGCAATTAGTATTTTAATCATTTTCTGCTCCCCACCTTATTGGAATTTCCGCCACAACGCAAAACCCGTCACTTCCGTCAACGTGTATCTTTCCACCGAGCATGTCCAATCGCTCCTTCATGTGCGTAAGGCCAAAGCCCAGCTCAATATTTGAAGCGCCGACACCGTTATCTCGTATTGTTATCGTTACAATATTGTACTCCCGCGTCATCCAGATTCTTACCGTGTCCGCCTTTCCGTGCCTGATAGAATTGGTGATACTTTCCTGAATAATCCGGTAGATTACTTCCTCCTCATCCTCGCTGAAGGACAGCCTGCCCGCACTGTTATCCAATATGATATCCACCTTGGAGGCTGCGCTCATCTGCGAAATCATTTTATGGATTGCCGACAGCAAATCCCTCTGTTCCAGCGCATCAGGCCGAAGTTCATTGACGGAACGCCTTACATCCGTCATGCCCTGCCTTGCCACATCCGATACCAGTGAAAGATAATGCTTTAATATCTCGGGTGAAACATCGACAACGGCCATGGCCGCATCAATCCCTGCGATAATGCCGGTCAGGGTATGTCCCAGCGTATCATGTATTTCTCTGGCCAGTCTGTTTCTCTCCCTTGTCTGCGCCAGTTTTTCCGACTCGGCGGCATAATTTTCAAGCTCTCTGTTTGCAGCCTGAAGCCGCTCATTCAGGGAGTTTATTTCATCTTTTTCATCCATCTGTTCCCGCAGATGCAAAATTGTATATGCGATAAAAAGAATGATGTTTAACGTTGTAAAAAGATTTTTAATCAAGATTAAAATCGCCGCCACTGTTCCGATATAGTACTCCGTATAGGTCTCAAAGGAAGTAATATTTAAAAAATTGGAACAGGCATTGAAATCAAAAATCAGAAAAAAAGTACTGCCCAATATAAGGGGCAGCAGTTTTTTGCTGCTTCCCTCAAAGTATTTCATGGTATGCGCTACAAAAAGAAGGATGATTCCGTTATAATTTACCTGTAGTGCGGCAATCACTAAAACAGTACATATAAATTCCATAACAATAATATACCACTGATGTTTTATCTCATAATTGTCATGCATATACATCAGAACCATCAAAAGCACAAAAAAACTGAGAGAAATAATAAGCATTTTCCCCGGAACCGGCGGCAACGTGTTTACTTTTTTCAGAAACATGACTGCTCCCCCGGAGTTCCCGATTTTTATAATGGTTACCGCAGAAACAACGGAAATATACAGCACTGTTATGAAATTAAAGCTTTTCATAAAATTTAATGCAGAGTTCTTTAATGCCGATGTATCCATTTGCTACTGCCATCCCTTTGTACTGAATTCGTTTATATTTTCCTCACTGATTAAATTGACCGAAACTTTTATTTTCTTTTCAACAGGTCTGCCTTCTATCATATTGTAAAGCTGGTCCACCGCGTTTTGTCCGATTTCGGATGGATACTGAGCCGATGTTGCGAGCATGATTTTTTCTTTTATCATAGCCTTCGCTTCTGGCGCACCATCCACCCCAAGAACAGATATGCCATCCAATCTTCCGTAATCCTTCAGTGCCGCCATCACGCCAAGAGCGCCTACATCATTGATGGAAAAAACAACATCAAAATCCGTACCCTTTTTCAGTTCGTCAATCATCAACGGCATGGCAATTTCAAGCTGCCCTGCATAATCCAGCCTGTCCACAATTTCAAAGTTCCCATCACTCTTTATCGTGTCTGCAAACCCCTCCACACGGTCATTTGAAGATTTGGTTGTCGGATGTTCAAAAATCAGAATTTTTCCCTCTGCTTTTTTCTGCAGAAGATACTCGGCGCAGAGAACTCCCGCATTATAGTTATCCGAAACAACGATACAGTCTGCCAGCCCTTCATCATAGACCTCCGTGTCCACTAAAATTATCTTTACGCCCTTCCCCTTCCCATACTCAATAGCAGGAATAATCTTCTCAAAATCAACAGGTGCAATAAATATAGCTTCCACGCCCTCATCTATCAAGTCATAAATCTGCTGCGTCTGTCTGACTGCATCAAGAGCCGGGTCTCTTGTAATCAGAATATCCCCGTTTGATTCCACAGCAGCGCGTATCGTTCCGTTAATCACTTCAAAAAAAGGATTGTTCATGGTCATATATGTCGCCCCGAATTTGTGCACATTTTCTCTCTGTGTAAGGGAAAAATCATTGTTTTTATCAAGAACAGCCAGTACACCCATAAGAACCAGTACCGCCGCTATCGTATAAAATACCGTTTTCATTTGATTTAATAAAAGCCTCATTTTCATTATCTCTTAAAAAAACAAAAGGAAAGAACATATAAGCCCGCTGGACTTATATTGATCTTCCCTCAAATATTCATCTGATTTATAACAGAATATTCTCTCTTAAATCATTTTCTGTCATTGAATACAGTATAACAATTCAAAAGATAAAAATCAATAGTTTCTTTCCTTGAGTTACCATAATTGCTTTACGAGTTTTTATCCGGATTTTCATGTGCCCGGCTTGCGCCTCGCTGTTCGCGCAAAAAGCGGGTCTGCCTGAGCAGACCCGCTTCATTATACGGTTACGGTTATTTTACAGAGCGTCAACCAGCTTCTGAACTGCTTCAAGAGCCTCGTCAGGAAGCTTGTCATAGCCTTCCTTCTTTGTAGCAAATCCCTTAACGGCGTCCACACGGTTCTGCATAGCGTTCTTAAGTGCAGCCACGTATTCCGCATTGCCCAAATCAGGAGTGAAATCTGCTGTCTTGCCTTCCCAGTCGTTCATAATCTCGATATCATCAAAGTTGCCCCACTTCTCGAATTTGGCCTTTCCTTCAACGATAGTTTCCAGAATTCCAAGAGTATCGGCAGGTTTAACCTTTGTTCCCATGAAATCGCCTGTGTTTACAATATAGCAGTCAACGTTCTTCTCTTCAACCAGCTTCTTGAACTTATCATAATCATGAACCAGAGGATAGGTTCTGAACGGGTTTGCATAAGGAACGATACGAAGCGCATTAAGGTCTGTACCTGCAGCAACACGCTCTGCGGTAGAGGTCTTGGTTGCAAGAGTTGCGCCCATAACGGATGCAAGCGCCGCGCCTTTGAGCTTGATTACAGGAGGAATGGTAGGGTCCTTCATAATCCAGAAGATTGCGTTTACAGGAGCGTCAATCTTGTCCACACGGTTAGGAGACCAAAGCTTGGACTTGATTGCACGTCCGTTACCGTTTCTGATATCCTCGGTTACGAGCTGAATCTTTCCGTTCTCGTCAAGAGTTGCGGAGCAGTTCTGAGCGGATAACAGATATTCATTGTCAGGGCATCCTGTAGGATAATCGGCTGTCTTATCAAAATAAGTAGGCTCGAGAGCTACAGATGCGCAGGTATCGGTATTGATGATGAAAGCGTCGTCATGAAGCACGGTAATAGGATATTTGCCGCCATGCTTTGCATGTGTCAGCGTGGACTTTCCTGAACCCGACAGACCGTAAACGGATGCAACGAACTTGGAGCCGTCAGGCAGAGTATACTCTTTCTGTCCGCCGTGGCATGCCGCATAACCGTTTCTGTTTGCAAGCGCCCACGCCATGGTCAGAGTACCCTTCTTGTGCTCGCCGAAATACTTCATACCGAGAATTGCAGCGCAGTTCTGGTTGGTATCAAAATAGCACAGGGTAAGAGGGTCGCTTAAGCAGCTGTAATCAACGTCAGGAGCTTCTTCAGGCGCCCACTGAGGGTCGGAAAAGATGTAGATGTCAGGCTCGTTTCCGTCGCCAACCGGTTTGGATTTCTTGTACATCTTCACATATTCATCAGACATATACTGGAAGTTAATCATCCAGTTGTAAAGAAGATTCTCCTCTCCTTCGGGAATCAGAAGGTGAGCTTTTACCATGAATTCAGGGTCAAGGCCTACAAAGCACTCTGCATGATACAGAGTTTTCCAGCGGGTCTTGTAGATAGCATCCATGACAACCTTGTCAAGCTTTGTCTCGTCAACGCCAGGCTCGCCCTTGATACGGCGTGCTGCCGCGTAACGTCCGGTTACCGCGCCGTCATTAAACAGAAGAACCTTTGCGTCCTTCTCAAGACCGAATGTGTCTCCATCCTTCACGGGCATATCTGTTACGATTGTTCCCGGTGAATTCTTAGCTAAATCATAAGCTTCCTTTAATGTGTTTACCTTAACTACGTTATTTCCATAAAATGCGGCTTCGATAATGGAACGGGTCTTGGAAAAACCTACCTTACCTTTGCCGATTTCGGAAATTGGATAATACGCTTTTGTTGACATATAAATCTCCTCCTTAAATTATTACCGCATTTCCTATATTATTGCAAATCTGGCTATAAAAGTCAATATTTATAAAATTCATTTTATATTCATTTAATAAAATCCGTTCCGGCAGGCGGTGGGGATTTTTACCCTAAACTCTCGGGGCCATCAGATTCCCGGACGAATATCTGCGAAGCCCCCGGTAAAAAACCGCGGCCGCAGCGGCGGATAGAAGGAGCCCGTACCCCACTACGACGGGCAGGCTGCCGAAGACATCTTCAGCCAGAATATGCACCGGCTGATACACCATCATTCCCACAGGAATGATATAGTAAAGCAGGAATTTTGCGGCTCCGTCAAAAATACCGTCCGGGTAGGTTCCGAAACTAACCACGGCGTTTACCATCCGCTCGCTGAACATTTCCGCCCGCACAAACCAGAAGGACAGGCTCCCTGCCAAAAGGGCAAAGGCCGTGACAATAATCGCCCCGTTCGCGGTAAGCAGCAAAAACAGCAGAATCCCTTTGACGCCGACGCCGCAAAAGCAGGCGAGAATCAGTCCGTATGCGAAATCACCGATTGCGGACGTCCTTGTGGAGGAAGTCATGACCCCCAGCAGCACGTTTTTGGGCAGCACCAGATAGGCGTCCAGCTTACCGTTTATAATCAGCTCGGGCAGGGAAAATACTCTGGCAAACAGGATATGGGCCAGTCCGTAGCTGGCCGCACAGACTCCCCACAAAAGCATGACCTCTCTCATGGTATATCCTCCGATATCCCCCTTGAGGCGGAACAAAACGGCCCACTGTATGAGAAAGGACCCATTGTTCAATATCATGAAAAAGATATTTGTCATAAAGGTAACCTTGTTGAGCATCTCCCGCATAATATTATATTTTATGGAAAGCAGGCACACCCGCACCTGATTTCGCAGAGACACCCGGTAAGGGATACGTCCTCTTTTTTCATCCTCCGTTGACATACAGCTTTTTGACCCCCTTTCCATAGATAAAAAACAGCAGCGCGCACCCGAAAGCCAGATATAGAATCTGCGTCCCGAAAATTTCAAGGCAGCTTTCCGCATGGAAATCCACCGCCAGTCTTGCCGGGCCGTAGCACACCGGGTAAATCGGCGTCAGCTTAAGGAAGGGCCGCGTTGCTTCCGGAAATATTTCTATGGGAAATACGGTTCCCACAATCAGCAGCAGCTTATTGTACAGCCACTGGAAAGGCTGGGCGTCCTCCACCCAAAAGGACGTCAGGCTGATGCACAGCTTCAGCACCCCGTTTACGGTTATTCCCAGAAGGAAACTTACGGCTGACGCGGCCAGAGCGGGAAGCCCGAAGCCCGGAAGCCCTCCCACCATCGCCACGCCCATCATCACCGCAAGCACCAGATACACAGGGAGCCGTATGCTCCACTCTCCGGTGTATCTGGCAAGAATATAGAGGGCATAATGATAAGGCTTGTTCATCAGATAAGCGATATTCCCTCCCCGGATATCCTCCGACGCCTGCTCTGATACTGCCCGGGATTGGGCGGCAAACCAGAGCATTTCCGTAATCATCACATATCATATCATCTGCTCCTTAGTGTATCCGGCGATTCTGGTGCCGGGCTCCCCGTATAGATAGCCCCAGAGCCTGATAAACACAAAGATGATAATAAAATAGCTGACAAACCCTAATACAATGTTGGCAATATACTGCAGGTTTTCCATCAGCACAGACCGGTAAATCACTGCATATTTTCTCATAATTCTTCTCCCTTCCGCCGACGGAAACCAAAATCTGTTTTACTGCCGGACGCTCTCTTTTTCCTGATAAATTTTCATGATGATATTCTCCAGAGGCTCGTCGGAAAATTTCAAATACTCCATGGGCTCGTCCAGTACAATCCGTCCGGAATTTACAATAATTATCCGCCTGCAGAGCTTTTCAATATCCCCGATATCATGGCTGGTGAGAAAAATTGTGGTATGAAACTCCCTGTTCATCTGCCTGATTAAAGAGCGGATACTCTCTTTCACCACCGGGTCCAGCCCTATGGTGGGCTCGTCCAGAAACAGGACTCTGGGCCTGTGGAGCAGGGAGGCGGCAATCTCGCACCGGATACGCTGTCCCAGCGAAAGATTCCGAACCGGCGTATTTAAAAATCCGGAAAGCTCAAACACATCCGCAATTTCCCTGATGCGCTTTTCCGTTTCCCTCTCCGGTATATCGTAAATGGCGCCGAAAAAACAGAAATTATCATATGGCGTTAAGTGCGTCCAGAGCTGCTCCTTCTGCCCGAACACGGTTCCAATCTGAAAGGCAAGCTGCTTTCTCTTTTTGATAGGGTCAATTCCCAGCACCTCCACCCTCCCGCCGTCCGGATAAAGAATACCCGTCAGCATTTTAATCGTCGTGCTCTTTCCCGCCCCATTGGGCCCGATAAAGGCAAGGACCTCGCCCTCATCCACCGAAAAAGACACGCCGTCCACCGCCTTAATTTCCTCTGTCCGGGGATTGAAAATTGCCCGGATACTGCCCTTCATTCCCTTTTCCTTCCGCTTCACCCGAAAGGTTTTTGACAAATTTTCCGCTTCGATAACTTTCATCAATCTTCCTCCTCCCTGTGCATAAAAAAGAACCGCCCTGCTATATACACCTTTGCGTATATACCATGCGGTTCCTCTCCTATCCTGATTACCGCACAGCCAAATAAGACTTTTCATCCTACGGCCATGCGCTTTCCGGTGGTTTGCCGGTGTCAGGTTATGACCGTAATATGAAAAATCTGCGCCTCCATAATAATCAGGTTAAAAAGTACGCTGTTTTTGTAAGACATGTTTTTTCCTCGTTTTCGGATTGAATTTTCACACAATTTATCACACTGAGAGGGAGATGTCAAGTATTTTTTTAGTTGCGTGAAAATGTGATGTTTTGGGAACAAAAGATTTAGAAATATATATTTGCAAAATTCCTTCTTTTCATC
Organism: uncultured Lachnospiraceae bacterium; assembly: GCA_910577275.1. Taxonomy (GTDB): domain Bacteria; phylum Bacillota; class Clostridia; order Lachnospirales; family Lachnospiraceae; genus Suilimivivens. The sequence goes on from CAJTMW010000001.1 coordinate 366,875, forward strand.
TTGACAACCCGCCCCTCCAATGCTATCATAAGCAAACACTCATGAGGGAGTAGCATGCGCGCGGCGCAGCAAGTCAACATGCTGGCTTTTAGGCCTGGCTTGCTTTAAATTGCGAGACTCATGTATAACTGTAAAGCTATACATGAATCTGCGTCCTTTGTTATCTTGCAGGTATAGTTTTGCAACTGTACCTGCTTTTTTTATGCACAGGTCTGACTATAAGGAGGAATCAAAAAATGAAGTGGAATTTACTGTTTTTCTTTAACAGCATCCTGCTCGGCGCCGGGCTTGCCATGGACGCCTTTTCCGTATCCCTTGCAAACGGGCTGCACGAGCCGGATATGAGCCGCAAAAAAGTGTGTAAAATTGCCGGAACCTTCGCGGCCTTTCAGGCTTTTATGCCGATGACCGGCTGGATATGCGTGCACACGATTCTGCAGTATTTTCAGATGTTTGAGAAATTTATCCCGTGGATTGCCCTCGTATTGCTTGCCTTTATCGGCGGCAAAATGCTGGTGGACGGGCTTAGGAACGCGGACAGGGACGATACGCAAAATCACGGGGTGAGTTCGGGCGCCCTTTTTGTTCAGGGCATTGCCACCTCCATAGACGCCTTGTCCGTGGGCTTCGCCATTGCGGATTACAATTTTGTCATGGCCCTTGCCAGCGCGCTGATTATCGCCGCCGTGACCTTTCTTATCTGTGTGTCCGGCCTGCACATCGGAAAAAAATTCGGCCTGCAGTTTTCAGGCAAAGCGACGATTTTGGGCGGCGTTATCCTGATTATCATCGGACTGGAGATTTTTATAACAGGTGTTTTTTAGACTCTCAGCCTTACCTTCAATTCCTTTTCGGCTTCCCGCTTCTGGTCCTTCCGGGCAATATCCTGCCTCTTGTCATACAGCTTCTTGCCCTTTGCCAGACCGATTTCAATTTTGGCCCGGCCGTCCTTAAAATACACCTGGAGGGGCACAATGGTGTATCCCTTTTCGGAGCTGTTTCCGATGAGCTTGCGAATCTGCTGCTTGTGCAGGAGAAGCTTTTTTACCCGGAGAGGGTCTTTATTGAAAATATTCCCCTTTTCATAAGGGCTTATGTGCATACCGTAGATAAACACCTCGTTGTTTTCAATGCGGATAAATGCCTCCTTGACGCTGCACTTTCCCATGCGGAGAGATTTTACCTCCGTCCCGTGCAGCACAAGGCCGGCTTCGTATTTTTCTTCTATAAAATAATCGTGGTAGGCCTTTTTATTGTTCGCCACCAGCTTCATTTCTTCCTTCGCCATAAAAATCCCTCCCTGCCTGCCGTTATTTCCGGTATACAGCACATGTTTTTCACGAAAGCATGTCCGTATCCTCCTGCGGCGCCATCACAAAATCAATACTTTTCTGGAAGTAATCCACGCCGTCCACCGTGACGGCAACCTTCTGTCCCAGCTTATAGCGCATGCCGCTGTCCCGGCCAACCATCTCGTAGGTCTCTTCCTCATAATAAAAATAGTCTCCGGCAAGCTTCGACACGTGAACCATTCCCTCCACCGTATCCGGCAGCTCCACATAAATCCCCCAGGCGGTAATCCCGGAAATGACGCCTTCGAAGGTCTGGCCAATTCTCTGCTCCATGTACTGGACTTTTTTCAGCTTTTCCGTCTCCCGCTCCGCCTCGTCGGCTCTGCGCTCCGTCTCCGAGGAATGCTTTGCCACCTCGGGAAGGATTTCCTGATAATGGGCGATTCGCTCCTCTGTCAGCTTTCCCCTGAGCTGTTCCCTTATGATGCGGTGAATCTGCAAGTCCGGGTATCTCCTGATAGGGGAGGTAAAGTGGCAGTAATACTGACAGGCAAGACCAAAGTGTCCCGTACAGTCCACGTTATACTGCGCCCTTTTCATGCTCCGCAGGGTCAGTCGGCTAATCATCGCCTCCTCCTCGCTCCCCTCGATTTTATCAAGGAGCTTTTGGATTTCCTTGGGATGAATTTCCGAAATCGTACCTCCGCCCCCGTTTTTCAGCTTGAGATAATAGCCGAAATTATTGATAAAGGTTCCCAGCTTTGCAATCTTTTCCGGGTCGGGATTGTCATGGGTTCTGTAGAGAAAGGGAATCTCCATCCAGTAAAAGTGCTCCGCAACCGTCTCGTTTGCCAGAAGCATAAAATCTTCTATGATATTCGTAGCGGCATTTCTCTCGTAAGCCTCCACGGAAAGAGGCGTTCCGTCTTTGTCCAGAATAATTTTACTCTCCGGGAAGTCAAAATCAATGGAGCCTCTTGCCTTTCTCTTTTTCCGAAGGATATCGGAAAGCTCCTTCATAAGGAAAAACATGGGCGCAAGCTCCCGGAATTTTTCCGTGGTTTCCTCATCCCCCTCCAGAATACTGTTGACATCCGTGTAGCTCATCCTTTGGTTGACATTAATCACGCTCTCCGCAATTTCATAGTCAACCACTTCTCCTTTTTTATCAATGGTCATCAGACAGCTTAAGGCAAGACGTTCCTCCCCCTGATTGAGGGAACAGATTCCGTTGGAAAGAGCGTGAGGCAGCATGGGAATCACTCTGTCCACCAGGTAAACGCTGGTTCCCCTCTCTCTCGCCTCTCTGTCCAGCGCGGAATTTTCCTGCACATAGTTGGAGACGTCCGCAATGTGGACGCCAAGGAAATATTTATCCTCTCCCACCGACAGACTCACCGCATCGTCCAAATCCTTTGCGTCCTCGCCGTCTATGGTGACCATCTGCACATCCCGCAAATCCTTTCGTCCCGCCATATCGCCTTCGCTCACCGGCTTTGCAATACGGCCCGCCTGATTCAGCATCTTCTCCGAAAATTCCATGGGAATTTCAAAGCCTTTTACAATAGAAAGAATGTCCACCCCCGGGTCGTTTACATGCCCGAGAATCTCCGTTATCTTTCCTTCCGGCTTATGCGCATCGTCCCCGTAGCTTAACAGCTTTACCACTACCTTATGCCCGGTGACCGCCCCCTTGGAATCCTCCTTTGCAATAAAAATATCGGTCGGAATTTTATCATTGTCGGGAATCACAAAACCGAAATTCCCGGCATTGTCATAGGTTCCCACCACCTGGGTAAGCCCATGGGATAAAACGGCGGTAATCTTTGCCTCCTGACGCTTCCCGCTCTGGGTTCCCAAAAGCGCAACCTGTACCTTATCCATATGAAAGGCGTGGTTTACCCCGCTCTCGGGAATATATAAATCCTGGTCAAGGCCTTCCACCTCCACAAAGCCGAAGCCCCGGGGATTGCTGATAAACGTGCCCGTGATTCCTTCCGCTTTTCTGTTTCCCCTGATATATTTTCCCCGTTTTGTGAGCTGAAGCCTTCCTTCAAGTACAAGCTCGTTTAATATCTGACCAAATTCCTGTCGCTCCTCCGGCTTCACCTGCATAAACGCGGCGAGCTCCTTTTCCTTCATGGGAACGTAAAGCTCGTCCTCCATGAGCTGGCAGATGACTTTTTTTCTTTTATCTCTGATTTCTTTCATTTTTCCCTCTGAAAAAGGCATCCTTTTACAAGAATGCCTTAAGTCCTAAAATACATTAAGATTTAAAATAACTGTCAACAACATAAAACCGATTGCGAGATACTTGGTTATCTTTACGAGCTTTCCTTCCATGGAACGTCCCTTGTTCTTACCCCAGTATGTCTCGGCGGCTCCGCTTATGGCTCCCAATCCTGCCGACTTGCCTTCCTGCATAAGTACCAGTACCGTCAATGCGATACATAATATAATAAAAATAATCTGAATTACGATTCGCAGCGCTTCCATCCCTAACACCTCCTGCCTGTTTCCATCATATTCCACAAACAAATGTCAGTATAGCATATATGTGGAAGAATTTCAAGTGCTTCCCGGCGGTTTTTACAATTTTGTAACAGTTTTTACTTCTTTGGAGCCGCCTGTGCCTCCGGCGCCGGCGTTTCCTCCGCCTCGGGAGCGGGAACCGGCGTAAGGACGCCCTCGGGCGAAGCGTTATAGGCCGCTCCGTCAAGCTCCACCACCTGATTTCTTACAAGCGCCCCTTCCGCATCGAAAAAGTAGAGCTGTTTTTCAATTTCATACGCGCCGGTCACTACATGGCCCGCGGTATCCGCATAGCAGGTTTTATCCGCCGCATTGAACCACCCTGTAACCATCTGGCCGCTTGCCGGGTCATAATAATAGCTCCCGTCCTCTCTCGCCACCATCCCGGTCATGCGCACTCCCTCCGGGCTGAACAGGTAATTTGCGCCGTCAATGGTCTGAGCGCCGGTCAGCATAAAGCCTTCGTTCTTGTCAAAGTAATAAAAATTCCCCGCCTCGTCGCTGAGCCACTCTCTTTTCATTACCCCGTTCCCTGCCGGGTCATAGTAATATTTCCTGTCGTTTAGCACCACCCAGCCGCTGGTCTTGACGCCGTCCGCGGTAAAATAGTAATCGCCGCCCTCCACATTGCACTGTCCTCTGGCAATACTGCCGTCTGCGGGCGATAAATAGTAGGTGCTGCCGTCCGCGTCGGTAAACCAGCCGCTCACAAGGTTCCCGGCGCCGTCTAAATAGTATTTTGTATCGTTATGGGCTATCCATCCCTTCTGCATCCGCCAGTTCCGGTAAAAGCGCACGCTTCCGTTATGGCCGATAAAGCCCTCGGGAATGATGAGCTGGCTGTAATCCTTATACTGATAGTTCACGTCCACATTTCCGCCTACGCCGCCCACATTTCCTTTGCAGGTATACTGCCAGAAGCATACGTTATTATTGTAGTCGCAGCTGTCGGCATACTGCGCCACCCATTTATCCCAGCCCACGGTATTTAATTTCCCGGCAAAAACGTTCTTGCCGGAATACACCATGGGATAATAGCCCGCCTCGTCAATCCTCGTACAGAAAGCGTTGATAATGTCGATGAGCTGCTGGCTGGAAAGCCCCAACTGGCTTCTCTCCTCGATATCAAAAACCACAGGGAAGCTTACCGTGTAGGGCTCAATCCACTGAAGGACAAGATTCGCCTCCTCGGCAGCCTGCTCCGGCGTGGTGGCGTAGGAGTACAGATAGACTCCCGTCCTTATGCCCGCGGCGTTCGCTCCGGTGATGTTTGCCGCAAACTGCGGGTCGATACCGCTCTTGGTGCTCCCCACTTTTATAAAGGTAAATTTCATCCCCGAAGCCGCCACCTGTCCCCAGTTCACTGCGCCGTTATACTTTGATACGTCAATTCCGCGGCCGATAGCGCCGTTTGCATTTACCGCCCATACGTTCCCCGACGGAATCATACATAATATCAGCGCCGCCAGAATCACCGCGCCCAGCTTTTTCGCAACTGCCCTGCTTTTCTTTGTCATTTGCATTTTCCTCTCTCTTATCCTTCTGTGTTTTCATGTAGCTGTCATTTGTTACTTCTGATGCTGCTTTCTTTGGCGTTAAATCTTGTTAAAAGGCTCCTTGTAGGCGGCAACGCACCCAAGCTCCTCCTCGATGCGAAGAAGCTGATTGTATTTTGCCACTCTGTCGCTCCGGCAGGGCGCGCCTGTCTTAATCTGGCCGGCGTTTACCGCAACCGCCAAATCTGCAATGAAGGTGTCCTCTGTTTCTCCTGAACGATGGGAAATCACGGCTTTATATCCGTTTTTCTGAGCCATTTCGATTGCTTCCATAGCCTCCGAAACGGTGCCAATCTGGTTGACCTTGACTAAGATTGCGTTTGCCACATGAAGCTTGATTCCGGCGTCCAGCCTCTTTGTGTTGGTGACGAAAAGGTCGTCTCCCACAAGCTGGATTTTATCCCCCAGCCGCTGCGTCAGAAGCTTCCATCCGTCCCAGTCGTCCTCAGCCAGTCCGTCTTCAATGGAAAGAATAGGATATCTGGAAATCAAATCTTCATAGTAGGCAATCATTTCAGAAGTATCCCGCACCACTTCCTCGTTTTTTAAAGAGCTCTCGCCCGGGAAATGGTACATGCCCGTTTTTTCATTGTATAATTCGCTGGAGGCTACGTCAAGGGCAATCTTGATATCCTGCCCTGGAAAATAATTGCTTTTTTCAATGGCAGCCACAATCAAATCCAGAACCGCACCGGCGTCCGGCAAATCCGGCGCAAAACCGCCCTCGTCTCCCACGCCCGTGCTCAGCCCCTTTTCCTCGAGTATTTTCTTTAGAAAATGGTAAATCTCCGCACAGATTCGCAAGCCGTCCGCAAAGCTTTCCGCCTGCACCGGCATAATCATAAACTCCTGAAAATCAACGGTATTGGCCGCATGTCTTCCCCCGTTTAAAATATTCATCATGGGAACCGGCATCAGCCTTGTGTAGGCGCCTCCCAGATACTGATAAAGGGGAATGGATAACGCGCACGCTCCGGCTCTTGCCACCGCCATGGAAGCCGCAAGGGTGGCGTTGGCTCCCAGATTCCCTTTGTTGTCCGTTCCGTCCGTCTCCATCAGGATTCTGTCGATTTCCACCTGATTTAAGCCGTTCCGTCCCGTAAGGGCTTCCTTAATCTTGGTATTGATGTTATTGACGGCTTTTTTTACGCCAAGCCCGAAATATCTGGTTTCCGCGTCCCGCAGCTCCACCGCCTCAAACCGGCCGGTACTGGCTCCCGACGGCACGCTGGCTCTGCCGGCATACCGCTTTCCCGTTATGGTGTCTGTGAGGATAACCTCCGCCTCCACCGTGGGGTTACCTCTGGAATCCAGAATCTCCCTGCCCCTGATGTTCGTGATTTGCATATATGTTTTCACTCTTTCCCTCCGTTTCCCAGGACTTTGCCGCATCTTTCGGCTTTCCTGCGTACATATCCGATTATTTTTGTGAAACTTGTTTTCATGGCTATTGTAACCTTATTTATAACTTGCTATACTGTCTTTGGTATAAGTTTCGTACAGAATGGAGAACAGAACAAAGATGATAAACGCCATAACCGCCAGATTAAAAAATGCTGCCCGGACGGATGTGATTTATCTGGGCATCTTAATGTCTGTCTTTACGCTTCTTGCCTTTTTCAGGCTGGGGAATACCTATGCTCCCCAGTCTTACTACACCACCGACGCGCAAAACCGGGATATTGTTCTGGATTTTGGAGATTATGTGGACCTAAGCTCCTTTTCCGTTTTCCTGGGAAATTTAAATACCCGGCACTTTTCCCTTTCCGCATTCAACGAGGTATCCGGCGCCTGGGAAATCATCAACGGGGAGACGGTGGCCGAGTCTGTGTTTGCATGGAATCAGATTGATTTGAATTACCGGCTGCGATATCTGGGGATTGTGGTCACAGACGACGAGTCCATGATAAATGAAATCGTGATTAAACAAATGGACGGTTCCGTGATTCTGCCCGTCAATTCCGGGGATTACCCCGCGCTTTTTGACGAGCAGGAGCTTTATCCCGATGTCAGAACCTACATGACCGGAACCATGTTCGACGAGGTTTACCACGGGCGCACGGCCTACGAATTTCTTCATGGGCTCCCCGCCTACGAGACCACCCATCCCCATCTTGGAAAGATTCTGATTTCCCTGGGCATCCTTGTGTTTGGAATGACGCCCTTTGGCTGGCGGTTTATGACGGTTATTTTCGGTATCCTTATCATTCCGCTCATGTACTTTTTTGCAAAAAAGCTCTTTAAGGAGCCCTTTATCGCCGCGGCGACCACCGCCCTTCTGGTATTCGACTGTATGCACTATAATCTTTCCAGAATCGCCACCATCGATATCTTTGCGGCCTTTTTTATCCTGATGATGTATTACTATATGTTCCAGTATTTTCAAAAGGACAGCGCATACCGCTGCGGCTCGTTAGCTGCAAATAATATTACACCCGTTATTTCATCTTCGCCGGATAAATTTCCTCCCCCGGAGGTCTACACGCCCCTTGCCTTAAGCGGCATCAGCATGGCCTTTGCCATTGCGACCAAATGGACGGGGGTTTACGCCGGGGCCGGTCTTGCCCTGCTCTTTCTCTGGTATACCATTACCCATTTTCCAAAGAAGCAGACCTTCCGGCTGTTTTTGTTTTGCTGCCTGTTTTTCATCGCAGTTCCGCTGATTATCTACACCCTCTGCTTTATCCCCGTGGTGGGATATACGCAGTACGACAACCTGATTGACAAGACCATACAGGGAACCTTGTCCATGTTCGACTACCACTACAATCTGGAGGCCGAGCACTATTACAGCTCCCCTTTCTATGAGTGGCCGGTTATCTGGATGCCGCTTTTAGACGCCAACGACGCTGTGAGCGCCACAAAGGTCAGCTCCGTAAGCTGTATGGGCAATCCGGTTATCTGGTGGGCGGGAATCCCCTGCGTACTTTACGTTTTCCTGTGCTGGATTTTCAAAAGGGACAAAAAAGCCGGTTTTCTTTCGATTGCCTATCTGGCGCAGTATCTTCCCTGGATGCCCATTAAGCGCATCACCTTTATTTACCACTATTTTCCCGCCATCTTATTTGTAATCCTGATGATGGGATATGCCATGCGGGACATAAAAAACCGCTTTTCATGGGGCAAAAAAGCCATTACCATTTATCTGGTAACGGCTGTTATTTGTTTCTTTCTGTTCTTCCCTGTGATTTCCGGGCTTCCTGTTTCCATGGAATACGGTCTGCGTCTGCGCTGGCTTAAGGACTGGATTCTGGTTCTGTGACGGGAACCGCGACAGAATAGTCCCCGAAGAAGGTGAGGTTAAAATCTCCGCCTGCAAATTTATCCATATCCGGGCTTTTAAAAACATACACGGCCTTTGGCAGCGCTCCCCCCTCGGGCGGATTACTGTAGAGGAACTTTTCGCGGTAGGGAAGCTCTCCCTCCTGCCCCGGGCCGTCCGCTCCCTGATAATATTTTGCGTCCACCTCAAAGGCAAACAGGGTAAGGATTTCCGTCACGTTCCAAGCTCCCTCATACTGGGTATCGGGCGTTATGATATACTGTCCGCAGTCATAATCCTTCGCATATTCCAGCGCGTCAAGAAATTCTCCGTAAAAAGCCCTTTCAATCTCCCCTGCCCAGTCTGTGAAATAGGCATGGAAAAACATGCCGCTCTGGAAGGAAAACACAGCCAAAAGCACGTACGCCGCCATTTTCCACTTCTTTGCGATAAAGGAAACTCCCGCCGCCGCAAAAATAATATGGATATAAAATATGATGTTAATCCGGTTGATATTGACATAATTAATCACAAGCCCTGTAAAAAGCGAACAAATCCAGAAAACCAAAAGAAGCTGACAGCCGGCTTTCTTTGCCCCGTCTTTTTCTTTTACGGCTCCTCTGACTGTCAGGGCAGCGCCCAAAACCACAAAAGGCAGAGTACCTCTGTACATGGGACCGAAAGCTTTGATGGAATTCCAGAGCAAATCCTCCTTCTGCAAAAATACCACGTTCAAAAGGGATTTTGCGTTCACAAAAAGCTGCTCCCCGATATTTTCAGAGAAAAAGAGAATATCCGCGGAACGGACGCTTCCCTCAAAGAATTCCATGGTGACAAAGGGGAGCGAAACCGTCTCCCACTTCATGAAATTTATCAGCATCGTCCCGTATATGGGCCAGGAAATCCCGAAATAGACGAAAAGGCAAATCAGAATTTCCTTCCATTTCACCTGCTTTTGCAAAAGTAACAGAGCGCAGCTTATCAGCAGAAAGAAGGGTACCATATAAAAGGCAACGCCGTAGCAATACAAGCAGAGGGCAAAAAACACCATGGAAAGGTACAGCTTCCAATTCCTGCCGGAACAGTCCCTTTTCAGGCTGCTTACCAGAAAAAAGAGGCCCAGCACAAACATATGGGGAAACAGATTGCAGTCAAGAGCCCATCTGCTCTGCATAAAATGCCAGGGATTGACTGCCAGAATCAGAAGCGCCGCAAGTCCGCACCTTTCGTCGGACACCTTTTTCACCGTGCCGTAAACCGCAATACTTCCCAGAACGCTTGCAATCAGAAGGGGAAGGCGGACTGCCGTCCTGCTTAAGCCGAACATTTTTACGAACGGAACCATCAAATAGGAAAGGAGGGCGCTCATCTGCCCGTATCCCCAGGCGCGCAAATGTGCGGGCATAAAGGTGCCGAACCGGTCGGTTCCGTACTCCGCAAGGGCTTTCGCATCTACTGCCGCCATTGCCCCGTCCTGATTGAGCCCTCCGGGAATTGCTCCAAAGCCCGCCAACCGTACCGCAAGGAGAACACACAAAGCAAAAAATACGGCTATCCTGCCACTATCAGGCTCCTTTACCCATGCAGACAGGGCGTTATGAAACTTATTTGGATGATTATTTACTTCCATATCAAAACTTCCTTATTGAAAATATCAGCGTATCTGCGCAGATTCTCAGAAAGATTATGCCGGGCTCCGGGCCCGCAATCCTCACACCCAGAAATTCACCAGATACTTCACATGCGCATACAGGTCTGGCCGCAGCTCCTGTAAGGACTCCCCTGTATCCAGAAAGAACGCCATTCCCTGATACCCTATCTGCCACAAAAGACAGATGAAAAGGCTCCACAGAACCATTCCTTTGAGATACTCTCTGCCGCTTCCGCCCGCGGAAAGCCGTTCCAGCACAAGCAAAACCGCCGTCGCCGAAGCCAGCATCAGAAAGACGGAAAAATCCCCGAAGTATCTCTGCAGAATACCTGACATATTGGTATCCGCCACAATGATAATTGCCGCCGCCAGAAGGCAGGCAAGGGCAAATCTCCATGGCGTCCTGCCATGCTTTTTGAAATATTTGCGAAAAAGTAAAGGCAAAAGACCAAACCAGGCAAACAGATTGGTCATGAAAATCCCACCATAAGTAGCTTCCTGTATGGTAACTCCCATATACTGGCTGTCTAAATAAACCGCTTCCATGAAAGGAAATCGCTGTATTATCTTAACCGGCTGAAACAGATAAGCCAAAACACCAAGGGGAATACGGTCCAGGTGAAATCCCCGGTTTCTCATATCGTTCATCGTCAGATTGTAATTGGCGCCAAAATCAAAAACAGATTCAAAACGGCTGTAATTATAGTACATCAGCCCCGCCGCCACAAGCGCCATGGGAAGGGCAAAGACCGTTACCGCGGAAAGAATCCGGCTGTCAGCCTTTTTCCTGCCTCCCTCCGCCTGCCCGCCTCCCACAGTCCTGCCGCCGTCCCTGATGCCTCCGGCGTTCTTTACCGGAGGACGAGCTGCAGATTCCCACAGCAAAACCGCAGCCGGAAGCATCAGCAGAAAAAGCTGGGGGCGGCACCCCGCCGTCAGCGCTGTAAAGAAAGAGCCCGTCCCCAGATATTTCAGGGAAATCTCCTTTCCCCGTCCGGCAAGCAAAAAGCACCACAGCCCCAGCATCCCGAAGGCAAGCCCGGAGAGAATCGGAACCGTATATAAATCCGGGCGTTTCGTCATATAAATAATTCCGCTCCCCAAAAGTAAAAGCTCGTTTAAGAGAAGCCACACGCCCAGACAGGTGCGGGGAAACCACTTCCGTATCATCTCGTGGACAACGCCCATGCATCCCGCCGTAAATAGCAGGGAAAGGAAAAATATCAGCACATGATTGTGTAAATGCGTGCCTGTAATCACATAATAAGGCAGGTAGAACAAAACCGCCGGAACCACCCCGAAGTATACATAGTACTTTCCCTTATAGTAAGCGTGGTCCCAGTTATACCATTCCCCCGCTTCGCTCATGACCTGGTTTCTGTAAAGCAAATCGTAGGGGTTTTCCATCTCCTGTAAAGCTTTTGCCGGTTCCTCCAAAAGGGCGAAGCTTCCGGCCCTTAAGCTTTCCGCCAGCTCCTGATACTGCCTTTGGTTTACCTGCTCCTCCCTCTGAAAATATGGGTTCAGCCCGGTCAGATACCGGAAAAGAAACAGATGCATTATAAAAAATAACGCCAGTAATATTTTCCTGTGCGCAGGCTTAAGACGGATATACTCTGTCCGGTTCAGAAAGGATGAGGGTCTTAAGGCATAAACAAGGCAGGAGAGAAAAAACAGGAAAGTTACTCTCTCCCATGAAAAGTAAAGGGGAATCACGGGATTTAAGGTGATGGAAAGAGAAATTTGCTGCCCCTTCAAAACCTCAGGGACAATCCGCAAATCCGTACATTTCCCATATAAGTGATAGGTAATATAGCTGCTCCGCGTTTCACTTTGCCAGATTTCCCGGTCAGGGAGCCCGTAATAGAGCTTATGGGATTCGTCCGTTACCCACTGGCGTATCGTTACCGGTTTCGCCATCTCCTCCTTACTGCCGATTATCCGAATATCGATACAGGCTGTGGAAAGCTCCTCATTTATCCCTTTGATTTCAATTCCCGGCGCATCTCCCACAATAAGATAAACATCATCTCCCGCAGGGAAATAGCCCTCCTCCAGCTCTATGTCCGATAGGGAGAGCTTCCTTGTCCTTTCTCTGTTTCCAAGAGATTCAAAATGACGGTAGTTGCAGACAAAAAGCTCCGCCAGCAGCACGCAGACAAATAGAAACAAAATTTTTTTCCAGCTTTTCATATGCTTAATTCCCTTATCTGTCCATACAAATCAAGCCCTACGCAGACAATCAGCCCCAAAAGCCCGATAGCCAGGTAAGTGATGGGAACCAGATGCACGGCTATCAGGTAAGGCATGAAGGTCAGCACGGATATCAGCATAAATCCGCATGTCACGGGAAGACGCCTCACCCGGACTGTTCCGTAGATAATCGCCAGCAAATCAATTAAAAATCCGTATCTGTCGTGCATATGGGGGAGCGAATATACAATCAGCGCCACCGTAAAGAGGGCCAGCGTGACTGCCAGCTCATGGGTTATTTTTATATTTTTGGTATAAAGATAATAAGCGATACAGCCAAGAATCATGATAGTCATAAATGTTCCCGCGCCGCTCACCTCGGCGGCATGGCGCATATCCGGCATGGCCTCCCCCAAAAGCGCATATATATTGGGGTATTCCAGCGTTCCCCAGGGGTAGGTATTTGTCTGCTCAAAATAAACCGTCATCAGTTCCTTGAAATCGCGTCCGAAAAGATATGCCGGAAGGGAGCTTATCACATAAATTACAGGAATCCACAGAAAATCCGGGAGCTTTACGGTTCTTTTTTTCAGCCACATCATAATAAAAAACGGAAGAATAAAAACGGCCTGCAGCTTAAACGCAAAGGAAATCCCCGTAAAAATCATGCAGCTCCTGCTGTTGCCCTTCAGGAAAAAATACAGAGCATACAAAAGAAAGCCCGTATATATAATGTCGCACTGGCACCAGTAAGCGCCGTCCAGAATAACGGTGGGGGACAACAGCAAAACCGCCATTCCCATAATCGATTTTTTTACGTTTCCGCTCATCTCATAAATGATGAGAAAGACTGCGACAGCCGCTGAATAATCAAAGAATACGGATATCATTTTCAATCCGTACAAGTCATTGTCCGTGAGGTAGGAAACCAGGCACATAAGATACATATAAGGGGCGGTATAATTGGATATGGACTGGCTTAAGGAGCGAAAGCCGCCTCCGCTTCGGATTTGCGCCATCCACCCTTCCAGAAATCCCCAGTAATCCGCCGATTCCACGGGCATCAGCTTCCATCTTATCATAAACGCAAACACAAAAAGGCAGAGGATAAATACCAAATCCACTACCTGAAACTTTATTTTTCCGATTTTTACCTTCTGAAACATCACTCTGTCAATGGTACGTTCTTCCATGCTTTCCCTCCGCTTCTGCATCCCTTTTTAACATGCAGACTGAAAAGCTCCCCCGCAAGGCCTCGCCTGCCCTGACGACAGGGGAAGCTCACAGGGGAAGAACGCCCCGCGGAGACGTTCTTCCCCTGTGCAAATTGATTGTACCATTATATGGGATAAACTGCCACATATTTTATTCTTTATAAGCGGTATCGTTTTTCACGAAGTCGGGAACCTGTCCCTCAGGGAACACATAGCTCACGGAGGAGCCGTACCTTCTGGTCATGGGACTGTCCGTCTTGAAATATACATAGACCATATAATCGTTCTCGCCGGCCACTCCGAAATCCCAGTCGCTGTTTACCATATCGCGGGGATAAACGCAGGAGGCAATCTCCCTGATGGACTCACTGTCCGTATAATCCGCATAGACGCGGGTATCTATCATATCGCTGTCATAATCCAGCGTACTGTTATATCTGTAGTAATCCTCCGCTCTCTCGGGGATTATACCTCCCACTCCGGCAGCACCCGCCTCCATGGCCTGCTTCTCTACCAGCTCATTATAAGCATTCGTGTTATTATTCACAACCTGAATGTGCTCCACATCCTCCATGTTAAGCTGGAAATCTCTGTAATATCCCTTCTCCTTCAGCCATGCAATGGTATTTTCATAGAAAGGATAAATATTCATCCCTACCTCCCAGCTTCTGGTGGAATATGCATAGTCCGAACCGGAAAAATATCCGTAGCCGTTTCCTTTCATCTCCTCGGAAATCGTAATTCTCCCCATTCCCACAGGCAGATTTTCCTTTACGTTTGTGAAATTGGCAAGAGCCAAATCCTTCTGATAAATCTGAATAAATTCCTTTATCTCCGCCTGGCTAAGCTCCTCCCAGTAAACCGTATTTCCATAGGCGGCGCCGATTTTATATCTGTCCTTTCTGTCAAGAAGACCAAGCAGATTTTCCGCCGCTCCGGGAAGATAGCCTTTTTTAAATTCATCCGAACCGATAATCTTATCCAAAAGTCCGGCCGTCTGCTCATCCCCCACATTCACCCAGATTCGCCTGTAAACCTCCCGTCCGCTTTTCAGGCGGTAAATCAGCGTTGCCGTTGACCATTTGCTGTCCGGGTTATAGGACATCGCGTTCGTGTCGGAGAGGGTATCGGCTAACCGGTTATAGGCTTCCATGGAAAGGGACGCCAGTTTGCAGACATCCTCCGTGTCAGAAAGGCGCATATATTCCCTTGCATACGCTTCCTCTGACAGATAATCCCCCTTTTCGTCAAACCGGGCGACTCCGCCGTAGGTTTCTTCATAATTGGAAGGGATAAACGCCACGCTCTCCACCTGCTCCGGCTTTGGAATATAAGCGTCGTACCCGAATAAGTCATATCGGAACACAAGGAAAATCAAGGCTGTAATTATGCCGCTGATTACGATATGGGCCTTTTTGTGAACCATACCCTTGATATCAAATTCATAAATCGACTGTATCAGCCCGCTCCCGATTATCACCACAAGTACAAGGGTAAATATGACGTAACCGCCTCCCTTTAAGGAAGTGCCCGGTTCATAGTCCACAATATCCGCAATGACTCCCCCAATCAAAAGCGCCACAGGAACCGTAAGCAGAATTTTAATCACCGGCTTTGTAACCTGGAAGGTCATAGCCTTTCCGGCCGCTTCTGCCGGGCGTTTTAAGTAACAGACATAGGAAAGGGCGCCGATGGCAAGTGCAAAAACAACAAGGGCGGCAAGATACTTAAAATCCATCGTATTCTTATAGCTGAAAGTGTCCGCAATCCCTATATACCATACAAAAGGCGAAATTTTCGGTGAAACCTCCATGCTATGATAGCTGAAATACCTGAAAAACAATGACCGGTAGCCATAAATCGTGTACCTTACCGCATACTCATAAAAACAAAAGACAAGGAACCCAAAGCCTGTAATCACAAGATTTCCTGTCAGCATCACCGCAAGAATCGTCATGTGATAGACGCTTAAATAGAAAATAATATTGACGCCGTAAGCTGTAAACGCCGTAAACAATACCCGTCCGTCCACCGCCCCGTTTCCTGCCGCAATCAAAAGACTGATTATCAGCCCCAGGAGATAAGGCAGAGCATACAGAATAACACCGTTCAGCCAGATAATGCGGAATCTTTTGCTTCTTTTTACAGGCATTCCCATATAAAAATCAATTTTTTTCCGGCTGTAAAGATAAGAAAAGCCCTGAATGGCGGCAGCCACCGCAATGATTGTGGTAAACACCGGCAGGGCGGAAGAAAAGCCAAGCTGTCCGCACAGGTTGTTTACCAGCCGCTCGTGCATGGCGTCTTCCGCCAGGGCGGCGCCGTAGACCTCCGTCAGATATTTGAGATTATTCATCTGCCGGCTGATGGTAATTGAAATTGTGACCGGTATTGCCAGCACAAAGAAAAGAGCCGACAGCATCCACACCCACAGACGTCTCTTATTATTTTCCCTGATACTAGCCAAGAATGAGTTTTTTGATGTCATAGCCCACTACCTCCGTTTCACTGATAAAGATTTCCTCAAGGGAAAGCGGCAACGCCTCGAAAAACACGGTGTTCACCGTGGCAAATACTGCAAGTATCTCGGCCTTGTTTCCCCGCACAGTCAGAACATTCAAGGAGCCTCTCTTTTCGTTTTTCATAATATCCAGACAGGAAATCGCCTTGGCCTCGTCCTCTGTGGTTTTAAACACACACTGCACCTTCTGGATATTGCACTTCATATCCTCCAAATCTCTGGAAAGCAAAACTCCGCCCCGGTGAAGAAGCCCCACGTGGTCGCAGATATCCTCTAACTCCCTCAGATTATGGGAGGCGATTATCGGCGTCATCCCCCGCCGCTCCATCTCACTGGCAAAAATACTTTTAATCCCCTGCCGCATTACCGGGTCCAGGCCGTCGAAGGTCTCGTCGCACAAAAGATACCTAGCCCCGCTGCACACGCCGCAGATAAGCGCAAGCTGCTTTTTCATTCCCTTGGAATAAGTGTTGATTTTGCGCTTTTTGTCCAGACCGAAATTTACCAGATAGCTGTAAAAGTCCTCCGCCGCAAATTCCCTGTAAACGCTGCTTAAATATTTCTGCATGTCAATCGCATTGCTGTTGGCGAAAAAGTACGGCTCGTCGGCAATAAAATAAATCCTGTTCTTGGCTTCCATATTGTCAAACACAGGAAGTTCGTCAATGGTAATTGCTCCTGCGTCAGGCTTAAGCACACCCGCCACCATCCGAAGCATGGTGCTCTTTCCGGCTCCGTTGGTGCCGATAAGCCCGAACACCGTATTTTCCCTGATGGTCACGCTGACATTATCGACCGCCTTTATCCCGTCGTAGGATTTGGTCACATCCTTTATCTCAATCATCAGCTTTCCCTCCTCTTATGCTTTGAATAAGCTCTTCCTCCGTAATTCCCACCTCAAGGGCGGCCTTACAGACGCTTTGCAGTTCCTCAAGCAGCTTTTCCTTATACTTAAAAAGCAGCCGCCCGTCATCCGAGACAAAATTTCCCTTTCCCTTCACGGTATAGATGTACCCCTGCCGCTCTAACTCCGAATAAGCCCGCTGAATCGTATTGGGATTGATGGAAAGCTCTACCGCCAGATTCCGCACGGAAGGCATTTTTTCATCCGGATGCAGCACACCGTGCAGTATCAGCATTTTAAAACGCTCCGTGACCTGTTCATAGATAGGACTTGTATCTCGATAATCTATGAGTATCATGCATGACTCCTTTCTGCTATGCTTAAATACACTAAGTGTACTAATATTGTTGATACACTCATGGTATTATGAGCGCAGTTTTCTGTCAACAAAAATACCTGTAGATTAATAAAACATTAATTGTTTGCAGTTTTACTGCAATGCTGAACGGTATATCGAAAAAGGCACGCTGAAAAAACTTGACACAAACTGAATTCTTCGGTTATCTGCCTTTTGATTATTTTATCTGAGATTACAATTCTACAAACCGGTATTTATCGTTCCGCCAGGAATGCAATGATACTTTCACTTATTGTTTTGTACTCATAATCATGAACATAATGCGGACAGTTTAATTCGATATATTTCCCTTCATCAACCTGTGATATATATTCTATCGGGATTTTCCTCCATGTTTCTTTATCAAAGCCTGTTCCGCCGGAACCGTCTGAAATAAATAACAGCATTGGAAGCTGCGGAACCCCCATACTGTTCACTTTCTGGGCGTTTTCCTTTACCCGCTCGACTTCGTTTATCATAGTCACGGTTGCTGTCCGATTGTAGAAAACGGCTCTGTAGATTTCTTTTTCATCATCTGACAACGTGCCATACTTTATAGCGTCACTGTCCGAAATACCCGGTATTAAACGAGTGACGCCTATATCAGCCGCCCGGCCTGCAATATGCATAAGCGGTATATTTATGTTCATGCTGTCATAATACTCCGGCACCGCCATATCAAGCCCGATAATTGCAGATACCTCGTCAGGATATTTCTGCGCCCAGTACAGGGCTTCAAGTCCTGACATGGAGTGAGGACAAAGGACATAGGGCGCATTTAATCCTGCGTCAAAAAGAGCGGCTCTTGTATCTTCGAGTATGGAATCAATGTCTCTGTCCTTATTGACAACATCGCTGAAACCGTATCCGAATTTCTCTACAACTGCAATCTGATATGTACCGCTTAAAAGAGAATAGAGAGACCTGAAATCCAATATAGGAGAGCAGGTGCCGCCGCCTGACATGAAAACAAGTGTTGTATCGCCGGTTCCTTCAACATAGATGCTCATATTGTGTCCGTCAACTTCAACCATCTGTCCTAACGGCAAGCGCAAATCCGTTTCCTTTTTCAAACGGATTTGATGATTGATGTATATGATAAACAGCAATATAAGCACTGTAGCAATCACAATAAAAATGATTTTCATAACTCCTTTTCTCTTTCTCATAATGTTCCTCACATAAAAACTTCGGTTTGTCACTGCTTCATTATATACCTTATTGTAACAAACGCTGTCACGCTCCGCGAGACAGCTTATTGTAAAAGTTACAGCCCCTCCGGCCAACTTCCAGAGAGGCTGTATTTATCGTACAAAACATCTATATCCTGCCTAACCGTTTAAGCGCGTTTTACCAGCAGAGACTTTCCTGTCATCTCTGCCGGCTGTTCCATCCCCATCAGCTCAATCAGCGTAGGAATGATATCCGCCAGACAGCCGCCTTCCCTCAGAGTATAGGACGAATCGGCGTTCACTAAGATGAAAGGAACCGGATTGGTGGTATGGGCGGTAAAAGGCGCTCCCGTCTCATAATCCACAAGCTGCTCGGCATTTCCGTGGTCCGCGCAGATAAACAGTTGTCCGTCCACATCCTTAATTGCCTGGACTGCCCTGCCCACGCACTCGTCAACTGCCTCAACCGCCTTGATGGCAGCCGCTTCCACTCCTGTATGTCCTACCATATCAGGGTTCGCAAAGTTAATGATGATTACATCGTATTTATCGGATTTGATTGCCTCCACCAGCCTGTCGCATACCTCATAGGCGCTCATCTGGGGCTTTAAGTCGTAGGTCGCCACATCCTTGGGGGAATTCACAAGGATTCTGTCCTCTCCCTCGTTGGGCTTCTCCACGCCGCCGTTAAAGAAGAAAGTTACATGGGCGTATTTTTCCGTCTCGGCGATTCTCGCCTGTTTCATGTTATTTGCGGCAAGCCATTCCCCGAAAGTATTTGTCACCGAAATTTTATGGAATGCAATTTCCTTGTTGGGAATCGTGGGGTCATAATCCGAGAAGCACACATAGGTTAAATTCAGCCGCCTCTCTCTGTCAAAGCCCTTGAAATCGTCGTCGCAGAAGCTCCTTGTTATCTCTCTTGCCCGGTCAGGCCTGAAATTAAAGAAGATAACGGAATCTCCATCCTTAATGGTTGCCACGGGCCTGCCGTCCTTTACCACTACGGTAGGCTTTACAAATTCGTCGGTTTCCTCCCTGTCGTAGGACGCCTGGATTCCCTCGGGGCCGCTTGCGGCAGTTAACCCCTCGCCCTTTGTCAGGGCGTCGTAAGCCAGCTTAACCCTGTCATAGTTGTTATCTCTGTCCATCGCGTAGTAGCGTCCCATCACCGATGCGATTTCGCCTGCGCCGATTTTCTTCATTTCCGCTTCCAAATCCTCCGCATAGCCTTTTCCGCTTGCCGGAGGGGTATCCCTTCCGTCTAAAAAGCAATGCACGTAAACCCTGGAAAGTCCGTTTCTTTTCGCCAGCTCCAGAAGGCCGTACAGATGGGTATTGTGGCTGTGAACGCCGCCGTCCGAAAGCAGTCCGAACATATGCAGCGAAGAATCGTTTTTCTTGCAGTTCTCCACCGCCTTAAGAAGCGCCGGATTTTCAAAGAAGGTTCCGTCCTGGATTTCCTTGGTGATTCTTGTAAGCTCCTGATATACAATGCGCCCGGCTCCCATATTCAAATGGCCGACCTCGGAATTGCCCATCTGACCCTCGGGGAGACCTACCGCCATACCGCTGGCGTTTCCTTTCACAAATGGACACTCCGCCATGAGCTTATCCATCACGGGCGTCCTGGCTTCCGCCACGGCGTTTCCGTCTTTGCGCTCATTTAAACCGTATCCGTCTAAAATCATTAATACTGTTGGTTTTTTCATTGCTCATTCTCTCCTTCTTTCCTCTTTATTCCCTAATTTCATCAATGATTGATGAAGAACAGTTGTCCAAACGTATTTAAGTATACCATACCAAAACTGCAAAGTCTATTCCAATTCACTTAAAATTACCGATTCGCCATAACCGGCTTCCCGCTTTGCCTGCGGGAATAAGGCCGGAAAGCATCAGCAGGAAAATCACAGCCGAAACCGCCGAAACTGCCTCCGCAAGCCGCCAGACGGCCGGTTCTTTGAAATATACCCGGACGCTGCCCTCATATTCCGCCGGCAGCAATACGCCAATCTGATTATTTTCTCCGCTTCTTATGACCTCAAACCGCTCCCCCGTACTTAAATCCTCCGCCGCGTATCCGGGATAATAGTACAGCGGTATCAGCAGTCCCGCTTCGCCGCTGTCTGTCTTACAGATAACCGTGACCGTATTGTACTTTTTCTCAAATCCCTCTATTTTGACACCGCCCATCTCCGGCATGGCCCCGGGCGTCTGTATGCCCTCCGTTGCCGCCCCAAAGGAACCCTCGTAAAGATATTCCCCTGTGGAAACCGCATTGCTTTCAAATGCGTTGATATCATATACAAGGAGCATATCCCCCCGGTAAAGAGTACTGTAAATAAGCTGGGCTCCCTGCATCACAGCAATAAGACCGGTTACTGCCATCAGAACCGTTACCATCCTTTTATCATAATTGCAGAACGCCTCCGTGAAAACCAGAACGGCAAGCAGGCTTCCGAAAAGCCCCGCAAGGGTAAGCAGACGGAAGGGAAACTGAATTTTGCCGAAAAGGCGGCCGAAAGCCGGCAAAATTCTGTTGATTTCCCTATAGGGAAACAGATTGGTCGCCATAAACGAAAAAAGGATGAAAAAGCCTGCATTCAACACGATTTTCTTCTTTTGCGCTCCCAGCCTCCCTTTCTCATACATCAGAACTGCCAGAATCAGCGCGATAAGCAGAGCCGTTCCCACCGGCTTCGGGAATTTTTGGGACAAAGGCCCGATTGTGCTCCAGGTGGTATCTACAGTACCGTTCCAGTAAACTGCCAAAAGCTCCGCAAGACTGGCGCCGAAATACTGAAATACCGGTTCCATTCCGGGCTTTGTGTTTACCACAAACTCCTCCTGCATATAGCGGAAAAAGGGAACCAGGAACCAAAGATTGATAAGCACCGTTATTCCCAGAATTTTTGCAAAGTAAATCAGCCGCCTTTTATCCAGCATTTTCTTCCAATTAATCATACTGAATAAAATAATTGCAAATGCAGCAAGAAAGCAGACTATCACATGGGTCTGAATCAGGCCTGTAAACCCAATAACAGGCGCTATTAAATATTCGGGCACAATTCCCGGCTTCTCCTTTGCCTCGCTCCTCCTTCCGCTTCTGCTGTCTCCATCCCCGTCCTCAAAAACAGGCTTATCCTCCGTGCAGTCATTTATCTTTTCAAAAGCATAATAAAATCCCAAAACCGCCAGCGGAAGGAAAAGCATTGCCGAGTACTCCCCTACGGCCGCCCTTAAATAAATACAGCTCAGCCGGTAGGGAAACAATGTGTAAACGCAGCTTCCAAACAGCGCGGTTTTTTTATTCCCGGAAATTTTCAGGAAAGCATAATACGCCACAGCCGCCGTCCCGAAATTGACCGCGGCGATATAACATTTATATGCATTCTGTACGCTGACGCCGATAAGGCGCAGAATTGCCGGGAACAGCAAAAGCTGGTCGCCGTACATCACAGACACCGGATAGCCCCAGCCGTTAAACCAGCCCGGCTGAATCCTCACCGGAAAACTTCCCGCCATCAGCCCTTCCGCCAGTCCCTCTATCCGAAAAAGATGAAAAATCAAATCGTGGCCGTATAAAATATACTCCTCCAAAAGCCCGAGGGAGGCGATACCGCTGATAATCATTATGCCAAAGACTTCCCGGCTTCCCTTAAACCGATACTTTCTTAAAAAGATAACAAACGCTATGATATTCATGCCAAGCAGCTTTACAGCCAGAGAGAAAATCCGGTACAGCCCGGAATTGCCCGCCGTGGCGGCAGTAATCCAGTTTACGCTGAAATCCTCCCCGCTTTCAGGCTCCACTATGATTCTCACAGCCGCATTATCCTCGTTCACATAAATCGTAAACTTTCTGCTGTCCTGAATATCCGAAAGACTCACGCGGTCGGAATAAAGCGCCCTGGGTCCGGCCTCCGCCATGGCGTCTTTCTCTCCTCCATTGGAAGAAGAAAGAACCTTGTCGCACTGTGCGTAGCAGACCGCTCTGCCTTTTCCCTTCTCATACATCAGGGCTATTTCATAAATTCCTTTCGGCAGGATAATTTCTTCGGTATAAATTTTTCCTCCGTTTTCCTCCGCCGCATTTTCACGAAAATAATCCCTGAACAGATAGCCAACCTTATCCTGCCCCGCAATTTTCCCTGCAAAAAGGAAAAGAATCAGTATTTCCAGAAGACAAAACAACGGATAACACGCGCTGCGCACTGTCATCTTCTTTTTTATCTGCATTGATGCATTCCCCGTTTCATGCTGTTTTACGCCCCGGCATTCCCGTGCGCGTAATCTTTGTCCACCTCTATGACTGCAAAATAATTTCCATCCAGTCTGCGGATTTTTCCTGTAATATAGGAAACCACTTCACCGTCGGACATTGAGTAATTGAAGGGCACCACCACGTCGAAAATCACATTGACATGGGTCGGCCCGTGCACAATCCGAAAGTCATGAAATTTCACATCCCCTTCCATCTGCCCCACAATATCCGCCACCTTGCGCTTTACCTCGTTTGTCATCTCATCGTCAACGCAAACCGGGTCCATATGGATAACGGCGCTGCAATGCAGTTCATCCGCCAGTCTGTGCTCAATCAAATCAATCATATCATGAAGAACCAGAATATCTCCGGTGGAGGGAACCTCCACATGAACGGAGAGCATCACCCTGCCCGGCCCGTAATTATGAACCACCAGGTCATGGAGCCCTAACACCCCCTGCGCCTTATATTCCATAATAATCGCTTCAATCCGGTCTACAAACTCCTCCTCCGGCGGCTGCCCTAAAAGCGGGCTTACCGTATCCTTCATGGCTCCGATGCCCGTCCATATGACAAAAAGCGCAACCAGTATTCCGCACCACCCGTCAATATGTATATCTGTGAAAAAAGCCAGAACCGTGGTGAGAAAGACCACGAAAGTGGAAACACTGTCGCTGATGCTGTCCTTTGACGCCGCCATCATTGCCGCGCTGCTTATCTTTTTCCCTACCATCCGGTTATAGAAAAACATGTACAGCTTCACACAGATGGAAATCACCAAAATGGCAAGAATCAGAGGGCTTGCGCTTATCGCTTCGGGATGGAAGATTTTATCTGCGGAGGATTTTAAGAGCTCCACCCCCATAAGTAAAATTATCACCGATACCAGAAGGCCCGCTATGTACTCTATCCTTCCATGGCCGAAGGGATGGTCGCTGTCCGGCTTTTGGCCCGCCATCCGAAAGCCCACCAGCGTAATCACCGAGGAACCGGCGTCGGATAAATTGTTAAAGGCGTCCGCCGTGATTGCGATAGAGCCTGAAAGCCATCCGGCAACGGCCTTTATGATGAACAGAAAAAAATTGAATACAATTCCCACCCCGCCGCAGAGCATTCCATATGCCTGCCTGACCTTCGGGTCGGATGTGTTCTGGTAATCTTTGATAAAGAATCTGGATAAAACTGAAATCATATTGTTACTCCTTCGGCATACCCCTTTGTATATGGTTTTCCGGGCATGCAATTGAATATTATTTTATGTCATTTGGAAGAAAAAAACAATTAAAATTTTTGTTGACAAATACCTGTCGGGAGTGTATGTTAAATTCGTATCCAGAAATAACCATACGGGAAGGAGGTCTTATTGATGTCAAACATAAAATTCAAATCTGCCGATAATTTTACAACTGTTATATCAATAAACCTGCCTGACTGTTTTCGTCTGTATGGAGGGCCGTTCTATACTGCCCACTCTCGTTTTCAGGGATAATACCATTACATACAGATAAATAAACCGCCCCCGATACAGTCATGGTAAAGCATGGCTGTTTTTTTGTGCGCAAAGGCACGGGAAAATCCGCCGCTTTGCAGTCCGCGTCCGCCGCATAACTGCCGGCGGCGCATAAGGAGGAATTATGAAAAAAATATCAACCTATATCCTGGAACACAAATTTGCGTTCTCTTTTGCAATTTTATCCATGATTATCAGCATCAGCCTGGATATGCTCTCTCCGCAGCTTATAAGAATCATCGTGGACGATGTGATTCTGGGCGGAAATCTTTCCATTCTCACGCCGCTCCTTCTGGGAATACTGTGCGTGGGAATCGGGCGCTGTATCTTTCAATACATAAAGGAATTTACCTTCGATGTCACCGGCTCGAAAATCGCCTCCGAAATACGGCGCGATTTGTTCCGGCACATCCAGTCCCTGAGCGCGGAATTTTTTGACAGAACGGGTACCGGCGAGCTGATGAGCCGTGTCAAGGACGATGTGGACAGAATCTGGGACGGTCTTTCCTATGTGGGGATGCTGATGATTGAGGTGGTAATCCACACCTCCATTATCCTTTTTTGCATGTACAGCCTGAACTGGAAGCTGGCAATCCTGCCCTCCCTGTGCATGCTTCTGGCCGCCTGCATCGCCATTTTGATGGAACGGAAGCTGGACGCGGTCTACGAGGACATCAGCGAGGAAAATGCCGCCCTTAACACCGTTGCCGAAGAAAATCTGGCGGGCGTAAGAACGGTAAAGGCTTTTGCAAGAGAAAAATTTGAGATTTCCAAATTTCTCTCCCACAATCAGCGCTATTATGACCTGAATATGAAGCAGTCGAAGCTCTTTGTGAAGTACCACCCCTTCCTCTCTCTGATTACCAAACTCCTTCCGCTTCTGGTTCTCGCCATCGGCGGTTTCCTTGTAAACAGGGGGGAAATGACGCTGGGTGATTTGAGCGCTTTTATCGACTATTCCATGAATATCGTATGGCCCATGGAAATGCTGGGCTGGCTCACCAACAGCTTATCCTCGGCCATTGCTTCCAACAGGAAGCTGAAAAAAATCTATCAGGAAAAGCCCTCCATACTGGAAAAGGAAGAACCCGTTTATCTGCCGGAGGTAAAGGGAAAGGTTACTTTTTCCCATGTCTCCTTTCACAAAGCGGATAAGCACGAGATTCTTCACGATATTTCCTTTTCCGTGGAGCCGGGAAAAACGGTGGGCATCATGGGCGCCACCGGAGCTGGCAAAAGCTCCCTTATTTATCTGCTTCAGCGTCTTTATGATGCTACAGACGGCGAAATTCTTCTGGACGACGTGAATGTAAAGGAGCTTTCCCTAAAACAGCTCCGCAGTTCCATCTCCCTTGTGATGCAGGATATATTTCTCTTTTCCGACACGATACTGGAAAATGTGCGTCTGGGGCAGAAAAATATTCTTTCGGAATCCGCCGTTCAAAGCGCCGCCGACAAGGCCAAAGCCAGAGGATTTATTGAAAAAATGGAAAAGCAGTATGACACGGTAATCGGAGAACGCGGCGTGGGGCTTTCCGGCGGACAGAAGCAGCGTCTTACTATCGCAAGGGCGCTGGCAAAAAAGACTCCTGTACTGGTGCTGGACGATTCCACCTCGGCGCTGGATATGGAGACCGAGCAGTCTATCCACGAAACCTTAAACAGCCTCAGGGGCATAACGAAAATCATTATCGGACACCGCATCAGCGCCGTGTGCCATGCGGATGAAATCATCATTCTGGAAAACGGCCAGATTGCGGAAAGGGGAACCCACCAGAGCCTCCTTGAGAGAAAAGGACTGTACTATCAAACCTACGCCGCCCAATACGGAGAACCGGGAAAGGAGCAGACGGCATGAGCATTAATTCCTATAAAGAAGACGAGCAGCTGGCGGGAACCGGCAAAACGCGCACCATACTGCGCCTGCTCTCCTACATGCGCAGCTTTAAGAAAGAAATCACAGCCGTACTTTTTATTATGGCATTTTGCGTGACCGTATCGCTGTTAAACCCGCTGATTATCGAGGCGGCTATCGACCGCTGTATTTCCGCCGGAAATCTGCCGGGGCTTTTCCGCCTGATTGGGATGGCCCTTGTGCTGAATCTTCTGATGATTGGAGGAATCCGGCTCCGCATGTATATTATGGCAAAGGTGTGCAACAGCATTCTGCTCACCATACGGCAGGAGCTTTATTCCCATATCCAGACGCTGGATTTACAGTTTTTTGACAGCCGTCCCACGGGAAAAATACTTGCCCGGGTAATTGGGGATATCAATTCCCTGAAGGACGTGCTGAATAATTTCGTGACGACTCTGATACCGGATTTTATTACGGTTGTTTCGGTAGTGGTCATTATGTTTATCAAAAATCCTCCTCTGGCGGCAGCCTCCCTGTGCAGCCTCCCTTTTATGGCTGTCTGTATCTGGCTGATTCAGGTTTATTCCCATAAGAAATGGCAGGATTTCCGCAAAAAATCCTCCAACCTGAACGCCTTTATCCATGAGGACATCTCCGGTATGCGGATTATCCAGAGCTTTTCCGCGGAACCTGAGACAGGCGAAACCTTTGACGTGCTTTTAAAGGAGCACCGTTCCTCTTTCATCAGAGCGGTCCGCTTAAATGACGCCATGGGCTCTGTCATCGACTTAAGCTGGGGTGTGGGCGTTGCCGCCCTTTACTTTGTGGGACTGCATATTCTGGGGGCGGAAAATGTGTCCGTGGGAACCTTCCTTGCCTTCGGCGGCTACATCACCATGTTCTGGAACCCGATTATGAATCTCAGCAATTTTTATAACCAGATTATCACCAACATTGCCGGGGCCGAGCGGGTTTTTGAAATCATGGATACCGGGGCAACTGTCACCGACGAAGAAAATGTGACGGAAATCCCTCCCATCAAAGGACAGGTGACCTTTTCCCATGTGAGCTTTTCCTATGAGAACTCTTCCCGCGGGAAAGCTTCCCATGAGAAGAATTCCTGTGGGAACTCTTCCTATGGGAAGAATTCCTATGGGAAAGCTTCCCATGATAACACCGCAAAAGTGCTGAATGACGTGAGCTTTACCATCCGCCCCGGTGAAACCATCGCCCTTGTAGGGCCTACGGGAGCCGGAAAAACCACGATTGTCAACTTAATCAGCCGTTTCTATGACGTGCAGGAGGGCGTTGTAAGCATTGACGGATATGATGTCAAAAAAGTGTCCATTGAAAGCCTCCGCCGCCAGATGGGAATCATGACTCAGGACAATTTTCTGTTTACGGGTACGATTAAGGAAAATATACGCTACGGAAAGCTGGACGCAACCGACGAGGAAATTATCGAGGCTGCCAAAGCGGTTCACGCCCACGATTTTATCTGCCGTCTGGAAAAAGGCTATGATACGCCGCTTACCGAACGGGGCGGCGGTCTTTCCGTCGGACAGAAGCAGCTTCTCGCCTTTGCAAGAACCATGGTTTCCAGGCCGAATATTCTGATATTGGACGAGGCCACCTCCAGCATCGACACCAACACGGAGCTGCTTGTGCAGGATGGGATTGACGCTCTCTTGAAGGGGCGTACCTCCTTTGTGATTGCCCACAGACTGTCCACCATTCAGAAAGCCGACAGAATTTTCGTGATTGACAACGGCGGAATCGTGGAGGAAGGCTCCGCCGCAGAATTAATGGCAAAAAAAGGAGCCTATTACAGGCTCCATAACGCACAGTTCATAACTGTTTAAAACTTTTTATTTTCTTTTGGACCGGAACATGCCGAAAGCTTTGACGTCAGCGCCCTTTTTGCTTTTGGATGATTTTCCGGTCTTTTCTTTTGCACCGGATTTCCCCTTGCTTCCGTCGCCGAAGAAATCTTTCTCGTTTTTCCGCTCTCTGTCTCTCCTGTCCCTCTCTGACAGCCTTTCGCCGCGTCCTTCGCCCGGCTTTCTCGCCTCTCTCCTGTCACGGTCATCGCGGTCGTCCCGTCCTCTTCTGCGCTCGTCGCGGCTGCCGGATTCGTCGCGTCCTCTTCTGTCCCTGCGCTCGCCGCGGCTTCTCCTTCCCCGGTCTCTCCTGCGTCCTTCCCGGCCTTTTTCCTGATAAGGCTGTTCTTCCTCGATTTCCTCCGGGGTCTCTCCCATATTCATATGCATGAGCGCCGCCGCAAGGTCAAGTACGGAAAAGCCGTACTTTTCGGAGGCAATTTCTATATCCTTCCTGGTCTCTGACAAATCCTCGTTTTCCAGTATGCCCGCCACGCCGGCAAAGAGCCTGTCCGACTTCACCCGAATCACGTCCGCCACCGACGGAAGCTGCCTCTCTCTGATTGTGGTGTGGCACACCTTTTCAATGCTGCGTATTTTAAAGATTTCCCTGCCCGAAATCAAAGTGAAGGAACGGCCCTTTCTTCCCGCCCGTCCTGTTCTCCCGATTCTGTGAACATAATATTCAATATCCTCAGGCACATCATAGTTAAATACCGCGTCCACGCCGCTGACGTCGATTCCTCTTGCCGCCACGTCGGTTGCAATCAGGATTTCACAGATACCCTTGCGGAACTGGTTCATTACGGTGTCTCTCTGCGCCTGGGTCAAATCGCCGTGAAGGGCGCTTGCTTCATATCCCAGCTCATTGAGCCTTGCCGCAATTTCATCCACCATCCGCTTTGTGTTGGCAAATATCAGGCTTCTTGAGGGCTGATAATAATCCAGCAGTCTGCATAACGCCCTGATTTTATCCTTCTTTGCCACGCGGTAATAAGCCTGCTTGATTGCAGATACCGTAAGCTCCTTAGGAGTTACTCTGATATAAACCGCATTCTGCTGATAGGTGCCTGCAATTTCCAGAATCTCTTTGGGCATGGTCGCCGAAAACAGCGCCATCTGATGTACCTCCGGCATATCCGCCAGCACGGTCTCGATATCCTCCCGAAAGCCCATATCCAGCATCTCGTCCGCTTCGTCCAGCACAATCATTTTTACCTCTGCGGTTTTAATGGTGTGCCTCCTTAAATGGTCCATCACACGTCCCGGCGTCCCCACAATAATCTGGACGCCCTGGGAAAGCGCCCTTATCTGCTTTCCGATATCCTGACCGCCGTAGACCGGAAGCACCTTAACGCCGTACATATATTTTGCAAGCCGCCTTATCTCCTCCGCCGCCTGCATGGCAAGCTCTCTTGTGGGACAGAGGATAATTCCCTGAGGTCTTTTGATTTCAGGGTCGATTTTCTGTATCATGGGAATGGCGAAGGCCGCCGTCTTTCCCGTGCCGGTCTGGGCCTGTCCGATGATATCCTTTCCCTCTAAAAGTACCGGGACGGACTGCTCCTGAATGGGGGTCATGACCTCGAACCCCATTTCATGTACCGCCCTCAAAATATCCGGGTGAATGCCGGACTCGTCAAATCTCAATTTTGCTTCTAAATTTTCTTCCATTCTTTCTTCCACTATGCTACTCCATTTCATCTGTGTCATTCAAAAACTGCTCTACAATATACCGGGGGCGCGCTTTGGTTTCCAGATAAATCTTTCCAATATATTCTCCCACCACACCAAGGGAGAGAAGGATTAATCCTCCTATTGCCCAGACCGAAACCATGAGCGTTGTCCAGCCCACAATGGTTGCCCCCATAAAATGCCGGACAAGACTGTAAATGAGCATACCGATACTGACAATAAAGATGAAAAAACCAAGCGCAGTTATCATCCTTATCGGCTTTGTGCTCAGGGACGTAATTCCCTCGACGGCGAAGGAAAGCATTTTCCCCAAAGGGTATTTGCTTTTTCCGGCAAACCGCTCTCCTCTGTTATAATATACCACATCCGCAGGATATCCAATCATCGGCACAATACCGCGCAGGAAAAGGTTGACTTCCCCGTACTGTGCCAGCCCGTCAAGCGCCCGTCTGCTCATAAGCCGGTAATCCGCATGATTAAATACTGTGTTGGCACCCATAGTGTTCATAATTTTATAAAAGCTCTCAGCCGTGAATTTCTTGAATACCGTATCTTTTTCCCGGCTTCCGCGCACGCCGTAAACAACGTCAATGCCGCTTAAATACTTGTCAACCATCTCGTCTATGGCATTGATATCGTCCTGAAGGTCCGCATCCATGGAAATCACCATGTCCGCATAATCCTTCACCGTCATCAGTCCGGCCAGCAGCGCGTTCTGGTGCCCTCTGTTTCTGCTTAAATTAATGCCGCCAAAAATTCTGTTCTTTTCATGGAGCTCCCTTATAATCTCCCAGGTTCTGTCCTTCGAGCCATCGTTCACAAAAATCACACGGCTTTTTTCACTTATTTTTTTGAGCCCTGTAAGGCTTTCCAATTTGTCCAAAAGACGCGCGCTGGTCTCGGGCAAAACCTCCTCTTCGTTGTAACAGGGGATTACCAGATATAAAATATTACCCATAGTGCTTTCTCCTTGTCTCATAAGTCAACATCCCGCGGCGTCCGCCAACTGCCAGAAAACAGTTATCCGGCTTGCTGCCTGCGGGAATAAATCTGCAAGGCGCAATATTTTTTACTTCCATAAAGAACATACTTGTCTATCATATACTATTCCGGCAAAAGTTACAACAGGGAATTTTGCCGGAATAAATATATTTTTCACTTTAATTCCACACCAATATTCCTCTAGCTTTCCAAACTCCTGAAAAAGTTTACGGCAGGTAAACCTACCATACAGACAAGTTACACCTCCATATTTGCAATGTTTCTTTTCAAATCAGTCCATGCGATTGCTGCCGCTGCGGAGCCGATTACAAGAAACAAAGCAGCGCCAACAAGATAATTCAAAGTCATAGCCATAATCTGGCACATGACAATAGCTATAATGACGGCGGCAACGATTGTTACAGTTACAGACTGCCTGCCAAAGCCAATCCACAAAGCAACAATTCCCCATACGCCCGCAAGTAATGAATAAGAGATAAGAGAAAAACTGCAATATAAAATTGCAGGAAAAGTCAGTGTGTCTGAACAAATAGGAAAGAGGCTTTCTGTTCCAAAAAAGATACCGAATATTACCGTTCCGCATAGACACATGGCAATTACTGTATATAAGAACACCATGCACATCTTCGCGCTTAATACATTCTGCCGCGAAACCGGGTATGAAAACAGGAGGATTGCTCTTTTTCCGGCATATTCCTCAATAATGAATTTTGAGGACATTACGGCTGAAAGGATTGTGAAGATTACCATGAGCATAATATTTGTTAAACCGGTTAAGCTGCGATATGACATAAACATTTCAAGGTCTGTTTCCGACGGGTCTAATTTGGGTATTACGGCTAATAGATACAGCAGCCCAAGCATAAGCGCGCCGCTGATAAAAACACCAGTGTGATAAGAACGCAAACTGTTCCGTTTTAGTTCCAGGGAAATTAACTTATTCATTGTAGGTACCTCCGTTTGTGATTTCCATGAAATAATCTTCAAGACCATTTGGGTATTTCTCTTTGATTTCCTGCGGACTGATTTCCTGCACGACGTTACCGTTTACAATTACTCCGATACGGTCTGCAATTTTGTCGATTTCAGAAAGGATATGGCTTGAAAGCAGAATTGTAATTTTCTGGCGCTTTACCAAATCGCAAAACAGTTCCCGCATTTCTTTTATCCCAACGGGGTCAAGACCATTTACAGGCTCGTCTAAAATAAGCAGCTCCGGCTTATGCACGATTGCCCGCGCAATCGCCAGCCGCTGGCGCATACCAAGTGAAAACGTGGAAACAGCCTGTGTACCGACATTTGATAAGCCTACCATTTTAAGGGTTTCCGCAATTTCTCCCCCGTTCATTTCCATATAGTCAAGATGTAATTGCAGATTCTCCCTGGCAGACAGATGTTCATAGAATATCGGTGTTTCTATCAGACTTCCTGTTCGCCTCAATACCTCCAAATTGTTTTTGCTGCTGTCCACGCCTAAAACGCTTACTTCTCCCATAGTGGGCTTTAACAGCTCTAACAGGATTTTGAATACCGTCGTTTTTCCGGCTCCGTTTTTCCCCAAAAATCCGTAGATTGTTCCCCTCTCAACAGACATGGTACAGTCGTGAATGACCTCCTTTCCGGCAAATGCCTTACAAAGATTTTTTGTTTGCACTACAAATTCAGTTTGCATTTTTATCCTCCTTTTAATACATATAAATGTATGTATTTGATTATATAAAAACTGCCCATGAAACGGCAGCTTTTTATATCTTACCAGAGCGTGTTAAAAAAATACTTTAGCGTACAGTAATCCTGTCATATAAGTTTTCAAATAACGATTGCAGTTCATCATCAAACAGCGGAAGCCCTATCCCCTCATACATCAGTTTCAACTGTTCATACTTCTTCATATAATCTTCTTTCGTATCGGAGAATACAAGAGGGCTGAACCAGACATTTACAAGCAAAATCATACTTTCGGCTGTCTGCTTTGGATTTTTCACATGAATGGAACCGTCTTTTATGCCCTCTGTGATATATTCCGTAAAGTAGGGCGCCATATTATTGATACTGTCTAAAACCTGTTTCCCAATAGAAATGGGGCTTTTTAATACGCTCCCCGCAACTTCGCTGAATTTCATGGTATCGTTACGCTGCAGGGAAAACTTGAAGAAATGCTTTATTTTTTCAAGCCCGCTTAAATCTTTGATTTCTTCTACTGCCTTAAACGGATTGTTCCCCATAAAGATACGGGTTGTAACAGCGTCTATGATTTCATCTTTGGACTTAAAATGATGATAGAACGCCCCGCGTGTCATATCGCCTAATTCGTCAACAATATCTTGAATGGTGGTCTGCTCCCACCCGTTTTCTAAAAAAAGTTTTGTCGCTGTGTCCAATATCCTTGCTTCTGTGATTTCGGGATATTTATTTCGTGCCATAAGCTCACCTCTTGCAATTAGATACATTTGAATGTTTCTAATTGTATCATCTTGTTTTCCCTAATTCAAGTGTGTTGAATAACTATGGCCAAAAAAGGCCGGTAAGAAAGCGCCTTAATGCAAAAAAGCGGCGTTCCTGTTCTCCCTGTGCAGGGAGTGGGAAACGCCGCTTGTACGGTGGTAAATTCAAGCTGCTATCCTGGGGAAATGCCCGTAAACCGGGGATTTTTTGAGATAAGCATTTGATTTACACAACATTTTTATTTGTAGTTTACAATCTTTCCAAAATCAGCCTTAAGGGAAGCGCCGCCTACAAGACCGCCGTCAATGTCGGGCTGTGCAAACAATTCCGCCGCGTTGCCTGCGTTTACAGAACCGCCGTACTGGATACGAACCGCTTCCGCCGTAGCTTCGTCATAAATTTCTGCGATGCAGTCGCGGACTGCCTTACAAACCTCCTGCGCCTGCTCGGTGGTTGCCGTCTTGCCTGTTCCGATTGCCCAGATAGGCTCGTAAGCGATTACCATGGAAGCTACCTGCTGCGCGCTGACGCCTACCAGGTCAGACTTAATCTGCATACGAATCCAGTCAAGGGTGATGCCCATCTCTCTCTGCTCGAGAGTCTCGCCGCAGCAGAGAATCGGCGTAAGGCCTGCTTCAAAGGCTTTCTTTACCTTCTTATTTAATAAAGCGTCGTCCTCCTTGAAGTAGTCGCGTCTCTCGGAGTGGCCGATAATCACGTATTTAACGCCTGCGTCTACCAGCATTGCTGCGGAGATTTCTCCGGTATAAGCGCCCTTTTCCTCGAAGTACATGTTCTCGGCGCCAACCTCAACATTGGTTCCCTTAACTGCTTCCACTACAGGAACAATGTCAACAGCGGGAACGCAGTAAACAACATCAACGTCGTCGGATTTTACCAAATCCTTTAATTCATCACATAATGCTACCGCCTGGCTGGGAGTCATGTTCATTTTCCAGTTGCCGGCTACAATTTTTCTTCTTGCCATCTTACCTATTCTCCTATTTTATAGTTCCGCAGCCGTCATTCAGTACACTCTTGTCTGGAACGGTTCCCAGCCGCTTCCTGCGTCTGCTCGCCGTTCCGTGCACTTTCTTCCGGCTGCTGTTTATTATTTGTCGTCTGCCGCCACTACGCCGGGAAGCTCCTTGCCCTCTAAGAATTCAAGGGAAGCGCCGCCGCCTGTGGAAATGTGGCTCATCTTATCTGCAAATCCAAGCTGATTTACTGCCGCTGCGGAATCGCCGCCGCCAATGATGGTGGTAGCGTCTGTCTCTGCAAGAGCCTTTGCAACCGCAATGGTTCCCTTTGCAAGAACGGGATTCTCAAATACGCCCATAGGTCCGTTCCATACAACGGTCTTTGCGCTCTTAACCGCATCTGCATAAAGAGCCGCTGTCTTTTCGCCGATATCGAGTCCTTCCTTGTCGGCCGGAATCTTGTCTGCATCAACGGTGGAAACTTCGATTTCAGCGTCGATGGGATTCGGGAAACTGTCTGCAATCACGGTATCAACGGGAAGCAGTAATTTCTTTCCAAGCTTTTCTGCCTTATCCATCATTTCCTTGCAGTAATCAATCTTCTCGTCGTCCACTAAAGACTTGCCGATTTCATAGCCCTTTGCCTTTAAGAAGGTAAACGCCATACCGCCGCCGATAATCAGGGTGTCGCACTTTTCAAGAAGGTTATTGATAACATTCAGCTTATCGGCTACCTTTGCGCCGCCAAGGATTGCCACGAAAGGTCTTACCGGATTTTCTACTGCGTTTCCAAGGAAGTCGATTTCTTTCTGCATCAGATAGCCCACCGCGCATTCGCCGCCTTTTGCGCGAACACAGTCTGTAACGCCTGCAACAGAAGCATGAGCTCTGTGGGAGGAGCCGAAGGCATCGCATACATAAACATCAGCCAGGTCAGCAAGCTCTTTGCTGAATTCCTCGCCGTTCTTAGTTTCTTCTTTTCCACGGAAACGGGTATTCTGAAGCAGTACAACGTCTCCGTCTTTCATTGCCTCAACTGCCGCTGTGGCAGCTTCGCCTGTTACGTTGTAATCGGCAACAAAGTTTACTTCCTTGCCAAGCTTTTCGGACAGTCTCTTTGCAACGGGAGCCAAAGATTCTCCTTCGTTGGGGCCGTTCTTTACCTTGCCGAGATGAGAGCAGAGAATTACCTTTCCTCCGTCTGCAAGAAGCTTTTTGATTGTGGGAAGCGCTGCTACGATACGGGTTTCGTCTGTGATTTCACCGTTTTTAAGAGGCACGTTAAAATCACATCTTACAAGCACGCGCTTTCCGGCTGCGTTAATGTCGTCAACTGATTTTTTGTTTAATCCCATGGTTCTGTTCCTCCTTACTTTTTGAACACAGGCAAATTGCCTGCGGTGATAAGGAATCCTCCCGCTTCGCGGGTCCCTCCTTACCACAATTTATAAAAAGGTCCGGTCCATAAGACCGGACCCTTAAGGTCTTTTACTTACTTTGACAGCATTACGGTATTACCGTATGTGTTAAACTTATGCTAATTCAGAGAAGTATTTGATTGTTCTTACCATCTGGCTTGTGTAAGAATTCTCATTGTCATACCATGATACAACCTGTACCTGGGTGTTGCCGTCTTCCATAGGAGCAACCATTGTCTGGGTTGCATCGAAGATGGAACCGTAGGTGCTGCCGATAACGTCGGAAGAAACGATTTCGTCTGTATTGTAACCGAAGGACTCTGTGGAAGCAGCTTTCATAGCATCGTTAATCTGCTCTTTGGTAACCTGTCCCTTAACAACTGCAACTAAGATAGTTGTGGAGCCTGTAGGGGTGGGAACACGCTGAGCGGAGCCGATGAGCTTGCCGTTCAGTTCAGGTATAACAAGGCCGATTGCCTTTGCTGCGCCTGTTGAGTTGGGAACGATGTTCTGAGCGCCTGCACGGCTTCTTCTCTTGTCGCCTTTTCTCTGAGGGCCGTCAAGAATCATCTGGTCGCCTGTGTAAGCGTGAACTGTCGTCATGATACCGCTCATGATAGGACAAAGGTCATTTAATGCCTTAGCCATAGGAGCTAAGCAGTTTGTTGTACAGGAAGCTGCGGAAATAACGGTATCCTCAGCCTTCAGTGATGTATGGTTTACATTGTAAACGATGGTAGGAAGGTCGTTTCCTGCGGGTGCGGAGATAACTACCTTACGAGCGCCTGCTTCAATGTGAGCGCTTGCTTTTGCCTTGGATGTATAGAAACCTGTACATTCAAGAACAACGTCTACCTTAAGCTCTCCCCAGGGAAGATTCTTAGCGTCTGCTTCTTTGTAAATTGTAATGGTCTTTCCATTAACAGAGATGGAATCCTCACCATAAGATACGCTGTCCGCATATTTGTACTTGCCCTGTGCGGTGTCGTACTTTAACAAGTGTGCAAGCATTTCGGGGCTTGTCAAATCGTTAATTGCCACTACTTCGTAACCTTCTGCATCAAACATCTGTCTGAATGCAAGACGACCGATACGGCCAAAACCATTAATTGCTACTCTTACTGCCATTTTAGATTCCTCCTAAAAATGAATAATGATTACATAGATTTTGCAATCCTTAAGACAATACAACCTAAAAGAGTATACATCCTAAGATTTATACTTCTCAAAGATTGACAAAATTTTATCAGCAGATTTATTGTACCCAATTTGTCCGAAAAGTTCAAGATTAAATTGAAAAATAATTGCATTTTCTGGCAATTTTTAATAAGATACAGTAAAGAGGTGACAGCTATGGCAATTAAAGCAGATTTTCATTTACATTCTTCCTTTTCAGGGGACAGCAAAGCGCCCATGGAAGACATGATTTTAAAGGGAATTGATTCGGGTCTTTCCACCATGTGCTTTACGGAGCATCTGGATATGGACTTTGTATATTCTAATCCGGGCGACGAGGGGATGTTTGAGTTAAATACCGATTCCTATCTCTATGAACTGGCAAAATTAAAGGAAAAATATGCCGGCAAAATCCGGCTCTTATTCGGCGTGGAGCTGGGCGTTCAGCCGCATCTTAAGAGAGAGCTTGCGGTTTATGCCAAAAGCTACGACTTTGATTTTATTATCGCCTCCTCCCACCTGTGCAACAGAAAGGACCCCTACTACCCTGCTTTTTATGAAGGACGCTCTGATGCGGAGGCCTACAGGGAGTATTTTTCCTCCATTCTGGACAATTTAAAGGCTTTTGATAATTTCGACGTATACGGCCATCTGGATTATGTGGTCCGCTACGGGAAAACAAAGGACGAAAACTATTGTTATGAGGATTATAGCGATATTCTGGATAAAATTCTGGAAACTCTCATTGAAAGGGAAAAGGGAATTGAAATCAACACCGGCGCCATCTCCTACGGCCTTAAGGAGCTGAATCCCTGCACGGATATTCTTAAAAGGTACAGGGCTCTGGGCGGCGAAATCGTCACAGCAGGCTCTGACGCCCATGAGCCTTTGGCGGTTGCAAGGGGCTTTTCGCGGGCTGCGGAGATTCTTACAGACTGCGGCTTCCGGTATTACGCCACTTTTGAGAAGCGGACGCCGGAGTTTCACAGGA
Organism: uncultured Lachnospiraceae bacterium; assembly: GCA_910577275.1. GTDB lineage: Bacteria > Bacillota > Clostridia > Lachnospirales > Lachnospiraceae > Suilimivivens. Next base: position 404,728 of record CAJTMW010000001.1, read on the forward strand.
TTTGATTCTCCAAAAATACCGGATACGCCCCTTGAGTATCCGGTATCACCAGTATTTTCATCAATAGCGGCTACAAAATTGTACCGCCTCCCATCACATATTCCCCGTCATAAAACACCACCGCCTGTCCCGGCGTGACTGCCCGGACAGGATGCTCAAAAATGCATGAAATTTTATCCTCGCCTGTGCGTACGGCGGTGCACCATTCTCCTTTGTGCGCATATCTTATCTTCGCCCACAGCCTCCGGGGCTCCTTTAAATCCTCCATTCCCATAAAATGAATCCGGTTACAGGTAAGCTCTGTCCGGAAAACGTCGCTGTCGCTGATAACAACCTCGTTGGTTTTCGGCCGCAGCTCCGAAACAAAAACCGGATGTCCCATGGAAAGGCTGAGCCCCTTCCGCTGTCCTATGGTGTAATGAATGACTCCTTTGTGGGTTCCCAGAATGCGCCCGTCCTCTGAGACAAAGTTCCCTTCCCCGGGAAGCTTTTTCGGGAATTCTGCCGGAAGCTTTTCCAAAAGCTCTTTCTTTGCCGTCCTTCTGATAAATCCGGCATAGTCCTTATCCGGCACGAAGCAGATATCCTGACTGTCCCGCTTTGAGGCGACGGGCAGACGGTTTTCTTCGGCAATCCTTCTGATTTCCTCCTTGGTATAATCCCCCACCGGCATCAGCGTATGGGCAAGCTGAAACTGTGTCAGATTGTAAAGGGCGTAGGTCTGGTCTTTCGCGGCGGTAACGGAATTTCGGACGGCATATCTGCCGTTTGGCAGCTTTTCCACCCTTGCATAATGTCCTGTTGCAATATAGTCCGCCCCGATTTCCATTGCCCGCCGAAGGAGGGATTCCCATTTGATATATCTGTTGCAGGCGATACAGGGATTGGGGGTTCTGCCATTTAAATATTCCAAAATGAAATAATCCACCACTTTTTCCCGGAATTCCCTCTTAAAGTTCACCACATAATGCGGAATGCCCAGGATACCGGCGACTCTCCCGGCGTCCTCCGCCGCACTTTGGCCGCAGCATCCGCCGTTTTCTTCCACGAGAGCTTTCTCCTCATCCTCCCATGTCCGCATGGTGACGCCCGTCACATCATATCCCTGTTCCTTTAAAAGGCAGGCAGCCACGGAGGAATCCACACCCCCTGACATGCCCACCACTACTTTCTTTCCCATCTGACTGCTCCTGATTTTCCTGCTTTTCAAGCTGCTCCTCTGTTGCTGATATCAGGCTGCTTTTTAAGCTGCTCCTCTGTTACTGACAGCAGGCTGCTTTCAAGCTGCTCCTCTGTTACTGACAGCAGACTGCGCTCCCGCTGCTGACGGCAAGGTATCTTATTTAGTATTCCTCTTCCGGCTCATCCTCATGGATATCATTTTTCGGCTTTTTCAGCCCTTCAATGGTGATGCCGTTTTTCTCCGCATAATCCCAGAGCGCCGCGTGAATGGCTTCCTCCGCAAGCAGGGAACAGTGCACCTTCACAGGGGGAAGCCCGTCCAACGCTTCCATTACTGCCTTGTTGGTGACAAGAAGCGCCTCCTGAACCGTCTTTCCCTTTACCAGCTCCGTGGCCATGCTGCTGGTTGCCACGGCGGCCCCGCAGCCGAAGGTTTTGAATTTACAGTCCCGTATCACCTGATTGTCGTCAATATCAAGATAAATTCTCATGATATCCCCGCATTTGGCGTTGCCCACGGTTCCCGTGCCGCTGGGGTTTTCTATTTCTCCCATATTCCTGGGATTTGTAAAATGGTCCATTACTTTTTCACTGTACATCTTTTTTCCTCTTTTCTTTTATAAAATCCTCGTAGAGAGGCGACATCTGCCGCAGTCTGTCCACAATCTCCTTTATTGCGTCCGCAACGTAATCCATTTCCTCCAGGGTATTTTCCTCGCTTAAGGTAAGCCGCAGGGAGCCGTGGGCCCGCTCGTGAGGCAGTCCGATTGCCAGAAGCACATGGGAGGGGTCCAGGGAGCCGGAGGTACACGCCGAACCGCTGGAAGCGCAGATTCCTTTCATATCCAGCATCATCAGAAGGGATTCCCCCTCGATGAAATCAAAGCTGAAATTTATGTTGTTGGGCAGTCTCTTTTCCCTGTCTCCGTTTAAACGGCAGTAGGGAACCTCGCTTAATACTTTTTCTGTTAAATAGTCCCGGAGCTTTTGTATTTTGGCGCTGCGCTCCTCCATTTTCTCAAAAGCCGCTTTTACGGCAACGCCGAAGCCGACGATTCCCGGCACGTTTTCCGTTCCGGCTCTCCGGCCTCTCTCCTGGGCGCCGCCATGGATAAAGGAACGGATTTTCACGCCTTTGCGGATATACAAAAATCCCACGCCCTTCGGCCCGTGAAGCTTATGGGCGCTGGCGCTGAGCATGTCAATATGCAAATCATCCACATTTATGGGTACATGACCGTATGCCTGCACGGCGTCGGTATGAAATAAAATACCCTTTTCTCTGGCAATTTCCCCGATTTCGGCTATGGGCTGAAGGGTTCCGATTTCATTGTTGGCAAACATCACGGAAATCAGTATGGTATCCGGCCTGATTGCTTTTTTTAATTCCTCCAGCTTTAAAATGCCATTTTCATCCACTCCCACATAAGTTACCTCGTACCCCCTTTTCTCCAGATACCGGCAGGTATGCAAAACGGCGTGGTGTTCGATTGCGGAGGTGATAATATGCTTTCCCTTGCCCTCATAGCTTTCCGCGGCGGCGATAAGGACCCAGTTGTCCGCCTCGGAGCCCCCCGCCGTGAAATAAATCTCAGGGCTTTCCGCACCAAGGCTACCCGCTATCGCATCCCGCGCGTCCATAACCGCCTTTTTACTTTCCGCACCCAGCCGGTAAATGGTGCTTGCGTTTCCGTAATGCTCTGAAAAGTAAGGAAGCATCGCCGCAAGTACTTCGGGAGAGGTTTTCGTGGTGGCGGCGTTATCCAGGTATATAATTTTGTCCATGTTTTTCCTCGTTTCTGCACTTTTTTGTGTATTTTCTATTGGAGCTGCCTTATCAGGCTTTTATTCCTATCAACTTACTAGGTTTTAACAATCCTTACTATAGCATTTTGGAATTGTTCTGTCAATGAGACATCAGGCATATATTAACACTAAATAATCTACGCACACAGTCCGCCTTTCCCTGAAATGGAAGGCAGTTTTTATTCTCCGCCTGCCGGACTGTGGGATTCTGGTGATATTCTATGTTTAACAGACGAAATACCAGTCCCTTAATTACAGGGACCATTATTCTCACGCTCACCGGCTTTGCCAGCCGTTTTATCGGATTTTTCTACCGTATTTTCTTATCCCGGCTTTTCGGGGCCGAGGGCATGGGGCTTTACCAGCTGATTTCCCCTGTCCTTGCCCTTTCTTTTTCCCTCACCGTTGCCGGTATGCAGACGGCCATCTCCAAATATGTGGCCGGAGAAACCCTCACCCGGGACTACCGGTCTTCTTCTCTGCATTTGTTTACCGGCCTTGTGCTGTCCATGACTCTTTCCGTCTTATGCGCAGTTGGAATTTACTGCTATTCTGACAGCATTGCCGTTTATTTTCTCATGGAGGAGCGGACGGCCCCTCTCCTGCGTATTATTGCCCTGTCCATTCCCATGGCGACGGTTCATTCCTGCATCAACGGCTATTTTTACGGTATTAGGAAAACCGGCGTTCCCTCCCTGTGCCAGCTCTCCGAGCAGATTATCCGGGTGGGCAGCGTTTATCTGATTTATTATCTCTGTTTAAAAAACAACATGACGCTTACCATCAACTTTGCGGTAGTGGGGCTGGTGATTGGCGAGAGCGCCTCCATGCTGGTTTCCCTGATTGCGGTGCGGGCCCATTTTGAAAACGTGGTGCCGAAAAATTACGGGCCGCTGCTATCCGTAAGCTGGCCCGCCTTTTCCGCCGCCAGCACACGTCTCCTTAAAGTGGCGGTTCCTCTGTCGTTAAACAGGGTGATTATCAATTTTTTACAGAGCATTGAAGCTATTTTTATCCCCAACAGACTGATGAGCTTTGGTTACGACAACTCCACCGCACTTGGCACCTACGGCGTACTTACCGGAATGGCAATGCCCCTTATCTTTTTCCCCGGGGCTATCACCAACTCCATTTGCGTACTGCTTTTGCCAATCGTATCCGAGGCCGACGCTGCCGACAATACTTCCACCATTAAGAAAGCCGTATACAAATCCATCCGCTACGGCTTTCTTCTGGGTATCCTTTTTACCGGCTTCTTTTTATGCACCGGAAAATTCCTTGGCAATCTCCTGTATCAGAGCGCCCTTGCCGGAAGCTTCATTATCGTCTTAAGCTTTTTGTGCCCCCTCATGTACATTGCCAGTATGCTGGGAAGCATCTTAAACGGCCTGGGAAAAACAGGCGTCACCTTTCTGTTCAGTATGCTGAGCCTGATGGTCCGCCTTGCTTTCGTATTTTTCGGAATCCCCCTGTGGGGAATCCACGGCTATCTCTGGGGGCTTCTTGCCAGCCAGGCTGTGCAGACCCTTCTGTGTCTTTTTGCAGTACGGAAATACCGATGAAACGGCCTTTGCCGCACAGTTACTTACTGCCATCGGCTTCCACATTGCCCCCTGCCTGTCAGCTGTTCTTACATTCCGGATAGGCCACCTGTTCCTTGCTGGACGCCGTGGCCTTCGTAAGCTGCAGCACAATTTCGCTGAAATACCGTGGGCTTACCTCAGAGAGCTGATACTGGTGCTCCTTCTTCACGGTATCATAGACATAGCTTCCCCGCTTCACCGTGCCTGCCTTATAGAAAACTGCGCCGTAAACGGTCACTTCCTCGTTTTCATCCCCTACAAAGCAGCCGGAAAATTCCAGCTCCACTCCGGTATTTCCGTCTTCCCTGTAAAAGGTGTAATAGCCGCCGGCATCCTGCACGCTGCCCCGATACCAGCCAAGCCCCTGCAGCTTGCCCGACAGGGAAAGTCCGTTTAACAGCTTGCCGCCAAAGCGGGTAAGCTCCTTCTGCCCCTTTTCCTCCTCCGTAAGCTGGTAAACCGGACGCTCCAGCTGCTCGAAGGGCTGCGTCACCTCATAGTCGGAAAGCTGCTCTTTCCATGCGGAAAGCTCATCCGCCGTAAGCTCAATGGGATGAACCAGACCTATTGTACCTTCGCCGGGAAGCTCATATTCCTCCTCGTCCACGGTATTAAAGCTTCCGTCCTCCATATAGCGGAAAGTCGTCTTAAGTGCGCCGTCCTCATAAAGCCCCCAGATAAGGCCGATAGCAAACTGGTGCATAATGGGATTTTTCACAAAAAGCGCTTTCCATTTTTCCACCTGCCACACCCGCTCTGCACTAAGGGCCTGTTCCAGACGAATCTTCTGATTGGACACCACCGTTTTTAACTGCTTTTTCAGGAGCCTGAACTCCGCGCTGGCTGCCTCTGCCTTTACGGCATCGTCCTTTTTGCCGGGAGCCGGGAGATTTTTCAGCCTTTTTCCATTTTCATCATAGACCTCCAGCTCCAGCGCCGGGGAGAGAAGCACCTTAAAGCTCCGGCTGCCATAATCAAAGGAAAGCGCCATGCTCTCGTCAAAGCCAAGGTTCGGCACAATCCTGTCCTCCAGCTCTTCTCTGGTAATCCCAAGCTGTCCCGCGGCGTAAGTAAGGGCGTCCGCGGCAGCCGTTTTCACCTGGCGGAACTTGAACTTCCGGGCAATCTGGTCCACCAGCAAAAGGGCGGTGGAGCTGCCGTTTACGGAAAGGGCTTTCACCGCCTCCGCCGCCATGGCGCCTCTGGCAGCCTTAGGCCATTCCTTAATCTGCTCGTGCAAAACCGGGACAATGGCGTCCCCGCCGTGAATGGAGGCCGCGTAAAGCACCCATTTTTTCTTTGCCTCCGCGCCTGCGTCCAGCCATTTTCCGAAAAGCACATTCACATACTCTGAAAGCTCCTTTGCGTCCAGAGCGGAAGCAAGCCTTGCCGCATCCTTGTTTACGCCCGGCATCCCCATATCCGCATAGGCCACAAGAACAGACGCCAGATAATCCTCCTCCGCTGCCGTGCCGTCCGTCCGGTGCACTTCCGGGAAAGGCGTTTCATAAGCCCATGCCACCTTGCGTTTCTTTCCGCCTTTTAAAATTTCTTTTGCCAAATCGTTCAGGCTTTTTTCTCCCGCCTTAGCCGCTTCCGGCTCCCTGCCTTCCATTCCCAGACAATCTTCCAAAAGCTCCTTTATCTTTTTGCTCTTTTCTACCTTAAGCGCCGCCTCAAATTCCTCCCGGTAAGCCGCGGCTCCCCATTTTTTAAGAACTATTGCCGCAAGCTCCCTTTCCTGGGATTTCCGGGAGGCCAGCATTTCCTTCATCTGCATCTCCCACTCCTTATGGCTTTCATACACCGCCGCAAGGAGCTCTCTCACCTGTTTCGAGCCGTCCATGGCAAGGGATAAAAGCACGTCCCGGTACTCGTCAAAGTGAACGTCAAGCAGCCGGATGCAAAGGAAACGGACGGCAGGCGTTCCCTCCTTTGCAAGGGACACAAAGGTATCCTCCCACTCTCTTTTTCCGCACAGAAGAATCACACAGTCATTGAAAAAATCCGTTTTCTGTTTCTCCTGATAAAAACTGTCATGGATGCTGCCCAGCATTTCGAGCTGATAATTTGCAGGAACCTTTTCCGTCTCGAAAAGAGTGAGAATCTCTTTTAAGACGTCTTTATCCACCTGATGATAATTCCCTTTCAGATAGCTGAAATGAGACGTCCTCAGGCAGATTCCTTCCAGTATCACCGCCCGGCGGTACATCTGCTGCGTATTCTTATCTTTCAACAGCCCGGCAAACTTTCTATGGTAATCGTAGCTGTAATACGCTCCGCTGTCTCTCCATTTTGCTATGTACGGATACAGCGCCTCTATCTCGTTTTCCCCCAAAAGGTAGCCGACGGCTTCCTGCTGTCCCACTGTGTAGCGGGCTGTCAGCTCATTTGCCATTTTCCTTTCATATTCGCCCCCTAAAGAAGCGTTAATCTCCCTAAACAGCTCCTTATTGTTATCCTCCACCTCCTGCAGAAGATACCTGTAATTTTCCGTGGAAACCTCCGGGAGCATTGCCTTAATCATCTCCGGGTAATTCCGAATCATACGGCCAAGACCGCCGCCCGTCTTGTTTTTCAGGCACCATTTGACATAGCTTTCCTTTGTGATGGGCAATATCTCCTCCAGCGTTTCGATATGGGCCAGAAACCATTTGTATCCTGCGATATCAAAACAGATATCCAGCGTGGTAGTGCGGCCGCTTTCCCCGTCCATGGCCGCCGCAAGGCAAAGAAAAGCCAGGCATGTTTCCGAATGCTCTATGGCAAGAAAAGCCACCCCCGAAAGAAGGAGCGTTAAGTATTCCCCCGTTTTCCTGCCGCGGATAATCCGGGAAATCCTGTCGGGAAACGCGCCGCCCGGTGCCTTTCGCACATAATTCATCAGCTCGTCCAGCTCCGCCTGCGCCGGTTTTGCACCGGTAAACATATTGGGAATGCTGTCAATCAGATTGATTTCCACACAGTTTATAACCTTTTTCAGGTCTTCATCGCCCTTTTCCTTTGAGAACAGCTTTTTCAGCAGGCCGCCCTGCGGATTTTCGGCTTTTGTATAATGCAGCACAAGAGCCGCAAGAAGGGTCTCGGCGTTACTGTGCTGATGATAGCACAGCTCCATGGCCTTTCTCAAAATCTGCGGGTTGCGCTCTCCTAAATTGGCTGCGGCTTTTTTCAGCCCGTAATTGTTCCAGACGATTCCCTCCGCTTTGATGGCCGTCACCTGCTCCTGTGTCAGAAATTCCTTGATGGAATCCGTGTTCCAACCGTAGCATATAAGGGCAAAGTATGCGGTGGAGCCGCCGACCGCCGTCACAAACCGCACGAACCGGGAAAGCTCGTCAGTCTTTCCCCGTTTTCGCAGATGCCCCATATAATCTCTGCATTTTCTCACCTCATTCTGGTCCGGCCGTGAGAAGTCCTGCCTCCGGGCCTTTTGAAGGAGCGCCGTATCTTCCGGTACCGTCATGTCCAGATACTGCTCCGCCAGCTTCTGGTTTTCTTCTGAAAGCTGCAGTACTTCCAGCGTTTCCAGTAACTTCTGATAATTACGTTCATCTTTGAAATTCATTGTGTACCCCCTGTGTGTTATGCATATTTTTTGCTTATCATCCAACCATATTTCCAATTGCTTCCTCAACGACGGCATTCAGGCTCTTTCCATGCTCCATTGCATATACTGCCACAATGCGGTGAAGCTCAGGACTGATTCTGACATTAAAAGTTCCTTTATAGGGCTGTTCCGGCTCTATCCCCTTTTCCTCACAATCCCTTAGATATTCGTCGATTACATTCTGAAAATCCTTCTCCAGCTCTCTGACAGAATCCCCTTCATAAGAAAGAAGGGACTTTATTCCCGTAACCTTTCCAAAAAGACATCCGTCTTCTTTTGAATATTCCACTGTTCCGTTATAATTCTTATACGCTAACAAATTACTCACAGCAAACCGTCCTTTCTTAATTTCTCTATCACCTGCTCCAGTATATACCTTTTTAATATTCCATCTGGATGGGGTTTATGGAAATTTATCACTTCATTTCCATCTTCTTTTATAAATTTTACTCCTGACCCCGTCCGGCTCTGCTTTAATTTATATCCAAAGTATGCCAATAAAGACTCCATTTCATCAAAAGTAAAATCCTTAGGTTTCTTTAGCAATCTGTTTATCAGCTTATCTTTCCTGCTCATTTAAAACCCTCTACTCATAATATATCATATAAGCACACATTTGCAACTAATTTTAGTTGCCATATCTTTTCATTACACAAGCCGCCATATCATAGGAGAGCTTTTCCCGGCAGGCACGAATATAACCGGACAATTCTTCCATTGTCTCAATCACCGGCTCCGGCGAAAATTCCATCCGGTGCCTTTTCCCCTGCAAAAGCTCCGCTATGCGGGAAAAATATTTCCCTGCCTGATGAAGTCCCAGCCGCTCCCCGTCTTCGGCAAGGGAAAGCAGGCCGGAAAGTATCTCCTCGCTGAAGGAATCCATGCCGCAGTAAAAGACGTCCAGAAGGCTTCTTTCCGCTTCCTGCAGATACTGCTTCATCGAGGTGAGAATCTCCCTTGAAACACCGCCACTTCCCGAAAGCGCTGACCGGTCCTTTCCGCCTTGCTCTGTGTCCGCTGTCTTACCCGAAGAAGCCGAAAATGCGCCCTGATTTCCCGTAGTTTCGCCGAAAAACACTTCAATGGGGTAGAGACAAAACCTGCCCTCCTCGTCCAGATAAAGGCTTCCGAAGAACACAATTTCCTCAAAGGGATATCCCCGCAGCCGCTTTTCCATCCGTTCGAGAAGCTGAACGGTCATCTTTTCTTCCTTTGTGTACTTTAAGGAAATAAAAAGCTCCCTTCCTTCTCTGTCAAAAACGCTCCAGGAAAACCTCTGGTTTACCGTGTCGAAAACCGATTTCTCCCATCTGACGGCTCCGGCGAGGGCAAGATACTCCTTCCTTCCCGAGCCGCCCACAATGTCGCGGCTTTCCGCTTCCTGTCCGCCCGGGCTCTGTCTCTGTTCCCCGCCATACCCGGCATTTCTCAAAAAATACTCCTGCAGCATTTTTTCAAAATCCCACCAAATCATCCGGCCGGTTTTTTCGTCCGCAAGGCTCCTTGTGCCGGTAATTTCCCCTTTGGATTCCTGGCTTACCGACAGACGACCTCCCGGAGCGGCCTTTGCATTCTGCAAATCAAATTCCAGCTTTTGAAGCTCCGACCGGCTTACATTTAGCCCCCAGGGAGCCAGCGCCCCGCCTGAATTTGCCGGCGGCTTTCTGCCGCTTCCCTCATAAATCGTGGGGCGCACGTCCGTCCATGTATACCACCTTTTCTGCTGTGTTTCCAGAAAGTAGTAGATTTCTCCCGCATAGCCCGCTTTACTTGAAAAGCTCCTTGCGCCCATAGCCGCCAGATGAAGGGTTCCCACAGGCTCATAGGTATCGCGGAAGCTTCCGGCAAGAGAGCGGATTTTATCGCTTTTCTGCGCGGTCTCTCCTGCCTCTGCCGCTTTGGGCCCTGAGCCCTTAGTATTTTCCACCCTTGGGAAGCCTGCCGCATCCTCAAGCTCCCTCGCCAGCCGGTAAACTGCCAGAATCCTTTGAAGCAGCTCTCCTCCCTCAAAGGCTGCCGAGCGGGAAAAGTACTGTTCATAGCTCCCCGAAAGGGCGCGAAGCCCGCTTTCCAGGGTCGGCAGTCCCGCTCTGTGGGCAATGACGGCAAGACGCTCCAGACTTTCCGTCTCCTCGGGAGACTGTCTGGAAAGTCCGATGCGCATCTGCTGGCAGAGGGTTTCGCAGACGGCCGCCGCCGCCCGGGCAACCTGCGCCTCATCAAAGGAAGTCCCCGCCTCCTTAAGCGCCTCAAGCTGCTCAAGCGTTACCGCTTTCTTTGTAAGCTGATAAGCCAGAACCGCCTGGGCTTTATGGACGCACAATTCTCTGCTGTGGCAGGTACAGGAGGAACCGGAAAAGGGCAGCAACAGCTTTACAACCGCTTTGTCCCAGGGCAGCGTCACCGTTATCACAGAGCTTTCCTCCACAGGCGGCAGCGCTCCGGCGCGCATATGAGCAAGAAATTTACCGTACCGGTTTCCTTTACAGGCGCGCTTTAATTTTTCCGCCGGGATATCCAGAATTTCCTGAAACCGCTCTCCTTTTTCCGCCGCCCTCTCGCTGACGGCTTCCGTCCTGCCGGAGGCGTCTGCTTTTGTCTTTCCGTCCGCAGGTTCCTCCCGTAAGCTTCCGCCCTCCGGTTCCTGCCCGTTTTGACCTTCGTTCTCCCGAACCGCATCTTCCCGCTCCAGTTCCCTTTTCAACCACAATATCGCCGTAACGATATGCCTGCATATACTGCGGGAAGGGCAGCTGCAGGCGCTGTCCGTAAGAGGCGCGCGGATGATGCAGTTTTCCTCCTTTAAGGCAACCGCCGCCTCCCCGTCTGTCCATGTAAGAGAAGGGCTCTCCGCCTCCAAATCCTTTACCGCCCGTTTTACTGTTCCCTTGTTGGAAATACCAATGAGATAATCATCATCTACATTTTTTATCAGGGCTTTCAATGTATCCATATTTTTTCCCTTTATCAGCCATTCATAACTTTTCCCATAAAATCCCCCAGCGCTTCCGGCGTCATGGCTCCCACATGAGCGCCAATATCCGAAAGCTTCTGAGCGGTGTTCCTGTCGTAAACCGGATTTGCCTCGCTGTCAAGCGCCGTCAGGCAAATCAGCTTTGCGCCGCTCTCGATAATCCCCCGGCTTACGCTTAAAAGGCCCGAAACGCTGCCGCCCTCGCATAGGTCGGAAACCAGCACCACCATGGTTCTGTGGGGATTTTCAACCAGTCCCTCGCAGTACTGCAAGGCCCCCGCAATATAGGTGCCTCCGCCCAGCTGGACGCTCATAAGGGTGGCGACCACGTCCTCCATCTGGGAGCTCAAATCCACCACCTGAGTGTCAAAGATGACAAGCCGGGTATCCAGCATGGGAAGGCGCGCAAAGATTCCCGCCATCACCGCGCTGTGTATCACGGAATCCAGCATGGAACCGCTCTCATCCACGGCAATAATCACCCGCCAGGCGCTGTAGTTTCTGGTACGCCTGTTAAAGTACACCTGCTCTAACTGCAGCCTCTTGTTTTCCGTGTCATAATGCTTTAAGTTCCTGCGGATGGTTTTCTGAATATCCAGATTCCGTATGGAGGGAATGGGACTGCCGGCATTTCTGTCGATTCTCCCAAGGAGAGAACGCCTGATATCCTGCTGCAGCTTTTCCGCAATCTCCTCCGCCACCTTCCTGATAATTCTCCTTGCGGTGTCCAGCACCTCGCCTTTCATCAGATGCTTTAACTGCAAAATGGTTTTCAAAAGCTCCTGATTGGGCTCTAACTTTTCCAGAACCTCTTTATCCGTCAAAAGCTCCGTCATCCCGTAATTATCCAGCGCATGGCGCTCTAAAATCTCCACCGTCTCCTTTGGAAAAAGCTTCCGTATCCGTGTAATCCAGGTTGCCGCCGTCAGACGGCTGGCGCCCGTGCCTCCCTTTCGGACGTCGTCGCCCTGCTCCCTGTTATAAAGAAAATCCAGCGCCTCCTCCAAATCCACACAGGAAACCCCTTCCGAAAGTCCGGCGTTTCCCTCAAAGCCCATCTGATTTTTGGCATAGCCTCCTAAAATAAGCCGCCATCTGTTTAACTGACCTGTATTCATTCTTCTGTTCCCCGCCTGCCCCGGTGCATGTGCGCATACAAATCCAGCGCCTCCCCGTATTCATATTCCGCCGGCAAAACGCTTCTCCCTTTAAAAAGCGCCTTTTTCTCCGCCCCGTTTAAAGCTGCCGCCTCCCTGGCAATCCTGTCGATTTCCAGCGGGGTAAAGTAGCCGAAAGCCTGACGCATCTCCGGCAGAAGCTTCATGAAATCCTCTCCTGAAAGTTCCTTTAAAAGTCCGTCAATCATGGGAAGAAATCCCTGACGGGCAAAAATAAAATCTCTTGCCGTATAGAAAAGCCCCCGGAGGAACTCTCCGCTTTTTGCCCTCTGCTGTTCGGTTCCCTCCAGATATCCCGCCGCCGTTTCCCTTATCCGCTCATCTGTCCCTCCGTCATATCCGTGAAGAAGTCCAAGGACAGCCCCTTCCAGCCCCGGTGAAATCTCCCTGGCGCAAAGAAGCCTTTCAAATGATTCCAAAAGCACCGGACGGAAGCCGGCAAACTGCGCCTTGCCTGTGATTTGATACAAGGACAGACAGTGCTCCATGCATTCCCACTGTTGCCCGTCCTTTACTCCGGCCATGGAGGGCAGGAGCTGTACAATCTTCTGAAAGGCAATACCAAGAAGCCTTGAAATTTCCCCGGCGTCTTCCGTCTGGTACAGCTCCTTAAGCTCATAGAGCATCCGCAGATGGGAAAAGCCCTCCGCCAGGGAAAAGAAATCCCCGTCCTTTGCAAGAACCTCGTCCATATGCGCCCCGAAACCCGCCTGCTCCTTCAAAAATCCCATCAGAAAGCCCCGGGTCATAAGGCGGGCCGCCTCCCTGCTGCCAACGCTTTTTTCAAAAGCCTTTAAAAGCTGCGCCCGGGACGCCTCCATGACCGTTCCCCCGGCCATGGACACATCCACTAAAGCCGCCAGAACCTGACTGGAAAACCGGTAGCTCCAGATTTCCCGAATCCTGTTTTTATCCCTCCGGTTTACCAAATCCGCGCCCTTTAGTCTTCTGGCAAAGCCTGTCTCTAAAAACTCCATCTGATACAGAAAACGGCTCATTTCCAGATGTCTTTTCTTCGTAAACAGCGAAAGCTCCACCTCTCCTCTGGCAGCAGTCTGAATCTTAAAGCCGTATTTTTTGCATTTTTCCTCAAAATCAGATAAAAGACGCGGCCGGGGCGCATCTGCGCAGAGCTCTCCCACCTGCCTCCCCGTATTGATTTCCTGCAAAAGCCGCAGCGGCAAATCCGTGGAGGGGTTGCATTCCCCTTTCACAAAGGAGGAAAGGGCCGCATCCCTCAGCTCAAAAAGCCCCGGCTCCCTCTTGCCTCGAAGGGCCGCCAAATCCTTTGCCATCATAAGCGCGCAAATCTCATCATAGGAGGAGACCGCCTCCTTTTTTCTTCTCGCCGCCCTTCCAGTGCTTACCAGCTGATGGAGCACCGCCTTTTCATATACTCCGACAGGCGAACCTTCTTCCGCAATCCCTTCCCACACCTGCTGATAAAATCCGGGGGACGGCATTCCGCTGGCGTAGCCGTTCTGCGCATCCGCCGCCTCCATAGAATAGGAAAGGGGATAAACCCCCTGATTTTCAGAGGAAATATCATGTAGCTTTACCTTATCTCCGGTATAGGAAAGCTCCCCGTCTTTTTCTGTAAGAAGTCCCGTAAGGCCGTCCACATGAAAGCCTCCCGTAACCACCAGAACCTTTCCGTACTCCCGGCAGGCTCCTGCAATCTGTTCCGCCATGTACCGCTCCCGCAAAAGGCAGCCGTCCTCCTCAAGCTCCTCCTGCGGCGTATGGCTTCTTAACAGGGAGCAGTAAGCGTTCATCTGAACCATAAAGGCTTCCGTCTCCATAAAAAGCCCGCCGATTTCAAAATATTTTTCCCAGATTTCATCAAAGCTGCGAAGATTTGTTTTCTCACAGAGAAGCTTTATGTACCTGCTTCTGCTCAGCAGATAATCGTCGTTTACGGTCTGCTTCCAGGCTCTGGTTCCCAGAAGGATTTCCCCGTAGGGAAGGTCGATAAAGCGCGCCGGAATTTCCCTTCTTTCCGCCTCCCGGACAGCAACAAGCTCCGGCGAGCAGTCCAGAAAAGGGTAGTAGCATTTGTAATCTTCCTTTTCCTCCTTAAGAAGCCCCTTTTTGTCCTTATAAAAATAGTACAGCGCCACAGGCGCTTTCGTGTCCCTGTGAGAGAGCACCGGAATCATCTCCCCGGCATTTGCCGGGCCTTCAATCAGAATACAGCCAGGTCCGTAAGCGGCGATTGCCTTTTGCAGATGAAAGGCGCACACAGGGCTGTGATGGCGCACCGGAAAAAACAGCGCCGGCGCGGAGAAATCCACTTTTTCCCGGTTCCTTCCGCCTACCTCAGATATTTCCTGGCCTCGTAATAGCTGTTCCATAAACCGCCTTCTTTGCCTCCCTTATCCCGCACAACCGTCTGAAAATAACTCCGCAGCTTTTCCATATCGTCGCTGTTTTCCTTCTGCACAGCTCCCGTCAGGTTCTGGACAAGACAGCCCAGGTCCATCCGGGAATCCCCGTAATAATAAGCCGTCATCATGGTCTGGTAATAAACGGAAACCGCCTCCGCCGTGCTCATCACCGCCGAGGGCCTGTCGATGCGGTGTCCCATGGAGGATACTCCTTCCCTTAGCTCATGGTAGGTGGAGGCCAAAAGCTCCGCCACATCCTCGTCCACGGGCATATCGACGCCGCTCTCGCGGGCAAGGGCCTCCACTTCATTTACAATAATCTGCTTTTCAAGGGCCACGTCCTTCACCGGCATCACCGTCTCAAAATTGAAACGCCGCTTCAGGGCGCTGCTCATCTCATTGACGCCCTTGTCTCTGGTATTGGCCGTCCCGATAACGTTAAAGCCTGCTCTGGCAAATAAAAGCCCCTCCTCCCCAAGCTCCGGCACATTCAACACCTTGTCGCTGAGCACAGAGATTAAGCTGTCCTGAATCTCCGCCGGAGTACGGGTAATCTCCTCGAACCGGGTGAGAATCCCCTTTTCCATTCCCACATATAAAGGAGCCGGAACAAGCGCTTCCCGAACCGGCCCTTTGGCCAGCAAAAGCGCATAATTCCAGCTGTATTTAATCATATCCTCCGTAGTGCCCGCCGTCCCCTGAATGGTGTTCGTGCTGGTTCCGCTGACAGCCGCGGACAAAAGCTCGGACAGCATGGTTTTGGCCGTTCCCGGCTCTCCCACCAGCATAAGCCCCCGGTTTCCCGCAAGCGTGATGATACAGCGTTCCACCAGAGCGTCGTTGCCCAGATATTTCCTCCTGATGACAATTTCTTCCCCGTTCCAAAAAAGCGGCTCTCTGCTCCCCAGAATAAAGGTTCGAACTGCCTTCGGCGACAGCTGCCAGTTTTCCGGCTTTCTCCCGGTATCCGACGCTTTCAGCGCCAAAAGCTCCTTCCGATAACGCGCCTCCACAGGCGGCTTGATTTCCGTTTTGTTTTCCATGACACTGTGCCCCTTTCCTGCTGTTTCCAAAGTTGGTTATAGTATAGCAAAAAGGGGGGAGGGTGTGCAAGGGGGACGCAAAAAGGGCACAAAAAGGACGCGCAAAGGAAGGGAGGCATCCTTCCTTTGCGCTGGCTTTGGCTTGCCACAGCTCTTTCTGCTCGCCATGTTCTATGAAGGAATGCCTTTCGCTCTTTCCTAGGGAAAGGTTTTCTTTTTGTGACATAGCGCAGAGCCATACACATCAATTCATTTCGGGAGCGGTCGCTTTTCGCCGCCAGAGCGTCAGAAAAAGGAAAAGACAGCCGCTTTGAGGGAGGCGGCTGCCTTTTTGGAGATTGGTGACAAGCTGGACTTTTTCGTTTTTGGTTTGATAGGCTAATTTCTCCATTCAACGATATCATCAATTTTTTTGCGTGGTCTTTCTTTGGGAAATTCATTCGGGTAGCCAAACGCAATCGCTGCGATAAGCTGTCCGTCACTGTTTAACCATTCGCATAGTTCTGAATACGCAAAATAAATATCACATATCCAAAGGCTGCCTATTCCTTTTTCAGTAGCGGCAAGAAGCATATTTTGTATGGAAGCGCTTATAGATTGAATATTGCAAATTTCATAAATATGTTCTTCCGGTGTCAATTCTGACAAAATATCTTTTCCCAAAGAATTCACAACAAAAATTATAGTTGGAGCTTCTTCCATGATATCCACAGTATATTTTGCCGCGGCTATATGTTGTTTGCTTTGTGGTAATAAAGCACTTTCGTTTTCTTCCCGTTCAATTCCCCGGCGGAAAACCTTCAGCATTTCTTCTTTTGCATTTCCCTGTATCACAATATATTTCCATGGCTGTCTGTTTTTTGAAGAAGGTGCTTTTATTCCACTTTGGATAATATCCACAATATCTTCCTGAGATATCGGTTTATCTGAGAATTTTCTTATACTTCGCCTGTCATAAATGGCAGAAATCATTTTTACATGTCCTTTCAAATTCCGATTTGTTATTGCGTTCAGTCTAGCACATTTACAGAACATCTACAAGATTCCGCATATAAAAAAGCAGACCGACTAATCTCTCCACCTGACAATGCAAAAAAGAGCGCCATATTTTGGGGAAGCCCGCTGTATTCATGAACATTCAATGTATCACTGATAGCCCACTGTATTCATGAACATTCGATATATCACTGATAGCCCGCTGTATTCTCAAAATCCTGATGGATATATTTTTGAAAGTCCGCCGTACACAGCCTGGAAGGATGCGCTTTTCCTCAAGAAGCCCTTAAAAAAACACCGGCACCTGACGAGGTATTTCACAAGTCTGGTACCGCTGTGTTTTTGTAGAGCGGGAGCGCGGCGACGGAGGAAAAGCGCATCCTTCCAGGCGTCACCGTTCTCCTCCAAATACCCCATATCCTTCCTTATATCAATCCCGGTCGGCAGGAAAATACACCGCAACCACAGTCCCCTCATTCACAACACTTTCCACCTCAATCTCCGCCCCGTGCAGCATTGCCGCATGTTTCACAATGGAAAGTCCCAGTCCGGTTCCTCCGATTTCCCGGGAGCGCCCCTTGTCCACCCGGTAAAATCTCTCGAAAATGCGTTCCTGATGCTCCTTCGGGATTCCGATGCCTGTATCTGACACCTTAAGCTCTGCGCCTCCGTCCTTTTTACGTACCGTAACAAAAACGCTGCCGCCCCGGCGGTTATATTTAATGGCATTGTCGCAGAGATTAAACAAAATCCCCTCAAGAGGCGCTCTGAAACCGGAAATCACAGCCGGTTCGCCGGAAAGCTCAACGCTTACGTCCGCCCGTTCCGCCGCCGGCATAAGCGCCCGCACCGTCTCCTGTGCAAGAAAATACAAATCAATTTCCTCCCGATTCATCTCCTCCGCTCCCTCGTCAAGATGAGAAAGCTTCAAAATGTCCTCCACCAGAGAAATCATGCGCCCGGCTTCCCCGTAAATCCGGCCGGCAAATCCGGGGATATCCTCCGGCTTTACCATTTTGTTCATCATAAGTTCCGCGCTTCCCGAAATCGTATGGAGCGGCGTTTTCAGTTCATGGGACACATTGGCTGTAAATTCGCGCCTTATCTGCTCCGCTTTGCGGATTTCCTCCTGCTGCGCCTCGATTCGCTCAAGGAGCGGCGTGATTTCCTCATAGCCGGCCTCAGAGGAGGGCTCGTCCAGATTCAGCTCGTTAAGGGGCTTTACAATTGCTTTCGATAACCGGGACGCCAGAAACAGGGACAGAATGAATGCCACCATAATAATCAGACAGATGGGCTGGAGCATTCCCATCACCAAAATAACCGGCGTATTCTGGGCAATGGAAAGCCGCAGCACCGTTCCGTCCGGCAGACGTCTGGCACAGTAGACCGCCCTCTCAAGCAGGGTCGTGGAATATCTCACGCTTTCGCCGTATCCTTCGGAAAACGCCTCCCGGATTTCCTCCCTTTCCAGATGGCTTTCCATTTCCACCGCCTCCGACCTGCTGTCAAATAGCACAGCGCCGCCTTTGTCTATCCATGTAATGCGATAATCCTTTGTATTAAGCCCTTCAAAGTAGCCTGCCCCCGCATGGATAACGCCGGAAGCGGCAAGGTCCGTCTGCATTGCAAGCTGCCTTTTCTGAATACTGGAAAAATAATCATAGAGAATTCCGATAAACATGACAAGAGAGGCGGCAAAAACGCTTAACGCCACAACACACATGGATTTGAAAATACGTTTCGTCATATTGTCCTTTCTTTATCCTTCCATCCGGTATCCAACGCCCCGGACGGTTTCAATATAATCACCGCAATCGCCAAGCTTTGCGCGCAGAGTGCCGATATGCACGTCAACTGTGCGGGTTTCCCCCATATAGGAAGCGCCCCACACGCTTTGAAGAAGCTGTTCCCTTGTAAATACTCTGCCGGGATTGTCCATGAGGAGCCGGAGAAGCTCAAATTCCTTTAAGGTGAGCGGGACTCTGCTTCCGCCCACAGAAACAGTATGCCCGTCCATATTCAGTTCAAGACTCCCCATACGCAAAATTCTTACTTCTTCTTTCGGCCTGCTTCTGCGCAGCACCGCCCTTATGCGGGATATCATTTCCATCATTCCGAAAGGCTTGGTCAGATAATCGTCCGCCCCAAGGTCCAGCCCGATAACCCTGTCGTATTCCGTTCCTTTGGCCGTCGCCATAATCACCGGAAGATGCTCTGTAGCCGCATTGCCGCGGAGACGTTTTAAGATGGCAATTCCGTCCATCATAATCCCGTCTTCCTCGGGCAGCATAATATCCAGCATGATAA
Organism: uncultured Lachnospiraceae bacterium; assembly: GCA_910577275.1. Classification (GTDB taxonomy): domain Bacteria; phylum Bacillota; class Clostridia; order Lachnospirales; family Lachnospiraceae; genus Suilimivivens. The sequence goes on from CAJTMW010000001.1 coordinate 423,797, forward strand.
GCTCCGGCATTTCCTCCTTAAGGGCCGCAAACAGCCCCTTCCCGCCGGAGAACCCCCGCGCCTCAAATCCTGCGGTGTTCAGCGTATATATCATCAGCTCCCGAACCGAATTGTCGTCTTCCACACAATAAATCATCCGCCCTTTTCCTCTCTCCTTTTTTCGCCGTGTATTCCATCTTACAATACTATTTTCAAATCCGCTATGCGGGTATTGTAAAATTTCTGTAAAAAAGTAACCGCCATGCATACAAAGCGGCTGAAAAAATGAGCCCTGTACGCATAAATTGTCTGAGAAGTTCCCTGCAAAAACGCAGCCGCACTTAATATTTATCCGTACAGGGCCATATTTCATATTTGTTTTTGTTTTTTCCGGCATGCAGCGTCCTAGGTGGGTATCCGAAGCACCTGCCCGATGCTCAGAGCATCGCTGCTTATTCCGCTCATCTGCTTGATGGCGTCCACTGTGGTATTAAATCTTCTGGCAAGCAGCCATAGGGTATCCCCGGAGCGGACAATATATTCAAAATAAGGGGCGACGCCTTCGGAAGGAATCTTCAATACCTGACCGATGCTCAGCTCGTCGCCGGTCAGGCCGTTTAATCTTTTGATTGCGTCCACCGTAGTATTAAATCTTTGGGAAAGCAGCCATAAGGTATCCCCGGATTTTACCGTATAAATGGTAACGCCCTCCTCCGGCTTGGGGATAGGAACGTTTTCCAGAACTCCCAGATAAGCGTCATAGAGCGCGCTCCATGTAGCCGGCCCCACAACGCCGTCAGGAGAAAGCCCCATAAGCTGCTGAAATGCAATTACGCCCTGCCTCGTTCCGTTCCCGAAGATACCGTCCTGGCTTACGGACGGGATACCGGCATAAAATTCCGACAGCATATCCAGAAGATATTGAAGGGTAATCACGTCATTGCCTCTGTCCCCCTGACGCAAAACCACATTCGGAGGAACGGTTCCTATTCCGAGGCTGGTTCCTTCGCTGTCAAGCTCCGCCAGTCTGGTCACCGCCGTGTAAAGGCTGGATATTTTATACCATGTGGATTTTCCCACAATCCCGTCGGGCGTCAGATTGAAAATCTCCTGAAATCTGGTCACCGCCGCCCGGGTACTGCTTCCAAAAACCCCTGTTTCATCACTAATCACCGGAATGGCGGGATAGTTTTTCCGTATCCTGTTCAGCCAGGTCTGTATGGTCTGCACATTCAATCCGGTGCTGCCCGTCTGAAGCGGCGCGCCGGGATAGGAGGATAATACGCCGGTAACTATATTTGTCTGCGCAATTTCGATATCCGGCGGATAGTAATTCCGAAGTATCTGCAAAGGAGTAAGCCCCTGCTGCGCCAGCGTCACCGTTCCCCACTGGGAGAGTCCCGCGCAGGTGGAGGTGGTTCCGTTGCAGAAGGAGGTGAAATAAGGCGCATTCTGTCCTTTTATCCGCACATATTCGTTAAAAATCTCATCCACAATTCTGCTGATGGATTCGTAAATGGTGCGCCCGTAAACAAAAGCCTGGTCGTAGGCGGTGCTGTTTGTAATGTCAAAGCCATAGCCCCGGCTTCTGTACCACTCCGTAAAAACCCGGTTCAGCGCAAAAGTGATAATCGCATAGATATTGGCCCGCAGAGCCTCCTGCGGCCAGGTGGGATAGATTTCGCTGCTCGCCACATTTTTTACATAGTCGGGGAAGGAAACCTGCACATTGGCAGCCTGGGACGCCGGACTTCCCAGATGCACCGTAATCGGATTCGGGATTACCACATAGCGGAGCACATAGGCCGAGGATAGGGGCCCCTCCTGATGCCGCTCCCCTTCCATCGCCACGGCAGGCTTTCCGATTGTGATTTCCATCGTGCCCTGCCGTCCGCCGCCTCCCGTCTGTCCGTCTTCCTTTCCCTCTGGAACAAGGGCAAGGGGCAGCACGGCTCTCTCCCCTTCAAAAATTGCAACTCCTGAAACATGGACGGGAAGAAATCCTCTCACCCCGGCAAAAACCTCGTAACTCTTATAAGGCTCTCCGGAATATCCGGAATCCAGAGAAAGACTCTTATCCACAGTTTCCAGGGAAACCATCGGCGTCTCCCCGTTTTCATCTGTCGTCAGCTCATAAACCGGACGCCCCGCGGCGTCCTGAATCCTTACCTGTACCCCGCTTATAGGAACGGCGCCGTGAGCTGTCCTTGCCTGCACAAGCAGATAACCAATCGCCATAAAAAACTTCTCCGCAATAGCTTTCGTATCATTCTATGTAAGAAAATGAAAAACGGTGCCTGTACGGACAGGAAACAAAACTTATTTCAGAAAGAGATGCAGCAGCTTTTCATAAGATTCCCGGTAAGGCTGGTAACGCATGGGCAGGTCGAGCCAGAGCTTTTTATCCACAATGCTTTTATAATGGGAAAAAGCGTCAAATCCCGCCCTTCCGTGATAAGCGCCCATGCCGCTCTCCCCGAAGCCGCCAAAGCCCATATGGCTGGTGGCAAGGTGAATCACTGTGTCGTTCACGCAGCCGCCTCCAAAGCTGCAAAGAGACGTGACCTTTTTGGCGACAGAGGGATTTTTCGTAAATATGTAAAGCGCCAGGGGATGCGGCCCCTCGTTAATTTCTTTCAGCATTTTATCAAGGCTGTCATAGGTCATAACCGGCAGCACCGGCCCGAATATTTCCTCCTTCATCACCGCGTCCTCATAAGTGACATTGTCCATGATTACAGGCTCTATCTGCAGCGTCTCCCGCCTGCTCTCTCCGCCACAAATCACTTTATTTTTATCCAGAAGCCCGCAAATCCGGTCGAAATGTTTCTCGTTAATGATTTTCCCGTAGCCGGGATTTTCCAGAGGCTTTCTGCCGTACTGCCTTATAAGCTCCTTTTTCAGCTCCGACACCAGAGCGTCCTTTATCCCCCTGTCACAGCAGATATAATCCGGCGCAACGCAGGTCTGCCCGCAGTTTAAAAATTTTCCAAACACAATCCGCCTTGCCGCCAGCTTAAGGTCCGCGCTCCTTTCCACAATACAGGGGCTTTTCCCCCCAAGCTCAAGAGCCACGGGGGTCAGATGCTCCGCCGCCTTCCGCATAACCTCTTTTCCCACCGACTGGCTGCCCGTAAAAAAGATGAAATCAAACCTTTCCCGGAGGAGACAGGCGTTCTCCGCCCTCCCGCCGGTAATCACCGCAACGTACTTCTTCGGGAAGCACTCTGCAACCAGCTTTCCTATAAGCTCGCCGGTGTAAGGCGAGTAGGCGCTTGGCTTAAGCACCACCGTATTGCCCGCCGCAATCGCATCCACAAGAGGGTCAAGGGTGAGTAAAAAAGGATAGTTCCAGGGACTCATAACAAGCGTCACCCCGTAAGGCGAGGGCTTTTGAAAGCTCCGGGAGGCGAACTGTGCAAGAGGCGTTTGGACCCTCTTTTCCCGTGAAAAGGCGCGCGCATGCCGCAGCATATACCCCAGCTCGTCAAGCACCAGCCCCGTCTCGCACATATAACTCTCGAACGCGCTTTTCCCCAAATCCTTATAAAGCGCCCGGGCAATCTCCTTTTCGTTTTCCCTGATACACCTTCGCAATTTTTCCAGCGCCCTAATCCTGTAATCAACGTTCAGCGTCGCTCCCGACCTGAAAAAAGCCCTCTGCCTTTCTACAATTTTCCCAATCTCGTTTTCCGTCATATAAGTTCCTCCCGCTTTCTTTGACTCTTTCAGCCAAAATATGTATAATACAACTACCTCTCACCTGAAAGGAGCGCCCAATGAATAAAGCCTACTGTATGAACCACAAGGAAATTGAAATCTCCGGCATTCTGATTGCATACCAGACAGTTACCGGCGGCCACAGACCCCATCACTGGCATGAGGAGTTAGAGCTCCTTTACCCCTTAAACGGAGAATCTTCCATCACCATTGAGGGAAAGAAATACCGTCTTTTAAAAAAGCATCTCATAGCGGTGGAGTCCTGCAAGGTGCACAGCACCCACTCCTATAAGGATACAAGTATGTACATCTGCATCCACATTTTAAAGAAGCGTATGCAGACATTTTTCCCCGATATCGAGCTGTACCAGATTGAATGCTATCCTGAGCAAATCCCCGACGAGCGTTTTCCGGCTTACCTTGAAATCTGCCGGATGATGGAGACCCTGACCCGGATTTATATCGAGGACGCCACCGCCTTCCAGCTGGAAGCACAGGGGCTTGTTTTCCAGATACTTGCCCGCCTGATTCGGGATTTTTCCACAAATACAGCCCCGAAGCTGAACGACACCGACGTTCTCACGAGGGAGCGAATCCGGGAAATTATCACCTATGTGGAGGAGCATTTCCGCGAACCCGTATCCCTCCAGGATATCGCCTCCCATATCGGCGTCGGAAAAGAGTATTTCTGCCGCTTTTTCAAGAAAAATATGGGAATTTCCTTTGTAAATTATCTCAACGAAACGCGGCTCACCCACAGCTATCACGACCTTGTAAGCACGGACGCGCCTGTGGCGGAAATCATGGAAGCCAACGGCTTTACCAACCAAAAGCTCTTTAACCGCGCCTTTAAGGAGCTTTACGGCTGTACGCCCTCCGCCGCCCGGAAAAACAGCGGCGAGCGGCAGTACAACATTTCCTCCTATCTCGTGCCCCCCGCACCGCCCGTTTGACGCGCTAATTCTGCCTGTAAATCTGCTCTCCGTATACCGGGGAATATCTTACAGGCTTTTTGCCGTCCAAATCCTCTCTGTGCATGTCCACCGCCGTAATCTGATGGTTGTCATAGGTGGTGTAATAGTAAATTCCCTTATCGCAGTTACAGCAGCAGGTATAAATAGTCGTCTCATATTTTCCCTCCGATACCTCGCAGCATCCCCTCTGCTGGTCAACGCTTCCCAGAATATGAAAGAACTGACTGACGCTTTCCTCTTCCGAATCCCCCGATATGGAATTCATTTTTACAAAGGCGGCGCGCACGAACCGGGAGCCGGAGGATAAGTCCCCGGGCAGTCCCAGCGCCCCCATGCCCCGGCTGTAGGCATGAAGCGGCAGCGCGTCCGAAAAACGGTTTACGGGCTCTCCCCGCGATAAATTCATGTAATCATTTAACCGGAACAACTGCTCGTCAAAAGGCGGATTGTTAGTGAGGATTCCCGCCGGATTTTCATAAATCCGAAGTCCCTCCCTTACCGATTCCACCGTCACCGCCCCGTTCCTGTCCGCGATAATCCAATGAAGCTGTGCCAGAGGAAGCCTGTCGCTGAAAGGCGTGTTTATCAGGTTGATTCTTTCCAGTTTTTTCCGGGCCTCGCTTACCGAAGCACAGTCTCCTAAAATCCACGGAATAAATTCAAACTGAGCGATATTGTCCTTATCCTGACATTTCTCTCCATAAAAAGCGTTTCCCACAAAATTAAGCCCCGCCATACCAAGCCCCTTTTCATTCACGGCTTCATAGTACAGCGGACAGCCCTCCTCCACGTGGGCCATTCCAATCATCCCGTAATGCCTCTCCATCTCACCTGCTTCACGAAAATGAAAGGCATACGCCCGGGGCGTTACCACGATTTCATCCCCATAGGAAAATTCGTAATCCAGCGTTCTCCCGAAATAAAAATCCTTCGTTTTATAAGTTGCTGCCGTACACATAGCTTCGCCTCGCTTTCATAGACTTAAAAGTATTATCCCACAAACAGACGCTTCTTACAACACAGGGCAGATTTTAACTGCGGAAATCAATTTTCGGATTCCGGTGAATTTAAACTGTGGAATATTTTTCCTGTGGTTTTGCGCTCTGTTCTCTATAGAAATTATCCATTTTGCCGATATATATAACAGAACATATAAATTTTAATCCAGGGAGGGATTGTCAAAGCATACGGATATGAATCGCTTTATAAAGTTCAAGCGGTCATGGTGATACCGCCTCTTAAGAAAGCCTGTTCCGACGAGAAAAAGCACCAGTCCAGACAGAAACATTCCAGTTCTCCGGCCAGAGGAATCTTTTCGGAAATACTGGACGAATCCTGTGAGAAAGAGCAGCAGAAAAACATCCATATCCGCACTAACGGATATACGAAAAACGCTCTTCCTTACGTCACTTTCATCAATCTGCGGGAGTACTGCTGACGCAGGACAAATGAAACCACATATGATTAGACGGGCTGCCTTACCGGGAGTTTACCGGCACGGCAGCCCCTTTCTGCCTTACATAAAAATTCTTTTTATATGAATAAATTCTAAACAATTTGTAAACTGGCCATTTTTTACTTGTTGAAAATGAATTTACATGTTAAGATAATTATGTCATTTTTCTGAAATGTTCTATCTTTTCTTGCAATTAACTGACAATGCTATTCATTGTTCTTTGTTAGAAATCCGGACTTCAATTGACAATTTATACATAGAAAGGAGTATTTACATATGGATTATAATTCTTTTTCCGAAATCACCCCCGATATCGTGCGCCTTGCAAAGCTCAGCGAAGAGGCTGATATCATAGACTCAGAACTTTTTACCAGGTATGATGTCAAAAGAGGTCTCCGGGACTTAAACGGCAAGGGCGTTCTGGCCGGCCTCACCAATATTTCGGACGTCCGTGCCAAGGAAGTGGTTGACGGCGTTGAAGTTCCCGTCCACGGACAGCTCTTTTACCGGGGCTACAACATCAGGGATTTGGTGAACGGCTTCACAAATGAAAACCGTTTCGGCTTTGAGGAAATTACCTACCTGCTTTTATTCGACCGGCTGCCGGATACGAAGGAGCTTGAAAACTTCCGAAAGCTTCTTTCAGGATACCGTTCCCTTCCCACCAGCTTTGTCAGAGATATCATCATGAAAGCGCCAAGCAGCGATATGATGAACACGCTGGCGCGAAGCGTGCTTACGCTGTATTCCTACGACGAGAGGGCCGACGACGTTTCTCTGCCCAATGTACTGCGTCAGTGCCTGCAGCTCATCAGCATGTTTCCGCTTCTGTCCATCTATGGCTATCAGGCATACTGCCATTATCATGACGGCAAGAGCCTTTTTATCCATCAGCCTGACCCGAAGCTTTCAACTGCTGAAAATATTCTGCGGATTTTGCGTCCTGACAGCGCCTACACCCCCTTAGAGGCAAAGCTTCTTGATGTGGCGCTGGTGCTTCACATGGAGCATGGCGGCGGTAACAATTCCTCCTTCACCACCCACGTGGTGACCTCCTCCCTGACGGACACCTACTCCGTAATTGCCGCGGCTATCGGTTCTCTGAAAGGCCCCCGCCACGGCGGCGCCAACATCAAGGTTGTACAGATGTTCGAGGAGATGAAACAGGAGGTTAAGGACTGGACAGACGAGGAAGAAGTGGGCAATTACTTAAAGCGGCTCCTCCACAAGGAGGCCTTTGACCATGCCGGCCTGATTTACGGCGTGGGCCATGCCATTTATTCAAAATCCGACCCCCGTGCCGTCATCTTCAAAACCTTCGTGGAAAAGCTCTCCGTGGAAAAGGGCCTGGAAAAAGAGTTCGCATTGTACTCTCTGGTCGAGCGGCTTGCGCCTGAAATTATCGCCGGTGAACGGCAGATGTACAAGGGCGTCAGTATTAACGTGGACTTCTACTCCGGCTTCGTTTATCATATGCTGGGGCTTCCCATGGAGCTTTACACGCCTATCTTTGCCATCGCGCGTATCTCCGGCTGGAGCGCCCACCGCATGGAAGAGCTGGCAAACAACGGCAAGATTATCCGTCCGGCTTACAAGCCGATTTGCCCGTACCGCGATTATGTGGATATTGCGGACAGAAAGAACTGACTCCCGGCTTGGAAAACTCATGCACGATTTTAACTGTACCAAAGCAGATGATATGAATTTTGAACTTATGTCAGAACGAACAAGGTATTTGAAAGAAAATCCGAAGGGAGTGAGTGAAATGTGTCGCATTATGGAAGATATGAGGAATGAATCCTTAAATGAAGGAATACAGGAGGAAAAGCGGATGACAGTAATCCGAATGTTGACAGATGGAATGTTGACACTCGAAAAAATTGCGGAATATGCAGGGCTTCCCCTCGACGAAGTAAAAAAACTGAAAGCAGAATAAACTTCTTAGATAAACACCGGTCAGGAATTTGAACGCAGATTCCCGGCCGGCGTTTAACTTTAAATCAGATACCCATTTCCAGCTCCGTACTTACCTTGCTTTGCAGTAATATTTTCAGCACCGCATAAGCGTCTGCGCCCGAGATGCAATGGGATTTCCGGTAATATTCAGGAATATACCTCTGATAATCCTCGGCAAAATCCAGAATCCCCCTCTGAATCTGCGTCACCTGCCCCGGCTCTGTATCCGGCTCCTTAAATACAAACCGGTATCCCTCCCTGCTCTCCTTATCCGTCACAATATCCGCCAGGCTTCCCTCCTTCGATGAAAGAAGCTGCTCCACCAGTAAATTATGGGTTTTGCCCGGATTATGCCATTTCCAGTATTCCCGGTTCTGCTCCTGGGAATACAGATAGCTTACCAGCTTTCCCGTATAAAGAAAAGGCTCCGTCGCATCAGGCTCCGCATTGTGAAAGGTGTTGGTTCCGGCTATGATTCCGGTTATCTCGCAATCCGGCTTCCACTCCCTTTTCACCAGCAAATCCAGTGAAAGCGCCCCGCTTCCCGCCCAGCCCACATCTACGGCAACGGCATGGCTGCAGTTTTTAAGAACCCTGCGGTAATAACGCCCTGCCGCCTCCATGGAATCCTCATAGTGCGTAAGCACTTCCGACCAGTGTGATATCAAGTATTCTTTTACTATAGCGGCATTTTTGTCCGTCAGACAGCTTTCCGGCGCAAGTCCGCTGCGCCTTTCAGCAATGGTTTTATCGTTCTGTCCGTTTGCCTCCCCGCAAAAATCCGCAAGTATGTCCATAAGCCCCATACTACGGAAAATATCCGACAGACAATAATTGCCGTTAATCTTATGGTCAACAAAGCGACGCAGGAAATCATAGCGGTCATATTTTGCAAGAAGCTTGACGGCTACCGTTCTTGACCAGTAAACATATTCCGCTTCGTAACAGGACATGTCCAGACCTGCTTCCCCTTCCTTTTGGTAGAGCCTGCGATACACCTTATCAAGTATTTCTCCGTCCCTGGACAAAAAAAGAATCTTATCTATGTTATGTACAGTTGCATAATTATGCACAAACCGACAGTATCCGACCGCAAAAATCCCGCCGTAAATATAGCCCAGCTCATAATCCGCCGGATATCCGACAAGGCCGTTATGTATTCTGCCGTTAACGATACCCCTGTACAGAGAGCCGGTTACAACAGACATATCCTCCGCCCGGTAAGGCATACCGGCAATATTGACATTCCGGTAAAGAATAGATTCCCATCCCGCCTCCTTTGCCTGCTTTTCGTCAGATTCTGGATTGTCCCCAATATGAATATACCTCAAATTCTCCCCGTAACGCCGGGCAATTTTCCGATACAGCTTTCCCTCAGCCTTGGATTCCTGCTCAAAGCAGGATACAAATATCTCTTCGATACCGACATATCCGCACTTTTTAAGCATTGCGTGAAGAATGTCCGGGGATAAGTACATATCCGAAGTACAGATAATCTTTTTCTCCGTGTTCTTTATCTTTTCCTGCAGCAGGGAAAATACTTCCTTCATGTAAGGATTAGCGTAGCAGAATGCAAGCTCCGTTTCAATCTCCGCCCGCATTCCTTCCTCTCCGGGAATCCCGGTTTTGTTCTCCATTTCCCCGTAAATCTGCGCCAGTGTAACCTCATAGCTCCCTGTGTCTTCATAAGCTTTCCGGCGCGCCTCCTGCTCCGCCATGCTGCGGATTCTCTCAAAGTCCATAAAATGCAGCTTCTCCCCCACAAAGAAAAACAAATCTGCGGGTGCCGCAACGGGACGGAGTATCAGGGTGTCAAAAATATCGAATGAAATGATATCAGCCGCACAAAGAGCCTCCGCCAGCTCCTCTGGCGTTTTTTGCAATGACAGCTGCGATTCCGGACGTTCGGGAATACTTTTCCTGCTGTCAGGATAAAGGATTTCTTCCTGCATGTCGCGGAAACCGGCCAGCCAGAGAAGGTTCATCCATAAGAGGGACGCCCACGCATATAGCCGTCCCCGTGTTCCCGGTTTTTCCAGACGTAGCTTGTAATATTTCTTTTGAATGACAGGTATGCGGTTTACCAGAGCCTGATAGATGTGTATTCTGATTTTCATAGCCTTTCTATGTATTCCATCGAAATATTTTGCTTTTCGTCCATATAGTCCTTCTCATTAAGTCCCACTATCTCACAGGCCTCGCTTAAATCTATGTCAAACTTCTCCATAATCCTGTCCACCGCTTCAACCAGACCCTTACGGCGGCCTTGCGTTTCCCCTTCACTGTAGCCTTCTGCATATCCGTCCTCGTGCAGTTCTCTCCTGATATATTCTTCATTATATTCATAGATTGACATAGCAACCACCTCGCTTCTCTGCTCCAGAAAAAAGTCCTTTATGATATCCTTCTCAATACACTCCGTAACCGCTGATTCTGCCGCTTCTTTAAGCTCCATAACTTCCATGTTTTTCCTGACAGCAGCCACAAAATAAGCATATCCATAAAGTGACGGGCTTTTGTCAAGTAAATCTTTATTATGCTCCAGATTGATATTCAGTGTCTGCACTGTAAGCTCCATGCATCCTTTATCAGCAGATATTCCTTTCGCAGGTGTCTCGTAAGAATCCGAAAGTCTCTGTATAAATTTTTCTTCCCTGCGCTCTTTTCCGTTATAAAACACCACATAATGCGGTATTGGAATTGTAATTCTCCTGTTACTGCTTAAATCAACGTCTCCAAGTATCTTCTTGTATAAGTCGGCAAAATACAAAAACCCCCTGAGCGGCATGTTCGGGCAACAGGTAGACTGATGTTCATACAGACATAAATTACTGTCAATAACAAATGACACATCGTTTTTCATCTTAATAAAAATAGCATTATCCAATGTATTAACTTCCAGATTCTCATGAGATGTATAGTCTGTATCATTCAATGCATTGTAGAGTTCAAGAAGTCTGCTCTTGTCCTTAAAAAGCATTCGGAAAACCCTGTCCTTATAGGTTATATAAGGTCTGATTGCCTGTTTTGCTTTCCTTTGGTTATTTTTCTTCTTTTTCGACTGTGTTTTCTTTCGTGGCTGTTTTCTTTGGTTCATTGTTTTTCTCCTTTCCCTTTGCAGAGAGAAAACAATGACTGTAAAGAAAATTCGCCAAAATTCTTTCATGCATGTCCGGCTCCCTGCTTATTAATAGTTAGTTAATTGAAAATAGTAAGCAAGGATTCCATTCGCAAGCAGCATACAAAACATTGTTTTTTATAATCGCATTTAAACATCCGTTCTGTAAACCGCTCTTAATGTTCAACAGACAATGCACCCGATATGTGCATAAAAGATAATCAGATTGTTTGAACGTCTTTCCGTTAGAATTTCTTTGCTATGAAATTATAATATCAAAAGGCTTTTGGCATGTCAAGAGACGAATGATTAAAAATATTGTACTTATAATCCAATGTTCCCCTCAAATATATATTCCAAATTTCATAGTCTTTCAATGTGTTCCAACGGAATATTCTGCTTTTCATCCATATAATCCTTCTCGCTGAGTCCGACGCTCTCACAGGCCTCTCTTAAACCTATGTGAAACTTCTCCATCATCACATCTACCGCCTCGGTAAGACCCTTGCGGCGGCCGTCTGCATATCCGTCTTCCAGCAATGTCCTTCTGATATATTCCTCATTGTACTCATAAATTGACATAGCAACCACCTCGCTTCTCTGTTCCAGAAAAAAGTCCTTCAAGATGTCCTTCTCTATACATTCCTTAACCGCTGACTCTGTCGCCTCCAGAAGTTCCATACTTTCCATATTCCGGCGGACTGCCGCTACAAAGTAGGAATAGCCATAAAGAGACGGACTTTTCCTAAGCAAATCTTCATTCTGCCCGAGATTGATATTCAAGGTCTGTACTATGAGCTCCATACAGCCTTTATCTTTGTCTTCCCCCTTCATCGAGCCCTCATAGGAATCGGACAATTTCTGAATAAATTTTTCTTTTTTACGTTCTTTTCCATTGTAAAGCACTACATAATGGGGTGTTGGAATTGTTATGCGTCTGCTACTGCTTAAATCTACATTTACGAGTATTTTCCTGTATAAATCAGACAAATACAAAAGACCTCTAAGCGGCATATTCGGGCAATAAGTTGACTGATGCTCATACAGGCAAATATCTCCGTCAATAACAAACGATACATCATTCCTTATCTTGATATATAGCGCGTTGTCCAGTATGTTGACTTCCAAATCCTCATAAGACTTATAATCTGTATCATTTAATGCATTGTAAAGTTCAAGTAATCTGTTCCTGTCCTTAAAAAGCATACGGAAAACCCTATCTTTATAAGTGAAGTAAGGATTTACCATTGATTCTGTTTTTTCCTGGTCACTTTGTTTTTTCTGAATCTTATCTGTTTGCTCTTTCTTATAAGACGGTTTTCTTTGGTTCATTGTTTTTCTCCTTTCTTTTTGCAGAGAGAAAACAATGACTGTAAAGAAAATCTTCCAACGAATTCGGCAAAATCCTTTCATGCATATCCGGCTCCCTGCTTATTAATAATTAGTTGATTGAATAGTAAGCAAGGATTCCATTCGTAAGCAGCATACAAAACATTGCGATTTATAATCACATTTGAACATCTGTTCTGTAAACTGCTTTCAATGTCCAACAGACAATGCACCCGATGTGTGCATAAAAGATAATCAGATTGTTTGAACGTCTTTTCGTCAGAATTTCTTTGCTATGAAATTATAATATCAGAAGGATTTTTCACTGTCAAGGGCAGGTTGGGAAAAATATGGAACACCTATGATACTTTTCCCATAGAAGCCATCTTGAAGTTCCCTATACACATGAATTACTTATAAAAATATTCCAGCCTGAATAATATCATGTATACGAAGCATCCCAACTGAATATTTCTCCTTATCAATAACTGGCAAAACAGATAATTGTCTATCACGTTTTTCCATTATTCTTAAAGCTTCTACTGCTAAAATATTCTCTTGAATGGTAATTGGTTTTCTCGTCATTACATCTTCTACTTTTGAATTATATATATCCCTTTCCTGCTCCAAATATCTTTTTAAATCACCATCTGTAATCAACCCAACTAATTTACCCAACCTACTAATTACAGCAATTGCTCCAAGTCCGGTTCGGCTCATTTCACAGATAGCATTTTTAAGGCTTTCCCCTTCATATATAACCGGATTAGATTTTTCTGCATACATCAAATCAGATACCTTTGTTGTCAATTTCCTTCCTAAAGCACCAGATGGATGATACAAAGCAAAATCTTCTTTCTTAAATTTGCGCATTTTAGATATTACTGCTGCAATAGCATCTCCTACTACTAATTCAACTGTTGAACTAGAAGTTGGTGCTAACTGCAATTCGGTAGCTTCTTCAATTATTGGAAGTCTAATTAGAACATCAGCATACTTAGCCAGCGTAGATTCTTCATATGATGTCATTGCAATAATCAGTATCCCCATCATTTTAATATTAGGCAATATTTTGCATATTTCAGCTGTTTCCCCACTGTTACTTATTATAAGTAAGATATCATTTTCTGATATTACCCCCAAGTCACCATGTTGGGCCTCAGCTGGGTGAAGAAAAAATGATGGTATTCCCATGCTTGACATAGTTGCAGATATTTTTTTCCCAATATGCCCAGACTTCCCCATTCCGCAAAGAATTACTTTTCCTGTGCACCGATTTAAAATATTAACTACATCTACCATGACTTTTTCATTCAAAAAAAATTTCGTTTTTTCAAGTTCTCGTATCTCAATATCAAAAATATTTTCTATTCCTTTTATTATCTGATTGTTATTCATCTAGTCTCCTTGAACATATTATGTAATATTAAAACTTCTTCAAGAATATCCTTAAATTCTTCTATTGTTATCATATTTGCTCCATCAGACAAAGCATGTTCTGGAACTGGATGCACTTCTGCAAATATACCGTCAACTCCAATCGATGCAGCTGCTCTGGCCAAGTACGGGATATAGTCTCTATTTCCATCAGACGCCCCTTCTTTTCCCCCTGGTCTTTGTACGCTATGAGTTGCGTCATAAATAACTGGATATCCTAGATTTCTCATTTCAATTAAACTCGTCATATCTACTACCAATCGATTATAACCAAATGATGTCCCCCTTTCACATAAAAAAATCTGTCTTGCACCTGATACTTCTAATTTATTTGCAACATATTTCATGTCCCAAGGTGCCATAAATTGTGCCTTTTTAACATTTACTGCCTTTCCGGTTTGGGCTGCTGCAATTAACAAATCTGTTTGACGGCATAAAAAAGCTGGAATTTGTATAATATCTGCTACTTTTGCAACCTGTTTGGCTTGCCACGGTTCATGTATATCCGTTACAATCCCAAAATTATAAATATCCTTTACTTTCTGTAAAATACTTAGTCCTTTTTCAAGTCCCGGTCCACGATATGAATCAATTGATGTCCTATTTGCTTTATCAAATGATGCTTTAAAATAAAACTGCACATTTTTTTCATTTACAACTTCATATAATTCTTTAGCTATTTGCATAACCATATCTTCTGATTCAATCACGCACGGACCCGCTATAACTACGAATGTAGGCTTCATTTATTTCTCCTCCACTTCAGCTTCAAATAATTCTGCGATTTTACAAGCATATTCATAATCTTTTCTTTCATCGATATCTATAGCTTCTATACCTGATACTTCCTGAATATATGGAGAAAGGCCTATACGCCGGCTATAATCAGTAAATACTTCTTTCCTAAAAACATAAAAACCACTCGTTTCTATCCAAATTGGTTCCATATCTTGCGTCCTCGGGACATCGTTTAGTTCATAATTAATAGGCTGATTTCTATACCATGCAAATGTTTGTATCCGTTCTGCAGAAAATGCAGAATCATTTTCTCCACACAAAACATGTTCTAAAGCATTCTCTATCGAATTTCTGCTAATAAATGGGGATGTCGTATGTGCCAATACATAAATATCCGCTTCGACCTCCTTTATAAATTCGCGATAAATATCAAATCCTTTTATCTCATCTCTGTCAAGCCACTCTGGTCGTTCTTTATACTTTACCTTTTGAGGAAGAAATTCCTTTATAGTTGGAGTACTACAATACACATACACCTCTTCTATTTTCTTTACTTTACTTAAAGTGTTACATATATGCCAGCACATTGGATGCCCTGCTATTGAAAGAAGATTTTTATGTGGCAGTCTTTGCGAATTTAATTTTATTGGAACAATTGCTACAACTTTCATATTTTATAATTCCCTTTCTACCAATTATACCTTTCAGGATGTTTTAGACTTTCTAACACCCAAGGTGTCATATGTTCTTTATATTTTTCTAAAAAAGAAAAGCCTAATTTTTCTTTTTTATCAATACAACTCAATAATTCCATTGCAGAGGAAGCAATTACTATGCCTTTGCAAAAATGAACTTTATCACTAAAGTCTAAAATTTCAGATGGGAACATCCTGTCCATAATATAACAATCCCGAAAATCCTTATTATATATAACTTTGTCTCTGGGATGCGGCTTTATTACTACATAAAAACCTTCCTGTTCAAGTTTATCCACAATCTCTCGATATATATCAATTTGTGTTTTCTCATCATCTACCCACCCATCATTCACTAGTACAGATGTAAAAACAATAGCCAATTGATTTTTCAACTGAAATAGTTCCCCTAAATCATCCAAAAATATATTAAAAATTGCTCTCTTCTCTTCTTTGCTTAAAGCTTTTATCATATCTTCCCTTGGTCTTTCAATTATATTCGGATGTGTTATAGCAAGGTTTTTATTTTCATTTACTTCAATTGAAAGACAATCTGGATTTTGACCGCAACACATATATTTCCATCCACGCAAGTATCCCTCCTCATTTTCTTTTGACAGTTCTGGCAGTTCTTGTACACTCGGAGTCGCATAAATATGTTGAAAATGATTCATTCCATCTTCAATTAAATGATATTTTATGTGTTTTTCCTGGATATATAGTCCTAAATGATGCCCATCATAATAAGTATAAACATGTTTATATTCTTCTAAATTTACTTGAAGTTTTTGTTCCACTGCATGCATATGTAAATAGTGAAGCTCCAATAACCTTCCAATATCTTTTTCTTCTGGATAAAACCGTTGGGGTAACCCGTTTTTTGTAAAAATCATAATGTTATTAAATAATTCAATCTCTTTAAGTTTTAAACATAACTTAAAACAATTAGGAATATCGTCATATATTATTATATCTACTCCATTCATTTTTTCTGTTAAAACTTTAACAAGCGTAATAAATATTTGACTATAAGTACTACATATAAATAAAACCTCTCCTTCATCACAATATCCAAGTAAATTAACAAGTTCATTCTGGTTAACTAATTTTGCATTTTTCATCATTTCAAAAAATGTATTCATCCTTGGTTCTTTTGAAAAGCCAGGTTCACTTGAAGCTTCATCTAATACATACCCCCAAGTTGGTATCATATACTCTTTGGTCTTCAATGCTTTGTTTATTGGCGTATTTGCATTAAATCCTGTTATTTTTATTAAATTACCAACCCCTTTCATCCGTTCTATATACTCGATGCAAAAATCCATTATTCCTTTTTGTATGGAACTTACAATTTTAGAATTAGGATTTTCTCGTGCATACACAAATGCTATACCATCATTATCCATAGCATATTCAAGCAAAGATGGTTCGCATGAAGAAAAGGTGGCTTCGAAAATATGACCTCTAAATGTTTCAAAATTAGAATTTTTAGGAATTCCTGCAGTAAAATTAATATCGTTTCTTTGTATATATACATCAAGCAAATTACTATCAAAAACAGATTGGGCATATGTATTACCAGCTATACTAACAATTGCTCCCCTGACTTCTACATTTAAGTTCCATTTATTAAATAATTTTTTCAGATAAATAACTGCAGTACCTTTCCATCCTAAGTCTAAAACACAAATTTTTTTTGAGTCTCCAATTACTTTTTTAAAATACTCTTTTGCACTGTTATTTGCTTCTTTATACTTTTCACATATTGTATTGTAATTATTAAAAATAATTGTACGTAAAATTTGATAATTTTCATTATTTAGTTTATCATCAGCATTAACTCCCTTTTCTAATAATTCCTGTTCAAATGTTGGTAAATCATATACAAATAATGCTTCCTTTACACTTTCTTTATTAATTCTCGTCTTTAACGTATATTCCAGATATTCCTCAGGCATATATTCAAATATTAACTGTTGAGATGCAAATCTTGAAAATTTTACATATTCGCTTTCTATCTTTCCAAAAATATGATTATAAACTTTATAAAATATTTCCATATCTCTGGAAAGAAACAGTAGTTTATCATATCGATACTGTTGGCTAAGTTGATTTATCCATTTACAGAATCCATACACAATAATTCCTGCATAGACAAATCCATGCTCATAATATATATCTCCTGTAAACTTGCCATTATGTAAAGTATTATTGATAATTGCTTGATACGTAGATGCTGCTATGGTACTATCTGCTTTGCTTCGATATACTTCTCCCACTTTCATACATGATTTATACCAATATGCATCAACCCCAGCTTTTAGTGATGCTTGAAAATCAGAATCATAATTATCTCCTATAAAAATATAACTTTTATCTCCTCCCAGGCTTTCTTTCACATAATTCTGTAATTCTCCATTTTTTTTATTCAAATTTAAGTCACATGATGAATAAACATCTAACTTTGGATATCCAGCATTTTCTAAAAGATTACTGATAGTTACACCACTTAAATACATATCAGAAACTGCAACTACTTTTTTATTCTTATTTATGAGGATATTAACCACATCACTCATATATGGATTTGCATACGTCAATTCACTTTCCATTCTGATTTCCATATCGGATGTGATATCACCACTATAATATTTTTCTATTTCTCTATATATATCATCTATAGTTACGTCATATTTACTTGTATTTTTTCTTGCTTCATATAGAGCCTGCTTCCTCATCCTTTTATAATCAGGTATTCCATGTCTCATGCCCATCAACCAAAATAAATCATCTGGTTGCGAAACAGCTCGAAAAATCAAAGTATCAAAAACATCAAAACAAATAACATCATACTCTGATAACTTTTTAGTAAATTCTTTTATGTCTTCACGCTTATATGCTTTTGATTCCGGAAAATAAAGTAGCTTTTTTTCAATAATTGTTTCCTCTGAAGCTATGATATCTGGGGAAAGCGGTACATCCCAGTATAAATATGGAATTGTATTCTTTTTGACTCTGTAAAACCAATTTAATTTTAAAAGTAACAATATATGCTTTCCTCTAAACAGATAGTGTTCTTCTAAATGTTCTCTCACGTATCTTTCATATTCATACCAAACTCTTCCATTTTTTTTGACAAGGTAATCATATAAAATATCCTTTATCTTACTCATTGTTTGTCAATTCCTCTCAATTTTTCATAATCCATTATCTCATCTCATTTTTTCACCCAATCCACTCCAACACCTCTTCCTCCATCTCTTTCCCCTTCTCCATCAAAACCCTTTCCAAATCCCCGTCATACTTATCATACCTGCCGCAGACCTCCCCGGCCTCCCCTATAGCAATCAAATGTCCCTTCTCCAGCCATATAGCCATATCGCAGTTTTCCTTAATTGTACTGGTAGAGTGAGACACCATCAGCACCGTAGAACCCCCGTGAATCAGCTCCTTTATCCTCCTTAAGCTCTTTTTACGGAACAGCTGGTCCCCCACGCTCAAGACCTCGTCCAGTATCAATATTTCCGGTGGCGGCCCCACCGTTGCAATGGCAAAGCCAAGGCGGCTCACCATGCCGGAGGAATAATTCTTCACCTTTTCATTCATGAAATCCGAAAGCTCCGCAAACTCCACAATCTCCTCATAGTGCTCGTCGATAAATTCCCGGTCGTATCCGATGATTGCGCCGTTTAAATACACATTTTCCCTGCCTGTCAGCTCCACATCAAATCCGGTTCCCAGCGTCAGTATTTGCACCTTGTTTTTGTTGACCCGCACGATTCCGCTGGTAGGCGTAAGCGTGCCGGAAATAATTTTAAGAAGCGTGGATTTTCCCGCCCCGTTGGTGCCGATGACGCCTACAATGCTCCCCTTACGGATATCAAAGGAAATATCGTCTAAAGCCCGGTATTTTTCCTTTATTCTCTGTCCTTTTATGGTTTGAATCACCAGCTCCTTGATGGAGCTGTACTCATTGACTGCTCTGTCAAAATCCATGCACACGTGCAAAGCCTGTATGACAATGGGCGGTCTGTCCGACAATTCAGGGCTTCTTATTCTCTTTCTGAGCCTGTCGGACGCAAGGGGCTTTTCTTTTTTCAGCCTGCTTCTTCTGAACCTGACTGCAAGAAGTATCGCTTCCGATACCGATAAGATGCAAATCAGTATCAGCATGGCTTTTAATATAGTGTCTGCCAGCTGTCTTTTCCTCAGGGCTTTCTTTATTACAAGCTCTGAATTATCCGTTGCGCTTTCCGCCGGTTCTTCCTCTCCGCCATTTGCTCCGGCTGCGCTTTCAGAATTGCCTTTCCTATCCGCGCCCACTCCGGCTACGCTTTCGGAACCGCTTTTCCCATCCGCATCTATACCGGCATTATCTCCCCCGCCGGAACCGCTCAAAGCCGCCTTATCACCGGCGTTTTCCCCTCCAGGAGTACTTGCATCCGCCGCTTTTCTGCTCTCTGTTTCCGCAGCCGGAGCCGCCGCATCTGCACCGGCATTACCTTCCTCGCCGCCGCTCCCTGCCGCCCCCGAATCCATTCCCCTGTTCACCCGCAGGGTATACCGGGCTTTCATCCCATTACTGCTCACAGCCGTAACATATACAATGTTATCTCCTGCTGTCAGCGTGGTATCCGATATCTCCGTTTCCAGTCCGTTTTCCGCCTCCGCCGTGACGGGCAGCTTTTCCGTTTCGCCGGTGACGGAAATATCATAGAATAATTTTCCTGAATCAAACCCTTTTATCTGTGCCCCGTCTATCAATATGTTTTTCAGTCTGCACTCGTCCTTTACCGGAATTTCCACCTCCGCCCGGGCAATGGTCTCCGCGCTGATTTCTCCTGACGAAGCATAGCCGCCAGCCGCTGAGATTTCCACCACCGTATGGGTCGATACAAGGGGTGTAAAATGCAGAATCTGTTTAAAGGTCTTCTCCCAGCTTCCTGTCCGTTCCAGCAGGAACTTTCCGTCGGAAAGTACGGTAATCCCCACGTCCTCCGCACTGTTAAATTCCAGTACTTCCGGGTCGTATGTCACGGTAAGGCTGACCTCGCTGATTCTTTCCCCCTCCGTGCTTTCCAGATACAGACCGATATCAGAGCGACTCCCCGCTTCCCAGGTGTAGCCGTCCTCTGTGCCGAAATAGGCTTTTGCGCCCTCGGCGTATACCTTTTCTGTTTTGCCGTTCCACAGTAAAATCCCTGTAAAAAGGAGCAGTATTCCTTTTATCCAACAGCGTTTCATTCCCTTCTCCTTTACAGCTTCTGCATAATCTTATTTTTACTTTTCAGAAAAATAAGGCTTCCTGCCAGATACGCAAGCAAGCTCCAGATTATCATCTTAAAGACTGTCCTGCCCGGCGGCAGGGAGTTTTCCAGCACTACCCATCTCATGCTGTCAATAAAAAGATAAATCGGATTGTTTGCCACCACTGTAATCATCACTTCCGGCAGTCTGTTTACCGGATAAAAAATGGCCGATAAGTACATCCACAAGGTCAGCAGGATTCCGTAAAGATGTCGGATATCTCCAAAAAATACGTATCCCACGCTTAATGCATAGGATATCCCCATGGCAAAAAGCAGTTCGCACAGTACGATAAACGGAAGAATCAGCAGCGTCTCGTTCAGGCGGATATGGAAAACCAGCAGAATCGGCACAAATGCAATCAGGGAATATATAAAATTCACAAACGCCGTGTAAACTCTTGAAATTACAAACACTTGCATGGGTATTTTTACCTTAATCAGCATCTGCTTGTTATCTACCAGCGAGGTCATCGCCGTCTGTGTCGATGTGGTAAACAGCCCCCACAGTACGCTTCCGCAAAGGTAGTATACCGGAAAGTTTTCAATGGAGCGTTTGAACATGGTTGAAAATATCATTGACAGCACTATCATGTTGAGGAGCGGATTTAAAACTGACCAAACCACCCCCAGCTTGCTTCTGGAGTATTTTCTTTTCAGCTCTCTGCCGGTTAATTCTCTGATGACAAAAAGGTATTGCCTGAACCGGCCTTTTCCACTTCGTTTCATTACGTCCCCCGCGCCGGAGCATTTCTGGCACCAGCTCTGTATTTTTTGCGCCGTGCGCGCTCCTTCCGGTAATAAAGCAGATATTTATAACCGGTATACTGAAAAATGTGATATGCGGGATATTTTCCGTAAGCGGCTGCGCTTCCTTCATACCAGGGACTTTGCCTGACATATCCCCCGCCAGAAAGCATTTCCCTGAAAATACGGCTTATGAGATGGTTTTCCCGCAGTTCCTTCCTTGTAAGTTCCTCTGCAATACGGCTTCCGCCGTTTTCCAGAATATCATCCGAAAAATCCATCCCGCCGAACCCACGGGCTTCTTCTTTGGTGGGATGATGCATGAACAACTCCATATTTTTCTCTATGGCACGCCGGGTCTCTCTTTTCTGAAAGTCTTTTGCAAGCCTGTCAAAGGAAATGCCCGCTTCCCGGCCTGCCGGAAATCTCTGCCGGAGGAATGCCTCCTGCCATGCGGCAAACCGTTTTTCCATCCCTGTCAGCCTCTTTTTACGTTCTTCCGAAATCTCAGTGAGCGCCGGCTTTATTTTTTCCTTTTCCGCCATATAGGAAAGGGTCATTCCATGGGGCGCGGTAAAAACCGTCTCAAAAAGGCAGTTATTAAACAGAACCTTCCTCCGTATTTCCCCTTCGGGCGGAAAAAAGTAAGTGTGGTACCGGCTTCTGTCTGCGTCCGGCGGCACTTCATACAGCCCGAAATAAAACCCGGAAAGGGGCTTTTTTCTTCCAAGTCTTTTCAACGAAGCGTCAAGCTCTTTCTGCATGGAGCCTACCCAGCCGCTGTCCACCAGCGCAGCCGGAATCTCCTCAAGCATCCCTTCCTGTCTTAAATATGCTTCGTAGGCCGGCTGCGCCCTGCGGGAATTTTCCGTTAAAAGTTCCATAAAAAGGCGGCTTTCCGACAGACGCTTTCTGACAAGCGCAAGCTCCTTTCGAGGTATCTGCTCCTCTTTTCCGTAAGGAAGAATTCCGGCCCTGTGCATGGCCTCTCTGCGCGCCCTGTCAAAGCCTGCCCTCAGATAAAGCTTTTCCGGCGTTACGTCAAGGCCGCCTAAGGTAATGTAAAACAACGCCTTTTCGGGAGAGAGATGGTATCCCGGAATCCGCACGGAGTACCGGGAGCAGTAAAGATATCTGCATTCAACGGGCAGTCTGTAGCTTTCCGCGTATCTGCATGCGGTCCGGTACATGAAATATCCGTCTCTTGCCAGAAAATACAGCCGGCGGATTCCCCGCATCATTGCCTGCGACAGCACCCATACCACAAATCCGTTCAGCGCCGGGGCAAGAACGTAATCTATCACCGCACAGATGCTTTCCTGATGCCCATCTTTGTCAGATTCCAGAGGCTGACGGTTGTTTTTTTCCTCCCGGCCTCCCTCCTCCTCCTTCTGCCGGACGTCTTCCATATATGTATCCCCAGGCAGTCCGCTCTTTTCAAGCTGCTTTTTGTATGCTTTTATCCTGCCATCCTGACTCACATGCTAATCCCCCATGCCAATGCCCGCATTTGCTCCCAGCCTTTTATGTATTGCAAGCTTCATTTTTTTCGGCACCATCCATACAACCACCGGCTTTATCACATATACAAAAACTTTCGGGGATACCATCCCCATCCGGCAAAATCCCGTAAAGCGGATTCCCGCCTCCTGGAGCTGGAAACGGAGCTTTCGTCTGTCGTAAGACTTTTTCGTTTCCCGATAATGCAGGAGGATTTCCTGCAGGTTAAATCCCCGTGCGCCTGCACCGTGAAGCCGCATAAAGAGCTCATAATCCTCTCCTCTGCAGGCATTCTCTCCCTTGAAATAGCCTCCGAATTCCAGAAGCTCCTTTCGCCGGAACATAACTGCCGGGTGGGCATAGGGTGAATATTTCAGAAAATCCCTGCTTTCCGGCGTCATGGGATAGCGGCGTTCTCCCCAGATTTCTCCCTGCGAGTTTATCAGCGCCACATTGCTTCCCACCCACAGGTACTGACGGTGGCTTTCCAGAAATGCAAGCTGTTTGTGAAATCTTTCAGGAGTGGAAACATCATCCGCATCCATCCGGGCCGCATATTCTCCCGCCGCCATTTTTAAGGACCGGTTCAGTCCGTAGGCAAGGGAATGATGAACCGGATTCCTTACATGCCGAATCCTTGCATCCAGACAGGAAATTTCATAAATGAAAGCCTCGTAAGCTTCGTCAGAGCCGTCGTCGTAAAGTATCATCTCCCAATCCTCAAAGGTCTGGGCGATAACGGAGCGTACCGCCTGATAAAACTCCTTTTTGTCGGGATTATGAACACAGAGCAGCACACTGATTTTTGGCATCTTCATACACTCTTTTCATGACGGCCGCCGTCTTTGATTTGTCAAAGTTCTCTGTGGTTTTCCTGATATCCGCCCGTCTTTCCATGTTTTCTCCCCATTCTTTTCTCTCTTTGTACATCCGCAGAATATATCCGGCATAAGCCTTTGGTGAATTTTCCCGGCATACATATCCGTTTATCCCGTCCAGCATATATTCTCTGGTTCCCCGGTTATCTGAGGCAAGCACCGGAACTCCCATGGAAAGCGCTTCTAAAGCCGCCATGCCAAGCCCTTCCCTGATGGTGGGAAATATCATAATGTCGGCTGCCATCAGATAATCCCGCACGTCGGGCTGATACCCGTAAAACACGACATTTTCCGAAATGCCAAGTTTTCCCGCTTCCTCCCGAAGCTCCCGTTCCTGTTTTCCTGCCCCCAGAAGTCCATAGCAAAAGGCTCCTATATCTATTCCGCAGTTTTTCAGATATGCCAGCGCGCAAATGACTGCCATTGGGTTTTTGTTTTCCCGCAACTCCCCGACGCCGAGCATAAAAAATTTTCCTTCAACGCCCAGCTTTTTTCTTCTTTCTCCGCGCTGTTTTTCCGTGGTTTCATGAAAATACTGCCGGTCCAGTCCCACGCCGGGAATCAGGTATGCTCCCCTTTTTTCATGCATTTTGCCGGCGGCCTGATAATCCTCGTGATTGATTGTCACAATCACATCCGTCATGCGGCTTAACAAATTTTCCACAGTGTGATAAACAAAGTTATGTACTCTTCCGGCTCCCCTGTAAAAATGAAAGCCGTGGGCGGTATAGATGACGTATGCCTTCATCCCAAAAGCGGCCAGTCTTGCAACCATGCCTCCCGAAGGCGTATGACAGTGTACCGTCTTAATCTCCTCTTTTCTGATAATTTCGCGTATCTGCCTGATTGCCCTGAGATTATGGCTGATACCAAAGGGAGACTGCCAGATTTCCGTATCATGATAAATAACGCCCATCTTCTCATAAACATCTTCCGGGAACCGGAAAATAGGATTGCTTTGGTTGGAGGCTAAATGTACTTCATACCCCATTTCCTTCAACTGCCTGATATCCTCAGATTCAAATTTCGCCGCAAATCCCCAGACTGAAGCCACTATCAAGATTTTTTCATTCATAAGCCCTCATAGCACATGGCAGCCGCCGCATTATCTGCGGCGGCGCCAGCCAAACCACACTCGATTTTTTGAATTCAAAAAAATGCTGTCAATCCATTAAGGAAGTGCAACAAATGCAACCGGCCCGGCGTTCTTTAAATTAAGAACCACATGGTCAGCTCTTGCTTCCACCACTTCCACATCGGTCCATACGCCGGCAACAAGCTGCTTTGCAGCTACCTTTGCGCCGTCGGCAAGACCTTTTACATAGAAGTTGATTGTCGCTACATTGTAGTTTGCGCCCGGGAAATCAACCTTTACAACATTCAGCAATGTTCCGCCAAGTGCTGCTGCCTGCGCATTAGCGGCATCTGCCGTCGCCTTTGCCACTTTGGACAAAATTGCCGTCAGGTTGGTAGGCACTCCGTTTACCAGAATCTTTCCGCCCTGTCCTACAGGCATAGCGTTTGTCACGCCAGGTGTGGACACTACAACATTGTTGTAATATTCCCCTGCGCTCATACCGCGGTCCTCCGCTGCCTGCTGGTCCGAGGAATTGTTAAAGCCGTCCTCAGTGTACGACGGTGCGGACGCAACTACGGCTCTTGCCGTAACTGATTCCGACGCTGATACCGTCATAGAAGCAAACAGCATGGACGCTGTTAATAAAGCAATAAACTTTTTCATTGGCATCGTCCTCCTTTCCTTGATTTAAGTGTGGTATATATCAACATCAAACGATGTCAATACCGCTTGTAATGCATACTTTAACCGGATATGCTCAGACTGATTTCCGCTTTGTCATTCGTAAATCACGCGGTCGATTTTGCCCGCCGCATCTCCTGTCAGAATACCAATCACCACATACTGTGTGTCATTCTCCCGAAGGCTTCCGTCAAGCGTCACCAGAAAATGATAAGGCGTCAAATCCTCCCAGCCTTCGCTCATATTCTTTCCCATGCTTCTTGTTTCCGCCAGCTCCTTCAGATAATCCTGACAGCCTTCATACGTGGTATAGTCATGTCTTCTCAAAATATCGCTGCCCTCGTCATAAAACGCGGCAAGCACCTCATAAGTCAGCACATTATCCGGCAGATAAATATAAAATTCCCTGTTCTTTTCAAAAAAATCCGGGTTTTCAAAGTTATGAAGGTTGAAAAAAGGTTCCTTTTCTGCCAAATCTTTCCCGTGAATAATCGTATTAAAATCGCACATATTCATCATATTGGGCATTTCTGTAAAGGGCGCGCCCTTATCGTCATTGTTTCCCTCAACGTTGTGTGATTTATAATAATCGTCAGAAACCGGGCTTTGCAGTACCGGCGTATCAATCCCTGTCCCCGGTATGTACAGCCATGCAAAGATGTCGGGATTTTTTCCCGAAAGCGCGGAAAAATCAATTTCTCCGTCCTGCGCCGATTCTCCTAAGGCTCCGCCCGGGCTCTCTGACGGTTCCGTTCCGTTTTCCTGTCCCTGCTTTCCGCCGGGCGTCTGCGCGGCGTCTTCCTCTGTCGCCATGTCGTCTGTATTTTTCTCTGCCATTCCGTTCTCCTGACCGCAGCCTGCCAAAAGCAACGCCATCAGAATCCCGGCAGCAATCACTTTTTTCTTTTTCATTCCTCTCTCCCTGTTCCCGGCACCTGTCAGCTTCCCGCTTCGCTCTCCGCCACCGGCTCGTAAAAAATTTCCAGTATCAGTTCATATAACGCTTCCTCATCTATATAGCATTCTTCAAAGTTTTCCCCCTGCACGGTTTCCCCCAAAAGCATATGAAAGCTGTCCTCTCCCACCTGATAACCGATTGCAAGGGACGCCAGATACAGCGCCTCGTCCAGAGAAACATCCGTGACCATCATGGGGGCTGCCGCCTGATAAAGAGCCGCCACCGTGGAAATATCCTGCTTCACAGCCTCCCTGGCCTTATTGATAAAAGCTGTCAGGTACTGCTTCTGTCTGCGGAAGCGTCCGTCTGAGGAAGCAAAAATGCTCGTGTCCCGGTACTGCAGATACCAGTATGCCCACAGTCCTTCCAGATGTACCTGCTCGCCTTCCTTAAGGCCGGGGTCTAAAACCGTCATATCCTCCAGCACCACCAAATCCACACCGCCTATGGCATCATTCATCACGGAAATCGCGCTCATATTTATCGCTGCATACCCGTGGATGGGCAGCCTGTAAAATAACCTGCTGACCGCTTCCTTCTGATACTCGCAGCTCTTTTCCCGGCCGTCTCCAAATCCATGCTGCACGGCAATCTGCGCCCTGACGGTATCCACACAGTTTCCCTGTTCGTCGTAAATATCGATATCCGCCATGGTATTGCGGTTGATTCCAATAATATCAATGGTCTTTTTATGGGGATTCAACGCCACAAGAAACAGGGCGTCCGCCTGTCCCCCGTCGGTTTCATCCTCCGCCTCCTGAACGACGGTATCTAACTTGTCGATTCCCATAACCAGAAAGGTAAGGATGTCCTCATTGTATGCATAGATATTATCCTGATATTTTATCCATCCCTCCTGCCACCTTACCTCCTGACTTTCATCAGCGGATTCCGGCGCCATTGACGCCATTTCCGGTCTTTTGGGTGCGTTGCTTTTAAGACGCATTTTCCCGAGAAACCCTGCACCTAAAAAAAGCGCCAGAGCAAGCAGCAGAATTACCGGCAAAACGCAAAGACAATATAATAATCGTTTCCCTATTCTCTTTTTTTTCTTCTCTTTCTCCTGCTTTTTGCCCATCCGGCTTTTACCTTTTTTCATGCCTTTGTCATTATCTTAGAGTTTTTAACTCTATCCTATTTTAGAGTTTTTAACTCTATTTGTCAACTGTAATTTATTTTTCACATATACTTTTTAATAGATTCCTTTTTTATGACTGCTAATTGCCAGAGGTATCACTTCATGAAATATAACGAACGTATCCGGGAAATCAGGGAAGATTGCTGCCTGACCCAGCAAAAGATTGCGGATTTGCTCCATATCGGACAACGCACATATTCAGACTATGAAAGCGGTAAAACCAGGATTCCTGTTGATAACCTCCTGATTCTTGCCAGATTTTATGATGTCTCCATGGATTACATTACAGGCGCCAGTAATATCAAATCCAGATTTCCAACCTCATAAAATCCATACATTTTTCAAATGATTCCATTTTACCTGTCAGTTTTCTCAGGATTTTCCACATCTGTCTTTTTTCTTTCCGCAATATAAGCGTCCAGCCTGTTAATTGCCACTCGCAGCTCCGCCTGCAATCCGGTCAGATAATACCTTGTGCTGTTGGTAATCATAGCCTCCTTTTGCCTCTCATCATAACCGCCCGCAAGCGCATCCAATATATACCAGAGTGATTTCTGATTATATTCCAGCTCCAGCAAATCGCTCATAATCCTATACAATTCTTTCATTTTCTTCCCTCCCGACTTGAAATCCTGCTCACCGGAATCTGAAAATTGATTTCCGCGAGTCCTGCCTGTTTTCATTTTCCTTTTCCACAAACCCTGGTTTCATTGCTTTCTTATAAATACAATGACTCCTCACAGGAATGAAACAAACGCCGCCATGCTTCGCAAATTGGCTGATTGCAATCAAATTTCCCATAAGGAGTCATTATCTGACTATTCCGTATTCATTTTTCAACTGGCAACCCCTGCGGCAGTCGCCAAATGTGCATGCAAATATGCCCTCTTGGCTCGTTGCCCGCAAAAATAACCGGCAATTTCACTTCCGTTCGTGAGAGGACCTGCCTATAACCTTAAAAATCCTGTCACCGCCTGCTTCATTTCATCTTTTTCGCACACATAATTATGTAAAACCGGAGCCGTCCTGATTTCCTCAATAGCCTTTGGCGTTTTCACCCCGGAAATTTCCGAAAGCTTATCGACCAGTTCAAAATCCTCCATCTGCTCATATCCGCCGTCGATGGCTTTCATAACGCTTCTGGTGAATTTGAACGGGCTTGCCGTTGACGCAAGCACCGTCGGCCTTTCATCTCCCGTTTCCTTACGGTACTTCTCATATACGCAGGAAGCCACTGCCGTATGGGTGTCAATCACATAACCGGTTTTCTCATACAGGCTGCGGATGGTTTCCGCCGTTTCCTTCTCGTCGGCATAGTTTCCGTAAAAGTCGGCAAGCTCCGCTTTCATGGCCTCGGTAATTGTATAGGTTCCTCCCTGCGTAAGAGCGCTCATAAGCTCCCGGTTCTTATCTGCATCATTCCCCGCAATGTGATAAATCAGCCTTTCCAGATTGCTGGAAATCAGGATATCCATGGAGGGCGAAGATGTCAGCACAAACTCCCGGTTCCTGTCGTAGGTTCCCGTGCGGAAGAAATCATACAACACTTTATTTTCATTGGAGGCGCATATCAGCTTATCTATGGGAAGCCCCATCTGCTTTGCATAATAAGCCGCCAGAATATTGCCAAAATTCCCGGTTGGAACCGTAACGTTTATTTTTTCTCCGGCTTTTATCTTCCCCGCTTTTAGAAGCTGTCCGTAGGCGTACACATAATAGACAATCTGCGGCACAAGCCGTCCGATATTAATCGAGTTCGCCGACGAAAACTGGAAGCCCTTTGCGTCCATCTCCTCCGCCAGCTTCCTGTCGCCGAAAATTTTCTTCACTCCGGTCTGGGCATCGTCAAAATTTCCGTGAATTCCAATCACGCGGGTATTCTTCCCTTTTTGGGTTATCATCTGCTTTTCCTGTATGGGACTTACGCCGTTTTTGGGGTAAAAAACGACAATGCGCGTGCCCTCCACATCCGCAAAACCGGAAAGCGCCGCTTTTCCCGTATCACCGGAGGTGGCTGTGAGAATCACAATTTCATTCTTCACATGGTTCTTCTTCGCCGAGGTGGTGAGCAGATGGGGAAGAATGGACAGCGCCATGTCCTTAAACGCAATCGTCGCTCCGTGGAACAGCTCAAGATAATAAGCGCCGTCCTTTTCCACTACCGGCGCAATTTCTTCCGTGTCAAATTTGTCATCGTAGGCTTTCGCAATACAATCCTTCAATTCCTCGCCGGTAAAATCCGTAAGAAATAATTTCATGACTTCATAGGCGGTCTGTCGGTAATCCATTTCCGCCAGCTTATCAACCGGCACATCCAGCGCCGGAATATGGTCCGGCACAAACAATCCGCCGTCCTCCGAAAGCCCCCGCAAAATTGCCTCCGAAGCTTTCACCGGCGCGCTTTTTGACCTTGTACTGTTATATCGTATTTCCATTGTTTTCCTCGTTTCCGTTTTTCTTTTTCAGACTGCAGTACCGGGGCGTCCCCATGTATGCCGCCTGTTGCCAACGTGGTCATTTTATCACAGGTATCAGCGTGTTGTAAAGAATTCATGGCCGCCGTGGGTGAATAATTTTGTGAGCCGCGTATCAAACCATTTCACTTTCTCAGGGTTCGCACTTTTTCTGGAAACAAAGTAAAGCGCCCCTTCCGATACATCCTCTCCCATAAGCACGCGCTCCACCGCGTCAATTGTGCTCTGGGTAACCTTTATTGTCTGGTAGGTTCCTGCGCCTACCGGTGAAAACTGATATACGCCATTCTTATTTTGCAGGACTACCTCCGTCACCGTATCAGGAAAGCTGCGGTTTTTGACACGGTTTAACACCACCCCGGCCACAAGCATTTTCCCCTTTTCATCCTCGGTTCCGGCCTCTGCCTGTACAATTTTCAGCAAGGCTTCGTAATCCGCCTGTGACAAGTCATACTTGTACTTCTTTTCGATAACGGAATAATCTACTACCCGCTGCCCGGAAGCCGCCTTTTTCAGAAATCCGTGAAACCT
Source organism: uncultured Lachnospiraceae bacterium (assembly GCA_910577275.1). GTDB lineage: Bacteria > Bacillota > Clostridia > Lachnospirales > Lachnospiraceae > Suilimivivens. The sequence goes on from CAJTMW010000001.1 coordinate 454,490, forward strand.
GTCCATTTCAGGTTCGTCCTGAGCATATTCATATAAGCTGATTTTGAATGCGGGGGTTGACGACAGCATATTCATCTGCACCCCTTTCACACAAAACCAGCTGGTTAACAGCACCATATTACATAGAAATAACTGCATTACAAACTTTTTGTACATACCATAACACGTCCTTTCTTTACGCAATCTGCGGTACGGCCCATTACACTTTTTACATTTTTGTAATACTTCTTTAATATTTTATACAGTTACTTCCAAAAATATTTCTAAAATTTGTATTATGGGGGAAATTTTTTCAGATTTTATAAAATACACCTGCCAGCAAACTCCGACAGGTGTACATATTTTAAAACAAAATTTAATGTTATAAAGAAATGATAAAGGCTGTAAGCCCGTTATTTGCGGGTATAATCCACAAAGCTGATAATGTAAGAGGCTTCGTTTTCCACTCCGCTTATCTTCTGCCGCACCGCATATTTCCACAGCTTGAACTGATACGGGTAGTCCGGCACCGGCGACTGGTCATTCAGCCATACGTCGTAATCCTCCAGTAAATCCTCAGGCTCCACTTCTCCTAAAAGCCAGTCTTTCGTTCCGCATAAAAGCGTGCGGTAGCCCTCTCTGTCGATATGGGATAAAAACGCTTTCGCAATGTCCGTTCTGCTCTCCGCGTCCAGGGATTCAATCCGGGACTCGTCGTTTACAATATATTCCATCACAAAAGCCACAGGATAGCTGATTTTATAGGGAACCAGATTACTGGCCACAAATTCCGCTTCTTCCTCCGCTTCCTTTTCGCTCACCGCCTGGGAAAAAAAGTAAACTCCCACTTCCAGTCCGGCATTCTGGGCTTTCGTGATATTGTTCACAAAGTTTTTGTCCAGGGAAAGCAGACCGGTTTCATAGCCTCTGCTCCCAAGCCTGAGCATTACAAAATCCACACCGGAATCCTTTAATGCCGTAAAATCCACATTTCCGCTGTTTTCCGACAGCTCTACGCCGACGCTGGAGCTTTTTTCTCCGTCCTGATAGTATTCCATCCTGCCGGCAGTAATTTTCAGATTGGTAAAATCATAGGTATAAAGGGGAATATCCTGCGATATCTCATGCCATTCTTCCGTGCCGTCATGTAAAGTCACCTTTACATGCTCTCCGTCCTCCGCCAGCTCCTCGTCTGTGGGCTCATGGGAAGGGGTGGGCGACGGACTCGCCTCAGGCTCCTCCTCTATAATCACTCCGCCGTTATTCTGGTACATATTCCAGAAATCCAAATCCTCCGCCCGAAGCCTGTTTTCCTTATAGAGAGACTCTATGTCCTCCTGCCCTTCGGCAAATTCCATTTCTTCCTCCGGGGTGGGCGACGGAACAGCCGCCAGCGGACGCCTTGCCTGACCGCCCCTCTTTGCGCCGTTATTGCTGAAAAAGACGACGGCAAGAATGCCCAATATAAACAGAGATACTGCCAGAACCGTATAAACAACCGGCTTTCCCGTTCCTCTTTCATCATGTTCCTCAGGTAAACGCATGAAAACTCACCACTTTCTCTTTTCAAATTATATGCCAGAAGTTATAATAAGTAGCACGCTGATGCGTGCGCAGGTCATAAGGCATCCTCCCATCTGCGATGGGTCCCTCCTTATGACATATTATAATTAAGTAGCACGCGGATGCGTGTGCGGATTTCTTTGTCTGTGACAAAGCCCATTTATTATACACGAAAGTAATCCCGAATACAAGATGCTGTAAGGAGACTATGGCAATGCCCGCTTTCATTTTTTTTAAAAACCGAACCGGTAAATTCCCTCTGTTTCGTATCCTCCTTCCCGTTCTGCTGTGCCTTTTCCTTCTTTCCGGCTGTGCGCAGCCCTTTAAACGCTCCGCTCCCTTAGAGGCTGCCGGATTTTATTTTGATACTGTGATTTCCGTAAGAATTTATTCCAATGACAAGGACTCGGAAGAAATTCTGGAGCAATGTATGGCGCTGGCACAGCACTACGAAAATCTCTTTAGCCCGAATGTGGAAGGCAGCGATATCTGGAATATCAACCACAGCGGCGGCGGGTACGTGCCTGTCAGCGAAGATACGCTGACCCTGCTCCATACTGCCCTGGACTATGCCGCTCTCTCTGACGGCCTTGTTGACCCCACTGTGGGCGCTTTGTCCCGGCTCTGGAATTTCGGCTCCGGTAATCAGGAGATTATTCCCGAAAAGGAAGCCATTGACAGCGCTCTTTTGCATGTGGACTATCGTTTTGTGGAAATAAAAGGAAGCGAGGTCCGCCTTACCGACCCCGAAGCCCGGCTTGAGCTGGGATTCATTGCCAAAGGCTTTATCGGTGACAAAATGAAAGAATATCTCATATCCCGGAATATTTCCTCCGCCCTCATTAATCTGGGCGGCAATGTCGTCGCCCTTGGCAACAGGCCGGACGGCACTCCCTTTCAGGTCGGCATAAGAAACCCCTTCGGAGAAGCCGGGGAGCCGCTCCTTGTTCTTGACGCCTCCGACATCAGCATAGTTTCCTCGGGAAATTACGAGCGTTTTTTTGATAAGGACGGCAGACGTTACCACCACATCCTTTCCACCGAAACGGGAGAACCGGCGGAAAGCGGCCTTGCCCAGGTGACGATTTTAAGCTCCGGCTCCGCCAGTGCGGACGCTCTCTCCACACTCTGTTTTATTCTGGGTTATGAACGGGCAGTCTCCTTTCTTGAAGCTTACCCGGAGGTTCAGGCAGTCTTTGTGACGACGGAGGGAGAAATTCTGTACGCAAATATGCCGGGGAATTGACGGATTGAATTGTTTTAGTTATGCTTTTTTCGAGAGGCAATCAACACAAACAGCAATGACAAAATATTTGATAAGGTTATTCTGATTACCATCAATTCATCTGCTCCTGTTTCTGTCACCGTATGTAAGGAATTGCTTATGAAATTGTTAAATAAATGTTCTGATGCCCCTATCCAGAGCGTTCCTGACAATGCCGCGCATATCCCCCATTCATAGGCTAAAATTGCAGACAACAGTATATATCCTGTGCCCATAAAAACTGCCATAGCGATATTCATGGAACCGTCAATTACAGGATTTATTACATTTGTAATATGCCATATTCCAAAAAGCAGCGCCTGTATCATATTCGCTGCCTTTTGAGAATAGTATTGCATACCAATTTTACAAAACAGTCCTCTAAACAGCCCTTCTTCCGCACAGACATTTACTATATTGCCAATCATACACACTATTATCGCTAACAGGGAACTGCCATTTGTATGTGTCTGTGTAAGTGAAAAATTTGCAATATAAAATTCCAAAGACGGGTGTTTTCCCATCACAAGCAACACAACAAATTCTGCGGCGTAAGAAAGAAAAAAGGTGCTCATGCCAAGCGCAAGGCCATATTTCAAACCGGTAAGTAACCCTTTTTTTGAAAAGCCCAAATCACTCCAATGAAGCTTAAGTATATCCAACGCAATCCCTATCAGTAAAATGCAGCAGATTTTATGTAATATATTTTCCCCAACCCATGTCTGGTCGGTTTTTACAAAAACAATTTCCATCGCTCTGATAATCATCAACAGAATAAACATCATACTGATAATGCTTATTGTTCTTCTTTTTTCCATTTCTCTTTTCCCTTCTTACTCTTGTTGGTCAAGTCAAAGACCCCGTAGCAAGCTGACGGGGCATCAAACTTGCAACGCAGCAGAACTGCGGGGTATTGCCCCCTTGCCGGGAATAAAATATAAAAATCCGCCTTTCACGCTGAGAACACCTGGATATACCGGTTCTTCTTCGTAAAAGGCGGACTGCTCTTATATACTCCTGTTTACATTCAGCACACTCATCAGCGTTTCCTGCCAAACCGATAGCGTTTCACTCCATTTCAATGGAATCTTCCGCCAAAATCCTGTTATTTCACGCTGACCTTTCCTGCCAGAACATTCCTGTAATCCTCCAGGTTCTTCACAAGAAGCGCCGGCGTGTCAAGGCCGTACGGACATTTGCTCTTACACAGATTACAGTGCAGGCAGTTTTCAATTTTATTCATCTTCTCCTGCGCTTCCTCCGTAAGCCAGTTTTCCGAAGGAGCCCGCCGGAGCATCAGGGACATTCTTGCACAATCGTTAATTGAAATTCCTGCCGGGCAGGGCATACAATAGCCACACCCTCTGCAAAAATCGCCTGTCAGCTCCTCTCTGTCATTCTCAATCACCTTGCGAATCTCTCCCGTCATCACAGGAGGATTTTCAATATAAGATAAGAACTCGTCAAGTTCCGCCTCTCTCTGCACACCCCAGATTGGCAGCACATTATCGAACTGCGCCGCATACGCATAGGCCGCCGCCGAATTATTAATCAGACCGCCGGAAAGGGATTTCATTGCAATAAATCCCATGTCGGCTTCTTTACATTTCCTTACCAGCTCCTCGTCCTTTTCAGACGCCAGATAACAGAAAGGAAACTGCAGCGTTTCATATAAACCGCTCGCAACAGCCTCGTTAGCCACTCCCAATCTGTGATTGGTAATTCCTATATGGCGGATTTTTCCCGCACTTTTTGCCTCCAGGGCCGCTTCATAAAGCCCGCTCCCATCGCCGGGCTTCGGACAGAACGGGGGATTATGGAACTGATAAATATCGATATAATCCGTTTTGAGCATTTCAAGACTTGTCTCCAAATCCTTCTTCATCTCTTCTCCCGTCTTTGCGCCGGATTTGGTGGCAATATAGATTTTTTCCCTGATTTCCTCAAAGGCAAGCCCAAGCTTATGCTCGCTGTCACTGTACCATCTTGCGGTATCGAAAAAACGGATTCCGCCCTCATATGCCCTGCGAAGGAGCTTCACAGCCTCCTCGTCGCTGATTCTCTGGATTGGCAGGGCGCCAAAACCATTCTTATCCACTACGATTTCCGTACTTCCAAGTCTTACCAAAACCTTGCTGTTTGCCATATTCCCCTCCATTTTTAATTCCGCTTCGCTCCTTCCAGCGTACCTTTGCTAAATCAATGCTCCACAATCGATTTTCTCGGACACTTTTCCATGCAGGTACCGCAGCCGGAACATTTCTCATAATCGATTTCCGCATTGAAATCCGCCACGTTTACTGCGCCCTCCGGGCAGTTCTTTTTACAAAGCTGGCAGCCGATACAGCCCACGCTGCAACCCTTCATGGTCACCGGCCCCTTGTCCTTTGAATTACATGCCACTGTGTACTTTGCATCGTAGGGAATCAAGGATATCAGGTGCTTGGGGCAGACCTCCACGCACTTGCCGCAGGCCTTGCACTTTTCCTTATCCACCACAGCCACGCCGTTTTCCACATGGATTGCGTCAAAGGGACATACCCTGACACAGCTTCCAAAGCCAAGACATCCGTAATTACAGCTCTTGGCGCCGCCGTTCGGCACAAAGGAGAGCATACGGCAGTCCTCAATTCCATAATAGTCATAGTCAAGGCTTGTTTTGTCGCAATCTCCCTGGCACTTGACAAATGCCGTCATGCGGACGTTTGCCTGCGCCTCCACTCCGCAGATTCCGGCAATCACCTTCCCCACCGGCTCTCCGCCCACAGGACAGGCGTTTACCGGAGCCTCTCCCTTCGCAATAGCCGCCGCCAGGCCGCTGCACCCCGGGAAGCCGCATCCGCCGCAGTTATTTCCCGGAAGCGCCGCCAGAATCGCTTCTTCCTTTTCGTCTACTTCCACTTTAAATTTGATGGCCGCAATCCCCAAAAACAGACCGATAAAAAGTCCAACGCCGCCGACCACGGCTACCGCCATCAAAACGCCTGTTATATTCATATTTTTCCTTCCTTTCCGGTTCCGCATCCGTTCGGACAATGCCTTTCCTGTATCCTGAACAGATACTGTTTTTACAGCAGACCTGAAAATCCGCAGAAAGCAATTGCCATCAGTCCTGCCGTAACCAGAACAATGGGCATTCCCTTAAAGGATTCAGGAATATCATTGTATTCCATTTTTTCCCTGATACCGGCCAGAATCACAATAGCAATGGTAAAACCGGCCGCCGTAGCGAATCCGTTCACAATGCCGGTTAAAATCCCGTAATTTTTCTGTACATTCGTAAGCGCCACCCCGAGCACCGCACAGTTGGTGGTAATCAGAGGAAGGTAAACGCCCAGCGCCTGATACAGGGATTTTACGAATTTCTTCAAAAACATTTCCACGAACTGCACCAGCGCGGCAATAACCAGAATAAATACAATTGTCTGCAAATATGTCAAGTCAAAAGGCTCTAATATGTATTTGTAAATTGCTCCCGCAACTGCGGAGGCCAGCGTAATGACAAAGATGACCGCCGTGCCCATTCCAGCCGCAGTACTTGTCTTTTTTGATACGCCAAGGAAAGGACAAAGACCCAGAAACTGGCTTAAAACCACATTGCTTACAAGTGAGGATGAAATTAATATAATCAGTAAATCCTTAATCATTATTCTCTTCCTCCTTTTCCGCCGGTACGCTGTTTATCTCATCCGGCTTCTTCTCATCTGCTTTTTCCTGCCCCGCTTGAGGCTTAGCCACCGGCTTCGCCTTTCTTGCGGTTTTGGCTTTTACGTCTGTAGTTTTTTTCGCTGCCGTTTCCGTTCCGGCTTCCGCCTTTTTTTCAGCAGTTTTCTTTTTAGCCGTCTTTTCCGGTTCTGCGGTTGTTTTCTTTACAGCCGTTTTCTTCGGTTTTGCTTCCACCTTCTTCTCTGCTGCTTTTTCCGGCTCCGCCTCTGCTCTCTTTTCAGCAGCTTTCTTCGGCTTTGCTTCTGTCTTAACCGCCGTTTTTCTGGCGGCGGGCTTTCCGGCCGGCTCCTTTGCGGCTTCTGAACCTTCCTGCTTTTCAGCCGCTTTTTCCGGCTTTACCGGCGCCGGCGCTTTGGGCGCTTCCTCCGGCTCTGCTTCCGTCTGATTTCCAGCGTTTTCCTCTGCCTTTACTTCCGCCTGATTTCCAGCGGCTTCCTCCGGCTCTGCTTCCGCTTTCTTTTCAGCAGCTTCCTCCGACTCTGCTTCTGCCTTTTCTTCAACAGCCTTTTCCGGCTTTGGTTCCGCCATCGGCTTTTGAACCGCTTCCTCCGGCTCTGGCTCCGCCTGACTCCCAGATACGTTTTCAGGCTCTGGTTCCACCTCCGCTTTCTTTAACGGCGCGTCCTCCAGCCCGTCTTCGTCATCCGTAATTTCAATCACTTCCAAATCCGGCTCCCGGACCTTCTGGGGCGCTGCTTCCTCCGCGCGGCGGCTCTCACAGCCCGCTTCGGCGCAGTTCATACAGTCGAAGCCGCACCCGGACTGAACCTTGGACATATCCCTGCCCTTTTTCTCTCCGGCAATTTTTACTTTATTCTGAATCGCCGTCAAAACCGCCAGTACAAAGAATGCACCCGGGGCCATAACGAAAATACTGCAGGGCACATAGCTTTCCGGCATCACTGCTAGGCCGAACACCTCTCCGGCTCCCAAAAGCTCCCTGACGGCTCCGATAATCGTCAGGGCAACGGTAAATCCAAGTCCCATGCCGACGCCGTCAAAGAGGGACGATGTCACATCATTTTTGGACGCATAGGCTTCCGCCCTGCCCAGAATGATACAGTTTACAACAATAAGGGGAATATAAAGCCCAAGGGCATCGTACAGGAAAGGAATGAACGCCTTGAGCAAAAGCTCCACCACCGTAACAAAGGAGGCAATAATCACGATAAAAGCCGGAATTCTCACCTTATCGGGAATAATTTTCCTCAAAAGGGAAATAAACATGTTGCTGAGCGCAAGCACCACCATGGTGGTGAGTCCCATTCCAAGGCCGTTTACCGCCGAGGTGGTAACCGCCAGCGTGGGACACATACCGAGCATCAGCACAAATGTGGGATTTTCTCTGACAAGTCCGTTTATCAGCCGTTCCGCTATCCTATTCTGCTTCATTTCCACCGCCTCCTAACCATGTCTGAAAATAATACAGGCCTCCGTTTACTGCCGTTGTCACAGCGCTTGTGGTGATGGTAGCGCCGCTGATTGCGTCTATCTGATTATCGGAAGCCGCACCGTTCTTTGTGTAGGCAAAAGCGGAAACATTCTTTCCCGCAAACTGAGGCTTCAAAACCTCCTCAGCCCGCATACCCAGTCCGGCGGTCTCTGAAATATTTAAAATGGAAATTCCGTTTAAAGTGCCGTCGTTGCCGATTCCCATGGTAAAGGTGATCTCCCCGCCGTAGCCCTCGTGGCTGGTAACGGTAAGGACATAGCCCATCCTTGTGCCGTCCTTGTCAAGGGCCGCCAGCACATTTTCCACGGAAACCCCTGAAAAGCCGGCCTCCGTCCACTGTGCGTCCTGCCCGGTTCCTTCCGTGTCCGCATCCGTCAGCAATTCAAATTCAGAAGCGGCGGGAAATACCTCCGCATAAGCCTTTTTTGCCGCTTCCTCCTCTGCTTTCGCAATGGGCTCTTTGGTCACCTGAAAAACTACTCCGAGAATCAATCCTGAAAATAAAGTAATTATCAAAAGGACGGCGGCATCTTTTATCATATTTTTCATGCTCTTTTCCCTCCTTTTCCAAACGCTACCGGCATCGTCAGCTTTTCAATGAGAGGAACCAGCAGGTTTCCTAAAATAATCGCATAGGAAACGCCTTCCGCGGAAGGACCGAAAATCCTGAAAATTCCCGTTAAAATACCGAGAATTACGCCGTACACATACTGTCCCTTTGAGGTAATGGGCCTCGTCACGTAGTCGGTGGCCATAAAGAACGCTCCCAGCATCAGTCCGCCGCCCGAAAGATGGGCGCTGATATATGCCGGGTCGAACCCGTGCCCACCGAACAGGGAAATAAAAATCACAAAGGTTACTATGTAGCTTCCTGAAATTTTCAAATCAATGACCCCTAACAGAATCAGGAGACAGGCACCAATCACTATGGCTATCATGGACGTCTCGCCGATGGTTCCTGCCGTCTTTCCAATCACCATATCCAGAATATTCACACTCTCCCCGGCCTTTAAGCTGGCAAGGGGCGTAGGGCCTGTGTAGGCGTCGCAGTCGAAATTGCACATAATGGAGGTGTAGGATATCAGAAGAAAACACCTTGCCCCCAGCGCGGGATTCATAAAGTTCTGCCCCAGTCCGCCGAAAAGCATTTTTACCACCAGTATGGCAAAAACGCCGCCGATTACGGCAATCCACCAGGGTGCGGCAGGCGGAAGATTCAATGCCAGCAAAAGCCCTGTCACCACCGCGGAGAAATCGCCTATTGTCACCTTTTTGTGCATAAGCTTCTCGTAAAGATACTCCGTCAGTACGGTAGTCGCCACGGTAATCAATATTAAAATAAGCGCGTCCAATCCAAAATTATAGATGCCAAATCCCGCCGCCGGAAGCAGCGCAATCACCACCGCAAGCATGATATTGCCGGAGGTTACCTTTGACCTTATATGTGGATTGGAGGAAACTTTCATCAAATTGCTCATCACCTTTCCTCCTGATTTCTATTTCTTTTTCTTTGCAAGCTGCATTTTGCGCATGGATTTAATCACCTGGGTGAGGGGCCGCTTGGCAGGGCAGATATAACTGCAGCATCCGCACTCGCAGCATTCCATACCGTTATTCTTAAGGAACGCCTCTTCGTCGTAATGCTCCGCGTAATCCGCAAGCTTCCGGGGAACCACCCGCCCCGGACACACCTCCGCGCACTTTCCGCAGTTGATGCACGCGCTGGGCTCCATGGCGGAAACCTCGTCCTTTGTCAGGCATAAAAGTGCGGACGACGTCTTGGTGGTGGGCACGTCCAAATCAAAAATTCCGAATCCCATCATAGGGCCGCCGGACACGATTTTTACAGGCTGCTGTTTAAAACCGCCCGCCTCCTCCACCAGCTCATGGTAGTTGGTACCGATTCTCACCTTGAAATTCTGCGGGGCTGCTATGGCGTCGCCCGTCACCGTCACGATTCTGTAAATCAAAGGCTCGCCGTATGTCACCGCATTATAGACGGCAATCACCGTATCCACATTATTCACCACGCAGCCCGCGTCGGCCGGAAGCATGGAGGAATTAATGGCGCGTCCCGTTGCGGCATAAATAAGCTGCCGCTCGGAGCCCTGAGGGTACTTCGTTTTCAGGGCCTTCACCGTAATTTTGGTTTCGTTTTTGGTCAGGCGCTTAAGCTTGGAAATGCAGTTCGGCTTGTTATCTTCTACTGCCAGAATCCCTCTTGCATTTTCGAACAGGCTTAAAATTACCTTGAGCCCTCCTATCAGCTCTCTCGGCTCCTCCAACATTTTCCGGTAATCAGAGGTAAGATAGGGCTCGCACTCCGCACAGTTTACAATCACATATTCTATTTTTTCCGGTTCCTTCGGGGAAAGCTTCACCGCCGTGGGAAATCCGGCGCCGCCCATACCGACGATTCCGGCTTCCCTGATGAGGCTGATTTTCTCCTCTCTGGTAAGCTCCTCCAAAGGAGCCGGTTCCGGCCTGTCAACTTCCTCATATAACTCATCGTTTTCCACAACAATACTCATCACCAGGTCGCCCGTCACCACGCGTCTTGGTTCGATGGCCTTTACCTTTCCCGAAACGGACGCATAAACCGGCGCGGACACAAAGCCGCCCGCCTCCGCAATCTTCTGGCCGGTCAGCACCCTGTCCCCCTTTTTGACAATCGGCTGCGCCGGCGCCCCGATATGCTGCGACAAAGGGTATACCAAATCTCCCTTGGGGAACACTTCCCTAATCGGCTTATCCTTTGACAAATCCTTTCCGTCATAAGGATGAATCCCCCCCACAAATGTTAATCTAGCCACTCAATTCCCTTCTTTCCTTCATATATTATTATCAGTCCTGACGCTGAATGAATTCCATCTTATTAAATATACTATTTTTTTGTCGAATTGACAACAAAACTTACTCCCGAAATCAAATTTTTATTCCCAAACCCCATTCCCGAAAAAATAACCATTTGCCCCGAATTTCCTAATATGGTATAATGTACGGAAAGGGCAGAGTCAAGTGGTTTGAAAAGCGTTTGGCAGGCTTGCCATGTCAAATGCTTTTTGAACCATTTGACGAGCGAAGCGAACCCGGAAAACGAAGTTTTCCGGGTCTCTGCCCGCTTTAAATTACATATGCCGCACGCACCTGCGGCAGAACGGGGATTTTTTATGAAATATCAAAGGCATAAACGCAAAGAATCCTTTTCCATACTTCTGGTTTCCCATACCAGCGGGAGCAGCAGACAGCTTCATTTTTCACAGACTGTCCTGCGCCTGCTTTTGATACTTATGTTGATTTTCTGCGCGCTTATGGGATGGCTCATCTGGCAGCTTTCTTCCGCCAAAAGAGTGCAGCGCAGTCTGCAGAGCCAGTTAAACTCCCAGCTTGAAATCACACAGCAGCTGGAGTCTGAAAAGGAAAGCCTTACTAATGAAAAAAAAGCTCTGGAAAAGAAAAATATGGACCTGCTCATAGCGGCCGGCAATGCCGCCGCAGATACGGATGATGCCCAGGCAGAGGCGGAGCCCGAAGTTTCCTCCTCTTTCCCCGGTCTTTATCCTTCCTCGGAAACAGGTATGATTATAGACATTTTTTCCGAAGAACGTCCGTATCTTTCCATTAATACCCATATTGAGGACCGCATTATAGCGGCAGGCGACGGTACGGTGGTTGCCATCAGCTCCGACGATACCTATCCGATTATTATTGAAATTGAACACGAAAGCGGCCACAGAACCCGCTATATGTGCCGGCAGGATGCAGATAAAAATGCGGAAATCGGCGCGAAGGTTCTGGCAGGCGATACCCTTATTACTATCACCGCAGACAATACGCAGTTGGATTATCAGGTTGTTTTTGAGGGTGAAGTTATTGACCCTTTTAATGTTATTGATGCAAAAGGATAAAAGGAGGATATTGAGATGTTTGGCAAAAGCAAGGAGGCGTCCTACGGGACGGAAACAAAAGCAAAAATCAGCACTATAATCGGGGAAGGAGCCGTTTTTGACGGCAATTTATCCGCACCGGATTCCATGCGGATAGACGGCACCATTAACGGCAACTGCCGCTGTGAAAAGGAACTGATTATAGGTGCAAGCGGAGCTGTGGAAGGAAATATTTCAGCGCAGAATTTAATTATTTCCGGTAAGGTACACGGGGATATTTCTGCAAACGGAAAGCTGGAGCTTCTCTCCACAGGTAAAGTCATCGGTAATATTGCCGCGAAATCTCTTGTAATTGATGAAAACGCCAGCTTTGACGGCAGATGTACTATGGCCACAACAGCCTCACAGAATTCGCCTGTAACCGTTGAAAACAGCGGGAGCACTTCCGCGGAAACTTCTTCCGGCAAAGATAATTCAGGCAAAGAGGATTCCGGTAAGAATGATTCTGAGGACGAAAAAAGTATCTCTGCCGAAGGCCCGCCTTCCAGAAACTTTGTAAGAATTCCAACAGAGCCCGCAGGCTCTGAGACTTCCGCCCCTGCCGATACGCAGGCCCAGCCGGAACCCGCGCCTGCACGCCCGAGAAGCCGCTCGGCGAAAGCGGCTGCCCCGCAGAATTCTCCACAATAATTGATAAAGGTAACTTATGCGCATTGCCTCAGCCAGGCTGAGCCCTTAAAAACGCGCAGATGGGAGCAACATGAAAACAGAAGAAATCATACTCGGCAATTTTGAATTGAAATACCCGCTGCAAAATCTGGCGCCTGTTGACAGGATTTTATTTTTAGATATTGAAACCACCGGTTTCCTCTCTTCTGAATCCGCTATCTATCTGATTGGATGCGCTTTCTTTTCGGAAGGGAACTGGATTATCCGCCAGTGGTTCGCTCAGACGCCCGACGAAGAAGCGGAGCTTATAAATTCATTCCTGACCTTTGCGAATAAATATACCTATTTAATTCATTATAACGGCAATACCTTTGACCTTCCTTTTATCAAACGCAAAGCAGCCGAGTATGGTCTTTCCTGCCGATTCAGTGAAATGGAAGGCCTGGATATCTACCGCCGGATTTCTCCTTACAAAATTTTCTTAAAGCTTTCCGACTGTAAGCTGAAAACGGTGGAGCGTTTCCTGGGCGTAGGACGGGACGATACCTACAACGGCGGCGAGCTGATTCAGGTTTACAGGGAATTCCTTTATTCCCACGATTACAACCTCTATCATACGCTGCTTTTGCACAATTCCGATGATATCAAGGGAATGCTGGAGATTCTGCCCGTTCTTGCCTATTATGATTTGTTCAATTCCAGCCTGAAAGCCCGTAAGGTTCAGGCCAATTATTACAACGATATTCACGGCATTCCAAGAAAGGAGCTTGTCCTCCACCTGGTCTTTGCCTCCCCGCTCCCGGTTCCTGTTTCCTTTATGGGAAGGGGGTGCCATTTTAAGGGGGACGGCCACGAGGGCGTTCTGGTGGTTCCCATTTACGAGGAAGAGCTCAAATATTTTTATGCCAATTATAAAGACTACTACTATCTCCCCACGGAAGATATGGCGCTGCACAAGGCAATTTCTTCCTTTGTGGATAAAGAATACCGACAGCAGGCCACCGCGTCTAATTGCTACACCCGGAAATTTTCCTGCTACCTGCCGGAGTGGAAGGTGATTGCGGAGCCTTTCTTCAAGAGGGATTACAACAGCAAGGACTTATTCTTTGAGCTCACCGACGACATCAAAAAGAACCGGCAGTTATTTTCGGATTATGCAAGCCATGTGCTTAACGCAATGGCAATGCAGGACTAGTAAAACAACTTTTGGAAATATGCGCCGTCTGGCGCACCAACAAACGCTGTCACGCTCCGCGAGCCAGCTTATTGTTAAAAAAAGCGGGTAGAGAAATTCTCTACCCGCCGCTTATTATCTTCATTTACAGCTATTATTTTATTCTTCCGGTAATGCGGCTGTCCGCCTTACTCCTCCACAGTCTCCTCAGCTGCTGCATTTTCAGCTTCCGCTGCAGCCGGCTCTGAATCGTCAGTCTCTGCTGCTTCTTCCTCCACCGGAGCCGGAGCTTCCGCAGTCAAAAGCGCTTTGATGCTCAGGCTGATTTTCTTATCCTCGCTGTTGAAGTCCACTACCTTGGCCGTAACCTCCTGTCCCACTTTCAGAACATCCGAAGGCTTCTCGATACGCTCTCTGGAAATCTGGGATACGTGAAGCAGAGCGTCAACCCCCGGCTCAAGCTCGATGAACGCGCCAAAGTCCGTCATACGGGCAACCTTGCCGGTCACCTCATTGCCGATTGCATACTTCTCATCCGCGCCCTTCCAGGGATTTGCATCCTCAAACTTAAGGCTGAGCGCAATCCTTGTACCGGAAATCTCTTTGATGAATGCCTTCACCTGGTCGCCAACCTTGAATACCTTTCTGGGATTCTCAACGCGTCCCCAGGACATTTCGGATATATGAAGGAGCCCGTCTGCGCCGCCGATATCAATAAATGCGCCGAAATCGGTTACGTTCTTGACAACGCCTTCCACCACATCGCCGACCTGAATGCTCTCAAGGAGCTTTCTCTGCATTTCCGCCTTCTCTGCAAGAAGGAGCTGCTTGCGGTCGCCGATATATCTTCTTCGCTTTGGATTATACTCGCTGATTACAAACTGAATCTCCTGTCCGGCATATTTTGTAAGGTCTTTCTCGTATACGTCGGAAACAAGGCTTGCAGGAATAAAGATTCTGATTTCGTCTACAATTACGCTTAAGCCTCCGTCAAGCACCTGGGCAACCTTTGCCGTCAGCACTTCCCTGCTGTTGAACGCTTCTTCAATTCTCTTGTTGCCGCGGTCGGCAGCCAGTCTCTTGTAGGTTAAAATAACTTGTCCTTCACCGTCATTGACCTTGAGAACCTTCACTTCCATAGTGTCGCCCGGTTTCGCAACGGTGGTTAAATCTACATTGGGTTCGTTGGTGTATTCATTTCTTGTTAAAATACCGTCGCATTTATAGCCAATGTTAAGAACGATTTCTTCAGGTTTAACATCGATGACCGTACCCTCAACAACCTCTCCCGTATGTATTGTTTTTAACGATTCTTCCAACATTTGTTCAAAAGTTAATTCTGACATAATTCTGAACCTCCTCGATAATATTGTTCGGGGTGGAAGCCCCCGCCGTAATACCCACTAAAACAGCAGTTTCAGGAAGTTCTAAATGCAAGTCTCCCAGTCTCTGTATAAAATATGTGGCTTTACATTTCTCACGGCATATTTCATACAGCTTTTGTGTGTTGGAACTGTGTCGGCCACCTATTACAATCATTGCATCAACTTCGGCTGCAATCTGGGCAGCTTCCGTTTGTCGAACCTCTGTTGCGTTACATATAGTGTTTACAACATTAACATTGTACCCTCTTTTTTGAAAAATTTCAACTAGTTCTTTAAATTTGTTGTAGTTAAATGTCGTCTGGGATACTATACAGAGTGATTTTTCCCCATCCGGCTCAAAATTTTCCGCCTCCTGCGCCGATTTTATCACTACCGCAGGCGTATGGCACCAGCCCATAATCCCTTCCACCTCGGGATGACCGGCATTCCCAATGATGATAATCTGATTCTGCGCGCTTTCCTTTTCCACAATATTGTGGATTCTTTTTACGAAAGGACAGGTGGCGTCCACGCACTCCAGCCCGTTTTGCTCAATCAAATCATAAATCCGGGCGGGCACGCCGTGAGAACGGATTACCACCGTCCCCTCTTTGATACCGGCGAGCTCGTCCTCATCATGAATCACCTTTACGCCCCGCTCCTCCAAATCTCTTACCACTTCTTCATTATGTATGATTGGCCCGTAAGTATATATCTTTCCGCCGGTTTCAATCTGCTCGTACACCTGTTCAACCGCACGTTTTACTCCGAAACAAAAGCCGGCGCTTTTTGCAAGTTTTACTTCCATCTCCATCCTCCGGGAATTCCAAAGGCTCCGCTTCCGCCTTCACTTCTGACTCTGTTTCTTCCCCTGTCTGTTCTTACGCTTCTTTTTCTTTACGGCTCTCCTGCCTGCATAAATCCGATATTGCCGCAACCACCTCGTCGATTGTCATATCCGAGGAGTCCACAAGCACGGCGTCCCCGGCCTGTTTAAGGGGAGCGATTTCCCTGTTCATATCCTGCCTGTCCCTTAAAATAATATCCTCCTCAATCTGCCGGATATCGCAGGCAACGCCTTTTGCCGTCAGCTCGTCAAAACGTCTTTTTGCCCTTACTGCCGCGCTGGCGGTCAGATACACCTTCACATCGGCATGGGGAAGCACGCACGTGCCAATGTCGCGCCCGTCCATTACCACATTGTGGGTTCTTGCCAGCTCCTTCTGGAGAGACGTAAGCCGCTCCCTTACGCCGGGATTTTTGCTCACCCATGAGGAAGTCATATTCCCAACCTCCTCTGTGCGGATAACGCCGTTTACGTTTTCCCCGTTTAAGTAAACTACCTGCTCGCCGTTTTCATAACCGATAGTAATGTCCGCCTCCATACATCTTTTTTCTATGGACGATGTATCATCCGGGCTCACCTCTTTTTTCAGAAAATAGTATGCCATTGCCCGGTACATTGCTCCGGTATCTACATAAATAAAACCTTTCTGCTTTGCCAGCTTTCTGGCGATGGTGCTCTTGCCGGCCCCTGCCGGACCGTCTATTGCAATTTGATAGCTCATGATTTCTCTCCTTCTATTATAATAAGCTGTCACGCTTAGCGAGACAGCGTTTGTTCAGCATAAGGATGTCGGGCGAAGCCTGCATCCGTTGTATTTGCTTGCCGCGCAGGAAACACCTTCGACTGACCAAAGTCACCCTGCCGCGCTTATTCCCGCCAGATAGCCGGTGGACCAGGCAATCTGGAGGTTAAAGCCTCCTGTCATGGCGTCAATATCAAGAACCTCTCCGGCAAAGTACAATCCGCAGACCAGCTTTGATTCCATGGTGGAGGGATTGATTTCCTTTACATGGACACCGCCCTGAGTGACGATTGCCTCGGAAAATCCCCTCGTCCCTGTGACTGTAAGGACAAGGTCTTTCAGACAGGTAAGCAACCGTGTTCTTTCTTCTTTCGTAATTTCATTTACCGGCTTCTCGGGAGGAATTCCCGATATCTGAATCATAACAGGAATCATCTTTGCGGGCAACAGTCCGTTTAAAGAGTTTTTGAACCGGCGGTTTTTGTTTTCGTCAAAATCCCGCAAAATTCTTTTGTCCAGCTGCTCCCTGGATAAGGCCGGCTTTAAATCAATATGAAGCTGCGCCGGCATATTATTTATTTTCTTTGCGTAATAGCTGCTTGCGCTTAAAATTAAAGGGCCGCTGACGCCGAAATGGGTGAAAAGCATTTCCCCGAAGCCCTCGTAAAGCTTTTTCTTTTTACAGATAAGGGCCGCCGATACATTCTTAAGGGACAGCCCCTGCAGGGACTTACACCACTCCTCCTTCACGGTAAAAGGCGCCAGAGCCGGCTTCACTTCCCTGACCGTATGCCCTGCCTTTTCCGCAAACCGGTAGCCGTCCCCGTCTGAGCCGGTGCTTTCATAAGACCTCCCGCCTGTGGCAATAATCACAGCGTCTGCCGAAAGGGATTTTCCGTCCACCAGCTTTACGCCCGTAACGCGGCTTTTGTTCTTCGCCCCTCCCCCGGCTTCCTCTCCCGCCTTTTCCGCCGTTCTTTCGGGCGTGGTATTATCTTCCGCCGCCTCTTTTTCCGTCAGAATTTCCGATACCGTGGTATGAAGGAGAACCTTTACTCCCTCCTTCCGCATCCGGTTATTCAATGCAGCAATCACGTCGGAGGAATGGTCCGATACCGGGAACACTCTGTTGCCCCGCTCTGTTTTAAGCCTGCAGCCCGCCTTCTCAAAAAACTCCATCACCGCCCGGTTATCCAAAGTATAAAACGCACTGTACAGAAACTTTTCGTTGGAGACAACGGATTTGAAAAATTCCTCCTCCCCGCAGGCATTGGTCAGGTTGCATCTGCCCTTTCCCGTGATAAAAAGCTTTTTACCGGTCTTTTCGTTTTTTTCAAGCAGGGTAACCGCCGCGCCCTCCTTAGCCGCCGCAATGGCCGCCATCATCCCCGCCGCGCCGCCGCCGATTACAAGAACCTTCTTCTTTCCGCTTTTCTTTTCATCATTCATTCTTTTTCACCAGAGGATTATTTAAAGGAATTTCCCCGTCTATAAAGTTAATTTCATCATTTAAATAAACCTGATAATTGTTCCACACATCTTCCAGAGTTTCCAGATTCCGCTTCACCACATCAGGCTCCTTCATGCAAAGCGCCACCACAAGGGCATTGATGACGCTAAGCGGCGCCACCAGAGAATCCACAATGGAAACCATATCGCTTCTTGCAAGAAGGTTACAGGAGGAATACAGATTCATGGGCGAATGAATGCTGTCCGTGATGGTGATGACCCTGGCGTTCCTGTCATTCGCAAACTCCATGGCTTTTAAGGTTCTCATGGAATATCTGGGAAAGCTGATGCCTATGATAGCATCCCTCTCGTCGATGCGTATCATCTGTTCAAAGATTTCCGTAACGCTCGTTGTCTTAACATGAATAATATTTCCCCGAATCATATTCAGATAAAAATGGAGAAAATCTGCAAGAGGCTCGCAGCTTCTCACGCCGATAAGGTACACGCATCTTGCCTCCAAGATGATATCCACCGCCGTCTCAAACGCCGCCGCGTCCAGATTGACAATGGTATCCTGCAGCTTTTCAATATCGGAATGGAGCACCGCCTGCAGAATTTCGGATTTGGTACTCTTTCCGTACTTTGTCCCCATTTTCTGCACCAGATTCAGCTTGTTTCTGACCCAGTCCTCCAGCGCCTTCTGAAACTCGGGATAGCCCTCATATCCAAGCCCTGATGCAAACCGCACTACCGTGGATTCGCTGACTCCCACCGTCTCTCCCAGCTTTGCCGCCGTCATAAAAACGGCCTGCTCGTAATGGTCGGATATGTACGCGGCAATGGCTTTATGCCCCTTGCTCATCTTTATGTATCTGTCGTTCATTCTTGTTATGATGTCATGTGCCTGCTGTTCCATTTAGTCTCTCCGTATGTTATTTAAAGGAATGATAGGAATCCTTGAGAAGCTGCATGGTTTCGGCATCCGGCAAATCATAATCTCCCGTGAGAGACATGCAGGCCGCTCCATGGATAAAAATCCACATCCTTGTAAAAAGTTCCCCGGCATTTCTGCTCCCCTGAGTTTTTGCCGACTGGATTTCACGGCTTATGTAGCCCTCGTCGCCGTTTACAATATCATACATGCTTTTGCCGAACCGCTCGGGCGACAAAAATACAAACTCGAATAATTTTTTGTGCTCTCCTGCAAATTTAATATAAGCCTGTCCAAGATTAACGAAAGGAGTCACCGTCTGTCTGGGAAAATCCGCATAATAATCCTGAAAAAACTCACATGCCTTCTCAAATAATTCTTCCGTCAGTTCTTCCATGTTTTTATAAACACGGAAAATCGGCTGAGTCGAGCAGTTCGCCCTGACCGCCAGCTTTCTGGCTGTGACCTGCTCTATCCCTTCCTCCCTTAGCAGCTCAAACGCCGCCTGAAAAATTACTTCCTTTGTAATTGATTCTTTTCTTGCCATATCTGTTACCCCACAATATCCATATAACGCCTTTTTATAACATGTGTTATCATTTTACGACAAATAACCCTCTCTGTCAACCGAAAAACGGAGGCGCGCACGGAAATCAATTTTCGGATTCCGGTGAAATACAAAAAAGGAAGCTTCCCGATACTTAAGGAAGCCTGCCCTTATTTTCAAACATATTTTTCCGCAGGAATATCCGCCGGTCAGTTGCTCTCTCCGGCTTCCCACGCCGCTCCTGCCATGATATAATCTCTTAAATCCTTCAAAAACTGTTCCCAGGCGTCCTCATTCTCCACATAATACAACGGGCATTTTTTCCCGCCCTCGTCGTAATGCCTTCTCATATCCTCCGGCGCCAGATTATATTCGTTTAAAAGCCATGCGCTCAGGCGAATCAGCGACTGGTAGGTCGCTTCGGTAAACTCTCCGTTATCCTGAAGATAGCAACATTCTATGGAAACAGAATCATAATTTCTTTTCTGCACCGCATAGGCGATTTCTTCCAGCGGAATACACTGTATAATTTCCCCGTCAAAGCCGATAATGAAATGGGCGCTGGCCGAGGTCTCCCCGGTAATACCCAGATTTTCAAAATAGCTTCTGTTCTGCGCCGCGCTGGTTCCTTTGTTGGCCGTATAATGAACAAAAATATTATTTACCTTCTCGAGCTTCTCACCGGGACGGGAATACTCGTTTACCGTCAGAAAATCTTCCTCCATTATGGGCTTTTGTGTCTTGTTTGTCTTAATGACTTCCCTCCTGGCAGCCTTTTCCGTGAGGACAGCGTCTATATTTTTAACCGTCTCCACACCTTCCGGCCCGCCTTTTACCAGCTTTATAAAAACAAAAAGAAGCAGGCTGACCATAGAAACCATAAAAACAAGAACCGTGAGCTTTGCCGTAATCTGCTGACGCCGTCTGCGCCTGCGCCTTATTTCTCTTTCCCGCTGCGCCTTTTCCTGCGCGGCTCTTCTTTCCCTTCCGCTTTCCTGCGCATTTCTTCTATTCCGGGGATTTCCGCTGCTCTGGGGATTTCTGTCACTCCGGGAATTTCTGTCGCTCCGGGGATTTCTGTCGCTTTGGGAATTTCTGTCGCTCTGGGGATTTCTGTCACTTTGGGAATTTCTGCGCCTTGCCGGCGCCGGATTTTGCTCCCGCCCGGCACCTGTATTCCTTCTCCTGCCGGCACTCTCCCGCCGACTGTCTTCGCCGTAATCCTCCCTTTGCCGTTCCTTCCCATAGCCCCGGCTGCGCCTGCCATCGCTTCTGTATCTTTCCCTTTCCGCCGTTCTGCTTACGTCTATGTTTACAATCGTCTTACCCGGATTTCTGACTGCTGTCCTTGTGACCGGGCTTCCGCCGCCTGATGCCGCTTTGTTTACGCCTTCGTTTTCATAGATAAATGAATCCCCTTCCGCATCTTCATTTATATCCAGAAATACACTTTTATTCATCTTTCTGTCGGATTTTGACGGCTGCGCGGCGCCCGGCATATGTGCCTGCTCCTGTTCGTCAGCCTTTGATATATCTATAAAATCCAGTCCCATCCCGCCTCATCCTCTGTAAACAATAGTATATATCAGTATAGCAAACAGCTTTATAGTTTTTTTTAACTATAAATTAATATTTTATTAAGATTAGGGCTAAAAAACAAACTGAACCAGAAGCATATAGCAGACCGTTCCCCCCGCTATGGAGAGCAGCATCTGCCTTTTCTTAAGATGCAGGCAGACCACAACGATAATGCTGAGCAGCTCCGGAAGTCCATGGCTTCCCGAAAACAGGCTGACATTTTTCAGGCTGTAAATTACAAGGAGTCCGAAAACAGCCGGCGGAAGAACCTTTCCCAGATACTGTATGAATCCGGGCGTGGGTTTTCCTGCCGGAAAAATCAAAAACGGAAGAAATCTCGTCAGCATCGTTCCGAGCACTACCATTGCTATCGTTATTATCTGTTCTGTGAGCGTCATCGTCATTTTCCCTCCGCCTCCTTCCTTTCCCGGGTTCCCTTAAGCAATATCAGCACTCCGAGAATCGCAAGCATGGCCGGAATGATGAAATTCTCCGCGCCAAAGGCAATGAGGCACAGCAGCGAAATCCCAAGCCCTGTCAGCGTACTTATGTGATTTTTTTCCTTAAGCCACTGTTCCATAAAAATAACGACAAACATGGCCGTCATCACAAACTCAATCCCTTCCGTATTAAAATGAATCAGGGAACCGAAAATACCTCCCAGCGTCGCTCCGAAAAACCAGTAAGAGTGATTCAGAAGCGTCACGAAAAACATAAACCATCCCCTGTCAATCCCTTCGGGAATGTCCGCCGTATAATTGATGGAAAAGCTTTCGTCACACATGCCGAAAATCAGATAAATATCCTTCAGACCGTTTCCGCGGTACTTGTCCAGCATGGAAATTCCGTAAAACAGATGCCTTGCGTTAATCATGACCGTCATTGCCAGCGCCTGTAAGGGACTGAAAGCCCCAAGCAGCATATTCACAGCCACGAATTCCACGGAACCGGCAAAAACAGTCAGGCTCATAATCATGGGATACCAGAAGCGAAAGCCTGATACGTTCATGTAAATCCCGTATGTCATCCCCAGGAAACAGAAGCCTGCAAAAATCGGGATTGTATGGGGAAACGCCGCCTTAAAGGCATTTTGAATTTTTTTATCTCTGGTCATTGTCCTTCCTCCTGCGCGAAAATTATTTTCCTTTAATCCCCGCCGGCTTTAAAATTATATATCGGTTTTATAATGTGAAGAATATCGACAGTATCGCCGATATTATCTACAATGGCGTCTATCCCCTTATACGCCATCGGGCACTCGTCCAATGTGTCCTTATTGACCGACGTTGTATAAATACCCTGCATCTGATTCTTAAATTCCGACACTGTAAACGATTCCTTTGCCGCCGAGCGGCTCATCAGCCTCCCTGCCCCATGAGGCGCCGAGCTGTTCCAGTCATCATTTCCTTTTCCTGTACAAATAAGAGAACCGTCCCTCATATTAATGGGAATCAGCAGCTTCTCTCCCTCCCTGGCAGATACGGCCCCTTTTCGCAAAATCATGGCTTCCGTGTCGATATAATTATGGATTGTTGTAAACTGCTCCTCCACGTGAAGCTTCATCCCTTTGATAATCTCATCCATCATCGCCTGTCTGTTTAATTCGGCATATCTTTGGACGATTTTCATGTCATGAATATATTGCTCAAACAGCTCCCCGGACACATATGCCAGCTGTCTGGGGATGTTGGTTCTTTTGGTGTTTTTCAGCGCGGCAATGCTTTTTTGAATGTCGCGTTCCTTTCCCTGTGCCTTTAAATCCGCAATCAAAGCATCAATATCCTGTTTTGTGGAGCCGTTTAATGACTTATACCCTTCCTCCTGATAATAATTTGCCACTTCCAGCCCCAAGTGACGGCTGCCGGAATGAACGACAACATAAATATTTCCCTCATCATCCTTATCCGCTTCTATAAAATGATTCCCGCCGCCCAATGTTCCAAGGCTTTTTTCCGCCCTTCTCGGGTCTATGTGCTTATAGCAAAATAAATCTTCCAGGTTGATTTCATCAAAATACCTGTGGGTTTTCTCCCGCACGTTAAAACCGGAGGGTATCTTCTCATAAATCAGCTTATCCAGCTTCTGCAGTTCTGTGTGCTTTTCCTTTATTCTGATGGTCTCCATGCCGCACCCGATGTCCACCCCTACCAGATTCGGGACAATCTTATCTGTAATCGTCATTGTGGTTCCTATTGTGCAGCCGGCTCCCGCGTGGATATCGGGCATCAGCCTTATCCTGCTTCCCGATACAAATTCCTGATTAAGCAAAAGAAGCACCTGCGAGATAGATGCTTCGTCTACAACATCGGTAAAAATTTTTGCTTCGTTATATTTTCCTTTTAACTCTATCATAAGACCTCCGGTTAAATTTTACGTTCGTGTATATCTTACATAAAATACTTGCATTTTTCCAGACAAAACTGGTGTTCCTGCCGGTCAAAAAGGAATTGCCTTCGCGGTGCGTATGTTTTCTCCTGTCGGATAAGTCTCTTGGAGAAAAATGTAAAAAAATTTCAAATTTATATAAAAAACACTTGCATTATTTCCCCGGTTGTATTAGAATAAGCAAGTGTGATGCACATGAACTGAATGGCTCGTTGGTCAAGCGGTTAAGACGCCGCCCTCTCACGGCGGAAACAGGGGTTCGATTCCCCTACGAGCTGTTGACTGTTTATACAGCCCAACCCTGAAGAATGCTGGAAACCTTTATTTTAAGCGGTTTGTAGCATTTTTTATTTTGTCTGGAAAAGGATTTTTATGGGCTGAAAATTTTGAGGGAACCTCTGAGGGTACAACACAGATAATATTTTTATTCAAAGTCAAAGTCCCCGTAGCAGAGCTGCGGGGGCTTGACCCTCGCGGCATTCGTCAAATGGATGCTCAGCATCCGCTTGACTCATTGCTCGCGGGAATAAAAAGTGCAAGGCCCTTGATAATTCAACAGACTTTGCACTTCTCATTTAGTGGTTACCGTTTAGTTTTGATTCGTTCCTGTAAGTGGTGGTTTTTGATAAAGCTTCCGCTCAATACATTTCTTTTCAAATGCAAGCTGTTGTTTTATTTTTTCATAACCGCCCTCGTTATCTGCCATTTCCAATCTTTCTAATAAATCCAGTTTATCTAAAAGATTAACATTTAACTCTTTTTCACTTGGCATACAATCACCTGCTTTCATATTATGGCTTGTATTGATTGTTACGATTTTATTATAGCGGTTTTGCAGGAAAGTGTAAAGCCTGTGTATAAATCCGTTGGGCTCATTTTCTCTCATTCACAGCCTTTTTCAATTCTTCCAAAGCTTCCTCAAACCGCTTTGATTTCATAGTGGGGTTTCCCTTAATCAGATTTCTCTGGTAGAAATCCTTTAATCTCCTGAACCGCATGCGCTCTTCTTTTTCTATGCTGTATTTGTTACGCAGCTCCATAATTTCTTCGCGCACATCATCCACAAATTCCGAAGGATTGATTTTAAGACGCTCTCTCAGCGAATTGAATTTCGCTTCGATGCTGTCCATTAGTTCTTCCGCTTTCAGGCTGTTTTCCTGTCTGCGGGACTCGATTTCATCACTGGCAACAGCAATAATGACATCCAGCCTCTTTTGTATCCGCTCCATCTCCTCTTTGGCCTTTTCCAGTCCCATAAGCACATCCCGCAGGTCCATG
The DNA here is from genome assembly GCA_910577275.1 of uncultured Lachnospiraceae bacterium. Lineage (GTDB taxonomy): Bacteria > Bacillota > Clostridia > Lachnospirales > Lachnospiraceae > Suilimivivens. The sequence goes on from CAJTMW010000001.1 coordinate 479,329, forward strand.
GCCGCCTTGAAGGAAAGGGTGAAATCAACCACAATGTAAAAGCTTGTCGCCACCGTAAGCGCCGTGACTGCCGCCGGAGGGAGAATAAAGATAATACGCTCGACGCCTTTATGCAGAAATTCCGTCATTAAAATGGTCAAAAATCCCCACGCCACCGTGGACGAAAGGCAGATATGGCCCTTGTAATTAAATTTCTGATTGGAATAATCCCAGTACCGCACCTTAAACAGGGCTTCCATCAGTTCTCCCGTCACCAGCTCAAGGGCAGTTGCGCCGATACAACCCGCTATATAGGTAAGAAAAATGTTATCCTGAAAAGGCATGGAAACCACAAGCATCATGATTGCCCCGCTTCCGTAAATCGGCAAAAAGGGCCCCCGCATAAATCCTCTGTTTACAAATTTTCTGCTTTTCAGAGAGACAAATGTGGATTCAAATATCCAGCCAAAAAAACAATATAAATAAAAGAAAAACAGCCACTCTATAATTGAATACTGATACATTGTGATTTCCTCTTTCCGGCTTTGCAGTTACCTTATACAAAATTGATAACCGGCTCTTTGGGCGCTCTGGTCTTTTCTATGGTAAGTGCGTTCAGAATCGGCCCTTCGCCGCCGTAATCCTCAAAATACTCTTTTGTCACCCTGGCGGTCACCTTTACCCACTGTTTTTCCGCAAGCTCGCCGCATTTGTCATATTTACAGGCAAAGCCCAGAAACGCCATATCATCTGCGCAGCAGGTCATCGCCATACGTCCCGGCACAAAATACCCTTTTGGGAAATCCTCCGGCTTCAAAACCATAGCTGTAAACCGGATGGTTTTTCCGATATAGCGCTCCAGATTGTCAAGGCTGTCCAGATACCATATTCCATAGCCTTCATTGTCAAGCTCTATAATGTCCGCGTCCAGACTGTAGGGAAGGTCGTCCTCAAATATCTGGTTGATTTCTCCCTCCGCGTCCTCAAAAATAATATCCGCCTGCTGATTAATCGCTTTGACATTCCTCTTATAGAGGCTTAAGTCCTCCACATTATCACAGCGGTTAAAAATAATCATTTCCGATTTGCGCAGCATTTCCGCCAAAAGAGATTTCATGTTTGTGAAATACATGGGGAAGGTGGACGCATCTATGGTGGTAATCTGCTGTTCAATTCCCCAGCGCGGTGGAAGCTTCATATTTTTAAAGTTCCACATGCCGTTATATTCAATGATAATGCGTTCGGGCTTATGCTTTTTTTCCAGCTCCGTCAAATAAGCCGGAGTGAAATCCTCCTCGTCTTCAATGAAAACAATCTCTGTCCGGCTCTTTTTCAAAAGCGCCTCCTCGTATTCGTTTTCTCCCTCTTCACAGACAATGAGAAGCGTCTTTCCTCTCACCTGAAAATACGGCTGTGCCAGTGTAAAAGAAATAAACTCCGTCTTTCCGCTTTCCAGAAATCCGTTGATAACGTATACCGGCTTCATGCTATCCCTTCTTTCCCTATTCCGCGTCAAACAATTTCTTAAGCGCTTCTTCGTGAAGTCCTGAGCCAATCACACAGAATTTTCCTGTCACATCTGGCTTGCCGGTGCGCACATTGCTCTCTCCCGGCACATAGTCAAAGTAAATCCAGCCGCCGTCCTTTTCGGGAATCATCCCCTTTGCGCGAAGCACATAACCGTATTTACCTTCGTTTTCAAGCTCCTCCAGAATATGCTCAATTTCATCCTTACCGTAGGCTTTCGGCGTTTCCATCCCCCAGCTGGTGAATACCTCGTCCGCATGGTGGTCATGGTCATGATGGTGGCCGCAGCCGCATTCCCCGTCATGGTGATGGCCGTGCCCCTCATGCTCATGGCCGGCATGTTCTTCCTCTCCATGATGGTGGTGGCCGCAGCAATCTCCATCTTCATGATGATGGCCGTGCTCATGATGGTGATGGTGTTCATGCTCCTCTTCCCGATTCCTGTGCGCCAGAATCTCCGCCATCATTTCCGCTTCCAAATCCTTCGCGCCCTCTATGGTCGCCAGGATATCCTTTCCGTCCAGTTCCTCCCAGGGGGTGGTAATTATGGTTGCCTTCTCATTGTGCTCTCTGATAAGCTCCACGCATTTGTTCAGCTTTTCCGCCGGAATATTGCCGGTACGGCTCAAAATAATCGTTCCTGCATGGGCAATCTGATTGATGAAAAACTCTCCGAAATTTTTGATATACATTTTGCATTTGGCGGCGTCCACCACGGCAACCGCGCTGTTAAGCGCCACTTCTTTGGTGTCAATCACGTCCTGAACCGCTTTCATCACGTCGGAAAGCTTGCCCACTCCCGAAGGCTCAATCAGGATTCTCTCCGGCTCGTAGGTATGCATAACTTCCTTCAGGGAAGTTCCGAAATCCCCTACCAGCGAACAGCAGATACAGCCTGAATTCATTTCCTTAATCTCAATACCGGCCTCCTTCAGAAAGCCGCCGTCAATGCCGATTTCACCGAACTCGTTTTCAATCAGAACTACCTTCGTATCTCCAAGAGCTTCCGCCAGAAGCTTTTTAATCAGCGTCGTCTTGCCGGCCCCCAAAAAGCCTGACACGATATCAATTTTTGTCATTTCTATTCCTTCTTTCTTTCAATACATGCCTCATTTATAACTTCGCATATATTATAATGACTAAAATTCAATAAGTCAAATACCGGATTTTTTCCGCCCGCAAGTCAATCCTGCAGATTTTCCTGATAATAACCGGCTTCCGCCAGCATGCACAGTCCTGCGAACGCGGCGATTATCAGCTCCCTGTAGGCCATAAACGCATGTTCGTAGGAATGATTTTTCGCAATCATATACCACGCCAGCGGATAAAGACAGACCATGGCATAAGGTATCAGCATACAAAATCTGCTTCCGGTTAAGGGACGGGCCCGGAATATCCGAACCGCCAGATATACTGCCGCTGCCCCCATAAGCAGCATTATCGGCCATCTCAGGTACACATACATATTTTTCAAAAGCACATGAAACACCGTCAGATGCACATTATCTGATGATAAATCCGAACCTCTGTATTGAATGGATTCTATGGCAACCTTCAGCGCGCCGCTTTCAGGAGCCAGAATACTGCCCAGAATCCATTTTCCCGCCCACATACCTGCATATCCGACACACCATTCCATGCTGCACAATATGGTATAACAAATTCTTTCTGCCGGTCCGTATTCATCAAGATAGGCCAGAAATATCACCAGCGGCACTCCCAGGCTCACAAAAGGGTAGGTAAGAAAATCAAAATAGCTGGTTGCCATTCCTGAGAGCAGAAATAATAAGTACATCCGCTCGTCTCTGATTCGTTCTCTTTTCCATACCACCAAAGCCGATGCCGTCAACGCAATATAAAAGACGTCGCATAATTGCAGGCAAAGTGCCGCCGTTATCGGCATCATGGATAAAACGGCCGTCAAAAAAGGGAGAATCACGTATTTTTTCCCTGTCTTATACAGCCCCACTATTATCAAAGCGGTAAGCAGCGTCTGCAAAATAATATTGATAACCAGAATATCGCCATAATCAAAAATCAGCAACAAAGGCTTCAAAACCGTCAGATAACCGCCCCAATAATGGGTATATCCCTGATAGCGGAATCCTTCCTCGCCATCCAGATACCTTTCCAGATTTTCCGGCTGTTCATAGCCCCGCCAGTAATTCACCTGATAATTATAGACCGCCTTTTCCAGAACCGGCGCGTTAACCGGGCAGATTGCCTGACTTAGTATAATACTGTCTGTAAAGTTATCCACTGTCGTGCTGTCATATCCCGTAACTACCTGTGCGCAGGCGCCCACCGCATCTCTGGAATTATATACATTCCGATGCATTCTATCCACCGGCAGCAGATGAACCAGACACAGCGCCGCAAATCCGGCGCAGATTCCTGTAAGGAGGACTAAAACAGTTTTACCCCCCCCGCAGGATTTTTCGGCTTATCTTCTTCGTATCAAACATGCTTATAGCCCTCCGTAAATCCCCGCTTATTTAATCCAAATGAAATACCGGATGCAAATCAACGCTTACCGGGCTGTTATCCGGGTTCGTCTCCATGATATCAGCCATAAAATCCCACCATTTCCGGTTAATTGCCGTATCCGCCCCGGCGCTCCACAAGGCTTCATCCTCAATTTCAATATATCCGAACAGTGTCAAAGTTTCCCTGTCAAGGAAAATAGAATAGTTTTTTCCGCCGTGCTCGTGAATCATGTCCTTCATTTCCGGCCAGAGCTGGTTATGTCTCTTTTCATACTCCTCTTCCATTCCCGGGTAAAGTTTCATTTTAAATCCTTTAATCATCATTTCGTCCTCGCCTTTCTTTTTTAAGTACTGCTTTAACCAAACCGTTCTTTATCAGCTTATCAGAATTATCCTGTCATGGCAAGCATTGCAGGCAGAACTTGACAATATATGAAAACTGATTTCCATTTAAAAAGAAAGCATATTCAAATTTTACATACATTTTACAAATCCCTGATAATAGAATTGACACGGCTGAGATAAACTATATTCATAATACGGCAAAATAACGCCGGTTACACATAAAAAACGGAGGGGATAAAATTTATGGATATTTTTGACGCGCTTACTATGATGGGTGGATTAAGTCTGTTTCTTTTTGGCATGAATATCATGGGACAGGCTCTGGAGCGGCGTGCCGGAGGGAGCCTGCGCCTGCTTCTGGGCAAGCTTACCACAGGCCGGGCTGCCGGACTTTTTACGGGTCTGTGCGTCACGGCCGTGATTCAGAGTTCCTCGGCAACCACAGTCATGGTAGTGGGCTTTGTCAACTCGGGTCTCATGTCTCTGACTCAGGCCATCAATGTGATTATGGGTGCAAATATCGGAACCACGGTCACCGCATGGATTTTAAGCCTGTCAGGAATTGACAGCGGCAATCTGTTTGTACGGCTCTTGAAGCCTTCTTCCTTTACACCGGCGCTGGCTTTTCTCGGCATTATCTTTTTTATGTTCCTGAAAGATACCAAAAAGAAAGAAACCGGCGCCATCCTGCTTGGGTTTGCCACGTTGATGTTCGGCATGGAAACCATGTCGGGAGCCGTTTCCGGCCTTGCAGACATTCCCGCTTTCCAGAATCTTTTTCTCCTGTTTAAAAATCCTGTCCTGGGCGTGCTTGCCGGAGCGTTGCTCACCGCTCTTATCCAGTCCAGCTCCGCTTCCGTTGGTATTTTACAGGCATTGGCAATAACGGGGCAGGTTTCATACGGGGCGGCGATTCCCATTATCATGGGGCAGAATATCGGAACCTGTGTCACCGCCATGATTTCCTCCATCGGCGCAAACAAAAATGCCAGGCGCGCCGCAATGGTTCATTTGTCCTTTAATGTCATAGGAACCGCTGTCTGGCTCGGGCTGTTTTGTATTATAAATGCAGCTTTTCGTCTGCCTTTTCTTGACCTGCCAGCTTCCCTTTTTGGCATCGCACTCTCTCACTCTGTTTTCAATATTTTGTGTACGGTGCTGATGCTGCCCCTGTCCGGTTTTCTTGAAAGCCTTGTGAAAAAACTGGTTCCCGACGACCGAAAGCCGGAGACAACGCCGGAGCTTGACGAACGCCTCCTTGCCACTCCGCCGATTGCGCTGAACCGCTGCCGCGAGGTTGCGTCAGATATGGCCCGGACGGCTGCGGATGCGCTGAAAGAATCTCTCCTTGCTTTAAAGTCTTATTCTCCGAAGCTGGCCGCCTCCGTCAGGGAAAAGGAAGAAAAAACCGATTATTATGAAGATATTTTAAGCACTTACCTGGTAAAGCTCAGCGCATGCCAAATCAGCGCGGCGGACAGCACGGAAGCCGCAAAGCTGCTTAAAATGATTGGCGATTTTGAAAGAATATCGGACCATGCCGTAAATCTGCTGGAATCGGCGGAAGAAATGCTGGAAAAAAAGCTCCCATTCACCGACGCTGCCAGAGGGGAACTTTCCGTAATCACCGCGGCGGTTGAAGAAATCCTCAATCTGTCCATGAGCGCTTTTTTAAACAGCGACTTAAACGCCGCCTCCATGGTGGAGCCTCTTGAGCAGGTTATCAACCGGTTAAAGGAGCAAATGCGCACCAGACATATTCTGCGCTTACAGCAGGGAAACTGCTCCACCACCGCCGGATTCATATGGTCGGATTTGCTGACGGATTTGGAGCGTACTGCCGACCATTGCTCCAACATCGCCGGATGCATGACGGATATTTCCCAGGGCAGCATGAATCTGCACGAATCCCTTCGGGAAATCCGGGAAGGAAGCGAGGATTTCCTCCCGAAATATAACGCATATGCCCGCAAATATTCCCTGTAATTTCATACGCCCTGTCCGCGCCGTGACAGATATATTTTGAGCGCCCCGAGCAATAGTAAATCCGCCAAAACCGCAATCACCACAGACCACATTCCGTAGACGATTCCGGCCTGCTGGGCAATTCTTCCAATGATAGACGGCATAATAATAGAGCCGAAGCTGGCAATGGTAAGCATGAAGCTCCATGCAAGCTGGTATTTTTGGATAATATAGCCTGCCACCGAAACCGTGGTGGGATAGATTCCCGACATGCTGAAACCAAAGCCCATAATGCCGATTACAATCATTCCCGCGTTTTTTCCAAAGAGAAGCACAAAGAAAAACAGGGCAAAGCCGATTCCCATGAGAACCAGCAGATTTTCCTTTTTCATTTTCGTGGAAAGCCACGCCACGGTTAATCTCCCCGCCAGAATCATAACCCACAGCACACTCGCCATTATCTGAGAAAGAGCCGCGCTTAAAAGACCGGAATCCTCAAAATAAGTAATCAGCCAGCCGATAACTCCCTGTTCCGCGCAAAGATAAACAAACAGGACGGCCGTGCACAGCACAAAAAGCGGCTCCTTGAAAAACTGATAGTCTGATTTTCCTTTCTCCCGCTTCTCCTTTATCACCTTGTCGTTTCCCATGGGCATCAGGAAGTACAGCATCCAGGTGAGAATTCCCATCCCCAGCATAAAAAAGCAGATATACAGCCAGTATTTTCTGTCAAAAGATGTCACCAATGTAAGCAGGAGGGGAAACGAAAATGCGCCTACGGCAAACATGGCATGAAGGCCGTTGATTGCCCACGCTTTACCGGGCGTTAAATTATTGATATTCGTATTGTTAAAATTGCTGGAAGCCCCTCTTGCCAGCCCTGTCAGAAGGAACGCAAGCATGAGTACCGGGCGGCTTCCCCCGAAGATTAAAAACAGAAACGAGATGGAAAAAAGACTTTCAAAAATCAGGATGCTCTTTTTTCTTCCCAGACGAACGGCCAGAATACCCGACAGAAATCCCGCCGCCAGATTCCCTATGGAATGGAGGCTGACAAGCAGGCCGCTGAAAGCATAGTCAAGCCCTTTCGCCTCTTTGATAAAAGGAAGAAGGGAGCCTATGGACAGAGCCAGCATACCGTTTACAAGAAACGCTCCGTAGCTTAAGAAAAACTGCCGCTTTTTTTCTCTGGTGTTCAATAATTCAAACATGATTTTATTTTTATCCTTTCCTGTAAAAGACTGTAAAAAGGGTGCGGACTGATAAGCTTCGCACCCTTAATCATATACGGTTGTCTGTTTCTATTCCTTAATCTTGTCAATGTCTGTGAGATTAACGCCCGCAATATTCAATATTGCCTTTAAAACCAAATAATCATCCTTTAAGCTATCGTATGTTTTTGTGGCGTTTTCTTCCTTTGCAATCAACATATGTTTCTGGACCTTCTGAAATTGTTCAATTGCATCTTTCGCCACATCAAGAGTATTCGGCATATCGTATCACCTCCTGACATGATAAAACGATTATTGTGACAGATTCAGTATACCACAACTGCAAAACAAAGTCTATCCGTTTTCCGAAAGAAAGGACAGCGCAAAAATTTTATAACCGGATATCCACAGGCGTATAGGCCGTTGAAACTACCTTTTCTTCTTTTTCTTCTTTTTCTTCTTTTTCTTCTTTTTCTTCCTTGTCCTCCGTCGCGTCCGAAGCCTTCTTATCCTTCTCCTTTGTTTCTGAATCCTCCGCCTTTTTCAGTGTCTCGCCCGCGTCCCTTAAGGTATTCATCTGCGATTCCGATGCCGCCCGGGCGCGCTTTTCCACTTCGGCAAGCTCTTTTTCCTTATCGGAGGTATCGCCGCTCTCCATCTTGATTTCGGATTTTATAATTCCTGCCCGGTTTTCCATTCTCTTTGCCGTATTTCCCTGAATCCGCGCCTGTCCTGCCGCCATGTCGGCGGAAATAATGGCTGACATCCCTGCCTCGGACATGCCGCCTGTCTGACCGCCTTTACCGGCCTTTGTGTTTCTGCTGCCGCCGGTCAGCTCCGTTACCGGCGAATCGGATTTTTCCTCCTGCTTTTCTCTGCGCAGCTCAATCTGATGCTGGCGGAGCTGGATATTCAGCTCATTGATTTCCTGCTGAATCTCCTGACGCTTCTTCATCTTTTCCTCGGGACTTAAGTTTTCATCCGATGAAATATCCTGCAATTTTTTCTGTGCGTCCGAAATCTGCTTCTGGAGCTGTCTGCTGTAAGCGTCAGTCCCCTGACCGATTCCTGTCATGCCGTTCCCGCTCTGCATCCCTGCTCCGTTTACTCCGTTAATCTGCATTTTTCTGCCTCCTTGCTGCCTGACAAAATCCTGTAAATATCTTGTCAGGAATGTTTTTGTATGTTTGCATTACGTTCTCTGCATAGAGTTTCGGGAGGTTTTTCCTGTTTATTAAGAGAGTTTGCGCAAAGCGTCCTTTTTTTGTTGTGAACTATTCCAGCATCATCATAACGGTTAAAACAAATCCGTTTCCTTCCTGCCGGACATCAATATCGCCGTGATATCTCCCGGCAACCTTCCGCATGTTTTTCAATCCGAACCCATGCCCGCTCCCGCCCTTTGCGCTCTCCGGCAGGCCGCTGTCTTTGTCTGTGACAAGCTTTCCGGTAAAGGAATTTCTGACTTCTATCATATATACGTTTCTCTGCCGCCATGATTTTATATGAATGAAGGGGCTCTCACAGCTTCCGGCGGCCTCCATTGCATTGTCCAGCGCGTTGTTCAAAATAATGCTGACATCAAAGGCGTTTACCCCCGTCCCCTCCGGGTAATGAAAATCGCAGACAAAATCAATGCCTCTCTCCCGCGCCTCCTTTTGCTTTTCCGCCAGTATGACGTCCGTCACAGGGTTTCCGGTTTTCATTTCCTCCTCGATTTTATATAGCTGTTCTTTCAGACCTGACAGATAAACCTCCGCATCCCGGTGCTCCTTTTTATCCAGAAGCGCTTCCAGAGTCAGGACATGATTCCCCATGTCGTGTTTCAGCCCCCGGATATCGCTGTAAACGGCCTCCATCTGACCGATATGCCTTTTCATGTCCGCCATCTGCTCCGCCAGCACGGCGCTTTCCTTTTCCTTTCTGTGGCTGCCCTTAATGCTCTGATACAGTACGATTGTGGTGAGGATTGCCCCGTACGATACCATCTGATACAGAGCCCTAATCAGCATATACTGAGAATAAACGTTCCAGATATAGGTGCCAAAGGTTCCCAGCCAGACATTGGAAAAATAAAGAAAAATCAAATAGCCGGTCAGCGCCAGAAAGGGCGTTGCCAGCATAAGCGCCAGCTCCTTTGCCTGCATATTTTCCCTTTTATGGACATATATCCTGTTTATCATCCTGACAAGCGCTTTCATGGTAAAAAAAGTCAAAATGACATAGACGATTTCTATCGCCGCAAAACATCCGAACTGCCGCCATAAATTCTGCTGGACAAAGGGCAGATAAATAATTTTTTCAAATAAAATGTCTATGGGAATAATCGCCAGACTGCCGGTGATGGCATTTAAGAGATACATCAGCATGGCAAGAAAGAGTTTCTGGGCATAGTTTCGCCGGTCGCAAAGGCACATCGCCGCAAGAGATGCCAGAACGCCCATTCCATAGGCTATGATGCCGTCCATCTCCCACGGAACAAAATAAACCGCAAACATCATCGCCACATAGGCAAGTCCCGCCGCCCATGCCTTTCTTTTTCCGTCCAGATACGGTTCCGTAAAACGGCCAAACCAGAAACCGGTTATGCCAATCCGTATAAGGGCGCAGACCTGCGCCGTTATGTCCCAATACCTCTCCATATTCATCGGTCCAATCCTCTTTTCCGGTTATACCTCAGGTATCCTTTCACAAACCCGGGATAATTCTTTTTTGACATCAGCGTCTGCCCTTTTTCCAGAAAAACCGTGGAGGAATCATATTTCACCACATACTTAAAGTGAATCAGATACGACCTGTGGGGACGGAAAAAATCCTCTCCGAGCTTCTTCTCCAAATCCGTTATCCTTCCGTAATACTCGATTTCCTCATTCAGAGTATGCAGAACAATTTTGCGGTTAAAGACCTCCGCATAAACAATATCGCTGCACAGGATTCTCATATGGGAGCTGCCGGCCTTTACAAGAAGCGATTTTTCCTTCTCCTTTGTCTGCTCCTGTCGGCGTGCCTGCTCCTGCCGGCGGCTCTCCCGCTCCCCGCACTGTTCTGCGGCGCGGCAAAGCACTTCCTCAAACTTTTCGTCGCTAAAAGGCTTGACCAGATAATGGAATGCCCCCACGTCAAAAGCCTGAAACACATAAGATTCCGCTGCCGTCACAAAAATCAGAATGGTTTCTTCATTGAAAGCCCGCAGCCTTCTCGCCGTCTCCACCCCGTCCATTCCGGGCATCTGAATATCCAGAAACAGGATATCCGGCCGCTCTCCGGCAGAAAGCAGTTCTTCCCCGTCTGCATAAAAACAGAGATTTGCCCGGGGATACAGCTTTTTTACTTTACCCGCAAGCAAATCTCTCACTTCTTTTTCATCATCGCATATTGCTATCAGCATTTTATCTATCCTTCAATCCATGATTCTATATTGCCGTTTTCCTCGTCTCTTAGCATGCTCCAGATATATTCCGGCGATTCGGCATATAATTCTGAATCCTTATTCTGCAATAATTCATAAGTCATTGTTTTCAGAAGCTTCTTAAATGCGGTTTCTTCCGAACAGTTACCTTCTTTGCTGATACGCTTCACCAGATAAACGGAGATTGCCTGTATTGATTTATTAATATTAACGCTTGTTGCTTTCATAGGACAATCTCCCTTCTTATATTTTTAAAACGCAGCTTTCGAATTGCTGCCTCCGTCCCGAAAAAATACTGCTTAGGTAAATTTTCCGGCCTTAATTCATCTGTCAACGCGTCCAGAACTTCATCAGAATAATTTGACCCCAGCAATACTTCCTTATAGGAATTAATAATCGTAACTGTATTTTCATCCGCGGTGGGCCCTATTACAATATCATATCCATGTTTACTTGTCTCGGAAGACCTGTTATATAAAACAAAGCGCACCCATTCCCTATCTGCTTTTCCAAACACTTTAACCTTCAATTCCCCCGGATTGCTTATACAGTCGTCATCAAATTCCAGATTATACCGGTACGCCTGATATCTTTTTTCTTTATATTGAGGATTTCTTCTTTTAATTCCTGCTTCTCTCACCTCAAGCCTGCGCTTATTTCTACGCGCAATATTTTCTGCATGCACCTTTACCGCCGTTGCATAAAATCCCTTTCCAAAATCCTTATATCCTTTTCCCAGTGCTATATCAATTTCTGTTATATCAGAAGTCGTTCCATGAAACAAATCCAGCATCAGCCCCCTGCCTCCATCGCCTCTATATAGGATTTCAAATCCGATAAAATCCCCTCTATGCCCATTGAATTATATTCTTCATAGCTTGAATCAATATACCACAGTAAGTCATATTCCTCCAAAATATCACTGACCTTGCTAAAATTTATTTTCCATTCCTGACTCATGCTGTTCGCTATCGTAATTTGCATATTTAATACGTTATCGCTTCTTGTCATTGCTTACCTCATATCTCATTTTTATGACCTTCCGCTTTTTTCTCTACCACAGCATCATACAATAATCCCTCAAAGATGTCCAGCATGATTCTAAATCTTTACAATCACCGGCAGCCGCCCTCCCATTCTGCAAAGCAGCTCATTGCTGATGCTTCCCGCATTGTCCGCTATGGCAGGGGCGGAAATCCCTCCGTCCTCCTCCATCCCTATCAGCGTCGCCACATCCCCTCTCGCCACCTCTCCGGCATCCGTCACATCGACGGCAAGCTGGTCCATGCAGACTCTCCCCGCCACAGGAACAGCCTGTCCGTTAATAAGAACCTGTCCCCTTCCGCAGGACAATGCTCTGGGATAGCCGTCTGCGTAGCCTATGGAAAGCAGCGCAATCCGGCTCTCCCGCTCCGCCGTATACGCCCTCCCGTAGCCCACGCTCTCTCCCGCCTTTATATTGCGCACTAAAGTAACACGGCACTTTAAGGAAAGCACCGGACGCAAATCCGGCTTTATCAGCGTGTCATCTCCCGGGGAGCTGAAAACTCCGTAAAGGGCAATTCCGATTCGCACATAATCGCAGGAAAGCTCCGGGTAATTCAGGAGACCGTAGCTGCTTTGCATATGCAGTTTGGGAACCGGAATCCCTTTTTCCTCCATCTCCTCCACCAGCGCATAGAAACGCGCAATCTGCCCTCTGGTAAAAGCCTCGTCCGCAGGCTCCCTGCTGTCCGCACAGCAAAAATGGGTAAACATCCCGTCTATACGGAGATTTTTCATGGAAAAAATTTTTTCCACCTTTGAAAATTCCTCCCACGGAATCCCCAGCCTGTGCATTCCGGTGTCGATTTTCAAATGAGTTTTCACAAAAATTCCCTGTTTGTTCAGCAGGGACGCATACTCAAAGCTTATTAATGTCTGGGTTAAATCATACTTTTTCAGCTCCCGGGCGCGGCTTACGGCGGTATATCCAAGAATCAGAATTTCCCCTTTGACGCCATACCGCCGCAGCGCAATTCCCTCGTCAATGGTCGCCACGGCATAGCTCCCAACGCCCATTTTATTTAAATGGACGGCAGTTTCATAAGCGCCGTGTCCATAAGCCTGCGCCTTTACCACAGCCATCAACTGGCAGCCTTCCGGCATGATTTTTTGTATTTCCCTTACATTGTGCTCCAGATTGCCTAAGTCTACCTCCACATAGGCTCTGTCCGTTCCGCCGCCGGATTTTCTCTTTTTCGGTTTGAAATTATCCGTAAAAACAGTTATCACAATACCGGCAAGGGTGGAAAGCAGGCATACTGAAAGATAGTGCGCCGCGCTGTTTTCCACAAGAAGCTCCTGTAAATGAAAGATTTTTGCAAAAAGCCGGAGCGCCACAATTACCAGCGGATGAATGATGTAAATTACCAGAGACAGCGTTCTGACCCTCGTAAGCCTCCTTCCCCGAAAGCCCAGAAGGATGCGAAACAGGAAGTACATGCAGGGCAGAAGGAATACGTACATGCTGTCATGCCGCTGTACCCCCAGCCCGTGCAGGGTCATTGCCTCCCCAAACATCAAGGCAAAGCTGACTGCAAATCCAAGGTAGTTTTTTATCAGAGCCCGCTCTGCGCTTTTCGGGCTATTTCCTGTGCCGTCCTTATCCGTCCTTTGGGCGGCAGGAAATCCGTTCCCGCAGAAAACGCCTCCTTCATTATCCGCAAGAAAGCCTCCCAGCACGAAAAACACCGGCGCAAAGAAAATGCCGTTCCTCGTATAATCCGACACCTGAAAAATCAGCGTATAAAAATACCGGAAAGCCGGAATCCTTTCCGTAAATCCGTAATAGCTGTCGCCAGACAGGCCCAGGATATATAAAACAGCGGTTACGGCAAACGCCTTTTTGTAGCCCGACCGCTTCGCCAGATACCAGGCAAGGCTTCCTCCTATTACCGATGCGGGCAGATACCACAGATGGTACAGGGTGCCGTCAAACAAAATATCCTTTATCAGCTCCGGTAAAAAGGGCTCCATCCGAAAATAACCGTTATAGATATTGACAGGAATGTACATCAAAATCGCCAGCGCATAGATGGACACCGTCTTTTTCACGAAGGAAAGCAGTTTCTGTCCGTCCCGGGAATATCCGGAAATCAGAAAGAATCCCGATGTCATAAAAAAGAAAGGCACACCGATACGGGCGATAATTCTTGTCAAAATGAAATCTCCCTGCGCGCTGACAGAGGCCAGGGGCGAGGTGTGAATGGCAACTATCAGGTAAGCCGCAATCAGCCGGAAGCAGTCGATTCCTGTATAAGATTTATTGTTATTCATGCTATTCTCCGCCGCCTGCATACAGTCCCGCCAGCTTATCCAGCATTTCCGCAAATGACAGGCCGATTCCCTTCATCATACTGGGATAGCGGCTGTGGGCGGTAAAACCCGGAATCGTATTCACCTCGTTAAAAACAATTTCCTTATCCGGCGTCAGAAACATATCCACTCTTGCAAAGCCCTCGCAGCCAAGTGCCCTGTAGATAGTCTTTGCCGCCTCCTGAATCCGCTTTTCCGTATCTGCGTCAATTCTCGCCGGCATATGGATTCGGGAGGATTTCAGGGTGTATTTTTCCGTAAAATCAAAAAACCCCTCCGACAGCTCAATTTCATCCACCCTTCCCACAATAAGTTCTTCCCTGCCAAGCACGGCGCAGCCCACCTCAAAGCCCTCCACCGCCTCCTCCACGATTGCCTTGCTGTCATGGGACAGGGCAAGCGCTATGGCGCTGTCAAGCGCGCTTTCATCCGCCACTTTCGTGATGCCAAAGGAGGAACCCGCCCGGAGGGGCTTTACAAAAAGCGGAAAAGACAGGCTTTTTCTGATTTCCTCGCCGGCCTTTTCCCTTTCGCTCCGCCCGAAAGCCACTGATTTCGGCGCTTTTATCCCCGCCAGAGCCGCCAGTTTGTGGGCTTTGTCTTTATCCATACACAGAGCGGAGGAAAGGATGCCGCATCCGATAACCGGAATCCCTGCCAGTTCAAACACCCCCTGAACGGTTCCGTCCTCTCCGTTTTTCCCGTGAAGCACAGGAAAGGCAAGGTCCGCCTCCATCAGCTCGAAGCTTTCGCCGGAGAGCGCAAGAAAGCCTCTGTGGGAGGGATTCACGGAAGGAACGACCTCCCGCAGCTTCCCCTTTTCCTTTTCCCATCTGCCCTCTGCAACCTTCCTGTACGGCCCGGTATAGTGAAACCACCTGCCCTCTCTGGTAATCCCGATTGGAAGGATATCGTATTTTTCCTTATTCATATTTTCCAGAACCGCCGCCGCGGACTGCAGCGACACCTCATGCTCCGTGGATTTTCCGCCGAAAATCACGGCAATTTTCTTTC
Source organism: uncultured Lachnospiraceae bacterium (assembly GCA_910577275.1). Taxonomy (GTDB): domain Bacteria; phylum Bacillota; class Clostridia; order Lachnospirales; family Lachnospiraceae; genus Suilimivivens. The sequence goes on from CAJTMW010000001.1 coordinate 494,622, forward strand.
TGCTCATTTTTTATATTCTCCTGTTCTGATTTCCTGCGGGTATCGCCTTTATTCCTGTTGGCAACGAATCAGGCCTGCAGCCGCTAAATGTGCATGCAAGCATGCCCGCCTGGCCCTTTGCCCGCAAAATAATCCGGCTCACGCAGACGGCGCCCCCGCTCTGATACTCATTGTATCGAAAGCAGAGGCGCCGTTTCTTTCTTAGCTCCTAAAATATTCAATTATTTTTCTGCGGAATTTCTTATGATTTTCCTAACATCTACGCCAGGTAACTGGTGATGCCGTCAAAACGGCTGCAAATGCTTACCGGCTGCGTTGATTTTCTTAACTATGCCAGCGGAAGCGTCACCGCAAACTCCGTAACCCCGTCCTTACTGGACGCGGTAATCGACCCGCGGTGAAGGGTCACAATTTGTCTGGCTATGGAAAGTCCAAGCCCTGCCCCGCCTTTACCGGTTCCCCGGGAGGAATCCAGACGGTAAAACTGTTCAAAGAGCCTCTCCAGCTTATCCTCCGGAATCGTGTCGCCATGATTGCGGAAAGAAATCACCGCATTTTCATCACAGCGCATTGCCGTAACCTCAATCTCCGTACCGCCGTAGCTGTAGTTCACCGCATTGCGGAAAAGATTGTCAAAGACCCGCTCTATTTTATCGGAATCGCAGTTAATCATGATATCCTCTCCGGCGCACAGGCGGCATTCCAGATTTTCTTCTTTCAGCATAGGATTAAATTCATAGACGAGCTGTTCCAGAAGACGGGTGAGATTGATTTGGCTGTACTGTAATGTGATGTCGGAGAGCTGAAATCTCGCAATTTCAAAAAATTCATTAATCAGTTCTTCAAGCCTCTCCGCCTTTGCAAGGGAGATAGAAAGATATTTATCCGAAAGCTCCTTCGATATCTGCTTCTCGTCCCGCAGAAGATTCAAATAACCAATCACAGAAGCCAGAGGCGTCTTTAAATCATGGGCAAGGTACATAATCAAATCATTTTTCCGTTTCTCCGACTCCAGCATCTCGTTTTTCTGCCGTTCAATGGTATGTTTGACGGTATTCATTTTCCGCTCCAGGGGCAGCATTTCCGGGGACAGGGAAATATCTCCCGCATCCTCCTTTATCAGGGAATCCATTCCCTTATTGATTTCCACAAAATATTTTGTGAACCAGTTAAGATATATCATGAAAATAATCAGGATTGTCAGCAGAATGATTGTCCATGTGATAATATTCTGATTTCTGCGGACAGAATTATGATAAAGCAGCACCGCCCCGTCATAATCCAGACGGAATATTTTCTGGAAAAGGGCTACCGTCCAGTTGGCAATCCTCCCATGCCATAAAAACATATAGAGAAACACGGGAATTGCGACTCCCGCCAGTATCAGCAGGCTTGTCTGTATCAGAATCCTTATGCGGAAAGGCCGAAACTCCCTGTTTTTATGAAACTCCTTATTTTTCAATGGTGTAGCCCACCCCCCATACCGTTTTGATAAATTTCGGATTTTTGGCGGGCTCGTTCATCTTTTCCCGCAGCCTTCCTATGTGCGCCATAACCGTATTGTTATTATTTAAGTATTTCTCTCCCCAGACATTTTCAAACAGCTCCTCCGAGGAAACCACCGTACCCTGACGCTCGCACAGATACCAGAGAAGGGAAAATTCTATGGGCGTGAGCGAAAGCTCCCTTCCGAACAGGCTGCATTTGTGGGTATCCTTATTAATCACAAGCCCCCTGATGTCGTACTCGTTCCATTTATCCTCCCGGGCCGCGTTTCTTTGATTTTGATTATAACGCATGTATCTCCGCAACTGCGTTTTTACCCTGGCAGCCACTTCAAGGGGATTGAAGGGCTTTGTAATATAGTCGTCCGCCCCGATGGCAAGCCCCATGATTTTATCTACATCCTCCCCCTTTGCAGTAAGCATGATTACCGGATAAAAATACTTTTCCCTGATTTTCCGGCAAATGCGAAAGCCGTCGATATCGGGCAGCATTACATCCAGAATTACCAAATCCAAATCCGTGGTTTCGATACACCCAAGGGCATCCCTCCCGTTGTAAAACTTATAGACGGTATAACCGTCGTTTTTCAGATACACCTCAATCAAATCGGCAATTTCTCTTTCATCATCCACTATCAAAACCCGCTCGTTCATGTCTTCCCCCTCTCCCGCGCCCTGCTTATCCCCGTGGCAGCCGCCAAATGTGCATACGGGCATACCGCGCGGCTCGCCGCCCGCAGAAGTCAAAAACCCCGCGGAAATAAGCGCTTACTCCATAATGTTAACAGAAAGGGAAATCCTGTTTCTATATTTGTTCATAAAATATCCGAATTTTTTCTACGGAATTCCTTATGATTTTCTTAAGAAGCCCCCTCCTCCACGGAAGCCGCGGCAAGACGCCGGATTTTTTTCCATTTTTCCGTAAAGAAGTACGCCAGCATACACAGCATTCCGAAGGTAAAGCTGATAGGGAAGCAGGCCATAATATATTTTCCGTCAATAAAACGCCCAATCAGCCAGGCGCTGGGAATCCTCACCACCCACAGCATGACGATATTGACGATGGTGGGATATTTTACCTCCCCCATTCCGTTTACAAAAGAAATAATTCCGTTAAAGACTGCAAAGGTCCACAGGGAAGGCACCACCACTTTGATATAAAGCTCCGCCATCTCAAGAACTGCGATATCTTTCGTAAAAAGCCCTAAAATAGGACGGCAGAACACCGCCACAAGGACGCCCAGAACCAGCGTGCAGAGCCCTGAGTAAAAGGGAATCGTGCTTCCTCCCTTTTTCAGTCTCACGTAATTTTTACTGCCCAGATTCTGCCCGGAAAAGGTGGTTGCCGCCGATGAAAAGGAATTAATCGCCACGTTGGCAACTCCCGTCACCTTTGTAGCCACGGAACAGGCTGCCATAAAGGTGGAGCCCTGAGCGTTTATCAGGGACTGCATCAGCACATGTCCCACGGAATAGATGGAATTGTTAAGCCCAAGGGGCAGCCCTACCCGGATAATGGAGTGAAGCATGTCCTTATCCAGATGCTTTGGCAGCACCTTATATTCCAGCTCCGGGTATTTTTTCCTTATGTAAAAAATGCTGAACGCCCAGGACGCGTACATGGCAATGATGGTCGCCAGGGCTGCGCCCGCCACGTCCATGGAAAAGCCGGCGACGAATACAACGTCAAGCACAATATTCATCAGGCAGGATACCAGAAGGAACAACAGGGAAGCCCGGCTGTCGCCGACACCCCTTAAAATCCCCGCGTTCATATTGTAGCCCATGTTTCCCAGCGTCCCCAGGAAAAAAATCCGCAGATAAGCCACGGACAAGTCCCAGGCGTCCGGCGGCGTCTGCATAAAGCGCAGAATAAAAGGCCCGAGGAAAAAACCTGCGACCGTCAGGGGAACGGAACACAGAAAGACAAACACGGAGGCCGTATCCACAAGACGGTTAAGGCTCTTTGCATCGCCGCTGCCGGTGTACTGGGATACCAGAATCGACACCCCTGTCCCGATTCCGAGAAAAATACACAGAAAAACCTCCACCGGCTGCGCGCTGGTTCCCACCGCCGCCAGCGACACGGAATCACAGAAATTTCCGATGACCAGCGTGTCAACGGTGTTGTAAAGCTGCTGCAGGATATTTCCGAAGCAGATAGGTAGGGCAAACAAAACCACCAGCTTCATAATCGGCCCGCGGGTCATATCGATTTTCTTTGACGAATGCATGATTTCTCCCTCTTTCCATGAAAAGTGTTATCAGATTACCCTCAATATACTCCTTTTTACAAATTAATGCTACTGTAAAAAATTTTTTACAATTTTTTAACACATTTTGCTGAATATCCTGTATACTAAACAGGTAGGTATCCCATAATACAACAGACATAAAAGCCGTTTATACGGCTCATGCGACATCAAGGAGGGTTGTTTATGCACTTAAAAGCCAACATCAATATCGTGGAATTCCTGGAACAGGTAAAAAAATGCGACGGGGAGGTTCTCTATGAAACCCCCGAGGGCGACCGCATTGCCCTGAAATCCACACTGAGCCAGTATATATTCCGCACCATCGCTTCCAATCCCGAGCTTTTAAAGAACGGAATCATCAGCTTCAAGCTGGAAGAAGATAAGAATATTTTGCATAAATTCTTATGTGAATAAAATAAATGGAGGATATGTAATGAGTAATGTGATTGAAACCATCAATACGCGAAGCTCCACAAGAGGCTATACCGCCGAGGCGTTGACGGAGGAGGAATTAAATATTCTGATTCATGCCGGCTTAAAGGCGCCCACGGCTGCCAACAGGCAGGAAATTCATTTTACCGTGCTGCAGGGCGGCAATCCGATTTTGGCAGAGCTTGAAGACGATAAAAACCGTCTCCGCAATATCGTCTCGCCTCCCCACAATTTTTATTATGAGGCGCCCACAGTGGTGATTATCAGCGCGGACAGGGATTATCGCTGGAGCACTCTTGACGCCGGCATTGCGGTGGAAAACATGGCTCTTGCCGCGGAAGGGCTCGGTCTCGGGAATCTGATTATCGGATGCATTTATGATGCGATAAGGGGTGAAAAGAGAGATTATTACGCAAAGGCATTAAAGCTGCCCGAAAACTATGAGTATCAGATTGCCATTGCTTTCGGCCACAAGGCGGTAACCAAAGAGCCCCATACATACGAGGCCGAAAAGCAGGTGACTTATCTATAAGAACCTGTCAGAGGATGCCGCGCTTTGCAAGCCGGCTTATTAAAAACGCTTTCGCGTCCCGCAATAACAGGGACTTCCGTCTTAAAAATCCGGAAGTCCCTGTATGATACTGTCAGATAAATGATAAGATTACTGTCCGCCGGAGAGCGACTCCTCCTGCAGCCTGTCAAATTCAGCCATACACTCATCCACGTCCGCCCCCTCAAGCAGCTCTCGGACGATAAGACAGGTGTTCCCCCACTGCTCCACTTTCATATTGACGTTGGAGGCAAGGACATATTTGTCTTCCTCTATGAGCTCGTTTAAGGGCCTTAACGCGGGAACACACTCCACTTCCACATTCTTCGACGGTGAAATTACCTTGTTTGTTTCCGTATACAGCAAAAGCGCCTCGTCAGAAAGAATCACGTCCAGAACATCCATCGTATCTTCCAGATGCTCCGCATCAACACAGACACAGTATCCGGTTATCGTCACTACCGCCATGGGGCCCAAATCACTTGGGAAACCGATTACCTGCAGATTAAAATCCGGCGTCCCGTAGGCGGTTTCCGAATTGGCCGCGCTCCAGTAGGCCATTACAATGGGCGTCTTCTGCGCCAGGAAATCCGGCCCTTCTCCCTCAATGGCTTCATAGGTATACGCCGTCTCCGCGTCAATGTAGCCTTTGTCAATCATCTCCTTCAGATATTCAAAGCCCGGACGCATATAATCGCTGTATTTTTTCTCCCCGCTATTTAACGCCTCTATTTCCGCTTCCGTATTTCCGCCGCCGTATAATTCCGCATAAGCCTGGGCAAAAACAATATTTTCCAGCCACCATCTGTTTGCGCCAATCGGGGTTTCAATCCCGTTTTCCTTAAAAACGCGGCAGCATTCCATCAAATCCTCCGGCGTCTGCGGAAGTTCAAGATGGTACTCGTCAAACATATCCTTATTGACAAACAATCCATAGGCTACAACTTCCTGAGGGATGCCTATCAGCTTCCCTTCAAAGGTATTGGCGGTTTTCACAACCTCCCGCAGATTATCCACACAGTCAAGCTCTGACAAATCCGCCAGCCTTCCTTCCTCCCCCAACGTCTGGATGGTATCGGGATTGAGAAGATATAAATCGTCCATACTGTTTCTTACCCGGTCAAGCGCCACATCATCATAGGTTTTTTCCTGATAGTTCTCCGCCGTATAGGTTCTGTACTCTACCGTCAGTCCGAGCTGTTCCTCCGCCATGCCCACGGTAATATCAAAAGCTGTTCTGGATATATTTTCGGCTCCCGGATTTGACTTTTCCATGGGGCCGAATAAGTTGACGACTTTTTCCTCCGTCTCCTCCTCCACAATCAGATTGGAATCCGGCTCTATGCCTCCGCACGCAGTCATTGCAAGCGCCGTAACGGCCGCCAGACATGCTGTAAAAATATTCCTGATACTGCCTTTCATTACTTAACCCTTTCTTATTATATATTGATTCAATGTCGCCCTGAGCACTTCCATATCAATGGGTTTCGCCACATGGGCGTCCATACCGGCCTCCAGGGCCTCCTTGACATCCTCCGCAAAAGCGTTCGCCGTCATGGCGATAACCGGTATGCTTCCCGCGTCGCTTCTCTGCAATGCCCGTATAGCTTTCGTAGCCTCATATCCGTTCATAACCGGCATTTGAACATCCATCAAAATGGCGTCAAACTCTCCTTCTTCGGAAGCGGAAAAGCGCTCAAGAACCAGCTTGCCGTTTTCAGCAATTTCGCAGCTTATCCCCTCCATATCCAAAAGCTCCCGCAAAATCTCCGCATTGATTTCATTATCCTCCGCCGCCAGAAGATGCAGCCCCTTCAAGCTGCTGATTTCCTCTTTCTTTGCCGCCTCGTCCTCCTCTCTGTGTTCCATCTGCATTTCAAGGATTTTTTCCTTAAATGCAGACACAAAAAACGGTTTGGCAAGAATTCCGGCATTTCCTATATTGTGCACTTCTTCAAGAAGCTCTTCTCCGTCATAGGCCGTCAAAAATAAAATCCGTATATGTCCGCCTGTAATTTCCCTGATTTTTTCCGCCGTCTCAAAGCCGTTCATAACAGGCATTTTCCAGTCAAGCAAAATTATCTGATAAGCCTCGCCTGCCCCTTCCGCCTTCTCCACCGCCTCCACGGCTTCCTTCCCGCCAAAGGCCGCGTCCACCGTAACGCCGGTGTCTCTCATAAGCGTCTGAATGCCCTGACATATTTCCTTCTCGTCGTCCACCGCCAGAATGCGGGAAATTCCGTTTTTACTCCAGAAATTGTTATCGTCCTGTTCCTCAGGTATACGGAGCTCCAGCTCCACTCTGAAAAGGCTTCCTTTATCAATCTCACTGAAAACCTCTATCGTCCCTCCCATCAGCTCCACAATATTTTTGGTAATCGCCATACCAAGGCCGGTGCCCTGCACTTTGTTTGTGGTAGAGTTTTCCGCTCTTGTGAAGGCGTCAAAAATCGTCTTTAAATATTCTTCCGTCATTCCATACCCGTCGTCCTCCACTTCAATGCGGATATGCTCGAACTGGTTGGAATGCTGTTTAAGTCCGATAAGGCGAAACCAGATGTTTCCTCCTTCCGGCGTATACTTCACCGCGTTGGAAAGCAGATTTATTAATATCTGATTAAGCCTGGTCTCATCGCCAATCAAATACTCATGCTCTATTCCGGTTACCGACACATGAAACTCCTGATGCCTTGCGCCGGCCATGGGACGGATAATCGCGTCCACGGACGACACCAGATTGCTCAGGGTAAATTCCCCGATTGTAAGCACAACCTTCCCGCTTTCAATCTTGGAAACGTCCAGCACATCGTTAATCAGGCTGAGAAGATGCTGGCCGGAGGCGGTAATTTTTTTGGTATATTCCCGCACCTTGGCCGCATTATCCGCATCCTTGGCGAGCAAGGTCGTAAATCCGAGGATTGCGTTCATGGGCGTACGTATATCATGGGACATATTGGAGAGAAACATTGTTTTGGAATTACTTGCAATCTGCGCCGCCTGCAACGCTTCCGCAAGCTGCCTGTTGTGTATTTCTCTTTCTTTCTCCCTTTCCCTGCGGATATTATTCTGCTGTCTCTGGTTGAAATAGTAAAGGACGAAACAGAGGAAAAAAGCCACCAGCATCACAATCACAACAATATAAATATTCTGGTTTACCGCTTTCCCTTCCTGCTGAATCGCTTCAATCGGCACATAGCCGATAAGATATATCGCTCCGTCGTTTACCGCCCACATATAAATCAGAGAACGCTTTTCCAGAATATCATGATAAAACATAATATTCCTTCCCTGACTCACGCTCTTTGATATTTCATCCTGAAGCTGCTCGTCAAGAATCCTGTTGGCCCGGTAAAAATCCTGCAGATTCAAATGCCCTGCATTCCGCTCTCCCATACCTCTGGGCGTTAAGACAAGCCTTTCGCTCTTTCCGTCCATAATGTAGAGCATGGCGCTTCCGTTATAAAATTCCCTGGGAAGCATTTCCTCAAAGGAGTCATAGATATACTCTATATAAAGCGTTGCAATTTGCTCGTATCCTCTCTTCACAGGACATTTGATGGTATACGCCCACGTCCCCATGTCATTCATGTAGGACTGGGAAACGGGCAGCTCCTCCACCATATATCCGGCTGAAAAATCCAGCCCTTCTTCCGTAAACACTTCTCCCGTATTGGAAATTCCTTCCGTTTTCCCTGATAATATCACCGACAGCTTTACCATTGTACGGTTCTTCCTGTAGGATGATGAGGATAGGAACGCCTCGGGATTATCAGTCATAGAAATCTCCTGCGCAATCATCTTCTGAAATTCCGATTCCTTCACCAGAACCGCCTCTACCGTACCTTTAATGAGCGCCAGGCTTTCGCTGAGATTGTGAATCGCCGAGGTAGCCATTTCCTCGGTAATCCGTCTCGATACAGAAAAAACAACGCCGCCCAATATACAAAAAACCAATATAATTGACAAAAGCAGAGACACTTCTCTGTTTTTTCCGCTTTTGTTTCGCTTTTTTTCCACCTTAATCTCCATTCCGCCTCCTGTAAAACAGCGAAAAAATGTTTTTCTGGTAATTATTATATCCTTACCATTGTTCTTCTGTCAATGTTATTCCCAATGGGGGAATTAATTGATTTTCCGGCGTTTTTTTGAGAAAAAAGGAACTGCCTTACCGGCAATCCCTTTTCCTTTTTTTCCTATTTTCTGACAAAGAAAGAATCAATGTTTTTCTTGATATCAACCGTTCTCATGGTCTTTAACATATATCCCGCAGGTTTTACGGACATGATTCTCTCAACGCTCTGCTGGTCCACTCTCCCTGTCAGGAAAATCACGGGAATATCCGCTATTTTCCCTTCGGAACGAAGCATTTTAAGCGTCTGTATTCCGTCGCACTCCGGCATCTCCAAATCCAGCAGGATAAGGTCGGGCCTCTCCACCGTGACTGCCTTTAACGCCGCGGCTCCCGAATTGACCGAAGCAACCTTGTAATTTTTGTCAAGCAGCTTTTTGAGCCCCGCGCGCACGGCATTGGAGTCGTCCACCACCAATATTTTCTTTTTACTGTCAGTATCCAGATATTTTTTGATTTCATCCATAGCATTCTGGGCGTTAATCGTCCGTCCGGCTTCGCTGCTCTCGGAAGATGCCTTGAAAGAACAGAACACAAAATAACCGGCTTCCGTGCCAAATAAAAGGCTGCACTCAGGATTCACCTTTTCAAAAATCTCCTGAAACTGCCCGGCGGTCATCAGACTTTCCTCCACAACCTCCTGCTGCGCGCCGGAGGCAAAGCATGCTTTCACCCGTTTCAGGAACTGCCGTGAAATATATCTGGTTGCGTTGACAACCACGTCGTCCACTTTATCAAACTGAATACCCAGCATCGCTCCCACTGTACCCGTAAGGAGCTGGTTTTCAAGAATAAAAATCGTTTCTCTCCGCTCGCCGCCCGGAATCTCGCAAACCAGGCGATAATAAATTCCCTTACCGAAATCTTCCCCTCTGTAATGCCCGTTTATCACCCTGGCATCCAGCATAAACATTTCCCGCATGGTTCTGATAATTGTTTTTTCCAGCGCGGCAATATCCTCCTCGGGAAGGAGTTCTTCCCATTTGCTTGGGATTCTGCCTGTGATGGCCTGGTCTTCCGTCAGCGTGTGCGCCGTCATCCATCCGATACATACGCCCAGAAAATGCCGGACGGCGTCCACAGAGTAATTCATATCCTCCAGCTCCCTCTCAAGAGCGGGAAGGGTTTTCAGCCGGAAATCTCTGTGTATACGCCTGTGCCTCTCATAGCCGCTGTAGCCCACAGACTTCATGTATTCCTCTTCTTCCGCAAAATGCTTCATGGTATGGGACCTTAAATATTTAATCCCTTCCTCACATACCCAACGGCTTTTTACCTTGTGCTCGCTCACGGCAAGCAGCCTGTTCATAGTGGAAAAAAGCTGTTTATGCGCCTTGTCAACGATATCCACGCCGATATTAAATCTGTCCTGCCATTCCAGTCCGCTGCTCATGCTGTTCCCCCCTTAATATATTATGTGCATTTTCTAATTTGAACACTGAGAAATCCAGTACTCCGCTTCCCCTAAAACTAAAATACAGGGCATGGATACCGCTTACCGGTTCCGTTTTCCCGCAGACACGTATCCAGTCCTGCGCGTCCAGATTTATCGGAAGCTCTCCGACAACGTTTTCCGGGGTATCCACGGCTATCATAACTCTTCCGCCCGCTTTTCCCCTTACAAGCATCGTCACCTGCTCCATTCCGTCAAAGGTAAAATATTTGTATCCCATAACGCTTCCGTCTTTGATATTCTTAATATACTGAACGGGCTCCTCCCTGTCCTTTTCCGCAAGGCCGTCCGCCGGCTCAAAGTCCGGTACATCCTGGGTCAGATAGGGATAATCCTCTTTCATGACGTCGGGCATGGAAAGTACCTGCTTTCCGCTACGGTTAATCTGACAGGCGATTGCCGCCGGGTATGTACCTGTTCCCTCCAAAGGCCCCTTATTTAATCCGCAGGAGGTCACCTCCGCCTGGGCAATCGCTCCCTTTTCGTCAAAGTAAATCTTTTCCGCACAGCCCTGCCTGCTGTAATTCGTCCGGTTTGTCTGCCTGTGATAAAAGACGTACCACTGACCGGCGGCGCATTCGATTCCCCCATGGGTATTTCCCAGGCAGTTAAGGGGCTCGTCATCCTTACGCCCGTTTAAAAAGATATCTGCAATATCCACCAGCGTCCCCCCGAAACGATAGCCCCCGTCGGGCCTGTCGCTTACGGCATAGCACAGCTCATGGCTCCTGACGGAAGAATACACAAAGTAATATCTGCCGTTGATTTTTCTGATAGAGCTGGCTTCAAAAAAGGCGTGGCCGTCATACTCCGTCCCTTCCGCCTCATGGATATCAGGCAGAAGATGCTTCGGCTCTGTAGCCAGAGTAAGCATGTCCTCCTTAAGCGTCATCACCTGGGAGCCCTTTTCCGCATCAAAACACTCCTTATGCATCGGCGCATTTCCTGAATACAGATAAATCGTCTTGTCATCGTCAATAAAAATTCCGGGGTCGAACTGAATCAAATCGCCTTCCCTCTTTCCCAGCGCCGTCCCGTCCTCATGACGGACAAATCCCAGAAATTCATATTTTCCCGCCGGTTTATCGCATACCGCGACGGCAATCTCCGGCAGATAATCCAGACAGTAATACAGATAGTATTTTCCGTCCAGCCCCCGCACCACATCAGGCGCCCACATGGCATGAATGCCCGGCGGATTTAAGGAATTCTCCTTCACCTCAATCCCCGGCTTCACTTCAAAAGGCTGCGCGTCTGCCGGAACATTCTGATTCCGCGGGTCCTGTTCCTTCCAGTAAATAATTCCTTCATACCGCCAGTCAGTCAAATAGTTGACATCCGCAGAGTAACAGACATAATCATTCAGACAGAACTGCGCGCCGTCAAAGCGGTCGTGGCTGCCGTAGAGATAAATTCTGCCGTCAAACACATGAGGCTCCCCGTCCGGGACATATTCAAATGTCGGCATATAAGGGTTATAAACTTGCTTACTCATTTCCGCTTGTCTCCTTGTCAGTATTTCTCCATAGTTTTTCCTATTATATCACTCTTTGCTTTGATACAGCAAGTTAAATTGGAGGAGAGGACGCTCAAAAAAGGAGGGGAGGTATCCTTCGTGGTGGAGGTGGCGGACGCTCAAAGGTGGGGAGGTATCCTTCGTCGTCGCGCTCTCGCTCTATAAAAACGTAGCGGATGCCAGACTCGCGAGCTGCATGGCAGCTCGATACCTCGCCAGGCACCGACGTTTTTATAAGGACTCCTTAAGGATACCTCCCCTCCTTTGAGCTGTCTCCGGCTCGCCGAATAACTATCATTTAGTGAATTTACTGTCTTTATTTAGCCTTATGTTCTGTAATTCGTTATTTTATTGATTATAGTTGGGGTAACTGCATGATATAGCTTCAGAAATCTATATAATTTAGAACACTTTTATGGTGGATTTTACAATTTGGAAGCTACCGGTACACAGCTCAGAAGGATGTGCGTTTCCTCAAGGAGCCCTTATGAAAACGTCAGTACTTAACGAGGCCGGGGGCTGCTATGCAGTCCCCGGGCCGAGTTTAGTACTGCTACGTTTTCATAGAGCGAGAGCGCGGCGACGGAGGAAACGCACATCCTTCTGAGCGTCACCCTCACTCAAACCTCAAACCTCAATCCGCCACCCTCTCCCAAACCTCAATCCGCCACCTTAAAGGAAACCCTCACCACAAACAAATCCGCGTCCGTCTCCCAGGAAAAGGCTCCGCCGCAGGCCTCCGTAAAGCTCTGGGCGATGGACAGCCCCAGACCGCTGCCGCCGTCCGTGCGGCTCTCGTCCCCTCTTATAAAACGCTCCGTAAAGTCCCTGTCCTTGGCAAGCTCCAACTGAGAGGTGTTCTTCACGCTGGCAACCGCCAGCTCCCCGTCCGTTTTCAGGGTCACGTACACCCGGGAACCGTCAAGGGAATATTTGATGGCATTCTGGAACAGGTTCTGGAATACCCGGTACATCCGCTGGCCGTCCGCCATAATCATTACTGCATTCTCCGGGATTTCCGTGCGGAAGGAAACCGCGCTTTTACTAATCTGTTCCTCCATGTCCGCCATGGTCTGGCGCAGGAGCTTTCCGAAGTCCAGCCTTTCCATGTGCATGGGCAGCTCCCCGGAGGCGGCCTTGCTCACCGCAAACACATCCTGCACCATGTTTTTCAGCCTCTGGGACTTTTCGTCCAGAATCGTCACATAATCCCTTACATGGTCGGGCAGTCCCTCCTCCTGCTTTAAAAACTGCACATAGCTGATAATGGAGGTCAGGGGCGTCTTGATGTCATGGGACACGTTGGCAATCAGCTCCACCTTCATCCGCTCGCTTTTCATCTGCTCGTCCACAGCCCTCGCCATGCCATGGCGGATATCCTCAAGCTGCGTCATAAGGCCGTCAAGGTCGTGGCCGGAAAAATCACCGCCGATATCCGTATAGTTGCCCTTTCGGATTTCTCCCACATTCAGCGCAAGTACCTCCAAATCCCTGGCCGTCTCCATATTTTTTCTGCCGACAGCATACGCCAGTATCAGGAAAACCGCGGTTCCCGACACGACCAGCAGTCCGATGATAACAGCGGCGGCGGTTCCGCTTATCCAGACAGCTTCATTTCCCCGGGCCGTCCTTCTTATGACGAGCAAAACAGCCATAAACACCGCATAGGCTGTGGCGCCGATAAAGAGAACCGCTCCCCGCACCGCCGCTTTCCGTGAAAGTGCCTGATTCAGATTTTTCATGGAGAAGGTTCTCCAAAGCCCGGCAATCAGCCCCTGCTTCCATATCTTTTTGTTGTGCCGTAAGTCGTTCCAGATAAAATAAACCGTCCAGAACAGCACAATCCAGAACAGCGGGGAAAGATTGCGCATTATCTCCCTGCCAAGCGCGAGTACGGTTTCCATGCCGTACTCATAATCGTAAGCTGCAACGATTTCTTCCCTCAGGCCGTATCCGTAACTGCTCCTTATCATAATGAAAGCCGCGGCGCACAGCGCGCCAAAAAGTAAAAGTACTTTGGCTTCCACCCAGATTTTTCCCTGAAAACCAGCGATTCCAGGAAGCGCCTCCCGACGGCTTTTGCGGAAAAGAATCGATAAAAGAAGCAGGCCTATGCCAATCGTCAGACATACCGCCTCCCGAAACAACGCTTTCCGACTGCTTTGACAGTTATAGTTCAACCAGTACAGGGCGTTGTCATACCGCCTTGAGCCCCCTTTTCCGTAAGCGCCCTCTGTGTAAATGACCGGCTCCGCGGCCGCGGCAATACAGACTCTTGCTTTCTTTATGCTTTCATCCGCCGGAAAATTATAGTAGCCCGGAACGTACCACATACTCCCTTCATCTGCGCCGGTTCCCTCCCGGTAATAGCCGTCCCCGTAAACGTCAAGCTCCTGCCCGTCCTTTACGATTCTCACCTTTTCCCCGTCAAAATAAAGAAAGAAGTTATAGCCTGCAAGCTCTGTTCCATCAGCGGCCTTTCCTTCCAGCGCGGCCATGCCGCCCTCTGCCGAAAGAGCGTCCGAATTGGCATACAATACCTTTCCGTCACAGGAAACGGAGTAAAGCACATTTTTGTCTCCCTTAACGGTATCATGGTACTTCTGCGCAATTTCTTTTTTCTCCTCCTCCGACAGCTTCTTCCTGCCGAAAGCGTCGTAGCCCTCCTGGCTCTGCGCCCCATCTTCCGCCGCCTCATTCCGGCAAGCGGCAATCTCCTCCTCCAGCTCCTTCCGATAGGCTTCCATCTCCTGCGCGGACATTATCCCCAGCTCATTGCTGTACGCCTCCGGATTTTCCTCCCTATCCTCCAGCATTTCCTGATAATTCTCCTGCAATGCGTCGAGCTCATCAAGGAGCGATTCCAGATTTGCAATCTGACTCTCCTTTTCCGCAATGTAATTCCGGTAATCGTCATAATATTTGTTGTCATAAGTATAATAATAATCGTCGTCATAATCATAGCTATAGCCGTAATCCTCAGCCAGATAAGCATCGCCATAGTAAATGCCGTTGTCGTATACCCATGTGTTCTCCGGCACGCCTCCGGCGGCTATTGCCAGAAGGTTTTCAAGCCGGTCTCCGATATACCCCCGAAACCGCCCGCTTTCCTGATAATCATTTTCCAGTATTTCTCCCAGCTGCCAGAGCGCTGCTCCCCGGGGCTTATCCCTCATAAGCCCTGTAATGCCCCCCAGCGTCAGCGTAACGCCGAGAGCGAAAATCATAAAACTAATTGCCTTTTTCCTGTTTTTCCATTTTGTATCCAATGCCCCACACCACCTTTAAATATTCTGGCTCTTTCGGATTCAGTTCCATTTTTTCACGAATGCGCCTGATATGCACCATCACGGTATTCTCCGACGCAAAGGCTTCCTCCTCCCACACACGGCGGTAGATTTCCTCCGCCGGAAAGACACGTCCCGGGTTTCGCATGAAAAGCTCCACGATTTTCGTCTCCGTTGCCGTAAGCTTCACCGCTTCCCCGTCCGCATAAAGGATTTTTTCTCCGGTGTTATAAAGCAGACGGCCGTTACGGATTTCGTCCGCCCTGTTTCCCGCATGGATGTCGCCGAGGCTGGTGTATCTGCGGAGATGGCTTTTTACCCGGGCTGCCAGCTCCTGCGGATTATAGGGCTTGGACACATAATCGTCCGCCCCCATGGAAAGCCCTAACACCTTGTCGCTGTCCTCGCTCTTTGCGCTTAAGACGATGATTGGGATATTCTGCTTTTCCCTGATACGCATGACTGCGGAAAGTCCGTCCAGCTTCGGCATCATCACATCGATGAGCACAAGCCTCACCGGTTTTGTGGAAAGAATATCCAGCGCCTGCAGACCGTCATAGGCTTTCAGTACCTCGTACCCCTCGCCCTCAAGCAATATGCTGATGGCCTTCACTATCTCTCTGTCGTCATCCACTACCAGTATACATTCTCCCATTGTCCCTTACCATGCCTTTCCCTCTGCTTTACAGCCCCAAAAGCGTCCAAAGTCTTTTCGCGTAAAACTGTACCCTTGAGCTGTTATCAGAATATAATGAAATATTTACAAATTCCGGTGGGTGTTTCTTACAAGTTTCTTACATTCTTTATTTTATCACAACAAAAGGCATCTTAAAAGGCGCGTGGATTTTTCCACGCGCCTTCCGCCGCATTGCCGTTACCTGTTTTCTTTCCGTTTCTCAAGCTCCTTTCTGATTTCCGGCAGCTTCGCCTCCAAATCAAATTTCATTGCGCAGACGAACATCACAAGAAACAGTAAGAAAGGAATGTAGATATTAAAGGCGTAAATCGCCTGACGCACGGCCGGTGTTGCCGCTGTCAGGGTCGCGTCGTAATGGGCAATTGCAAGACACCACCCCACCACGGACGCCCCCAGGCCGTTTCCAACCTTTCCGCCGAACCCGGTAGCGCTCTGGGAACAGGCGACCATTCTGTTCCCATACTTGAATGCGTTATAGTCGATTGCCATTGCCGTGGTGACGCCAAGCAGGCACATCATGGGAATATTGGCAAAGGAGCTGATACAGCCCAGAATGGTATTGTACCAGAAATGAGTCGGGTTAATCACACGCAGAAGGTTTGCCGCCATTCCAAGCAAAAAGCACACGCGCAGAGTTTTCACCACTCCCAGCTTCTTATTCATAGGCCCCACCAGTATAAAACCGAGAATCGTCGGTATCATTCCCACCGCGCCGAGAATTGCCACCAGATTGTCATCGCCGTAAATCCATTTACAGTAGTAGGTTCCCGAGGAGTTGGCAAGGCCGTAGGTCACCTGAGACACCAGTCCCATAATCAGGGCAAGCACCCAGTATTTATTGCCAAACAGCTTTCCTACAGCCTCTGCAAGAGGCACCGCCTCCTCCGCATCCTCATCGCTCTGCGGCATTTGCAGAGCTGCAGTTTCATCGGAGACAGCCGTCTCCCTGCTCTTTTTATAACAAAACAGAAGGCTGAGTAAAACCACAAGGGCAACCACCGCCGCAAATTTTATCCATGCGCTCTGCGTCCCGCCAAGAGCGTTGGTAACCGGAATCACGGCAAGCACAATCGCCATGCCGGGCACATAGCCGGCCAGCGCGCGGTAAACGCCCATCTTCCCCCGCTCCTCGGAGCTTTCCGTGCGCACCACCTGCAAGGAGGCGTAGGGAATTGCAATCGCCGTATAGACCACAGAGGTCATCAGCAGATTGGTAATCAGCAGATAGGCAATCTGCAACCCGCTGTTTCCGCCAGGCACGGTAAAAAGCATCAGTATCAGCGCCGCCGCGGGTACTGCCATCCTCAAAATCCACGGACGGTATCTTTCCCGCCCCGGTTTTGTGTGGTCGATAATATTTCCCATGATAATATCCGTAAAGGCATCAATAATCTTTGTAATCATGAATACCGTTGCCACCATACCGGCCGCCAGTCCCACCTTATCCGTATAAAAATAGGTAAGCTGTCCCACCATTCCGCTGATTGCGTTTAAGGCAAACTGCCCCATGGAATCGCCGAAATAATCGCTTCCTCTCATCACCTTCTGAATGCCGAACTGGTCTTTTCCCAGTGGTTTTTTTGCCATCTTCTTTTCCTCCTCATATGATTTACTTTTTCTCTGTTTCCTGCCTGTTTAGTGCGTCAAGCACCGTCTTAAAAAGCTCCGTCCCCTCCGGCGGCATCACCGCTGTGAGCTCGCTGATTGTCATACCGTAGGCAAATTCAATCATGGGGCCGTCCAGCATTCCCGGCATGTACCGGTTAAAAAGCTCTACCGCCAGGGCTTCCTGAACAAGGGCGCCCAGCGTGGTATCCATAGTAAACCTCTCCGCCTCAAGCTTCGTCCCGGTTTCATACTCATAGTGCCATTCTCCCGAGCCGAGAGAAAAGCCTTCTTCTTTCTCCGGCAGATAAACCTGCGCCGTAGTGTTGGCCGGGACGGTTATGTCAACCGTAATTTTCCCGTCTTTACAGCTCCATGCGCTTCTTACCATGCCGTAAACCGAATCAAAGGCCGCGTCCACGCCGGTGATTCCTTTGATAAACCCGGGGCGAATCATAATTTCCTTATATCCGGGCTTTATAGGGCTGATTCCCGCCAGCTTTTCATACATCCAGTCGCCGATGGAGCCGTACGCATAGTGGTTTAAGCTGTTCATTCCCGACTCGTCAAAGCTGCCGTCCGGCATAATGGAGTTCCATCTCTCCCATATGGTGGTGGCGCCCTTTTTTACCGCGTAAAGCCAGGACGGATAATCCTCTTTCAGGAAAAGGGTTCCCGCAAGGTCATGCATACCGTTTTCCGATAACGCATGGCACAGATAAGGCGTTCCCACAAAGCCGGTGGACAGATGGTTTTTGTGGTTGGCAATATTGGCTGCCAGAGATTTTGCAATTCTCTCCCGGTATTTTTCCTGTGCAAGATGGAAATGCAGCGCCAGCACGCAGCCCGTCTGTGTTTCGCTTACCAGCCGGCCCGTTCTTGTGACGTATTCCTGGTCGAAGCGTCTTACAATCTCCTCATGGAGCTTTCGGTATTTACCGGCGTCCTCTTTATTTCCAAGCACCCCTGCCGCCTTGCTTACAATATCCGCGGAATACGCATAATAGGCGTTTGCCACCAGATATTTGTCCGTCGCCCCCGTCCTGTCGGCGCTTTCCTCCTTGTCAAGAGCCAGCCAGTCCCCGTATTGAAAGCCCGTCTGCCACAAACCGTTCTCCCCGCAATGGTCCGTGATATAGTCCACATATCCCTTCATGCTTTCGTACTGGTCTCTCAGTACTCTTTCGTCCCCGAACATCCGGTAAACCGTCCATGGAATGACTGTCGCCGCATCGCTCCAGGCAGCGGCGGCCTCCTGGTCCGCCAAAATATTGGGCACCACATGGGGCGGGCCGAACTCCTTTGTCTGCTCGCTTTTCAGGTCGTGAAGCCATTTTGTGAAAAACAAAGCGGTTTCCATATTATAAGAAGCCGTCCGGCAGAAGACCTGGGCGTCTCCCGTCCATCCAAGCCGCTCGTCTCTCTGGGGGCAGTCCGTGGGAATATCCAGAAAATTGCTGCGCTGCCCCCACGTTATATTGCTTTGCAGCCGGTTTACCATTTCATTGGAGCAGGAAAACCGCCCTGTCACCCTCATATCCGTATGTAAACTGCAGGCCGTAAAATCCGCCGGGTCAATCTCCTCCATCCCCTCCACACAGATATAGCGGAATCCGTGAAAGGTAAAATGGGGCAGAAAGGTCTGCTTTGTCCCGTCACAGATATAGGTGTCCGTTGATTTTGCCTGACGCAGCGTTTCCGGGTAAAAATTCCCGTCCTTATCCAGCGTTTCCGCATGGCGGATAACAATTTTCTGCCCGGCCCTTCCCTGAACCCTTACCTCCACGATACCGGCCATGTTCTGACCAAAATCCAGAACCTTTTCCCCCTTCGGCGTCACAATCAGCTCTTTTGCCGCTATGCGGTTTGTAATTCTCACCGGTTCGCACTCCTGGGCAGTAAGGTTTTCCATGGGATAGGAAAAAGGAACCGACGAAAAAACTATGCTCTCCTTAAAGGTACTGTCGATGGTCTCTCCCATGTAAATTTCGCTGTACCGTATGGAACCTGTTTTCACCGTCCAGTCCGTATCCGTTCCGATAACCTCTTTCGTGCCGTCCTCATAGATAATATGGAGCTCCGCCAGCGCCGCAACCTGACTGCCGTAGTGGGCAGGCGTGCAGGTAAACCCGAAAATCCCCTTATACCAGCCGTTTCCCACGGTAATTTCCAGAAGATTCTCCTTTTCTCCGGCAAGCAGCTCCGTCACGTCATAGGTCTGATATTGCAGACGTTTCCTGTAATTTGTCCAGCCCGGCGCAAAAAACGCATCGCCTGCTTTCTTCCCGTTTACATGGATTTCATAAACGCCCAGAGCCGTCGCATAGATACGGGCGCGCTTTACCCCTTTGCGGAGAGAAAAGGATTTTGCAAATACGGGACAGGCCGTCTCCTCCTCCCCGAAAGGATGGGTAATCCACTTCCCCTGAAAGTTTTCTCCGGCAAGCAGGCCGGTTTCAAAGCAACCCGCCGCCTCGGCCACTTCATTGTGATTATCCCGCACAACCACCCGGTATTCATAAACCGATTCCGGCAGCAATGGCATGCCTCCATATTCCACAAGTACGGACTGCTCCGACTTCTGATAGCCGGAATCCCACGCCATTGCCCCCTGTGAAATCACCTGAATCTGATAGCCGTCCTGCATGGTATTTTTCTGCTCCGATTCCAGCTTCCAGGAAAACCGCGGAATGGAAACATCTATTCCCACGGGATTTTTCCGGTATTCCACCCGTAAATCCGTAATCTGCATATCCGTTACCTCTCCTTTCTGATAAGTACTGTGAGTATTCCTGTCTGCTTTGCTTTTAATAATACATGGCATGCTTCCTCGCCCGTCTTTTCCAGCCGGTAATCTGTTTCGCACGCCTTATCCCCGCTTCTTCCCTCTACGCTTTGGGGAATAAACGGACAGTAAATCCGGCTCTCGCCCTCTGCCGCCTCAAAAGTCATTTCAAGAGCCTTCCCCTCCTCGTCATAATGATAAGCCATCAGCCTGCCTGCCGTTTCCGCCGGATAAGCTCTGCAAAGAGAGCTGAAATTTTCGTCCTCCTCCCGCTTCGGCTGATAATCCCAATACGCAGAGCTCCACAGATAGGTTTCCAGAATCCCGTTCATATGCCGTATCAGACCGTTAGTAAAAGGCTTCGAGGGAAATGCGCCCCATTCGCCCACAATTAAAGGAAGCTGCAGCTCCATTTGAGAGCGGCGCTTGTCGGCATACAGTCTCTCCACATTTTCCCTGCTGAAGCTCTCATAGCGGTCGGAGTCCACCACCGAATCATACCCGTGCGGCGCATATATCTGACAGCCCTGACTTTCTTTATCCGCAGAAAGACGGCCTATTCCCGTACGCACCGTGCTGCTGCAGTATATATTCCCTCCTGTGACGAGGGGCTTTTCGCTGTGCTTTTTGACAGCCTTATGCATCCTTCGGTAAAAGTCCATCAGCGTGGTACGGTCAAACTCCTGAAACTGCTCCGTCACAATTTCCATAAAAGCCGCCTGTTCTTCCAGAGAAATCTTTTCGGGATGCGCCAAATCAAACTGCGGGTTCCGCTCCTTCATCCGCTCCGTTGCAAACCCGAAGGCATTGCGCGCAAGGCTTCCCATAAAAGGCTCGTTCATAGGTTCCCATCCGATGATATTTTCACAGCCGTCCAGATACTGTGCAATCTGCTCCCACATTTTCTCATAATGGGTAAGCACTCCCGTTCCGTCCTCCGCAGCCTTATCCGCCCAGAAATTATCCGCCGCCCGGATAATCGCCTCGCTTTGCAGGTACGCGTCATACCACATGGTACAGCCTTCCGGGTGATATGCCCCCTCGTCCAGCGTCGCCCAGTCCGGCGCGCCGTCCATGAATTTTCTTGCAAACAAATCCTGATGCATATCGACGATTACATACAGTCCGTATTTTTCAGCCAGCCCTATCGCGTCCCTGACCCGGCTTAAATAGTCCCTATCATACTTTCCCGGTTCCGGCTCCACCCCGTCCCAGAAAATTCCGAACCGGATAAGATTAAACCCCATCCTTTCAAAGGCCCGGAATGATTTATCCAAATCAGGAAAAATATATCCCTGCGCCCTGTCTTTGCAGACCACATTAATTCCGTTAAACAAAACCTGCTTCCCGTCAGGTGTCTGAAAGTCCATCCCCTTAATAAGAATCCGCTCCATAAAATCCCTCCTGTCTTTTACTGATTTTCAGGCTTCAAAGAATTTACAGGTTCATTTTATTTGCTTTTTCAGGCTTTGTATTGTAATTTTGTGCTCTATATTATAAAATTATATTACTTTAAATTTAAGGAGCGTTATGATGGAGCATATTTATTCCTTTTGCCAGACTCTCTACAACTGTACTTACCTTCCCGTACATTATTATGAAAATGGCGCGCTGATGCTGGTTCTGCCGGACACTGGCTTTTCCTTTGACCTGGCGGCGGCCCATCTGCCGGAATTATCCGCCAGGGAAAAGGACGTCTCCTATCTGGTCACAAAGGAATTCAATTATTTCGGTCTTGTGCAGAACAGGCAGACAGGACAAAGCGTTCTCATTGGGCCGGTGGTAAGCCTCATGCCCTCCTCTGCTTCTGTCAGGAATATTATGAAGGAATACGCCATTCCATCAGAATATAAAGAACAGCTCACGGAGCTGTACCGGTTTACCCCTGCGTATTCCTTTCATCAGTTCTGCCATTTTCTTGCTTTGTTTTATCAGGAATTATTTCATGACGTGATTTCCATAGAAGCTTATCTGAATCTGCACTCCGCCTCGGAAAACTTCTCCCGGGCAAGTCTGCATTCGATGAAAAGCTATGATATCAAAGAGACGGAACAGTTTCACAACACCTACCACTATGAGCAGATGTACCTTGACTATATCCGCAGCGGCAACGTTGACGGGCTGAAAGCGTTTTTTTCAAACGCTTTCTCCATTCAGGCCGGACAGATTGCGGACAACACTTTAAGGCAGGCAAAAAATATCCTGATTGTCGCCGTCACCCTCGCCACACGGTGCGCTATTGAGGGCGGCCTCGATATCGAATCCGCCTATCAGCTCAGCGATATTTATATTCAGGAGGGAGAAAAGCTGCAAAGTGTAGACAGCCTCTATCAGCTTCAATACGACATGCTTCTGGATTTTACCAGAAGGGTGGCATCGGCTCAGCTTCCCCAAAATACCACGCCGGATATTTTTAAATGTATCCAGTATATCAGGCGGCATACCAATCAGGCAATCTCCGTATCGGACGTGGCGGCCTACGCCGGCAAAAGCCGGTCGTACATTTCCCGCCGTTTTAAAGAAGAATCGGGCTTTGCCATAAGCGAGTTTATCATGCGCTGCAAGCTGGAAGAAGCCCGCTCCCTCCTTGCCTACACCGATAAATCCTTAAGCGAAATCAGCAATTACCTGTGTTTTTCCAGTCAGGCTTATTTTCAGAATGTATTTAAGAAAAAGTTCGGGATGCCTCCCGGGGAATACAGAAGGCACCCCGGAAGGAACCGAAAGTAGAAAGTATTTATTTTTTATCACGCCATTCCTTCAGCAGCCGTCCGCGCCTTTGTAAAGTCAATTGGCATGGAATTGGTTTTGCCAAAGCCCTCCGGCATACTCCAGGTCCCCAGTACAGGGTCAATCCGAATGCAGGGCTGGTTCTTCAATTTTTTTGCCATTAATTCTCCTGCCATACCCAGCTTCTTTTTCATCATTGCCACAGCCGCTTCTTTGTCCGGTCCATCTTCCACCAGCCCGGCCAGCGCATTGACCTGGAAAACCCACGGCTTGCCGGCGCCCTTTTTGGGCATATGGCAGATGGATATCGCTGCACGCGGATTGTTGGAAATATTCTCCACCTTTTTGAACTGAGGCTGTGTAAACACATAGAAGAACGGATTATTTTCATTATCGCCGCCTGACACAAAGTGCACTATGGAAGTCTCCGGCCAGCCGGTTGGCGATATGGTGGTGAGATATAGCAGCTCCTCCTCCGGCAATTTCTCAAGGATTACCTTTTTGATGTGAGCTGTCTGCTCCGGCGTACCGAACTCGCCGCCCATTTTGTCTATCTGGCTGTCATAGCCTTTTAATATTTCACTGTTTTTTACCATTATATAGTCCCTCCTGATTGATTGCATATTGCCCAACAACGCGCTGTATGATATTATTATACCGTGAATCGGCATATCATCAACCAACAACAACCAACTTGTTGTCGGGCAATATAAGGAGGGAATGGCCAATGAAGAAACAGCCTGAAAAAACTGCGCAGACGAAGCAGGCTTTGATGGACGCCTTTTGGGAAACGGCAAAGCGCCGGGGAATCCAGAATACTACGATTAGCGAGGTCACAAAACGGGCAGGCTTCAACCGGGGGACATTTTATGTTTACTTTACAGATATAGATGACCTGCTGTATCAGGCAGAGGAGGAAATTATGCAGGATATACGAATGCAGTTTCTTACCATCGACCCTGTAAAAACGGATATCGGTACGGACTTTCTGCAAATAGTATCTTTAAGAATTATGGAACTGTTTGGACATTATGATGAGAAGCTTTTTCTTCTTTTGGGAAAAAATGGCGACCCCTGCTTCGTGGAGCGCATTCGCGAGGAGGTCAGTGCGATATTTACCCATATACTGGCTCCCGAAACCAAGACGCCGAATATGGAGTATATTGCTGTCTTCGCCACCTCGGCTTTTACCGGTCTGCTTTTATATTGGCACGAAAACGGACGAAAGATTTCCATTAATGAGCTGGACAAGATTGCTTATCGGACAATGCTGTTTGGTATGGCAGGAATCATAACCGACAGTAAATGCAATCAGGAAAACAACCTGAAATAGGATAATTGCTGCCGAAATCAAATAATATTTATTTTTCTCTGTTTATCTTACTGCGTTGCTGTTTACGCTGTAATTTTTTTGATAAATCGCCTGTCTTTTTCTCTTTCTCTTTTACGGCCTGCCTCCTTTTCTCTGCAATAAAAACGTAATATCCGTCTATTTCATAAACTTTAACGCCTCCAAAAACAGAGGTCAGTTTATTTTTGTACCAGTCAAGTCTTTTTGTAACCATAATCAGCTTTCCGCCAATAGTTAATTTTTTAAATCCGCCCTCTATAAAATGCTTTGGAACAGAAAAATCTGCATGATACGGCGGATTAGATAGTATAAGCGTGAAATCGCTTTCTTCTACATTCTTATATCCATCGCTTAATCTGATTCTGATATCGGGCACGTTATTCATGCGCAAATTCTTAGTCGCACATTCTACCGCCTGTTCGGAGACATCACACATGACAACATTTTCCTCACCTATCAGTTTACCTGCAAGGATACCCACAATACCATACCCGCACCCTAAATCCAGTACCTTGTCGCCCGGCAAAAAATCAATAACAGACAGCATGGCTAATGTACCATTATCAATCGAATTGGGCGAAAAAATTGAAGGTGCAGTTTCAAATACCAAATCCACATTTTTAATCCTTGCAGATATGCTCACTATAGCGCCCCTTCCTCATTCGTCTGCCAACCGCTGTCCTTGTTCCATCGCTGTTTTCCCTGTAAATAATCTGTGTTTTTCGGTCATACACCACTATAGGAATATCCATTGCCTTCTTCTTTTCCAGCTCAAGCCTCACTGCAGCATTTGCACGCTTTACAACTGCCTCGTCGGAAATATACTCTTCTCTGGTCATAATCTCACCCTTTTCCTTGAAAACTTTTTCTGATACCTCTGTTATTATCATATCCTCTTATCACATTTCTATCAAGCGTCTTTCTTTATCCACTCCCACTTTGCCTGCGTACTGCGTAGACACTAAACAGGCAAGTTATAGTTATTTCAGCGTTTCACTGTTATTGAGCACAAGGGTGCTGTACAAAAACAGCACGTCGCATCCCTCGAAATCCACAAACTTTTCCAGATTATCGGGGTTCATATACCGGATATCCGCCAGTGTAATCTCCGAATAGCCGCTGACAAGAAGCGGGGCTATGGCTGAACCGAAGGAATCCCGGAAAATGATAAGCCTTTTCCCCTCCTTAGCCAGAGGATTTTCAATGGTGACAAGGGACAGCGGCCCGGACAGAAACATTTCATAAGGGTCCTTTCCTTCGGCCTTCTCCATGCTGTATACCGGAATTTCCCTGCCGTTCTGCCAGTCATAGACCTTACATGCGCTTATCGCCTCCCCTGTCAGATACTTCATCTCATCCGGCAAAAGGGGCAGCGCCGCCTGACCGTAATACACTCCGTAAAAATCCGCATCAAGGGTATGAACCTCATATTCTTCCAGAAGCGCGGCTCCCATCCCCTCCGCCAGCCGCTTTGCCACGTCCTCAATCCGCTCCTGCCGCCAGTGGGTGTCGGTCTTATAATAATCCTCCTTCTCAAGGAGGTCGGAAATCGTGATATACTCCGCAAAATCCGCTTCCCGCTTTACATAATCCTCAAAAGCCTGATAATCCATGGAAGGGCGTCCGCTTTCCTTTGCCAGAAAGCAGTTTTTGTCAGGGATTACGGAAAGAAAAACCCTGTTCTCCTCCGTCAGATACTTCCCGCACACATACCGGAAACGCGAAAGGGCACGGTCAAGGGAAGCCGCGTTCATGGGATATTCCAGTTTGGAAAGAAAACCTTCCGAGACATAAATTCCGTTGTTGTCTCCCCGCCGGAAAATCTCTGCCGCCGTCAGCGCCTTTACCGTCCGAAGCTGCTCCCGGAAAGGAAAGGTATCCGCAGCAAAGGTCTCAAACCCGGACATAAAACGCCCATTCCACACCGTCTTTGCCGAAAGCTCCGGCAAGGCGGACAGCTTACGCCTTTCGCTGTCGGAATAATTTTCCTTCGGATAAAATACGCACAGCAAAAAGCCCGCCGCAAAAAACAGGGCGAATATGATACATAGTATTTTGTCTTTTCTCCGTATATCCATCACTTTCCCTCCTTAAAACCGGAAATATAAAAAGGGATTAAAGGAGCCGTCAACCAGATAGGCCGTCATTACCGCCATAAGCGCTAAAAGTACGACCGGTTCCGCCACAAACAAAATTTTCCTGCCTGCCGGCTTTTGAAAAAGACGCCCAAGCAGCCCTTTCGCCGCTGGCGTCGCGCCCACGGCTCCGCAAATCAAAAGAATCCCAAAGCTTCTAAGATAATAGAGTGCCTCCGCCGACACCAGAGGAATTCCCCCCGCGCCAAAGAGCCCGCCGATATCTGAGAATGCCTGCGGCATGTTCTCTCCGTTAAAAATCACAAAGCTGACCATCACCAGAAACAGCACATAAAGCCGCGACATCACCCGGCTTTTCTTCAAATATTTTAAAAGCCACAATTTTTCCGCCATCAGAAGCACGGCAAAATACAGTCCCCAGATAATAAAATTCCACGCCGCGCCATGCCAGAAGCCTGTCAACATCCACACCACAAAAATGTTAAAAAGCCAACGCGCCTTTCCCACACGGTTCCCACCCATGGGAATATAGACATAATCCCGAAACCAGGAACCCAGAGTGATGTGCCACCTTCTCCAGAATTCAGTGATACTGGCGGAAATGTAAGGGTAATTAAAATTTTCCGGGAATTGAAATCCAAGCACCTTCCCCAGCCCAATCGCCATATCGCTGTAGCCGGAAAAGTCAAAGTAAATCTGCAGGGCAAGGGCTATGGCATACAGCCAGTAAAATAAAACCGCTTTCTCTGCGGACGCGCGGAATGCGCCGCACAGCTCGCCCAACTGATTTGCCAGCAGGATTTTCTTTGCAAGCCCTGCCACAAAACGGCGGACGCCTGCCGACGCCTCCTCCCAGGAATGCCTTCTTTCCCGCATCTGCCCGGCAATCCCGGCGTACCGCACAATCGGCCCGGCAATGAGCTGCGGAAACATGGAGATGTAAGCCGCCAGATTCACCGGATTTTTCTCCGCCCTCTCTCCCCGGTAGACGTCCAGCGTATAGCTGATAATCTGGAAGGTATAAAAGCTAATGCCGATAGGGAGCGCCGCCTGTATGAGAGGTAGCTTATGCCCGGTAAGCGCGCCAAGGTTTTCGAGGAAAAAATTCCCGTATTTGAAATATAAAAGAAAGGAAAGGCTGATTCCCACCGACAAAAGACAGAAGATACGCCCGGCCTTTCCGCCTCTGTACTTTTCCAGAAGCAGCCCGAAAAAATAGCCGGACAAAATGGAAACGCCCATCAAAAACACATAGCGGGGCTCGCCCCAGGCATAAAATATCAGGCTGCCCAAAAGCAGGACAACATTTTTGCCCATGCCCGGCCTCCCCGAACGCGCTGCGTGCAATTTCCCCCCGGATAAAAACCTCTCCGCCAAATCCGGCGCAAAATATAATACCAGCACCGGAGGCAGAAAATAATACAAAAAAGTGATACTTGAAAACAGCATATCAAAATTTCCCTGTCGCCTGCTTATTCTATGGGCGCTTCGATAATGACCTCCGCGCCTTCAAGCGCCGAAAGCGCGTTGCTCTTAAATGTCTCTATGGTATCCGCCGCGCCGAAGGCCGTAATCACGTAGCTTCCGTCTACCTTAATAATTATCAGCGTATCCGGCTGTCCGCACATCCACTGTCTTCCAAGGATTTTGGTCTTTGCCTCCTCCGCAAAACTGTCCATATCCACGCCGTCCTTTAAACGGTAAGCCGCGCCGGTAAAAACGTTTCCGTTCATCATATGAACCATGGACGCCGCGTCGTCAATATCGGCGGCCATAGCCTGCGGCAGTCCCAGCGCATAGTCAAGCTCCTCCGTCTTGCTGATATCAAATTTCCCCGGCGCGTCCATCACCGGATTTTCCTGATTTCCCCCGTATACGGAAAACAAATCCGCCTCCGCATATGTCCCGAATACTGCGTTTAAAACCTCGACTGCCTCCCCGTACTTAGAGGCGCCGGCCTCCGCTCCTTCTCCCGCAGACGAGTCCGCCTTGCCTCCGCACCCCATAAGAGCCGTCGTCATTACAACCGTCATAAAAAGTACTGTTAATTTTTTCATGTTTTTAATCCCCTTTCCCGGCAATTTATTTTTACTGCTTTCATTGCCGCTTTAGCTTCCTATATAGTATACGTCATTTTTGAATGAATTTTATGGAATCGGAATCATAATTTTTAATTTAAATATGCCGTTTTCCATTTTGGTACTCAACTGACCTTCGTAGCGCTCCACCGCCTTTCGGATATTGGGAATCCCCAGACCGTGAAGGAACTTATCCTCTTTCGATGTTTTCCCCTCCGCAGGCACCCCGGCAGACGCGTTGTTTTCCACGACAATCATAAGGATATCCCGGACACGGTCCGCCTTTACCGTGATAAGTCTCTCCTCCTCCGGCAGCTTTTCGCTTGCCTCAATGGCATTGTCCAGGGCGTTTCCGAATATCGTCCCAATATCCAGAGGTTCTAAAAAGGAGCCGTCCTCAAAAGCAACCGCGGCTCTGAAGTCAATTTTCTTTTCCTGCGCCAGCTTCGCCTTGTCGCGGATGACAATATCCAAAACCTGATTTCCCGTCTGCTGATAATTTTCATAGCCCTCTATCCGGGACTGCAGCATTTTGGCAGACTTTGCCCGCTCTCCGCCGTCTTCCGCCTCCGACTGTAAGATGAGCAGGTAGTTTTTCAGGTCATGGTAAATGCTGCGCACCCTCTCCTCGTCCTTAATCCTGTCCTGATAGTAATTCTTCTGCATCTCCAGCTCCTGAACCCGGTAGGCTGTCTGCATGGACTCGCAGATATAGGAGGCCAGGTACATACACCCGAAGCTTGAAAAAACAGCGGCCCCGCAGATGGGATATACGATGGCAGTATCTCTCGGCATAAAATAAATAATGGTAAAAACCGCCACAAAGGAAGCCAGCATCAGCATGTCCACAATCAGCCAGGTCTTAAGATTCAGCCGGGAAGTAATTTTCCCCAGGAATCTGCGCAAAACCAGCCACGCCCCAATCCAGAAAAACAGACGCAAAATCAGAGTTGCCATGAGGATAACTGCCTCTATAAGCTGTATCCGGGAGAACGGCAGCGTTTCACCGAAGGCCGACCGCTTCACCGCAAAAAACAGACGGCTCCCCGCATCCGTCATCAGATAATTAATGGCCACCATCGCCGGATAAAATACCAGCACCACAGATATTTTCTCTATCGCCATCCCCCTGTGAAAAACAAATACATAGGCGCAAAACAGCAAAAGCGAGCCCAGCAGATTGGCCAAATCATTGGAGTAAATAATGAAATCCGCCACGATATGGCAGACGCAAAATCCGGCAAGTACCATAAACCGGTTTTTCCGAAGCGGCAGAAAGGTTTTGAGCAGCCAGAAAAAAACAAATGAATATCCCCATGAAAGCAGGTATGTCAGTGTGTCCAGAACTTTTATCATTGGAAAATCCCCCCGGTTCATTTGCTATTATAGCGGGTGTGGGGGGAAATTACAATGGTTTTGTATAGACGTTCAGATGCGACGTTCAGATGCGACGTTCAGATGCGACGTTCAGATGCGACGTTCAGATGCGACGTTCAGATGCGACGTTCAGATGCGAC
>CAJTMW010000002.1:0-223806 GCA_910577275.1 uncultured Lachnospiraceae bacterium
TTGTGCTTTTTACAGGCGTGCAGTAACCTTTCAGCTTGCAAGGCCGTTTCACCTCTCCGAGAATTTAAAAATTTAAATTTCATTAATCATTTAGAATTTCTTCAATATTTTCTATTTGCTATTTGTATCATAATGATTTGTTCTTTGGTTGTTAAAATGGGAAAATACAAAATTAAGTCAAAAGAAGTTGAAACAGAATTAAAAATGCATAGATTATATGCAAATTCTTTTGATAATTTAATTGATAATATTCGGTCGAGACAACATGAATTTGATAATCATATTAACGTTATTTATAGTCAACATTATATTTATGGAACTTATGATGAATTGGTTGAGGCACAAAAAGACTATTGCCAAGTAGTAACCAATGAAAATAAGTTCAACAAAATGCTGAATTCAGGAAATAGAATTATTATAGGATTTTTATACGGAAAATTTGTTGAAATTGATAGATTAGGAATTAATATTTCTTATCATATAAGTATTAAGGAGCTAGATGTTGGAATTCCTATTTATAAGTTGGTTGAAATAATTGGAAATTTGATTGAAAATGCTATTGAAGCTATGTTAAATTTACCGAAATATAGAAAACTTTATATTTGGATGGAAGAGGATGATAATGGCGAATTTGGCATAGAAATTAGGAATGAGAGCGATTACGTTAGTTATTCAGAAATTGGTTTATTTTTTACAAAAGGATATAGTAGAAAAGGTGAGAATAGGGGATTAGGTTTATACCATGTAAAAACAATTTGTGATGAATATAAATTAACTTTATTATGTCAAAATAAAGAGATAGATGGAATAAATTGGATATCATTTTACATTTCAAATAAAAAAGAAACCACTTAATGGTTTCTTTTTTATTCATTATTTTTCTAATATTCTAGTAGGATATTCATATTCTCCAAAGAAAAAGGCACTCGTAATACCAACTCCAATCCCAGCGCCCCAAAGCATGCAAGTGGTCAGTAAAACCTTGCCCACTTTAATCAATTTTTCTTTCATAAGGTTCTCCTTTCTTTAATATTCTTGCAGCAATCAGCTGCAGTGTGTGTAATATAATCACCCAAAAACCCACTGTCATATAGGCGTTTTCAGGAACTATATACAAAGCAACAATATAAAAGAAGATGAAAACAAATGCCTGCATCCGAACCTTGCTCACGTGCTGCTCGCTCAGCGCCACATGGACTGTGGAAGTAACAGGCCCTACGAAATAGTTACAAAGCATACAAACAAAGAGAAAAATCATCTGGCACAGTTTATTTACCGGAATATTCGGTAAAACCATCAGTGACAGGAACGCATAGGAAAACGACACCAGAAAACAGGAAATATACGTTTTACAATGTAATCCGCCTACAGCAATTCTAAGCGGCAGCATGACCGCCATGGCAAAGAGATACAATCCAAGTCTGTCTCTGAAAATGAATCCCATAATCAGAAATTTACTGAGTTCCGAGGCAATAGTCTTCACAAAAAACTGAAGCTGTGCAATTTGAAAATCACTGAACTGATATTGCCTTTTAAGAAATTCCTGCATGGCTGTTTCCTTTCTTCGTAACTTTAGGTTAATTTTATAAATTTTGGGGTAATGGGATGAATTATTTGCTGAATCGATGCCAATCCGAAAAATATTGCAGAAATATGTCATATTTTGGAAGTTTACAGGTATTGGTTATAAATAACGTATGATTGAGTGAATAAATCAGCATTTCAGGAAATGCATGCTATAATAATTTTATTGCCACATATTGTGGTTTGGAGCATTTAACGGTCTAGGTTTTGTGTGTTGGGAGGAAGAGAAATGTCAGACAAAAATGTTGGACAAAGGATACGAAAGTTACGGGAGGCAAACAGTTACACACGTGATGCATTTGCAGAGAAGGTTGATATTTCATCAAAGTTTTTATATGAAATTGAAACGGGAAAGAAAGGATTCACAGTAGAAATTCTCTCAAAAATATCAAAGGCGCTATGCGTCAGCAACGACTATATATTAGGCGGACGGGAAAACGGTAAAGTACCGGAAAAGGTAGTTGACATTCTTGAATGCTTCAGTCCTGAACAGATGGAACACGTACAGGATATATTAAAGTTGATACAGGAAATGAGCGCGAGACAGGCAGTGTAAAAGGGGAATGCTTGTGCGTGGGAGCCGGTGCATGGATAGGCGGATGCACCGGCTCTTATTACAATAAGGCAGCTTGCGAAGCATGGAAGCGTTTGCTGCAAAAAGCCGGCTTGTAAGGCATACAGCGTCTGTCAATGTATTCTGTCAGCTAAGCATCCCGCCCAGCATTCCGCTGCCGCAGCACAGGACAAGGACGGTAAAGAAGTTTCCCGATACCTCGTTCATGCCCTGGTTGATAATCAGGGAAATCACGATAAGAATGGTGAAATACAGTCCGCCCATTAAAAGCCCCCAAAGGAATTTCCGGCTGCCTTCCCGTTTCCCGGCGAGAAAGCCCGCAAGGAAAGTGATAATTATGTAAATGCCGATGATGCATATGGAAACTGTCTTTTCCGACAAATCAAAGCGGTAAAGCATCAGGGCAAGCAGAAGGAGCAGGCCGGTGGTCAGCAGGTAAGATATGAGCAGGCATTTTAATATGAAGGTAAGCCGTGAACTGAGGTTTAGTTTTTTTAACATGAGAGCCTCCTGTTTTTTATTGATTCGCACAAAAAATCTTAATAATCTGTATTACAATCATATGTCTGAACTTGACAGAGAATACCCGATATTGTAATATTGCCATAAGTAAATTTAAATTCTATAGAATAAGGAGTGATTTTAATTTTGGATACCGATGGTGTCATACAATTGTTTTCATTATTGATTCTGGTGCTTTTGTCAGGCTTTTTCTCCTCTGCGGAGACGTCGCTCACCACAGTGAACCGCGTCCGGCTGAAATCCCTGGCGGACGACGGCGATAAACGGGCAAAGACGGCTCTTAATGTACTCGAAAAGTACGGGAAAATGCTGAGCGCGATTTTAATTGGAAACAATATTGTGAATCTTACGGCTTCGTCTCTTATGACAACGCTGGCGCTGAAAATTCATCTTTCCGTGGGAATTGCCACGGGAATTCTGACCGTGGTGATATTAATCTTCGGAGAGATTGTCCCCAAAAACATGGCGATGGTATATTCGGAAAAGCTGGCGCTTCTTTACGCCGCAATTATTTCAGGGCTGATAAAGCTGCTGACGCCGGTAATTTTTGTGATTGACAAGCTGGCCAACGGGCTGATGAAGCTGTTACATATCGATACCAACAAGAGAACCGCCATGACGGAAACCGAGCTTCGGACCTATGTGGAGGTCAGCCATGAGGACGGCGTTATCGAGTCGGAAGAACGGGAAATGATTTACAACGTGTTCGATTTCGGCGACGCGGTTGCCAAGGATATCATGATTCCCAGAATCGACGTGGCGGCAATCAATGAGGATGCCGGCTATGACGAGGTCATGGCGCTTTTTAAGGAATGTATGTATACCCGTATTCCTGTTTTCAGGGAAGACAAGGATAATATAATCGGTCTGATAAACATCAAGGATTTTATTCTGGTGGAGGACAGGAACCAGTTCAAAATCAGCGACATCATGCGTCAGGCCTACTACACCTATGAGTTCAAAAAGACGGCGGACCTGCTGGTGGAGATGCGCGAAAAGATGGTGAACGTCTCCTTCGTTTTAAATGAATACGGTGCGGCGGTAGGTATGATTACCTTAGAGGATTTGCTGGAGGAAATCGTGGGCGAAATCCGCGACGAGTATG
Source organism: uncultured Lachnospiraceae bacterium (assembly GCA_910577275.1). Classification (GTDB taxonomy): domain Bacteria; phylum Bacillota; class Clostridia; order Lachnospirales; family Lachnospiraceae; genus Suilimivivens. The sequence continues at coordinate 3,786 of CAJTMW010000002.1, forward strand.
ACGAGGACGAGGAAGAGCTGATACAGGAGGTCGGAGAGAGGACTTACTTGGTGGAGGGAAGCATGAAGCTTGGCGATATCAACGATGAGCTTGGCACGCTTCTTTCTTCCGAGGATTATGATTCCATCGGCGGGCTTTTAATAGAGCATCTGGACAGACTGCCGGAGGACGGTGAAACGATTGTCACCGAAGCGGGCATTACGCTGAAGGTTCAGGGAATCAGTCAGAACAGAATCGTCAAGGTTTTAATGACGCTTCCCGAAAAAGAGCCGGACAGAGACGTCGGAGGGGAGTCTGACGAGTCTTCCGATTCGGAAGATGCAAAGGAGCACGAAAAAGAGTAAATCCTTTGTAAAAAACGCTTTTCCAAAGTAAATAATTATGCTATACTATAAAAATCCGGGAGCGGAGATGGAGCCGCCGGTATGCGGACAGAAAAAGGAGATTTTATTATGAAGAGAATTAAAACACTGGCAACAAGAGATTTGAAAGAATCCATGAAAAAGGGCGGCTGCGGAGAATGTCAGACTTCCTGCCAGTCAGCCTGCAAGACTTCCTGCACAGTAGGAAATCAGAGCTGTGAAAAGGTAAAAGCGTAAGCGGACAGCCCGCCCGCAGCGTTTGCGCCTTATTGCGGCAAACGCTGTCAGCTTACTGCAGCAAACGCTGCCGCGCTTTGCGAGCCGGCTCATTGTAAAAAGAATCAAGCAGCGGCGTCTGCCGCTGCTTATTGTGTGTGCAGGGAGACGGAAGGCTCTTTTTGACGCGCCATAAAAGACAGGAAAAGGATAAGAAAAGTGATACATCAGTATAAAAACAACGGCTATAATATTGTCATGGACGTGAACAGCGGTTCTGTTCATGTTGTGGACGATGTGGTTTACGATGTGGTTCCTCTGGTGGAGGAGGCCCTTGGGGCCGGGTGCCCCGAGGCTGAGATAAAAGACAGGGTATGCGGGCGTCTGCAGGGCGGAAATGCCGGAAGCGATACCGCCGGAAGTAAGGCAGACAGCAAAGACGCGGGCAGCAGGACTGCCGGCAGTACTGACAGCAAGGGCATAGCCGGCGCCGCCATCTACGGGCCTGAGGACATTGCAGACGCCGTGGAGCAGGTAATGGAGCTTCGGGAAGCGGGGCTGCTGTATGCGCCCGATATCTATGAAAACTATATCACTGATTTCAAAAAGCGGGAGACAGTGGTAAAGGCCTTATGCCTCCATATTGCCCATGACTGCAACCTTGCCTGTAAATACTGCTTTGCGGAGGAAGGCGAGTACCACGGCGGACGGGCGCTTATGAGCCTGGAGGTAGGGAAAAAGGCGCTGGATTTTCTGGTGAAAAATTCCGGGAACCGGGTAAATCTTGAGGTGGATTTTTTCGGCGGGGAGCCCACCTTAAACTGGCAGGTGGTAAAGGATTTGGTGGCCTACGGCAGGAGCCTTGAGGAGCCTTTCCACAAGAAATTCCGCTTTACCCTCACCACCAACGGCATACTTTTAAATGATGAAATCATGGAATTTGCCAATAAGGAAATGGCAAATATCGTCCTGAGCATCGACGGTCGGAAGGAAATCAACGACCTCATGCGCCCCCACAGAGGAGGTCAGGGAAGCTATGACACCATTGTCCCGAAATTCCTCAAGGTGGCAAAGAGCCGGAACCAGACGAATTATTATGTAAGGGGAACTTTCACGCGGAACAATCTGGATTTTGCGGAGGATGTGCTTCATCTGGCGGATTTGGGCTTTGAGCAGATTTCCGTGGAGCCGGTGGTTGCGCCCCCGACTGCGGACTATGCCCTTCGGGAGGAGGATTTGCCAAAGCTTTTAGCGGAATATGACAGGCTTGCGGTAGCGCTTTTAAATAGAAGAAAGGAAGGAAAGGGAGTCAATTTCTTCCATTTTATGATAGACCTTACGGGCGGGCCCTGTGTTGCCAAGCGGCTTTCCGGGTGCGGCTCGGGAACGGAATATCTGGCGGTAACGCCCTGGGGGGATTTGTATCCCTGTCACCAGTTTGTGGGCGTTAAGGATTTCCTTATGGGGAATGTGGACGAGGGGATTACCCGGACGGATATCAGGGACGAGTTTAAAACCTGCAACGTTTATGCCAGGGAAAAGTGTAAGAGCTGCTTTGCAAAGTTTTACTGCAGCGGCGGGTGCGCCGCCAATTCCTACAATTTCCACGGGCATATCAACGACACCTACGACCTTGGATGCGAATTACAGAATAAGCGTATTGAGTGCGCGATTATGATAAAAGCGGCTTTGGCCGAATCAGAAGGAGAAGAAAGCAATGAAGAAGAGTAAAGCAATTGTAATTCTGCTGGTATTTCTGCTGCTTCTTGGCGGTTTTGGGTATACCGCCGCAGTAGGAATAGGGGCGGACGGTTCCGGTTCAGCGGCCAGTATTAATCTGGGACTGGATTTGGAGGGCGGCGTCAGCATCACCTATCAGGTGGTGGGAGACGCGGAGCCTTCAAGCGAGGATATGGCGGATACCATATACAAGCTGCAAAAGCGTGTGGAGAGCTACAGCAACGAAGCGGTGGTATATCAGGAGGGAAGCAACCGGATTAACATCGAGATTCCCGGCGTTTCGGATGCAGGAGCTATCCTGGAGGAGCTTGGAAAGCCCGGTTCCCTGTATTTTATTTCCCAGTATGACCCTGACGGAAATCCCAATTATCAGGCGCTGGGAACCGACGACGAGGGCGAGATTGTCTATGCCCTGTATAAGGATATCGACCAGCTTATCGCTGACGGAAGCGTGGTTTTGGAGGGAACGGATGTGAAGGAAACTCAGGCCGGCTCCATGACCAACAGCATGCAGAACAGCGAGTTTGTGGTGCAGTTATCCATGACAGAGGAGGGAACGAAGAAGTTTGCCGACGCAACCACAAAGGCCCTTCAAAACGGAGAATCCATCGGAATTTATTATGACGGCACGATTATCAGCGCCCCTAATGTAAACTCGGCTATCACCGACGGACAGGCGCAGATTACGGGAAACTTTACCTATGAAAGAGCCCAGCAGCTTGCAACCACCATCAGGATTGGCGGACTTAAGCTGGAGCTGGAGGAGCTGCATTCCAAGATTGTGGGGGCGCAGCTTGGGGAAGAAGCCATTTCCACCAGTATCAAAGCGGCGGCAGTAGGTTTTGCCATTATCGTAATTTTTATGATTGCGGTTTATCATCTCTCAGGGGTGGCGGCCAGCCTTGCCCTTGGGCTTTATGTGGAGCTGATTGTGATTTTGCTGGATGCCTTTGAAATCACACTGACCCTGCCGGGAATTGCAGGTATTATCCTGTCTATCGGTATGGCGGTGGATGCCAACGTGATTATTTTCGCCCGTATCAGGGAGGAGATTGCAAAGGGCAAAACCGTAAAATCTGCTATTGATATCGGTTATAAGAAAGCAACCTCCGCCATTGTGGACGGCAATGTGACCACGCTGATTGCGGCGGCGGTACTTGGATTTTTGGGCTCAGGCACAATTAAGGGCTTTGCGGCCACGCTGGCTCTGGGTATTATCCTTTCCATGTTTACGGCTATGGCGATTACCAGACTGCTCATGAAAGCCTTCTTTGCAATGGGCTTACAGAGCGAAAAGCTTTACGGCAGGGCAAAGGAGCGCAAGGCAGTAGACTTTACCTCAAAGAGAAAGGTGTTCTTCGGAATTTCCATTGCGGCGGTTCTGGCGGGCTTTGTGTTTATGGGAATCAACAAGTCCCAGATTGGCGGGGCTTTGAATTACAGCCTTGAGTTTGTGGGCGGTACTTCCACGAATATTACTTTTAATGAAGATATGCCTCTCGGGGATATCGATGCAAAGGTGGTTCCTCTCATTGAAAAAATTACAGGGGACGGAAATGTCCAGACCCAGAAGGTGGAGGGAACGGACGAGGTGATTTTCAAGACCCGCTCCTTGAATCTGGACGAGAGGGAAGAACTGAAAAACGTGATGGTGGATAATTTTGCAGTAGATGCGGAGAAGATTACCACGGAAACCATCAGCTCCACCATCAGCAGCGAGATGAAATCGGATGCGGTGATTGCCGTTGTGATTGCCACTATCTGTATGCTGCTTTATATCTGGCTGCGGTTTAAGGATATCCGTTTCGGCGCAAGCTCCGTTGTAGCACTGATTCATGACGTACTGGTGGTTCTTGCCTTCTACGCGATTGTGCGGGTATCCGTGGGAACCACATTTATCGCATGTATGCTGACCATTGTGGGTTATTCCATCAATGCAACCATCGTTATTTTTGACAGGATTCGGGAGAACATGCACAACATGGGCAGAAAGGAATCTCTGGAGGATATGGTCAACGACAGTATCACCCAGACACTTTCAAGAAGTATTTTTACTTCCCTGACAACCTTTATCATGGTGGCGGCGCTGTATGCGTTCGGCGTGTCCTCCGTGAAAGAGTTTGCGCTGCCTCTGATGGCAGGTATCCTCTGCGGTACGTATTCTTCCGTATGCATTACCGGTGCGCTGTGGCTGGTTCTGCGCAAGGTGTTCCCGCAGAAAAAGACGGCATAGCAGGCCGGCTTTGCGAGTAAGTATATTGTAAAAAAAGCGTTCCGCAATGCGGGACGCTTTTTGATAGAGGAAACGAGGTTAAAATGGCAAAATGGATGGTGGCCGCCAAGAGGGCGGATTTTGATAAAATCGCGGAAAAGTACCACATTACGCCGGTGATGGCGAGAATCATGCGAAACAGGGATTTGGTGGAGGATGCGGATATCGAGAAGTATCTGCACGGGAATCTGGAGGATTTATACGACCCGCTGCTGATGAAAGGCATGAAGGAGGCGGCGGAAATTATTGCAGCGAAGATTGCGGAGGGAGCGCGGATTCGGGTAATCGGCGATTATGATGTGGACGGTATCTGCGCTTCCCATATTCTGATTACCGGACTTTGTATGCTGGGGGGAAATGCAGACACGGTAATTCCCCACAGGATAAAGGACGGCTACGGCTTAAACGAGGCTTTGGTGCGGGACGCGGCGGCGGAGGGAGTTGACACCATTGTCACCTGCGATAACGGAATTGCGGCAGCGCCCCAGATTGCGCTGGCAAAGGAGCTTGGAATGACAGTGGTGGTGACCGACCACCATGAGGTGCCCTTTGAGGAAAAGGAGGGAGAGCGGACGTATCTTTTGCCCGAGGCGGACGTCGTTGTTGACCCGAAGCAGCAGGGGTGCGGGTATCCCTTCCCGGGGATTTGCGGAGCAGTAGTTGCTCTTAAGCTGGTACAGGCGCTTTTTGACAGATTCGGTGAAAAGGAGATGCCCCGGGAAAAGAGAGCGGAAATCATGGAGGGGCTGTTTTCCTTTGCGGCCCTTGCAACCGTCTGTGATGTGATGGAGCTTCGGGATGAAAACCGGATTATTGTAAAATACGGTCTGGAGTTTCTTGCGAAAACGAAAAATTCAGGACTCCGGGCGCTTCTTATGGTCAACGGAATAGAGGAAAAGGCGCTTTCCCCTTATCATGCGGGATTTATCATCGGCCCCTGTATGAATGCCACAGGAAGGCTGGATACGGCAAAGCGGGCGCTGGAGCTGTTCGGTTCAAAGGACTGGCGGGAAGCGGTTACCATTGCCGGAGATTTGAAAAACTTAAACGAAAGCCGGAAGCAGATGACGGAGGAAGGGCTGCAGGCGGCCATCCGGCAGGTGGAGAGTACGGAAATTAAGGCCGACAGAGTCCTGGTGGTCTATCTTCCCGACTGCCATGAGAGCCTTGCGGGAATCATTGCCGGAAAAGTGCGGGAAAAGTACGGGAAACCGGCTTTTGTGCTGACGAAGGGAGAGGACGGCGTAAAGGGAAGCGGCCGCTCCATCGAAGCCTATCATATGTATGATGAGATAAGCGCCTGCAAGGAGCTGTTTACCAGATATGGGGGACATAAGATGGCGGCGGGGCTTTCCCTGCCCGACGAGGCGTCGGTGGAGGTTTTTCGGAAAAGGTTAAACGAAAGCTGCCGTCTTACAGACGACGACTTCGAGGAAGTGATACATATCGACGTGCCCATGCCTCTATCCTATGCCAATAAGGAGTTTATAAGGGAGCTGTCATGCCTTGAGCCTTTCGGGACAGGCAACCCAAAGCCCCTCTTTGCCAGAAAGGGCATCCGCCTTTTATCCGGCAGGAAACTGGGAAAAAATCAGAACGTGGGAAAATACCGGATAGAGGACGAGAGCGGAAACGGCTATGAGATGATTTATTTCGGGGACTTGGAACGGTTTGATTTGTTTTTGGCGGAGAAATTCGGGCGGCAGGCCGTAGACGGGCTATACGGAAACGGCGCATACGGGGCAGGCAGTCCGTATGGAGGAGGCGGAAGGGCATCCGGCGGCCGGATGTATGCAGACGCCAGCAACAGCCGGATGTACGCAGGAACCGGCGGCGTCCTGGGGAAGGCGGAGATGGTAATCAGCATCGCCTACTATCCCGAGATGAATTCTTTTGCGGGCAGGGAAAGCATACAGATAGTCATGCAGCATTACTGCTGAGATAGTTTTCAGGCAATGCAAAAGCCTCCGGGGCTTCCGGAGGCTTCGCATTCTTATGAGGGGGGAGATAGTGAGTTGTTCAACTATCTTGATTAATATCATAAGGGTAAAATGTGTTTAAAGTGTGTCCGAATTATGTTAAAAATCTAAAATCCTCTTAACAAAAAATAAAAAACGTATTAAGTTAGTGGGAAGCGGGGGGAAAGTGTTAAGTTGTGAGCGAGTGTCACGCCCGGAAAGATGTATGTTGCCTTCGTCGCCCCGCTTTCGCTCAGATAAAAACGTAGCAGTACTAAACTCGGCTTGCAAGCTGCATGGCAGCTTACAGCCTCGTTAAGTACTGACGTTTTTATATGGGCTCCTTAGGCAACATACATCTTTCCGGGCTGTGTACTGGCACATTTTACTATATAGCCCGCTTTAATGCTATGTGATAAAATACTATGCCAATAAGTACATAAGGCATATGATTCAGTAGAACTTGTGTGCAGAAGGATAATTCGGAGGCGTATAGGGCAGCGGGAAACAGCTCAAAGAAGGCGCGCGTCCTTAAGGAGCCCATATAAAAACGTCGGTGCTTGATGAGGTATCGAGTTGCGCAGCAACTCGCGAATCTAGCATCCGCTACGTTTTTATCTGAGCGAAAGCGGGGCGACGAAGGACGCGCTCCTTCTTTGAGCGTCCCCCTGTCCTATCTCCCCCCATTCCGAAAATTCCCCTCCCCACAGAGATTGAAAAAAACAATCAATCATGTTATCTTATTATAGGAAAAATGTCATGGAGGTTGTAATGAAGTGTAAAGAGTTATTAAAGGGCCTGACCTTTGAATGCATAAGAGGAAGTATTGACAAAGAAATAAAAGAGGTAGTCCATGATTCGAGGAAAATAACCGGGGGGTGCCTTTTTATTTGTATCTGCGGTTACAATGTGGACGGACATGATTATGCGGCGGAGGCGGCGGCAAAAGGCGCGGCGGCTCTGGTGGTGCAAAAGGACGTGGAGCTTCCGAAAGAAAGCGATATCACCGTTATCAAGGTGGAAGATACCAGATACGCCATGGCCTTTATTGCGGCGGCTTACTTTGGCCATCCCGCGGACCGGCTCAAGGTGATTGGCATTACCGGAACCAAGGGAAAGACCACCACCACCTATCTTATGAAATCCATTCTGGAGAAAGCGGGCTATAAGGTGGGACTTGTGGGCACCATCGAAACCATTATCGGAGATAAGCATATCCCGGCGGGCAACACTACGCCGGAATCCTTTACTCTCCAGCAGTATTTCAAGGAGATGGAGGAGGCGGGCTGCCAGATTGTGGTGATGGAGGTGGCCTCTCAGGGGCTCAAGCTCCACAGAACCCAGGGCTTTACCTTTGAAATCGGTATTTTTACCAATTTAGAGCCCGACCATATCGGCCCCAACGAGCATGCGGATTTTGAGGAATATCAGGCATGTAAGGGACTTCTTTTCAGACAGTGCCGTCTGGGTATTGTAAACAGAGACGACCCTCATATGGAGGCTGTTTTGAAAGGTCACACCTGCAGGGTGGAAACCTATGGTTTCGACAGGGAGGCCGACAGCTATGCGGAGGATTTAAGGCTGGTAAACAAGCCGGGAGAGCTGGGAGTTGATTTTACCGTAAGGCAAAAGGACGGAAACGCATTCCGGGTGGAGGTTCCCATGCCGGGGCGTTTCAGCGTCTATAACGCTTTGACGGCTATTGCGGTCTGCAGCCATTTCCGGGTGGAAATCCCCGGGATAAAGAAAGCGCTTCTGGGCGCTCATGTGAAAGGAAGAATCGAAAGGGTTCCGGTGTCGGATAAGTTTACCCTTCTGATTGACTATGCCCATAACGGCATGAGCCTTAAGAGCCTTTTAACGACGCTGCGGGAGTATGAGCCCGGACGGCTGGTATGCCTTTTCGGCTGCGGGGGCAACCGGGACAGGGCGCGCCGCTTTGAAATGGGGGAAATCAGCGGGAAGTATGCGGATTTTTCCATTATCACCTCGGATAACCCGAGGAACGAAAAGCCGGAGGCCATTATTGCGGATATCAGAACCGGAATTGACAGGACAGACGGAAAGTATATCGAAATCCCCGACAGGAAGGAAGCCATTGCATACGCCATTGACAATGGACAGCCGGGGGATATTATTGTGCTGGCCGGAAAAGGCCATGAGGATTATCAGGAGGTTTGCGGGGTAAAGCATCCCATGGACGAAAGGGTGCTGATAGCGGAAATCCTCAGGGAGAGGCAAAAAGGCTGACGGCGGGAGAACGGAAGAGACAAAGACGGCTTTCGGGTAAGGCCGTATGGAAAAGGAGCAGACGAGGCATGGCCCAGGGCAGGTATGCGAATATCATTATTGATATTTCCCATGAAAAAGTGGATAAAACCTTCCAGTATAAGATTCCCGAAAAGCTTTTGGGAGTCCTGGAGGAGGGAATGTGCGTCCTTGTCCCTTTTGGAAAGGGCAATCATCTGCGGCAGGGCTATGTGGTGGAGATAACGGAAAAGGCGGAATTTCCCGACCATAAGCAGAAATATATAGAGGATATTTCAAGGGGCAGCGTACCGGTTGAGGCGGACGCTATCCGGCTGGCGGCATGGATGAAACGGAACTACGGCTCAACCATGATTGCGGCGCTTCGGACGGTGCTTCCTGTAAAGCGCTCCATGAAGCCGAAGGAAAAAAAGAAGATTCTCCGGCGCATGACCCCGGAGGAGGTGCGTTCCCTTTTGGGGGAAAGCATAAGGAAACGTCAGTGGGCAAAGGCAAGGGTGCTTTCGGAGCTTTGCAGCGAGCCGGTATTGCCCTACAGCCTGGTGACAGGAAAGCTGAATGTTTCGCCCGCAACCCTCAGGAGCCTTGAGAGCGAGGGCGCTTTGTCTATAGAAAGCGAGAGCTATTACAGGAATCCGGTGAAAATTGAGACGGCAGGGGAGGGCGGAAAGCAGCTTAGCGGCGAGCAGCAAAGGATTGTGGAAAAGATTCTGTCGGATTTTGACGCGGGGAAGAAAAGCCCCAGCCTGATTTTCGGCATCACCGGAAGCGGAAAGACGCAAGTTTACTTATCACTCATTGAAGGGATGGCGGAGAGAGGAAAGCAGAGCATTATGCTGATTCCTGAAATTGCGCTTACCTACCAGACGCTGCTGCGGTTTTATAAAAGGTTTGGCGACCGGGTATCGGTGATGAACTCCTCCCTGTCGGCGGGGGAAAAATACGACCAGTATGAGCGGGCAAAGAAAGGGGAAATCGATGTGATTATCGGCCCCCGCTCCGCGCTTTTCGTTCCTTTTCCCGATTTGGGAATGATAGTCATGGACGAGGAGCATGAGTCCAGTTATAAAAGCGAGACCATGCCCAGGTTCCATGCAAGGGAAACGGCGCAGGAGCTGGCCCGCATGAAGGGCGCCTCGTTGGTACTGGGCTCGGCAACCCCCTCCATGGAGGCCTACTATAGAGCCGGGAAGGGAGAATACGAGCTGTTTACCCTGCCCAGAAGGCTTACGGGAGGCACGCTGGCGCAGACTTCCATTGTGGATTTGCGAAAGGAATTAAAAAGCGGGAACCGTTCCATTTTCAGCAGAAAGCTTCAGGAGCTGATGGAGGAGCGTCTTAAGAAAAAGGAGCAGACAATGCTGTTTTTGAACCGCAGGGGATATGCGGGATTTGTGTCCTGCCGTTCCTGCGGGTATGTGATGAAATGTCCCCACTGTGACGTTTCCCTTTCCCATCATATGGGCGAGCGGCTTGTGTGCCATTACTGCGGGTACGAGACGGCGAAACCGGCCCGCTGTCCCTCCTGCGCATCGCCCTATCTTCTGGGCTTTAAGGCGGGGACGCAGCAGATAGAAGAACAGCTCAGCAGGAGGTTTCCCGGGATTCGGGTGCTTCGGATGGATAAGGACACCACAGGAACGAAGGACAGCTATGAAAAAATACTTACCGCCTTTGCCGCCGGGGAGGCGGATGTGCTGGTGGGAACCCAGATGATTGTAAAAGGGCATGATTTCCCCAATGTGACGCTGGTGGGCGTGCTTGCGGCGGATTTGTCCTTAAATGACAGCGATTACCGTTCCAGCGAGCGGACGTTTCAGCTACTTGTGCAGGCCGCCGGACGCGCCGGACGGGGAGATAAGCCCGGAGAGGTGGTTATTCAGACCTACCGGCCGGAGCATTACAGCATTATCCGCGCGGCAAGCCAGGATTACGAAGCATTTTATAAGGAAGAAATTTTATACAGGGAGCTTGCCGGTTATCCTCCGGCGGCTCATATGATGGCGGTTCTGATAACCTCGCCTGATGAAAAAAAGGGGGAGGGGCTTGCAGGGGAGATTATGCGGAGGGTAAGGGAGGTGACCTGCGCGGGAAAAACGGTTGCGGCGCAGCCGTCCGGTTCCCCGGCAGTAAAAATCATAGGCCCTGCAAAAGCTTCTATCGGAAAGATTAACGACGTTTACCGGTTTGTTATCTACTGCAAATCGGCTGACTATAGACAACTGACGGTAATTAAGGATAAAATAGAACAGTATGCGGGAACGCTTATGCCGGGAGAGGAAAGCGTGCAGTTTGATTTTAACCCGATGGACAGTTATTAAAAATGGAACAGGAATACAGCAGGCGACCTCGTAGCGTTTGCGGAACTGGAATATGAAAGGAAGACTGGAATAATGGCAATCAGAAACGTAAGAGAAATGGGAGACCCGGTTTTAAACAAAATCTGCAAGGAAGTAAAGGAAATGACGCCCCGCACACTGGAGCTGATTGACGATATGTTTGACACCATGTACGAGGAGGGCGGCGTGGGTCTGGCCGCCAATCAGGTGGGGATTTTAAAGCGTATTGTGGTGATTGACGTGACAGGGGAGGACCCGGTTTTGCTGATTAACCCCGTGATTCTGGAAACCAGCGGGGAGCAGGTGGGAAACGAAGGCTGCCTTAGCGTTCCCGGAAAGGCGGGAGTGGTGAGAAGACCCAATTACGTGAAGGTGAGAGCCAATGACAGGGAATTAAATACCATTGAGGTTGAGGGAACGGAGCTTTTGGCCCGGGCAATCTGCCATGAGGTGGAGCATCTTGACGGCCATCTTTACGTGGAAAAGGTGGAGGGCGGCCTTAAAGATGTGGAGGAAATAGAGGACGAGGAATAAGAGGAGCGGATTATGAAAATCGTATATATGGGAACGCCGGACTTTGCGGTGGCGCCTTTGGAGGCGATAATAAAAGCGGGACATGAGGTTACTTTAGTGGTGACTCAGCCGGATAAGCAAAAAGGGCGGGGAAAGGAAATGCAGATGACGCCGGTGAAGGAGTGCGCCCTGCGGCACGGCATTCCGGTTTTCCAGCCTGTGAAGATAAAGGAAGCAGCGTCGGTGGCGGAGCTTGCCGGGTATCCGGCGGATATTTTCGTGGTTGCGGCCTTCGGGCAGCTTTTGTCGGAGGAGATACTTTCCATGCCGAAATTCGGCTGCGTCAACATCCATGCCTCCCTTCTTCCGGCCTACCGGGGAGCGGCTCCCATTCAGTGGGCGGTCATCAACGGAGAAAAGGAAAGCGGCGTCACCATCATGCAGATGGAAAAGGGGCTGGACACCGGGGCAATGTATTGTAAAAGAAACATTCCCATAGACAAAAAGGAAACGGGCGAAAGCCTCCACGACAAACTGATGGCGGTGGGCGCGGAGCTGATTGTGGAAGCCCTCCCAAAGATTGAAAGGGGAGAACTCAAGCCGGAAAAGCAGGACGATTCCCTTACCTGCTACGCGCCAAGGCTTACCAAGGCCATGGGGCTGATTGACTGGGAAAAAGATGCGGTTTCCATTGAAAGGCTGATTCGGGGATTAAATTCCTGGCCCAGCGCCTATACTTATTATCGGGGCAAGACCCTGAAAATATGGGAAGCGGACGTAGTATCGGAAAGCTGCGGCGAAGAGGCAGACAGCGAAGTCAAAATCCCGGAAAAAGAAGCCGGAAGGGCTGGAAAAATTCCGGGCAGTATTGTAAATGTGGAGAGGGATTTCTTTGATATTGCCACAGGAGGGGGGCTTCTCCGCGTAAAATGTGTGCAGCTTGAAGGCAAAAAGCGGATGTCAGTGAAGGATTTCCTTTTGGGCTACGAGGTAAAGCCCGGGCTTACGCTGTAAACGTCTGCGGAACTGGAAACAGCAGAGGCCGGACGGTGCACAAATCGATTTACTGACGCAAAGCGGCAGGAAATTGATTTAGAAAAAGGTGTGCCGGAGGGTATCTGCGGAACTGGAAAGGAGGAATTTTGATATGTTTGGATTTTATTATGACCCTACTTATATTCTGGTAATAATCGGTGCGGTTTTATGTATTCTTGCCAGCTCACGGGTGAATTCCACCTATGCCAAATATGCAAAGGTGCGGTCGAGAGGCGGCATGACGGGAGCGGAGGCTGCACAGAGGATTCTTTCCATGTCGGGCATAAACGATGTGCGGATTGAGCATGTGGGCGGCAGCCTGACAGACCACTATGACCCGACAAAAAAGGTACTGCGCCTGTCGGACTCTGTTTACGGTTCCCGTTCCGTGGCGGCGATTGGCGTGGCGGCCCACGAGTGCGGACACGCGCTGCAGCATAAAGAAGGATATTTTCCGCTGAAATTCCGCTCCCTTCTGGTGCCGGCGGCCAATATCGGTTCAAGGCTGGGACTGCCTCTTGTGATATTAAGTCTGGTTATGGGGCTGGGCTCCCTTGCAAGGATTGGCGTCTGGGTATTTGCCATCGCGGTACTCTTTCAGGTGGTGACGCTGCCCGTTGAATTTAACGCTTCCGGCCGGGCGCTTCGGATGGTTGAAAGCTATGGAATCATGAATGCGGATGAGGTGGACGACTGTAAGCGGGTGCTGGGAGCGGCGGCTCTTACCTATGTTGCGGCGGCGGCTTCCTCTGTGCTGCAGCTTTTACGGCTCCTGATTCTCACCGGAAACCGGCGCAGGGACGACTGACGCTTTTGCGCAGCCGGAAAAGCAGGACGGAATATTTGCAGGAAGGCTTTTAGCGCGAAGCGGCGGTTTAACAGAAAGGGTAAAACGTGGATAATACAAGAGAGCTGATTCTTGAGATGCTGATGGAAATTCTGGAAAAGGGTTCCTACAGCCATCTGGTAATCAGGGATGTGCTTGATAAATATAATTATAGTGACAGCAGGGATAAGGCTTTTGTGAAAAGGGTGACGGAGGGGACGTTAGAGAGGCTGATACAGATTGACTACTGCCTTAACCGTTTTTCCAGTGTGCCCGTCCCCAAAATGAAGCCTCTTATCAGGACGCTCATGCGGATGAGCGCCTACCAGCTTTTGTTTATGGATAAAATTCCCGACAGCGCGGTCTGTAACGAGGCGGTAAAGCTTGCCGGAAAACGAGGCTTCCGGGGGCTCTCCGGTTTCGTGAACGGAGTGCTGCGTACATTGGCCAGAAATAAGAAGGGGCTCCCTTACCCGGACAGGGAGAAGGAGCCGGTAAAATACCTGTCGGTGAAATACTCCATGCCGGAGTTTTTAATCGGGCTCTGGACGGAAGGCTACGGGGAGGAAAAAACGCATATTCTTCTTGAAGCCCTGTTGAAGGAAAGCCCCCTGCGGCTGCGGCTGAAGGAAAGCCTGTCAGACAGGGAGCGGCAGGAGTGGGAGCTTGCCCTTGCAGATGCCGGAGTGAGTGTAAAGCGGCATCCTTATCTGTCCTATGCTTATGAGCTTTGGAATGTGGAAAATGTGAAAAGTCTGCCGGGATATCGGGAAGGCTTTTTTGTGGTTCAGGACGTAAGCAGTATGCTGGCGGCGGAGGCGGCGGGGATTTCCGGTGCGGGGGCGGCGGCAGGAGACGAACTGCCTGCCGGGGCTGCAGAGGCGGCGACCGAACCGGACAAAAGAGGCGAATTGCCGGAAAGGGCTGAAAAAGCGGCGGAGCGGGCCGGTGAGTTTCTGGTTGTAGACGTGTGCGCCGCTCCCGGCGGAAAGTCCACGCATCTTGCGGAAAAGCTGGGGAACAGAGGAAAAGTGATTTCCAGGGACGTATCGGAGTATAAGGCGGCCCTTCTTAGAGATAATATAGAAAGAACGGGCCTTACAAATGTGGAAGTGCAGGTACATGACGCCTGTATATTGGATGAAAGCCTGACGGAGAAAGCGGACGTGGTTCTGGCGGATTTGCCCTGTTCCGGCCTTGGCGTCATAGGGAAAAAGCGGGATATCAAGTACAGAATCACAAAAGAGGCCGTTTCGGAGCTTGTAAAGCTGCAGAGGCAGATTCTTGACGTGGTATGGCGGTACGTAAAACCCGGCGGCGTTCTGGTTTACAGTACCTGTACCATAAATCCCGATGAAAATGAAAAAACGGCCCGGTGGTTTGCGGAGAATTATCCTTTCGCGCCGGAGAGCCTTTCCCCTTACCTTCCGGCGGAGCTAAAAAAAGAGGGGGAAGAAGGGATGCTCCAGCTCTTTCCGGGGCTGCATGAGACGGACGGATTTTTTATTGCAAGGATGCGGAGGAAAGGGTAAGCGGGAAGAATGATGACGGATATCAAATCGTTGACTTTGGAGGAACTGAAAGCGGAAACGGCCGCCATGGGAGAGCAGCCTTTCCGGGCGAAGCAGCTTTATCAGTGGATGCATGTGAAGCTGGCCCGGAGCTTTGACGAGATGACGAATCTGTCTTTGACTTTTCGGGAAAAATGCAGGCTGCGCTTTGCATATACTGCATTAAAGGCGGTGCAGGTGCAGGAATCTGCTCTTGACGGAACGAAAAAATACCTGTTTGAGCTGGCGGACGGGAAGCTGATAGAAAGCGTGTGGATGAAGTATAAGCACGGGAACAGCGTGTGTATTTCTTCTCAGGCGGGATGCCGTATGGGCTGCGCTTTTTGCGCCTCCACCATAGGAGGGCTGGAGAGGAACCTTACGCCCTCGGAGATGCTCGACCAGATTTACGCTATCACCCTCCTTACCGGAGAGAGGGTTTCCAATGTGGTGGTTATGGGCTGCGGGGAGCCTCTTGACAACTATGAGAACCTTTTAAGGTTCCTGACTCTCCTTACGGATGAAAACGGTTTACATATCAGCCAGCGCAGCATTACGGTTTCCACCTGCGGACTGACAGAAAAAATGAGGCTTCTGGCGGATGAAAAGCTGCAGATTACCCTTGCGCTTTCGCTTCATGCGGCTTTTGATGAAAAAAGGAGGGAGCTGATGCCTGTTGCAAACAGGTATACCATTGCGGAGCTGATGGAGGCATGCGCCTGTTATTTTGAAAAGACGGGGAGAAGAATTACCTTTGAGTATTCCCTGATAAGAGGCTTTAACGACGGGGAGGAGGACGCAAAAGCGCTTGCGGCGCTGATTGGGCGGTTAAACTGCCATGTGAACCTGATACCGGTAAATCCGGTAAACGAGAGGGATTTTGTACAGCCTGACGCGGCAAAAGTGGCGGTATTTAAAAATAATCTTGAAAAAAATGGAATAAATGTTACTATTAGAAGAGAAATGGGAAGAGATATTGACGGTGCCTGTGGACAGCTTAGGCGAAGACAGAGAAAGTTTTACCGGGGGTAGGAGGAAAAACCGTGTTACAATCCTTTTCTGTAACGGATATAGGAAAAAAGAGAAAACTGAATCAGGATGTGGCATATGCGTCGGAGAAGCCGGTCGGCAATCTTCCTAACATTTTTATCGTGGCCGACGGTATGGGCGGGCATAACGCAGGAGACTATGCGTCCAAATGCGCGGTGCAGACCATTGTAAGGGAAATCAGGGGCAGCTTTGAAAAAAATCCCGTCAGAATCCTGGGCAAGGCTATCCGTCTGGCAAATGACCAGATAAGACGGCGCGCCAAGGAGGACAGGAGCCTGTACGGCATGGGAACCACGGTGGTGGCAGCCACCTGCCTTGGACACTATCTGCAGGTCGCCAACGTGGGGGACAGCAGGCTTTATATTGTAAATGAGGAAGTCCGGCAGATTACCACGGACCATTCTCTGGTGGAGGAAATGGTACGGGTCGGAGGGATTGACCGGGAAGCGGCAAGGAACCACCCGGACAAAAATATTATTACCCGGGCTGTGGGGGCTCTTGATACCCTTGAAATCGACTTTTTCAGCGAGGAGCTTAAGGCGGGGGATATTGTGCTTATCTGCTCCGACGGGCTGACGAACATGATTGAGGATAAGGAGATTGGAGCGATTTTAAAGGAGCGCGGTTCCCTTGAGGAGAAGGCCGGGCGGCTGGTAGCGGCAGCCAATGACAACGGAGGAAAAGACAATATTGCGGTGATATTAATCGATGCTTTTGCAAAAGAATGACGGCATGTTTTGAGCAGAAGTAAATTATCATAGATGGAAGCAGGTCAGTATCCGGGAAAAGAGATATTGGCGGCATGGAGAAAAATATGGTTAAAATTGGAATGATAGTTGGAGACAGATACGAAATATTGGAGAGAATCGGCACTGGCGGAATGTCGGATGTCTATAAGGCAAAGGACCACAAATTAAACCGTATGGTAGCCGTGAAGGTTCTCAAACAGGAGTTCAGCGAAAATGCAAATTTCGTATCTAAATTCAGAGTGGAAGCTCAGGCGGCGGCGGGCCTTGCGCACCCGAATATCGTAAATGTGTATGATGTGGGGGAGGAAAACGGCGTCTACTATATCGTCATGGAGCTGGTGGAAGGGATTACCCTCAAAAAATATATTGAAAAGAAAGCAAGGCTTTCGGTGAAGGAGGCCGTCAGCATAGCCATTCAGGTCAGCATGGGAATAGAGGCTGCCCATAACAACCACATTATCCACAGAGACATTAAACCACAGAATATTATTATCTCAAAAGAGGGGAAAGTAAAGGTTACGGATTTCGGTATCGCCAAGGCGGCTACCAGCAATACTATTACCTCCAATGTAATGGGCTCGGTTCACTATACCTCCCCGGAACAGGCAAGAGGAGGCTATTCCGACGAAAAGAGCGACGTGTATTCCCTTGGAATCACCATGTTTGAAATGCTTACCGGGCGTGTGCCCTTTAACGGGGAAACCACGGTGGCAATCGCTATCAAGCATATTCAGGAGGAAATGCCCTCGCCCAGAGACTATGTTTCCGAAATTCCGGTGAGCGTGGAGCAGATTGTCTTTAAGTGCTGCCAGAAAAGCCCTGACAGGAGATATCAGTCCATGGGAGAGCTGATTACGGATTTGAAGCGTTCCCTCATGACGCCGGACGAGGATTTTGTGAAGATGGTTGACCCCGACGAGGACGGCTCCACGAAAATGATAAGCAGCGGCGAGCGGCAGAAGATAAAGAAACAGTCGGTTAACCGGGACGGGATGGAGGAAGCCATGCATCTGCGCCGGGAAGCCGATGTAAAAAAAAGCGTTAAAAAGAAAAGATATGTGCCGGAGTACGAGGAGGAAGAAGAGGAAGAGCCGGACGAAATTGAATATGAGTATGATGAGGAAGACGAAGAGGAGGAGGATTACGACCCCAAAATGGAGCGCATCACCACGATTTTAGCGGTGGTGGCGGCTGTCCTCATCGGCTGTATCGTACTTTTTCTGGTGGGAAGGGCTTTCGGGATTTTTGACGCCGGTCTTTTCGGACAGAAGGAGGAAGAAACCCAGGAGGAGGAAGAACCGAAGGAAAAGGTTCAGATGATAGAGGTCGTGGGCAAAGGCGAGGACGAGGTAAAGGTTGCCCTCCTGCAGCTGGGACTTACGCCTGAAATTGAGTATAAGGAAAGCGCGGAATACGAACAGGGAATCGTCATGGACTGCAGCGTGGACGCGGGAGAAATGATAGAAGAAGGCTCCAATGTGGTTCTGACGGTAAGCGCCGGAAGCGAAGGCGTGGAGGTGCCTGACGTGGTGGGCGTTTCCGAGGCGGAAGCAGTAGCCACTCTGGGCAAGGGCGGTTTCCCCGTGAATAAAACGGAAGGCCACGACGCCTATATTAAGGAGGGAAATGTCATTACCCAGTCGCCGGAGGCGGGCTCGAAGGTGCCTGCCGGGACGGCAGTCACCATCCGTATCAGCCAGGGGCCGGAAATCAGCAAGGTACAGGTGCCTGATACAATCGGAAGAGACGAATCGGAAGGGATGGCGATACTGGTGGAGGCAGGGCTCCAGATGGGCAAGGTAACCGAGGTGCATCACAGCGACCCGGCAATGGCGGGACTGATTTGCTACCAGAGCTATTCTGTGGGCGATTATGTGGACGCGGGGACGGTAGTGGACGTGAGCATCAGCATCGGGCCGGAGGAAGCCACCTATCAGTTTATCGAAAGCATTGCCGCTCCTACCGCCCAGGAAGACCCCAATTACCGCTCGGGGACGATGGTGACCGTCACCCTGATGGCGGACGACGGCACACAGCTTTACAGCACGCAAACAAGCTCTTTCCCGATTGCCAATCCCGGAATCAGCGGAATTAAGAGCAGCACAGGCTATATTTTGTTCCAGTATGTGAATGTCACGGAAGCCTCCAGCATCACCCATGAGGACGGCTCGGTGACTACCACGGAAGCCTCCTCCGAAACCAAAGAGTTCAAGAGAACGGTACAGTTTATGGAAGGGTAAGCCATGATGCGGGGAAAAATCATTAAAGGAATCGCAGGCTTTTACTATGTTTATACCGAATCCGGGCTGGTGGAATGCAAGGCAAAGGGAATTTTCAGAAAAGACAATGTCAAACCCCTTGTGGGCGATGATGTAGAAATTCAAATTACGGATGAAGCGGCTCTTAAGGGGAATATTATCCATATCCTGCCAAGACACAACGCTTTAATCAGACCAGCGTCGGCCAATATCGACCAGGCGCTGGTCATCTTTGCGGTTGCCGGGCCGGCGCCCAACTTTAATCTGCTTGACCGCTTTTTAATTGCCATGGAAAGGCAAAACCTTCCGGTTATTATCTGTTTCAATAAGGCGGAGCTTGCCGGCGGCGGCGAGAGGGAGCAGCTTGCAAAGGATTACGAGGGCAGCGGCTGCCGTGTGCTGTTTGCCAGCGGAAAGGAAGGCTGGGGAATTTCCGGTATCAGGGACTGCCTTTCGGGGAAAACCACTGTGCTGGCGGGGCCCAGCGGCGTGGGCAAGTCAACCATTGTCAATTCCCTCGCACCCTGCGCCCGCATGGAAACCGGGGAAATCAGCCGGAAAACCCAGAGAGGGAAACACACGACGAGGCATGCGGAGCTCTTTGCCCTTTCAGCGGATACGTTTATAATGGACACGCCCGGCTTTACCGCCTTAGAGCTTTTGGCGATGGAGAAGGAGGAGCTGAAAGGGTATTATCCCGAATTTGGCAAATATGAAGAAAACTGCCGTTTCGGCGGCTGCGTACATATAAACGAGCCTGACTGCGGCGTGAAGGAGGCGCTCCTTTCCGGGCAAATCAGCCAGGTGCGCTATGATAATTACAGGCTGCTTTTTGAGGAGGTAAGGAGCAGGAAAAGGTATTAGAGGGGTGGGAGAAAGAAATAATAGCCATGCTGGAGGAATTATTTTCCCAAAAAGATGCGACAGAGAAGAAACGGATACTGGCGGATGAATATGCAGAGGCGGAAAGTTCTGTGTATGTGAATTCATAAGGACAGACGCCTGACGTAGGTCTTAAAAGTCTTTAGGTTTTTATAAGGTTTTATACGAAATTGGTGCGTAGGCATGTTATTTTATAACAGGAAACCAGAAACTATAGTTTGAGCCTTAACACTCATTATAGTAGGGATTGAATCTTGTATTTGTGATTCAATCCTTATTTTGATAAACTGTTAAAAAAATGTATTGTAAAATTCTGCCACAAGCTGTGGCAAAATTAGTTAGATAATGGTGAAATCAGTCCATATGATTGACAATATGGCATATTTGCCATATACTAAATACAGAAAGAAAATTGGAGATTACAATGGATAAATTTGAAGTGGAATTTTATACTAAAGATAACGGTGAAAAACCGGCGAAAGATTTTATCCTTGGCCTGGATGTAAAAATGCGGGCAAAAGTTTTGGGAATCATTGACGTGCTGGAGGAAAAGGGAAATCAATTAAGAGAGCCATACAGTAAACATTTGGAGGATGGAATATTTGAAATCCGTGGAAAAGTGGGAACAGATATAACAAGGGTTTTATATTTTTTCTACTATGGCAGGAAAATTATAATGACGAATGGATTTATCAAGAAAACGCAGGAGACGCCAAAACAGGAAATAAGGCTGGCAAAATTATATCGTAAAGATTATTTGGAGAGGGTGAAAGAAAATGAGTGAATTTCAGGAATTTTTAAAGGAACAGTTGCAGGATGATGAATTCAGAAAAGAATGGGAAGATATCCAGCCGGAAATGGATGTAATCCGGGCAATGGTGGATGCAAGGATTTCACAAAATCTCACCCAAAAAGAGCTTGCGGAAAGGACAGGGATTAATCAGGCAGATATCAGCAAACTGGAAAACGGAACGAGGAATCCGTCTCTTAAGCTGTTAAAGCGTCTGGCAGATGGAATGGGAATGACGTTGAAATTGGAGTTTGTTCCTAAAAGTCCGGCTAAAGGTTAGTTATGTAAGGCTGATTCTTAACATAGAAGCAGATGTGGAGAGAACGAGAAGGCATTGTTAGTATAAAGAAAAGGTATCCTTTTTTCTAAATAGAATTACTACAGTGAAAATCCGTGAGAACTCCTTAATTTACTTTTGAGCTTTGATATGCTATACTAACGTAGGCCTTAAGAAGCCCTCAAAGTGATATAAAATGGTGCGCAAAATGGTGCACTAACAAAAAGGGTAACTGCCAGAAACCTGATAAAATCAAGAAGATTCAAAGGAGATAGATAGAAATGAAACTAGGAATCGTCGGTTTACCAAACGTAGGAAAAAGCACCTTATTCAATTCACTCACAAAGGCGGGAGCGGAATCCGCCAACTATCCTTTCTGCACCATCGACCCCAACGTGGGGGTGGCGGTGGTGCCGGACGAACGGCTCCGGCTGTTAGGGGATATGTATCATTCCAAAAAGGTAACTCCGGCAGTTATCGAATTTGTGGACATTGCCGGCCTTGTGAAGGGCGCGTCCAAGGGGGAGGGGCTGGGGAACCAGTTCTTAAGCCACATCAGGGAAGTGGACGCGGTGGTGCATGTGGTACGCTGCTTTGAGGATGAAAACGTGGTGCATGTGGACGGAAATATCAATCCCCTGCGCGACATTGAAACGATTAATTTAGAGCTGATTTTCTCTGATTTGGAAATTCTGGAGAGAAGGATTGCCAAAACGGGAAAGGCCGCCCGGATGGATAAATCTCTGGCGAAGGAGGCGGCGCTGCTTTCGGCGCTGAAAGCCCATTTAGAGGACGGGAAACCGGCTATCAGCTATGTGACGGAGGACGAGGACGAGCTTGCGCTGCTTGCTTCCTTTAATCTCCTTACCTGCAAGCCGGTGATTTATGCGGCCAACGTCAGCGAGGACGAGCTTGCGGACGACGGGGCAGGCAACAAGGGCGTTGCGGCGGTGCGCGAATATGCGGCGCAAAACGGCAGCGGGGTTTTTGTCATCTGCGCGCAGATAGAGCAGGAGATTGCGGAACTGGACGAGGAGGAAAAGTCCATGTTCCTGGAGGATTTGGGGCTTTCCGAATCCGGTCTTGAAAAGCTGATTAAGGCGAGTTACAGGCTTCTCGGCCTGCAGAGCTTTCTGACAGCCGGGGAGGACGAGACGCGCGCGTGGACGATTAAAATCGGAACAAAGGCGCCTCAGGCTGCCGGTAAAATCCACACGGACTTTGAGAGAGGCTTCATCAAGGCGGAAGTGGTAAACTATCAGGATTTGTTAAACGAAGGCTCCCTGTCAGCCGCCCGGGAAAAGGGGCTTGTGGGGATGGAAGGAAAGGATTATGTGGTAAAGGACGGGGACGTGATACTGTTTCGGTTCAACGTATAACGCCGCATATAAGAGCCCGCCGCTTTGCCGTCCCGGCAAATACAGGCACAGCTCTGGCGCGGAAAGAGGAAAATTATGGAAATTATGGACATTGCGTTCCCGAATCTGGGAATTTATCTGAAAAATGTGCCCAAAGGTTTTAGTATTTTCGGGTTTGACATCGCCCTTTACGGGGTGATTATCTGCATGGGAGTGCTGGCCGGGATTTTAATGGCGGCGCATCAGGCGAAGGTGACGGGGCAGGATGCGGATATGTACTGGGATTTTGCCATTTATGCCGTTATCATCTCCATTATCGGAGCGAGAATTTACTATGTGATTTTCGAGTGGGATATGTATAAGGATAACCTGCTGAGCATCTTTAATATCAGGCAGGGCGGGCTTGCCATTTACGGCGGGGTGATTGGCGGATTTGCCACCCTGTTTGTCTATGCGTGGCTGAAAAAGCAGAAAACATTTCTCATGATGGACACCGCGGTGCCGGGACTGATTTTGGGTCAGGCAATCGGGCGCTGGGGTAACTTCACCAACAGGGAGGTTTTCGGGGAGTACACGAATAATATTCTGGCCATGCGGCTGCCTGTGGCGGCGGTGCGGGAGCGGGATATCTCGGAATCCATCATCGCCCATATGGAGGAGGGGGTCAATTACATTCAGGTGCACCCCACGTTTTTATATGAAAGCCTCTGGAATCTGGGGATTCTGGCGCTTATGCTCTTATACAGAAAGCACAAAAAATTTGACGGGGAAATCGCCCTCCTTTATCTGGGGGGCTACGGACTTGGCAGGGCCTGGATAGAAGGGATAAGGACCGACCAGCTATTTCTTCCGGGAACGGAAATTCCCGTATCCCAGCTTCTTGCCGTCTTTCTGTTTGCAGGCGCCGTTGTCTGCGATGCGGCGGTCAGAATCAGGCTGAAAAAAAAATAAAAAAAGTTTTTTAAGGTACAATAACAATATCTGGTGTGCACGGAGATGCCAGACACCAAATGTATGGGAAAACAATCAAAAATCCAGTATTTTCAAGCCTTGCAGGGTTCTGCAGGGCTATTTTTTTGCTTGCGCTCGGGGGAAAAGTAAGTTAAAATAAGTCTTGGGTGGTGAAAAGTGGTAGAAAGTGTTAACTAAGTGGGGGAAAGTGGCGAACATAGATGTTTATTGGAGAATACAACCATACAATAGACGCCAAAGGCAGGCTGATTATTCCTTCCAAATTCCGGGAGGTATTGGGCGACGAATTCGTCGTTACCAAGGGAATGGACGGCTGCCTTTTTGTGTTCGATAACCCCGAATGGCAGGCTTTTGAAGAAAAGCTCCACAAACTACCCATGATAGACAAAGGAGCAAGACAGTTTACGCGGTTTTTCCTGGCAGGCGCGGCCAGCGTGGAGGTGGACAAGCAGGGGAGAATCCTGCTGCCGGCGGTTCTTCGGGAATTTGCCGGAATTACAAAGGATGCGGTTTTGGTAGGCGTGGGGAGCAGAGTGGAAATCTGGAGTAAGGACAGATGGGAAGGCACTGTCACCTATCAGGATATGGAGGAAATTTCGGGACATATGATTGAGCTGGGCATCGGATTTTAAAGCCATGGAAATCAATTTTCAGATTCCGGTGAGAGAAGATGGAAAAGGATGTCAACCTGGAACATTTCTTCGTGCTTTTAAGCACGTGTTGCCGCGCTTTCGCTCTATAAAAACGTAGCGGGTGCTAAGCTCGCGAGCTGTATAACAGCTCGAAACCTCGCCAAGCACCGACGTTTTTATAAGGGCTCCTTAAGAAATATTCCAGGTTGACATCCTCTTTGCCAGTATTCATTTCCCCGGAATCTGAAAATTGATTTCCGTGTTTAAAAGCCGTCGGCCCATTGAACCGATATGAAAATGAGGTGAGTTATGGAATTTCATCACGCGTCCGTGCTGCTTCGGGAGACGATTGAAGGACTTAGGATAAAGCCGGAAGGCATTTATGTGGACGGAACCCTGGGCGGAGGGGGTCATTCCCTTGAAATTGTAAAACGGCTTGGCGAAAGGGGCCGTCTTGTGGGAATCGACCAGGATGAAACGGCGGTAAGGGCCGCCGGGGAAAGGCTTTCCGCTTTTGATACCGGCGGTAAAATTACCATTGTCAGGGATAATTTCCGAAACACAAAGGAAATCTTAAAAGGGCTTGGGATTAATGGAATCGACGGGATGCTGCTTGACCTTGGGGTGTCCTCCTACCAGCTCGATACCAGGGAGAGAGGATTTTCCTACCGGTTCGACGCACCCCTTGACATGCGGATGGACGAGAGGCAGCGCCTTACGGCAAGGGACATTGTAAACGGATACGACGAAAGAAAACTGTTCCGGGTCATCAGAGACTACGGGGAAGATAAATTTGCAAAGAACATCGCCAAACACATTGCGCTGGCAAGAGAAAAGAAACCAATCGAAACCACAGGGGAGCTGAATGAAATCATTAAGGCGGCAATCCCCGCAAGGATGAGGGAAAAGGGCGGACATCCATCCAAACGAACCTTTCAGGCTATTCGAATCGAGTGCAACAGAGAGCTTGAGGTGCTGCGGGAAGCTCTGGAAGATGTGACGGAGCTTTTAAATCCGGGGGGAAGGTTTTGCATCATTACCTTTCACTCCTTAGAGGACAGGATAGTAAAGACGGCGTTTAAAGAGGCGGCGAATCCGTGTATCTGCCCGCCGGAGTTTCCGGTATGTGTGTGCGGAAGAAAAAGTAAAGGGAAAGTAATTACAGGAAAACCAGTTTTACCGGGAGAGGAGGAGCTTTTGGCAAATCCGAGAGCGGGAAGTGCGAAGCTGAGGATTTTTGAAAAAGGAAACATAAATTAAGGAGATTTCAGATGGCAGTAAACAGACACAGCCAAAGACAAACTGCATACAGGACAGAAAATGTCTATGTGCATGGAAATACTGCCAGAAGACTTGAAGTTGTGGAGAACCCCCGGCAGGAACCGGAAAAGAAGGTAAGCAGCCGGACCCGGAAGAACAGGGCGAGAATGCTTCACATGAATGTGGGTACGGTCATTACGATGGCGGCGGCCATGGTGGCGGCGGGGCTGATTCTTACATGGTATCTCACCTTGCAGTCAGATATCACCAACAGCATCAAACACATTGCGGCATTGGAGAGCACATTAAACGAGCTGAAAATGACCAATGACGAGAATTACAGCAGGATAAACAACAGCATTGATTTGGAGGAAATAAAGCGAGTGGCCATACAGGAGCTGGGAATGCGCTACGCCGAGGAAGGGCAGATTATCACCTATAACGGCGAGGGCAGGGATTATGTACGGCAAAAAGGAGATATACCGGATTGAAGAAAAAGCGGAGTAACAAATTTACAATTAAAATGCGGAAAAAGCTGGTAGTGACGTTTATGATGATACTACTGGCTTTTGTCGGATTATCCTACAGGCTTTATGCCATCACCCGGGACGACGGGGAGAGATACAAAAAGCAGATTCTTTCCCAGCAAAGGTATGACGGGACCACGATTCCCTACAAAAGAGGCTCCATATTAGACGCCAACGGGAATGTGCTGGCAACCAGCGAGAAGGTTTACAATGTCATCCTGGACTCTGTGGCGCTTCTGGAAAAGGAGGAGTACCTGGAGCCCACTTTAAACGCCCTTTCTTCCGAGTTTGGTCTTGATACCGGCAAGATAAGAAGCTACATAGCGGCAAACGGGGAAACCTCCCGCTATTATGTGCTGGCAAAGCGGCTGGAATATGAGCAGATTCAGAATTTTGTGGCAATGCAGAATGAGACGGATTCCCTGATAAAGGGGGTCTGGTTCGAGAACGAATACAAAAGAACCTACCCGGGGAAGAGCCTTGCCTGCGATGTCATCGGCTTTACCACCAACGACAACATCGGCTCCTACGGGCTGGAGGAATACTACAACGACGTGCTCTCCGGCACGGCGGGGAGGGAGTACGGCTATTTAAACGACGACTCCAACCTGGAGAGGACGACCATTTCACCGGAGGACGGCAACACCATTATCAGCACCATTGACATTAATATCCAGAGTATTGTGGAGAAGTATCTGAAGAAATTTGACGAGGACTACCGGGACAATGCCCATGAGGGGAACGGCGCAAATAATATCGGCTGTATTATCATGGACGTGAACTCCGGCGAGGTGCTTGCCATGGCCAGCTATCCGGTGTTCGACTTAAACGACGTCCGCAACACGGAAGCCCTGAAGGGTATGCGCCTTTTAAACGCGGAAGGGAAAAAGAGCGACCCGGCGGAATATATCAATGACGACAATCTGCGGAGCCTTGAAAACGATTCCGAGGCCATGTATCAGAACTTAAACGCCCTGTGGAAGAATTTCTGCATCAACGATACCTATGAGCCGGGTTCGGTGTCAAAGCCCTTTACCGTGGCGGCCGGCATCGAAAGCGGCAGCATTACCGGGAATGAGAGCTATACCTGTAACGGCTCGCTTACCGTGGTTGAAGGGGATAAGCCTATCAAATGCCATAATACATGGGGAGACGGGACGCTGACGGTGTCCGAGGGAATTATGCTCTCCTGTAACGTGAACATGATGTATATCGCTCAGGCCACAGGAGTTTCCACTTTTACGAAATTTCAGCACATTTTCAATTTCGGGCTGAAAACCAACATTGACCTTGCGGGGGAAGCCAGAACCGTAGGGCTTACCTACACGGCAGACAACATGCGCGCCGCGGAGCTTGCCACCTGCAGCTTCGGGCAGGGCTATAACTGTACGATGATACAGATGATGGCGGGCTTTTGTTCCCTGATTAACGGCGGCTATTATTACGAACCGCATATGGTGAAGAAAATCGTAAGCCCCTCCGGCGCCACGGTGCAGAACATAGAGCCAAGGCTGCTAAAGCAGACGGTCTCGGAGAGTACGTCGGCCAAGGTGCGGGAGATGTGCAATCTGGTGGTGTCGGGAGAAAAGGGAACCGGAAGAACCGCCCGTCCTGCGGGATATATGATTGGCGGAAAGACGGGAACCGCCGAGACCCTGCCCAGAGGCAATAAGGAATATGTGGTTTCTTTCCTGGGATACGCCCCGGTGGACGACCCGGAAATCGCCATTTACGTGGTGGTGGACAGGCCCAACGTGCCGGGAAACCAGATGGACGACGCCAAGTTTGCCACAAGGATAGTCAAGAGTATCTTAACGGAAGTGCTTCCTTATAAGGGAATCTTTATGACAGAGGAGCTTTCCGACAAGGAAATAGAGGAGCTGGAGGCTTTAAAGATTGACATCATGACGCCGCCTGCTTCGACAGATGGCGATGGAGACGGGAACGGCGACGACGCTGCCGGCGGGAACGGAAATGGCGAAGGAGCCGCCGGCGGTGAAGGAACCGGAGAGGACGGCAATGCCGGAGGTGAGGGCGCAGGCGGCGAGGCCGGAAATGAAGGAGAAGGGGGCGAGGCTGCGCCTTCTCCTCCAAATGAAGTGTGGAAGGATTTCCCCGTTGACCCGGCCACCGGCTATCTGGTGGACCCTGATACCGGCGCCTTTGTTGACCCGGAAACCGGCGCGGTGCTGGGAGGAAGCTTTGACAGCGGGGTAAGCACTTCCCCGCCGCCTGTGGAAGGGGAGGACGGACAGGGGGCGTCGCCTTCGGCATCCCCCTCCGCGTAGACAGATTACATGAATAACCTCGTGGAAAAGGTAATAAACTATAATAATACCTTTTCCATGAGGTTTTTTATGGGAAAAAATATGACTTATCACCGGAAGAAGATAGTGACAATCTTTTTCGCCTGCCTGGCGGTTTTTCTTATTCTTGCCGGGAGGCTTGGCTGGCTGATGATTTTCCGGTCCGATTACTATTCGGAGAGGGCAAAAGAGCTTCACGAAAGGGAACGGAGCATCAAGGCAGCCAGAGGGCGGATAATAGACGCGAACGGAACGGTAATTGCGGATAATAAGACCGTCTGTACCGTATCGGTGATACATAACCAGATAAAGGACGCCGACGCCATTGTGGAGACTTTAAGCAGAGAGCTTGACCTCTCGGAGGACTTTGTCCGCAAGAGGGTGGAGAAATATTCCTCTATCGAGAGAATCAAAAGCAACGTGGACAAGGAAAAAGGGGACGCTATCAGAGCCTATAATTTAGAGGGCGTGAAGGTGGACGAGGATTATAAACGTTACTATCCCTACGGCAGCCTTGCCTCCAAGGTGCTGGGCTTTACCGGCGGCGATAATCAGGGAATCATAGGTCTTGAGGTGAAATACGAGGAATATCTGAAAGGGCAGGAGGGAACCATCCTTACCGTCACCGACGCCAGAGGCGTGGAGATTGACGCGGCGGGAGAGGAGCGGGTGGAGCCTGTTGCCGGAGGGGACCTCTACGTCAGCCTTGATATGAATATCCAGAGTTACGCCACCCAGCTTGCCAGACAGGTGATGGAGACAAAGGAGGCGGAAAGGGTGTCCATACTGGTAATGAACCCTCAAAACGGTGAAATCATGGCGATGGCGGACGTACCGGAATTTGATTTGAATAATCCCTACGAGCTGCCGGAGGGAACGGATACCGGAAACCTCACGCAGGAACAGAAGCAGGAGCTTTTGAACCGGATGTGGCGGAACGGCTGCATCAACGACACCTACGAGCCCGGCTCCACCTTTAAGATTATTACGGCCGCCGCCGGATTGGAGGGAGGTGTGGTGACCACCGAAGACAGGTTTAGCTGCCCCGGCTTCATTATGGTGGAGGACAGGAGAATCCGTTGCCACAAAATTGCAGGCCACGGCTCCGAAAACTTTGTGGAGGCCACCATGAACAGCTGTAATCCGGTGTTTATTACGGTCGGGCTGCGGCTGGGAGTGGAAAAATATTATCACTATTTTAAGCAGTTCGGCCTTTTAAACAAAACAGGGGTGGATTTGCCGGGGGAGGCGGGTACGATTATGCACAAAATGGAGGACATGAAGGCCGTGGAGCTGGCCACCGTATCCTTCGGGCAGTCTTTCCAGATTACCCCCATACAGCTTGCCACGACGGCGTCCTCCATTATCAACGGCGGAAACAGAATAACGCCCCATTTTGCCGTCATGACCTCCGACAGGGAGGGAACGGAGATGAAAAGGTTCTCGTATCCGGTGACGGAGCATATCGTATCAGAGGAAACCTCTGCGACCATGCGGATGATTTTGGAGCAGGTGGTGGAAAAGGGCTCCGGCAAAAACGGCTATGTGGAGGGGGCAAGGATTGGCGGCAAAACAGCCACAAGCCAGACCCTGCCAAGGGGCAGCGGAAGGTACATCGCCTCGTTTCTGGGCTTTGCCCCCGCCAACGACCCGAAGGTGCTGGCCCTTGTGATTATCCACAATCCTCAGGGCGTTTATTACGGAGGACAGGTGGCGGCTCCGGTTGTGCGACAGCTTTTTGAAAATATTCTTCCTTATTTAGAGAAAATGGATTATAATTGAGAGGTATAGGCTTATGGTTGGCAGCAAAATTGCAGTACCTATATTAATATCATTTGGTTTAAGCGCTGTGCTGGGACCCTTTGTGATTCCCCTTTTAAGAAAGATGAAGGTGGGACAGACGGTCCGGGACGACGGTCCGGGCACCCATTTAAAAAAGACGGGAACTCCTACCATGGGAGGAATCCTGATAATGCTGAGCGTGACGGTCACTTCCCTTTTGTATGTGAGGGATTATCCCCAAATTATCCCGGTGATGGTTCTTACCCTGGGCTTTGGCATGATAGGGTTTCTGGACGACTATATCAAGGTGGTGCTGCGGCGTTCCATGGGACTTTCCGCCTGGCAGAAAATGCTGCTGCAGCTTGTGGTGACGGGAATGTTTGCGTATTATGCCCTCCACGGCGCGAATCTTTCGCTGGCGATGCGGATTCCTTTTTTGAAAGGATACTACGTGGATTTCGGATGGCTCAACATTCCGCTGATGTTCCTTGTGGTGACGGGAACGGCCAACGGTGCGAACTTTACCGACGGTCTGGACGGCCTTGCGGGAAGCGTCACGGTACTTATTGCCACCTTTTTCACCATGGCGGGAATCGGACTTCACGCGGGCATCGAGCCTGTCACCTGCGCGGTGACGGGGGCGCTTTTGGGATTTCTGCTGTTTAACGTCCATCCGGCCAGCGTGTTTATGGGAGACACCGGCTCGCTGGCTTTAGGCGGCTTTGTGGCGGGATGCGCGTACATGACGGGAATGCCGCTTTTTCTGCCAATCGTTTGTTTTATTTATGTGATAGAGGTGCTTTCGGTTATCATACAGGTAGGATATTTTAAAATAAGCGGCGGGAAAAGAATATTTAAAATGGCCCCTCTCCACCATCATTTTGAGTTATGCGGATGGAAGGAGACAAAGGTGGTGGCAGTCTTTTCCATTGTTACGGCGGTGCTTTGCCTTCTGGCTTTGCTGGGCATTTAGCCGGCGCGCGGAAATGAGGATATAAGGATGAATTTGCAAAATAAAAAGGTTCTGGTGGTAGGAAGCGGAAAAAGCGGAATCGGAGCGGTGAGAATGCTGGGGAAATTAGGGGCGCTGCCCGTGCTTTTTGACAGCAATGAAAAGCTTGATAAGGAGGAGCTTCTTAAAAAGACGGGTAAAATACCGGGAATGGAGATTCTTCTGGGAAGCGTTCCGAAGGAGAGGAAAAAGGAGTTTTTTCTGGTGGTGATAAGCCCCGGCGTCCCTGTGGACGCTCCCTGGCTTTCCGATTACAGAGCCCTTAATATTCCAATCTGGGGGGAAATCGAGCTGGCAGGCGCCTATGCAAAGGGAAAGGTTATCGGCATCACGGGAACCAACGGAAAGACCACGACGACTACTTTAGTCGGACAGATAATGGCGGCTTACTATGAATCCGTGTACGTGGTGGGAAATATCGGGAACCCTTATACGGATATCGCCCTTGACACCAGGGAGGATACCGTGACGGTTGCGGAAATCAGCAGCTTCCAGCTTGAAACCATTCATGACTTCCGGCCGGCGGTGTCAGCCATATTAAATATTACTCCCGACCATTTAAACCGGCACCATACCATGGAGCGTTATGTAAGGGCCAAAGAGGAAATCGCGAAAAATCAGAGAAAAGGAGATGTCTGCGTATTAAATTACGAGGATGCTTATACAAGGGATTTCGGGGACAGATGTCCGGCAGGAGTGGTTTTCTTTTCCTCCAAAAGAGAGCTGCCGGAAGGGATTTTCCTGAAAGGCGAGGACATATATCTGGCCCGGGCGGAAGGAAAAGAAAGCCGCCGGCTGATGAATATCCATGAAATGAAGCTGGTGGGCATGTGCAATGTGGAGAATGTGATGGCCGCCATTGCCATAAGCAAAGCCATGGGAGTGCCGGAGGATATTATCCTTAAGACCGTAAAGGATTTTAAGGCGGTGGAGCACAGGATTGAATTTGTGGCGACCAAAGGCGGCGTTGACTATTATAACGACTCTAAAGGCACCAATCCCGACGCGGCGATTCAGGGAATCCGGGCAATGACAAAGCCTACGGTGCTGATTGGTGGCGGATATGATAAGGAAAGCAGCTATGACGAATGGATTGAAGCCTTTGAGGGTAAGGTGAAGGCGTTTGTCCTGATTGGGCAGACGAAGGAGAAAATCGCCGCCTGTGCAAGAGCCCACAATGTACAGAATATTATCATGGCGGATACCTTTGAGGAGGCCTTCGACATCTGCGTGGGTCAGGCAAAGCCCGGAGACGCGGTGCTTTTGTCGCCGGCCTGCGCAAGCTGGGGAATGTTTACGGATTACGAAGCCCGCGGAAGGATATTTAAAGAGTTGGTGGAAAAGATTGGAGTTTAGTGATTGTGGCGGTAAGACGATTTGGAAACAGTCAGAAAAGAAGAGAAAGGGAAACGCAGGAGTCGTTTTTTGACTATACCCTGCTTTTCATCGTACTTTTTTTGCTTGCTTTCGGGCTGGTGATGCTCTATTCTGCCAGCTCCTATGACGCAAGCCTGCACTACGAAGGGGATTCCACGTATTTCCTGAAAAGGCAGGTGGGAGCCACGGCGCTTGGCATAGCGGCGATGATAGTGGTTGCCAATATCCCTTATCATTTCTGGGAGCGCTTTGCCGTGATGGGCGTTTTGGTGTCCATCGGGCTGATTTTCCTGATTATTCCCTTCGGCTATGAGGCGAACGGAGCGAAGCGGTGGCTTCGGATTTTCGGTATTTCCATTCAGCCGGCGGAGGTCGCAAAGCTGGCGGTTATCCTGTTTTTGTCCAGCCTGATTTGCCGGCTGGGGAGGAAGGTGCGTTCCTGGAAGGGGTTTTTGGTGGTGCTTGCGGCGCCGGCCATTATCGCCGTACTGGTCTGGCAGATTACGGAGAATATGAGCTCGGCAATTATCATTCTGGGAATCGCGGTACTGATGCTGTTTGTGGCGTGCCCGGATTACAAACGGTTTATCCTTCTGGGGATTGCGGGCGTGGGGGTGGCGGCCCTGGCGGTTTACGTGATTGTCCAGATGAGCCAGTCGGAAAATGCCGCCGCGGTGGGCGTGCGCGGGGCCAGAATCCTTGCCTGGCTTGACCCTGAGGCTTACGCCAGCGGAAAGGGCTTCCAGACCCTGCAGGCGCTGTATGCCATAGGCTCCGGCGGCATCCTTGGAAAAGGGCTGGGGCAGAGTATGCAGAAGCTGGGCTTCATGCCGGAGGCGCAGAACGATATGATATTTTCCATCATCTGCGAGGAGCTGGGGCTTTTCGGGGCGCTCTCCATTTTAATAATGTTTATCCTCCTTATCTGGCGGTTCATGGTGATTGCCAACAATGCGCCGGATTTGTTCGGGGCGCTTCTGGTGGTGGGCGTGATGTCCCATGTGGCCATACAGGTGATTTTGAACGTGGCGGTTGTCACCAACACCATTCCCAACACGGGGATTTCCCTTCCCTTTATCAGCTACGGAGGAACCTCGGTGCTGTTCCAGCTTGTGGAAATCGGATTTGTCTTAAGCGTGGGCAAGGGGATACGCTTTAAAGATTTATAGTACAAAGCACACTTTCCTTTCTGTTACATATAGTTAGAATAGGTCGAATTTTTTAACCGGAAGGCAGATGGTAAGAATTTGGATGCTATTCATATTCACGGAGGAAATGCGCTTTTTGGAGAAACGAAGATACAGGGCTCAAAGAATGCGGCATTGCCGGTGATGGCGGCCGCCCTTCTGATTAAGGATGTCTGTACCATTGAAAATTGTCCTCATATTTCGGACGTTTTGCATATGCAGCAGCTCCTGCAGCAGCTTGGCTGTACGGTGAGCTATGAAGAAAATACGCTGGTGATTGACGCGAGAAATCTGTCAATGGATACCATGTCGGGAGAAAATGTGACGGGGATGCGCTCGTCCATTACCCTTTTGGGAGCCGTGCTTGGCAGATGCAGGGAGGTGACCATGGCCTACCCCGGCGGGTGCGTGATTGGCCAGCGTCCCATAGACATACATCTTTCGGCGCTTCGGAAAATGGGCGTGACCATTTATGAAAAGGAAGGCTGCTTTACCGCCAGGGTAAAGTCCCTGGAGGGAGCGGTGATTAATCTTCCGATATCCAGCGTGGGAGCTACGGAAAACGTGATACTCGCCGCAGTTATGGCCCGGGGCGTGACCGTTTTGCAGAATGCCGCCAAGGAGCCGGAAATTGCCACCTTATGCGAATTTTTGCGGGAAGCCGGCGCCGTGATAGAGGGAATCGGCGGTTCCGTCCTGATTATACAGGGCGG
This sequence comes from uncultured Lachnospiraceae bacterium, assembly GCA_910577275.1. Classification (GTDB taxonomy): domain Bacteria; phylum Bacillota; class Clostridia; order Lachnospirales; family Lachnospiraceae; genus Suilimivivens. The sequence continues at coordinate 37,997 of CAJTMW010000002.1, forward strand.
CCACGAGCTCCACGGAGTTTCCTTCCGGGTTCCGGCGGACAGGATTGTGGCGGGAACCTACCTGATGAGCGTAATCGGTGCGGGCGGAAATGTTTTTCTGGAGGATGCCCCCGCCTCGCAGATGCGGGGAATGCTCAAAATCGCCGACGAGATTGGGGCGCAGATTCATATTTCCAGGGAAGGGCTTCATGTAATTGCGGATGAGCATAAGAGGGCGCTGCCCTATGTAAAGACAGAGATTTATCCGGGCTTTCCCACGGATATGCAGTCTCCGCTCATGGCGGCGCTGACGACCGCCCAGGGAATCAGCGTGATAGAGGAGACCATATTTGAAGACAGGTTCCGTGTGGCGGCGCAGCTTCGGAAGATGGGAGCCGGCATCGAGCTTTCCGGAAAAAGACAGGCGGTCATTATCGGCGTGGACAGTCTTCTTGGCTGCGAGGTGACGGCGGAGGAGCTGCGCGGAGGAGCCGCGCTGGTGATTGCAGGATGCATGGCGCTTGGGGAGACAATCGTAAAAAACCGTCATTTTATAGAACGGGGATATGAGGATATCTGCCGGGACTACCGGAATCTTGGAGTGGATATCCGTATCGGGTAGTGATTATGGCGAAACAAAATACACGGCTGCGGGTCGTGCCGAAGACAAAGGCAAAAAAACAGCAGAAGAAAGAGGTCTCTTTTGAAGGAGACAGCTTTTTCATGAGGCACAGAAGCCTTTTTATTATCGGGGGGACGCTGCTTTTACTGGCGGCGGCACTGATTTTTGCTTTTTCTTATATCAGTGAAAATTATACTGTGACGACGGTGTATGTGGAGGGAAACATTCATTACTCGGAGGAGGAAATCATTGGTATGGTGACAAAAGGGCATTATGGAAATAATTCCCTTTTCTTATCCTTAAAGTATAAGGACAAAAGCGTGGAAGGCGTTCCCTTTGTGGAAAAAATGGATGTTTCCGTGCTCGACCCCCACACCATAAAGATAGAAGTTTATGAAAAGGCGCTGGCCGGATATGTGGAATATCTGGAAAAATGCATGTATTTTGACAAGGACGGGATTGTGACGGAAATTTCCGACGAGAGAACGGAAGGGGTTCCCCAGGTGACAGGGCTTTCCTTTGACCATGTGCTTTTGCATGAGCCGCTTCCGGTGGAGGATGCCGGCGTTTTCCGCTCGATTTTGAATATCACGCAGCTTGTAAACAAATACAACCTTTCAGTGGACAGGATATACTTTGGGAAAGAGGGCAATCTTATCCTTTATTTCGACAATGTGAAGGCGGCCCTTGGGACAGGCGATAATCTTGACGAGAAAATCATGAGACTTCAGTATATGCTGCCGAATCTTGAAGGGAAAAGCGGCACCCTCAGGATGGAAAATTATACGGAGGAGACAAAAAATACCTCCTTCGAGCCGGATTAAAAAAAACTGAAATTTGTTGTTGCTAAATCACCAAAAAAATTATATGATAGTCTATATGAATTGACGCGGGATGTGAAGGAGGAACTACCTTGCTGGAAATTAAGACAAACGATGCTGAATCTGCAGCCAAAATCATTGTGCTTGGTGTGGGCGGCGCAGGTAATAATGCTGTTAATAGAATGGTGGACGAGAATATTACCGGAGTTGAATTCGTTGGAATCAACACGGACAAGCAGGCTCTGCAACTTTGCAGGGCGCCGAAGCTTCTGCAGATTGGCGAGAAGCTGACCAAGGGGCTGGGTGCGGGCGCAAAGCCTGAAATCGGCGAGAAGGCGGCTGAGGAGAGCAGCGAGGAGATTGCCTCCGTCCTTCGGGGGGCGGATATGGTGTTTGTCACCTGCGGCATGGGAGGCGGCACCGGTACCGGCGCGGCGCCGGTGGTGGCGAAGCTGGCCAAGGATATGGGGATTTTGACGGTAGGCGTGGTAACGAAGCCTTTCCGCTTTGAGGCAAAGGCCCGTATGGTCAACGCCTTAAGCGGTATCGAGAAGATAAAAGACAATGTTGACACTCTGATTGTGATTCCAAACGATAAGCTCCTTGAGATTGTTGACAGGCGGACGACGATGCCCGACGCTTTAAAGAAGGCCGACGAGGTGCTTCAGCAGGCGGTGCAGGGAATCACGGATTTGATTAACGTTCCCGCGGTAATCAATCTTGACTTTGCGGATGTCCAGACGGTAATGAAAGATAAGGGAATCGCCCATATCGGAATCGGCGAGGGCAAGGGCGACGATAAGGCCAGCGAAGCGGTTAAGATGGCGGTGGAAAGCCCGCTTCTCGAAACCACAATTTCCGGGGCTTCCCATGTCATTATCAACGTGTCCGGCGATATCACCCTTGCGGACGCTTCCGACGCGGCAAGCTATGTGCAGGAGCTGGCGGGAGACGAGGTAAATATTATCTTCGGCGCGATGTACGACGAATCAAAGAGCGACAGTTGCCGTATTACGGTGATTGCAACGGGGCTTGAGGATGCGACTTTAGGAAGCGGAAAGCAGTCGCCTTACAGCTCTTTTGCGAATAAATACAAGACAGTTACCCCTAATATTTCATCTCTGCGGCATACGGCTGTGAATACGGCCCCTGCCGAGAACCAGACGGGAGCTGCTCCGGCGCCGGGCGTGGCGGCAATGCCGTACAGACCGGTTACAGGAATTAACAGCCCCGGGGATATCAGGAGCAATGTAGCGGACAAGCCGTTAAAGATACCGGATTTTCTGCAAAAAAAATAAAGTGAAAGGCTGTATCCCCCGGGGCTGCAGCCTTTTTTGTCCCGAAGGCCGGAAAAATTTGCATCTGCAAAGAGGCGGCAGACGCCATCCGTGCGAAGCATCCCGGCAGGAAGAAAAACAGTATCTGCAGCGCAGAAAGGCGGATTATAAATATGAAGATTCTGGATTTGGAATGCCCCTCCTGCGGGGCGAAGCTGACGATTGACGAAAAGAATCCGTCAATTGCCGTATGCGAATACTGTAATTCCCACTTTGCCCTTGAGTGGGACAGGGAGCAGGCATATTTTCATAAAGGAATTAATTATACGGCGCCGAAAGCGCCGGAGCAGCCAAAGGACGGCGGCTGGGGAGTAAACGGTGTAAAAGGAGCGGTGCTTTTATGCATTTTTGCGGCCTTTTTTATCATTGTGTCCATGGCTTCAAAGATTTTTTCCGGGGGAGGCATCTCCGGGAGGAAAATCGCTTTCAGCGGCAGCCAGCCGGCGAAAGCGGTGGAAATTGCGCCCCCGTATATGGATGAGGGAGAGCTTTTTGAGGAAGAGGAAGCGCTCTCCGAAACCTCGCCGACAGGCGCTTTGGGCGAGATGGTATCCGAGGTTTTCGGAAAGGCGGCGGAGGAGGTTTCCCCGGAGGAACTTGCAAAAATCAGGTGGATTGAGATAAAAGGCGATTTTGACAACAGGTGGGTGGGCTACAGCATGGACGAGCCCTTTGCGGAGGGCGCGGAGCTTAGCTGGATGTGTTTTCCCCGGTCGATGGATACGGGGATACAGAGTCTGCGGCTGTTTGGCGGCTTAAAGAAGCTGAGTGTAGAACAGAATATAGAAAAAGAAGATATCGAAGGGCTTTTGCTGGAAAGTATCGGCGGGTATTTTGACAGCCCTGCGGAGGTGGCGGAAGCGGTGGAGGACGCCGGGCTCCTTAAGGAAATCTGTTTTCATTCCGGCGTGGAAACTCTTGACGGGCTGGAGAATTTCCCCGCCCTTGAGATGCTGTACATAGACTACTGCGAATTGTCGGATTTAAAGCCTCTTGTCCAGATACCCGGCCTTAAGAGCCTTAAGCTTGACGGTCTGTCGGAGGTAAAGGATTTTTCTCCGCTGGGAGCCATGAAAAATCTGGAGGAATTATCCATTGACTGCGAAAACCTCAAAGTGCCCGATTTTCTGAAAGGAATGCAAAACCTAAGGAGCCTTGAGCTGCTTTCGGGCAGTATGATTTCGCTGGACGAGCTAAAGAGCCTGCCGGCGCTTGAGGCGCTTGTGGTAGAGGACTGCGGGGATTTGAAAAATATGGATGCGGTGACAGGGCTTACCGGTTTAAAGGCGCTGTCCCTTGAACTGCCCTACGACTGCCCGGAGCCGGATTTAAGCGGGCTGGCCGGGCTGGAAAAGCTGGAGCTTTCTTTGTTTGACAATTGTGATTTTGTGGGAAAGCTGACGAACCTTAAGGAGCTGTCGCTGAAAATGTGTTCCCTGAGCCCCGATGTGGATTTGTCCGCCTTAACGCAGCTAAGGAGCCTTACCTGCAGCTCCTATACCGCGTCAACGCTGGATTTGCGTTTCGCTTCTAATTTCACGGCCCTGGAAACGCTGGATTTGCAGGGAACGTCCACATACGACGACATTTCATGGGCTTTTAACAGCGGCACCATAAAGGAGCTGAATATCAGCGGCATGGAATGTGAGATTAATTTTGATTTAATAGGGGAAAATCATGTATTGGAGACCCTTTCCATGGACGGCCTTGTGCTGTATAACAACGTTCAGGTATCGGGCGGCGGCGGAATCGTGTACGTGGACTGGGACGACGTGGAGCTTGACGAACACACGGAATTTCTCGGGCGGCTGAAAGGGTTGAAGAACTTAAGCATTGCGGAAAACGAGCTTACGGATATTGCCTTTGCAGGGGAGCTTTCCGCACTGGAAACCATTGATTTGTCGGAGAACTATGTTACGGATTTAAAGCCACTTGCAGGACTTAAGTCCCTTAAAAGAGTGACCTGCACAGGGAATCCGATATCCAATGAAAGAGTACTGGGCGAGAAGGTTGTGGTGATATCCGCCGACAATGAGTAAGGCAGGGCGGAGCTTTTGGAGGAATATATATGTGGGGATATATGAATGAGAAGCTGGCAGGAATATTGACGCTGGACGATGAGACAATGATGAAAAAGGGGAAACGAAAAAATGAAGGCGGAGCTTTGATTTTTCTGGGCGCGGCGTTTATGATTATGGGAGTCTGCCACCATTTTTTCCTTGAAATTCTCTATGACAGCAGGATTATGTGGATTGCTGTTTCGGCGGCGGCTCTGATAATCGGGATTTTATGCCTTGTTTTCGGTATTAAAATTTTTGGACAAACCGGGCAGTCCGTGGCGGAGAGCTGGGCGGAGCGGAATCATTATTCGCCTGAGGAAATGCGGGAGTTTAACAGGGAAAGCCGAATGAGCACTGCCGTGGCGGTACATAATGAATATTGGAGCAGTTCCCCGATTCCGAAAACCATTAATGACCTGCGGGCGGAGCACGGGGCTGAGACGGGACTTTTAACGGAACACTGGTTTAAGGCGCCGGACACCGTTCCGGTTGATATTATGCGGTATGTGGATATCGCTGCCATGTGGTTTGAGCCAAAGGAGCTTTATGGCCATTATCAGGGGATTTATTATATAAAAAGCACCGGAAAAGGAGAGTATTTCAGGTGCGGTGAGGAATTTGGCAGGTGGCTTGTGGGGGAAATCTCAAAGCGCAACCCCATGACAATTACAGCCGGCAGCTTTGAATTTGAGGGGGCAGGCTATAACGGATATAAAAACCCCGGGGAGGTGGCAGCGCTTTACCGGGACGAGTTTGCAAAGAGGAGAACGAAAGAAGCATGAGAAAAGAATCGCTTGCAACAGCAAAAAAATGCCTGAAATTCACAGACGAAAGCGTAAGCTGCTTCCACGCCGTTAAGAACGTGGAGGACAGACTGAAAGAGAACGGATTTATCCGCTTAAAGGAAAATAAAAGCTGGGAGCTGAAACCGGGAAAAAGCTATTATGTAAAGAGAAACGATTCGTCCCTGATAGCGTTCAGGATTCCAAAGGGGGAGATAAAGGGATTTCATATCGCGGCTTCCCACAGCGATTCGCCGACCTTTAAGCTGAAAGCCAAATCCGAGGTGAATGTGGAAAATCACTATGTAAAGCTGAATGTGGAGCCCTACGGAGGCATGATTTACGCAACCTGGCTCGACAGATGCCTTTCCGTGGCGGGGAGGGTGATTTGCCGCAGGGACGATAAGCTGAAAAGCCGGACGGTAAATATTGACGAGGATTTGCTGGTGATGCCCAATCTGGCGATTCATATGGACAGGGAGATGAATAAAAATCTTTCCTATAATCCGCAGATTGATTTACAGCCCCTGCTTGGCGCATGGCAGGAGGATACGGAGGAGGCGGGGGAGAAGGCCCGGCCAGAGGAAACGCCGCAGGAGGGAGAAACTCTGGAAAAAACGAAGGGCAAAAAGACGGACATTCTCATGGAGAAGCTTGCCTGCGCCGCCGGGATTGAGAAGGAGGAAATTCTGGGCAGCGATTTGTTTTTGTATGTGAGGGATAAGGGAAAGCTGGCGGGAGCGCAGAAGGAACTGATGATTGCCCCGCGGCTGGACGACCTTGTCTGTGTGTTTGCCTCCATGGAAGCCATTCTTGCCTCCGAGCCGAAGGATATGGTTTCCGTGTGCGCCGTTTTTGACAATGAGGAAGTGGGAAGCTGTACGAAGCAGGGGGCTGCCTCCACCTTTCTGGAAAATGCGCTCTCAAGAATCGGAGAGGCAATGGGAAAGACGGGTGGCGCATATCTGCAGCTGCTTGCGGAAAGCTTTATGATTTCCGCGGACAACGCCCATGGCGTACACCCCAATCACCCGGAAAAGGCGGACAGTACCTGCAGACCGTATCTGAACAGAGGAATTGTGATTAAATATCACGGGGGACAGAAGTACACCACGGACGCCTGGTCGGAAGCGGTGATAAAGGAGCTGTGCCGGAAAGCGGAGGTTCCTTATCAGGTCTACTGCAACCGCTCCGATATTCCGGGAGGCTCCACCCTTGGGAATATTTCCGCAGGACAGGTGTCAATCCCGGCCGCGGATATCGGTATCGCCCAGCTTGCCATGCATTCGGCGGTGGAAACGGCGGGGAGTATGGATGTGGAATATCTTTTGCGGGTGCTTATGCAGTTTTACGGAGAATAAGGATTCATGAAATATAAAATACTTATCGTGGAAGATGATTCCACGATACGGACGCAGCTGAAATATCTGCTGGAGGGGAGCGGATATGAAGTCCTGGCTGTCACGGATTTTGCGGATACAATAGGAACGGTGAAGGAATATGCGCCCCATCTGGCGATACTGGACATCAAGCTGCCGAAAAGCAACGGGTTTGAAATATGCTCCCAAATCCGAAGCTTTTCCGATATTCCCATTGTTTTTGTGACGGGGAGCAATACGGACATGGACGAGCTAAGCAGCATTATGCTGGGCGGGGACGCCTTTATCACAAAGCCCTATAACACGGCGATTCTTCTTGCCAAAACAGCGTCTCTTTTACGGCGCGCCTATGCCTGCGGGCAGGCGGAGATTCTCACCTGGAACGGCGCGCAGCTTCACCTGGAAAGCAGCCTGATTACCTGTAACGGAGAGAAAGCCGAATTGACCAAAAACGAAGTGAAAATTCTGTACTATCTTTTTAAGAACGCCGGAAAAATCTGTTCCCGGAATGATATTGTGGATTTTCTGTGGGATAACCAGCTCTATGTTGACGATAACGCGCTCAGCGTCAACATGACCCGTATCCGTGAGAAGCTGGCGGGTATCGGCCTGACAGGCTTTATTAAAACGAAGCACAGGCAGGGGTACACCTTATGAGCGGCAGGCAGTATCTGAAAAATCACCTTCCGGTTATCTTGCTCAACCTTCTTGGAATGCTTGCCCTTGCCTTATTTTTGCTTGCGGCTGGCAATCCTGTTCAAAGCGTCCTTTTTGTCCTGGCGGTATGGCTGACTGTGGTCATTTTATGGCTGGCAGCCGTTTACCTGAAAAGAAAAAAGTATCTGGACGGGTTGCTGGCTATGGCGGAAGGGCTGAAGGAGAGATATTTAATACCGGAAATCATGGAGGAGCCGGAGCAGGCTGAAGGACAGGTCTATTATCAGCTTATGAAAATGGCCGAAAAGTCCATGCTGGAAAAAATAAACGGAGTACAGCGGGAGCGGAAGGAATATAAGGAATACATTGAACAATGGCTCCATGAAGTCAAAACGCCCATAACGGCAATGAAGCTGCTTTGCGAAAATAATCGCTGCGAATTTACGAAGGACATGCTGGCGGAGCTGGAAAATATCAACCGTTTTACGCAGCAGGCGCTGTACTATGCCCTGAAAGGGGATGACTTTGGCAGCTATACGGAAAAAGACTACCGCATCCGGGAAATCCGGCTGGAGGATGTGGTGCACGGGGCGATTGCGGAAAACAAATATCTTCTTCGCCAGAGCCGCGTTGCGGTAACGGTTGACGGGATGGAAAACCGTGTCTACACCGACGAAAGGTGGGTGAGGTTTGTTTTAAACCAGATTATCAGCAATGCCGTGAAATACCGCTCCGGGGAGCCGGTTGTGCATTTTTTTACCGAAAAAAAGGGCAATCAGGTATTTTTGTACATAAAAGACAACGGCGTCGGTATTTCCCAAAGCGACCTTCCCCGCATTTTTGAAAAAGGCTTTACCGGACAAAACGGCAGGATGCTTCAAAACTCCACGGGTATCGGACTGTATCTGTGCAGGCGTCTTTGCGACAGGCTGGGAATCGGGCTGACGGCCCGTTCAGAGGAAAGGGGCGGCACAACCATTATTCTCTCTTTTCAGGTAAACGATTTCGTGACCGGGGCGCGGGGCTGAGAGGCTCTGCGCTTCTTTCATTTTTGTAAGAACTGCGTAAGAAAACCTGATACAAAAATATTGCCGCGGCTTTTACAATAAGGACATCAAAGCCTTAAAGGAGGAAGGATAATGGGTGTGATTTTGAAACTGGAGCATATACAGAAATACTACGGAAGCGGAGGAAGCGTTACCAGAGCAATCAGGGATATCAGTTTTTCCGTAGAGAAGGGCGAATTTCTCGCTATCATGGGAACCTCCGGCTCGGGAAAGACAACGCTGCTTAACTGTATTTCCACCATCGATACGGTAAGCGCGGGACATATTTATTTAGAGGGAGTCGATGTGACGGAGATGAAGCCGAAGTCCCTTGCCGGCTTCCGCAGGGAAAATCTCGGCTTTGTATTTCAGGACTTCAATCTGCTGGATACGCTGACCATTTCCGAAAATATTGCGCTGGCTCTTTCCATAAATAAAGTGCCGGCAAGGGAAGTGGAGCCCCGGATTCTGGATATTGCGGGAAAGCTGAATATCAGCGATATTCTGGATAAATATCCCTATCAGGTATCGGGGGGACAGAGGCAACGCTGCGCCTGCGCGAGGGCGATTGTGGGAGACCCGAAGCTGCTTTTGGCGGATGAGCCTACAGGAAGCCTTGACAGCCATTCCGCCCAAATGCTGCTCGCCACCATTCAAAGCATCAACGAGCAGCTTGGCGCAACGATTTTGATGGTGACTCATGACGCTTTTACCGCCAGCTATGCGAACCGCATCCTGTTTTTGCAGGACGGGGAAATTCTGACGGAGCTGCGCAAGGGGAGCGATGACAGAGGCGGCTTTTTCCATAAAATCCTGGATGTACTTACCATGATGGGAGGTGGACAAAGCCATGTATGCTAAGCTTGTTATAAGAAACGCGAGGCGTTCCGTAAAGGATTATCTCATCTATATTGTAACTTTAACGCTATGCGTTACCCTGTTCTACTCGTTTCTGTCCGTTTCCAGCAGCTATTATAAACCGGATATCGGGAGCGCGTATGATTTCACCCTGGTCGGAGGGGGAATGAAAACGGCGGTCTGCGGGATTACCCTGCTTATCCTGTTTCTGATACGGTTCGTCAATAAGTATATGCTTGTGCGCAGGCAGAGAGAATTTGCAATCCAGTCGGTTATGGGAATGGAGCAGAAAACCATCGGCAGGCTTTTCTTTGCGGAAACCTTTCTCATGGGGCTTCTCTCCATTGGAAGCGGGATTTTCCTCGGCATGTTCTGCTCGCAGTTTATTACGGCGATGTTTCTGACCGAATACGGAAAAAGCTACCGGATTTCCTGGATGCTGTTTCCCGACACTGTGCTTTTCACAATCAGCTTTTTTATCTTAAGCTTTCTTGCCGCGGGAGCCTTTAACGCCCGTTCCATAGGGAAAATGAAAATTATCGATATGCTTACGGCAGAGCGGGCAAATGAGCCTGAGCCGGAAAAAGGCCGCTGGATGTATGCCGTGGCGGCGCTCTATGAGCTGTCTTTGCTGCTTATGCTGATTATCGGCATTAGGAAGGTTTATTTTTATTATGACAGCCGTTTTGCGCTTCCTGTCAGAGCCATGTTCTGGGGCAATGTCCTCTTTCCGGCTGTAGCCATGGCCTTTTCTTTTCTGTGGCTGATTAGAAGGAGGAAAAGAGATTTTCACATATTGACTTTGGGGCTGCTCGTCTGTTCGGTTTTAAATGCCCTTCCGGCGGTAAGCGTACCGTCGCTGATGAGTAAATACTACCTGCCGCTGGGAGACGGGACGGTCAACCAGTATCTGATGTTTGTTCTGGCCGATTTACTTTTCTTCATCTGCGGCGTCGTTTATCTTGCAGGCAGCGCCATTCTCGCCTGGAAGGAAAAATCCCCGGAGCATAAATATCACAATGAAAATCTGTTCTTTTTCGGACAGATGATAACAAAGCTGAACACAACCGGTAAGACAATGAGCATTATCAGTATCACGCTGACCCTTGCAATTTTTCTGTTTATTGCCGCGCCCATACTGGTAAACTGGGCGTCCGGCTATCTGGACTCCCGCTCCATGTATGACATACAGATTTATTCCAGATACAACAACGTGTATGAGGAGGAATATCTGCCCACAGGAGGTTACGGAATTGTGACAGATTTTCTTGAAGGACAGGGAATTGAAACGGCGTATGACTGTACCTTTCACCTGTATCTGCCGGTGAAGGAGGATTTCCATAACCGGATGAAGTATGATTTTCCGGCTGCGGCAATTTCCCTGAGCGATTATAACACTGTAAGGAGGATGCTGGGCTTTGAAGAAATTACGCTGAAGGAAAATGAATTTACGACACACTGGAAAGCCGTCGCAACCGGCGAAGAGCAGGATGCTTTCCTGCAATCCCACAAAACGGTTAAAACCGATAAAGGAAATCTGACTTTAGCCCAAAGCCCCTGCCATCAGGAAAAAATGGGAGGGACCATGTATAACCTTTATACGAACGTACTGCTTGTGTTTCCCGACAATATCTGCAGGGATTTGCTGCCGGTCATCGAGAACCGCTATATCATGACAAAAGAGCCCCTTTCCTATGATAAGGCCTGCCTTCTGGAGACGGAATTTACAGAGGTCTATCCCGAGGAAACGGAGACGGGCGCAGGCTATGGAATCCGCCTGAGCACCTTGCAGATAAACGACACAAAGGGGAACAATTTCGTCCTGCAGGCCTCCATGCTCTACGGGGCTGTGGTTTTGATGGTTATCTGCCTTACCGTACTTTCCCTGCAGCAGCTCCTTGACGCGGGGCATTACAGATACCGCTTTTCGGTGCTTCGGAAACTGGGGGTTGAGGAGCGGAACATAGAACGGCTGATGCTAAAGCAACTGGGAGTCTGGTTCGGCCTGCCGGTTACGCTTGCCATAGCCGTTGCCGCCGTTGCCACAGCCTGCTTTGTCCGGGCCATATCGGCGGAGATTTCGGCTTATATTGGATTTGCCTCTTTGCTGCAGCAGGTGGGAATTACTGTGGGAATTCTGGTTCTTTTGCTGGCGTGTTATTTCTTAAGTACGTGGCTCCTTTTCAGGCGTTCAGTGGATGGTTAATAAATCTCCCTCTGGAAAATCCTGTCTCCTGATGTTATAATCATAATATCTATATATTATCTGCGTCCGCACAGAAAAGTATACAAATTGCACGAAGGCGCAGAAAAGAAAGGAGAGATTTATAATGCACCCAGTTAGAATTGATTCACCGGATGTACAGGCATTTGAAACGGAGCATATTGCCGCTGTCAGAAAGGTGGCGCCGGAATGTATGGTGCTTCTCAAAAATGACGGCACTCTGCCGCTTTCAGGAGCCGGAAAGATTGCTCTTTACGGAAGCGGAGCACGAAGAACCATCAAAGGAGGAACCGGCTCGGGGGACGTTAACGTGCGCCACTTTGTCAACGTGGAAGAAGGGCTTGAGAACGCCGGCTTTGAGATTACCACAAAGGCTTGGCTTGACGGCTACGACAAGATAGTGACGGACGCAAAAGCGGCATTTTACGGCGCTATCCGCAAGGAGGCCGAGGCGGCGGGAGCAAAGGGAATGCAGATGATGCTGTTTGCCATGGGACGGATGTGCCCGGAACCGGAGTACGAGCTTCCCTTAGACGGCGAAGGAGATACGGCGATTTATGTGCTGTCAAGAAATTCAGGCGAAGGCGCGGACCGCAAGCCGGAAGCGGGAGATATCAATTTAACGGAGACGGAAATCAGAGATATTCTTGCCCTGAATAAGAAATATGAGAAGTTTGTCCTTGTCCTTAACGTGGGCGGCATGATTGATTTAAAACCTGTGGAAGAGGTTTCCTCTATTCTGCTGATGGGACAGCTTGGAATGGCTACCGGGGACGCGCTGGCGGATGTGGTGCTGGGAAAAGCATACCCTTCGGGTAAGCTGACCATGACCTGGGCGCCGATTAAGGATTATGCCTCCACGGAAGGCTTTGGCGACCCCAACGATACATATTATAAGGAAGGCATCTATGTGGGCTACCGCTATTTTGACACAGTCGGCCATGTGCCGGCCTATCCTTTCGGCTACGGCGCCGGATATACGACCTTTACGGTAGAGCCAAAGAGCATGACCGCTGATGCGGAAAAGGTAACGGTAACCGCTACGGTTAAAAATACCGGCGATAAGGCCGGAAAGGAAGTTGTACAGGTATATTATTCCGCACCGGAGGGCAATCTTGACAAACCTTATCAGGAGCTGGCAGGCTATGCAAAGACAAAAGAGCTTGCGCCCGGCGGGAGCGAGGATGTGACGGTCACCTTTGAGACGGAAAGCATGGCGTCCTACTGTGTGAAATGCGCGTCCTATGTGATGGAAAAGGGAACCTATTTCGTGCGCGTAGGGAACTGTTCCAGAAACACCCATATTGCCGGGGCGGTGGTTTTAGATGAGACAAAGGTAATAGAGAAGGATAAAAATATCTGCGGAGACAGCGGCTTTGAGGATTTGAAGCCGGAAAAGACGCCTTTTACCTATGAGGGCGAGGAACAGGAAAAGGAAAACGCCGTAAGAATCGAGATTAAGGCGGCAGACCTGGCGGTAAAAGAAGTGGCCTATCAGGAGGTACCGGCGGAAATTCCGGCAGGGCCTTCCGTAAAATGGGACGAGGTGGTAAGCGGAAGCAAATCTCTGGATGAATTTGTGGCAGGATTAACGGACGAGCAGATGGCTTATCTGTGCATCGGCGCGTACAAGGATGCAGAGGATATGATGGAGGTTATCGGCAACGCCTCCAGCGGCGTTGCCGGCGCGGCCGGAGAGACCACAAGGCAGCTTAAGGATTTGGGTACTCCCGCACTGGTAATGGCCGACGGCCCTGCCGGGCTCCGTCTGTCCCCGACCTACAAGTATGTGAACGGAGAGGCAAAGTCCACGTCCTCAAGCCTTGCCGGAGATACGGCGGCCATGCTGACGCCGGAAGAGCTTAAGGCAATGGCGGAAGCGGCTGAAAACCAGAGCGAAGAAATGAAAGCGGCGCCCACCTATTATCAGTACTGCGTGGCGATTCCCATCGGAACAGGTCTTGCACAGTCCTGGAACGACGAGCTGGTAAGAAGCTGCGGCGATTTGGTGGGAGAAGAAATGGAAATGTTCGGAACCCATCTGTGGCTGGCTCCGGCAATGAATATTTACCGTTCTCCTCTGTGCGGACGTAATTTCGAGTATTATTCGGAGGACCCCGTGCTTAGCGGCTGTATTGCGGCGGATATCACGGACGGCGTACAAAAGCATGAAGGCTGTGCAACCACCATCAAGCACTATGCCTGCAACAATCAGGAAACCAACCGTTATTTCTCCAACAGCAATGTAGGGGAGAGGGCGCTGCGCGAGATTTATCTGAAAGGCTTTGAAATCTGTATCAAAAAGTCTCAGCCGCACTTTATTATGACCTCCTACAACCTGATTAACGGCGAGCACGCCTGCAACTCCAAGGATGTCCAGACCTATACGCTGCGTGACGAGTGGGGCTTTAAGGGCGTTGTCATGACCGACTGGCTGGTAACGGGCGGTATGGGACCGAAGGGAGAGAAATGGCCCTGCGCTTCCGCGGCGGGCAATGTGAAGGCCGGTAACGATATCACCATGCCCGGTATCCCTTCCGATAAGAAAGATATCCTCGAGGCGCTTACGAATGCGGAACACCCTTACTCGCTCAGTAAGGCGGAATTGCAGCTTGCCGCAAAGCGCGTGCTCGGCATGATTTTGAAGCTGGCGTAAAGCTTAGGGCAACGGACGCCGGTTTTTGGAAAAACAGGCGGAATAAACAAAATTTTAAGATGCAGGGTTCTGTGAAATATCAGGACTTTGCATCTCTTTCTATTCTCCAATTATTTCCACACCATCCGGAAAATCCCGTATTACAAGCGCACATGTATTTGTAAGTTTTACATTATTTTTAATTGGATATGTCAACTTTCCCCTTCTTTCCCCCATTATACAATGAACGTCTAATTTCGTATCAATCAACCCCAAATTATTATCCAGATTATTGGAAAAAATGAGACTTCCGGCACTTACCCCTATTACCAGTTGCATCTGCATCTATTGCCGCTGTAGGAATAAATAAAGCTTTTACTAAAGACAAATTTCCTCCTATTCTGGCCAGTTCATCTGCTCATTGGAAATACCTAATTTCTTACACTCAATGCATACATATTCTTTTTCAGTCTGATTTCCAATCTGATATTTTAAAATCCTGTCTTTAAAAACAATGTATTTTTCATTACCTGCCTTAAAATCAACAAACCAATTCTCATTTTTATCAGGGTTAGACAGCATGACTTTTGAAATTTGTTCTGGAAAATCATTTCTATCACTTGTAAAAAATAATGCAGTCCAGTATTTTGGTTTCCCGCCGGTATTCCACAATTCAATTTTATGGATATTAAGGCAATCAATGATACTATCATCCGCTATGCTTTCTTTAATCAATATTCCTTCATATAATTCCTGTTTCTTTTTATGAATTGCATTGCTGCTACAACTATAAACATCTTTTGCTTCACTTAACGTCAATTCATCTTTTAATAAAATATCCATAGACACCCGAAAAGTATCTCCTAATATCAATAGTTTTTCTGTCTCTGGCAATGCAATGTCTGCTTCCCACTTTGAGATAGATTGTCTGCTGACATTACATATTGCTGCAAGCTCTTCCTGGGTCATTCCGTTTGCTTTTCTTAAATTTATAATCTTTTCTGATAATTTCACTGTCACGCCTCCTTTTGCTGATTGTATTATATAAAATAACAACACTGTTTACCACCAACATTAAAGTTCTTTTTGGCAACCCATAGTTGCAAATCAAAATCTTTCCCGTCCTGCCGAGGAGCATTACCTTGCCTCTCGGTCTTTGCGGTGCGCCCGGCGGCGCACGTTTCTAACTTTATGGGAAATTTCGACCTTTTGAGATACAAAGGAAAACATACCGTTGCCGTAAATATGGCAATGACAAAAGAAAGACTGATAAACAGTGGCTTTTATGATTTAGCCACAGCCTATCAGTCGGTGCACGTCAACTATCAAAGCAATACTAAACGTTATTATTTTTCCATCTGTCATTTTTATCATCTTTCCACTTTATATCAGCCAGCTGCCATTTGTCCGTATTTGTAAGCGTGAATCGTTTCCAGTAGTTCAGGTGAAAGCGGTTTCTATCAAAGTAAAAAATTTCTATTACTGCGCGCTTGTTACTTTTTATTGTTATAGCAAGTTCACAACCATAATTCAGGTAAGCATATCGACCGTATATTTTTTCTTCAATCAGAGTGCCGTCTGGAGCAAGTACACGGCCCATACCGTTCATGCTTTGGGCATATCCCCTTACTATCAATTTATCCGTACAGAAAGAGGAAACAGCTTCCCCATAGCGGGTTTTGAACAGTGACCATATTCCCGCACTATCCTTTGGCATTCCCTTCATACGGATACCACGATTTAGATACTCGTTTAATTGGGAACATTCTTCCTCTATTGTGTTTAGTACAAGTAGATTTTCTACCAAAAAGGAGATAACTTCGTCCGCCATATCGCGGAACTTGTCCGGTGTGTCCCGATAATCAATTTTGATATTGGGGTAATCCATAATTCTTTTCTCCTATTCTATATTTTATCGTTCACTGCGGGAGATTTTTCCCAAAACGCCCTGCGCCGATATGCCTATATAGTCAATTTAAGCATAGCACATCTCTCCACTAAAAACAATTCCCGTGCTATGTCCGTTCTGCCTACCCAGACCGTCGAGGAACGAGCATTGTTTTTGCGAAAACGGAATAAAAAATATAAAAACAGAGAAAATATTGAAAAAAAGACGCATATATGATAGACTAAAACCCTATGGAGGGAAAATTTATGGGAAGTATCGTACGGCTGGTGGCATTGGAAATTACCAATATCAAGAATGTCAGAAACGGGCGGATTGTTATGCCGAATGCCAGTCAGAAGCAATTATCTTATAAAAAGGCAGAGGTGCTGGGACTGTACGGGCAAAACGGCTCCGGTAAAACTGCGGTTATTGATGCGTTGGATATTTTGCAGAGAGTTATGATTGGGTTTACCCTTAAAGATGAAATTGCCGGCTACATTGGCGTGGACTGCCGGCAGTCAGGGATTGAAGCTGATTTCAATATTTTCTCTGAGAAAGCCATATATGAGGTACATTATGAGGTTTGGCTTCAAAAAAATGAAAAAGGTGTTGAAATTGCCCGGGAAACAGTAAGCTGCGCAGTGAATGAAGGAGAATCCAGAAGCAATAAAACGGTTTTCATGGATTATCAACGTCTGGAGAGCGGAAGTGTTTTTTTGCCGGCAAAACGGTTTGCAGAGGTGGCGGAGGCGGATAAGGAAAACAGGACTGACCTTATCGTTGCAAGAAAGATAGCGGAGAAGAGCAACTGCTCTTATATTTTCGGAGAAAGCAGCCGGGAAATTTTCTGCCGGAATTATGAGAATAATTTCAGGCATTGCTCAAATGTAATCAGGTCATTGTTTAACTTTGCGATGAAGGATTTATTTGTAATCAGCAATATGCATTCCGGCATGATTTCCGCCAATGTCTTTCTTCCACTGGCATTTAAAAAAGAGCAGGAAGGAAGGGGAATGAAGGGAGATTTGACGATTCCCTTTAATGAGCCTGCCGTTGTGGAGGAAGATAGAAAAAATCTCATGGAGGAGATTATTGCACAGATTAACATGGTTCTGGTTACAATTATTCCGGGAATGGAGTTAAAAATTTATAACTATGGAAGACAGCTGACGGATTCCGGACAGGAGGGGTACAGGGTGGAACTTGTCTCCTTGCGGGAGAATATGTCTCCGATACCGATTCGTATGGAATCCAACGGAATTATTAAAATTATTTCTATTTTGCATGCCTTGATTCAGGCGTTCGCAAATCCCTCCATTTGTCTTGCGATAGATGAACTGGACGCCGGAATTTTTGAATATTTGCTTGGCGAGCTTTTAGATATTTTTAATAAAAGCGCTAAGGGGCAGATGATATTTACCTCTCATAATTTGCGCGCCCTGGAAATGCTTGATAAAGACAGTATTATGTTTTCCACAACAAATCCGGACAGAAGATATATACGCATGAAGAACGTCAAAGCATCAAATAATTTGAGGGACACGTACCTTAGAGGGATTACTTTGGGGGGGCAGGATGAAGTGATTTATGAGGAAACAGACAGTTTAAAAATTGCGCGTGCGTTCAGAAAGGCAGGCAGACTGATATAATATGAAAGAAAAGAAGGTGATTGCATTTATCGTGGAGGGACCGAGCGATGAGGCGGCAATAGGCTCTCTTATGAAGGAATATTTTTCAGATAACGAAGTACAGTTTGTTGTCGTACATGGCGATATTACACTGAAAGACTATGCTTCTGCCGACAATATAAAGAGCAAAATTAATGAGCTGATTGAAGGTGTGAAGAACAGATATCGATATCGTCAGGATGATTTTACAGGTATCATTCATATTGTTGATACCGACGGGGTATATATTGCCGATACCGACATAAGAGCGGCGGATACGGAGAAGGTCAGTTATTGTGAGGATTATATCGAGACAAAGAATGTAAAAGCAATAATTGAAAGAAACAAACAAAAAGGGGATATTTTATTTAAACTCAGGAAAACAGGAAAAATTAAAGGGATACCCTATAAAATATATTTTAATTCCTGTAATCTGGAGCATGTGCTGTACGGGGAACTGAAAGATTTTACAGATGACGAAAAGCAGATGCTGTCCGATGATTTTGCAGATAAATATGAAGGAAAGATAAATGAATTTATAGAGTTTCTTTCGGATTCTGCGGTTGCGGTACAGGGTACATATCAAAAAACCTGGGATTTCATTGAAAAGGAAAGGAATTCTCTGAAAAGACATACCAATATGCATCTGATGTTTTGAAAATCTTAGAAGCCGGTTTAATACTGGCGGCGAAGATTTTTTATTTACGCGGGCAACGAACAGACATTCCGTCGAAATCTGCGATAAATGAAGGGGTATAGGACAACGTTTTGACAAATTATGAAAGGGTTAATGTTTATAATAAACAGGTACATGAGGAATGGAGGTGAAGGGCTGCGGAGTGCAACTACAGGGTATCATTTATATTGACAGCATATTTTTGCTGAACCTGGTCATGGATTTATACCTGCTATTGCTCACAGCAAAAGCGCTTGGGAAGACGGTCAGCTATCTGAGAATTTTTGCCGGAAGCATAACGGGGGCGGCCGGATATTGTCTGATACTTTGTGTGCCGGGAATTTCTTATATACTTAAGGTGCTGCTTGGAATGATTCCAACAGGAGGACTGATGATAAAAATAGCCTGCGGGACAAAAGGAATCAAAGAACTGCTCCGGGCAATGGGATACCTCTTTACATTTTCCTTTATCATGGGAGGGTTCATAATCTTTCTTAAGGGGAAAAGCAGGCTTTTTGCAGACACGAATACGGCGGTTATCCCTGCGGGGCTGGGGTTTGCCGGTTTCGTTCTTTGCCGGAAGCTGACCGGAGTATGGCGAAAAAAGAAAAGCAGCCATTTCTGCCAGGTGGTTTTTCAGGGAGACGAGGGAGATATGGAGGTCTCGGCGCTCATTGACACAGGGAACGGACTGGTGGAGCCTTTCAGCAAAAAGCCGGTGGCGATACTGGATGCGGATAAGTGGGAGGGGCTGAAAAAATGGATGAAGCCTGAAAAGTATAAGGTCATCCCCTATCACAGCATCGGTAAGGACAAAGGCATCATGGAGGGATACGAGATAGATACCATGAGGGTAAAGGGAAATGACGGTGAAAAACAGTATGATAAGGTAATTGTAACGGTTTTTAAGGGAAAGGTATCCGGGGACGGCAGCTATCAGATGATTCTGCCGCCGGAATTATCAATATAGAATCTGCAGAATCAGCGGAACTTATAACAGGAGGACTTAAGAATGGTTTTTAAGGTAGCAATTCCCGGGAAGCTTCAGTTCAAGCTTTACCGCAGGGAGCCTAATTTTTTACTTACAAGGCAGGGAGACGTTCATTACATAGGAGGCTCGGAGGTGCTTCCGCCGCCCCTTGAGCTGGAAAAGGAAAACGCTGTCATCAGCGATTTGGGAACGGAATATGAGGACGAGGCCAAGTCGATTTTAATCGAGCATAATCTCCGCCTAGTGGTATATATTGCCAAGAAATTCGATAATACCGGAGTGGGCGTGGAGGATTTGATTTCCATCGGGACGATTGGGCTGATTAAATCCATCAACACCTTTAATCCCGGTAAAAATATCAAGCTGGCAACCTACGCTTCCAGATGTATTGAAAATGAAATTTTAATGTACCTGAGAAGAAATAACAAGACCAGAATGGAGGTTTCCATTGACGAGCCCTTAAACGTGGACTGGGACGGCAACGAGCTTTTGCTCTCCGATATTCTGGGAACGGACGAGGACGTGATTTACAAGGATATTGAAACCGAGGTGGAACGCAAGCTCCTGCTCAAAGCCATCGACAAATTAAGCGACAGGGAAAAGACGATTGTGAAGCTGCGGTTTGGACTTGGCACGCCCGACGGACAGGAGATGACCCAGAAGGAAGTGGCGGAGCTCCTTGGCATCTCCCAGTCCTATATTTCCAGGCTGGAAAAAAAGATTATGAAGAGACTGAAAAAGGAACTGCTGCGGGAAAGCTATTAAGGCTTTCCCTGTCAGCATTTGAGTCAATAAGCTGTCCCGCCATGCGGGTCAGCATTTGATATCTACAATAATGATATCAGGGCCAATCTGTTTGATATCCCGGTAGGGAATACAGATGTCCGGTTCGCTGCACAGAAGATTCCAGAATTTATTGCTTCCGGGAATAAAAACCTTGCAGATTTGTCCGCTGCACTGGTCAAATTCCAGGTCGGAAATTCTTCCAAGCTTTCTGCAATCCCGCATGTTGATTACGTCTTTACTTTTCAGTTCGGAAAAAAGCATATCGGAGCCTTTCTTTCAGGGGTATGATTTATTTTATGCCCGAGACTGAAAAAGGTGCCTCCATGAATATTTTTCTTCCAAATGGAGAATCATCTATACAGGATAATGATTCACGAAGCAGGAGGAAAACAGGATATGGCTCAGGGAAAGGTTGAGATATGCGGAGTAAACACGGCAAAGCTGCCTCTACTTAAAGCGGACGAGAAGGAAAAGCTCTTTGCACAGATAGAATCAGGAGACCAGGAAGCCCGACAGAAGTATATTGAGGGCAATCTGCGGCTGGTCTTAAGTGTGATTAAGCGTTTCTCGTCCAGCAATGAAAATGTGGACGACCTTTTTCAGATTGGATGTATCGGTCTGATTAAAGCAATCGATAATTTCGACTCCTCTCTGAATGTAAAATTCAGCACCTATGCGGTTCCTATGATTATCGGGGAAATAAGAAGGTTTTTACGGGATAATAACGCAATCAGGGTGAGCCGTTCCCTGAAGGATACTGCTTATAAAGCGATTTATGCGAAAGAAAACCTGATGAAACAGAGCATGAAGGAGCCTACGCTCAATGAAATTTCCGAGGAAATCGGCATTTCCAAGGAGGATATTGTGTACGCCCTGGACGCCATTCAAAATCCCATGAGCCTGTACGAGCCTGTTTTTACCGACGGCGGAGACGCTTTATATGTGATGGACCAAATCAGCGACAAGAAAAACAAAGAGGAAAACTGGGTGGAGCACCTTTCCTTAAGCGAAGCCATGAAACGGCTCGGGCAGAGGGAGAGGGAAATTATCAGCCTGCGGTTTTTCGAGGGAAAGACACAGATGGAGGTGGCGGACAGCATCGGAATATCCCAGGCGCAGGTGTCCCGGCTTGAAAAAAACGCGCTGAAAGCCATGAAGAATTATCTGACGGCGTAAATATATTTTTTGGAATCCGAAAATTGATTTCCGTGGCGTAAAAGGGAACGCTCGTTGACATAACCCTTAAGTCCGAATATAATAATATTGTTGCCAGATGTTCAGGCTTTTTGCCCGGCAGGGCTGTAAGGTCTGCGGATTAACGGGGGAAAACTAAATGAAATGTCCGTTTTGCGGTCACGAGAATACCAGGGTGATTGATTCAAGACCGGCGGAGGATAACAATTCCATCAGACGCCGGAGAATTTGTGATGAGTGCGACAAGCGTTTTACCACCTACGAGAAAGTGGAGACAATTCCTCTGATTGTCATCAAAAAGGATAACAACAGGGAAACCTTTGACAGGAGCAAGATTGAAGCCGGAGTCCTTCGGGCATGCCATAAGCGCCCTATCAGTGCCGGCCAGATTAAGCAGCTTGTGGACGAGGTGGAAACTGAGATTTTCAGCATGGAAGAAAAGGAAATTCCCAGCCGGGTGATTGGCGAGATTGTCATGAATAAGCTGAAAAATCTCGAAGCGGTGGCATACGTGCGTTTTGCTTCCGTGTACAGGGAGTTTAAGGACGTCAATACGTTCGTTGACGAGCTGAAAAAATTTCTGGACGCATAGAGGAACAAAGGGAAAAGAGCCTGCGCCTGTCCTGCATCTGAAAAGCTTTGATGCACAGGAAGCGGCGCGGAAATGAGGAAATTTATGCTGGAACGTTTTTATCCCGATATTTATGTCAGCTCCGCCTATGAAATTGATTTCCGGAAATATTATGACAGAGGATATCGGGGTATTATTTTTGATATCGACAATACGCTGGTTCCCCACGGAGCGCCTGCAGACGAGCGTAGCAAAGCGCTTATCAAATCCCTGAAGGAGATGGGATTTGGAGTTCTTTTTTTGTCCAACAATAAGGAGCCAAGGGTGAAAATGTTTAACGACGCGGTGGGAGCTAAGTACATATTTAAAGCCGGAAAGCCGGGCGAAAAGGGATATCTGCGCGCCATGGAGATGCTGGGCACAGATGTGCGGACCACGCTTTTCGTGGGCGACCAGCTTTTCACGGACGTGTGGGGAGCCAAAAATACGGGAATCCTTTCCATATTAGTGCGCCCTATAGATAAAAAGGAAGAAATTCAGATAGTTTTAAAGCGCTATCTCGAAAAAATTGTGCTTGCCTTTTATAAGCGTAAGCTTGCGAAGGGCTGAGGGGTCTGCAAGGGGCAAAGCAATACGAAATGAGGAAAAAGCAATGATTGACGGACATACAAGGGTCTGCGGCGTAATCGGCAATCCGGTGGAGCACACCATGTCGCCTGCCATACATAACGCGCTTGCGGAGAAGCTTTCCCATAATCTTGTCTATGTGCCCTTCCACGTGGAGACGGGGGAGGTGGCGGCGGCGGTAAAGGGCGCCTACGCCTTAAATGTGCTGGGAATGAATGTCACCGTACCTCACAAAAAAGAGGTGATGGAAGGGATTGTGGAAATCGACGCGCTGGCAGAGAAAATCGGCGCAGTCAACACTCTGGTTCGGACAAAAGGCGGATTTAAGGGCTATAATACGGACATGCCCGGCCTCTACCGGGCCATGTGCAGCGAAAATATCCGCATGGAGGGGGAGGATGTTATTCTCCTGGGCGCAGGCGGAGCGGCCAGAGCGGTAGCCTTTTTGTGTGCGGAGAAGAACGTTGCAAAGGTATATATGCTGAACCGTTCTGTGGAAAAGGTGCGGATGATTGCGCAGGAAGTGCGGGAAAAAACAGGGAAGGAATGCATCTGTCCAATGGCGCTTTCCGATTACCCTGATTTGCCGGATAAAAAATACCTTGCCATACAGGCCACAAGCGTGGGGCTTTTTCCCGATGAAGACAGGGCGGTCATCGAGGACGAGGCTTTTTATAAAAAGATACATACGGGCTTTGATTTGATTTACAGGCCCTCCAATACAAAATTCATGAAGCTGGTGAGAGCCCGGGGCGGTAAGGCGTACCACGGCCTTAAAATGCTCCTGTATCAGGGAATTATTGCTTACGAGCTCTGGAATAAAGTGAGCGTCCCGGAGGATTTGGCCGGGGAGGTATATGAAATACTGAAAGAAAAAATGGGAATAAAGGATGAAGGATAACATTATTTTAATTGGATTTATGGGCAGCGGCAAGACCAGCGTGGGGATTCGTTTATCCTACCGGATGAAGCGGACAATGATTGACACCGATAAATGGATAGAGCAGAGACAGAAAATGTCGGTATCCGGGATTTTTGCCGCATACGGCGAGAACGCTTTTCGGGAAATGGAGACAGACTGCCTGAAAGCTCTGATTGAAACCGCCGATAAGCAGATTATATCCGTTGGAGGCGGGCTTCCTGTAAGAGAAGAAAATCACGGGCTTTTAAAGCAGCTTGGCAGGGTATTCTATTTAAAGGTCTCGCCGGAGGTAGTTTACGAGAGGCTAAAGGACGATAAGACCCGCCCTTTATTGCAGGTGGAAAATCCCCTTGACCAAATCCGCGGGCTTATGTCGGCGCGCTCACCCATATACGAGGCATGTGCCGACGTGATTTTAGACGTGTCGGATATGAGCTTTGATGAAATATTGGAAAATATTGAAGAGAAAGGCGGTTATTGCTATGAAAATACTGGTAATTAACGGCCCGAACCTCAACTTCCTGGGAATCCGGGACAGGGAGGTGTACGGCGCAGAGGATTATGACTATCTTCTTAATTTAATAGGTAAGAAGGGGGAAGCCCTGGGCATTTCGGTGGAGGTTTTTCAGAGCAACCACGAGGGTGCGATTATAGACAGAATCCAGGACGCTTATTCTGACGGGACGGACGGGATAGTCATCAACCCCGGCGCTTATACCCATTACAGCTATGCCATAAGGGACGCACTTGCCGACTGCCCCTTACCTAAAGTGGAAGTCCACATTTCGGACATCAGCCAGAGGGAGGATTTCCGAAAGGTGTCGGTGACGGCGCCAGTGTGCGATAAGCAGATTTACGGGCACGGACTTGACGGCTATCTGGAAGGGATTGACTGCGCTCTGGAGCTGAAAAAGCTGAAAAAATGCTGATTTCCGTTAATTTCCAAAGAAAGTGGTTGAAATATATCGTTTTTTATTATAAACTAGTAAAGAATTATAACGTGAAAATTTAGGAGGAATATTTTATGATATCTGCAGGTGATTTCAGAAATGGCGTAACCATTGAAGTGGATAACAATGTTTACCAGATTATTGAGTTTCAGCACGTGAAACCCGGTAAAGGCGCAGCATTTGTCAGAACCAAACTGAAAAACATCAAGAGTGGCGGCGTAGTGGAGAAAACTTTCAGACCTACTGAAAAGTGTCCGCAGGCACGTATTGACAGAAAAGATATGCAGTACTTATATGCAGACGGAGAACTGTATAACTTTATGGATGTTGAAACATATGACCAGGTTGCACTGAACAGTGAAACTGTAGGCAGTGCGCTTAAGTTTGTCAAAGAAAACGAAATGGTAAAAATGCTCTCACACAACGGCAACGTATTTTCCGTAGAACCTCCTTTATTTGTAGAGCTGGAGATAATCGAAACCGAACCCGGATTTAAAGGCGACACCGCAACCGGCGCCACAAAGCCGGCAACAGTGGAGACGGGCGCAACCGTAAATGTGCCTCTGTTCGTTGAGACCCATGATGTGATTAAGATTGATACCAGAACCGGCGAATATTTGTCAAGAGTATAAAATAAAAACATCCCGTCAATAAAAAAGACCTGAAAGACAATGAATACAGCATTCATTGTCTTTTTCAATTTCTGAGAACATATTACACATCAAAAGAAAGAATGAGGAATTCTATGAACCACATGTCAGTTAAATTCACGTCTTACACACAGGCTGTTTTAGAAAATCTAAGAGAAAAACTGGGGGATGATTACACCGTATTTTCCAAAAGCATCCGCAAAAACAACGGCATTATCTGTACCGGAATTATTGCGAAAAAGGCGGGGCAGAATGTAAGCCCGGTGATATATATCGATAATTTATTCAGGGAAAATATCACGGAGCCTGAGATAAAAGAAATTTCAAACGCTTTATATGACGACTTTATAAGGGCGGAAAAAGAAAAGCTGATAGATTTAAGTGATTTTTCCGCCTTTGAAAGAGCAGGAGAAAGGCTGGCGTTTAAACTGATTTCCGCGGAAAAAAACAGCGAGCTTTTGCAGAAGGTTCCGCATAAAAGATTTTATAACCTTGCCATGGTATTTTATTACACTGTGCCCGAGAAGGTGTTGGGGGTGAGTGCAACGATTCTGATTAAAAACAGCCATATGCGTCAGTGGGGAATCCGCATAAAAGAGCTGTACGAGACCGCTTTTGCCAACACGCCGGCCCTGTTTCCGGGAGTAGTTGACAGCATGGAAACAATTATGAGGGGTATGCTTGAGGATGAATGTGAAAAGGAAAAACCCGGCAAAAGAGGGAAGGAAAGCACAGAGCTCGACCTGTATGATGAGGACTGGGTAAAAGATTTGAGAACGGAGATGGAAAACGACCTTTATGAACAGAAGCTTCCCATGTACGTGCTTACAAACAGGCAAAAAATGTATGGGGCGGCCTGTATGCTGTATCCCGGGCTTCTCCGTGATTTTGCCGCAAAAATAAAGCAGGATTTCTATATTCTTCCAAGCTCCGTCCACGAAGTGATTCTTGTTCCGGCCTGTGTGGATGCCACCGGAGAATCGCTTAAGGAAATCGTGACAGATATCAACCGGACGCAGGTGCCGGACGGCGAGGTATTATCAGATTCGGTATATTATTACAGCCGAAACAGAGATAAGATTTTATGGCTTTTATAAATTAATTTAAGGTTTTCACAATTTTTTTATAAATGTGAACTGGACAATTCCGAAAGCATATGGTATGATATTCAAGGTGATGTAACAAATTTGTAATATTTAACCCTTATGCACCCGTAGTCTAACGGATAGAACGAAGGCCTCCGACGCCTTTAATGCAGGTTCGATTCCTGTCGGGTGCATTTGCATCACCTTGAATACAAAAGCATATATTTTTCTGGATGGAATTTGCTCTGGCAAATTCCAAAAATTTTTAAAACTATTTTTTAAGAAAGGATACCTATGAAACATTCAGAGCAGAACAAAATGCATGTACTGATGTCAAAATTCATGACAGTCGGTGACTGGATTATGGACCATAACAAGATTGTAATGCCTCTTGTTCTTGTTGTTTGTGTGCTTATAACAATTATGGTGGCGGTGAACGCCAACAAAAGAGAGGCTTTGGAGAAAGAAGCGGAGCAGGCTGCCATAGCTCTGGCTTCCGACGAGTCCCTGGGGGCTTCTGATGAGCTGGAAATCCCTGATGTGCCGCTTGAGGAAAACGCCCACCCGGAAATCAACGATATGGTTCGTACTTATTATAATGCACAGGTGGAAGGCGATATTGCGACAATCACTTCACTGAATGCTTATTTGAATGAAATTGAAACCATCCGTATGCAGGAGCTGAGCAAATATATTGACTCCTATCCTACGCTGAACGTATATACCAAGCCGGGACTGGAGGAAAATACCTATGTGGCGTATGTGTGCTCCGAGGTACTCTTTACGGATGCCGAGGTTGCGCTTCCCGGTATGCAGACATACTATATCGGCCTGAATACGGAAGAAGGCAGCTTTATCAATGACGGAACCTATGACGATACAGTCTGGAATTATATCAAGCAGCTTACCCTCCAGGATGATGTGGTGGATTTGAACAATAAAGTAACTGTGGAGTATAACGAGCTGCTAGCCGAGGATGAGGAGCTTAATGAGTTTATCGCCTATCTTCGGGAGAAAACAAACGAGGACGTGGGGGAAATCCTTGCAGCGGCGGAGGAGTCGCAGGCGGAGACGGAACCTGAGCCTGAAGCAGACGAGGAGAGCGGAGAAGGTGAAATCAGCCAGTCTGTGCTAAGGAAAGTAAAGGCCACGGATGTGGTTAATATCAGAAGCTCGGACAGCGAGGAAGCGGATAAAATTGACAAGGCGCAGGTGGGGCAGGAGTTTACCCTGGTTGAGCAGAGGGAAAACGGCTGGAGCCAGGTGCGCTATAATGATAAGGACGCCTTTATCAAGAGCGAGTATTTAGAGCTGATATCGGAAGTGATTGTAGATGATAATACGCAGACCGCTTCCAATACTGATACGGAAGAGGCGGAGGAAGACGCAGCCCCGTCCCCTGCCCAGAAGCCGGCTTCCACATCAAAGGATGAGATTATCGGCACCGTTGAGGTAATTGAAAGCGTGAAGATTCGGAAGGGAGCCAGTACCGACTCGGAGTCCCTCGGAACCGTATTTGGCGGGGAGATACTGGACGTAATCATGAAGCAGGCCGACGGCTGGACGAAGATTAAGTATAAAGGCGAGATAGCTTACGTTAAGTCGGAGTATGTGGAGTAAGGGCGGATGCCATACGGGGGATACCGGCGGAGATATACGGATGTACAGGCGCAGATAACACCGTTGCATGTTGTTTTTTGATGAAGCCGGACTGCATCATAAAGCATATGCGGAAATGAGGGAGATATGCTCGGAAAATTTAATGTCGGGATTATGGGAGCAGGAAACATAGCAGGCGTTATGGCCGATACGCTGAACAAAATGAAAGGCGTAAGGCTCTATGCCGTTGCGTCCAGAGAAAAGGTAAAGGCCGACGTCTTTGCCGGGAAATACGGATGTAAAAAAGCCTACGGCTCTTATGAAGAGCTTGTAACAGATAAAAAGGCGGACCTGATTTACATTGCAACTCCCCATTCCGAGCATTTTGCAAATGCCAGACTCTGCATTGAGCATGGCAAGCCGGTACTCTGTGAAAAGGCATTTACGGCAAATGCAGCGCAGGCGGAAGAACTGATAAAGCTTTCTGAGGAAAAAGGCGTTTTTCTTGCGGAAGCCATCTGGACCAGATATATGCCCATGCTTTCCACAATCCGGGAGGTGCTTGGCAGCGGCGTAATCGGAGAGCCCAAAACCCTCACAGCCAATCTCGGATATGTAATCGACAATGTTCCCAGACTTTTGGAGCCGGCTCTGGCGGGAGGCGCTCTTTTGGACGTCGGCGTTTACACCCTGAATTTTGCCCTGATGCTGTTTGGCGGAAATATTGATAAAGTCGTATCAAACTGTACTTATACCAAAACGGGCGTGGATGAGCAGAACAGCATTACGCTGCAGTATAAAGACGGAAAGGTAGCCCACCTAAACAGCTCCATCGTTTCTCAGAGCGACAGAAAGGGCATCATTTACGGCACGAAGGGTTTTGCTGTGGTGGAAAACATCAACAATTTCGCCAGTATAACCGTCTACGATTCCTCCTATAAAAAAGCGGCTTTCTACAAAGCCCCGAAGCAGATATCCGGCTATGAGTATGAGGTGGAGGCCAGCATACAGGCAATCCGGGAAAAGAAGCTTGAATGCGAAGCAATGCCCCACAGCGAAATCCTGTATGTGATGAAGCTGATGGACAGCATCCGCAGAGACTGGAATATCGTATACCCCTTTGAAAGGCAGCAGGAAGATAAAGAGGAAGTCAAAGCAATCGGGCAGATAGAGCCTGACAAAAATACGGAAGAATAGAAAAATTAAATTCTGGTTAAACTAAGGCAGGATGGACAAATGTTCATCCTGCTTTTTGCGCGAGTAATGAGTCATGCGCGGGTGCTGGCACCCGCATCTGACGAATGCCGCGACAGCGAGTCGAAGACGAGCGGCGTGGGAAAAGAGTCATGCGCAGGTGCTTGCACCTGCATCTGACGAATACCGCGACAGCGAGTCGAAGACGAGCAATATGTAGAAAGGGGCGACGAAAAATGAGAAACGACGACGTAAGAATTTTACAGGAAGTGCAGCGAAACACCAAAATGGCCATGAAGGCAATCGATACCATAAGCGAAAAAATTTATGACGATGATTTATCCATGCATGTAGCGAGAGAATCCATGAAATATGCGGATATTTACAATAAGGCAACAGACAGGCTCCTTGACGGGAGAGCGCCTTCCTACAGGGAAACAGGGTTTCAGGACATGATGCTTAAGGGCGGAGTCCGCGCCAATACCATGCTCAACACAAGCCCCAGCCACATTGCGGAGCTGATGATTCAGGGCTCTAACAGAGGGCTTACAAGTATGTGGAAAGCGATTAACCACCATGAAAATGCCGGAAATACCTCTATGGAAGTGGCAAAAGAGCTGATGGATTTTGAAGAGAAGAATATTGAACGCTTAAAGAAATATCTGTAATAAAATTTTCAACTTTTACAATTTAATTGCTTAAAGTATATTGTGATTTTCAGAATTTTAGTATATAATACTTAAGGATTGTATACAAGAATACTATTTTACAATTATATTGAATTTGAGGAGGAAAAAGGTATGTCATATGTTGATGAAGTGTTTCAAATGGTAGTAGACAAGAATCCTGCCCAGCCTGAGTTCCATCAGGCGGTAAAGGAGGTTCTTGAATCCTTAAGAGTTGTTATCGAGGCTAATGAGGAAGCTTACAGAAAAGACGCGCTGCTTGAGAGACTGGTTACACCTGAAAGACAGCTGTTATTCAGAGTTCCCTGGGTGGATGACAAGGGACAGGTTCAGGTTAACAATGCGTTCCGCGTACAGTTTAACAGCGCAATCGGACCTTATAAGGGCGGGCTCCGTCTGCATCCCAGCGTAAATCTGGGTATTATAAAGTTCCTTGGCTTTGAGCAGATTTTCAAGAATTCCCTGACAGGTCTTCCCATCGGCGGCGGCAAGGGCGGTTCCGATTTTGACCCCAAGGGGAAATCAGACAGGGAAGTGATGGCCTTCTGCCAGAGCTTCATGACAGAGCTTTCCAAATACATAGGAGCGGACACGGACGTACCGGCAGGCGATATCGGCACCGGCGCAAGGGAAATCGGCTATATGTTCGGACAATACAAGAGAATCAAAGGCGTTTATGAAGGCGTGCTCACCGGCAAAGGCCTCTCCTACGGCGGTTCCCTTGCAAGAACGGAAGCTACCGGCTACGGACTTTTATATCTGACAGAAGAAATGTTAAAATGCAACGGCAAGGATATTGCAGGCAAGACAATCGCGGTATCAGGCGCCGGAAACGTGGCAATCTATGCAATTCAGAAAGCCCAGCAGTTAGGCGCAAAACCGGTGACATGCTCCGATTCCAGCGGATGGATTTATGATTCCGAGGGAATTGACGTGGCCCTCTTGAAAGAAGTAAAGGAAGTAAAACGTGCGAGACTGACAGAGTATGCTGCCGCCCGTCCCAGCGCAGAGTATCACGAAGGGAAAGGCGTATGGTCCGTAAAAGTGGATATCGCGCTTCCCTGCGCAACGCAGAATGAACTGAATCTTGAGGATGCCAAAGCGCTTGTAGCTAACGGCTGCTTTGCAGTAGCGGAAGGCGCAAACATGCCTACCACCATGGACGCTACGGAATATCTGCAGGCAAACGGCGTTCTGTTTGCACCCGGCAAGGCTTCCAATGCAGGCGGCGTTGCAACCTCCGCACTGGAGATGAGCCAGAATTCCGAGAGGCTGAGCTGGACCTTCGAGGAGGTTGACAGTAAGCTGAAAGGAATCATGGTCAACATTTTCCACAGCATGGATGAGGCTGCCAGGAAGTACGGAATGGAAGGCAATTATGTGGCAGGCGCCAATATTGCAGGATTTTTGAAAGTGGCTGAGGCCATGACGGCACAGGGGATTGTGTAAGAGCCGTTAAGAGAAATCTTTAAAAGAGAAGGAAGCATCGCCAGGCCGGCATTCCATAAGCACCGACCTCGCCACATAAAGTCCCCCGTCCGCCCTTGTGGAGAGCGCCCACTTCACCAGTGTCATTTTCCCGCAGGCAATTTCAATGCAGGTGATACAGCGGGGATGGACGCAGCTTCCGGTATTTATGTAGGACAAATCCCCGGGATTCAGTCTCGGCCTGTGGGTATGTCCGGTGATAAGCGACAGACCGTGATTTTTTGCATAGAGACTCAGCTTCTGCTCGGTTTTATCCTTGCGTTTATAATTTTTGGCGGCGCTGGTGGGGTCCAATACCCCGAAATGTTCTAAAGGCTTCCACAGATACCTGACAAGGAATCTTGTCAGCTTCCAGCAGGTGGAATTGAAAAAATCAGCCTGATGGCCGTGGGTGAGGTAAAGCCTGAAATCCTGGTTTGTATTTTCCAGAATAAGACCCTCATAAAATGTAAGATTGGGGAACAGCGGTTTGTGGCACTGTGCGTCCGTACAGAAGTACGACGGACACACAGTGTCGCTGTAACCGCTTTTTTTCTTTTCCATATCATGGTTCCCGTAAATCAGATATAGCCTTCCGGCGTTATAAAACAGGGACAGGAGCCAGAACACATTGTTGTGGATTTCGATAATCTGGCTCATTTTCCTGTTTTCCCAGAGCTCATCCCCGTCTCCCAGTTCGATATAGGTAAAACCGCAATCATAATAGTGCTTTAAGGCGGTAAAATAAAGATTCTGGTTTTTCAGAAAATTATCGTTGGAATTTCCGCTGCCTCTGTGGCAGTCGCTGATAAGGACATAGCGGCTGCGCATGTGCAGGGGCAGTACGGGCGCATTATGGAAAGCGCGGGAAAGGCGGGAATCATAGCTCATGAGGCCTCCTTAAAAAACGGGTGTTATGGTTTGAATGAAACTTACATGCGTTTGTTTTTGCCGCATTTTTTGCACTTACAGTACCTGCGGGGCTTTAACATTCTGCGGAAAGCAAAGGGCAGAAGATAGTACAGATAGAGCAGCCTATCCAGCGTACAGGTAAAATAGCGCGTGATGAAAAGATAAATGCGGCAGAAAATCCGATTGGTAAACTGCGACCATTTGCGGTGCAGACGTCCGAAAAAGCCGTAATGGCGTTCGATTTCGCCGCAGAATGAAACGGAGACGGTATTTCCGCATACCCGGACGAGGTTATCCGAAATTTCAGTCTGATACAGGGCTTTCAGAAAAGCGCACCGCATCTCGTGGTCGGGGAACTGAATGGTGACAAGCAGCTCCAGTTCGCCGGGGCGGGAAAACATTCCCATGAGAAAGGCGGTAAGCCACCAGGTCTTTTTGGACATGCAGGCCAGAGGCTTTCCGTCCTTTGTCAGCTTGAAGGAAACCGGCAGCATCTCCCTGTCGTCCGCGCACTGAAAGAGGGCGGTTGACAGTTCGCTGTGGGATAGAAGCCGGTCCGCATGGTAAATTCCCACTTCGGCTCCGGTATTGATGCCGTACTGGCCCTTCCAAAATTCTATGAGCCAGGTTTTTCCCTGATAAGGAAAATAAACGGGCAGGAAATCAAACACCATATTAAAGCGTGAGGCCGCGTAATCAAACAGGGCGGTGTAACCCATTTCACGCTGCCAGGCATCATTCCGGGAGGAGATAAGGTCCTGCTTTTCGTCATAGCAATAGCCGAAAGGCTCAATCAGGGAATCGAGAAGGGAAACCTTCTCCATACAGGTCATGGAGCAGACTTTTTTGACTGCGTGCCGTTTCCGGCAGCCGGAAAATATAAAAACGAGAAGCAATGCGAAAATAACAATGCCGATTGAAAAATACATAATGATATATCCTTTTGTTTTTAGTATATAATATGCCTGTGGCGGTAAGGAGTGATGCTTGAAAAAAATAACAGAAGCAGTATAATTAAGAAAACAGGAGGTGACGAGCTTATGAATATAGAAAAGGTTTTGGAGGAGCTGGATGGGCTTTTTGCACAGCATAAGGTGGATGAGGTGGAGCCCTTTCTGCTGCAAAAAATAGACGAGGCGTCGCGGGAGGGCGATACTGCCTCCATGATTACGCTTTTAAACGAAATCATTGGACATTACCGGGAGCTGGGCGAGTATGAAAAATCCATTGCAAGCTGCCGGGAGCTTTTGATACTGGTGGAGCAGGCGGGGCTTAAAGGGACGGTTGCCTATGCAACGACGCTGCTCAACATTGCAAACGCCTGCCGGGCTGCCGGACTTTTGCGGGAATCCATGATTTATTATCAGGAGGTGAAAAAGATTTATGAAAAGGAGCTTGCGCCGGCCGATTTCCGGTATGCCAGCCTTTACAATAACATGAGTCTTTTATTTCAGGAAATGGGCGACTATGAAAGCGCCTGCGACTGTCTTGAGAGGGCGCTTTCCATTGCCTCCATGTACACGGAGGCCAGAATCGAGGTGGCGGTGACACACACCAATCTGGCGTCTTCCCAGTTAAAGCTGGGGCGTTTACAGGAGGCAATCGAGAACTTAAACAAAGCCTTTTCCATTTTTGAGATGGATGAGGAGAAGGATTACCATTACAGCGGAGCCCTTTCCGCGATGGGGGAGGCGCAGTATCTGGCGGGAAACCTGGAGGAATCCGCCCACTATTATCAGCTTGCCCTGGAACAGATTGAGAAAAACGTGGGAAAAAGCAAGGCCTATGAGCTTACATTGCAGAATTTAAACGCGGTAACGGCAAAAATGCATGAGCTGCCGGCCGAGGGACGGAATTTTCGGAATGGAATGGAGCTTTGCGAAGCTTTTTATGAGGAGTACGGAAAACCGATGATTCGTCAGAAATTTCCCGAATACGAGCACCTCATTGCCGTGGGTCTTGTGGGGGAAGGCTCGGAGTGCTTCGGCTTTGACGACCAGGTCTCCAGAGACCACGATTTCGGGCCGGGGTTCTGTCTGTGGCTTACCGATTCGGTGTATGATGAAATCGGGGAGCAGCTCCAGAGAGCCTATGAGGAGCTTCCTTCCACCTATATGGGAATTACGCGCTTCACCACTTTGAAGGCGCAGAAAAGGGTGGGGGTGTTCAAAATCGGAGA
Organism: uncultured Lachnospiraceae bacterium; assembly: GCA_910577275.1. GTDB lineage: Bacteria > Bacillota > Clostridia > Lachnospirales > Lachnospiraceae > Suilimivivens. The sequence continues at coordinate 72,441 of CAJTMW010000002.1, forward strand.
CTTCTATGAAAATCTGATTGGGCTGCGGGACGTTCCCAGCACTCAGAATCAATGGCTTTTCCTGGAGGATTACAGGCTGGCAACGGCCACAAACGGAAAGGTTTTCCGGGATGATTTGGGCGAATTTACCCGAATCAGGCGGGGGATTTTGGCTTATTACCCTGAGGATGTGCGAATCAGGAAAATCGCAAGGGAAGCGGCCCTGATGGCGCAGTCCGGGCAGTACAACTATTCCAGAATGTTCGGAAGGGGCGAGCGGGTCACGGCGGTAATCGCCCTGTCGGAGTTTATGAAGCATACCATGTCCATGGTTTATCTTTTAAACCGCGCCTATGCGCCTTTTTACAAATGGATGCACAGGGGGATGGAAGGGCTTCGGGTTTTGCCTGAAATCAGGGATATTTTAACCTCTCTGGTGGACTTTCCGGCGGGAGACGAGAGGATTCCCCAGACCATAGAGATGATTGTGGCGCTGATTATTGCGGAGATGAAAAAACAGGGGCTTACCAGCGGCGAGGACAATTATCTGGACAATCACACAGATAAGATATTAAGAAGCATTCCCGAGAAGGAAAGGAAGGACGATTCCTTCAAGGCGGCCCTTGTAAACGAGCTGGTTTCCCTGGAATGGGCAGCCTTTGACAAGGTGGAAAACGAAGGCGGAAGGGCCGAGTGCCAGGACGACTGGAACACCTTTTCCATTATGAGAAAGAGCCAGTACCTTGCATGGACGGAGGAAATGCTGAAAAGCTATATCCATGATTTCCATAAGGCAAATGAAAGGGGCTGGAATCTGATTACGGAGAAATACGGGCGGATGATGGCAAGCACGGCGCCGCTTCGCTATGAGCAGATAAAGGATTCCCTTCCGAATCTTCCTGATATGAAGAAGGAAATCATCGAAGAAATTGTAAAGATTCAGGTGGGATGGATGGAGGAATTCGCGGAAAGCTATCCAAAGGCGGCAGGCAATGCGAGGAGCATCCACACGTCGGAGGATACGCCCTTTAACACCTCCTATGAAACCTATCTGCGGGGAGAGCTGTCCACCTATTCGGATGCCACGCTGGATTTATACGGAAGGTTTATCGCCCGTCTTTATAAGGAGGGGGAAAACCTTGCCAGAATCATTATGACAAACACAGCGCATCTTTACGGGTACGAATCCCTTGAGGTGCTGGAGGAGAAGCTGTAGCAGATGGAAAAGAAAATACAAAAGTCCTACGAGATTGACATGTGTAACGGGCCTCTTTTGGGCAAAATCATGCTGTTTACGCTGCCGCTCATGCTTTCGGGGATTTTGCAGCTCCTTTTTAACGCCGCCGACGTGGTGGTGGTGGGAAGGTTCGCCGGAAACGAGGCGCTTGCGGCGGTGGGCTCTACGGGAGCCCTCACCAATCTGCTGGTAAACCTGTTTATCGGGATGTCCGTGGGGGCAAATGTGCTGGTGGCGAGATATTACGGGGGAAAGCAGGAGGAGGAGGTGAGCCGCACCGTCCACACCTCCATGCTGGTAAGCGCGGCAGGCGGGGTAATCCTTGCGGTTCTTGGAATCGTTCTGGCAAAGCCGCTCCTGCTTCTCATGGATACGCCGGATAATGTAATTAACCATTCGGTGCTTTATATGCGGATTTACTTTCTGGGGATGCCGGTGATGCTGATATTCAACTTTGGCAGCGCCATCCTGCGGGCGGTAGGCGATACCAGAAGACCGCTGTTTTACTTAATGATAGCGGGTGTTATTAATGTGGCGCTGAACCTCTGGTTCGTAATCGGGTTCCACATGGGGGTGGCAGGCGTGGCGCTTGCCACGGTGATTTCCCAGTGTGTGTCCACGGCGCTGATAGTAAGGAGCCTTTTGAAAAGCGAGGGGTGCCTCAGGCTCCGCCCCGAGAGGCTTCGCATGGATTGGGAGAAGTTTGGAAAGATTGCGGCAATCGGCCTGCCGGCGGGACTGCAGGGCTCTTTGTTTTCCATTTCCAATGTGCTGATTCAGTCCTCTGTAAATTCCTTCGGCTCTGTGGCAATGGCGGGAAATACGGCGGCAAGCAATATCGAAAGCTTTGTCTATGTGGCAATGAATTCGGTTCATCAGACGGCGGTGAGCTTTACCGGCCAGAATCTGGGCGGAAGACAGTACGACAGAATCAGAAAAATCTTAATTGAATGCCTGCTCTTTGTGACGGCTATCGGACTCGTGCTGGGAAACGGGGCGTTTCTCCTTGGCAGGCAGTTCCTTGGATTTTATTCCACTGACCCGGAGGTGATTTCCTACGGACTGCTGAGAATGGGAATCATCTGTACCTGGTACTTCTGGTGCGGTATTATGGACGTGCTGGTGGGCAGCATCCGCGGCCTTGGCTATGCGGTGATGCCCATGATAGTTTCGCTCTTAGGCGCCTGCGCCTTCCGTGTGGTCTGGATTTACACCTTTTTTGCCTGGGACAGGACGCTTCGGACCCTTTACATATCCTACCCCATATCCTGGGCGCTGACAGCCGGGGTTCACCTGATTTGCTTTATTGCGGTGTACCGGAGAGTCAAAGACCCCGCAGCAAGCTGATGGGGTCTTGACTCTCGCGGCATTCGTCAAATGGATGCTTCGCATCCGCTTGACTCATTGCTCGCGGAAGATAAAAGTAAAAAATTAACTGCCCCAAACGCTCTCCGAAAGGAGGGCGTTTTTCATGCGCGGGCAATGAGCCAGGCGGGAGTGCCTCTGGCAAATGACGCGTTCAGCGAGTAGGGGAAGATGAATTTTCCCCTACTCGATTGGGCGGTGGGGGAAAAGGCACCCGACAAAAATATATATTGACAATAGTGGGTATATATGATATATACAATATATACCCATTGAAAAAGGAATTCCTTTCAGTTAAGAGGTGACGAATGAATATCATAATCAGTAATTCCAGCGACAAGCCGATTTACGAGCAGATTACCGCGCAAATCAAGGCTCTTGTCATGAACGGGGAGTTAAAGGAGGGCGATTTGCTCCCTTCTATGAGAACCCTTGCAAAAGAGCTCCGCATCAGCGTGATTACGACGAAGCGTGCCTATGAGGATTTGGAGAGGGACGGCTTTATCACCACGGTGGTGGGGAAGGGAAGCTTTATCCGGGCGGCGGATATCCGGTTGGTGCGGGAGGAAAAGCTAAAGCAGATAGAGGATTTGCTCTCCAAAGCAATTTTTCTGGCGCGGCAGAGCGCCATAGGCAGGGAAGAAATCGAGGAAATGATTGAAATCATTTATCAGGAGGAGTAAAGGCCCGTTTCAGGGCGGAAGGCAGGCAGAAGGATGGAAAATGCGATTGTAGTTAAAAATCTTACGAAAAAATATGAGGGATTTACCTTAAACAATATCAGCTTTGAGGTTCCCACCGGTTCTGTTGTCGGCTTTATTGGAGAGAACGGCGCCGGGAAAAGCACCACCATACAGGCGCTTCTGGGAATCATTGTGCCTGACGGCGGCGAGGCATGGCTGTTGGGCCATAAGGTCGGCAGGAAGGAGGACGACGAATCCTGGCGGGAACAGGTGGGAGTGGTGTTCGACGAGTGCAATTTCCACTGGGAGCTGAAAATCAGACAGGTTCAGAAGATTCTGGGGGATATTTACAGGACGTGGGACGATGAGAAATTTTTGAGGTATGCGGAAAAATTTGCGCTTCCTCTGGATAAAAAGGTGAAGGAATTGTCCAAAGGGATGAGGATGAAGCTTTCCATAGCGGCGGCTTTATCCCATGACAGCAGGGTATTGATTCTGGACGAAGCCACCAGCGGGCTCGACCCGGTTGTGAGAAGTGAAATTCTTGATATTTTCAGGGAGCTGATTGAGGACGGAGAGCATACGATTTTCATTTCCTCTCACATAACATCTGATATTGAAAAGATTTCGGACTACGTCATGCTGATTCATAAGGGGGAGCTGCTGCTTTCGGAAAATAAGGATGATATACTTTACAATTATGCCATTGTCAGATGCACAAAGCAGCAGGCGTCCCTGATACCGGAGGATATTGTTGTGGGAAGGGAAGAAGGGCAGTATGAAGTCAGCGTGCTTGTGAGAGATAAGAGGCGGCTTCTGGAAAGTAATTTTAAAGAGAAGGCGGAGCAGGCTGGTTCCGGCAGCTTTGCCATCGACAGGGCGGGCATTGAGGATGTACTGCTTTATATTGTGAAGGCAAAGGAGGCATAAAAAAATGAAGGGTCTTATTTTAAAGGAGCTGTATCTGATAAAGAGCTTTTCAAAACAATATGTATTGCTCATGGTATTGATGGGAGCCTGGTCGATTTTCGTACACAATATTTCCTTTGTGGCGATATATGTCATGGTGCTTGGCAGTTCCATGGTGCTCAGTACTACCACCATGGACGAGGCGGTATCCTTTCATAAATTTGCCGTTACCATGCCCGTAAACGCCAGAACGCTGGTAAAATCAAAATATGTCATACTTTTTCTTACTGTAGGAGTGGGAGAACTTCTCGTGTGGCTGTTTTCTGTGGCAGCCAATCTGCTTCCGGCAGGAAGCATAGGGATGGTGGGGATAGAGGGAATGGAGGGAATGATAGTAACCGGATGTCTTTTCCTTTCGGCAAATGCCGCTTCCATTCCGGTGATGTTTAAGGTGGGGGTGACAAAATCCCGGTATACCTATCTGATTGTCATGGTAGTCATAGGGGGAGTGATTCTGGGAGGCTATAAGGTGTCAAAACTGGCGGGGCTTTCTCTTGACGATATGCTGTCAGAGATGGAGTGGGCTCTCAACCTGACGGCAGTAATCCTTGCGGCAGTTATCGCGGCAGTTTCTTATTTCATATCTGTAAAAATCGTTCAGAAAAAAGAGTGGTAAATTTCCCATTGGCAGAGCGTCAAAAAATTGGTATAGTATAGAAGGTGGAAACCGGGGCGAAAGTCCCGGCTTTGCCGGTATTGTGACGGAAGAAAAGGAGCGCAGATGGATGCAAATACTCTGTACGTCAGCGATTTGGACGGAACACTTTTAAATACCCGGGATGAAATCAGTCCCCGCAGCCTTCGGATAATCAACAGTCTCATCGAAAAGGGAATGAAATTTACCTATGCCACCGCCCGCTCGCTTTCGTCGGCCTCGGTGGTCACAAAGGGGCTTTCTCTCCATATTCCGGTGATTATTTATAACGGCGCTTTTATCCGGGCGGCGGACACCGGAAAAACCCTGTATTCCGTGGGCTTTTCGAAAGAGGAACAGCGGTTTATGGAGGAATTTTTAAGGAAGGAAGGGCTTTCCCCGCTGGTGTATACCTTTAGGGAAGGGGAGGAAAAGGTTCTCCGGGAGGCTTCCCGCGAAAACGAGGGGATTCGGCGATATCTTTCCTGCCGGAAGGGCGATAAGCGCATGGAAGCGGTAAGGGACGGGGAAAGTATTTATCAGGGAGATATTTTCTATTTCACCTGTATCGGGGAGCGGGAGGAGCTGGAAGGGGCGTACAGGCGTCTTTCAAAGGATAAACGGTTCCGAATAACCTTACAGCAGGAGCTTTACCGGCCGGAATACTGGCTGGAGATTATGCCGGAGAGGACGTCAAAGGCGGCGGCCATATGTGAGCTTAGAAAGCTGTGGAATTGCGAACGAATTGTTTCCTTCGGGGATTCTGTCAATGACCTTCCCATGTTTGCGGTTTCCGATGAGGCTTACGCCGTGGAAAACGCCGTGGAGGAGCTGAAAAGCCATGCCACGGGGATGATTCCCTCTAATGATAATGACGGGGTGGCGGAGTTTCTGGAGAAGAGATTTCGCGCGCATGGGCTGTAGAACGGAAATTTGCAGAGGGGAAGCTTTCAGATTTGAAAATTGTTGGATAAAAGTTAAATGAGGACTTAATAATGGAAAATATCTATCATGTGAAAAAGCTGGAAAATATCGGGGAAATCAAGGTGCAGGTGCCGGGCTCTAAAAGTATCACGAACCGCGCGCTGCTTCTGGCTGCCCTTTCCGGTGAAAAATGCAGACTGCGGGGCGTCCTTTTTTCCGACGATTCAAGAGCCTTTCTGGAGAGCCTGATTCGGCTGGGATTCCAGGTAGATATTAACGAAGAAGAAAAGGAAGTAACCGTCCGGGGAACGGGAGGAAAAATACCGGATACCCACGGGAAAATTAATGTGAGAAGCGCCGGAACCGCCGCAAGGTTTTTGACGGTGATGCTGGCACTGGCAGGGGGAGAATACGAGCTTGACGCATCCCCTCAGATGTGCCGCCGTCCCATGGAGCCCCTTCTTCATATTTTGCAGGAGGCGGGCGTCCGGTTTGCCTTTCAGGGAGAGGAGGGGCACTTTCCTTTTACCATGAGTTCGCCGGCGGGAGGCTTTGCGCGGGAGAATGCAGAAGAATTTTCCTTAAATGAAGTGAAAATAGACACAGGGGTGAGCAGTCAGTTCGCAAGCGCGCTGCTGATGGCGGGAGTATTGCTTCCGGGCGGCCTTACGGTGACCCTTGAAGGGGCGCGGGCGGAAAGTCCCTACATTAACATGACCATTGCCATGATGAAGCAGTTTGGCATAGAAGTAAGGCGGGAGGGCAGGAGCTGCCATGTCCCCCATAAAGAGCTATTCGGCTGTAAGGAATACCGGATAGAGCCGGATGTTTCCGGGGCCTGTTATTTTTACGCCATGGCGCCGCTTTTAAAAACAGATGTTATCGTAAAGGATGTGCATGAAAATTCCCTTCAGGGCGATATCCGCTTTCTGGATATTCTGGAAAGTATGGGATGCCAGAGGAAGGATACCGACGAGGGGATTCGGATATCGGGGAGCCACCTTTCGGAATATCCGGGAATAGACGTTTCCATGAGGGATTTTTCGGACCAGACCATGACGCTGGCGGCGCTTGCGCCTTTTGCAAAAGGGCCTGTTCTTATCAGGGATGTGGGCCACATACGGCTGCAGGAGTCTGACAGAATCGCGGCCATTTTAACGGAGCTTGGCCGGATGGGAATTTCCTGCGAGGAAGCGCCGGAGTGCGGCGGGATTCGCATTTTTCCGGGGGAGGTTATGGAAGCGGAGACGGAGACCTATGAGGACCACAGGATGGCCATGGCTTTTACCCTTATCGGTCTGAAAACAGGGAAGATTGCCATTAAGAATCCGGGATGCTGCCGGAAAACCTTTGAGAATTATTTTGAGTTGATAGAGACGCTGTATGAACAGGGAAAGTAGTAAAAATGGAAGAAGTTTATGAAAAGGTTCTGATAGTGGGGGCGGACTTCGGTACGGACAGGGAAGCCTTCGAACGTTCCATGAAGGAAATGGAAAGCCTGGCAAAGGCCTGCTTTATGGAGCCGGTTGGGGTGATTACCCAGAGAATGGAGAGCATGCATAAAGGGCTGTATATCGGACCCGGCAAGGTCGGCGAGGTTCGGGAGGCGGCCGGGCTTTTAGAGGCGGAGCTGGTGATTTTTGACGACTCCCTTACGCCCTCTCAGCTTCGGAATCTGCAAAAGGAGCTGGAAAAGCCGGTGATGGACAGAACGGCTCTTATTCTGGATATTTTTGAGAGAAGGGCGAGAACAAGGGAGGCCAGGCTGCAGGTGGAATCCGCAAAGCTGAAATACCTTCTGCCAAGGCTTGTGGGAATGCACGGCGCCATGACAAGACAGGGCGGCACCAGCGGCAGCATGAGCAGCAGAGGCGCCGGGGAAAAGAAGCTTGAGCTTGACAGAAGAAGAATCGAGCACAGGATTGCGGAGCTTTCAAGGGAGCTGAAAGCGGTTTCCAGAGAGCGGAAGGTGCAGCGGCAGAAAAGAGAAGGAGACAGAATTCCGCTGGTGGCGCTGGTGGGCTATACCAACGCGGGCAAATCCACGATTATGAACGCCATGCTTGACGCCTATATGCAGAGGGAAGAAAAGAAGGTACTGGAAAAGGATATGCTTTTTGCAACCCTTGACACCACCGTGCGGAGGATAAATACGGGGAATAACAAAGACTTTTTGCTGTCGGATACGGTGGGATTCATCCATAAGCTCCCCCACGACCTGGTGGAAGCCTTTCATTCCACTTTGGAGGAGGTGGAAAACGCGGATTTGCTTCTTCATGTGGTGGACTATTCCGATTCCCATTACCGGGAACAGGCAAAAACCACAAGGGAAACTCTGCAGAAATTAAATGCCGGCGCCATTCCTGCAATTACGGTGTACAATAAGTCTGATAAATGCGGGGAAGAAGCTGTTTATCCAAGGAGAGTAGGCGAGGATAAAATCTATATTTCCGCGAAGGACGAATCTTCCTTAAAAATGCTGACGGAGATGATTTTGGAGCGCGTTTACGAGGACTATCTTTCGGCGGAGTTTCTGATACCTTATGATAAGGGACAGCTGATTTCGTATTTTTCGCAGAAGGCCCATGTCCTTAGCAGAAAGTATGAGGAGGAGGGAATACGGCTGAAGGTGAAATGCCATAAGGCGGATAAGGAGAAATATGCAAAATATCTGCGAACGCCGGAGCAGGAAAATGGCGTGGGTGGCATATCCCGGCGGTAAGCGCAGCAGGAAAATGGCGCGGGTGGCATATCCCGGCGGTAAGCACAGTAAGATAAAGGCGCGGCAAAGCCGTGCGTGTCAGCGTGTAAACGCGAAAAAATAAGAGGGATAAATCGGTATGGAAAAGGAACGTTTAAATAAATATCTTGCTTCCTGCGGCATATGCTCCCGCAGGGAGGCTGACCGGCTCATAGAAAAGGGCCGTGTGCTGGTAAACGGTGAAAAGGCAGCAATGGGAATGCAGGTAAGCGACGACGATGAGATTACCGTGAATGGCAGGCCGGTTTGCGGGAAAAATAATAAGGTGGTGCTGGCATACTATAAGCCGTCCGGTGTGACCTGCACGGAGAAGGACAGATTTGCCGAAAAGACCATTGCCAGCCAGGTGAAATATCCGGTTCGCGTCACATATGCCGGGAGGCTTGATAAGGATTCCGAAGGGCTTTTGCTGCTTTCCAACGACGGGGATTTGATTCATGCCATGATGCAGGGAAGCGCAGGACATGAAAAGGAATATACGGTTCGGGTGAACAGGGAAGTGACGGATGAATTCGTGGAAAAAATGCAGGCCGGAATTTATCTGTCGGAGCTTGACATTACAACAAAGCCCTGTAAAATCAGAAAAACAGGAAGGACTACCTTTCAGATAATTTTAACGCAGGGCGTCAACAGACAAATTAAAAGAATGGTAAAAGAACTTGGATATCACGTGTTATTTATTAAAAGAGTCCGGGTGGTAAATATTCAGCTCGGGAGTCTTAAGCCGGGACAGTACCGTCCGCTCTCCGCGGAGGAGCGCGGGGAGCTGTACCGGATTGTGGGGGTATAGAATGGAAGATTATAAAATCAGATGCAAAGAGCTGGTGAGGCGGCTCAACGAGGCCTCGGAGGCATATTATAGCGGCGGGGAAGAAATCATGTCCAATTACGAATGGGACGCCATGTTCGACGAGCTTCTTTCGCTGGAAGCGGAGACGGGATACGTGCTGCCGGACAGCCCCACCCAGAATACCGGCTATGAGGAGAATAACGGAGAGCGGGAGGCTCACGAGTTTCCGGCCCTTTCCCTGGCAAAGACAAAGCAGGTTTTCGAGCTGATAAAATGGGCGGAGGAAAGGGAGGTCTGGCTTTCCTGGAAGCTGGACGGCCTTACGCTGGTGCTCACCTATGACGGAGGAAAGCTTACCAGAATCCTCACCCGCGGAAACGGCGTGACCGGAACCAATATCACTTATCTGAAAAACTCCATAAAGGGCTTTCCGCTGAAAATCAAGTATAAAGGCCATCTGGTGGTTCGCGGGGAGGCGGTGATTTCCTATTCGGATTTTGCCCTGATTAACGATACCATTGAGGATGACGATGAAAAATACGCCAATCCCCGCAATCTGGCTTCCGGCACCCTGAGCCTTGACGATGCGGAAAAGGTGAAGGAGAGGCGGGTGCATTTCCATGCCTTTACGCTGGTTTATCTTGAGGATAACATCGTATCCTGGGGGGAGCGGATGGATTTCCTTGAAAGGGAAGGATTTACGGTGGTTGACAGGGAAAAGACGGACGCGGCGGGGATTGCCGATGTGGTGGAACGCTGGACAAAAAGGGTGGAGAACGGAGAGATGGATTTGCCGGTGGACGGTCTGGTTATCTGCTATGACGATACCGACTACGCCGCCTCGGGGAGCGTTACCGGACATCATGCCGCAAAGGCCGGCTATGCCTTTAAATGGCAGGATGTGTCCGCCCTCTCAAAGCTTTTATATGTGGAATGGTCCTGCGCGGCGTCCACGATATCGCCGGTGGCCGTATTTGAACCCGTCCAGCTGGAGGGAACCACCGTATCCAGAGCGTCCCTCTGCAATATCAGCGAGATGGAGCGGCTGGGAATCGGAGAAACCTGCACTCTGGAAGTGATTAAGGCCAACAAAATTATTCCCAAGTGTATTGCGGTAAAGGAAGCCTCCGGCACCTTTACCATACCCGAAAAGTGCCCGGTCTGCGGCGCGCAGACGGAAATCCGCACGAGCCCGAAAAGCAAAACCAGAACCCTTCACTGTACGAACCCCGACTGCAGCGCAAAGCATGTGAAGAAATTCACCCGGTTTGTGAGTAAGACGGGAATGGATATCGACGGTCTTTCCATTCAGACCATGCTGAAATTTATGAACGAGGGATTTCTGAAAGAATTTCAGGATATCTACCATCTTTCCGAGCATGCGGAGGAAATCAGGCAGATGGAAGGCTTTGGGGAAAAATCCTGTGAGAATATGATGAAGGCTATCGAAAAGAGCCGTCAGGCAAATCCGGTGAATTTCATTTACGCCCTGTGCATTCCCATGATGGGAATCGACGCGGGAAAGAAGATTATTGCCGACGGCGGCTTCGAGGGCTTTTTAGAGCGCCTTGAACAGAAAAAGGGCTTCGAGGACATCGACGGCATCGGCCCCGAAAAATCCGGTTCCGCCCTTTTGTGGTATGAAAACGACAAAAACCGGCTCTCCCTTGAAGCCCTTTTAAAAGAGGTTACAATCGAAAAGATAGCAGGAAAGCCGGACGTTGGGGGAAAATGCGCGGGACTGACCTTCGTTATCACCGGCGAGGTTCATCATTATAAAAACAGAGACGAATTCAAGGCCTATGTGGAAGCCTCAGGCGGAAAGGTGACGGGAAGCGTTACCTCAAAGACCAGCTATCTGGTGAATAACGACACCGCTTCCGCATCCTCCAAGAACCGGAAGGCAAAGGAGCTTGGAATTCCCATTATCTCCGAGGAGGAATTTTTAAGCCGTTTCGGCTGAGCTGTTTCGGCTGAGCTGTTTTGGCTGAGCCGCTTGCTTCGGGTGAGGGGATTTTTCCCTCGCGGTATTCGTTAAATGGACGCAAGCAGTCGTCTGGCTCGTTGACTGCCTAAGGGCGGATACCGAATAATCGATATAGATAAAAAGAAACAGAAATGAGGACAGAAACATGCCAATCAAAGTACAAAGCGATTTGCCGGCAAAGGAAATTCTGGAAAATGAAAATATATTTGTGATGGACGAATACCGGGCCCTGCATCAGGATATCCGTTCACTGGAAATCTGCATTTTAAACCTGATGCCCATAAAGGAGGATACAGAACTGCAGCTTGCCCGCGTACTCTCAAATACGCCCCTCCAGATTGACGTGACCTTCATGAAGATGAACAGCCACGTTTCCCTGAATACGCCCATTCAGCATCTAAACAGATTTTACAATACCTTCGATGAATTGAAGCACAGGAAGTTTGACGGGCTTATAATCACCGGCGCGCCGGTGGAGCAGATTCCCTTCGAGGAGGTGGACTACTGGGAGGAGCTGTGCGAAATTATGGAGTGGACGAAAAGCCACGTTACCTCCACGCTCCACATCTGCTGGGGGGCGCAGGCGGGGCTCTACTACCATTTCGGGATTAAGAAAGTGCTTCTTGCCCAAAAGCTTTTCGGCGTTTTTAAACATCGGGTGATGAACCGTAAGATTCCCCTTGTCAGGGGCTTTGACGATTATTTCATGATACCCCACAGCAGGCATACGGCGGTAAACAGCGAGGATATCCATAACAACAAAGAGCTGATTGTCCTGGCCGAGTCGGAGAAAGCGGGCGTGCTTCTGTGCATGACGAAAAACGGAGAGCAGATTTTTGTGACAGGCCACCCGGAATACGACAGATACACCCTCCACAATGAATATATGAGGGATAAAAATAAGGGGCTGCCCATTGCGCTCCCTGAAAATTATTACCCCGATGACGATGATACCCGAAAGCCGGATTTACAGTGGCGTTCTCACAGCAATAACCTGTATTCCAACTGGCTCAATTATTACGTGTATCAGGCGACGGCGTATGAGTTGTGAGAAAACGGTGGGGAATCTGAAAACAGGTTCCCGGCTCTGTTTTACCAATTAAAATATACACTGACTGAAATCGATAAGAGACCGGAAAGAAAGGGAACCACAGGATATGGGACGTTATCTTAATGTAACGACAAAAGGCTTTCAGCTTATTATAACAGTGAAGTAGAACAAAGGGGCTGAATAAACAGCCCCGACACAAAACCGAAAAATCAACATTTATTCAATCCAAGCCTTTCCCATTCTTCGCACTTCCTGCGTATCGGCTCCGGAAATTCAATATCCACCTCATCATACAGCCGCTGCGCCTGATTCACACGGGCAAACAAAACCGTCACGATGCAATCCTCACGGTTGATAAATTTATCTTCATTTAATATGAAAATAATACCATTTTTCGTCACACAATGCAGTTCAATACCATCTTCATGGTTTTTATCAACCCGGAAAATCCTGTCAAATGGCGCCTGTCTGCCATCTGTTTTATTATATTTGAGGGCTTTGTCAAACCGTGCGGCTCGTTTGGCAGAAGCATGAGTTGTAAAATCATAGGTTTTTATCAGTATATAAATATCAATATCCTCATCAAAAAGTTCCACACTCTTAAAATTTGAATTTTCTTTAATGTTCATAGAATGGTCCTCCTCACCGCTAACTAAAAATTCAATCCTGTTGCTCCGCCATCGTTTTTGCAGGGCATCTGGAATTTGCTTATTTTATTATATCATGTACTGTTTATTTTTCCTACCCTGTAAAAGAATTTGAGTTTCCTCATTTTATTACTTCAGGGAAAATTGATTTCCGAAATATTACCGTCAGCCCTATATACAGACGAGCTTTCATACCGTATACTGAAACAGGGTGTGTGCCCCTGTCACGTAGCGGTGTCTGTCCGGCAGGCTGCGGCGGTCTGGTGAGGTTTAAAGCGGGTGAAAGAAAGGAAAAATGAATTTGATTGCAGTATTTTCAGGACTTTTGTGGCTGATTCGATTTGCCATGGGAGCCTGTGTATTCAGCTTTTTCAATGTAGTGATATATCGTCTCCCGAAAGGGGAGAGTGTGGTGCGGGGGCGGAGCTATTGTCCCTCCTGCGGAAAGGCTCTGACGGCGAAAGAGCTGATTCCCTGCGTCAGTTATCTGATACAGGGGAGAAAATGCCGCGGGTGCGGCGGGCGGATTTCAGTCAGGTATTTTCTTGTGGAGTTTGCGGGAGGTATTTTCTTTAACTTCTGCGGTTCTTATTTTGGATACGGAGCGTGGGGGCTTTTGTCCTTAAAGGGGATTTTTGCATTTCTCTACCTTGGGATTTTAACCATGGTAGCGTTTATCGACCGGGATACAAGGATTATTTATAATCGTTTTCATATAATGATTGGATTGCTTGGGCTGACCGCCCTGCGGCTGTTTCCCGGGCGTGGTATTTGGGACAGGCTAATCGGAGCTGCGGCGGTATCGGTGCCGATGCTGCTTCTTGCGCTTGTCATTGAGGGAGCCTTTGGCGGCGGGGATATCAAGCTGATGGCGGTAAGCGGCTTTCTGCTTGGATGGAAGGCCGTTCTGGCGGCGATGTTTATCGGGCTTTTGGCAGGCGGGGGTTACTGCGTGTGGATGCTTGCCGGAAAGAAGCTTTCCCGTAAGGATGCTTTTGCCTTCGGGCCTTTTCTTGCGCTGGGGCTTGGCATTGCGTTTTTCTGGGGGGATTTGCTGGTACTGTGGTATCTGTCCATTTTGTGACGGGCGAATTTTTTGGGGGAGCTGGGAGGATTGTTTTTTACAGCAGATTTTTGATTTGCGGCGGGTAGCGTGGACGGAAAAAATCGTTGCCCCCGGGCTTTTGATATGGTATGATTACACCGTATTGTATCTCGGAAAGAGAATAATAACAGGAGGAACCGCACCATGAAAAATGAAAGAACCTATGAGCTTGTGCTCACGGCACTGTTTACGGCTATTATTGTGATAATGGCATTCACCCCCCTGGGGTATATTCCGCTGGTGGTAATCAACGCAACGGTAATCCATATTCCCGTTATCCTTGGAGCCTTGTTTTTAGGACCGAAAAAGGGGGCGTTTCTGGGATTTGTCTTTGGCCTGACAAGCCTGATTAACAACACCTTTAAGGCGGCTACGGCGTCGGCCTTTGTCTTTTCACCGGTTCTGGCGGCAAATGTCATCGGCGTATCCGGCGTTTTCAAGAGTCTTTATATCTGCTTCGTGCCGAGAATTTTAGTCGGAGTCATTCCCTGGTTTGTGTACATCCTGATTCGCAGGCTGCTGAAAAGCGAACAGAAAGTATGGCGTATCCTGATTAACGCGGCGATATCGGTTATCTTTTTATTTTCGGTTAAAGCGTTTGTGGATAATCTGACAAAGGGGAATGGAAGCGGCATGGCGGGAACTTTGGCAGGAATTATTACGGGCGTTATTTTATTTATTTTCCTGACGGCGACCGCATGGAAAAAGACCTCCGCAAGCATTGCCCTTGCCTATGCGGGAGTGACGGGGGCGTTTACCAATACCCTGTTTGTCATGAGCGGTATTTATATTCTGTATAAGGACGCCTATGCGCAGGCGCTGGGGATTGCCGGAGATACGGTAATCGACGTTATCATGGGAATTGTCAGCTTTAACGGAATTGTGGAGGCAGCGGTGGCGGCAATTCTGATTGCGGGCGTGGGACTGGCCCTTATGCAGGTAAAGCCTGTGAAGGAATGGAAGTGAGAAAAGCCGGACAGAGACTGTCATATCAGATAGAAGAAAAATATTGAAAGTAAAAGTAGTGAGAGAAAGAAGGAAACGGGGAGAAACAATGATTCTTGCACTGGATATTGGAAATACGAATATAGTAATCGGATGCATGGAAAAGGACAGGGCGTACTTTGTGGAGAGGGTGTCCACCAACAGCTCCAAAACGGAGCTTGAGTACGTGGTGGACTTTAAGACGCTGCTGGATTTGTATCAGATTAAGATGGAGAACATCACAGGATGTATTGTCGCTTCGGTGGTGCCCCCGCTGAATAATATTGTGACGGCGGCGCTCAAAAAGCTTTTGCATGTGTCGCCTCTTTTGGTGGGACCGGGAATTAAAACAGGATTAAATATTTTAATGGATAATCCCGGACAGCTTGGCTCTGATTTGGTGGTAAACGCGGTGGCAGGGCTTCATTATTACGGCGCGCCTATTATCATGATTGATATGGGAACAGCTACTACCATCAGCGTGGTTGACAACAGGAAAAACTATATCGGCGGCATGATTCTGCCGGGCGTTAGGGTATCGCTGGATTCTCTGGTAAACCGCACCTCCCAGCTTCCGAGAATCAGTCTGGAAGCGCCGAAGAAAATCATCGGGAAAAATACCATAGACTGTATGAAAAGCGGTATTATCATGGGACAGGCGTCCTGTATTGACGGCATGATTGAGCGTATCTGGGACGAGCTGGGATATCAGGCGCAGGTGGTTGCCACCGGCGGGCTGGCCGGGTGCATCGTGCCCTACTGTAAGAAGAAGATTGTCCATGACGACGAGCTGACCTTAAAGGGACTGGAAATTATTTACCGGAAAAATACAGAGTCGATTGAATAGACGGCTTTGCGCAAAAGGACGCCGGAAAAAGCGGCGGGCTTAAAAACAGGGCGGAGGCAGAACAGGAGCAGGGATGTTAGAGGGAAAACATATCGTGTTGGGAGTGACAGGCAGTATTGCGGCGTATAAGATTGCCTCTCTTGCCAGCATGTTAAAAAAGAGAAAAGCGGACGTCACCGTGATTATGACGAAAAACGCCACGAATTTTATCAATCCCATCACCTTTGAGGAGCTGACGGGAAATAAATGTCTGGTGGATACCTTTGACCGGAATTTTCAGCACAGCGTGGAGCATGTCTCGCTGGCAAGACAGACAGATGTGTTTCTGGTGGCGCCGGCCTCCGCAAATGTAATTGCCAAAGCCGCCCATGGAATTGCGGATGATATGCTGACTACCACGCTGCTTGCCTGCGAGTGCCCGAAAATTTTCGCGCCGGCTATGAACACGAGAATGTACCGGAATCCGGTTACGCAGGATAATATGAAATTGCTTTCGCATTATCATATGGAAGTGATTCCGCCTGCCACGGGCTATCTGGCCTGCGGTGATACCGGGGAGGGGAAGATGCCGGAGCCGGAGCTTTTGCTGGAATACATCATAAAAGCGCTTACGCCGAAGGATATGCAGGGGCTTAAGGTGCTTGTGACGGCAGGGCCGACCATGGAGAAGATTGACCCGGTGCGCTTTATCAGCAATCATTCCACCGGGAAAATGGGCTATGCCATCGCGCGGGCGGCAATGCTGCGGGGAGCGGAGGTAACGCTGGTAACCGGAAAGACAGGGCTTACGCCTCCAATGGGCGTAAATACCGTGGATATTCTGTCGGCGGCGGATATGGCTGAGGCTGTCAAGTCACGGGCGGACGGGCAGGACATCATCATTAAAGCGGCGGCTGTGGCGGATTACCGGCCAAAGTATACCGCCGACGAAAAAATAAAGAAAAAAGACGACGATATGAGCATCGAGCTTGAGCGCACAGAGGATATTCTGGGCTTTCTGGGTGCCCATAAAAAAGAAGGGCAGTTTTTATGCGGATTTTCCATGGAAACGGAGAACATGGAGGAGAACTCCCGACAGAAGCTTCAAAAAAAGAATCTGGATTTAATTGTTGCAAACAACCTGAAACAGGCCGGCGCCGGGTTCGGCACGGATACCAATGTGGTGACGCTGATTTCAAAGGAAGCTTCCATACAGCTTCCGATTATGAGCAAGGAGGAAGTGGCAGAGCGGCTTCTTGGTCATATTCTGGACACCATGGATGTTTTATGATAGAATGAAAGCAGTTTTATTACAATAAGCCGGCTTGCAGAGGGTGGCGGGTATGAGCGAAAAGTCAGAACAAAAGAAAAAATTAATCCTGGAAACCGCAAGAAAAGTTTTTGTGGAAAAGGGATACAAACTGGTTACCATGAAGGATATTGTTGAGGCCTGCGAAATCAGCCGCGGAGGCCTCTATTTGTATTTTCAGAGTACCAGAGAGCTTTTCGAGGAGGTTTTGAGGTCCGAGCAGGAGGACGCGGACGATTTGTTTGCCGGGAATATCCCGAAGGAGGCTGCGCCTTCCGACATTCTGGCGCTTCTGCTTAAGGAGCAGAAAAAAGAAATCCTGAGCAGGAACGCTTCCTTAAACAAAGCGATTTATGAGTATTTTTTTGAAAATCAGGAGCCATATAAGGACAATATGCTGAAAAAGCAGTTTGACGCGGCGGTGTATGTAATCGAGAAGCTGATTTTGGCCGGTGTGGAAAACGGAGAGTTTTATTGCGAAGACCCGAGAGGCGCCGCAAGACATATCATGTATGTCCTGGAGGGCCTTAAAATCGCCTCGCAGACACGGGGTATTTCCGAGGCGGCGATAGACAGAGAAATCCTGTATGTGATGCAGGGGCTTATAGTGGATGAATAAGGAGGATGATTAAATTCACCATGGGAAACGTAAAACGCGTTTATGTAGAAAAGAAAGCTCCCTTTGCGGTAAAGGCCAGGGAGCTGAAAGAGGAAATCAGCAGTTATCTGGGAATTACAACGGTTAAGGATGTCCGGGTGTTTATCCGTTATGATGTGGAAAATCTGTCCGGGGAAATCTTTGAGCGGGCCTTAAACGGCGTGTTTTCAGAGCCGCCGGTGGATATACTTTACAGGGAGCAGATTCCCGTTCCCCCTGACGGAAAGGTTTTCGGGGTGGAATACCTTCCGGGCCAGTTCGACCAGCGGGCGGATTCCGCCGTTCAGTGTGTGAAGTTCTTAAAAGAGGACGAAGAGCCGGTGATAAAGACGGCCGTGGCCTATCTGATTACCGGTGATTTTTCCCAGGAAGAATTTGACAGAATCAAGGCTTACTGCATCAATCCGGTGGATTCAAGGGAAACCGGTATGGACAAGCCGGACACCCTTATCACAAACTATGAGGAACCGGCGGACGTGGCGGTTTTTGACGGCTTTTGCGAGATGAAAGAGGAGGAGCTCCATAAATTGTATGAAAGCCTTGGACTGGCAATGACTTTCAGGGATTTTCTCCATATTCAAAACTATTATAAGGCGGAAGAACGCCGTGAGCCCACCATGACGGAAATCCGTGTGCTGGATACCTACTGGTCGGACCATTGCCGTCACACAACCTTTTCCACAGAGCTTAAAAATATTGAATTTAAGGACGGCTATTACAGAACGCCTTTAGAGACCACCTATCAGAGCTATTTAGATACCAGAAATGAGATTTTTGAAGGGCGGAGCGACAAATTCGTATGTCTGATGGATTTGGCGCTGATGGCCATGCGTAAACTGAAAAAAGACGGAAAGCTTAAGGACATGGAGGAGTCTGACGAAATCAACGCCTGTTCCGTGGTGGTTCCGGTTGAAATGGATTACGGCGACGGGCCGGTGAACGAGGAGTGGCTGGTATTTTTCAAAAATGAAACCCATAATCACCCTACGGAAATCGAGCCTTTCGGCGGCGCGGCCACCTGTCTTGGCGGCGCAATTAGAGACCCCCTATCAGGACGGGGCTATGTGTATCAGGCCATGCGCGTGACCGGCGCGGCTGACCCCACGGTTCCCGTTGCAGAAACCTTAAAGGGAAAGCTGTCCCAGAAGAAGCTGGTGAGAGGCGCGGCCGGCGGTTATTCCTCCTACGGAAATCAGGTAGGGCTTGCAACCGGCTATGTAAAGGAAATTTATCATCCCGATTATGTTGCAAAGCGCATGGAGATTGGCGCGGTTATGGGCGCAGCTCCCAGAAGAAACGTTATCAGGGAAAATTCCGACCCGGATGATGTGATTATCCTGCTTGGCGGAAGGACAGGGCGGGACGGCTGCGGAGGCGCAACCGGTTCCTCCAAGGTACATACGGAAAGTTCCATTGAAACCTGCGGGGCGGAGGTGCAGAAAGGGAATGCGCCCACGGAGCGTAAGATACAGAGACTTTTCCGCAGACGGGAAGTGTGCAGGCTGATTAAGAAGTGCAACGACTTCGGCGCAGGCGGCGTGTCCGTGGCAATCGGTGAGCTTGCCGACGGTCTGGTGGTGGACCTTGACAAGGTGCCGAAGAAATACGCGGGACTGGACGGCACGGAGCTTGCCATCTCGGAATCCCAGGAGAGAATGGCGGTAGTGGTGAGCCCCGAAAGCGTTGCGGCTTTTCTTGGTTATGCGGCGGAGGAAAACCTTGAGGCAATTCCTGTTGCCGTGGTTACGAAATCGCCCCGCCTGGTGCTGAAATGGAGAGGAAAGGAAATCGTCAATATTGCCAGAAAATTTCTGGACACGAACGGCGCCCATCAGGAAACCAATGTGCTGGTTGACATTCCCGACAGGGACGATAATTACCTGAAAAAATTCTCCGTTCCCGAGGTTGCAAAAGCGCTGGAGGGCGATAATATAAAGGATGCCTGGCTTAAGAGCCTGAATGACTTGAATACCTGCTCCCAGAAGGGGCTGGTGGAAATGTTTGACTCCACCATCGGCGCGGGGAGCGTCCTGATGCCTTACGGCGGCGTTTACCAGCTTACGGAGACGCAGACCATGGTTGCAAAGCTTCCCGCCCTTGAGGGGAAGACGGACACTGTTACCATGATGAGCTATGGTTTTGACCCTTATCTGTCCTCCTGGAGCCCTTATCACGGCGCGGTTTATGCCGTTACCGAGTCCATGGCGAAAATTGTGGCGTCCGGCGGGGAGTTTGGCAAAATCCGCTTTACCTTCCAGGAGTATTTCAGGCGCATGACCTCCGAGCCGGGAAGATGGAGCCAGCCCTTTGCGGCGCTACTTGGCGCTTACGACGCCCAGATAGGCTACGGACTTCCGTCCATCGGCGGTAAGGACAGCATGTCGGGAACATTTAACGAGATTGACGTTCCTCCCACACTGGTATCCTTTGCGGTGGACGTGGCAAAATTGCAGGATATTGTGACGCCGGAGCTCAAAGAGGCGGGCGATACGCTGCTCCAGTTCTGGTTCGATAAGGATGAATACGATATTCCGGTCTACGACCATGTAATGCAGACCTATGGTTTTATCACAAAGCTGATGCGGGACGGTAAGGTGAAAGCGGCTTATGCGCTAAACAGCGCGGGGCTTGTGCCGGGCGTGTCGAAGATGGCCTTTGGAAATAAGCTGGGGGTTGACTTTGCAAAGGAGCTGCGTCCTTCCGACCTGTTTGAAAACTGCCTGGGCGATATCGTTCTGGAAATGGACAGGAAAGATGCGGCGCTCTTACTGGAAAAGGAAGATAACGAAGCGGAGGATTTGAATTTCAGGGTAATCGGGCAGGTGAAAGCAGAAGAATCCTTCACATGGCATGACGTCACTGTTTCCATGGAGGAGGCTCTGGACGCATGGAAGGCCAGACTGGAGAAGGTGTTCCCCACAAAGGCCCATAAGGGTGCGGAGCCGGTGGAATCTAAAGTGTACAGGACGGACAAGGTTTATGTCTGCAGGCATAAAGTGGCAAAGCCCACTGTTTTCATACCGGTATTTCCGGGAACAAACTGTGAATATGACAGCGAGCAGGCATTTAAGAGAGCCGGAGCCGATGTGATAACACGTGTATTTAAAAACCAGACTGCGGAGGATATCAGGGAATCCGTGGAGGTTTTCGAAAAAGAAATAGATAAGGCTCAAATTATTATGTTCCCCGGAGGATTTTCCGCCGGCGACGAGCCTGACGGAAGCGCCAAGTTCTTTGCAGCTGCTTTCCAGAATCAGCATATCAGGGAAGCGGTAATGCGGCTTTTAAATGAAAGAGACGGACTGGCCCTTGGCATCTGCAACGGTTTCCAGGCGCTGCTTAAAATGGGACTGATTACCTGCGGAGATATTGCAGGACAGAAGGAGGATTCGCCGACCCTGACATTCAATACCATCAACCGTCATATTTCCAGAATGGTTTACACGAAGGTGGTTTCCGATAAGTCCCCGTGGCTGCAGGGCGCGGAAGCAGGAAAGACCTACGTAACGCCGGTTTCCCATGGCGAGGGAAGGTTCGTGGCGCCGAAGGAATGGATTGACCGTCTCTTTGAGAACGGACAGGTTGCCACCCAGTATGCCGACAGGGAGGGAAATATTTCCATGGACGAGGAATGGAATGTGAACGGCTCCTATGCGGCGATTGAGGGAATTACGTCTCCCGACGGAAGGGTGTTTGGAAAGATGGCCCATGCGGAACGCCGCGGAAAGGGCGTTGCCGTCAATATCTACGGGGAGCAGGATTTGAAGATTTTTGAATCGGGTGTGGAATATTTCAGATAAGGCTTTTTTATATCCAGAGTCAACCCCAAATATCCTGTAAGGGCAATTTGGGGTTGACAAAAAGAGAATAAGCTATTTTACAATGACCTTGTAGAAAGGAAATAATTCTTTCTACAAGGTCATTTTGGCTCATGATAATAGCGTTCGTACGGCAGCTTTTTCGGTAAATCATTTTTCCCCGAAAGTAAAGAACAATCCCGCCTTTTTCAACGACGGACGAAGCGCAAGGTAGACCGCCACGGACACAATTGTTGAAGTCACAGCGTTGATGGAAGTGGAAGCCACATTCCAGGCAAGAGTCAGCTCTGCCGCAGGCTTGCCCAGAATCACCAGTTTGTATAAGTATCCCACAAGAGGGTCGAAGATGACATTGAATAAAAGACCGCCGACGGCAGCGGCGCACGTCCAGAATACCACCTTTTTATGCTCGGTCTCAAGAGTGATTTTGCCGATTTTATGGGCGATGAGACCGGTAATGAGTCCGATGCAGAGCTTCAATATAAAGGTTTTGGGGGCATATACCACATAAACAGGGTCGAGCAAATCCCCAATCGTCATGCCAATCGCACCGCCGATTCCGCCATAAAAGCCTCCAAGCAAAAGAGCGCCAAGCACGCATACCGCGTTCCCTAAGTGAATGGAGGTAGCGTCTCCGCCGGGAAGCGGTATTTTAATTTGAAGAAAAGTAAACACTACATAGGATAAAGCGGCCATAAGGCCGGTCATTGCAATTTTCTGCGCTGTCTGATTTTTCATTTGAATCTCCTCCTGTTGCCAGTTCCGCGGATGGCTGTGTTATATTTGTTTTTATTATATGCAGAAGTGGCATATGAAAAAGTGCCAAATTAAAACTTTTTAACCAGACCAGTTTTGGGGCGCGGTTGAATTGAGGAAACTTCCATGACATTATTTTTGCAAATTTCTGAAATTTTATATTGATTTTCCAGCCATTTGTGATATATTTATTGACATGGGGTATTAGCGCAGCTGGGAGCGCGCAACATTCGCATTGTTGAGGCCACGGGTTCGAATCCCGTATACTCCAGTACTTGTGGTAAGGAGGGACCCGCAAAGCGGGAGGATGCCTTATCACCCGGCAGACGCCCGCGAACGGAGTTCGTACAGAAATGCGTCTGCTCCATTATTTGTGGTAAGGAGGGACCCACGAAGTGGGAGGATGCCTTATCACCCGGCAGACGCCCGCGAACGCAGTTCGCTTTCAATTGCGTCTGCTCTATCAAACAGCCGTAAATCTAAGATTTTTATGTTAAAAATCAAAGGTTTACGGCTATTTTTATTCAATGCAATCAAAAACATTTCTACCCCCTCTTGCAAAATCCCCTCATTATGATAAAATAGTTATTGACTTAGAGTCAATAACTATTCAACAATTATTAATACCTGTATTTTCAAGGGAGGTAAAAGAAAATGGCCCGTCCGGTTAAAAAATCACCAGAACAATGGAAAAAAGAAATTTTAGACGCCGCGCAGAAGCTGTTTATGTCGAAGGGGTACGAGGAAACTGCCGTCTCGGATATTATGGAAGCGGCGGGCGGGGCAAAGGGGATGTTCTATCGCTTTTTTCAGAGTAAAGAGGAAGTCATGCACGCATTGGGGAACCGGATGTTTTTTGAGAATAATCCCTTTGAACTCATCAGAGAGCGTGACGACTTAAACGGTTTGCAGAAAATTCGACTATTGCTGACACTTAACCGGTCGGATGAAGAACGGAACCGTTTGAACATGGAGGCGGTCGGTATTTTGAAGGACCCACGCATTCTGGCGGCGGCGGTGGAAGAAAACAGGCGGGTGCTGACGCCTCTGTGGCGGGCGCTTTTGGAGGAGGGGAAGAAGGACGGCTCCGTGGAGAGCGAATATACAAGGGAACTGGCCGAGCTTTTGCCCCTTGTCAACTTCTGGCTTCTGCCGTCGGTATTTCCGGCAACAGAGGAGGAGCTGCGTCACAAGTACCGGTTTGTGGCGGAAGTATTTGCCCGCATGGGGCTGCCTTTATTCGACGATGAGGCGGTCTCTTTCACGGAAAAATTCATTGAAGATATTTCAGAAAAAGGAGGAGGTAAGCCATGACGCAGAAGCTGTTTACAAGAAATTTTACCCTTTTGATTCTGGGACAGGTAACGTCTTTGTTTGGAAACTTTATATTGAAGCTTGCGCTGTCCATGCATGTATTGGAGGAGACCGGCTCGGCGGCCGTATTTGCCGGTATCTTATCGGCGGCGACAATCCCCACAATTATCCTTTCGCCTCTCGGCGGTATTCTTGCGGACAGGGCGGACAGGCGGAATATTATGGTGGCGCTGGACGGATTGACGGGCCTTTCGGTTTTGTGCGCAGCCCTTTTCCTGACAGGGAAAAACGACCTTGCGGTAATCGGGATACTGCTTGTAATTCTTTCTGTCCTGGGGGCTTTTGAGACGCCTACGGTGCAGGCATGTATACCGACCATGCTGGAGGGCGACCAGATTATGAAAGGTAATGCGGTGGTGAATCAGGCGGCTTCCCTGTCGTATCTGACAGCGCCCATGCTTGGCGGCGTTTTTTATGCGGCGTTCGGGTTAAAGCCGGTCATGTATGCAAGCGTCGGGTGCTTTTTTATCACCGCCTTGTTTGAGTGCTTTATCCGGTTAAGCTATGAGCGTTCCCCGCGGCGGGGAGGCGTGCTCTCCACAGTCAGAGAGGATTTCCGGGAAAGTATGCGTTATCTTTCAGAGGAGGAGAGCGGGGTTGCAAAGATGCTGTTTCTGACTGCATTTTCAAGATTTTTTGTGATGGGAATTGTCGTAATCGGACTGCCATTTCTGGTACGCGCCGTTCTGGGGCTGAATGCAGGGTATTACGGCGTAGCGGAAAGCGCGCTGGCAGTTGCCACGATTCTGGGAAGCATTGCTGCCGGAATACTTTCAGAGAAATTGAAAATACATAAACTCTCCGCCGTGCTTGCCAGCCTTGGCGTCTTTATTCTTCCGGCCGGAATTGTCTATATTCTGCCGGTCAGCCTTATGATAAAGTATGCTGTTACCGTTGCGTCCCTGTGCGGAATGCAGGCTGTCATCAGCATTTTTTCTGTTTTTGCCGTCTCCCTGATACAGCAAAGAACGCCGAATCATCTGATAGGCAAGATAATGGCTTATACATCCGCCATAACCTTATGTGTCCAGCCCGTCGGGCAGATTGTGTATGGATTTTTGTTTGACAGATTTTCCGGCGCCGTTTCTGTTATTCTGGTTCCCACCGGACTGATTGTGTGCGCGGTCGGGGCGTCGTCGGCGGGATTTTTCAGAAGGATGGAGAAAAGTGCGGCTGAAAAATGTTAATTTGTCAGAAAAGTGCGACTGAAAAGTGTGTTTCTGATTAAAAAATATTGACAATCCGTCTAAATAGCAGTACAATTCAAAAATATATCAAAGGCTGTGAAGAGAAGAGTAGTCAGTGGGATATGTTACAGAGAGCCTGATTAGGTGAGAGCAGGCACAGAAGGAACTGTCGAAAATGGTCTCGGAGCCGCGTACCGAAGCTGTTATGCCAAGGCTACGACGGGAGCGCCCGTTACAGCGACAGGCTGTCGATGAGTTACAATAAACCGGCCCGTGAAGCGCGGCGGCGTTTTGTTACAATAAGCTGGCTCGCAGAGCGTGACAGCGTTTGTTTCTTGTCCGCAGTTGCTAAGGCTTATATCGTGAGGTATGGGTGAATTTAGGGTGGTAACACGAAGCTTCGGCTCTCGTCCCTGAAAAAGAAATTTTTCAGAGAGGAGGGCTTTTTTAATGGAAAAAAATAAGTTGTCACTGTAAATTGCCGTGCGCCGGACTGCGGCGCGCATCGCGAATAATAGTCGAAAACGAGGTGGAAAGAATGAGAAATATTTTAATCGGCGGAGCCTGGCCCTATGCAAACGGTTCTCCGCATATCGGTCACATTGCGGCGTTACTGCCGGGAGACGTGCTTGCCAGATATCACAGGGCAGCAGGCGATAACGTATATTTTGTGTCAGGAAGCGACTGCCACGGAACGCCCGTAGCGATTCGGGCAAAACAGGAAAACAGAACGCCCCGGGA
This sequence comes from uncultured Lachnospiraceae bacterium, assembly GCA_910577275.1. Taxonomy (GTDB): domain Bacteria; phylum Bacillota; class Clostridia; order Lachnospirales; family Lachnospiraceae; genus Suilimivivens. The sequence goes on from CAJTMW010000002.1 coordinate 98,226, forward strand.
AATCAGCGATTTTTATCATGAGGAATTTGCGGAGTGCTTTGAGAAGCTGGGCTTTAGCTATGATGTGTATACGAAAACATCGTCGAAGGAGCATAAGGATTTTGTAAAGGAATTTCACAGAAAATTGTATGAAAGCGGCTATGTATATGAAAAGGAAGTCCCTCAGGCATACTGCGAGGGCTGCGGCAGCTTTCTGGCGGACCGGTTTGTATTGGGGAAATGTCCGAAATGCGGGCAGGATACCAGAGGCGACCAGTGCGACGCCTGCGGCGCGGTTCTCGAACCGGAGGCTATGAAAGAGCCGGTCTGCGCAGTCTGCAAAAAGCCGGTAAGTTTTAGAAATTCCAGACATTTATATCTTGCCGTTACCAGGCTTAAGGAGGAACTGAAAGCGCTGGTTGACTCTCATCCACAGTGGAGGAAAAACGCCATTGCATTTACAAACAGGTATATCGACGAGGGGCTGCGGGACCGCGCCCTGACAAGGGATTTGGAATGGGGTATAGAGGTTCCGAAAGAGGGCTATGAAAATAAAACGATTTATATCTGGGCGGAAAATGTGCTGGGCTATCTGTCCGCAAGCAAAACGGCAGCAGAGGCGAGAGGCGATGATTTTTACAGGCTCTGGGGAGAGGACGCGGTGCATTATTATGTGCACGGGAAGGATAATATCCCCTTTCACACGATTATTTTGCCTTCGCTTCTTCTGGCAGGCGGTGAAAACTGGCATCTGCCGGACAGGATTGTATCGAGCGAGTACGTGACGCTGGAGGGAAGGAAAATATCCACCAGTCAGAATTATGCCGTCTGGGTAAAGGATTTGCTGGAAAATTATGAGGCGGATTCCATCCGTTATTTTTTCCTGACAAACGGGCCGGAAAAGAAGGATGCTGATTTTTCATGGAGGGAATATGTGAACAGCCATAACGGCGAGCTGCTGGGAGCGTACGGGAACTTTGTGAATCGCTGTCTGGCCTTTATCGGGAAATACTTTGGCGGGTATGTGCCGGAGGGAAGGGAGAACGAGGAAATAAACGGGCGGATAGAGAGCCTGTTTGTGTCAGTTGGAAAACAGATTGAAAACGGCGCTTTCAAGGACGCAATCGACGAAATTTTTGAATTTGTGAGAAGCGCAAATAAATTTTTTGACGCCGAAAAGCCCTGGGTCACAAGAAACACCGATATAGCGGCCTGCAAAAATACGCTGTATCAGTGCGTTCAGATAATTGCAAATCTTGCGGTGCTGCTGTCGCCCTTTTTGCCCTTTTCGTCGGAGAAGGTGTGTAAATGGCTTGGAATCCCCTCATCACAAATCTGGAAGAAACAATCCGTCCCGGCGGGGGTGCGGATTCCCGAGGCGGAGATACTATTTTGCAGGATAGACAAAAAGGTAATTGAAACCGAGACGGAAAAACTTAATAAACTTTTAATTGGAATATCTTCTCTCCATGGTGTACGCTATTAAAGTGTGAGAGGAAAGCAGGAACGGAACTGACAACGGGGGAGGGGCTATGAACAACAAACCGGAGCTGAGCGGAAGCACGTTAAAAATTATGGCGCTGATATTTATGCTGATTGACCACACGGCGGCGATTGTGTTTCCGCCGGTTCTGGCAAGGTATGGCATTACTTCCTTTGGAAATATCTCCATGGAATATATGCAGGGACTTGTGGCCGCCGGCTCTATAGGCTGGCTCTATGTTCTGTACCAGATTATGCGAAGAATCCTGGGGAGGCTGGCGTTTCCCATCTACTGTTTCCTTCTGGTGGAGGGCTTTGAGAGAACGGGGAACCGGAGGAAGTACGCGGGGCGGCTTTTCCTGTTTGCTTTGATTTCGGAAATCCCCTTTAATCTGGCTTTCCGGGGGAAGGCTTTTGACGCCTCTTACCAGAATGTGTTTGTCACGCTTCTTCTGGGCTTATTGATGATATGGATAATGGAGGCTGTAAGGGAGCGTTTCCGGGCGCGATTTCGTGAAAAGGGTCCTGGCGGAGACGGGGCGGAATGGAAGATACTGGCAGTTGACGGGGCGGTATTTTTCCTGACGGCAGCGGCGGCGGAGCTTTTACGGTGCGATTACGGAGCCCACGGGATTATTGCGGTGGGGCTGTTATACGCTTTCAGGAGAGATAAAGTAAAGCAGATGATAGCCGGGTGCGTGGCGTTTTTCTGGGAATTTACAGCGATGTTTTCCTTCGTTTTCATAGGCTGTTACAACGGAAAACGGGGAATCAGGCTGAAATATATATTTTACCTGTTTTATCCGGCGCATTTGCTGGCGCTGTATCTGATAGCAAGATGTGTTTAGGCGGGAAAGGAGAGCTATGAAAAGATACTGGAAGTATATCAAACCTTATTTGCCGGCCTTTATTATCGGGCCGATGATGATGATTGTGGAGGTCATCGGGGAGGTGGCTTTGCCCAAGTTTATGGCCAATATCATCAACGTAGGCGCGGTTGACCATAACGTGCCGTACATCATCAGCATGGGAATCACCATGATTATCACGGCGCTTCTTATGATGGCGGGGGGAATCGGCGGCGCTTATTTTGCGGCGAAGGCGTCCATCAGCTTTGCCGCCGACTTAAGAAGCGATGTGTTTGACAAGGTGCAGAAATTTTCCTTTGCCAATCTGGATAAGTTCAGCACGGGTTCACTGGTGACCAGACTGACAAACGACATTACCCAGGTGCAGAATCTGATTAACATGGCGCTGCGCATGATGCTCCGGGCGCCGGGAATGCTGATTGGCGCGCTGATTATGGCGCTCACAATGAACGCCCAGCTTTCCATTGTGGTGCTGGTCGTGATTCCGGTTTTGATTCTTCTGATTATTGTCATCATAAAGACGGCGTTTCCCCGCTTTGACGCCATGCAGAAAAAGCTGGACGCCTTAAATTCCCATATTCAGGAAATGCTGACAAACGTCCGGGTCATCAAATCCTTTGTGCGGGGAAGCTATGAGGAGGAGCGGTTTGTGGAGTCGAATAAGGAGCTGAAAGAGTCCAGTCTGTCCGCTTTCCGGGCGGTGATTCTGACAATGCCGATTATGATGATGCTCATGAATGTGACCACCCTTGGAATTGTGTGGTTCGGCGGAAGGCAGATTCTGGCAGGGGATATGCCGGTGGGGGATTTGACGGCTTTTACTTCTTATATTGTGCAGATTTTAATGTCCCTTATGATGCTGGCAATGGTGCTTTTGCAGAGCTCGAGGGCGCTGGCGTCGCTGCACCGTATCACGGAGGTGCTGGACACGGAGGTGACCTTAAGCGACGAGGGCTGCGCCCTTCCCGACAAAGAAGTGATGCGCGGCGACGTGGAGTTTCGGGACGTGACTTTCCGTTATTATAAGGAAAATAAAGAGGCGGTGCTTTCCCATGTGAGCTTTCGGGTAAAGGGCGGGCAGGTGCTGGGTATTATCGGCTCCACCGGAAGCGGAAAGACCACGCTGGTGCAGATGATTCCAAGGCTTTATGACGTGGACGAGGGAGCGGTGCTGGTGGACGGCGTGAACGTAAAGGATTATTCCTTAAAGCATTTGCGGGACGGCGTGGGAATGGTTCTGCAGAAAAACGTGCTCTTTTCCGGGACAATTGTGGAAAACCTCATGTGGGGCGACGGCGCGGCTTCCATGGAGGAGGTGCGCGCCGCAGCCGCAGCCGCTGCGGCCGACCCTTTTGTGAGCTCTTTCACGGAGGGATACCTGACAGAGCTGGGTCAGGGCGGCGTCAATGTGTCCGGCGGACAGAAGCAGCGTCTCTGTATTGCAAGGGCGCTTTTGAAAAAGCCGAAAATACTGATACTGGACGACTCTACCAGCGCAGTGGATACCGCCACCGAGGCCAAAATCCGGGAGAGCTTTCACACGACGCTTAAGGGAGCAACGAAGATTATCATTGCCCAGAGGATTACGTCGGTGATGGACGCCGACCAGATTCTGGTGATGGACGAGGGAAGCATAGTGGGGCTTGGCACCCATGAAGAGCTTCTGGCGGAATGCGAGGCTTATCAGGAGATTTACTATTCCCAGATGGACAGAAAAAGCGCAGGGGGTGCGGCGGATGCCCCGGCATCTGCGGTTACGGAGGCAGCCGCTTCGGAAGCTGCCGGAAATTCTTCCGCGGATGAGGGCGCAGGAACAGGAGGTGGGATGTCATGAGGCAGGAAAAGCTGGAATATTTTCAGAAAAAATATGAAAGCCGGTTGAATCCCTCCGGGAATCTTGGCGCGGCCGGTGCGAAAAGCGGGGGCGCCGGTTCGGGCGCGGCAGGCCCGCATGGGGCGAACGGGCCGGGTTCCGGGCATGGCAGAGGCATGGGCCGGGGACCGGGCATGGGCGGCCGCAGAGGACAGGGGCGAGGACCGGGCGGGAAGCCCAAAAACGTGAAGAAAACCCTGGGGCGGCTTCTGGGCTATATTTCGGGCGAAAAGCTAAAGCTTTTTATCGTCTTTTTATGCGTCATCGGAGGAACCGCCGCCAATCTGGCAGGCTCCTATATGCTGCGTCCGATTATCAACGGGCTTACCGATGAAAACGGAAGCGTGACGACTCTGCTTCGGGGAATCCTTATGATGGCGGCGATTTATGTGTCCGGGGTGCTTGCCCAGTATTTACAGCAGAGAATCATGATAGGGATTTCCCAGAACGCTATTTTCAGGCTGAGGAACGAGCTGTACGGAAAGATGCAGAAGCTCCCGGTGAGATATTACGACACCAACAACCACGGGGATGTGATGAGCCGCTTTACAAATGATGTGGATGTGGTGGGGGAGATGCTCAACAATACGGTGGTGCAGTTGATTTCGGGAACCATCAACATCATCGGCACCTTTGCGCTCATGGTATACACCAATGTGTGGCTGACTTTGATTACGGTGTTTATGATACCTGTAATGCTGAAAGCGGTGCAGGCAGTAGGCAGCAGGAGCAGGAAATATTACAGCGCCCAGCAGGCGGCAATCGGCACCTTAAACGGTTATATCGAGGAGACGGTTACGGGACAGAAGGTGGTTAAGGTCTTTAACCACGAGGACGATGCAAGGGACGAATTTGAATATCTCAACAGGGACCTTCGGAGCAAGCAGATTAAGGCGCAGTTCTTCGGCGGCATCATGGGGCCTGTTATGGGGAACTTAAGTCAGGTGAGCTACTCCCTGACGGCCTGTATCGGCGGGATTTTGTGCGTGCTCCGGGGCTTTGACCTGGGCGGCCTTACGGTTTTCGTGAATTATTCAAGGCAGTTTTCACGGCCGATTAACGAGGTAGCCATGCAGGTAAACACCATCTTTTCCGCACTGGCAGGAGCGGAGAGGGTTTTTGCCGTGATGGACGAGGCGCCGGAAGCGGAAGATGTGGAGAACGCTGTTCAAATTGTGGAGGACGCCGCGTCAGGAAAGAGCCTTTACCGTATTCCCAGAGGAAGCTCCATTGCAGGGGAAGAAGGCTTTATGGAGAATGTGGTTAAAGAGGATGACAATGCCTGTTATAAGGAGGTAAAGGGCGCGGTTACGCTGAACGATGTCACCTTCGGATATAATCCCGACAAAACCATATTAAAGAACGTGTCCCTGTACGCAAAGCCGGGGCAGAAGATTGCCTTTGTGGGCTCTACCGGCGCGGGAAAAACGACAATTACCAACCTGATTAACCGGTTTTATGATATCGATGCGGGAAGCATCACCATAGATGGCATTCCCGTCACGGAAATAGAGAGGGATTCCCTTCGCAGAAATATTTCCATGGTGTTGCAGGACACCCATTTGTTTACGGGAACGGTCCGGGAAAATATCAGGTACGGCAGGCTGGACGCAACCGACGAGGAGGTGGAGCAGGCGGCAAGGACGGCCAGCGCCCATTCCTTTATCGTGCATCTGGAACACGGCTATGATACCATGCTCGAGGGGGACGGCGCAAACCTGAGCCAGGGGCAGAGGCAGCTTATCAATATTGCAAGGGCGGCCATCTCCAAAGCGCCCATTCTCATTCTGGACGAGGCCACCAGCTCCGTGGATACCAGAACGGAAAAGCACATTGAAAAGGGCATGGACAGACTGATGGCGGAGAGAACAACGCTGGTGATTGCCCACAGGCTCTCCACGGTGCGCAATGCAAACGCAATTATGGTGCTGGAAAACGGAGAGATTATCGAGCGCGGCGACCATGACGATTTGCTGGCGCAAAAGGGAAGATACTACGAGCTTTACACAGGGCTTTGCGAGCTGGATTAGTTATGGCAGGCAGCAAGGCAAACACGGCGGTTTGCGTATAACCTGATAAAAGAGGTGCAAATGAAATAAGCAGGAGTGTTGGCAATAGGTTATGCCTATCACCGGTAACATTATTTAGGTATTGTACAGAGAGGGGATAGAGTGCTATACTCTCTCTTGACAAAAGATTTGCGGCCGAAGGGAAAGAAGCGGCGCAGAAGGAGGAAAATCATTATGAAAAAATTTTTAGCGGTACTTTTAACAGGGGTTCTGGCTGTAGGCGTTCTTGGCGGTTGCGGCGGAAAGGGCGCCGACGACAAGGTAATCAAGGTGGCGGCTTCCGCAACGCCCCATGCAGAGCTTTTGGAGCAGGCGAAGCCAATCCTTGCGGACAAAGGCTATGATTTGCAGGTGACGGTGTTTGACGATTATGTACAGCCCAACGAGGTAGTGGAGAGCGGCGACTTCGACGCCAACTATTTCCAGCATATTCCCTATCTTGACAGCTTCAACGAGGAAAAAGGAACCCACCTTGTAAACGCAGGCGGCATTCACTATGAGCCCTTTGGAATCTATCCCGGAACAAAGAGCGATTTGGGGAGCGTGGCGGACGGCGACAGCGTGGCGGTTCCCAACGATACCACCAACGAGGCGAGAGCCCTTTTACTTTTACAGGATAACGGACTGATTACCTTAAAGAGCGGCGCTGGCCTGAATGCCACCGTAAATGATATTGAAGAAAATCCCTACAATCTGGAAATTGTGGAGCTTGAGGCGGCGCAGGTGCCCAGAGTAGTGGAGGAGGTTGCTTTCGTGGTACTTAACGGAAACTATGCGCTGGAAGCAGGCTATTCCGTTGCAAAAGACGCTCTGGCTTATGAGAGCTCCGATTCCGAGGCAGCCAAAACCTATGTGAACGTAATTGCAGTAAAGGAAGGCAACGAGAACGCCGACAAGATTAAGGCTCTGGTGGAGGCGCTGAAGTCGGATACGGTTAAGACCTACATAACGGATACTTATGACGGAGCGGTAATTCCTTTTGCCTGATTCCGTTGAGGGACCGCATACCGGCAGCTCTGCCGCGGGGCGTTGCCTTTTGCGGATAGAAGATATCCGGCAGCTCTGCCGCGCGGGGGCGCTGGCCTTGCGGTCAGAAGATATTCAAAAGTAAGTGATAAGAGCAGATACACAGGGAAGCGAAGTTTGCCTTTGTGCGTCTGCTCTTTGACTAAGTACGCACCGGAGTGCAAAGGGGGGAGGGAAAATGACACTTACACAACTGCGCTACGTGATTGCAATTGCAGACACCGGTTCCATGAACGAGGCCGCAAGAACCCTTTTTATCGCTCAGCCCAGCCTGTCCCAGGCGGTCAGGGAGCTGGAGGAGGAAATCGGAATCACCCTGTTTCGCAGAAGCAACAGGGGCGTGAAGATTACCCCCGAGGGAAAGGAGTTCCTTGGCTATGCCAGACAGGTGGCGGAGCAGTATCAGCTTATGGAGGACAGGTATATTACCCGAAAAAACAGCCGGAAGCGTTTCGGTGTTTCCATGCAGCATTACACCTTTGCGGTGAAGGCATTCGTGGAGATGGTGAAGCAGTTCGGCATGGACGAGTACGAATTTGCCGTCCACGAGACCAAAACTTACGAGGTGATAGAGGATGTAAAAAATTTTAAGAGTGAAATCGGCATTCTTTATCTCAATGATTTTAACAGGGCGGTGCTGACAAAGCTTTTTAAGGAGTTTGAGCTGGAATTTCATGAGCTGCTTACCTGCGGCGTATATGTGTATATGTGGAAAGGGCACCCTCTTGCCGGGAAAGAGGAGATTGCGCTGGAGGAGCTGGACGCATACCCCTGCCTTTCCTTTGAGCAGGGAGCCAACAATTCCTTTTATTTTGCGGAGGAGGTGCTGAGCACCTATGCCTATAAGCGGCTGATTAAGGCCAACGACAGGGCGACGCTGTTGAATCTCATGGTGGGGCTGAACGCTTATACCCTGTGCTGCGGCATTATCTGCGAGAGCTTAAACGGCTCGGATTACTGTGCGGTGAAGCTGAAATCCGACGAGGTGATGGCTATTGGCTACCTGAAAAGAAAAGGGGCGGCGCTCAGTCCGCTGGGACAGAAGTATCTGGAAGAAATCGGGAAGTTCAGGGAGAGTGTGCTGTGACTGTTAAACAGATTGTAACAGAAAGGAATTGAATCCCGTGAATCCGGCTGAAAAAATACTTGCAGGTAATGTATAGATATGGTATTCTTTAAACAGAATAATAAAGGAATTAGTTAAAAATTTGGTCTGGGCGAAAGCTCTTTGGACCACCGCAGGCGGGAAGAATTTCCCGCCATTTCTAATATACATGGGGAATACGAATGAAAGAATTAAGCATCTTCATAGATGAATCAGGGGATTTTGGAGAGATAAAGGAACGTCCGGCATACTATCTGGTAACATTTGTTTTTCATAATCAGAATGATGGTATAGGACGGCAAGTTTCTATGTTGGAAGAAGGGGTAAAAAATGCCGGATTTGATGTAGAGTATATACATACTGGACCGGTAATCCGCAGGGAGGAGGTTTTTGAAAAATATTCTGTTGATGAAAGAAGAAAGTTACTTTACAGGATGCTGAATTTTGTTAATTCGAGTCCGATTTCTTATCTGACAGTTGTTATAGACAGAAAAGAAGCGGCAGATAAGGTTGCTTTGTCAGGTAGATTAGCTAAAGCAATACATATGGCAATAAGCGCACATCAGGATTTTTTTATGAGTTTTGATAAGATTATTGTGTATTATGATAACGGGCAGAACGAGCTTAGCGCCATTCTTAATGCTGTGTTTTCAATACAGTTTTCAAATGTTGAGTTCAGGAAAGCAGCACCACAGAAATACAGGTTATTGCAGGCGGCAGATTTTATCTGCTCTATGGATTTGTTAAGAATTAAAAGAGATGAGAAGCGGCTTAGCAAATCAGAAGAAAAATTTTTTTATAAGCCGCAGGAGCTAAAGAAAACCTTTTTGAAAAGTATAGAGAAAAAGAAATTATAAAGTTATTTTGCTCTATATCTTTTATTTCTGTGGACAACAGACCAGGCGGTTTTTTGAAGAAATCTGCCGGCTGCCGTAAGAGACAAACGCCTGCCGTTCTGGTTGGAAAATAATAAATTCACCCCCAAAACCGCCGTACAGATAACGGTTATGAGCGCTGCATATTCTGCAAACTGCTCATAGCCGTTTTTTCCATGATGCAAAAGAGGAATTCCCAGCACCACAAAGAGATACCAGAAGGCAGGAGGTATCAGCTGACGGAGTTTCCCTTTTTTGCCGCTCTTACAGTCTGCAATAGAAGAAGATTCCGTAAGCCTGTCGCAGAATCCCCCGGATAAGCGGCAGCTGCCGGTAATCCTCAAGGAAAGCCGCCCTGCAAACCGGTAAATCACAAGGAGGGAGGAAAAATAAACGGCGCAGCCAATCGCTGTGTGAAGCTGCTCTGGGGTCAGCAGGTCTCTGAGAATACCCTGCTTTTCGAGAACCGGAGGCAGGTCGATGGAGAGGACAATCCGCAGGCCGTTCACCAGAACCGTGGAGGCATAAGAGAGCAGGAGGCTTAACGCCAGCCAGAGAAATCCCTTTTTTGTGCCCAAACGGCTGGTAATAAAATGGGTATAGGAAAAAATCAGGGCTGCCAGAGTAATTACCATGAACTGGACGCCGCTGCAGGATTTGGCGATAATAAACTGCAGGTCATGGTTCACATAGCCGGTATGGGGAATATTTTCAAAGGCGTACCCGCCAAGGATACCGGCCCACCGGGCGGTGGGAGTCAGTATCCACATAAGGCCGCAGCTGTCGGCGCTGCGGTAATACAGCTTTAAGCCGAGGCAAAAGGCAGCGCCGATAAGATAAAATATCCAGTTATTTTTTAAAGTCTGCTTCATATCTGAAATAAATGTCATAGGGCAGTTTTCCTTTTCGGGTACATTGCAAAAATCATCCCTTCCGCAGGCTTTTCCGTCTGCGCTTTACGTAACCGCCGGCCAGTATCGTCACAGCCATAACTGCCAGCAAAGCTTCGCCGGGCTCCGAGCCAATCCGATACCCGCCGAGGGCGAGATTGGATACCTCAAGAGGCAGAGGCAGGGGCTGGTCGATATCGGTGCTGCTGCCGGCAGGGTTCCTGACAGTTTCCATCACGGCAATGAAAGAGGTATAGGGGGTCATCATACTGTATTTTAATCCGATTTCGGTGACCTCATCCTTAATGTCAGGATTGTTCTCATTGATTCCGTAGTCGGTGAGCCGCTCGATTCTTTTCCGTGCCCAGAGGTAGCGGATGGCATCGTTATTTTCAAGAGGCGGCGTCTCAGAGACGGAAAGGGTCTGCGAGTACGCATGCCGGTCGCCGGTTTTTCCTGTGATTTTAATCTCCCCGGCGGCTTCGCCCCGCCATTTTCCATAGACCACAATGGGCTTTTGGGCAAAAAGGGTGGGCAGGCTATGGGGCTCCACATCGTAAACGTCAAAGCCGTCGTAGGTCACCTGAATGTCGGAAAGAACAGGGGACTCAATGTAGGTGCGGAAGGTTTCGGCAGTTGACGCCGCCTCGGAGGAGTCCGTCACCACAAAGGCTTCTCCGAGCCCGGATTTTGCAATGCCGTCAATGAGATATCGGTTGACGGAGGAGCCGATTCCAAAGGGGAAAAAGCTGACGCTGCCAAGGTTATTGTCAATCAGTTCAAAAATTTCTTTTTCCCCGGAAACATAGCCGTCAGTGATGACGACGATACTGCGCACCATATCATTGTTTGCGGGGACGGACAGGGCGGTTTCAATCGCCGGGGCAAGCTCCGTGCCGCCTCCGCCCTCCTTATCTTCGATAAAGTCCAGGGCTTCCCGGATATTTTTGTCCGTGGCTTTCAGGGAGCGGGAGGACATTAACGTGGTGTCGTCTGAAAAAAGCACCAGATTAAAGCAATCGGAGGAGCGGAGATTGGAAACAAGGTTCTTAATCAGCCCCCTGGCGGTATCGAGGGGATAGCCGTCCATGGAGCCCGAGACGTCCAGCACGAAAATGTATTCCCGGGGCAGAATTTCCTCAGGCTTTTGACGCTCCGGCGGCTGAACCATCAGTAGAAAATAGTTTTCGTCTTCGCCGGTGTTCAGCATCAGGCCGCAGTTTACCTCCTCGCCGTTTAATTTATAATCCAAAATGAAATCCCTGTTTCCGGCAAAATCCCCGGCATCATCGGGGGCAAGACCGATGCGGGCAAAGGAGTCCGTATCCTTTATAACTTTTATTTTATGGGAGGAACAGGAGATATCCGCGATGGGAACGCCCGCCGAAAGGGTGACATTGATATCATATTTTCCGGGAGAAGAAGTATTTTCCGGCAGATAGGGAGTTTCCACCCAGCCGTTCTCGTCCGTATCCTCCAACAAACCTGCATAGCGCGGGCCGACTACCGTGGGGAAAACAAACTGATAGGAGCCCTCCGAGGGAGTAATCAGCTCTGTGTAAAAGAGCTCGATGCGCACATTGTCGCCGGGCATGATATTTGCCACGTCCATGGTGAACACGTTAGGGCGCTGCTGCTCGAGCAGCGAGGCGCTTTTCCCTTCGCTTTTCGCCTCCTCATATTCCGTCTTTGCCTCCTCCTTTTCCTTAATCTGGGCGGTGATAATGTGATTGCCGATAATCATCTGCATTCCATGGACGGTGACGCCTGTGGGAGCGGGAAAGACATAGCTGGCGTTTATGGGCGTTTTTCCTTCATTGGCGTAGGTCTGAGTGACTGTTGTCGCGGCAATAACGCCGTCAATATTCGTTGAGACAGTGGTTTCCTTCAAAGGAAAATGCTCTAACGACGCGTTCTCTTGGTTCAGGATAATCATGTAGGGGGCAAGGGGCCTGTCCTCATCGTCCTCATGCGATTCCCCGGCATAAACGGCGGCAGGGGTTGCAAGAAAAGTAAATAAGATAAAAATGGTACACAGGATAAGTTTCTTTTGTTTCATTGTCAGCCTCGTTTCCGGCGCATTTAGCGCCTTTGATAGTTAAAATTTATAATGACAAGGCATCAAAAGAGCATCAAAGTTGTATCATTTTTGCATCATTTTATCATGAAAGCCGCATGGGAAGCGGATGGGGGTTATGTAATATCCAGAGCCGCACCGCACCGGAATCTGAAAATTGATTTCCGTGCAACGCTGAAATTCTGCTTGCATTTCTCTGAAAAACATATATAATAAAATATAAACAAATATAAATAATTACAAACAATTAAAAACAAGAATTTACCAAACGGCAAAAAAGAAATTTCCCACGGCCAAAAGCATTTGGAAAAAGTGCAAAATTCAGGGCAGAAACGAGGTAACAAACATGTTCATGGAAGAGAGGCAGAAGGATATCGTAAAACGAGTTAATGAATCCGGCAGAATTATGGTGACGGAAATCCAGTCCGTCTATCAGGTATCCGCCGATTGCGCCAGAAGGGACTTAAGGCTCCTTGAGAGCAGAGGGCTTTTGCAGCGGACCCATGGCGGGGCGATTGCGGTGAGCAGGCAGGGAATCTACCCGGAGGCGACCTACACGCCGAAAAATCTGCCCCGGGCAAAGGAAAGCTATCTGGCGGCAGCCAGGCGGGCTCTTACTTATATTGAAGATAAGGACGTGATTTTTCTGACCTCGTCCTCCGTCGGATATTATATGGCATTGTATTTTCCCGACAATATCAGAGCCATTGTGTTAACCAATTCCATTACGGTCGCCGAGGCCCTCAGGGAAAGGGAAAACGCATCCGTCATCCTTCTGGGCGGGGAGATGTCCCGCCGCGGGAACTGCCATGATTTTTACACCATTCAGATGGTAAAAAATATCCGCATGGATAAAGCCTTTTTGTCCCACACTGGACTGTCGCCGGAGTTTGGCGCGTCCATCCACGACAGCGCCGGAGTGATGTTTGGGCGGGCGGTTATGGAAAACAGCAAAATGAACATCGGCATTTACCCCTCGGAAAAGCTGGGCAGAAATTCCCTTCATTCCGTGTGCCGGGCGGAGGATTACGATTTGCTGATTACGGACGAAAACGCCCCGGAGGATTTTCTTTTGCAGATGGCGGAGTTAAATGTGAAGGTTGATACAGCCTGCCTGTAAATATTATGTATGGAAAGGAACCTGCAACACCGGAATGGGAAAGAAGATGTATTGTATATTAGTGACCGGCATTCCTGCCTCCGGCAAAAGCACCATAGCGGAGTTTTTATCCCATGCGCTGCGTCTGCCCATGATTTCAAAGGACAGGATTAAGGAAGATTTATACGATTTGATTGGATTTCAGTCAAGGGAGGAAAAGGTGCAGCTTGGCATCGCCAGCATGAACATCATGTACCATGTGGCGGAACAGCTCATGAAGGGCAGCCAGCCCTTTTTGCTGGAAAACAATTTTGAAAGGATATCGGAGAAGGGGCTTTTTACCCTTCTTGAAAAATATGATTATCAGGCCATCACCGTGACGCTGACGGGGGACTACAGAACCATCTATCAGCGCTTTCTTGAAAGGAACGAAAGTCCGAAGCGGCACAGAGGCCATGTGGTGAACGACTGCTATCCTGAAAAGGAGCGGAAGAAGGAGCCGGAGCCGATTCCCTACAAACGCTTCGTGGAGGGTATTACCATGCGGGGGATGGACAGCTTTACGGCAAACGGCCCCCGGATAGTTCTGGACACCACGGATTTTGACACCGTCGATATGGAAGAACTGGTTCAAAATATTGATATCTGCCGGAGGGAGCTGCTGCAAAAGTAGAGGAGATTTTATGGAATGCCATAAGGAATTGTTGCGGAAACAGCCGGGATTTTATATAATGATTTCATGAAAACACTACACGATAAGGATATCAGGGAGCCTCTTTTTGAATTTCTCGAGGAGGTTTACGGGAAAGTGAGAATCCTGGAGGAAAAGACCATGGGCAAGTCGAGGGCGGACGTGGTGATGGTGACGCCGGATTTGCTCTGTGGAATTGAAATTAAAAGCGACGCCGATACCTACGCCAGACTGAAACGCCAGGTAAAGGACTACGACCTGTACTATGACTGCAACTATGCGGTGGTGGGAACCAGCCACGCCATGCACATTAAGGAGCATCTCCCGGCATGGTGGGGAATCATCACCGTGGAGCTGGTGGAGGAAAAGGCGGATTTTTATATTATGCGGAAAGCCCTTCCCAATCCGAAGACGGACTGGAAAAGAAAAATAGGCATTCTCTGGCGGCCGGAGCTTGCCCACATACAGGAGCTGAACGGGCTGCCGGGATATAAGGAAAAAAGCAAGCTTTTCGTACAGGAAAAGGTGCTTGATAAGGTGCCCCGGGAGGTGCTGCAAAGGCAGCTCTGCGAGGAGCTTTTCGAGAGGGATTATACGGTAATCGGGGAGGAGATACAAAAATTCCGTGCAGAAAACGGAAAAAGAAAAAGAACAGGAAAGAAAAGGAGCAGGCGGCGATAAACCCTCATTATCCCGGAGGGGTAATGTTTGCGTCCAGAATGCTCTGCAGGGTATAGTTGCTCATCTCCGCAAGGGGCATATTAAAGGAGCCCTCGTCAAAAAGAAGGGCAACGGCGAAAAGATTCACTTCATACTCGTTGGCAAGGTTGGTATCCTTGTAATTGCTTTTGTTGGCATGGTTAAAGACGGCATGCCCCAGCTCATGGGCGCAAAGGACATTTTTGGAAACGGCGTCATAGTTGTCGTTAATCAAAATCACCTTTAAGCCGTCTTCAAATTTATAGGTGTTGGCCTTCAGATACTGCGTGCCGGTTTTGATAAAGCCCACATTGTAGCGCAGTCTGCGGGCAATCTCCACCGCATTGGTGGTTTCGAAGACATTCCTTAAAATTTTGGCGTATAAAATAATGTTTTCTTTTGTCATGGTAAATTCTCCTTTGTACCCTGTAATAAGTATAAATATTTATGCTCCGCTTGTCAATATATAGTGTGGAAAAGAAGCGGCGATTCCATATTTTGTGTTGTCCCCTGCAGGCTGCGCCTTTGCCTGATGAGACGGGGCGGCCTTTTCGTCTGCTGCTGCGGAGCTTTGGCGGTATTTTTCCGCGGCGGGGTCTTTCATCTGAAAATGCCGGAACCATTCCTTTGTGTCCGTATTTTTTTCCGTAAGAGACCTGTTCTTGTAGAGAAAGCGGGTCAGGGCATAGCAGTCCACCCAGATTTCGTTGTTCCCCTCCTTTTGGGACTCGTCAAAAATAAGCTGCAGCCCCCAGTGGAGATGGACGGTCTCAATGTTGTTGGTGTTCTCCACGGTGCTGTAGCCGGTGTGTCCCATATAGCCAATCACGTCTCCGGCAGTTACAATGCTTCCTTCTTCCAGGTTCAAAGCGTAGGGAAAGTTTTGCCGAAGATGGGCGTAATAATAGTAGCGTTTGCCGTCAAAGCTTCGGATGCCGATGCGCCAGCCGCCGTACTGATTCCAGCCCAGAGCCTCCACATAGCCGGACTCGATTGCGATTATGGGCGTGCCCACCTGCCCCATCATGTCATGTCCCAGATGGGGCCTCCTGTAGCCGTAGCTCCGGGAGGAGCCGAAGTCGTCATAGTCGCTGTACTCAAAGCCCTTGGCAATGGGAGAAAAGGCTTTCAGCCCGTAAACCTTTTTCCACTGTTTTTTTCCGTTTTCATCCTCCTGTTCGATTTCATATTCGCCCACCATGCCGCCAAGAACCGCTTCGTAGGCTTCATAGTAGTAATCAAAATATTTCATGTCCTTTGTCAGCTTTTTCATGGTGGTTTCCCCGGAGGAAAGCTCCGAGGCAAGCTTTTTGATAAGAGCCGGACTGTCTTTTCCGAAAGTACCGCCCTTTTTGGCTCCCACATAGGCCAAAAGCTCAATCCAGTCAAGATGCACGGGCTGTCCGTAGCTTTCCACATCCAGATTGTAAGCGGCGCAGAGGGCTTCATAAGTGACGTTGAAATCCACCCATTTGATATAAGCGCCGCCGGCGCCGGCAGCCACCTCGACGGCGTTTGCCTTCCGGCCTTCTCTTTCTGACTGGCAGCTTTTTAACAGGCAGACTAAAATCAGGAGAAGCCCCAATATGAGAATAGCGATGGTATAGCAGAGTTTTTTCATGACGTGTACCCACGGAAAACAGATTAAGAAAATATATGCGGCGGGAGGGGAGAATATAACGCACGGAAAACAATTTTCGGATTCCGGTGAGCGTACGTGGAGTCAGAAAATTGATTTCCATGAATATAGCATGCAATCCGGCGACATTTAGCGGTTTGTATGGTACAATAAAAAAAGGTATATGGCTTTGCGAAGGGATAAAGAATAAATGGATTTTTTACAGGCGGCGGCGCTTTTTACGCCCGCGTTTACGGGACTGGCAATGACAATTTATGACAAAGACCCGGAAGTGTTGAAAAATTTCGAAAAGAAATACTGCTTTTCTGCCGGTCTGCAGAGCGCGTTCACAGCTTCGGAGCTGACGTCGTTTTCAGAACTGCGGGAGAAAGCGTATATTTATGAAATCATTGACCCTATGGAGGTTCATCTGATTGTATTCTGGGCGGGGGAGAGCTGCGTGCTTTTAGGTCCTTTTGTGGAATCCAAATGGAACGAGAAAAAAGCCAGACAGCTTCTTGCCGGCCACGGGGCCGATGCAGGGACATTTTTTTCCTATAAAATGTATTACTGCCAGCTTCCGATTCAGCAGGGAAATTATGTGGCAAGAATTGCATTGTTTTTGCTTGATAACGGTACGGAATCGGAGGATTTCCGTGAAATCAGAACGGTTTACACCCATGAGCGGCAGGGCAATCCCCGCCTCGTTCCCCAGGAAGCCTATGAGGAGATTGCCATTGTAAACCGGCGCTATCATATGGAGGAGCAATTTATCGAAGCCGTAAGCGCAGGGGAGACGAAAAAGGCGCTGCTGCTTTTGAGGGAGCTGGAAACGCTGTCCGCAGGTCTTCGCTTTGTGTCGGAAAATATGAAGGACCAGATTGCCGGGGCGGCTATTGTGCGGACGGTGATAAGAATGGGCGCGGAACGGGGCGGGCTTGCCCCTGTGGTTATTGACTCAATCAGTCAAGAGTATGCCCAGCAGATGCAGCACACGGTTTCCGCAGAAAAGCTGGGGCGGCTTCTGGAAAAGATGGTTATTCAGGTTTGCGGCGTTATCAGGGAAGAACACAAAAATAACTATTCCGTGTATGTCAAAAAAGCGATTGACTATATCGGTCTGAATTTAAGCCGGCAGCTTACCGTGGCGGAGTTGTCCGAGGTTTCCGGCATTACCAAGTCCTACTTTGTGAAAATTTTCGGGAAGGAGACGGGCATGACGGTGAAGCAGTACATGGCGAAAAAGCGCTGCGAGGCTGCCGCGGAGCTGCTGCTTGACAGTAAGCTGAGCGTCCAGCAGGTCGGGGCATATGTGGGGTACGCCGATAACAATTACTTTTCCAAGGTATTTAAGGCAAATATGGGGGCGTCGCCGCAGGATTACCGGAAAAAGTATAATTTTTACTAAAAGTTATGCGTTTTTTCTATCAGACAGACACCTGCTTTCATTATAATAAAATATTATGCCGGAGAAGTAAAAACGGCAGTCGGAAGCAGAAATGAAACAGAAAACCGGAAAAAGGAAGGAGAAATTTTTATGGGGAAAACAGAATTAGGCAATGCAGACAGAGAATGGCTTGAGGGGGTTTATCAAAAGCTGCTGGTAAAAATGAAAGCGGAATGCGAGAGAGTGGGGACAAAAATTCCTTACTCGCCAAAGGACGGAAGATATTCGGATATGGCGGAGGCCTTTCCCGGAGGCATTGGCTTCTGGACGAACGGATTCTGGCCCGGAATGCTCTGGCAGATGTATTCAGCCACGGAGGATGAAATTTACAAAGAGACGGCGGAAGGGGTGGAGGAACGTCTGGCCGGTCTTTTGGATACCTTTGAAAGCCTTGACCACGATATCGGATTTTTGTTCCTCCCCTCGGCAGTTGCAAACTACCGCAAGACGGGGAATAAGGAAGCACGCCGCAGAGGGCTTCACGCGGCAAGCATTCTGGCGGGACGGTTTAATCCGGTGGGGAAATTTATCCGTGCATGGAACGGAAGCGTCGGGCCTGTGCTGGGCGAGAGGGAATCCAGCGGGGGAATGATAATCGACTGTATGATGAATATTCCCCTTCTTTACTGGGCGGCAAAGGAAACCGGCGACCCCCGTTTTCACCATGTGGCTGTAAGCCATGCGAAGACGGCGCAGCAGTACATAGTGAGGGAAGACGGAAGCTGTAACCATATCGTGGTTTTTGACCCTCAGACCGGAGAATTTCTGGATAATCCCGGCGGACAGGGCTTTGAGCAGGGGTCTGCCTGGAGCAGAGGACAGTCCTGGGCGGTTTACGGATTTTCCTTAAGCTACCGTCATACAGGGGACGAGTCTTTCCTGAACACAGCAAAGAGATGCGCGCACTATTGTATCTCCAACCTTGCGGTGAACGGCTGGCTTCCCCTTGTGGATTACCGCGCGCCCAAGGAGCCTCTTAAGTATGATTCTACTGCCGGAATGATTACGGCCTGCGGTCTTTTGGAGCTTGCGGAGCATGTGGGAGAATATGAAAAGAATCTGTATACCACGGCGGCTCTCAATATTTTGAAGGCCTGCGACGCAAAATTCAGTAATTGGAACCCGGAGGCGGATTCGATTGTGGACGGCGGTACGTTCTTCTACCATGACCCGGAGGGGAAGAATACCGAGGTGCCGATTATCTATGCGGATTACTATTTTATAGAAGCGGTTTTACGGCTGCGGGGACAGGACTTGTTTATCTGGTAGTTTGGAATAACTGAAGGAAAAGAAATGGAACAGACCTGTATTGCATACCTTTCGAGGGGGCGATACAGGTCTTTTTTGGTGGCGTTATTCCCGTGAGTATTGAGGCAAGCGGATGCGAATCATTTATTTGACGAATGATGTGAGGATTTCATTTGGGTATGAAAACATCAGGCCTGGTCAGAACTTTGGAGGAAAAGATGTACCGGGATAAGTTGATTTAACTTCTTTTGAGAAAACTGCATTATAAAAGCATTGTTATTAAGCGGATTATCGTGCTATACTGAATATTACCTTATTAAAAAAAGGTTCTGACAGAGTAACAGGTAATATTCAGGGGAAATGTGTATATGGGAAGTTATGTGAACCGTGGAAACGGAAGTTTTGAAAGCGCGAGGAAGTCACGCATTTATGTGGATAAAACAGGAATGCTTGCATACACAAATGAAGTGATGGGTACAGAGCAATGCTATATCTGTAACAGCAGGCCGCGAAGGTTTGGAAAATCTGTGGCGGCAGGGATGCTGGCGGCATACTACGGAAAAGGATGTGATTCCAGAGCCTTGTTTGAAGATTTGGAAATCGCTGGAGTCCCTTCCTTTGAAGAGCATTTAAATAAATATGATGTGATTCATCTGGATATTGCATATTTACTGGTACAGCAAAAAAATGCGGTGGATACAGTGGCATTTATGCAGAAGTGTGTGATAGACGAGCTGAAAATCATTTATCCGGGGATTTTAACGGATGAGGAGAGCAGGCTGCCCATTGCCCTGTCGGCAATTCATCGTGCCATCGGCAGTAAATTTGTAATTATTATAGATGAGTGGGATGCAATATTCCGGGAGGAGAAGTCTGATGTAGCCGGACAGCAGGCATATATCCGGCTTCTTCGAGGATTGTTTAAAGGCGAACAGTCGAAGGATTTTGTATTGCTGGCATACATTACAGGCATTCTGCCTGTCAAAAAGTATAAAAGCGAGTCAGCCCTGAATAATTTCCGGGAATTTACCATGGTGAGCCCCAAACAGCTTTCAGAGTATATAGGTTTTACTGAGCAGGAGGTTAAAGCGCTTTGCCGGGAACATCATATGGATTTTGACGAAACGGCCAGATGGTATGACGGATATTCTTTCCGGCGGGTAAAACACGTTTACAATCCGAATTCTGTTGTCAATGCGATGTTGGACGGAGAATATGACAGTTACTGGAGCAATACCGCATCGTATGAGTCCCTGAAAGACTATATCAGCATGAATTTTGACGGTCTTCGGGATATGGTGGTGCAGATGCTTGCCGGGGGAAGGTGTACTGTGGACACCAAAAGCTTCCAAAACGACATGACGAGTTTTAAGAATAGGGACGATGTACTGACTATGCTCATTCATCTGGGATACCTGGCCTATGATGCGGATACCAGAGAAGCCTATGTTCCTAATGAGGAAGTCCGCGCCGCCTTTGCACGGGCAGTAGACGATACGGATTGGACGCCGGTAATACAGGCAATCCGCAGTTCTGACAGTCTGCTGAAAGCAACATGGGATAAAGATGCGGATGCTGTTGCCAGAGGCATAGACAAGGTGCACAGGGAGAATACTTCTATATTGCAGTACAATAATGAGAATGCCTTGAGTTGCGTGATTACACTTGCATATTATCATGCGGTTAATGAATATACGCTGATTCGTGAAATGCCGTCGGGGAAAGGATATGCGGATATTGTTTTCCTTCCCAAAAAGCATTCTGCAAAACCGGCGATAGTGGTTGAATTGAAGTATGATAAATCTGCGGAGCAAGCGGTTGGACAGATAAAAAAGAAGCAGTATCCGGAAGCGTTAAAAAGCTATCAGGGAAATCTTCTTCTGGTAGGAGTCAGTTATAGTAAGGAGAGTAAAGAACATTCCTGTGTGATTGAGGAATGGGAGAAAACAGATTCGTGATGAGAATGAGATAAGGAGCGGAGAGCAGGGGGCATTGTTTATTCATTTTTCAGGTACAGTTTGCGGAAACTCAAGATAAGCGGCTTGAAAAAGTTGTTGTATTTGATATAATATATATGTGGAGGGAAGGTAAATGGATAATGAAATGAAGTTAATGGTTAATACAATCATTGATGAAATGGGCAGGATGGAAGAACGGATAAATAAAAAATTTGATAAAATTGACAATCATTTTGACAAATTAGACCAACGATTAGAATCTATGCAACATGAAATTAATGCCTGTAAACTGGAACGTGATTCGGTTGGCTTATTGCTAAAGAAAATAGATGAGCTTGAAAGCAGAGTGGAAGAATTAGAGAAAAGAACGGCGTAAGGGGGCGGGAAAGTTCACTATTTCGTTATCTTGATGGTACATAATTTTAAAGCATCTACTTATAAGGAGTAGGTGCTTTCGTTTTGATATAATATAAGTGAACCTGAAATATAGCGGTATCTGGCGGGTAATAAGTAAATATCAAAAAACAGATAAAAAGTACACACACTAAAATACATAATAAAAATGTGTAAGATTTCAGTTTGCAGGACAATGTAAGTTTGTAAGACAGCCAAAAGGCCAGAACAGTACTTAAAATAAATGTACTGATATCGAAAACAAAAACATTTTTTCCAAGAATAGAGGTGTAAGTATAGTAAAAGAATGGAATCAAAAATACCCCTGCTAAAATGCCAAAGCATAAAGCAGAAGTGATGCATGAATATTTATTTCTGAATTTTAGAATCAATATTAGCGAGTACATTATCATTGGGAAAAATAATAACTTCATATGTTCCCATACGGATTCATTGACAGGCGTGAAAAGACCTGCTATATGATTTTTATCAGTCCAATCATATAGAAAATGCGCAAGTGTTCCTGTGACCAGAACAGAAAGTATTCCAATTATTGTATATCGTTTTAAATCTTTCATAGAAAAAACCTCATTAATAGTATATGTAATTGTAAGCTTATTATGAGTTCTTAGAAAAATAGCACAGTAAAAACACCCTTTTCCTGAACGGAATATAAAAAGAATTAACAATGTATACTGATTGTAGTAAAATAGAGAAAAAGAGTTATGCCGATGGTGAATACAGCAAAATGAGACAGAGCTTCACGGGATGGAAAACAATGAAAAAAGGTATTTTACTTTTTCTGATTATGGTCCTGCTTTGTTTTTGCACGTCAGGGTGCAAGACAGCAGACGAGGCGCAGAGCGATGAGACAGAAATTGTGCAAAAACAGGTTGAGACAGCGCCGGAAAATAAAGAGAAGGCAGAGCCGACACCTGAGGAAGCCCTGACGGAAGAAAAATTTTATGATTATGAGATAAGGACCGGCGAGAAGGGGGAGCAATACGCCCTGCTCAAAGGAATCAGGGAAGAACACCGGGCGGATTTTGAGGAAGGGTTAAAACAGCTGGGAAACGAAAGATGGAAAATCACGTTTCCCGAACGGCTTGAGGGAGCTGTTGTGACAGGTTTTTGCGACTGTGCGTTCCAAAACATACCTTTGGGCGATTGCAGTCAATCTCTGGAACTATCCGCGGATATTACCTACATAGGGGAACGATGCTTTGAAAATTGCGGTCTTATGGACGTGACGTTTGAAAAAGGAGCGAAAAGAACAGGGAATCCGGCAGAGGCACTTATCATAGGAGACGGCGCTTTTGCGGGCAACCCGGAATTGTGGGGGCTTTATTTCCATGACAGGGAAGTTACGTTAGGCAGGGATGTGTTTGCCGGTTGTGCAGAGAAAGTATATCTTTGTTATCGGAAAGGGGAAAAAGAGCGGGCGGATTATTTCAGGGAATATGGCGGTGGCGGGGAAGGCGCGGCGGAAAGCAGTATGTATGCAGAGGAAAGCAGTATATATGCGTCGGAAAGCCATGTGTATGCAGTGGAAATTCCGGCCTGTTACAGTGAGACCCCGATTGTGGATTATCCGCAGACGCCTTACCTGTTAAAGCCGGATGTGAGGAACTTTTTTTACGGGGAAAACGGGGAATCCGTGGATGAGGACAAATTCTGTACGCTGGAATATGATGATAAGGCGCCGGACTACGGTTTTCCGGAATGGCATGCGCCCTGCGGTGAGTTCTGTGCAATGGCGGACGGGGGATGTGAGATTACGGCTTCCTCGGAATTGAAATTTTCGGGTGATGAAGAGTCCGGGGAAATGTCTTATCCCGGGAGGCGGTATGAGCCGGGACATTTAAACAGCTTTTACGGGCGGGAGTATGCATGGGCGGAAGGCGCGGCGGGTAACGGCATCGGGGAGAGTATCGGTATTACCAGCAGCTGCAGCTACCGGTATCAGCGGGAATGGTATGAGGAGGGCGATGTGCACTTTCTGGAGGGGTATGTTTCGGATGAGTTTTCCCCGGACCGGTATGCGCAGGATACCCCGGATATCTACGACGGTTATATGCGCTACACGGAAATCTGTGTGGTTAACGGTTATGCCAAAAACCAGAAGACGTGGGAGGAAAACGGGCGGGTAAAGCGGCTTCTTATGTATGTGGAGGATGAGCCCTTTGCTTATCTGGAACTGGAAGATACCATAAAACCCCAGTATTTTACTTTGCCTGTGGATGCGGTGAAGGCGGCGGACGGGGTGGAGATTCATTTCCGGTTTGTGATTGAGGATGTTTATCCGGGAACGAAGTATGAGGATACCTGCCTTACCGGTCTGGTGGTAGAATATATGGGGAGGAGGGGACATTGACAACGGAATTTAGTTTGTGAAATATACCATATTTTTATATTTTTAATAATTCTAAAATTTTCAGAAAAATCTTGACAAAAAATTAACAATATGCTACTATAACATCAACAGATAAAAGGGAGTAGCTGATACCGCAAGGTATATTCGAGTCGTCAGGACGATGTAAACATCCGATTTCGAGTCAGAAAACTGTAGCAAGACTTTTATCGTGGCAGGTTAGCCGCGGTAGAGGTCTTTTTATATTCGCGGGGCGTACAGAGAAAGATGTTGCCTGTGCAACGCGCGCGGCGGGCAGTAGAGAAAAACCGATACCATGGCGCCTGCGGAACTGAAAAACTAAAGCAGAACTTAAAACAGGAGGACAAGACATGTTTAAGAAAAAGCAAAACAACAATGCATACGAGCAGCAAAGTCAAAAGGCGCGCTCTAAAGTGAGGAATTTTAAACCGGGAAAAATCGTGGGGATTTTTATCGGAATTATTGCGGCGGCGTATCTTCTGGTCGGGAGCATTTATTCCCTTAAGGAAAATGAATACGCAGTAATCACCACCTTTGGCGTACCCAGTGTGGTGGAGGAATCCGGCATTCACTTAAAGCTGCCTTATATTCAGCGGATGGCAAAGGTGCCGAAAACCATCAACGGTTTTCCCATCGGATTTAACGCGGATTCCGACGAGTATAACGACAGGGAATCGTTCATGATTACCAGAGACTATAATTTTGTAAACGTGGATTTCTATGTGGAGTACCGGGTGACAGACCCTACCAGATATCTGTACGCATCGGAAAATCCGGTTGAGATTTTGAAGAACCTGACCCAGAGCTATATCAGGGACACCATCGGCCTTTATGATGTGGACAGCGTGATTACCACCGGCAAAAACGAGATACAGGCGTCCATCAAGGAAAAGATTGTGGGAAGGCTGGAGGAGGAGGATATCGGAATCCAGCTGGTGAACATTACCATTCAGGACGCGGAGCCGCCCACCCAGGAGGTCATCAACGCTTTCAAGAACGTGGAAAACGCCAAGCAGGGAAAAGAGACTTCCATCAACAGGGCAAACCAGAAGCGGAACGAGGATATTCCCGCTGCAAGGGCTCTGGCGGACGAAACCTTAAAAACCGCTCAGGCACAGGCCGAGGAGCGGGTGAACGAGGCAAAGGGGCAGGTGGCAAGGTTAAATGAGCTTTACGCGGAATACCAGAAGTACCCCTTAATCACCAAGCAGAGAATGTTTTATGAAACCATGGAGGAGATTTTGCCCGACATGAAGGTGATTATCGAAAGAAGCGACGGCAGCACCCAGACCATGCTTCCGCTGGAATCCTTTACAGGTTCTTCGGCGGGGAGCTTTGGCAGCGCAGCCTCAGGGAGCAGCTTCTCAGGAAGCCAACAGAATAACGGAAACAATGCCGGCAGCAGTACAGACGGAAATACCCCGGCGGAAAATGAAGCCGGCGATGACGAAGAATAACGGACGCGCCGGGAAGCAAATGCGGAACATCAGGAGAAAACAGCATCTGCGCGGCAGATGCGGAACATCAAGAGAAAACAGCATCTGCCGCGCAGGCGCACGGAACAAAGAGCAGACGCGAAAGCGGCTGGGAATTGTTCCAGTACAGGTGCGGCGAGGAGCAGGTGCGGAACTAATAATAAGGAGAGAATATGAAGAAAAAATTCAGTTTAACAATAGCAGTCATTTTATTATTGGCGGTTATCGGTCTGGCGGACGCCTGCCTTGTGGTGACCTACCCCAACGAATATACGATTATCAAGCAGTTCGGAAAGATTGAAAGCATACGGGAGACGCCGGGCTTAAGCGCAAAGCTTCCCTTTATACAGAGGGCGGAAAAGATTCAAAACGAGGTGCTCTTGTACGACCTTGCGGTCAGCGACGTTATGACCAAGGATAAAAAATCCATGATTGCCGACTGCTTTGTGCTCTGGCGGATAGAGGACCCTTATAAATACACACAGACCTTAAGCGCCCAGAAAAGCAATGCGGAATTTCGAATCGACACCATTGTGTACAACAGCCTGAAAAATGTAATCAGCAGCCTGAGCCAGGAGGAGGTTATCAGCGGACGTGACGGGGAGCTGGCGCTTGCCATCAGGGATAACATCGGCGACACCCTGAACCAGTACGGAATTGAACTGCTTGCCGTGGAAACAAAGTCCCTTGACCTTCCCGACGAGAACAAAAGCGCGGTTTACGAGCGTATGATTTCCGAGAGAAATAATATTGCCGCCACCTTCAAGGCGGAAGGCGAGGAAGAAGCCAAGGAAATTTCCAATAACACCACGGCGGAGATTATCGTCATGCAGTCCGAGGCAGACGCGCAGGCGCAGGAGACCATTGCAAAGGGGGAGGCGGAGTATATGAGGATTTTAAGCGACGCCTACAACGACCCGGAAAAGGCGGATTTCTACCTGTTCCTCCGGGCGCTGGACGCGGCGAAAAAGACCATGACCGGCGACAATAAGACGCTGATTATCGACGAAACGTCGCCTATTGCGCAGATTTTCTATTAAACGGATTCCGGCGGCGCCGGGGCGGCTGTCAAACTGACGGATGCCGCGGAGCTGCTGACCGCGGGCGGTGAAAAAAGAGGAAAATATAAATATGAAGATATCTTATAAAGAAGCGGCAACGGAATGGCTTGAGGCGCTTCCCATAGGAAACGGCAGGCTGGGAGCCATGATATACGGCGGGCCGGAAACGGAAACAATCACATTAAACGAGGACACATTATGGAGCGGCTTCCCGGTAAGAAATTACCGGGGGCTTTCCTATGCTGCCTACCGTCAGGCGAAGGAGGAGGCAAAAAGAGGAAACTGTAAAGGCGCAATGGACATTCTTGAGGCGGAGCTTGGAAAAGCGGAGGATGTACAGATGTATCTGCCTCCCGGCCGGCTGAAAATAGAGTTTGAGGGCGAAAGAAAGATTTCGGACTACAAAAGAACGCTGGATTTGGAACAGGGGATTGTCACCGCCGTTTATAAAAATAACGGTGCGGCCTGTACGCATACCGCCTTTGCCAGCCATCCATCGGACTGCATTTTTTACCATATGAAAGGGGAGGAGGAGTTCTCTTTCCGGGTGTCGGCAGAGAGTAAGCTGCCGGTGGCGGTTCGTTATGAAAAGGAGGGGATTTTTCTGTCCGGCCAGTGTCCGGGGCGGGCAGGCTTTCCCGTGGGAGGCCCGGAAGCCGACAGAATACATACCTATTCGGATACCGATGAGGAAAAGGGAATGGTCTTTGTCGGGCGGGTGCTGGTCTGGGCGGAGGAAGGAAAAGTAAGGGCTGGCCGGGGCTGTGTGGAATGCCGCAGGGTGCGGGAAGCCATGCTGGTAATCCTGATGCGAACGAGCTTTAACGGATATGATAAGCATCCCTTTCTGGAGGGGAGGGATGTGGAGGCGGCGCTTGCGCAGGATAAGGAACGGCTGGAAGAACGAAGGAAAAAAGCAGGGCGGAAGTTTTTTGGGGCGCTGTGCGAAAATCATGTGGCGGATTACCGCAGCCTTTTTGACAGGGTATCTTTTTCCCTTGGGGAGAAGCCCTGTGAAGAAGTATTTCCGGAGGAGGAATTCCGGCTTTTCCGGCAGGGAAAGGCTTCCCCGGGGCTTTATCAGGCGCTGTTTGACTATGGAAGGTATCTGCTGATTTCTTCCTCGAGACCGGGAACTCAGGCGGCCAATCTGCAGGGAATCTGGAGCGAGGAGCTGATTCCTCCCTGGTTTTGCGACTACACGGTCAATATTAATTTGCAGATGAATTACTGGCTTGCGGGGCCCTGTAATCTCCCCGAGCTGACGGAGCCGCTTAAGGATTTATGCAAGGAGATGACGGTTACGGGAAAGGAGACTGCCGGTAATCTGTTCCGATGCAGGGGAGCGGCAGGCTTTCACAACACTGATATCTGGAGAAAGACGACTCCGGCAAACGGGCGCGCCATGTGGAGTTATTGGCCTTTCGGGCTGGCGTGGCTGTGCAGGAATCTTTTCGACGGGTATCTTTTCACGCGGGATAAGGAGTATCTGGAAAATATTTTTGAGGTTTTGCAGGAAAGCGCGGTTTTTGCCTGTGAAATGCTGGAGGAAACGCAGGACGGCCTCACAGTTCCGCTCTGTACGTCGCCGGAGAATGAATATCTTTATGAGGGGAATCCGGTGTCGGTGTCCCTCTATACCGAAAATGTAAACGCGGTTGTCAGAGGGCTTTTCAGAGACTATCTGAGGGCGTGCGACGCTCTGGGCAAAAGGGATGATTTCTATGAGTCGGTAAAAAGATGCCTTCCCCGCATCATAAAACCGAAAATCGGGAGCAGGGGGCAGATTCTGGAATGGGACGGGGAGTTTCAGGAGGCCGACGAACACCACAGGCATCTTTCAAATCTGTATGCCATTCATCCCGGGGACGAGTGGACGGACCCGGCGTCCGCGGAATACAGGGCGGTCAGGGAGACTTTACTCGCAAGAGGCGACGGGGGGACCGGATGGAGCCTTGCGTGGAAAATTTCCATGTGGGCGAGGCTTGAGGACGGCGGCCATGTAAAGAAAATCATGGACAACCTGTTTTGCAGGGTGCCGCCAGGGCCCCGGCCCGGGGAACACAAAGGCGGGCTTTATCCCAATTTATTCTGCGCCCACCCGCCCTTCCAGATTGACGGCAATTTCGGGTATACGGCGGGGGTGGCGGAGATGCTTGTGCAAAGCCACGGGGATGAAATCGTGCTTTTGCCTGCCCTTCTGCCGGAATGGAGGATAGGAGAAGCGGCGGGACTGCGGGCCAGAGGCGGAATTACCGTTTCCGTAAGGTGGACAAAGAAGCGGGCTGCCTACAGGCTCTGCGCCGACAGAGATACGGTTGTCAGGCTGAGAATCGGAAGGAAGGCGGTGGGGGAGCTGCGGCTTAAGGGAGGACAGGAGCATTGGGGCAGCCTGGAAGCCGCACAGGAGGAGGACGGCGCATTTTTTTAATGCTTTTTTCATAAATCCTTCACAATCCCCCAAGGAATCTCGTTGCAAAAACAGACACCCTATGATATAATGTTTTTGTGCGCAATGATAAAAAATTAACAATCATTGCGGGGGAATAACTATAATCAGTTTAAGCAAACGGAGGAAAGAGATAATGGCAAAGAAAGTAGTTTTAGCCGGCGCGTGCCGTACAGCCATCGGAACCATGGGAGGTTCACTGAGCACGGTACCGGTTGCAGAGCTCGGAGCAATTGTAATTAAGGAAGCTTTAAACAGAGCAGGCGTGGCGCCTGAGGCTGTAGACCAGGTATACATGGGATGCGTTATCCAGGCAGGGCAGGGGCAGAACGTGGCCCGTCAGGCTTCCATCAAGGCAGGGCTTCCCATTGAAGTTCCTGCGGTTACCATGAACGTTGTATGCGGTTCCGGTCTTAACTGCGTAAATCAGGCGGCTCAGATGATTCTGGCGGGAGACGCTGATATTGTTGTTGCAGGCGGTATGGAAAATATGTCCATGGCTCCCTACGCGGTTCCTCAGGCACGTTTCGGATATAGAATGAATAACGGTACACTGGTTGATACCATGATTAAGGATGCTCTCTGGGATGCATTCAATGATTATCATATGATTAAGACAGCGGATAATATCTGCGAAGAGTGGGGACTTACAAGGGAAGAACTTGACGAGTTCGCATTAAAGAGCCAGCAGAAGGCGGAAGCGGCTCAGAAGTCAGGCGCGTTCGACGCTGAAATCGTTCCCGTTATGGTAAAGAAGAAAAAAGAAATGGTTGAATTCAAGGTGGATGAAGGCCCCCGTGCCGGTTCTACCATTGAAGGCCTTGCAAAACTCCGCACCATCAATCCCGGCGGATTCGTAACGGCCGGCAACGCTTCCGGCATCAACGACGGCGCTGCTGCAATCGTTGTTATGAGCGAGGAGAAGGCAAAAGAGCTGGGAGTGAAGCCTATGGCTACCTATGTGGCAGGCGCCCTTGCAGGCGTAAGGCCCGAGGTTATGGGTATCGGCCCTGTTGCTGCCACAAAGAAGGTTCTTGCAAAGACCGGCATGAAGATTGAGGATTTTGATATCATCGAGGCAAACGAGGCTTTTGCGGCTCAGTCCGTAGCGGTAGGAAAGGAGCTTGGCATTGACGTTGATAAGCAGCTTAATCCTAACGGCGGCGCAATTGCCCTGGGACATCCTGTAGGAGCTTCGGGATGCCGTATCCTTGTTACCCTGCTTCACGAGATGCAGGCTAAGGGGGCAAAGACAGGTCTTGCAACCCTGTGCATCGGCGGCGGTATGGGATGCTCTACCATCGTTAAAATTGAAGATTAAGGAAACGAATAGGACTTCCGGGACGGTGAGGAGCTGTTCCGGGAGTTCTGTGTGCGAAAGGCCTGACTGAAAAATGGCAGGAAGCTTCGCAAAAATACAGAAAAGGAGGAGCTGTAGAAATGGAATTTATCGTGTACGAACAAAAGGGCGCCTACGGCATCATCACCATCAGCCGGGAAAAGGCGTTGAATGCCTTAAATTCAGCCGTTCTTGACGAGCTGAACCAGACATTGGACGCCGTGAACCTCGACGAGGTAAGATGCCTTATTCTGACCGGCGCCGGACAGAAATCTTTTGTGGCGGGCGCTGACATCGGAGAGATGAGCACCCTCACCAAGGCGGAAGGAGAAGCCTTCGGCAAGAAGGGAAATGACGTTTTCCGCAGGCTGGAGACCTTCCCGGTTCCCGTAATTGCGGCTGTTAACGGTTTTGCCCTTGGCGGCGGCTGTGAAATTTCCATGAGCTGCGATATCAGAATCTGTTCCGATAACGCAGTATTCGGCCAGCCCGAGGTGGGTCTTGGCATCACCCCCGGCTTTGGCGGAACCCAGCGTCTGGCGCGTCTTGTAGGCGCAGGCATGGCAAAGCAGATGATTTATACTGCAAGGAATATCAAAGCGGATGAGGCTCTTAGAATCGGCCTTGTGAACGCTGTTTACACTCAGGAGGAGCTGATGCCCGCCGCAGAGAAGATGGCGGCAGGAATTGCAAAGAACGCTCCCATTGCGGTCCGCAACTGCAAGAAGGCAATTAACGACGGCTTGGACGCGGATATGGACGCGGCAATCGTCATCGAGGAAAAATTATTCGGCGACTGCTTCGAAACCGAAGACCAGAAATACGGCATGGCGTTTTTCCTTGACAAGAACAAAGAAAAAGTAAAAGAACCCTTTAAAAATTGCTAGGAGGATGAGAAGATGAAAGTAGGTATTATCGGCGCAGGCACAATGGGTGCCGGAATCGCACAGGCATTTGCAATGACAGACGGATACGAAGTATGCCTTTGTGACATTGAAATGAGATTTGCCGAGGGCGGCAAGGCAAGAATCCAGAAGAATATGGATTTCCTTGTAAAGAAAGAAAAAATCACGCAGGAGAAGGCCGACGCTATCATGGCAAAGGTTACCTGCGGACTTAAGGATATCTGCACGGACTGCGACCTTATTGTGGAGGTTGCTCCCGAGAATATGAAGATTAAGAAGGATACCTTCAAAGAGCTGATGGGTATTGTGAAGCCTGACTGCATGTTTGCATCCAACACATCTTCCCTTTCCATCACGGAAATCGGCGCAGGTCTTGACAGGCCCATGATTGGCATGCACTTCTTCAATCCGGCTGACAGAATGAAGCTGGTAGAGGTGATTGCAGGCGAGAACACTCCCGACGAGATGGTGGAGAAGATTAAGGGAATCGCCGCAGAAATCGGCAAGACTCCCGTTCAGGTAAAGGAAGCTCCCGGCTTTGTGGTTAACAGAATCCTGATTCCCATGATTAACGAGGCAATCGGCATTTATGCTGACGGAACCGCAAGCGTGGCTGACATCGACGAGGCAATGAAGCTTGGCGCAAACCATCCCATGGGCCCTCTGGCTTTAGGAGATTTGGTTGGTCTCGATATCGTTCTTGCCATCATGGAAGTACTTCAGAACGAAACGGGCGACCCCAAATATCGTCCTCATCCCCTTCTTCGTAAGATGGTCCGCGCAGGCAAGCTTGGCAAGAAGACCGGCGTTGGGTTCTACGATTATTCTAAGTAAAAGCTCCGCGGCAGCTGCCAGACGGACATGAAGGCATGTCCGCCCGGTTCGCTGCCCAGGGAAATAAATAAAAATCTGAAAATTTTATGGAGGAATCAAAATCATGGATTTTATGTTATCTAAACAACATGAAATGGCAAGGACTCTTTTCAAAGAGTTTGCAGAAAAAGAAGTAAAGCCCCTGGCTCAGGAAGTTGACGAAACAGAGGTTTTCCCCAGAGGAACCGTTGAGAAGATGGCGAAAGCAGGGTTCCTTGGCATTCCCGTTCCCAGGGAATACGGCGGACAGGGCTGCGACCCTCTTACATATGCAATGTGTGTGGAAGAACTCTCCAAGGTTTGCGGCACCACAGGCGTTATCGTATCCGCTCATACTTCTCTTTGCTGCGACCCGATTATGACATACGGCACGGAAGAACAGAAGCAGAAATATTTAGTTCCCCTTGCAAAAGGCGAGAAGTTAGGCGCTTTCGGCCTGACAGAGCCCGGCGCGGGAACCGACGCTCAGGGACAGCAGACAAAGGCTGTTCTGGACGGAGACGAGTGGGTGCTTAACGGCTCCAAGATTTTCATCACAAACGGTAAGGAAGCCGACGTATATGTAATCTTTGCCGTTACAGGCGTTGTCACCGATAAGAAGGGCAGAAGCAAAAAGATGATTTCCGCCTTTATTGTAGAAAAAGGAACGCCCGGCTTTACCTTTGGTACAAAGGAAAAGAAGATGGGTATCCGCGGTTCGTCCACCTATGAGCTTATCTTTACAGACTGCCGTATCCCGAAGGAAAATCTGCTTGGACAGGAAGGCAAGGGCTTTGGTATCGCCATGCATACACTGGACGGCGGACGTATCGGTATCGCCGCTCAGGCGCTTGGTCTTGCAGAGGGCGCTCTTGACAGAACCATTGAGTATGTAAAAGAAAGAAAACAGTTCGGAAGGGCAATCGGCGCGTTCCAGAACACCCAGTTCCAGCTTGCAGACATGGCTACCAAGGTACAGGCTGCCCAGCTTCTTGTTTACAAGGCTGCCATGGCCAAGGCTACCCAGAAGGTTTACTCTGTGGAAGCGGCTCAGGCAAAGCTGTATGCGGCTGAGGTTGCAATGGAAGTTACCACCAAGGCTGTTCAGCTTCACGGCGGTTACGGATATATCAGAGAATATGACGTTGAGCGTATGATGCGCGACGCAAAGATTACGGAAATCTACGAAGGAACAAGCGAAGTGCAGAGAATGGTTATTTCCAGTGCATTGCTTAAGTAAAAAAATAAATGATTAAGGAGAGATAATACAATGAAAATCGTTGTTTGTGTTAAACAGGTACCTGATACCAAGGGCGGCGTAAAGTTCAATCCCGATGGTACGCTTGACAGAGGTGCGATGCTTGCAATTATGAATCCTGACGACAAGGCAGGCCTGGAAGCAGCGCTTAGATTAAAAGATGAGTACGGCGCAGAGGTTACCGTGGTAACCATGGGACTTCCCAAGGCGGAGGAAGTTCTCCGTGAAGCAATCGCCATGGGCGCGGACAAGGGAATTCTGGTGACAGACAGAGTGCTTGGCGGCGCCGACACATGGGCTACTTCACAGACCCTTGCCGGAGCAATCCGCAATCTGGAATATGACTTGATTATCACAGGACGTCAGGCAATCGACGGAGATACCGCTCAGGTTGGCCCTCAGATTTCCGAGCATCTTGGAATCCCTGTAATTTCCTATGCACAGAAAATCCAAATCGAAGGCGACAGTGTGATTGTTGAGCGTCAGTATGATGACAGATATCATGTGTTAAAGGCAAAAATGCCCTGCCTGATTACAGCTCTTGCAGAGTTAAACGAGCCCCGTTACATGACTCCCGGTGGAATTTTTGACGCTTACAATTCAGAAATCACCGTTTGGGGAAGAGCAAATCTGGTTGATGTAGAAGATTCCAACTTAGGACTTAAGGGTTCGCCTACTCAGATTGCAAAGGCTTCCGACAAGGTTAGAAAGGGAGCAGGCGAGAAGGTTAATCTTGACCCCGCGGAATCTGTAAACTACATTATCGACAAATTAAAAGTAAAACATGTAATCTAATTACTGTCATTGGAGGATATTAAAATGAATATTCAAGATTATAAGGGAGTATTTGTCTTTGCACAGCAGGTAGACAATGTACTTGGTGGAATTGCTTTGGAACTGGTAGGCAAGGGAAAAGACCTTGCAAAAGACCTTGGCACGGAAGTAACGGCGGTTTTGGTGGGCTGCGATGTGAAAGGGCTTGCAGACGAGCTTGCAGAATACGGCGCAGACAAGGTTATCGTTGTGGATGACCCGGAACTGAAAGAATACAGGACAGAGCCCTATGCGCATGCGCTTGCTTCTGTAATTAATGAGTTCAAGCCTGAAATTTTCCTGATTGGCGCAACAGCAATCGGACGTGACTTAGGTCCCCGCGTGTCCGCAAGAATACATACAGGACTTACCGCTGACTGTACACAGCTTGATATCGGCGATTTCCCGTTAAATCCCGTTCCGGGAAGAGAGCAGCTTCACAACCAGCTTCTCATGACCCGTCCGGCATTCGGCGGCAACACAATCGCTACTATCGCCTGCCCTGATTTCCGCCCTCAGATGGCGACGGTTCGCCCCGGCGTTATGCAGAAGGCTCCCAGGGAAGCAGGAAGAAAGGCGGAGGTTATCGAGTTCAACCCCGGCTTTACTCCCAACGAGAAGTATGTTGAAATCTTAAAGGTTGTAAAGGCAGTTTCAGACGTTGCAGATATCATGGACGCCAAAATTCTGGTATCCGGCGGCCGCGGCGTTGGAAGCCCTGAGAATTTCAAGATTCTGGAAGACCTTGCGGAAGTGCTCGGCGCAACGGTGAGCTGCTCCCGTGCGGTAGTTGACGCAGGCTGGAAGCCGAAGGATTTGCAGGTTGGCCAGACAGGAAAGACCGTTCGTCCCAACGTGTACTTTGCAATCGGTATCTCCGGCGCAATCCAGCACGTGGCAGGTATGGAAGAATCCGACATCATCATCGCCATCAACAAGGACGAGACGGCTCCTATCTTCGATGTGGCTGATTTCGGTATCGTGGGCGATTTGAACAAGATTGTTCCGGCGTTGACAGAGAGCCTTAAGGCGGAGATGGCAAGCAAGTAAACTTGCTCTAAGTAAATTTTTTTCAAGTAGACTTATTTTCAAATAAATTTGCTTACAAGTAAACTGATTGCGAATAGGAATTAGTTGAAGCTGTTTTAAAAAGAGTAAAAGAGATAGAAGTGTCTGGTTCAGGCATTTCTATCTTTTTTGTTGCATTGAAAGATGTTATACTGTATTTGAGCGTAAAAAAGGCGGTGAAAGCATTTGAAAAGCATACTGGTAGTAGAGGACGACAGAGGTCTTCGGGAAGGAATCGAGCTTGCCCTGCGCAGGGATGAATTTGTCTTTACCCTGTGTGAAAGCATGGGGAAGGCCAGGGAAGCGATTTTAGGCGGGAGTGCATTTGATTTGGTGCTGCTGGACATTAATCTTCCCGACGGCAGCGGCTATGACCTTTTAAAGGAAATCAAGGAAAATCACGGAGAGATTCCGGTGATTATTCTGACCGCCAACGATTTTGAGATGGACGAAGTGCGCGGCTTAGAGCTTGGCGCAGAGGATTATATCACCAAGCCTTTCAGCCTGATGGTGCTTCGGGCAAGAATCGACAAAGCCCTTAAAAATGCCGGAAAGGGAAGAAAAGAAGTCTACCGTTTCGGGGAATTATATTTTTGCTTTGAGGATATGCTGGTAAAGCGGGGCGAGGAAGAAATTGTACTTAGCAAAACGGAGCTAAAGCTTTTACAGCTCCTTGTGGAGAATAGAAATATTGTGCTGGGGCGGGAGCGGCTGATAGACAAAATCTGGACGGACGGCGCGGAGTATGTGGATGAAAATGCGTTGTCCGTGACGGTCAACAGGCTCAGGGCGAAATTGAAGGAAAGCGGGGAAGGGCATTTGCAGACGGTGTATGGTAAGGGATATGTATGGAAGGCATGAAGACTTAGAGTTCTGGTTTGCAGGGAACAGATTGTTGGATATAGTTGCCAGATGAAGATATGGCGGCTTGAAATTCTTGAGAGGAAAGTATCCGTAAATGCAATATATTCAGTTGGAAAATATACTGTTTACAGGTAGACAAAAAATACAGTGGGATGAAGTGGAAAAATATTTAAAGACATTTTTAGGGGCAAATTATGCAGTAAAGGAATATGGGGATGTATTACACATTAATGCGTTGTTTGCAGACGAGTATTCTAAATCACAGTATACCAAAAGGCTTCGGGGAAGTTTGGCGAAAGTTAAGGCCAATATGGTTCAAATCCTGCCACAACTTATAGAAAATGCAACAAATCGCAGATGGCTCGAGAACAAGAGTATTAAACATGCTAACAGTGCCAGCAGAGGCTGGTACAGATATGATACGTATTTTTCAGTTCCGGTGCAGGCAGAGAATGAAAGTGATAGCCGAAGGAATTTTTACGTGGCAACATTAGTTGTCAGGATTAATGACCAGGGACTTTTTCTGTATGATGTAATTAACATAAAAAAAGAAGCAAGTAAGCCGCGAGAATTATAAAAAACCACCCGGTAAGAAACTGCCTCTTTTTTAATATGATACGTTATTCATCTGAAAGTGTCAAGAAAAATATGAAAATTTTCCTGCAAGGGACATTATGATATGAAGGATAATTTAGAAAGAGCATGATAAAAAATAAAACCGACATGAAAAACAAGTTAAAGAGCAGAGCTGGCTTTAAATTCCCGGGAAAACGCGCAGATATCGTGGAGCGTCTGGACGCCATGCTGGAGGACGCCATCAACGATACCTTTGAGGAGCGCAATTACGACGAGAGCAGGCTTTCCCGTCTGGAGGTAAAATGGAAAAGGTTCCTCACGTCCTCCGTGGCGTCAAAACACAGAATTTACGAGGAGCAGGAGAGGATTAAAAGACTGATATCGGATATTTCCCATCAGACGAAAACGCCCCTTTCCAATATTCTGCTGTATTCACAGATTCTGCAGGAGAAGGAAAAGGACCCGGAGCTTGCGCCCATTGTGCGTAATATCAGGGAGCAGTCGGAAAAGCTGGATTTTCTTATCCGCAATCTGGTGAAAGCCTCCCGGCTGGAAAGCGATGTGCTTGCCCTTAGGCCAAAGCGTCAGGCGGTGGGACCTGTGATTGAAGCGGCGATTAACACTTCCCGGGAAGCCGCCGCGCAAAAGGGCATAAGAATTTCCTTTGAAGGATTTGGCGGCGAGGCTTATTTTGACAGAAAGTGGACACAGGAGGCTCTGGAAAATCTCCTTGACAACGGAATCAAATACAGCCCGGAGGGGAGCGAAATACAAATCCGGGTAAATGATTACGAGATGTTCACGGCGGTTTGCATAACTGACCGGGGAATCGGTATCCGCGAGGAGGAGCAGTCCAGGATTTTCGGACGCTTTTACCGAAGCCGTGAAGTGGCGGAGGAAAAGGGTCTGGGCCTCGGACTTTATCTGGTGCGGGAGATTGCGGTGAAGCAGGGCGGGTACGTGAAGGTGAAATCCAGATACGGAAAGGGCAGTACCTTTTATTTTTATATGATGAAAGAACAACGATGAGCCGGTGGAAACGCCGGCTTGAATTCTTTCAAAACTGTTAGATTTCAGAAAGGAGCAGGAAAGCCTTTTCTGTTATATTATTTTCCAGAAACAAGAATTGAAACAGATGCAGAACTGGAAGGAGAGGTTATCAATATGGTTATTCTGGAAACAAAGAATCTGAAAAAATATTACGGTGAGGGAGAAAGCCTTGTGAAGGCTCTGGACGGAGTGGATTTGCAGATAGAGCAGGGAGAATTCGTGTCGATTGTGGGAACCAGCGGAAGCGGCAAGTCCACGCTTCTCCACATGCTGGGCGGGCTTGACTATCCATCCGAAGGACAGGTACTGGTGGACGGAAAGGACATTTCCGCATTAAAGGAGGACGCGTTGGCAATTTTCCGCCGCAGGAAAATCGGTTTTGTGTTTCAGAGCTACAATCTGGTGCCGGTTCTGAATGTGTATGAAAATATCGTTTTTCCCATTCAGCTGGACGGCAACGAGGTTGACAGGAAGTATATTGATTCTATTGTGAAGACCCTTGGACTGGAGAATAAAGTAAACGCGCTGCCTTCCCAGCTTTCCGGCGGACAGCAGCAAAGGGTGGCGATTGCAAGGGCGCTGGCGGCGAAGCCGGCCATTATTCTGGCGGACGAGCCCACGGGAAATCTGGATACCGGCACCAGTCAGGATGTGCTGGGACTATTAAAGGTGACGGCAAGGAAGTTCGAGCAGACCATAGCAATGATTACCCACAACGAGGAAATCGCCCAGATGGCCGACCGCATTATCAGGATTGAGGACGGAAAAATTCTGAAAGGGGGCGACGGCAGATGAAAACGGATGCAGGCAGAAAAATTGCAGGCAAAAATGTTGCCAACAAACGGATTATCCGAACCCTCACATGGCGCACCATACGGGAAAAGAAGTGGAAAAACCTGATTGCTGTTCTGGCGATTGCGCTGACTTCGGTGCTTTTTACCGCGCTTTTTACGGTGGGAGGCTCCATGCTTACCACTTTTGAGGAGTCTACCTTCCGGCAAATCGGAACCAGCGCCCATGGCGGTTACAAGTATCTTTCCATGGAGGAGTATGAAAAAATAAAGGCGGCGGGCGGCTATAAGGCTATTGCTTATGATATCGTGGCAGGCTTCGGCGCAAGCCCTGAGCTGAACACCATTCAGACGGAGGTGCGCTACAGCGAGGATATGGCGGCGAAGTGGGGCTATTGTTATCCAGAGAAAGGGAAAATGCCCCGGGAGATGAACGAGTGCGCGGCCAGCAGTAAGGTATTGGAGGCTCTCGGCGTTCCTCTTAAGGTGGGGGAAAAGGTTCCCATCAGCATCAGAATTGCGGATAAAGACGGCGTCGAAAAAACCGTTGACGAGGAATTTGTGTTGAGCGGCTTCTGGTACTCCAACGAGGCGTCCCATGCGGAGGAGTTCTGGATTTCACAGGAATGGCTCATGGCGAACGTTTCCCTTCTCGATGAAAATTATTACAAACGCATGGAGGAAACAGGTCTTTTTCATGCAAACGGTACGGTTTCGGCGGCAATAATGTTTGATTCCGCCTACGATATTGAAAAGCAAATGGAGGAGCTCACAAGCCGGGCGGGATTTTCCCAGGATGAGGTCAGAATCAGCGTAAACTGGGGATACGCCACGCATTCCATAGACGCCACCACAGTGATGCTCGGAGTTTTTTTCCTTGGAATCATTATTCTGTCAGGCTATCTGATTATTTACAATATTTTTTACATCAATGTGACTGCCGATATCCGGTATTACGGCCTTTTGAAAACCATTGGAACCACGGGCAGGCAGCTTCGCCGCATGGTTCGGGGGCAGGCGTTTCTGCTCTCGGCTGCGGGGATTCCGCTGGGGCTTTTGACGGGCTGGCTTCTGGGAAAAGGGGCGCTTCCGGCCATCTATGCCGCGCTGGAAACGGGAGGCGTGGCAAGGGTGTCCGTCAATCCGCTGATTTTCGCCGGTTCTGCGGTATTTTCCCTGCTGGTGGTGTATTTAAGCTGCATCAGGCCCTGCCGCCTTGCGACAAAGGTTTCGCCTATAGAGGCGGTGCGTTATGTGGAGACGATGCAGTATAAGAAGAAGGAAAAGAAATCGGCCAGGGTATCCATGGCCTCCCTGGCAATGGCCAATATGGGGAGGAACAGGCGCAAGGCGGTTCTGGTAATCGCGTCCCTGTCTTTAAGCCTGATTTTGCTTAACGGCACCTACGCTCTGGTGAAAGGCTTTTCCTTTGACAAATATGTAGCGAATTATCTTCTGACGGACATGCAGGTGAGTCATTACTCCACGGTAAATCTGTCCGCGCCTGAGAGGGATTTTCAGGCGATAACGCCGGACGTTTTGTCAGACCTTAAGGAAATTCCGGGCGTGGAGCAGGTGCGCACCCTGAAAATAGGCAATGTGACAGCCGGCTTGTCAGAGCGGCTGGTGGAAAATTATGTTTCCTTTTACGAATCCGAGGAGATGGCGGACTACCGCCCGTATATGGAGCAGATGAAGGAAGAAGTAAAAAAGAGCGGGGAAATCGAAAGCAATACCTACTGGGTGGAGGACGGTCTGCTTCCCTATATCGAGATACTGGAAGGCAGTTTTGATAAGGAAAAATTTGCGCAGGGAGGTTATGCGGTTTTAATCAAAAGCTATTTTACCGGCTGGGCCACCGGCGGCGTGGGAGAAAAAATCACATTGAAGGGCGTTCAGACAAAGGAAGGCGTACAAAAGGAGCTGGAGGTTATGGCGGTGGCGACGCTCCCCTATTCTGCAGGCACCCGCAGCAACTGGCTCGGGGCCGGGACGGTGCTCCTTTGTGAAAAGGATTTCGAGGAGCTCTGCGATGTGAAGGGCGGACTTCATGCGTTTCTGGATGTGAAGCCCGGCGCGGACGAACAGGTTGCAGAGGCAATAGGCGGATGGATAGAAGCCGGGCATACGGATTTGGCGCTGACCTCCAAAGAATCCCTGCGGCAGGAATTTTCCAAGGAAACCGGAATGTTTTCCGTGATAGGCGGGCTGCTGGGAGTGATTCTTGCGCTGATAGGGATTCTCAATCTGATTAACGCCACCATCACCGGCATTCTGGCAAGACGGCAGGAATTTGCCATGATGCAGGCGGTGGGCATGACCGGAAAGCAGCTGGAGCAGATGCTGACCATGGAGGGAATCTGGTACGGTATATGGACGCTTGGGATTGCCGCCACCATCGGAAGCGGAGTGAGCTACGGGCTGATTTATATGCTGGGAAAGAATATGGCGTTTTTTGAGTGGAGCTTCCATATCCTCCCTCTGGCTCTCAGCATTCCGGTGATTGGGGCGCTGGCGGTGGCGATACCGGTGTGCTGTTATCACGGGCTTTGTAAAAAGAGTATTATCGAGAGGCTGCGGCTGGCGGAGGTATAGATTAGCCGGAAAAGTACAGCCAGTATAATGATAGAGAATATGTATGCGGGATTTTTGCTTCTGATGCGGTTCCTGCAAAATGCAGGTATTTGACGAGATGTTTTCGAAGCGGATGCTGTCGCGTTTTTGCAAAGCAGGAGAGCGGCAATGAAGAAAAAAATCCCGCATATATTATTTTACGTTAAAATAGGCTATGTTTCTTGCAGAGCCGCCAGCGGAATGATATGATAAACAGGAACAGGAAAGGAAGAAAGCCATGGAAACAAAAACTTATAAAATATGGGAAGAAAATGAATATCATTACGGCCACGCATGCGGATTCGTTCCGAATATCGTGTCGTATCTGCACGAGGATGGAGGGAAACGCCCCTGTATACTGGTAGTGCCGGGGGGCGGGTATCGCTTTGTATCTCCCTCGGAGGGGGAAATCGTGGCGTTGAAGTTTTACGAGATGGGATATCAGGCATTTGTGCTGACCTACACCATCAATATGCTCCAGCTTCTGCCGCTTAAAAAGCAGCCCCTTATGGATATTTCAAGAGCGGTGCGATATATCCGTAAGAATGCGGAAAGCTTCAAAGTAGAGTACGATAATCTGGCAGTCTGCGGCTTTTCGGCAGGCGGACATCTTTGCGGAAGTCTGTGCGTCCACTATGAGGATATTTCGGATAATGAGACTTATAAGGGGATTTCCAACCGCCCTGACGCGGCCGTTTTAAGCTATCCGGTGATTACCTCCGGTGAAAAAGCTCACAGAGGTTCCTTTGACGCGCTCCTGGGGGAGGGAGCCGCGGCGGAGGAGCTGGAATATATGTCTCTGGAAAAGCAGGTGACGGAAAGTACGCCGCCCTGTTTTGTGTGGGCGACGGTAAGCGACCAGGCGGTTCCCGTGGAGAATTCCCTGATGTTTCTGCAGGCGTGCCGGGAAAAAGGAGCGCCTGTTGCCTGTCACATTTTTTCGGATGGGGAACACGGTCTGTCGCTGGCCGACGAGGACTGGGCGTGCTGGAGAAAGCAAAACGGCTATACGCTGGAACAGCAGGTAAAAGTAGTGGAAAAAATAAAATCCGGGGAGCTCGTTATACCGGAGGAGGCAAGAAAAGCCCTTGAGGAGGAGGAAAAGGCACAAGGGGAGCTGCCCCTAAGAAGCGTTCACCCGGAAGTGGCGGTGTGGCCGGAGATGGCGGATGACTTTTTGAAGAAGTATTTTCGGGGAATCTGAGCCGCCGGGGGAAATTTAGGAAAGAAGATATTTGCCCGGATTGAAAAGGCAAAAAAGCAAAAAAGGAAACGGGGGATTGGCTGATGTGGTTTATATTTGCACTGTTGTCGGCGGTTTTTGCGGCGCTTACTTCCATACTTGCAAAGGTGGGGATTGAAAATGTGCCGTCCAATCTCGCCACGGCAATCAGGACGGTGGTTGTGGTGATTATGGCCTGGGGAATGGTATTTCTCACAAACGGACAGAGCGGACTGGCGCAAATCGGCAGAAAAAGCTGGCTGTTTTTGATTTTGTCGGGACTTGCCACGGGAGCTTCCTGGCTATGCTATTATAAGGCAATTCAGATAGGGGACGTATCGAAGGTGGTTCCCATTGACAAGCTCAGCGTTGTCATTACCCTGATACTGGCCTTTGTGTTTCTGCATGAACAGTTTACCGCAAAATCACTTATTGGATGTATTTTGATAACGGCGGGAACAATGGTTATGGTGCTGTAGAATTAATCGACCAAAGGAGTCAATATATGAAAAAGGTACAGGAGTGCGAGGACGGACAACAGACACCGAAGAAAAAGCATGAATGGCTGGAAAACGGATATGAGTGGCTAAAGGCGGATAAGGAGAGGGCGCAGCTTGGGGAGCGCAAACGCCGGAAGCTGGAAAAGAAGAAAAGAAAGCGGCAGGAAAAGCAGCGGAAGAAGCGGAGAAAACGAATCAATGCCAGAATAGACAGGACAGTGTCCCTACTGGCTGTAGGGCTGTGCGTCGCCGCTTCTCTGACGGATGTGGTGAAACGGAGGAGAAAACATGGGTAAGAATATCATGGAATACGAAACAGTGGAGCTGGACGAGCAGGATGGCGGCATCCTGATTATTGACCAGACACTTTTGCCGGGGAAAACGGAAATTATCCGACTTCGGACGGCGCAGGAAATATGGGACGCCATTTACCTTTTAAAGGTGCGGGGCGCACCGGCAATCGGAGTGACGGCGGCTTTTGGAATTTATGTGCTGGCAAAGGGAATTGTTGAAGCGGAAAAGAAGCCTTCAGGCGGAAAAGATGGAGGCAAACCGATAGATAAACCTGCAGATTGGGAAGCTTTTTATGAAAAATTCACAGAGCAGAAGAATTATCTGGATTCGGCAAGACCCACAGCCGTGAATCTCTCCTGGGCCCTAAACCGGATGGACGGCGTCTGCCGGAGCGCTCATGAAAAGGGGAAAACCGTGGAGGAAATTCTGGAGATACTCCATGAGGAAGCCTGCCGGATAAAGGAAGAAGACATTCAGGTATGCAGAGCCATCGGAGAGAACGGCTTAAGCCTTGTAAAGCCGGGAGACGGCATTCTCACCCATTGCAATGCGGGACAGCTTGCCACCTGTAAATACGGAACCGCCACCGCGCCCATTTATCTCGGGCAGGAGAGGGGCTACAATTTTAAGGTTTTTGCCGACGAGACGAGACCTCTTTTGCAGGGAGCAAGGCTTACCGCCTATGAGCTTCACAGCGCGGGAGTGGATGTGACCTTAATCTGCGACAATATGTCCGCCATGGTAATGAAAAACGGCTGGGTCAACGCCGTCTTTGTAGGCTGCGACAGGGTGGCCGCAAACGGGGACACGGCAAATAAAATCGGAACCTCCGTGGTGGCTGCGGTTGCCAAAAGATACGGCGTGCCTTTTTACGTGTGCGCGCCCACCTCAACCATCGACCTTGCAACGCCCACAGGAGCCGAAATTAAAATCGAGCAGAGGCCGGCGGAGGAAGTGACGGAAATGTGGTATAAGGAGCGCATGGCGCCGGAGGGCGTGAAGGTGTTTAACCCGGCGTTCGATGTGACGGACAATGAGCTGATTACCGCAATCGTGACAGAGAACGGGATTG
The DNA here is from genome assembly GCA_910577275.1 of uncultured Lachnospiraceae bacterium. GTDB lineage: Bacteria > Bacillota > Clostridia > Lachnospirales > Lachnospiraceae > Suilimivivens. Next base: position 142,218 of record CAJTMW010000002.1, read on the forward strand.
CAAGGGCGCCGTTTAGGGAGTCGCTTAGGGAGATGTGCAAAAAAATTAAGAAAAATTAACCTGCTTTAAGGAGGAGGATTAAAACCCCTTCTCCTTAAGCTCCGCCACCATCTCCACATAAGCCTCCACTACATCAAATCCCTTATAATCCTCCCGTTTTAAGTCAATCATATCTCCATGGGAAATTCCCCGCCGCCCGGTGCTGACAAAGGCTTTCCGAAAGCTTCCCCATTTTGCGGATTCTATGGTAACCAGCCCGTCATTTTTAGGAGCGCCGGCAAAGAACATCATAAGATTCGGAATGCTTAAAAGGCCGTCTCCAAGGGTATGTTTCACGCAGGAGGCATAGCTCTGGTAAAAGACCTTTGGGGAATCAGGATATTTTCTGTTGAATTCCAGACAAAAGTCCGGGGCAAGCTGCTTGCTTGCGTGGTAACAGTCGGGATTCCTGTCCCCGAACTGCCGATAAGCCCTGTCAAACAGGGAGGATATGAAACGATAAACTCCATCGGGCAGAGCGTTTAAAAGGTTTAAAAGCTCGGAGCCTCTGTGAGGAGTGGATATGGTGGTCAGAGAGGCAACCTTATCTTCCATGTGCAGGCCGGATATGAGATAGCGGGCGTCAAGGCCACCCTTTGAATGGGCGATAATATTGACCTTTCCGCATTGATTTTCTTCCAGTATTTCATTGATTTTTTCCCGGATAATTAAAGCGTTATTCTCTATGGTTCCCCATGCCTCCTGATGTCCGTAATAGAGAACGGCGCCGTTTCGGACTAGCTCTTTTGGTATTCTCCCCCAATAGTTAAAGTAGCGCAAATCCCGGAATCCGATTCCGTGAAGCAGAACCAGAGGATATTTTGTGGCGCAGGGGGCGTCAGGGCGGGAAAGCCTGTTTTCAAACCGGCAGCGTTCCGCGTCGTATTCTTCATAAGCCCGCTTCATCAGGTATCTTGCCGGAAGCAGATGAAAAACGGGAAACCACAGAAAGCAGAAAATCAAAATCCTTTTCCAGATGCCAAGGCTCCGGCAGGTGCACAAAATTCGAATATATCCATTTAAAACGAGCAGATAAAAATGAAAGAACACAAAAATTCCGTCTACAATCATGACAAGAGGCCAGCCCACATCTGCCGGAGCCATAAGCGAGGGGAGCCGTAACAGATAGATAAGGAGCTGGGCTAAAATTCCCCGGAAACAGAATTTCAGGATTTGCCGGCCGCCGTACATGATTCTGATTCGCAACGGCAGGGCGTGTCGGTGCTTTCGGGACATACAGGGCATAATATGTAAAAGGCAAAGGGTAGTTATATAGAGAAAAACCAGTAAAATCCGTAGACAAACAGAAGTTGTACCGGGAGAAGCAATCCGGTAAAGTTCCAGATAAGTTTTGTCTGATAAAACCCATAATATAATGAAATGAGGAAGCAGTAACATTTTTGGCCTCCGCAGAGTGTGTATGATTTTAATAACGCAAGTATAGCATATCCTGGCTGCAAAGTCTAATTAAAACGGTGGACATCAGCCCGTAAACGTAGTAAATTAATTGGTAGAAAATTGAAAAAGCATGCAGCAGGCAGAAAGGACAGTAAAAATGGCAAATATCATTTCGGATGAAACCATTGAATATGTAGGGATTCTTGCAAAGCTTGAGCTTTCCGGGCAGGAGCGGGAGCAGGCGAAGAAGGATATGGGAAGTATGCTGGATTATATTGATAAGCTGGGGGAGCTTGATACGGAGGGCGTGGAGCCTATGTCCCACGTTTTTCCGGTAAATAATGTGTTTCGTGAGGATGTAGTGACGAACGGCGATATGAGGGAAGAAATTCTGAAGAATGCGCCGGAGGAAAAGGACGGCATGTTTGCGGTGCCGAGAACGTTTGACTAGAATAAGTGGAAAGAGTTTGTGGCGGCGCGGAGCTCAAAGGCTTAGGTCAGGCGCAGCAGGCAGCTGCGCAGAAATGAGGAGATATGAATATACTTGACATGACTGCCGTTTCCTTAGGGGCGGCGATTAAGGAAAAGAAGGTGTCGGTGCAGGAGGCTGTGGAGGCTGTCCTTGCGCGGATTGAGGAAAAAGAGGAGGAGTATCACTGTTACGTGACGGTGGACAGAGAAGGGGCGGTTGCACGGGCAGAGCGGGTGCAGAAGCTGATTGATGCCGGAGAGTTTACAGGCCCTCTTGCGGGGGTTCCGGTGGCAATTAAGGATAATATGTGCACGGAGGGGCTTTTAACCACCTGTTCCTCCAGAATTCTGTACAATTTCATCCCGACCTTTTCTTCGGAGGCGGTTTTAAATCTGCAGAAGGCGGGAGCGGTGATTCTCGGAAAGACGAACATGGACGAGTTCGCCATGGGCTCCACCACGGAGACTTCGGCTTTCGGCGTTACCAGAAATCCGTGGAATCCCGGGCATGTGCCGGGAGGCTCGTCAGGCGGAAGTGCGGCGGCGGTTGCCGCAAAGGAATGCTTTTATGCCCTTGGCTCGGATACCGGAGGCTCAATTCGCCAGCCGGCGTCTTTCTGCGGCGTGGTGGGATTAAAGCCCACTTATGGAACGGTGTCCCGCTACGGGCTGATTGCCTACGGTTCTTCTTTAGACCAGATTGGGCCTTTGTGTAAGGATGTCACGGACTGCGCCGTGATTATGGAGGCAATTGCCTCCCATGATGCCAAGGATTCCACTTCCGTGAAAAGGGATGATACGGATTTTTCCTCCGCCCTTGTGGAGGACGTAAAGGGAATGAAAATCGGGATTCCCAGAGATTATTTCGGGGAAGGACTTGACGGCGAGGTGAGAAACGCCGTTCTTGCGGCGGCGCAGGTTTTAAAGGACAGGGGCGCGTTGGTGGAGGAGTTTGATTTAAGTCTGGTGGAATATGCGATTCCCGCTTACTACACCATAGCGGCGGCGGAAGCCAGCTCCAACCTGGAGCGTTTCGACGGCATCAAGTACGGTTACCGGGCGGAGGGTTGTGAAGGTCTTCACGATATGTACAGGAAGTCCCGCTCCGAGGGCTTTGGCCCGGAGGTAAAGCGCAGAATCATGCTGGGAAGCTTTGTCTTAAGCTCCGGTTATTACGACGCCTATTATCTGAAAGCGCTCCGTGTGAAAGCCCTGATTAAAAAAGCCTTTGACGAGGCTTTTGCGAAATACGACGTGATTCTGGGACCGGTTGCGCCCACCACGGCGCCGAAGCTGGGGGCGAGTCTGTCCGACCCTATTAAAATGTATCTGGGCGACATCTACACCATTGCAGTCAATCTGGCCGGGCTTCCGGGGCTCAGTATGCCCTGCGGCCTTGATGCAAAGGGGCTGCCCATCGGCATTCAGCTGATTGGAGACTGTTTTCAGGAAAAGAAGCTGATTCAGACGGCCTACACCTATGAGCGGGCAAGAGGGATATTTGAAATGCCAAAAGGTATGGCGGCAGGCGAAGCCGCATCAGTGGAAAAGGCGGCGGGAAACGCCCCTGAAAACAAAGACGCATCTTGCGAAAGGAGGGAGGCATAGTCATGGCGGGAAGCTACTCACAGGAGGAAAAGCAATACGAAACGGTAATCGGTCTTGAGGTTCATGTGGAGCTTGCCACAAAGACCAAAATTTTCTGCGGATGCTCCACGGCCTTTGGCGGGGAGGCGAATACGCACACGTGCCCGGTCTGCACCGGTATGCCGGGCTCGCTTCCGGTATTAAACAGGCAGGTGCTGGAGCATGCGGTGGCGGTGGGGCTTGCCACAGGCTGCAATATCACCAGATACTGCAAATTTGACAGGAAGAATTATTTTTATCCCGATAATCCGCAGAATTATCAGATTTCCCAGCTTTATCTGCCCATCTGCCGGGACGGCAGGGTGGAAATCGAGACGGAGGCAGGGAAAAAATTTGTGGGGATTCATGAAATCCACATGGAGGAGGACGCGGGCAAGCTGATTCACGACGAATGGAACGACTGTTCACTGGTGGACTTTAACCGCTCAGGCGTTCCTCTGATTGAGATTGTGTCGGAGCCGGATATGCGAAGTGCGGACGAGGTGATTGCCTATCTGGAAAAGCTGCGCATGATTATCCAGTATCTGGGCGCCTCCGACTGCAAGCTGCAGGAGGGCTCCATGCGGGCCGATGTGAACCTGTCTGTCCGGGAGGCCGGGGCAAAGGAGTATGGCACCCGTACGGAGATGAAAAATCTGAATTCTTTCAAGGCCATTAAAAGGGCAATCGAGGGGGAGAGGGAACGCCAGATTGACCTGCTTGAGAGCGGGGAGAAGGTGGTTCAGGAGACAAGAAGGTGGGACGATGTAAAGGGAGAGTCCTACGCCATGAGAAGCAAGGAGGACGCCCAGGATTATCGGTATTTTCCCGACCCTGATTTGGTTCCGGTAGTCATAGACGAAGGGTTCCTTGAGAGAATCAGGGAAAAGCAGCCGGAATTCCGGGAGGAAAAGATGGTGCGGTATAAGAAGGAATTCGACATTCCCGATTACGACATTGAGATTATCACCGCAAGCAAGCATATGGCGGATATTTTCGAGGCAACGGTGGCTCTTGGGAGCCAGCCCAAAAAAGTGTCCAACTGGCTGATGGTGGAAACCCTGCGCCTCCTTAAGGAAAATAATATGGACCCGGAGGATATCTGTTTTTCACCGGAAAATCTGGCGAAGCTGATTGCCCTGACAGATGCAAAGGCCGTCAACAGCTCTGTGGCGAAAGAGGTTTTTGAGGTGATGTTTAAGGAAGATATCGACCCGGAAAGCTACGTGGAGGAAAAGGGATTAAAGGCGGTAAACGACGAGGGAGCCCTTAAGAAGACGGTGGAAGAGGTCATTGCGGCCAATCCGCAGTCCGTGGAGGATTATCGAAAGGGAAAGGAAAAAGCCATCGGATTTCTGGTGGGGCAGACCATGAAAGCCATGAAGGGAAAGGCGGACCCGGGAATGGTGAACAGGCTTTTGAAGGAACTTTTATAAAAAGGAGAACAGAATGAAAGAACATTTCATAGCAGAAACACATCCGGCGGCAAGAGAGGAAAATATCATTCAGGGGGAAAACTATCGGATTACCGTGCTGACAAAGCGTCTGGTGCGTCTTGAGTATCAGCCGGACGGGGAATTTGTGGACGAGGCGTCCCAGACGGTTTTTAACCGTGATTTTCCCGCGGTGGATTTTTCATGGAAAGAAACGGAGGACGGACTGGAAATCAGGACAGACTGTTTTCAGCTCAATTATGATAAGAAAGAGTTTACGCCGGGAGGGCTTTCCTGCGCCTGCACCTATATGGGCGAGGAAGAGGAGGCGGGATTTTACAGCAGACCCTGGCATTACGGAGACAGGAACACGAATTTAAAGGGTACCACAAGAACGCTGGACGAGGTGAACGGAGCCTGCGAGCTGGGGGACGGCCTGATGTCTTTCTGGAGCGGTGTGGCTGTGCTGGACGATTCCCGCACATTGCTCCTTAAGGAGGACGGCTGGGTGGAGCCCAGAGGAGATGGAACGGGGCGGAAGAAACCGCTTTCCGGGCAGCCGGGAGAGCCGTTTTCAGAAAGCCGCGATATTTATCTTTTTGTCTATGGGCATTGTTATCTCGACGCGCTGAAGGATTTTAACTATCTTTGCGGAAAGACGCCCATGCTTCCCCGCTTTGCGCTGGGGAACTGGTGGAGCCGGTATTACAAATATTCGGAAAACTCTTATATGGAGCTGATGCGCCGCTTTGACGAGGAGGAAATTCCTTTTTCGGTGGCGGTCATTGATATGGACTGGCATCTGGTGGATATCGACCAGAAGTACGGAAGCGGCTGGACGGGCTATACCTGGAACCGGGAGCTTTTTCCTGACCCGGAGAGGTTTCTTAATAAGCTCCATGAACGGGGAATGAAGACCACCTTAAATGTGCATCCGGCGGACGGTATCCGGGCGTACGAGGACTGCTATCCTGAGGTTGCAAAGGCTATGGGCGTGGACGCTTCCAAAGAAGAAGTGGTAAAGTTTGATATTGCCAGCCCGAAATTTCTTGAGGTTTATTTTGAAAAGGTGCATCATCCCATGGAAGGGCAGGGAGTGGATTTCTGGTGGCTGGACTGGCAGCAGGGAACCAGCACGAAGGTGGAGGGCCTGGACCCCTTGTGGATGTTGAATCACTATCATTTTCTGGACAGCGGAAGGGACGGGAAGCGGCCCATGACCTTTTCCCGCTATGCCGGCCCGGGCTCCCACAGATATCCGGTGGGCTTTTCGGGAGATACGGTGATTACCTGGGAATCTCTGGATTTTCAGCCCTATTTCACCAGCACGGCCTCCAATATCGGTTACGGCTGGTGGAGCCATGATATCGGCGGACATATGATGGGGACAAAGGATGACGAGCTGGAGGCAAGATGGTTCCAGTACGGCGTTTTTTCGCCTGTTAACCGGCTGCACAGCACCTGCAACCAGTTTAACGGGAAGGAGCCCTGGAGGTTTAAGAGGGAGGTTCATGATACCATGAATGATTTCCTCCGCCTTCGGCATAAAATGATTCCCTATCTTTACACCATGAATTACCGTGCATGGAGGGAGGATGCGCCAATCTGTCAGCCCATGTATTATGCTTATCCCACAAGGATGGAGGCTTATAAACAGAAAAATCAGTATTTATTCGGAAGCGAGCTGATGGCGGCGCCGGTTACCCGGGCGAGAATTGATGGCCTGAATGTGGCGGAGGTAAAGGTATGGCTGCCGGAAGGGCTGTGGTTCGACTTCTTTACGGACACGGTTTACGAGGGTGGGAGAAGCCTTTGTATGTACCGCGGGATTGATAAGATTCCCGTGCTTGCAAAAGCCGGAGCCATCGTGCCCATGACGGAGAGGCTTTCCGCAGCGGAAGCGGCGAATAACCCGGATGAATTGACCGTAAGAGTCTATCCCGGAGCGGACAACAGCTTTACTTTATACGAGGACGATAACGTATCTCTTGATTACCAGAAAAACCAGTGTGTAAGGACGGAAATAAGGATTGACTGGAGCAGTCGAAAGTTTATTCTTGCTCCCTCCGAGGGAAACCTGTCCCTGATTCCGTCAGAAAGAACCTGGAAAATTAAGCTGTATAAGATTACCGCAGATTCCGCTGTGGTACTGGTAAACGGCGAGGAGAAAAAGGATGTCTGCGGGCGGGAAGGAACGACGCTTACCGTGACGCTGGCACATATAAAGCCCGAAGACCGTGTGGAAATTATTCTTCCAGAGGAAACAGAGATATCGGAAAATCCGGTACAGGAAATGCTTTACGATTTCTTAAATCAGGCGGAGATTGCTTTCAGCACAAAGGATGCCGTCTACGAAGCCGCAAAGAGAAATGCCGGAAATCCCGCGGCGCTCCTTGGCGAGCTGCAGGCGATGGACGTTTCGGAAAAGCTGCAGAGGGCGGTTCTGGAAATTGCCGGCGCAAGGTGATGGGAGAATTCAAAAATGGAGCAAATGCTTTTTGTGCTGGATATGATTGGGACAGTTGCCTTTGCACTGTCGGGAGCCATGACAGCCATTAAAAAGAAGATGGATATTTTGGGCGTTATGATACTTGGTATGGTAACAGCCGTGGGGGGAGGCATGATGCGGGATATTATCCTGGGGATTGTGCCTCCCCAGGCGTTTCGGGAGCCTTTTTATGCCGTGACGGCATTATTGACTTCTATGGTCATGTTTGTATTCATCTATTTCCGGGAGAGGAAAGCAAGGAAAAAAGGCTGGCAGGAGCAGCCTGTGGCCGATACGGGAAAAAAAGGATATCAGGGCGTATCGGGGCAGCGCTTTGCCGCAATGCTGATGGCGGCGGATACTCTGGGACTTGGGGTTTTCACTGTGGTGGGAGTGAAGGCGGCTTTTGATACCCGGATGGAGATGAACTATTTTCTGCCGGTGTTCCTTGGGACGATTACCGGCGTGGGAGGCGGCCTTTTGCGGGACATGATGGCGGGGGACAGACCCTACATATTTGTAAAGCATGTATATGCCTGCGCTTCGATTCTGGGAGCCTTTGTGTGCGCTTTTCTCTGGACGAGAGCCGGGGAGGAGGGCGCGATGATTGCCGGCGCCGTCTGCGTGATTGTCATGCGGGTTCTGGCAATCGGGTTCAAGTGGAATCTTCCGAGAATAGATGATGCAAAAATGATGCAAAAATGATGAAACTATGATGCACGGATTGGATAATATTTTCCTTGTGGATAATAATACTAAAGAAAGGACAAAAAGACATGGAGATGGAAGTGCTTTTGGGCGGAGAAGGAAACAGGGAAAAGAAAAGTTTATTAAAGATATGCGGTATTATTTTGTGGATGCTGATGATTCTGGTGTCCGTGTTTTGCGCGTCCCGGTCGCTGATGCTGTAAAGGACAGAGGGATTTCGAAAGAGGGCGCGGGGATGAGAGAAAAACAAATGACAGCGACAGGTAAGACAAAAAGCGATAATGTATCTGCAGATATAGCGGAGAAAAGATTATCGGCAGAGATATATGGTACGGCCGTGAAAAGATTACCGGCAAAGATGCTGGCGGCGGCCGTACTGACTGCGCTGCTGCTTAGCGGATGCGGCAGTCAGGAAGATGCGGGAACCGGCGAAAGCATCGAGGCAAAAGCAGATGCGGAAGAAGGATTCCTTGTGCAGAATCCCGAGTGGGAACCCATAGAGGCGGAAAACGGCGGCGCAGGAGCCGGGCAGAGTAAGGAAGCAGGAGGCGAAAACGCGCAGAGCGGAGCGGGCGGAGAAGCTATGCCGGAGGACATGGCAGACAGCGGCGAAAACGGCGGCGCGGAGGGGAAAGCACAGTCCGGCACGGAAGGAGAAGCCGGAGAAACGGAAGGGCAGACAAAATCCCTGTTCGGCGACGCGGCAACCATGAATAATGATGTGAACGGACGAGAGCTTCCTATTTACTGTGTGGATACGGAAGAAAAGAAGGTGGCCTTAAGCTTTGACGCCGGTTGGGGCAATGAGGATACGGCGGAGCTTCTTGAGATTTTGAAAAATCATAATTTGAAGGTGACTTTTTTCATGACAGGTGACTGGGTGTCGAATTATCCCGATGACGTGAAAGCAATTCTGCAGGCGGGCCACGATTTGGGGAATCACAGCGAAAACCATAAGAATATGAGCCAGATTTCCGATGAAGATAAAAAACAGGAGCTGATGAAGGTGCATGATAAGGTAAAAGAGCTTACCGGATATGAGATGTTCCTGTTCCGGCCGCCCTACGGCGACTATGACAACGCTGTGATTGACGTGGCAAAGGACTGTAAATACTATACCATTCAATGGGACGTGGATTCTCTGGACTGGCAGAATAAGGGCGTGGACTCAGTGATTACCACAGTGACGGAGCATAAAAATCTGGGGAACGGAAGCATTATCCTGTGCCATAACGGGGCGGAGTACACCGCTCAGGCTCTTGATACGCTGATTACCCGGCTTCAGGATATGGGGTATGAGATTGTTCCCGTTTCGGAGATTATTTATAAAGAAGATTTCCATATGAATTTTGCAGGGCGGCAGATAAAAAATGAGGACTGACTTTTGGAAAAAGCAGGATTTGCATATGTTTGCAAAAGCATGGTTATAATGCCATATAATCATGCTTTGCAAACAGCCCCCAGTTCTCATACCCGTCGGTTTTCAATTCTTTAAGATGGGAATAATCATTCAGCCGGACTATCCGGTATGTATGGCCCGGCTTTTCACGGACAAGCTCGGTGAGGGCAGTAGTTTCCATCCAGTTTAAATCATTCACATCGCTGTCAGGCCGGTTTAACAGCAGATTTGTCAGAATCCGCAATGTAATACCGTGGGAAACGACAATTACGCTGCGCTCATCATCCATGTCTTTCAGGTGGTTTTCCATAAATGACCGGCAGCGCTCCTTTACATCCTCATAAGACTCGCCGCCCGGTGCCTTAAGAAGCGATAACTTTTCGTCCAAATCAATTTCCGGGTACTTTTGACGGCGTTCTTCCCAGGACAAGCCTTCAAGGGCCCCCAAATCCATTTCCTTTAAACAGGGGGACTGCGTAATTACGGCGTCTTGCTGCCCGATGCAGCGCAGAATTTCCTGCAAGGTCTGTCTGGCTCTGGCAAGGCAGCTGCAATAGGCAGAGACCGGCTTTCCTTCCAGCTCCGCACAGAGCCTCTGTCCAATGCGCAAAGACTGTGCGATTCCTTTTTCTGTCAGGTCAAAATCCGTGGTGGATATGATTTTCCCCTTTGTATTTCCGTGGCTTTCCGCGTGGCGTATTAAATAGAGTTTCAACTTTCTTCCCCCTGAAAAATAAGTAGCTTTACTGTATCATATAACAGGGGATTTGAACAGGCGATATTGATTTTCATCCTCCGGAAATTGTATCTGCCATCTTATTTCATTAATAATACTGTAGTTTTCCCCCTCTTTCACGTGACTTCTCCGCCAGAAAAATCAGGCGGTGTCCAATCATAGAGTCTTCCAGAGTGGTGTGGCATATCGATACTTTTTCACCTTTTACCATTGCAATAAAATCTTTGACGATGGCCTGGTCGCCGCCGCCGTGGGCATTGCCTTTCTGTAGTTCAGCAACGTCAACTGTCTGAATGTGCCTGCCTTGAGGCATTTTGGGGTCAATGTGGGATATGGTGAAGCGCTGCTTGTTAAAGCTTCCTGATATTTCTCCCCGGGTACCCGTAATGTGAATGTGTCGGTTGGAATCAGCAGCTCCGCCATTCATGGAGAATGTGCCGGTTGCTCCGTTGGAAAAATTTATCAACAGGGACTGATGGTCAACAATGGGGATATTGCAACGATAAACGCATCGGCTAAAAGGATGGCCGGGGGCTGACAGAATGCGTATTTTTTCCTCATCAGAATCGGCCTGAATGTCATAGGCACGCCATATGAATATTGATTACGTCGCCGATTTCTCCGCCGGTAAGGGCCTCTTTTATTTTACGGTAAAAGGGGGAATAACGCAGAACATGGCAGACCATGACGTTTTGGCCGGTTTCTCTGGTGCAGCGAAGCAATAGCTCTGCTTCTTCCTCGCAGGTGGCAAAGGGCTTTTCCAGCAGAATATCATAGCCATGCCGAAGCAGGGGAAGGGAAGTCGGAACATGGAGCCTATCCATGGTGCCATTGATTACAGCAACGGCAAAGCGAGGGAAAGAAACCAGTTCCTCTACAGACGCAAAACAGTGCCTGTCAGGAATATTGAACATGTTTTGTGCCTGGTGTATCCGACGGGAATCTACATCTGCCACGCCAACAATCTGAAACCAGTCGGGATGTGATAATGCTTCACTGGCATAGACAGATGCGCGCTCCCCCATGCCTACAACAATTATGGGAACCGGATTTGGCATAAATGCTCCTCCTTACTTTACCAATAGTACGAATCTTGTTTTTGAAAATAATTTATGATACCATAGAACAAAAGATAGGGCAAGGATAACGAGAAATAAATTGACAGAATGAAAAACAGAGGTAGCTAATGTATAAAATAGCAGTTGTAGATGATGAGCCGCTGATGTTGGAGGGATTTTCAAAAGCTGTGGATTGGCGGAATCATGGCTACGAACTATCAGGTCTTTTCCGGAATCCCTCCGGGCTGTTGGAATTCTGCAAAAGGGAAAATCCGGATATTCTGCTTTTAGATATTACGATGCCGGAAATTGACGGCATTACCCTTTTGAGAGATATTAAGAAACAGTTTCCCGAAATGTATGTGATAATGCTGACTGCTCACAATGAGTTTTCATATGTGAGGGATTCGTTACGGTATCATGCAGACGAGTATTTGTGGAAACCGGAAATCAGTTTCCAGGATATATTGGAATGTATGAACAGACTGATTGAAGGAAAGAGTATAGATAGCGTTACAGAGGAAACGGAGGACAGAACCCTTTATGAGTTTATTGATTATCGGAAAGAGGAGTGCCATTTCTCTTCCGAAGTTTTAAAAGAGATGTCACAGGATGTGGAGTATGCTCTGAAAATGGAGGATGTGGAAAGGCTTCAAGAGACATGGCGACGTATTGAAGAGATGATAACAGAGGACAGGCCTCCCAAGGAAAGTCTTATGAGCAGTATGCTTCATTTGTTTTATGCCTACCAGAATTATTTTCAGGACTGCGATTTGGAACAGGGGGATGAGGGGGAAGAAAAGGAAATACTGTCTATCTTCTGCAGGCAGAATACTTATGAGGAATTTAATCATGAGATACATCTGATTTTTGATAACTTCCATACATTCCTTGTGGAGAAAAAGAAAAAGGAAAACTTTGAACTTTGCAGGCGTATCGCTGCCTATATGGAATCAAATATGGCAGATATGGATTTGAATCTGATGCAGGTGGCGAAAGCTATTGGCTTAAGCTATTCTTATTGTTCCAGAATGTTTCCAGAGATTACGGGAAAAAATTTTTCCCATTATCTTATAGATATCCGTATGGATAAAGCCTGTGAATATTTAAAATACAGTAACTATAAGATTGCCAGAATACTGGAGCTGGTGGGATACAAAGATAAAAGTTACTTTATCAAAAGCTTTCGTCAGTATACCGGTCTGACACCTTTTCAGTATCGGGAAAAATATCGGCTGAAAAGAGGGGAAGAACAGGTGAAAGGTAATGAGAAGGTTTCAAATCCATAAGATTAGTACAAAGCTTATTTTAACTTATAGTCTGATTGTATTTTTGATATTCGTATGTATGTGCATGGTTAGTCTGAGTTCCCTGAACAGACAGTATAAAAGAGAGCTGATTCGTTCAGATAAGGAGGCGCTGCGTCAGATTTCCAACAGTATTGTGCTTATGACAGATTTGATGGCAGAAAAGACCATAAATGTTTACTCGGATTCTAATGTACAGGAATTCTTTGCGGATATGTCCCATCTTGACAGCGAAGAATTCAGGAAGCGAAAAGCCATAGATTATGATATGGTAAAGAAATTAAAAGGGGTGCGGAGGGTATTAAGGGAAAATGCCGTGCTGTATACTCAGGTAAATGGGGGCACAACGCTGATTACAGAGGAAGGAGCGATTTACACCTCATGGCTCCTGGAAAATTCACTGGATTATTCTTCAAGTATGACAGAAGAAAAAGAGAAATGGGACAATTATTTTGATAACGGGTTGTCAAACTATAAATGGGAAATTATGAATGGCCGGGATGCCATGTCCTTTCAGCAGGATGCGGACAAGGATATGTTGATGTGTATTTACAGCTATCGTGCATCTGTAAGCCGGGAGCGAAAGGGCTATATTTGTGTTTGTATTGATGCAAAAGAGTTGAAAAAGTGTTATGAATCCTGGCAGGATGCAAATGTGAAAAACGAGATATTCCTGATAGAGCAGAGTCCGGACAATGGCAGGATGGTAAGTCTGGATGAAGAAGACAGGTTAGAAATCCCTCTGGCGAAAATGAATGAGCTCAGAGAGAGCGTGAATAAAAACCATCTGGAAAGTACACTGGAAGACGAGGAATATATTTACAACTGTATCCGAATTCCGGAACGCGGGTGGGTTCTGGTAAATAAAATTCCCCTGAATTATATTGGAAGTAATGGAAAAACTGCGTTTTCTTTTATAATGATATTTTTAGTGGGATGCCTGAGCGCCTGCGCGCTGGTAATTGCATTCACTTTCCGGTTCTCACGGAGGATTAACTATCTTAAGCAGTTGATGCAGAATGCAGCTTTCGAACAATATAATTCACGCTATGAAATGCAATATTATGATGAACTGGATGAAATAGGTGAGAGTTTTAATCTGATGGAGGACGAAATAAAGAAATATACTCTCAGGCTGATAGAGGAAGAGAAAGAAAAGAAGCTTAATGAGATTAATTATCTTCATGCGCAAATCAATACTCATTTTTTATATAATATATTTAATTCAATAAAAATGCTGTCTGTTTTGGGACGGAATGAGGATATCAATAAAGTAATTACTTCTCTGGTAAGGCTTTTGAAAGGAACGATGGATGTTTCAAGTGAGATGCTTACTATTGAAGAAGAACTTCGGAATGTTGAACATTATTTTCAAATCGAAAATATTATTCATCTGGAGGAATTGGAACTGGAAATTAAATGTGATGAGAAACTGAAGAAAAAGCTGGTTCCCAAGCTTCTTATTCAGCCTATTGTGGAGAACAGCTTTCTTCATGGTTTTAGTTCGGAATACGGTTCCAGGAAGAAGCAGATTGAAATTGCTGTGGAAGAAAGGGGTATTGATGAGCTAAGCATCACTGTCAGGGATAACGGACGGGGGATTGACAAAAAACAGCTTATGAATATCAAAAGTATCAGGTCAGGTTCTACAAGGGGTATCGGTCTGAGCAATATAGAAGATAGGATACAGGTGTTGTTCGGTGAAAACTATGGAATTCAGGTGGAAAGTGTTCTGGGGAAAGGAACAAGGGTGATTCTGAATATTCCAATGATTTCTTAGGAAAAAATACAGAATAAATAAAATTGCTGCCATGAAATGGTAATACCATTTTTGTGGCAGTTTTTTATTTTACAGAAAATTGCTCAATACTCATAAAAAAGTCATATAAAAAAGACAAATAAGTTCCATGTTTTGGGTACATACAAAATATACAATAAAAATGTAAAAAAAGTCATATAAATACAAAAAGTGACTATCTTTGTAGAAGAAAATGAAAAATATATAATTATAATACCTAATCACAATACGAAAGGAAGGTATGAATTATGAAGAAATGGATGGCAACATTATTAGTCGGCTGTATGACCCTTTCCCTGTTGGGATGCGGAGGCCAAAAGGATGGCGCAGAAAAAACGCCGGAAACAGCAGCAAATCAGGAAAGAGCAGATGAAAAAGACGGTGAAGAGGCAAAGACAGAGAACGCTGTGGTAGAGTTGGTTTACTGGAAATCCTATAATGTGGACACATACAAGGAATTTATTGAGAAATTTAATGAGGAACATGACAATATCCATGTTACCGCGGAGACGTTTCCAGACCATCAGTCCACGTTACAGAAAATTCAGGTACAGGCCTCTGCCGGAAATGCTCAGATGCCCAATGTGATTCAGCTGGATACATGTATGACAGCAACAGTAGACAGTGTAGCGCCGTTAGTGGATTTAATGCCTTATCTGAATGCAAGCGATACTCTGAAGCTGGACAATTTCTATGAAACATTTCAGGAGGAAGGATACGTAGGGGACAAGCTGGCCGGATTGCATGTATGTGCAAACTGCGACCTTCTCTTTTATAACAAAGAAATTTTCCGTCAGGCCGGCCTGGACCCGGAAAAATCGCCTGCAACCTGGGAGGAAGTGATTGCATTCGGAAAACAGATTCAGGAAAAATGTGGCGAAGATATTATTCCTTTCGCTTACACAGGAATCACAGGTGATTATTATGAGCAGTTTTCCTGGGAATGGCAGGCCATGGTACAGTCAGCCGGGGGAGAGTTATTCAATGAAGATTATACGAAACCTATGTTTAATTCACCGGAAGGGATAGAAGCGTTGGAATTTCTGGTGGGAACGGTTACCGATTCCAAAATCGCCAGTTTGAGTTATCCTGACAAGGGATTTGAAAACGGAAGATTGGGAATGTACATGGATGGTTCCTGGAGTATCAATACCTATCAGGACGCGCTGGGAGAAAATCTCGGTGTGGGTCTGATGCCCGGCAAGGTGGAATCAAAGGTAATGGTAGGCGGTGACCAGATGATGATTGTGGATTCCGGGGATAAAGCGGTTAATGATGCGGCATTCGAGTTTTTGGCGTATATGATGTCAGCAGACGTTATTATTGCCAACAGTAAGGACCAGGGAGAACTGGCATGTCAGAAGTCCATCGCGGATACAGAAGAATATCAGGAATATCTGGGGAAGAGTCAGGCGATGCAGGTAGCACAGTCAGCTATGGAGCACTGTGCATATCGGGCAAGAACTCCCTGGTATGATGAATGGTCACAGTTGGTATATGCAGTATGTGAGCCATGCCTGTATGGGGAAATCAGCTGCGCAGATGCATTGGCTGACCTGGAGGCACAGACAAATGATATTATCAGTAAATATAATTGAGTCAGAGATATCTGGAAGGCGTAAACTGCCGGGAAAACCGATTTTATTTTGACACAGGTTTTAAGAAGAGAGGAAGAGGATGAAGGGAAAAAGAAAAACGCTTACAATACAGCAGAGGAATAATATATGGGGATTTGCTTTCATTTTACCCTGTATCCTGATATTTGCAATATTTACAATTTATCCGTTTTTTTACAGTGCATACTTAAGTATGCAGGTGAAAAGCGGCAGCAGCATGACAGATTTCACTTTCGCCGGTTTTTCACAGTTTGTCAGAGCGTTTCAGAGTAAGGAGGTGTGGAATTCATTTCTGGTAACAGCAATTTACACTTTTCCAACGGTAGCTCTGCATCTGATTTTTGGCCTGGGTCTGGCAGTTTTAGTGAACAAGAGTATTCATTTCAGGCCGTTGGTGAGAGCGATGTATTTTGTCCCGGTAATTCTCTCTACGGTAGTGGTGTCCATGGTATGGAAGTTTATGTTAAGTCCCAAGGTAGGACTGTTTAATCAGTTTCTGGCGTTGTTCGGCATTTCGCCGGACATCGCCTGGCTGAAATCACCGCGCCTTGCTATGGCAGCAATTATTATTGTAGGAGTTTGGAAATGGATAGGATATTTCATGGTTTTGTATCTTGCTGCACTCCAGGATATACCGGTAACACTTTATGAGGCGGCCAGAATTGACGGAGCCAGCGCAAGGCAGAGCTTCTTTAAAATTACAGTTCCTCTTTTAGCCAATACAACCCAGTTTTTACTGGTAATATCTGTAATCAATACCTTTCAGGTGTTTGACCAGATATTTATGCTGACAGGAGGAGGACCGGTGAAGAAGACAGATGTGATTGTTTATTACATTTACCGGCAGGCATTCAAGAATTATGATATGCCTTATGCATCGGCAGTATCATGGCTATTGTTTGTGGTGATTTTCATTCTGACTGCGATTCAGATGAAACTGTCCAAAAACAGTGAAACATATTAAGGGGGTGGGGATATGCCAATGAAAGTTAAAAAAGAATTCTATAAGATTATCAGAACAATTTTGGCAGTAGGTTTTGGAATCCTTATCATTACCCCGTTGCTGTTTATGGTATCTACATCCTTTAAGACGGATAGCCAGATATGGAAATATGATATACAGTGGATACCGAAACCGATTATTTTGGATAATTATAAAAGAGTTTTTACTGATATGCCCTTTGGAAAATTTTTTACAAATTCAGTTATCGTGGCAGGAGGAGTTACATTAGGGCAGATAGTTACAGGATATCTGGCAGCCTATGCTTTTGCCAGAATCCGTTTTGCTGGAAGAGATAAAATTTTCATGATTTTTCTGGCTACCATGATGATTCCCAGCTATGTCCTTATCATTCCACAGTATATTATGGTGGATAAGCTGGGACTGATGAACAGCTATGGAGCCATGATACTGCCGGCGGTGGTATCCGCGTTCAGTATATTTCTGCTGAGGAATTTTATGTATTCGATACCGTTTGAGTTAGATGAGGCAGCCATGATAGACGGCTGTAACCGGCTGCAGATTCTTCTTCGAATTATTGTGCCGCTGACAAAACCTGCGTTGTCAGCTATGGTTATCTTCGTATTTATGAACGCCTGGAATAATTTCCTGTGGCCTTTATTGGTGACCTCCAGCGAGTCCATGCGAACGATTCCGCTGGCGCTGTCTTATTTCCAGACCAGTAATGATGCAGAGTACGGCCCTCTGATGGCGGCAGCGCTTGTGGCGTCTTTGCCTATCCTGATAGTATTCATGGTGGCGCAGAATAAATTTATCGAAGGTATGACAATGAGTGGAGTGAAAGGATAAGGGTGAAAAAGATGAGTAGATTTGATAAATTACTGGAGAAGGGGAAATACTCAGCCTGGTTTCAGGCAAAATATGACCCCGAAAGCTATGATTATAATATGGCGTTAAGCGAACGGCAATTATTTGTACAGTCAAATGCCCGGGTGCTGCTGGGACAGGATAATATGGGAAGAATGCATTTTCTGGCAGTTCCTCATGAGAAGGATTATGCTCTGCCTACCTGCAGAACAAGCGCCCACTCTCACATTACGGCGTGTCCGGGAATGTATTATCAGACAGATTTGACACTGTTTTTAGGGAAGGCATTTTATCAGATGGAGTCAAAGGACGGGAGTATTCTCAGAAACGGAAATGAGGGAAGTATCACCCGTTATCTGAATGATTTCCTGCCATGGACAAGTACAACACAGAGAGGCGTTCGAATGGATACTTTCAGTATTGCACCTGTGCTGGAATATCCTTGCCGACCCGGTTTGAAAACGCTGCCCCTGCCGGGCCCTTCGGGAATGATTTACGGAATGCGTGTGAAAAATGAAGGAGAAGAAATTTGGCAGGGAAAAGCCACCCTGATGTTTGCAAACCAGTTTATGTCAAAGTATGAGCATTGCGGGGAGGCTGTAGAGACAAGGGCTTATCCGGCGCAGTATAGCCAAGTGGACAGGAATCTTCTTCTGATGAGCCGGCCGGAGGGTTACACAGGGCTTTATATGAAGGATGGTTTCTGGAGACAAAAGGACGGAAGCTATTATTGTGAGAGAGAAATATGCCTGAAACCGGGAGAGGAAATTCTTTTGGAAACACTAATGGCAGTATCGGAAAAAGCGGATGGAATCAGCGAGGCTATGAGTCTGCTGTATATGCATGACAGTCTGGAATGGATTGGAATAACAGATTGTTTCTGGAAAAAGTATCTGGGGAGTCTCTCTGTGGAAATAGAAGGAGAGGAGATACTTTCCGGTAAGGCTCGGGATATGCACGTCAGAAACATACTGGATGACTTTAATTGTATTCAAATGGACACCGGAGGAAGCGTACTGGTTCACTGGCAGGGCGCTCCGTCGCATTGTATGGGCAGACTGTGGGGAATTGACGTAGAGCCTACCACTTTGAGCTTTATCCATATGTTTCCGGAGATGGGAGAAAAGCTGATAGAATATATGGTGGAACGGAATGAGCCCAGATATGCGGAATATCCGGAGCATTCAGTACCCATTATGATGGCGCCTCTTGTGATGGCAGGAGAATATTATACATATACAGGAAACAAAGACTATTTTTTAAGCAAAGAATATGTAATGAAAAGGCTGGATGAAATCTGGGAAAAAATTGTGGCTTTTTGTAAGGAAGGCTTTGCTCTTGTACCGTCCCGTTACTCCAGCGACGGAAAGGTAATGAGGCGTTACGACCACGGAACGAATGTAAAGTTTTGGTATGCTTCACAGTGTTATGGAACTATCTGTAAAGCTTTAGGCAGAGAAAAGGCAGGGAAGGTGTTTGCCTATGCAGAACGTCTGAAAGCGGATATACAAAATTATATGCTCATAGATGGCCCATTCGGAAAACAGATATCGGGAGGAACCAATCTTGGAGAGCAGGAAGATTTTTATATGGATGAGGATTTCACGTATTATGACGGAGAGGACTCTTCATCGGTTCTGGCGCCTGTATACGGAATATATGATTTTTCCTATGAACCTTGGGTGAATTACCACAGGTATGCAAGGTCTCTGTTTTGTTCAAATTATGAACCTGAAATGGACGTGCTGCGTTGGTTTCCTTATGGGGGAGCGCTGGATGGAACCGCTTATGTTTCCCAACTGGGCGGGAGCCTGACAAAACAGGAGATGAAACATTCCTTAGAAAATATGATTAACAGTGCGGTAGACGATACCGGCTCTTTATACTGGTGGCCCAAGGCGGAAAATATGCGCCGGATGATAGCCAGGTGCAGTCAGGGACAGGGCAGTTGGATTGTGCAGTTTATGAAACAGTGGCTTGGCATACGGTTTGATGCAGAAAACAAAGTGCTGAATATCAGCCCCAGAGGACTTTTAAATGGTTTTTGCTGGGAAGGGGCTTATCTGGGAGGATATTGCTTTGATATTTCCTATTGTGAGGGGGAGGAAAAGAGCAGTATAACCGTGCAGAATTATACCTGTGACACTTTCCGGGTTGTATTCGGATGCAGACCTTACGGCGCAGGCGCACAGGGGGAGATTGACGAGGTATCGGGTACAGTCCTGCCGGGAGAAGAACTGGTACTGGAGAGGAAGCCGGTAAAAACGGAGGATACATATTTCTCTGTTGTTGAGCAGGAACTGGCACATTTTGCAGACAGTGACGGAATCCTTCTGAACCATTTTGGTTTTAAACAGGCCTGTATGGATGCTCATGACAAACAGAACATCTTTTTGCTGCCTTTTGTTCTGGGCAATAAAAATCCGGAGCCTCTGGAAAATGTAAGGCTGGTATTCCAGGTTCCGGCGTGCATGAGAACAAAAGAAAAGACATCGCGTATATGGGATGACGCCAGGAATATGCAGCGTGAGGGCTGTGAGATTTGCAGAAATCTGGTGAGAGCCGGAGAGAGGACGGTCATAGCAGTATGGGTTGAAGCCGATGCAGAATATGATGCTTCAAATGTATGGTTCGATGGGCATCCGTTTATGGAAGAAGAAAAGCGCAAGGAAGGGAAACTGTGGATGGCTTCAGAGAAAGTGAGGCTGGAAGATGAATTAACAGTAACACTGAAATATGAGAGAGCAGGAAAATCTTTTGAAAAGGTACTGAATGTTCCAGTAGGTTCCATGCCGGAGGAAGAACTGAAAAAATATACGATGACTTTTCTGGGGGCATTGTCTGAGTAAGGAAGTTCGATTGCTTCTGTGGCGAAAGAAAGAGAATTTGCATAAAAAATCAGCGGAGGCAGATGATTTCATCTGCCTCCCGTCTTCTCTTATCTGTTTTGTGATGTTGTGGTGATATCCAGTCTCTGTACAGTAAAATTATAATCATCATAGGTACCTGAGGATACCATAAACATGGTTTTTCCATTATTGTACATCCACTTTTCGGGAAAAACGGGCTGATAATCACCGTAGGTTCCCCAATTATCGTCCTGGTAGAATAGTTTCCACGGTCCCCACAGATTCCGGGACTCATAAAGTGTTAACTGACTGCGATAAGCGCTGTCCGGCCATTTCCCCTGATGATTGGGCCGGGGATTTCCTTCGTCGTCAAGAAAAGAATAGTTCCCAAGTATATAACGGCCAAGCCCGGCATTATAGCTGATATGATTTTCGCCGCACATATGGTAATAAGTAAAGATTTCAGCGGCTTGGCTGTCATCCTTTGACCATACAGGCATGTCGTTTTGACAGCCGGTATAAAATTCCCAGAAGTCTCTGTCAATGATATGTTTGGTGGGTACACGCCCAAGCAGAAGGCAGTCGCCATTTTCCCAATAGCTTTTTCCATCATGTCCACAGGGGAAAATTGCATAAATGTACTCATCAGACGCATTGCGATAGCCGGGGCCTCCCTGCTGAACAAAATGAACAGAGCTGAGCCGCCCTGTAAAAAAATCGGTAGGGGTGGCGTAAATATTCCAGGTTTTCCCATAATCCCAGGAAGTGATAATCCAGCCGCAGACATTTTCCTGACGGGTAAATTCCGGATTTGTTCCGTAATTCTGCAGTTCTACGGCAAAGTACATACAACCTTCCACGTCTATCAGACCGGCCGGTTTAATTCCCATGGCAGCATCTACATCGGGACGGCGGCAGAAGATGATGGGGTCTACCGGCATATTATTGATTAAATCGGCAAACCATGCACTTTGCTGGCTTTTTTGCGATAATTGCGGTTCGCCGCGGACACGCCAGAAATTCATGGGGCTTAAACGATTGTCTCCGGCGCCTCCATACAGGTGCCCGTCCAGTCCCCATGTGAGAGGCCACATATCACCATTGCCCTGATGATAGCGTCTCTGGTCAAATTTTGCCCCTGTTATGTAGTCAGATGGAGGATAGGGCGGCGTTGATGCCTTGGTAATACGGTAGGATTTTTCCTGTTTCATAAGAAAGTATCTCCTTTCGGAAAGTGAATAATAGAACAAGCTTCATGCGTTTATTTTAACAACAGAGTTCGGGAAAAAATATGATGTTTTGTAGCAGAAAGTATAGAATTATTGTCCGATTTACTCATAAAAAGGAGGAAAAAATGAATAGTAACCTCGATTATTTGAAAGAAATATCTTCTAAAGAGAAATTAAAAAGTGTCTCCTGCTTTTTTCAGGAAGGGAGAAGCAGGGAACAGGTGGCGATATCTGTAAGAAAGTGTCTGGATGAATGTTATTGTCAGGAGAATATTCAGCTTGAAAATCTGGCGGAAAGATTGAGAGTCAGTAAATATTATCTTTCTCATTGCTTTACAGCCTGCTATGATATTCCACCAATGCAATATCTAAGGCAGAAAAGAATAGAGGAGGCTAAAAGACTCTTATTTATTTCAAGCTGGTCAGTTTCGGAGATTGCAGATTATGTTGGTTATGAAAATGTATCTGTATTTATCAGAATATTTCGGATGCAGACAGGAATTTCTCCCGGGCGGTATCGTAAAACTTTTAGGGATTCCAGGCGATATGTGAACAAAAATTCAGAAGTGCCTTTTATTCATACAGAAATCAGTGAAGAATTATCAAAAATATTGGATTATGTGGACACTCATTTTTGCGAAGAAATCAATACCTCAACGATAGCGTCAGTTTTAAATATGAGCAGACATACGCTGATGCGTATATTCCGAGATAGCCTAAATATATCCCCTTCAAAGTATCTCCGCCAAAAGAGACTGGAAAAAGCGAAAGAGCTTATTTTGGGGACGGATGAGTCATTTCAGGTGATTTCAGAAAATACCGGATTTCTTTCTTATTCCCAATTTTATAAAACCTTTTATAACCACTATGGCTTTTCTCCCAGAAAATATCGTGAAACGGGAGCTTTGAACAGGTAAAAATCCGGTATATTTATGATAAATGCATTGCTGAAAATCCGCATTGTGAAAATGCAGATTTTTTTATATACTTATATAGTATGAAAAAAGTCAGGAGGAAAAATGAAAGGTAAGAAATTTTTTCAATGCGTAAATTCAGTATTACTTCTTTTTGGCGTCTTAACACTCCTTTTATCCGGCTGTGGAAGCACAGAAGGAGCAGCCTCCGGGGGCGTCAGAGATGAGATTGACTTTTCAGAGGGAAATCCTCATGTGAAGGTGACTTTTTTTGACGTGGGAAAGGGAGACGCCATTTTAATTGAAACCGGGAAGCATATGGTACTGATTGATACAGGCTATGACGATACGGCAAAGGTCATATTGAACTATATGGAAAAGAAGGATATCCGGCATCTGGATTATTTGATTCTGACTCACTTTGACAAGGACCATGTGGGAGGGGCAGACTGGATTTTGTGGGAAGTGGAGACGGGGACGGTGCTCCAGCCTGATTATGAGTCCGACGGCGGCCAGTACCGGGAATATGCGAAAGCAATGGAGACGGAGGAGTATTCGCCGGTGCGGGTTACGGATTCCATGGAATTTTCTCTGGATAATGTGGAGTTTCTGATTTATCCGCCGCAGCAGGAAAGCTATGAGGAGGAGGACAATGACTTTTCCCTTGTCACCAGTATGGTCTGCGGCGAGGTTGGTTTTCTTTTTGCAGGGGACTGTGAAAAGGAGCGGCTGAAGGAGCTTTTACAGCAGGAGGAATTTTCCCTTGCCCATGAGGTGCTAAAGGTTCCCCACCACGGAACAAAGAATAAAAAATCAGCGGAGTTTATAAAAGCCGTGAGTCCGGCGGCGGCGGTGATTACAGACTCAGGGGAAAAGCCGGCGGAGGAGGAGGTCTGCCGGATGCTGGAAGATGCGGGGGCGGCGGTTT
Source organism: uncultured Lachnospiraceae bacterium (assembly GCA_910577275.1). Classification (GTDB taxonomy): domain Bacteria; phylum Bacillota; class Clostridia; order Lachnospirales; family Lachnospiraceae; genus Suilimivivens. Next base: position 166,043 of record CAJTMW010000002.1, read on the forward strand.
ATTTTACAAAAGACGGAACAGTTACCTGTCTGTGCGACGGGGTTAATTTTCAGATGATACAGGAGTGAAAAATGTCGGCAAAAAGGAAGAAAAAGCTCCAGGGAGCCTGTGAGCAATGCAATAATTATGTGTATGATGAGGACTATGAATGCTATGTCTGCGAGATGGATTTGGACGAGGATGAGATGGCAAGGTTTCTGGCAGACAATTTCAGGGACTGCCCTTATTACCAGCCGGGGGATGAATATCTGGTGGTGAGGAAGCAGATGTAGAGTGGAGAATAAAGTGTACTTTTTTATGGCATGAGTCTTTGAATGTAATTATTCTCGATAATTGATAAATCTGTTTATTTAGTTTATACTGAGAATAAGTATAGGATTTGAAAGGAAGATTTAAATTATGCCTCGAACAACACAGGATTTAATCAGGCAGTATGTTTTCGCTATAAGGAATATTTACGGGAAACATGTGAAGCAGGTTATTTTATATGGTTCTTATGCCCGAGGGGATTTTCGCCAGGATTCGGATGTGGATGTTATGGTGCTTGTGGATTTGCCAGATACTCAAATTGAATCTTATTCTGATGCTCTTTCGGAATTAGGATTTGAATACAATATTAAGTATGATATATGGTTTATGCCTGTCGTTAAAAATGAACTGCATTTCGGGGAATGGAGCGCTGATTATCCCTTTTATTCTAATATAGTAAAGGAAGGAATCACATTATATGAATCAATTTGAAGAAGGCACTCGCCTTGACCTGATTGAGCATCGGTTTTTTATAGCAGAAGAAGATTTGGAAGCAGCTTATCTGTTATTAGATGCAAAGCAGTACAGAGGTGCTAATAACAGAGCGTATTATTCTATTTACCACACGATTGACGCGGTTCTTTCCATAGAAGGAATTGCTTTTAGACGTCACAAAGAAACTCTGGCATATTTTAATAAGCATTATATTGCCACGGAAATTTTTCCTCGCGAAATGGGAAGACAAATTGTAAAGGCGGAAGAAATCAGGCATGCAAGCGATTATGACGCTTTCTATGTTGCTTCGAAGGATATTACAAAGCAACAGGTAGAACTTGCAAAGCAGCTGTTAAGTTTGGCAAAAATGTATTATAACAATAATCGGAATAATACATAAAAGCCTGAGTTTTATCATTCAGGAAAATTTCAGGAGACCTCATTCCATTCTTCCTGTTGCAAAGGCACAGCCTCCTGACTTACGAATAAGTATTGATAATATCTTCAGCAGCCTGGCGTTTGGTAATGCACATATCCATCGCCAGCTTTTCTATGTAATGGTGTGCCTTTGGCTCATCCATTTTCAGCTCGTTGATAAGCAGCCACTTCGCCCGGTTCACAAGCCGGATTTCTCCCATTTTTTCCTCAATCGACAAGGTCTTCTTTTCGATTTTCCGAAGGCGTTCCCGGGCGCTTTTAAGCCAGCCGATGGCCAGAGTAATGGTCTGTCTGGACAGGGGCTTTGCCAGGACAAAAACGCCGTGAGGGGAGGCTTTATCGTAAATTCCGATATAGGATTCCGATTTCACAAGCAGCAATGTAACTGTACTTTTGGATGCGCAGGTGTCGATGGCAAAATTAATTCCGGGCTCATCGGGCAGAGGGGAATTGACAATTACAAAATCGTAATTCTGCTCGGCAAAGGCTCTTTTGGCGGCGCTGATGCCTGAAACCACAGTTACGGGAGAAAAGGCGGACGCAGGGAGCATAGCTGCCAGAGCGGAGTTGAAGTTCTCGGCCGCCGAAGCGACAAGAACGCTGTATACTCGTTCTTCCAGATTCATTTTAATTCTCCATGTCGCATGTTTGCGTCTCCTGATTTCCGTTTTGAGGAAGCTTCCGGCAGTAAGCGTCAATGAGGGCTTGCGGCAGATGTTCCGCTACAAAGGGGCTTTTACCGGCAAGCCGGCAGGCTGCTTCAAGGCTTTCTGGCAGTTGGCTCAGGCTTTTAAGGCTTTCAAGGTCTGCGGTATAGGAGTTGAAACGTGCTTCCTCCGGCAGGGGTCTTTCATAGTTTATGCCGTACAGGCCCACATATATGATTAACGCAAAGGCCAGATAGGGGTTGGCGGACGGGTCGGGGGAGCGCAGCTCGGCCCGGCGGTACTGTCCGATGGCGGCGGGAATTCGAATCAGGTGAGAGCGGTTTTCCCGCGACCAGGAGATATATTCCGGCGCTTTATTTTGACCGAAACGCTGATAGGAGCTTTCGGTGGGATTTAAAAACGCGGTGATATCGGAAATTTTTTCCAGAATACCGGCAATCATAAAGGAAAGGGCGGCGGAATCATTTTTATAGCTGTTTTCCCCCATGCTGCTTAAGTCTTTTGCAGGAAAATTTTCCGATATGTTTCTTCTTTTCACGGACACATTGATATGGAATCCGTTGCCGGGCCTGTCGTTAAGGGGCTTGGCGCCAAAATCAGCGAAAAGACCGTTGCGGCGCGCCACGATTTTGGCAATGTTCTGAAAGGTAATGGTGTTGTCGGCGGCGGTAACGGCGTCCGAGTAGCGGAAGTCGATTTCGTTCTGGCCAGGGCCCGCCTCGTGGTGGGAGCTTTCAGGGAGTATGCCCATCTGCTCAAGGGTTAGGCAGATTTCCCGGCGGATGTTTTCCCCTCTGTCGTCGGGGGCAATATCCATATAGGAAGCCTCGTCATAAGGGGTTTTGGTGGGCTTTCCGTTTTCGTCCAGATGAAAAAGATAAAATTCCTGTTCCGCGCCGAAGTCGAAATGATAGCCGCGCTTTGCCGCGTCCGCAACCGCCCTTTTGAGAAGGCTTCTGGTATCGCATTCAAAAGGTCTTCCGTCAGGATACGTGATATTTGAAAACATCCGAACCACCTTTCCGTGCTCCGGCCGCCAGGGGAGGAGGGAGAGGGTATCGGGCTCCGGGTGAAGGAGCAAATCGCAGTTCTTCTCGTCGCCGAATCCGGCGATGGAGGAAGCGTCGAAGGCAATTCCGTATTCAAAGGCCCGGGAAAGCTCTCCCGGCATGATGGATATATTTTTCTGTATTCCGAACACATCGCAGAAGGCAAGACGGATGAATTTTACGTCCTCCTCCTTTACATACTGCATGACTTCCTGTTTTGAATATTTCATGATAAACCTCCTGATGCCAGTCCCCGGCGTTTTTTCGGCGCACCTTTGCTGCCTGCTTATAATCAAGGTTACCTTATACCCGTACCGGCGGAATGTCAAGGAAAATAAGAATTGAAAATTGATTTCCGGGTTTTTTACAAATCAGGGGTTGACAAATCTTTTTGACAGGTGCATAATGCAAAAGGTGAAAGGCAACGGCGTCTTTGAGTGTGTACTCAGAGACGTTTTTTATGCGCGAGCAATGAGCCAGGCGGGAGTGCTTGCACTCACATCTGGCGAATGCCGCGTTCAGCGAGCAGGGGAGAAGAACTTTTCCCTACTCGATTGTGCAGGAAGCAGACCTTTCACATAAAAATGAAATATTGACAATGAGGCAAAGGAGTCTTTCATGTGTTATCACGGGAAGACTCTCTTTTTTTGCCGGAAATCCCGGGAAATGAGAAATGGAGGAAAATTTATGGAAAAAGTATCTGATTATTTTGGAAGCCTGGTATTTGACGACAGGGTAATGAAGGCAAATCTGTCGGACAGAGTTTACAAGTCGCTGAAAAAGACCATCGACGAGGGCGCAAAACTCGATATCAGTGTGGCCAATGCCGTCGCAACGGCAATGAAGGACTGGGCGGTCGCCCATGGCGCCACCCATTACACACATTGGTTCCAGCCCCTTACAGGTATCACGGCGGAAAAGCATGACAGCTTTATTTCCCCTTCTCCCGACGGCGGCGTGATTATGGAGTTTTCCGGCAAGGAATTAATCAAGGGAGAGCCGGACGCTTCTTCTTTCCCATCGGGAGGGCTTCGGGCAACCTTTGAAGCGAGAGGGTATACTGCATGGGACCCTACGTCCTATGCCTTTATTAAGGGAAAAACCCTGTGCATTCCTACCGCCTTTTGTTCCTACGGCGGAGAGGCGCTGGATAAAAAAACGCCCCTTCTGCGTTCCATGGAGGCGCTGAGCAAACAGGCCGTCAGAATCTTAAAGCTGTTTGGAAACGATTCAGTGAAATGCGTCCGCACATCCGTGGGGCCGGAGCAGGAATATTTCCTTATCACAAAGGAAATGTACGATATGCGTCCTGACCTCCGTTTTACGGGAAGGACTCTGTTCGGGGCAAAATCTCCTAAAGGGCAGGAGATGGATGACCATTACTTTGGCGTGATTAAGCCCAGGGTGGCGGCGTACATGGAAGAATTAAACAATGAGCTCTGGAAGCTGGGAATTCTTGCAAAGACTGAGCATAACGAGGTTGCCCCGGCACAGCATGAGCTTGCGCCGATTTATACCACAACCAATATCGCAACGGACCACAACCAGCTTATGATGGAAATCATGCAGAAGGTGGCGGCAAAGCACGGACTGGTCTGTCTGCTCCATGAAAAGCCTTTCGCAGGCGTAAATGGCAGCGGCAAGCACAACAACTGGTCGCTCACCACCGACGCCGGGGTGAATCTGTTATCTCCCGGAGAAACTCCTTACGAAAACGCGCAGTTTCTGCTTTTCCTCTGCGCGGTGATTAAGGCGGTTGACGATTATCAGGATTTGCTCCGCCTTTCCGTCGCTACGGCGGGAAATGACCACAGGCTCGGGGCCAACGAGGCGCCTCCCGCCGTTGTGTCCATGTTCCTGGGGGATGAGCTGAACGCCGTTTTAGAGGCAATTGAAAGCGGGACGCCCTATGCTGGCGCGGAAAAGACACAGATGAAGCTGGGCGTGAATGTTCTGCCAAAGTTTAACAGAGATACCACGGACCGCAACCGGACATCGCCTTTTGCCTTTACCGGAAATAAGTTTGAGTTCCGTATGCTTGGTTCCTCCAACAGCATTGCCTGCGCCAATATGATGCTCAACAGTGCGGTTGCCGAGAGCCTTAAGATTTATGCCGACCGTCTGGAAGGGGCGGAGGATTTTGAAAACGCCCTTCATGAGATGATTCGCAAGACCATCAAAGACCACAAGAGAATTATCTTTAACGGCAACGGTTATGACGACGACTGGATTAAGGAGGCCACGGAAAATAGAGGTCTTCTGAACTACCGCACCACCCCCGACTGTATGCCTCATCTGCTGGATAAGAAAAACGTGGATATGCTCACCAGCCACAGGGTATTTTCCGAGGCGGAGCTAAAGTCCAGATGCGAGATTATGCTGGACAATTATTGTAAGTCGGTTCTGATTGAAGCCAATACCATGGTGGATATGGCGAGAACCCAGATTGCCCCGGCAATAGAGGCGTACACGCTGAAAATCGCCAAAACCGCGGCGGCGAAAAAGGCATTGGACGCAAGCCTTGCCTGCCGTTATGAAAGCGAGCTGGTAAAGAAGCTTTCCGTTCTGACGGACAGAATATGGGAAAAAGTCGAGGAGCTGGAAAAGGCGGTGGCGTCTCTCTGCGAGGCGGAGGATATTATTTCCCAGTCCTATGAAATCCGCGACAATATTCTTTCAAAAATGAGCGAGCTGCGGGCTTCCTGTGACGAGGCGGAGACGCTTACGGATAAGAGCTACTGGCCATTCCCCACCTACGGAGATTTGCTTTTCGGGGTGCGGTAGGTAATAGAATCAGCAGACAGGCGAAGATGCACGGAAGAATTTGCAGACGTGCAAACGGCTGAAAATTCTTCCAGTCCAAGGTGCATCGAAGCTCTGTCTGCGGAACTTGTAATAGAGGAGGATTATGAAATGTTATCAGAGGAGATTATGGAAATTGTGACGGACAGCGTCACAAGCGAGGTGTTCGGCGTGTGGTTCCTGATTGGAGCCGCGTTAGTATTCTTTATGCAGGCGGGCTTTGCTATGGTGGAAACCGGTTTTACAAGGGCAAAAAACGCCGGCAATATCATCATGAAAAACCTGATGGATTTTTGTATCGGTACGGTAATGTTTGTTTTTCTGGGATTTTCCCTGATGATGTCCGAGGATTATCTTTTCGGTTTTATCGGGATTCCCAATTTAAATATTTTTTCGGATTTTAACGGCTTTATTCAGGGGAACGCGTCCAGCTTTGTTTTCAATCTGGTGTTCTGCGCGACGGCGGCGACCATTGTTTCGGGAGCTATGGCGGAGCGGACGAAATTTGCTTCCTACTGCATTTATTCCGCTGTGATTTCTCTGTTCGTCTACCCCGTGGAGGCAGGATGGGTGTGGAACTCGCAGGGATGGCTTGTGCAGATGGGCTTTCATGACTTTGCAGGTTCTGCGGCGATTCATTCGGTAGGCGGAATCACCGCCTTAATCGGAGCTATGATGGAGGGACCCCGTCTTGGCAAGTACATAAAGGATAAGGCGGGAAAGGTAAAGAAGGTAAATGCCATTCCGGGACATTCTATTACGCTGGGAGCCCTTGGATGCTTTATCCTGTGGTTCGGCTGGTACGGCTTTAACGGTGCGGCGGCGTGGAGTGGAAGCTCTCTTGCATCCATCTTTCTGACCACCACCATTGCCCCGGCGGTTGCCACCTGTACCACACTGATTTATACCTGGGTAAAAAACGGCAAGCCCGATGTTTCCATGTGTCTGAATGCGTCTTTAGCCGGACTTGTGGGAATTACGGCGGGATGTGACGCGCTGGACGCTTTCGGTTCCATTATTGTGGGTGTTGTCTCCGGTATTCTGGTAGTGGCTGTGGTGGAGATTCTGGATTTGAAGCTTCACATCGACGACCCGGTAGGTGCGGTGGGTGTCCACCTTGCAAACGGCGTCTGGGGGACATTGGCAGTCGGGCTTTTGGCAAATCCGGCGGCTCCGGCAGGGCTGGAAGGGCTGCTTTATACGGGAAGCGCAAAGCTGCTTGGTGTTCAGACCCTTGGCATCGTGGCGATTCTCATCTGGACGGCGGTGCTTATGACGATTGTGTTTAAGGTGATTGATAAGACCATCGGCCTTCGGGTTTCCGCGGAAGAGGAAATCAGGGGACTTGACAGCACAGAGCACGGACTGCCCAGCGCTTACGCGGATTTTGCGCCGGCAGTGGAAAGTCTGGATTACGGCTTTGAGGGTGCGGAGGCTGCCCCGGGCGAAATACCGGCGGCCGAGGCAATTCCTGTGAAAAAGGTTCCGACGTTTACGGAAGGTGTGCCGAAGTTTACAAAGATTGAGATTGTCTGCAAGGAATCAAGATTTGAGACCTTAAAGGGCGCCCTTATGAATATCGGCATCACCGGCATGACGGTTTCCCATGTGCTGGGGTGCGGAATCCAGAAAGGAAAGCCGGAGTATTACCGCGGCGTTCAGGTGGAGGCAAATCTTCTGCCCAAGATTCAGGTGGATATTGTGGTCAGCAAGGTGCCTGTACAGCATGTCATCGAGGCGGCGAAAAAAGCCCTTTATACCGGACATATCGGCGACGGAAAGATTTTTGTCTATGATGTGGAAAATGTGGTGAAGGTGCGGACCGGAGAAGAGGGCTATGACGCCCTGCAGGATGTGGAATAATGAGTATTCATGAAGAATGCGGCGTATTTGGAATTATCAACAAAAATCCTTTTGATGCGGCAGGGGCGGCTTATTACGGGCTGTACGCCCTGCAGCACCGGGGGCAGGAGAGCTGCGGAATTGTGGTGAACGATGACGGCGTGTTTTCCTCCTATAAGGATTTGGGGCTGGTCAGCGAGGTGTTTTCCGCTGATACGCTTGCCCGGCTGCCGGAAGGGAAGATGGCGGTGGGGCATGTGCGGTACGGGACCACCGGCGGCAACAGCCGCAATAACTGCCAGCCCATAGAGGTCAATCATCAGAAGGGAAAAATGGCACTTGCCCATAACGGAAATATCAGCAATGCGGCCCGGCTCCGAGACGAACTGGAGCTGGCGGGCGCGATTTTCCATACCACCAGCGACACGGAAATTATCGCCTATATTGTGACCAGACAGCGGCTCCGCGCATCTTCCATAGAGGACGCCGTAAGCCTTGCCATGAATTATCTGGAAGGGGCCTACTCGCTGGTGCTGATGTCGGCGCAGAAGCTGATTTGCGTGCGCGACCCCCACGGCTTCCGGCCTCTGTGCTATGGAAAGACAGCGGACGGCTGCTATGTGGCGGCCTCCGAGAGCTACGCCCTAAAGGCCATAGGAGCCGAGTTTATCCGTGATTTGGAGCCGGGGGAAATTCTGGTGTTTGACGGGGAAAGGGTGATTTCCCGGAAGGAGCACTGCGGGAAAAAGGAGAAAAAGCTCTGCATTTTTGAGTATATCTATTTTGCCAGACCGGATTCGGTGATAGACAAAGTCTCCGTTCATAAGGCAAGGCTCCGGGCGGGGGAAATTCTTGCCAAAGCCCACCCGGCGCAGGCGGATATTGTGGTGGGCGTGCCGGATTCGGGGCTGGACGCCGCGCTGGGATTTGGAAGGGCGTCGGGTATCCCTTACGGCATCGGGCTGATTAAGAACAAATATATCGGCAGAACCTTTATTTCCCCGGGGCAGAGCGCAAGGCTTGACCAGGTACGGATTAAGCTGAGCGCGGTTGAAGAGAGTGTCAGGGGAAAGCGGGTGGTACTGGTGGATGATTCCATTGTAAGGGGAACTACCAGCGGGCGGATTGTAAAGCTCCTTCGGGAGGCAGGGGCAAGGGAAATCCATATGCGGATTTCTTCACCTCCCTTTTTACACCCCTGTTACTACGGAACGGATATCGATTCCCCGGAGCATCTGATTGCCTGCAGCCACAGCGTGGAGGAGACGGCGCGGATAATCGGGGCGGACAGTCTGGGATATCTGCCGGTGCCCGGTCTTGGAGAACTGATTCGGGAGACGGACGCATCCATATCCGGCGCAGGCGCTGAAAAAGAAAGCGCCGGAAGCGGTATGGGAACTGGCTGTCATGACTGTGCCGGTTACTGTTGTGCCTGCTTTGACGGCAATTATCCCACGCCGGTTCCCACCGATACGAGAAAGGACAGATTTGAAAGGAAGCTTTCAGAGAAAAAGCTTTAAAGGCAGTATAATTGTTACGCTTGTTCCAATCCCCGGTGTGCTGTCATATTGCAGCTCGTACGGCGCGCCGTAAGTGAGTTTAATTCTTTCATGAATGTTCCATACGCCATAACCGTGACCCCGGGAGTGGTTTCTCTTATTGAAAATATGGAGAAGCCGCTCCTTTGTCATGCCCACGCCGTCGTCGGAGACGGTGATATGGAGTTCCTCTCCCTCTTTTGACGCATCTAGCACAATGGTTCCGCTTTCCGATTCCTTTTCCCTTATGCCGTGGGTGATTGCGTTTTCAATCAGAGGCTGCAAAGTGACCTTGATAATCTGATAGGGGTACAGCGACAAAGGCACATTGTTCTGCAGGACAATGCTGTTGTTAAAGCGGAGGTTCTGGATATCAATATAGGCTTCTATATGCCGGATTTCATCTTCAAGGGTCACGATAGATTCTCCGTTTCCAAGGCTCAGCTTGTAAAACGCGCCCAGCTCGCTGGCGGCCGTGGAAACCTCTGGAGCATGGTTGCGGATTCCCATCCAGTAAATCATATCCAGTGTGTTGTATAGAAAGTGGGGGTTGATTTGCGACTGCAATACCTGCAGCTCCAAATCCTTGATGGCAACGCCCTGCTCATACTGTTCCTTCATGAGCTTTTGAATCTGCACCTGCATATGGTAAAAGCTGTCGGTCAAATCCCCAATTTCGTCGTTTCCGTTGTCAATCCTCTTCGGGGCGATGATTCCCCGGCTGAAATCCGACATCTGGCTCTTTAAAACCACAATCCGTGAGGTGAGGGAGCGGCTGGTCATATAAATAATAGGCATACAGAACAGCAAAACCACGAAAACCAGCAGTATCATCTGATGGAGCAGCTGGCGGCTGCTTGCCAGCAAATCCGCAGAGGGAATCATGATTGCCAGTGTCCAGTCGCTTTTGTCAATGGTGCGCAGGCCAATCAGGTAGGAGCTGCCGTCCCACTGGATTTCCTTTAAGCTGTCTTTGGCGCCAAGCTGATATTGCGCCGCCATTTCCTTCGCCTTTTGGGGCGTAAAAAAGGGCAGGCAGGAATCATTTCGGACAATAACCTCTCCATGGGAATTAAATAAAAGCACGGAGGTATTTTCGGTGGAGCCCGCCTGATTTAAAATCTGGGAAAAGGTGGATTCCGGTATCGTGGAGATAATATAGCCCAGATACTTTTTTATGTTGTCCAATGCGGCAATACGGCTGACCATAAGGATGGCAGGCTTGTCCATGTCGTCGGCAAAAAAGGAGCTGGGAAGCCAGACATAGTTTCCAGGCGCGTTTGCCATCCTGTCATACCACTGTCTTTTGCGTTCTTCCGGCAGCTTTAGGAAGCGTTCTGTGGCTTCAAAGGACAGCTCGCCGGAGATGGCATAAAGCCGGATTTTGGAAATATCGTTGGAGGTATAAGAATTGTAGAGAATTTCCTTGATGCCCCGGCTGGTCTGGATGTTCCAGTTGGCGACGCTGTGGCTGTAATAATTTTCTCCGTCAATGAGCGCCTGCTTAATGGTGTCGCTGTAGGTGATGACATTGATTATACCGTTGATTTCCTGCACCCGGTACTGGATATAGGAGGCAGTCTGGTTTAAGGTGTTTGTGCCCGAATAGACACCGGAATTAAGCTCCCTTTGAGTCATGCGGTAGCTGTTGACGATAATAACCAGAAGCAGCAGCGCCGTGATGAGGAAAAAGTAGGACAAAAATACTTTATAAACAAAGTGTCTGCGCAGTTTTGTGAAAACCGCGGCCGGAATCTTAATAATTTTTTTCATTAACTTTATCATAAGCTTTCCTTCATTCCTTACGGCTATGCCTCCCGGCGGTACTGGGAAGGCGTCATATGGCAGGTCTTTTTAAATAAAATATTCAGGTAGTTGGCGTCGGGAATGCCAATCTGCCGGCTGATTTCATATAACTTTAAATTGGTGTTTTTCAGCAGATATCTGGCCTTGTCAATCCGCACCTTCACAATAAAGTCGTTAACTGTCATGCCGCAGTTTTTCTTGAAAAGAGTACAGAAATAATTCTGAGAAAGCTCCACCTGGTCGGCTATCATTTTGACAGACAGCTTTTCGTCTCCGTAATACTGATAGATATATTTTATGGCCTGCCGGATTTTGGGCTCGTAATCCTCATGGCCGGAGGGAAAGAGGCTTTCGGATATCTGTCTGTCCATATCCTGCCGAAGCCGGGGAAGGGACTGACTGCGAAAGTCATCCAGAGAGTAAACCGGCGCGCCGGGATTTTGCTGCATAATAAACAAATAAAGCTCATACAATTTCTGACTGATATAGTCAATATCGGTAAAGCGCTCCGACGCAATAGTGTCTAAAAGCGCGGCATAACGTTCCGGCGAGAGCTGCTTTTCGGAAAAAAGGGAAGCGGGAGCCGGTTTGTGGGAAAAATCAGAGGAAAGCAGCGTCAGTCTGGGACGGTCTTCGTAAAAACAGATACAGGCCATTTCGCAGACGGCGGAGTGATAGCTGTCCGCAAGCTTCTCAAAGGAAGGGACAGGAGGGCCGGCAACGGCAGTACTTTCCTTCCCGTACTCCCGTTTTATCCATTGCTGCAGTTTTCGGGCGGCGTCCCTGAGGTATCCCGGAGAATCCGTCTTCACAAGAAAGAAGATGCATAAATGCTCTACCACCCCGGAAAAATATTCTGTGTCGGAAAAAATGCCCTCCCTTTTCCAGTATTCACGGATATTGAAGCAGTCTGCATAAGGATAGGAAGGAAAATTGGGAAAATCGATATGCAGACATATCGCATAGCAGGGGCTGTTTTTGGGCCACGTAAAATAGGAGGGAACGAAATCCTCATGAAATTTCCTCCAGTCAGTCTGCTTTTGAATCAATATCAGGGCAACCCTGTCCTTTACAATATCCTCCGCACGTCCCAGATTCCGGGTACGCAGCATATCCAGCCGGGATTTTTCTCTTTCCCGGTTAATTGCCTCAGCGGTTCTTGCCACGGCGAGGCTGACGTTGTCAGGGGTGGCCGGTTTGTCAATATAAGCGTCCACCTTTAAAGTGATTGCCGATTTCAGGTATTCTTTTTCCGCATAACCGCTGATAAACAAAATGTGGCAGGAAGGCGCGCGCTTTCTGATTTCATGGGCAAGCTCGATACCGGACATGTGCGGCATACGGATATCCGTAAGCAGAATGTCAGGTTCAAAATCAGCGGCAATTTTAAGCGCCTGTATTCCGTTGGAGGCAGCCTTGATATGGGTAATTCCCAGATTGCCCCACTCGACATAGTGTAAAAGTCCCTCTCTGGTCAAATCCTCGTCGTCAACCAGCAAAAGTCTGATTTCCATAACGGCACCCCCGCAGACAGCCCATATCTGCTGCCAATGTGTAATGAGGCGCTATAAAGCAGCGCATCGTATTTAGTGACAAGCGTATTTTATCAGTTAATGACAATAAAGACAATAATACACAAAACAAGTCGTAAGATATTAAAGAATTTAGTAGTTTTGTTATATTTTGTGAGATAAATCGGGTTGCTATACTGATAATATCAAAAAATTTATGACAATCCGGTTTTATGGAACTGTCATGAAAGTTAAAAAGGGAGGAGGAAGCAATGGACAGAGCGGAAGCATTAAAGCAGAAAATGCAGAGCGGAAAGCTGGTAAAGGGTTTCTTTTTAACTCTGACGGACGGAATTGTGGGCGAGATTGCAGGCTATGCGGGTTACGACTATGTATGGATTGACGCGGAGCACGGCCCCCATGACAGGCAGGAAATCCTGCGCCATATTATGGCGGCTCAGGGAAGCGGCTGCGCGGCCTTTGTGAGAGTGCCCGGCGTGGATAGAACTATGTTAAAAGCAATTCTGGATATGGGGCCCGACGGAATTATTTTTCCCTTTGTCAATTCCGCGGAAATTGCCAGGGAAGCGGTGCGCGCATGCGCCTATCCCGATTTCGGCGGCGTCAGGGGACAGGGGCCTGTCAGAGCCATCCGTTACGGACTGACAGACGAGGACGAATATATTCAGGAGGCTTATGGAAAGGTGCTGAAAATCGCCCAGATAGAAACCATGGAGGGCTATGAAAATCTGGAGGAAATTCTTCAGGTGGAGGGGCTTGATTCCCTGTTTATCGGCGCGGCTGATTTGGGACGTTCCATCAGGGGACGGAACGACGGCACGGAGCTTTCGGTAGTCTACGAGGATATCTGCAAAAGAGTCCGGGCAAGGGGAAAATACCTTGGCGTGGCTATAGGCCCTGCGCGGGAGGAGGCAGAACGCGTGAAAAATCTGGGGGCACAGTGGGTAGTATTCGGTCAGGACACCATTATTCTGGCAAAAGCGCTGAAGGCAAACCTGGATGCCCTTGCAGATTATTAAGGAGCAGAGGTATGGAAAAAACAGACGCAGGCTACAGAAAATGTGAAAATCATACAGGCGGCGGCAATGCCATTAAAAATGACTGCAATCGTTCCTGTCAGGTGGTTTTTCGTTCCGGTTCTTTTGAATACGAGCTTGTACGGAACTGGGCAAAATGGCCGAACGATATGGAAAATCATGCGGTGTGCGGGATTGCCTGCACCGGCGGAGGTAATGTGATTGCAGCCACCCGCTCGAAGAAATATCCCCTTTGTATTTTGGACGGAGAGGGAAATCTCATAAAAGCAATCGGAGGGGATTTGGATTTTGCAAGAACCCACGGAGTGACCCTTGACAGTGACGGAACTATCTGGTGCTGCGACGACCAGAACAGCGTGGTTTATCATCTTTCCATGGACGGGGAAGTGATTGGACAGATGGGGGAAAAGGGCGTTTTCAGCGACAGCGGTTATGATGCCTCCGTTCGCTGGCCTCACGATTTGTACACCAATAAGAGAGCGGCGGAGCCTTTTAACAGACCTACCAGAATGGCCCACGCCCCCTGGGGGGACTACTATTGCAGTGACGGCTATGGAAATACCGCCGTGCACCGCTTCGACAGCGAGGGACGCCTTTTAAGAACCTGGGGAGGCCCGGGCAGAGAGCCGGGAAAATTCCGGCTGCCCCACAGCCTTGCCTTTGACGACAGGGAAAGAGTGTGGGTCTGCGACAGGGAAAACTTCCGCATTCAGGTGTTTGACAAGGAGGGAAATTACCTGACGGGACTGGAAAGGACAGGCTATGCGTCGGAGCTTTGCTGGTATGAAAGGCATATGTACCTCTGCGACGGAGACGGTCAGGTGAGGATTTATGACAGAGAGCTTTGGCAGGCGGCGGTGATTGGTTATCCGGGCTGCTTTGCGAGGATTCATTCCATAGGGATGGACGGAAATGGAAATATTTATCTGGGCAGAATAGAAGGGGATGATTCCCTGTTTCTGCTGAAAAATATCAGTGGATAAAAGGTAAGGGAAGAAGTTTGTGCCGCGCTGCACACAGACTTTTGCGGTTCCTGTACACAAAAGGCGGCGCAGAAAAGAGGAAAGGTATGAAAAAGAGAAACAAAATTGTTGCACTGTTACTGACCGGTATGCTGACATTGTCCATGCTGGCAGGGTGCGGAAGCGGTACGGGAGACAGCGCACAGGCAGGGACGGATGCGCCTGCGCCGGCAGAAGAGGAAAGCGGTGACGCTGCGCCGGCGGAGCAGGAGAGTAAGCCTGCGGAGGAAGCCGCGGTGGACGGTGAAAAGATTAAGATGACCATGATGGTATGGGGGAACATCGACGATTATACCCCTTCCAACGAAGTGCTGCTTAAGACGTTCCCGGAGCTTGCGGAGAAGATTGACCTTCAGGTGGAGCTGGGAGGAGGAGGCGACGCCGAAGTCGCTGAAAAATTCCGTCTGATGCTGGCCTCGGGGGAGGAGCTTCCCGACCTTATTCGTTTAAACTATACGCAGTTCCCGGAATTTGCCGATGCAGGAGTGCTGTATGACCTGGCGGATGCGGTGGCGCCTTACGAGGGCGACATCATTGATGCGGCAAAGAGCCTTATGACCTGGAATGATGTGTATTATGCAGTACCTCAGGAGGTAAAGCCTAAAGTATGGCTGTATCGGACAGATATTTTTGCAGACTGCGGCGTAGACCCGGCGCAGGTGAAGACGCTGGACGATTTTCTTGCGGCGGCCAAGACAGTCAATGACAAATATCCCGACAGCTATATTGAAAATTACGGGACGCCTCTGAGTAATTATGATTTGACTATGATGCTTTGTGCTACAGGAGGAACTTTCTGTGACGAGGAGGGTAACTACCATTGCGCTACGGATGAAGGTGTGAGAAAGGCATTTGAAAACCTGAAAAAGCTTAATCAATGCGAAGCTCTGTCTCAGATTCAGGAGTGGAGCGCAGACTGGCAGGCAGGCTTTGCCAATGACGTGCTGGTATCTCAGTTAATCGGCGGCTGGATGAAAGACCACCTGATGAACTGGACGCCTGAAAATTCAGGCAAATGGGGTATGGCCATGTGGCCGGAGGAGATTGCGACAGGCTCCGAGTCCGGCGGCGGAATCTGGGTAATCCCCAAGGACGCCCCTCATGCAGCGGAAGCGGCGGATTTGATTGCAAAATTTGCCTTCGACCCGGAGGTGCGCAAAGGCGTTTACGATTTGACCGGTAAGATTCCTCCCCTTATTTCCGCGTCACAGGACGAGTATTATCTCTCCAGCGAATATTTTGGAGATACCTCCGCTTATTTCAAAGCGATGGAAAACTTCTCCATTTATCCCTACAATCCGGCGTCCTCTCAGGAAATTCCGATTGTAGCGCAGTACTTAACAGAATATATCAACGGCACCATGGACCTGGACGCAGCGCTTAAGGCAGCCGATGCCGACTTACAGAATCAGATTGGAAATCCTTATCAATAAGAAGGACGGACAGGATAAAGGATGTATAAAGAAGGGGCTGTTGCAGGTATGCAATAGCCCTTTACTATATGCGCCTTTCGGCGCACGTTTCCGCAGGCAGCTGGCCGGATATCCGGGAAGCGGGCATTCGGCGAATGCTGCGAGATTAAGAAAAGAGGTAATCAATGAAAAAAGTGAAATCCGGGAAAAACGGAAAAAAGGCGCAGACGGCTCCCTGGCTGTTTCTGCTCCCGTTTATTTTAGTATATGTAGGAACCTTTCTATATCCGGCCTTCTTTTCCTTATATTTGAGCTTCTTTAAATATAAGGGCTACGGGGAGGCTAAATTTGTCGGCATCAACAATTATAAGAGCCTTCTGACTTACCGTACCATGTGGGTGTGCCTTGGCAATACGCTGTTTTATTTTATCACAAGCTATATTCCCACCATGCTGATTTCTTTTCTGCTGGCGGTAATGGTACGCTCCAAAACCTTAAAAAGATTTCAGAGGATTTACAAGCCGGTTATTTTCCTGCCCCAGATTTGCGCGGTGGTGGCGGCTTCCCTGCTTTTCCAGATTATTTTCGGCGGAAAGGTAGGCGTGATTAATCAGGTTCTGGGAACGGAAATCCCGTTTCTGACGGACCTTCGCTATATGAAATGGCCGGTGTCCGCTCTGATTACCTGGCGGGGAATCGGGTGGTATTTTGTGATTTTCCTTGCCGGGCTTACCAGTATTTCCGAGGAGGTGGAGGAAGCGGCCATGGTGGACGGAGCCACGCCCTTTCAGAAGCTTGTAAAAATCATTATCCCCCTGATGAAGCCGACCTTTATGCTGACCTCTGTTACATACGCCATCGGCTCACTTAAGCTGTACACGGAGCCTAATGTGCTGCTGAGCAGAGAGGAAGCGCCTTTGCAGGTGGCGCCTTACATTAATATTGTGACGACAAATGTCAACGGAGGGAACTTCGGAATGGCGGCAGCGGCGGGATGGCTCCTGGTTCTGCTTATTTTAGGCTGCACCCTTTTGCAGATGAAAGCGTTTGGAGGTGAGGACTGATGAAAACAAAACTTTCCAGGTCGGGTTATCGGAATAAAACCAGACTGTTTTATAACATTTTCTGCCACGGGGTTATGCTGCTGATGGCTTTTATCAGCCTTTTTCCAATTTATATCATGGTGATGGGCTCCTTTAAGTCCTCCTCGGAGCTTTTGCTGAACTCCGTAGGGCTTCCCGAGTCCTTTGACCCAATCAACTATGTCAAGCTGTGGAATTATAATTCGGGAACCATTTTAAGAACCTACTTAAATTCCCTGTTTGTGGGCGGCGTCTATACGGTGATTGCCATTGTCTTTGCATCCATGGCGGGCTATGCCTTTGCAAAATATAAATTCCGGGGAAAGGAAGTGCTTTTTGTGATGTTCCTGCTCACCATGATGGTGCCCCAGGAGCTGAACCTGACGCCCCTTTATCTCATTTATTCCAAGCTGGGGCTTTTGAACACCTACACCGTGCAGATTATCACGGGTATCGCCAATGTGTTTGCCATGTTTATGTTCAGAAAGAATATGGAGACCATACCGGATTCCCTGATTGAGTCCGCCAAGATTGAAGGAGCCGGGCATTTTAAGATTTTTACGAAAATTATTGTGCCTGTGTCGAAGCCGGTATTCGGCGCGCTTGCAATTCTGGTGTACCTAAGCAAATGGAACGAATTTCTGCTGCCCAAAATGTTTATCAGCAAGACGGAGCTTTTGCCGATTATGGTAATTCTTCCCACCTTAAGTGTGGGGGATAATCTGTACGCCGTGCCCTGGGAGCTGGTGCTTACAGGCTGTACGTTAGTGATTATTCCGCTGGTGATTATCTTTTTAATGTTCCAGGACAAATTTTTAGCCAGCGTAACTATTGGCGCGGTGAAAGGATGAGTGTATAATGAATGAGAAAGAAAATATAACCGGCGGCGGTTTCGCGGAGGCGGGGGAGAAAAAACCATGCGGCGGTTTTGCAGGCATGGAGGAGAAAAAACCATGCGGCAGCGGGAGCGGGGGATACAGGAACAGGCTTTGGGAAAAGCTGAAGGCCGGAGAGAAGATTTACGGATTTTCCGTGAATTTCCCGAGCCCGCCGATGATTGAGTGCATTGCGCCGGGATGGGATTATGTGTGGCTTGACGGTCAGCACGGACTTATGGGCTATCAGGAGCTGCTTTCCTTAAGCATTGCGGCGAGGGCGGCACAGGTGAGCACAATCATCCGCGCTCCGGGGCATGACTTTTCCGTGCTGGGGCCGCTGATGGATTTGTGTCCGCAGGGACTGATGGCGCCTATGGTGAATAACGGGGAAGAGGCGAAGGAAATAGCGTCATGCCTGCAGTTTCCGCCCAAAGGCCGCCGTTCTTTCTGGAACACCCGGATGATTCAGCTTGCCGGGGACGCATATTATAAGGAAAAGACCACGCTGGTGATTGCCCAGATTGAGACGGCGGAGGGCGTTCGGAATGTGGACGGTATTATCGGCACGGAAGGGATAGACGTCCTTATGTACGGCCCGGCTGATTTGGGGCTTTCCTATGGGTTAAAGCCCGGCAGCAGCCGGAAGGAGTATCCGTGCATGGCTCATGCGGCCGGGGAAGTGGTGCGGGCGGCAAGGTCGGCGGGAAAGTATTCCATGTTTATTGCCGGAGACGTGCGGGAAGCGCGGGAGCTGGAAGAAATGGGCGCGGACATCATTGTCTGCGGCAGTGACTACGGATTTTTGAAGGAAGGAGCAAAAGAGATACTTGGCGGGCTTCGGGGTGAAGTATTGTGGCAGGGAACCGGAGCGAAACTATCATGGTAAGGAGGAGCAGATGTACAAAGCAAAGGAAGAACGATACGAAAACATGAAGTATGTAAGGTGCGGCAAAAGCGGCGTCCTGATTCCCAGAATTGCGCTGGGATTCTGGCACAATTTCGGCTCTGTTGACAATTTTGAGAATCAGAAGGCCATGGTGCGCAGAGCTTTTGATTTGGGAATCACCCATTTTGATTTGGCGAACAATTACGGGCCGGTTTACGGTTCGGCGGAGGAAAACTTCGGGAGAATCATGGATGCGGACATGCGTCCCTACAGAGATGAGATGCTGATTGCCACCAAGGCGGGATACGATATGTGGAAGGGGCCCTACGGGGACGGCGGCAGCAGGAAGTATCTGATGGCAAGTCTCGACCAGAGCCTTAAGAGGATGCGCCTCGACTATGTGGATATTTTTTATCACCACAGACCGGACCCGGACACGCCTTTAGAGGAGACCATGGAAGCCCTGTCGGATATTGTGCGTCAGGGAAAGGCGCTTTATGTGGGGATTTCCAATTATAATGCAGAGCAGACGAGGAGAGCGGCCGAAATTCTTTCACGGAACCATACGCCTCTTTTGATTCATCAGTTCCGCTACAATATGATGGACAGGAAATATGAAACAGAGGGGTTAAAGGATGCGCTGAAGGAGCTGGGAGTCGGCAGTATTTCCTTCTCGCCCCTGGCGCAGGGGATTCTGACGGACCGCTACCTTCACGGGATTCCCGAGGGCAGCAGGGCAACAAGAAATCATTTCCTCAAGGAAAAGGATATTCAGGCTGCTTTGGTGGAAAAGGTAGAGCGGCTGAATCAGATGGCAGGGGAAAGAGGACAGACCCTTGCGGAGATGGCCCTTTGCTGGAACTTGCGCGGGGATAACCTGAACACCGTCTTAATCGGCGCAAGCAGGCCGGAGCAGATTGAAAATAATGTGAAGATTCTTACCGGAACGGATTTTTCGGAGGAAGAGCTGAAAAAGATAGATGAAATTCTGGCGCAATAGGGTTATTGACTGTAAAAAAGAGCTGCTGCCGGGTTCATTCCCGGCAAAATATACACTTTCTGGCGGTCTGCGCATTTACTGCGCAGACCTGGCTGAATAGTTGCTGAATTTTTTTAAATTTTGGTTGAAAAATATTTGTAATTATATTATACTTGTTTCAAAGCAAACGATTTCTTTAAGTGAAAGCTTATATGGCAGCAATGCTGCGTCTTATGGAATAATCTGTTCTCATATTCTTGAAATCCTGCTTTTAATACCCTGATACATTAGAATAAAGCAGGAAAATCCAAAAGGACAGAGAAAAAGGCCAGGGTGAAAGCCGTATTCAATGTGTTGAAATGTATTTTCCTGCACAAAGGAGGAAAATGCATGACGGAAAAAACGGTAACAAAGCTGGAACAGTTAAACCTGGTAGACAGATTTCTGTTCAGCGAAACAATGGAGGATAAGGATGCTTATCAGGCGGCAGTCAGTATTCTGCTTGAGAATGAGATTGACTTACTGGACAGGCCGGAAACGGAAAAGGAGCTGAGAGTATCACCACAGCTGCGGCAAATCAGGCTTGATGTGGTGAGCCTGGATAGGGCGGGGACGCTTTACTATACGGAGATGCAGAACAGGGATACCGGAAATCTGAAGAAAAGGAGCCGGTATTATCAGGCGCAGCTGGATGTATCCCTGCTAGAGCCGGGCAGCAAGGATTTTAATCTGCTGAATGACAGCTGTTTTATATTGATAGCGCCTTTTGACTTGTATGAACGCGGATTATACAGATATACCTTTGAGGGGGTCTGCCGGGAATGTCCGGATTTGAAAATAGGAGACGGGGCAATCCGTGTATTTATCAACACAAAGGGGAAGAACAGGGAGAAATTTTCACAGGAATTTCTGGATTTTATGGAATACATAACAGCGTCCACAGACGAAACAGCCGGTAAAACCGAAAGCGGCCGGATAAAGCTGATTCATGAAAGAGTCGGAAAAATCAGAAAGTCGGAAAAGGCGGGGGTGAAATACATGCAGCTTTGGGAAGAGATGGCGTATGCAAGAGAGGAAGCGATTGAGGAAGGCCGTGCGGAAGGGCTTGAAATAGGACTTGCAGAAGGTAAAAGTAAGAAACTGATTAACATCGTATGCAGGATGCTGCAAAAGGATAATACGCCGGAGATAATTGCGGATAATCTTGAGGAAAGTATTGATTACATCAAAGAAATTGACCGGGCGGCGCAGGAATGCGGGTATGACTGTGATAAAATATATGAAAGATTAACAGCCATATAACGCTGTGGGCGTCATGGAAACGGAGGAAAATATATGCAGATTTACAATACAAAAGTCAATCATCTGACCAACCCGGTTGGATTCCGTATGCCGGAAACGGTATTTTCGTGGAAGGTGAAAGAAGCGGAGGGGAAAAGGCAGAAATGGGCCCGTCTTCGTGTGGCAATGGATGCGGGAATGAAGGAGGTTGTTTTTGACTCCGGCTGCGATGAGAAGGCGGACTCTCTGGCATATCCGGTTAAGCTCCTGTTATCGCCGAGGAAGCGGTATTACTGGACGGTGGAGGTGCTAAGCGATAAGGGCGAGAACGCGGTCAGCGAGACGGCATGGTTTGAGACGGCCAAAAGGGATGAGGCATGGACGGGAAAATGGATTGGCTGCGACAGCAAAGAGCAGCGTCACCCGTATTTTGAAAAGAAAATCATTCCTGCCGCCGGGAAAAAGGTGGCAAGGGCAAGGCTTTATATCTGCGGGCTGGGCCTGTACGAGGCTTTTTATAACGGGGAGAGAATCGGTGAGGAGTATCTTACCCCTTACAGCAATGATTATAAGGAGTGGGTGCAGTATCAGACCTTTGACGTGACGGAGCAGATGCAGAAGGAAGGAAAGCTGTCCGTACTTTTGGGGAACGGGTGGTACAAGGGGCGGTTCGGCTTTTTCCAGAAGGAAGAAACAGGCTTTTTCGGCAATGAATGGAAGCTGATTGCCGAGGCGCATCTGGATTATGAGGATGGCAGCCATGAGGTAATCGGGACGGACGAGAGCTGGAGGGTGCGAAGAAGCAAGATTACGTTTTCCAATCTCTATGACGGGGAGCACAGGGATGATACGCTGCCGGAGCTGCCGGAAGAAGGGGCGCGTTTCTGTGAGGCCCCGGCCGGGAAGCTTACGGAGAGGATGAGCCTTCCGGTCACCATTCATGAAACGTTCAGTCCGGCGGAGCTGATTCAGACTCCGGCAGGAGAGCAGGTATTTGACTTGGGGCAGGAATTTGCGGGTCTGTTTTCCCTTAAGGTGAAGGAGAGCGCGGGAACAAAGATTCATATTCAGACCGGTGAGATTCTGCAGAACGGCAATTTTTATAATGAAAATTTGAGAAGCGCGAAATCGGAATATATTTATATTTCCGACGGAACGGAGCAGGTTCTGGTTCCGCACTTTACTTACTACGGCTACCGCTATGTGAAGGTAAGCGGGATTTCCGATTTGAAAAAGGACGATTTGAAGGGACTGTCTCTTTACAGCGATATTGAGAGGACGGGAGAGCTGGCGACAGGTCACGAGCTGGTAAACCGTTTCATAGAAAACGTGCGATGGGGGCTTAAGAGCAACTTTATCGACGTGCCTACGGACTGTCCCCAGAGGGATGAGAGAATGGGCTGGACAGGCGACGCTCAGGTATTTTCGCCTACGGCAACCTATTTAAAGGACACCTATGCCTTTTATGCAAAATATCTGTATGACATGGCGAAAGAACAGAGTGTTCTCGGCGGTCTTGTTCCTAATGTGGTTCCTTCCTGCGGCCTGGAGGAAACGGCCACGGTCTGGGGAGACGCCGCCTGCATTATTCCGTGGAATCTTTATTTATTCTATGGAGATAAGAGCATTCTGAAAAATCAGTTTGAGAGTATGAAAAGCTGGGTGGATTACATCCGAAAGGTTGACGGGGATAATCACGGGTGGCGGTATGTGTTCCATTTTGGCGACTGGCTGGCCCTTGACAATCCGGCCGGCGGCGAGGAGCAGGTATTCGGCGCAACGGACGAGGAATTCATTGCCAATCTGTATTATGCAGTCAGCGTCGGGCTTGTGGCGGATGCGGCGGCAGTACTGGGCATGAAAAGGGAAGAAGAGGAATACCGGGCGCTCTCCAAAGAGCAGTTTGAGATTGTGAAGAGAGAATATTACAGCGTGACGGGGCGGTGCTGTATCAGGACCCAGACGGCGCTTCTCCTTACCTTAAAATATCGTCTGTCAGATAATGAAGAACTGACGAAAAAGCAGCTTTTAAAGCTCTTTAAGGACAGTAACGGAAAGCTGAAAACGGGATTTGTGGGCACGCCTCTGATGTGTAATATTTTATCCGACAACGGAATGGACGCTCTGGCCTATGAACTGCTTTTAAATGAGGATTATCCCGGCTGGCTCCATGAAGTGAAGCTGGGGGCAACCACGGTCTGGGAGCGCTGGAACAGCCTTCGGGACGACGGCTCTATCTCGGGAATCAGCATGAACAGCATGAATCATTATTCTTATGGCTCCGTGGTGGAATGGATGTTCCGTCATGGGGCGGGACTTGATTTTAAGAAGGATATCCCGGGATGCCGCTGTGCGGAATTAAAACCGGTTTTAAACAGAAGGCTTGGAAAAATGGAAGCCTCCTATGACTCTCCGGCAGGGCTTTATGAAATCGGCTGGCAGATGGAGGAGACGGAAGGAGGCATAAGCCGCATAACGATAAAGGTAACCGTTCCTTTTGGCTGCGAGGCCAGGCTGACGCTCCCTTCCGTGAAAGAGGATACAAAAGAGAAGCTTTTTGAGGATAAGGAAAATCCGTTATTTGCGGATGTGCGGGACGGGATTTGCCTTTTGACGGCGGGAAATTACGCGGTATCCTATGAAGCAGAGCCGGAGAATGAGGAGTAAGGGGGCAGCCCCTTACTTTCAGTAGGATACCTCAGATGGCATATTTAAGCCTCCGGCATTTCCGAGGTTGTCCCGCCATAGGCGTAGGAGACAGGAAGGCAGACCAGCGGAGGTTTGGAGAGCATGTTTTCCTGTGTAAGGAGTTCAACGCACATTTCGGCGATTTCCGATACCGGCTGCACGATGGTGGAACAGGTGTAAGCCTTATTTCCGAAATGTCTTGTGCCGTCAAAGCCAATCACCTGAACGTCTCCGGGAACCGCCTGCCCGAGCTTTTTCAGAGTTCTCAAAATATCATGGGCGAGGGTGTCCGTTACACAGAAAATTCCGTCAAACGCCAGTTTCCCGTTTATAATGTGCCCGGCAAGAAAATCTTCAAATTCTTTATAAGGTTCTCCGTCATTTATAATTTTCATTTCATAAGAAAGCCCTCTGGCCAGACAGCCGTTTTCAAATCCGGCTTTTCTTTTGTTAGGTTCATTGGTCAGGGAGGAGCCCCATCTTAAAAAAGCGACTTTCCGGCACCCCAAATCTGCCAGTTTTTCTGCGGCAAGCTGCCCGCCGGCAAAATTGTCGCTGGTGACGCAGGGGATTTTAGGCCCCATGGAGCGGTCAATGGCGATAAAGGGCGTGGTTTCCTCGATGACTAAATCAGGGTTGTAAGTGAGCCCGATGATTCCATCCACCTTGTTTTGCTGCGCCATCGCCACATATTCCTGTTCCAGATTGGAATCGTAGTCGGTGGAGCACAAAAGCATGCGGTATTTTCTTTTCAAAAGAGCAAGGTTGATATGATAAGTAAGGGAGGCGTAAAAGGGCTCCAAGGTATTGGGGATAAGGAGCGCCACGGTATGAGTTTTGCTGGCCTTAAGCCCCTGGGCGTAGCTGTTTATCTGATAGTTCAATTTCCTGATGGCCTCCTCCACCCGGATTTTATAGGAATCGCCCACAGGGAGGCCGTTTACGACTTTGGAGACCGTTCCGAGGGCAACGCCGGCTTCCCGGGCAACGTCTTTCATGGTGGGGGCGGAATTTTCTTTTTTCATGGTTACCTCCGCATAATCCCGCAGGCGCCGGGCCGACGACTATATTCAGGCATCTGGCAATGGCCGCGGGGCATTAATTTCACTAAAATTTACTTGTGCTTCAGATTATTAATTATAAGGGAAAGAAATTTATTTGTAAAGAGAATAATGCAACTATTTCATGAAACGTTATGTGAAACAAATATGTATTTTTCACCAAAACAAAAGCATAATATTTGTGAAAAACCACGAAAAGCATATAAAACGAGAAAAATATCTAAAATAATATTGATTTTATAAAAATAAAATGATATTTTAGTAAACAAGATATAAATAACGTTTCATGAACGGATGCGGAACTCAAAACAGCATCAGCGCAAAAGCGCACGGAACGATGAGCAGGCGCAGAAGCGACTGGGAATTGTTCCAGACCAGGGTGCGCTGAAGAGCGGATGCGGAACTCAAAATAAGAAAGGAGCACAATATGAGCAAGAGCAAGTCAGCCGCGATAAATCCGGCGATGACAGTAAAAAGACCGCTGAAAAGGCGAATCATGGACAACTGGCAGTTGTACGCCATGCTGCTGATTCCGGTGGTTCTGACAATTATTTACAAGTACATACCCATGTACGGCATCCAGATTGCTTTCAGGGATTACAAGGCAAGCAAGGGGTTTACCGGGAGCGAATGGGTGGGCCTTGAATGGTTCTGGCGTTTTTTCAGCGCGCCGACCTTTGGCAGGATGATTAAAAACACAGTACTTCTCAGTTTATTCAGCCTTTTGTGGAGCTTCCCGATTCCCATTATTTTAGCGTTGATGCTGAATCAGCTCAGGTTCCAGCGTTTTAAGAGGCTGACCCAGACGGTTCTCTACGCGCCGCACTTTATCTCCACCATGGTTATCTGCGGTATGATTAGAATCTTCTTAAGTCCTTCCGGCGGGCTGATTAACCTGATTGCGGGAACCTCCATAGATTTCCTCACGGAATCATCGGCTTTCAGGACAATCTATATTGCTTCGGGAATCTGGCAGGACGCAGGCTGGGGAATCATTGTCTACATGGCAACCCTGTCGGGAATCGACACCGCCCTTTACGAGGCGGCAAAGGTGGACGGGGCGTCCCTGTTTCAGAGAATTCTCCATATTGACATACCCGGGCTGCGCTCCATTATGGTGCTGAACCTGATTATGAGCGCCGGAAGCCTGATGAATGTGGGCTTTGAAAAGGTATGGCTTTTACAGACGGATTTAAATAAATCGGTAAGCGACGTCATTTCGGTTTACGTTTATCAAAAGGGTATCGAGAGCGCCAAGTACAGCTACTCAACGGCGGTGGGGCTGTTTAACACGGTAATTAACATTATACTGCTGATTGTGGTTAACAAGATGGCAAGTAAGATATCCGATGATACGAGCTTTATATAGGAGGGCGTTATGAGAGCAAATACAAAAACGGGAAAGCTGACAGGGCTTTCCGAGAGAACCAGCGACTTTATTCTGGCGGCAGTCTGTGCCATTATTCTTTTCATAGTGGCTTATCCCCTGTATTATATACTGATTGCGTCCATATCCAATCCCTACGACGTGTATGCGGGAAAGACCTTCCTTCTGCCCAGCCAGTTTACCCTTGACGGGTACAAGGCGGTGTTTTCCGACAACAGTGTGGTGACGGGGATTTTCAACAGCTTTAAGTATACGATAATCGGCACGGTGTTTTCGGTTGTGGTGCTCTACCTTTCGGCCTATCCCTTAAGCGTCAGGGACCTGCCGGGCAGGAAATTTTTCAGCATTTTCTTCATCATCACCATGTATTTCGGCGGCGGCATGGTTCCCACCTATCTGGTGGTGAAAGAAACGGGGCTGATTAACAACATGTGGGCGCTGTTCCTTCCGGGAGGCGTTGCCGTGGGAAATATGATTATTGTGAGAAATTTCTTTGAAAACAGTATTCCAAAGGAAATGATAGAGGCTGCGGAAATCGACGGCGCTTCCAAGTGGACCACATTTATTCGGATTGTTGTCCCCCTTTCCCGCTCCATCATGGCGGTTATGGTGGTGTTCAGCATGGTGGCCTACTGGAACGACTGGTTCACTTCCATGATTTACCTTCCCTCTCCCGATAAAGCGCCCCTGCCGCTGGTGCTTCGGAATATCCTGATTAAGAGCTCGGCAAGCGCCAGCCAGGCCAGCACCATATCCGGCGGATTTGCGGAATTAAATAAGATGACGGAAATGATTAAGTTTTCATCCATTATTGTTGCGGCAGTTCCCATGCTGATTGTTTACCCGTTTGTACAGAAGTACTTTGAAAAAGGCTTTATGGCCGGCGCAGTAAAAGGCTGACTTAGAAAGGAAATGGCATTATGAAAAAGAAAAGGTTTATCATCTTCAGCTTTGCATTCTCTCTGATGCTGTCAGTAACGGCATGCGGAGGAAAGGAATTCGGAAATCATGAAAAAGGCGTTGCCAATACGGACAGGTCGCAGACAGAGTTTGCCATTATGGGAGCGCAGAGCGCTTTAAGCCCCGGCTATACCGACAATGTGGTATTAAACCAGCTCAAGGAGGATGCGGGAATCGACATTGAATGGACTACCATGAGCGAATCCCTGGGAGAACAGGTGAATATCCGTATTGCCGGAGAGGAGCTTCCTGATGCGTTTATGGGAGTGGGATTCAGCAATTACGATATTTCCCGGTACGGGGACGACGGCACCTTTATTGATTTGACGCCTTATCTGACAGAAGAATACATGCCCAACTTAAGCAGAATTCTGGAGGAAAATCCCGACATCCGCAGCGCAATCACCATGGACGACGGTTATATCTACGGCCTGCCGGCGGGAGAGCGGATGGGGACCGCAGGAATCGGCGCAGCCGAGGATTACAGCATTTATTCCATTCCTCAGTTTTCCATGATTAACAAGGCATGGCTGGACGATTTGGGGCTTGAGGTGCCCACAACCCTTGACGAGCTCCATGCGGCGCTGAAGGCATTTAAGGATAACGATATGAGCGCAAAATACTACGGAAACGCGCCGGGGAGCACGATTCCCATGAGCACGGGATTTGACGAGTGGTGCTGGGGACAGAATATTTTTTATGCCGGTTTCGGTTTTACCAACTGGCCTAACGATGTGTGCAAGGATTTGGTTCTTAAGGACGACGGCACGGTTGAGTTTGTATGCGTGTCGGACGCTTACAGAGATGCGGTTACTTATTTCCATGACTGGTATGCGGAAGGGCTGATGGATGTGGAAATGTTCAGCCAGTCGGACACCCAGCTGATTTCCAAATGCTCCCAGGGGTATGTGGGAGTTTCCACCTGGTGGTATATCGAGGAGCTGATGGGGGATTACGCCGATGATTATGTGTTTCTGCCGGTTCTTGACGGACCGGAGGGAACCCATAACGTGACAATCCGTACCGGCGGAGGAATCAACAGCGGAAGCCTTAATATCACAAAGGCATGTAAAAGCCCGGCCAATCTCCTGAAATTCTATGATATGTGGTACGACCCGGAGATTGTCATGCAGCTTCAATACGGCGCAATCGGTGTTTATTTCACGGAGCAGGACGAGGACGGCGTATGGCTGAGCATTTCCGATGAGGAAAGCCGGGAGAAATACGGGAAAGGCTCCGGGGAATTGAAGGGCGAGCAGGAGGTGGCGGGCCCCAAGCTGATACTCAGCGATTATTATCAGACCACCTTCAAGATGGAGGACCGCGCCATCGAGCGTCTGACGGACTTATATGATTACTGGATGCCATATGTGGACAGCAAATCCGTTTATCCCGTGGACTGTGTGTTTACCAGCAGGGAGCTGGACGACATTGACTGGTATAAAGTAAGCTTTGAAAGCGCAGTTGCGGAGCAGGAGGGGCTGTGGATTAAGGAAGGCGGGCCTACGGACGAGGAGTGGGAAAGCTATATCGAGCATCTGCGGAAGAAATGCGGGATGGATAAACTTCTTGCAGTATATCAGTCGGCTTATAACCGGTATGCAGGCATAGAAAACGAGGAATGATACAGGGGCAAAGCAGGGGAAGACAATGGCGGAATTCCGTAAAACAACATTTGTACAGGGAGGATTAGAGCAGAATGACGAGTCAGAGTTTGCGTGATGCGCGAAAATACGAGGAGGAAATGGAGAGAAGGCATGGGGCGATGCCCCGCCCCGCTTTCCACCTGTCAGCCCGGATTGGCTGGATGAACGACCCCAACGGATTTTCTTTCTACAAGGGAGAGTATCATCTGTTTTATCAGTACCATCCCTTCAGCTCCTATTGGGGGCCAATGCACTGGGGGCATGCGGTGAGCCCCGACCTGATACACTGGCGGAATCTTCCGGCGGCGCTGGCGCCGGATATGGATTACGACAGGGACGGCTGTTTTTCGGGAAGCGCGCTGGTTCTGCCCGACGGGGAACATCTGCTGATGTACACCGGCGTATCAAAGGAAACGCTGCCTGACGGGAGCACGCGTGAGGTGCAAAGCCAGTGTCTTGCTTTGGGAGACGGGACGGACTATGAAAAGTATGCGGGAAATCCCGTGCTGGATTATCGTGATTTGCCGGAAAACGGAAGCAAATTTGATTTCCGGGACCCTAAAATGTGGAAAAAGAAAGACCAGACCTACCGGTGCGTGGCGGGAAACTGCGACGACGCCCATGACGGACAGGTGCTGCTGTTTTCCAGTCCCGACGGCTTTTGCTGGAAATATGAAAAAGTGCTTGCCGCCAACCGGGGGCGCTTTGGACGAATGTGGGAATGCCCTGACTTTTTTGAGCTGGACGGAAAGCAGGTTCTGCTCGTAAGCCCTCAGGATATGATGCCGCAGGGATTTGAATATCACAATGGAAACGGAACCCTCTGCCTGATTGGAAGCTATGATGAGGAAACAGATACCTTTACGGAGGAGCATAATCAGGCCGTTGACTACGGAATTGATTTTTATGCGCCGCAGACGGTGTCTGCTCCCGACGGGCGCCGGATTATGATTGGCTGGATGCAGAACTGGGATACCTGTAACCTCCATACGCCGCAGCAGCCCTGGTTTGGACAGATGAGTCTTCCAAGGGAGCTCTCCGTAAAGGACGGACGCCTGTTCCAGAGGCCGGTGCGGGAGCTGGAGGCGCTTCGGGGAGAAGAGGTGAGGTACGAAAATATCACATTTACCGATGTTATCAGGCTGGAGGGCGTCAGAGGGCGGAAAATTGACATGGAGCTTTCCGTACGGCCGGGAGATATGGAGAATGTTTATCGAAAGTTTGCAGTGCGTTTTGCCCAGGACGATACTTATCAGACCTCCGTCAGCTACAGACCCTGCGAATCCGTTTTGAAGGTGGACAGAAAGCATTCCGGCTCCAGACGGGCAATTATCCACCAGCGTAGATGTCTGGTGAGAAGTGATAAGGGAAGAATAAAGATACGGATTATTCTGGACACTTTCAGCGCCGAGGTCTTTGTAAACGACGGGGAGCATGTGCTTTCCGCAACCCTCTACACAAATCCGGAGGTCAGCGGCATTTCATTCTATGCGGACGGAGCGGTGGCAATGGATGTCGTGAAATATGAGCTGACGATATAAGAGAATGGATAACGGAACAGAAAACAGGAAGTATGACGCTTTGAGGGCATAATACTTTCTGTTTTTGCTTTCCGGATTTTTATACTTTCCAAACAGGCGCAAGAAGTGTTAAGATTATGAAAACAGGAGGGGAAAAATGAAATGGATGACAGCGGCCGATATTCACGGCTCGGAATACTATTGCAGGAAACTTTTAGAGGCTTATGAGAAAGAAAAGGCCGGGCGTCTGCTTTTGCTGGGGGACATTCTCTATCATGGTCCCAGAAATGATTTGCCGAAAGGGTACAATACGAAAAATGTGGCCGGAATGCTGAATGAGCGCAGAAGGGATATTCTCTGTGTACGGGGAAACTGCGATACGGAGGTGGACCAGATGGTGCTGGAATTTCCGGTTCTGGCGGATTATTGTATCATTGCCGACGGGGAAAATGTGATATATGCCACCCACGGCCATATTTTTAATAAGAAGAAGCTTCCGCCGCTGCATCGGGGGGATATTCTGCTTCATGGACATACCCATGTGCCGGCATGTGAGGAAAGGGATAATTATATTTATTTGAATCCCGGTTCCGTGTCCATACCGAAGGAGGAAAGCTGGAACGGGTATATGATTTTTGAAAACGGGGTGTTTATATGGAAGGATTTGGACGGGAAGGAGAAGCTGGCGTGGAGGAAGCGGGAATAAGGCCCGTTGTAATTCGGGAAATATGCAAGCCGGCAGAAAAGCACAGCATAAACAGGGTAATTCTGATGGAGAAGGAGCAGCGATGAAACTGATTATAACGGATATCGAGGACTTCCACATAAAGGTGGAGGGCAAATATCAGCTGATAAGCCCGAAGGGGAACATTCGCCCGTGCGTCGGGTGCTTCGGCTGTTGGGTGAAAACGCCGGGAAAATGCATGATATGTGATGGTTACGAAAATACCGGTATTGCAATGGGCAGCTGTACGGAACTGATTCTGGTAAGCAGATGCTGCTATGGCAGCGTGAGCCCTTTTGTGAAAAACGTGCAGGACAGGGCGATTTCTTATATACACCCGGATTTTGTGATTCGAAGGGGCGAGATGCACCATAAGCGAAGATATAAAAACGTGATTCTGCTGTCCGCTCATTTCTACGGAGAAGCTATTACGGAAGACGAGAAAAGGACGGCGCGGAATATTGCGCAGGCAAACGCGGACAATTATGACGGCAAGGTGAAGGATGTCTGCTTTTATCATTCGCCGGAAGAATTGGAGGGAATCATATTATGAGGATTGTTCTTATAAACGGAAGCCCTAAAGTAAACGGAAGCGCCAGCGGTATTCTCCTGGAGGATTTCAGGAAAAAGGTTACAGAGGCCGGATATCCGGGCAAAAAGAACGGGGAAGCGGCAGGGGAAGCGGCGGAGACAGATACGGAGGCGGAGACGGGAAGAACCGTTTTTTCTCAGACAGAGATTGCGGAAACCGGACTGCATACCGCGTCTGTATCAGGAGAAGCAATGAAGGAATTGGACGGTGCAGATATCTGGGTATTTGCATATCCGCTTTATGTGGACGGGATTCCGTCACAGCTCCTGTCATGCCTTGTGCAGCTTGAAAAGACTCCTGTTTCTAATAGGAAGAAAGTCATTTATGGTATTGTGAATTGCGGGTTTTATGAGGGGATTCAGGCAGAAACGGCGCTTGCGGTTTTAGAGAACTGGTGCAAAAAAGCAGGGCACAGCTGGGGCGGCGGTATTGGCGTAGGAGGGGGAGGCGCGCTTGCCATGCTGCCTGACATGGCGCCGGGGCGCGGGCCTAAAGCGCAGATTGATAAAGCCCTTACAGCTTTGGCGGAAAGATGCCGTGCCGGGACGGTTATGGAGAAGGAAGCCCGGAAAAATATTTACGTGTCGGTTGCCATGCCCCGCACTTTATACAAAATGGCCGGACAGCTGGGATGGCGGCAGATGATAAAAAAGAACGGAGGCAAAACAAAAGATTTAAGCAAAAGGTGGGAGCAGGAGGCTGAGTGAGGCACACGGTAATCAATTTTCAGGTTCCAGTTGACAAAAGAAAGCAAGTAATGTCGGGCAGCAGCGGCTTTAGAGGGATATAATTGGTTCAGAAAGGCACAAAGCTACAGATACCCTGCGGAAAGGAGGAAAACCATGGAATGGATGGAGGCAATCGGAGAAGCTATCGACTATATTGAAGCGCACATCGAGGAGGAAATCACCCTGAATGATATCGCAAATCAGGTTCACGTTTCGCCCTTTTATTTCCACAGGGGATTCGGTATGCTGTGCGGCTATTCCCTGAATGAATATATCAGAAACCGCAGGCTGTCTCTGGCGGGAGGCGAGCTGATTTCCAGTGATATCACAGTGATGGAGCTGGCAATAAAATACGGCTACGAGTCGCCCGACAGCTTTACCAGAGCCTTTTCCCGTTTCCATGGAATTTCGCCTTCGGCAGTACGGAAAGGGAATGCGGCGGTGAAAAGCTTTGCGCCTTTGAAACTGACAATATCTTTGAAAGGTGGTTATCTGATGGAGTACAAAATTACTAAAAAGGAAAGCTTTACAGTTCTGGCGGCGGCAAAGGAATTTAGCTATGAAAATGCCAAAAGGGAAATTCCGGAATTCTGGCAGGAGCATTATGCTTCGGGAAAAGGAGAAACGGTCTGCGGCATGTTTGGAATCAATATTGACCCGCAGATGGGAAACGAAAGGTTCGAATACCTGATAGCGGATATCTATCACCCCTCTGTGGAGGTTCCCGAGGGCTTTGTGGTGAAAACTATTCCGGCTTTTACATGGGCGGTCTTTCCGTGCCGGGGCGCGCTGCCCGATGCGCTGCAGGATGTCAACGTAAAAATATTTTCCGAATGGCTTCCGGCTTTGAAGGAGTATGAGTTTGCGGCGGGCTACTGCGTTGAGATGTATGACTCGCCGGACAAGTATCCAAAGGGGACGGCGGATGAAAATTATTATACGGAAATCTGGATTCCGGTGAAGAAAAAATAGCCGGTGTTTGGATAAAACAGGAAAGCGGCTGCACGGAGAAGAGATGCAGCCGCTTTTACTACAAGAAGCCGGTTCGCAAAACGAGGCAACATTTCATAAGCGCAAACCGGTTAATACTGCGGAAGGGACACGGAAAAGGTGGTTCGCTCGTCCTCGCTTGTGGCGTTGATGGCTCCGCCGTGGAGGGTGACAATCTCCTTTGCGATGGCAAGTCCCAGACCGGCTCCGCCTGTATTTGTGCTTCTGGCCTCGTCAAGCCGGAAGAACTTTTCAAAAATAGAATTCAGCTTTTCGGCGGGAATGGTCTTTCCCTGATTGATGAAGCAGATAAAAATATCCTTCTCCCTTTTGCCTGCATAGACCTTGATGGGCGTGTTGGGATAGCTGTAGGAGATGGCGTTTTTTAAAATATTGTTGAACACTCTTGCCAGCTTCATGGAATCCCCGTAAACCGTCAAATCATCCTCGGCCTGGAGCTCCACCGTATTGCCGTGGTTTGACAGGAGAGGATAAAATTCGTCCGTAAGCTGCATCAGCATAAAGGATAGGTCGATGGTTTCCTTTTCCAGGGCAATCTGCTGCAGGTTATATCTGGTAATCTCAAAAAATTCGTTTATCAGCTTTTCCAGGCGGAGAGCCTTTTCCAGTGTGATATGGATATATTTTGTCCGCAGCTCCGCGGGCATGTCGGAGGCTTCCTCTAACAGGTCGAGATAGCCGATTACCGAAGTGAGCGGGGTTTTCAAATCGTGGGCAAGGTAGGTAATCAAATCGTTTTTGCGGTCAACCTCGTCCTTTGTGGCCTGCTCATGGCGTTGCACAGAGGATTTGATTTGCACAATCTGCGTGGCCACTTCCGCATAAGCGGGCGGGAACACGTCGTTGGAATCAAGGTCGTGATGCATGTAGGTATGCAGCATACGGGCCGTAGCGGAGATGGATTTTTTCACCCGCCACCGGGCGTAAAAATGCGAAACCAGAAAGAGAGCAATCAGCAGGGCGAACAGTAAGGCAATCAGCAGTATAATTAAAATTTCAGGCTTCAATTTTGTATCCACACCCCCAGACTGTTTTAATATACTTGGGGTCTTCAAAGGAGTCGTTCATTTTTTCACGCAGATGCCTGATATGCACGGTAATCGTATTGTTGCTTTTGCTGAAATATTCCTCGCCCCAGACAGAGTGGAACAGCTCCTCGGCGCTGATGACCTTGCCTTTTTTCTGGCAGAGGACGTAAAGAATGGTAAATTCTGTAGGGGTCAGGGAAAGAGGCTTTTCGTCCAGCGTACATTCATGGGTGAGGCTGTTAAGCATCAGTCCGCCGTGGGTGATAATCTGGGAATCCTCAAGGGGCGTTACCTGATTATATTTTTTGTATCGCCGAAGCTGCGCCTTTACCCTTGCAATCAGCTCAAGAGGGCGGAAAGGCTTTGTGATATAATCGTCGGCGCCCAGGGTAAGCCCGGTGATTTTGTCAACCTCCGCTTCACGGGCAGTCAGCATGATAATCGGATAATTGTGCTGTTCGCGGATTTTCTGGCAAAGGGCAAATCCGTCCATTTTCGGCATCATCACATCTAAAATCGCCAAATCAAGTTCTTCGTTTTCTGCCTTTTCCCAGGCCTTTTCGGAATCATAAAAGGGATAGACAGTATAATTTTCGTTTTGCAGATAAAGGGTGATTAAATCGGTGATTTCTTTCTCGTCGTCCACAACCAGTATCTTCTCACTCATAAGTACTTCTCCTTCCGTATATTTCTTCCAATTTTATCATTATAACAGATGGGAAGGGGATTTGTCTAAAAAAAGATAGGAAGAAATAAATTTCTAAAAATAAATTTCTGTAAAGGACAGCTACCCGTATATTTTTTCATGTGGTATACTTTCTTATACATTGCAGTAACAAATGTGTGAAGGCAGACGGAAAAGGGAGGGACTATGGAAGAAAAAGCTGTGATTGATTTTATAGGGGAATTATGCAGATATGCCGGAGAAAGCAGGGACTTTGCGGAGGAGTTCCGGCAGAGGCTTGAAGGTGATGCGGAGATTTATGAGGAGTTTACATATTACATCGCCCATGGAAATTTTGCATGCAAAGCAAAGATAGAGGGGTACACTGTGGTGGACATAATGGTGTGGCAGATGGACCATTTCAAGGCAAGGCTGGATGTGGATAACAGCGGGACGAGGCAGAACGGGGACCGGATGCTGCTTCTTGCCTTTGATACGCTGCTTCGCATGAGGAAAGAGCCGGAAAAGTATATTTACAGAATGCAGAGCGAGACAGGGACGGACTATCCCGATAAATATTAACCTTTTAAAAGTGCAGCCTTCTGCGTACCGCGTCCCGAAGTCTCCTTCTTGAGAGGGTGGTGAGAAGCACCACAACAATCACACAGCACACCGTGAGAACCACGGCGGACCAGACAAGGCGTAAGGGGGAGCCCAAATAGTGGCGGATGAGCAGTTCGATTCCCACGCACAAAACGCCGGTTTCCAAAAAGAAGTAAAGAGCTGTGGTAAGCGAAGAAACGGGAAAAGAGCGCAGAAGGAGGGCAAAGATTTCCACCAGAATGGTGACGAGGGCTACAATAGGCAGAGCCAGATGCAGAAACCATTCGTCCTCTTTTGTGTTAAAGGTAATCATATACAGATAAACACCCACGGCTACGCCGTCAAACAAAAGGGAAATATAGATGGGAAGCCGTGTGTAGACCACCGCCGGGATTGCGAACACAAAAATAATCAGACAGGCGCCGATGATGAACAGGGACCATAAGCTCTGGTAAAACACAAAAAGATTTAGCGCCAGGCAGCTTAAGGAGGTGGCAATCAGAACAATGCACAGAAGAATGGTCAAATCTGTCCTTTTAACCACGTCCACCTGTCCTTTTTTCTGGGGATAGGGAGAGGTCTGCTTTAAGTTATAGAGTTCTTTGGGATTAATAACAGGTGTGTTGCAAAGGGGACATTCCGTCAGGGATGACTCGAGTTCCACACCGCAGTTTACACAATATGACATAACTGGTTCCTTTCTGCGTCTTTTATTCCCGCAAGTAATGAGTCGGGCGGATGCGAAGCAATACAAACTTCGTTTGATACATTTCACGAATGCCGCGAGGGGGCTACTGAGCGCCCGGGAGGGAAGCCTCTCCCAGCGTTTCCCGGTTGCTCTCAATAGTTACATGGATGCCGTCTTTTACCAGCTTTCTGAAAAAGTATCTTTCCACGTCGGTTTCCATGATGCCGCTGGCAAAGTTGACGGTGAGGGTATCTTCAAAGCTTATGATGGCACAGTTGGTCCGGGAGGAAAAGGGCTGCCCCATATAAATATCAAACCTTTCGATATAAGGCTTCATATCCTCCGGCACCTTTAACGCCCCCATGTTTGTGAGCCCGGCGGAGGAGTTTTTGTCCTGCACCCGGGTGTAGAACTGCCTTACCACAAAGTCCTTGATAAAGAGCGGGACAATGCGGATAAAGGGATTGCGCTGGGTGCTTGCATTGGTGGTAATATCGCCCCTCAAAAACTTTTCGTTGATATAATAACGCATGTAATTATGCACTTGCACCACAATCTCATCGAAGGTGTATTCCCCAAGTCTGGGGTCGATGGCGGGATATACCATGGTTATGAAGTTCCGCAGCGTCTTTGAGGGGAAAAAGCGCCGGAGATTCACAGGCATGGCAATTTTCACGGGAGGCGTTTTCAAGTGCCATTCCGACGCCTGCTTCTGCAAAAGCGCGTACAACAAAACTGCGTTTAAGTATTCAGTAATGGTTGCATGATATTTTTTGGCGACTTCCATCACCTGTTTTACGGACATGATGCCGTCAATTACATTAAAGGTATAGAAAGGTTCTCTGGTGCCTCTGACCCGGTAGGTCTTTTCGCCGGGGCGCGCCGGACAGACCTTGGCATTGGCGTAGCGCATGTAAGCGTCCTCCAGCTCCTCGGGGTCGGGAGCTTCATTGACGTCCTTGACAAAATATCCGTTTGATATGGTGTGGCCAAGGAGCCTCAGGTAGACGGCAGTAATCGTCTGCAGCACATACATGCCTCCGGTGCCGTCTCCCAGACAGTGGTGGGCTTCTAAAGAGATGCGGCAGTCGTGATAGTAAATCCGAAGCAAATACCGGTTTCCGGCTTTAAAGGGCATGGGCATACAGAAGTTGCGGATATCCTTCTCCACAAAAGGCCCGGGCCGGCTATTGGCCTCCAGATACCGCCAGAACAGTCCCTTATGGATAGCGGTTTTGTAGGTGGGAAACCGCACAAGGGCAGTATCCACCGCCAGCTGAAGGAGAACCGGATTCACAGGTTCCTTTAAAACCACTGACAGGCGGTAAACGGAGGAAAAGTCCCTGCGCTGCAGCGTCGGGTACACAATGGCCGACAAATCCAGCTTGTACCAGACCTTGTGGTTTTGAGGTTTGTTATTAAATTGCGATTTAATTTTATGTTTTTTTCTCAATAAAGATTCCCGCCTGTCCAGAATATGAAAAATACTGCCTGCGCATCAGCGCAATTCATTATACCACAAAACACAATAAATATGTTAGAATGAATGTAATTAATGGAGGAATTATATGAATGCGATAAAATCAATCACAAGAAAACCTTCCCCTGAAACGCTCAATCAGAATATGATGAGCCTGATTCGGAAGGTTCACGGCATGATAGACAAGCCGGATATCGAAAAACACCGTCAGTCTCAGGACCATGTGGGCGTATTGCTGGGAAATGTGAAGGATGTCCTGATTCGAACCGTGGAAATAGAGGACTTGACAGGAGAATGGGTGAGCGTTAACCGGGCCCACATGAAAAAATATGTGATTTTGTACTGCCACGGAGGCGGTTATTCCACAGGGAGCAGACTTTATGCCAGAACGCTGACCACAAAGCTGGCTCTTAGCACTTCCATGGACGTGCTTTGCTTTGATTACCGGTTAGCGCCCGAGCATCCTTATCCGGCGGCTATGGAGGACGCTATGAAAGCGTGGAATTATCTGATGCTTTTGGGGTACGGGGCAAGGGACGTGGTGGTGGCCGGCGATTCCGCGGGAGGAAACATGGCCCTTTCTCTGGTGCTGAAACTGAAAGAGCAGAAGCGGATTCTGCCAAGAGGGCTGGTGCTGATGTCGCCATGGACAGACCTCACCTCTCAGGGAATTACCCACCGGACAAAGGCGGAGCTGGACCCGGTGCTGGATGCGGCATATCTCGAGCGGATGATAACAAACTATGTGAAGGGGCAGGAGGAGGCCGGAGCGGCGCGGATTTTGGAGGCGTCAGACATGGCAGGCACAGAGCAGGAGACACCTCAGATACCCTCTGCAGACGCAGAGCAGAAAGAGCCACAGGTGCCCTTTGCAGGCGCGGTGCAAAAGAAGCTATCGGTATCCCTTGCAGGCGCAGCACAAAAGGAATCACAGGTATCCTCTGCAGGCGCAGTACAAAAGGAGCCCCCGATACTCCCCGCGGATAAAGAGCAGAAGGAGGCGTCAGGCTTTACAGGGACGGCGAATAAGACAGTCCGGGCACAGTCCGGGGATACGGAACCGGCGGACGCGGAAGCTGATGCAGATACGGGCATTTCTGCGGGGGAAGAAGCCGCCGGGGAAGCAAAATACCCCGTGGATTTGAAGGACCCCATGATTTCCCCGATTTACGGCAGTTTTGCGGACTTTCCGCCCACTTATATACAGGTGGGGGAAAACGAGATACTGCTTTCGGATTCCACCATGCTTCACAGAAAGATGATTAAGGAAAACGTATCGGTTAAAATTGACGTATTCAAGGGCATGTGGCATGTTTTTCAGATGTCCCCCCTAAAGACGGCCTATGACGCCATGGAAAAAAATGCGGAGTTCATTTACGATATCTGCCGGTAGAATGCAAACTTAAGAAAAATGAAAAAAAGAAAAGGATTTTCCCGCTTTGCGCAGAATAAAATATATATAAGAAGTTTTGTGCACCGCAAGCGGGAGTCATGAATGAACATACGAGAAAATCTGGAACAGTTCGAACTTGAATACTTAAGTCCCTACGCTTCTTTCAGCAGAAATTCCAAAGGAAGGCTTAAGGAGGAGGAGCAATGCGATATCCGTCCGGTTTATCAGAGGGACAGGGACAGAATTCTGCATTCCAAATCTTTCAGGCGGCTGAAAGATAAAACACAGGTATTTATGTCGCCGGAGGGGGACCATTACAGAACGAGGCTCACCCATACGCTGGAGGTCTCCCAGAATGCAAGAACCATAGCCAAGGCTCTTCGGATGAATGAGGATTTGGTGGAGGCCATTGCCCTTGGGCACGACCTTGGCCACACGCCGTTCGGCCATGCGGGGGAGAGAGCCCTGGATGAAGTATGCCCCTACGGCTTCTGCCACAGCGAGCAGAGCGTCAGGACTGTGGATTTGCTTGAAAAGAGAGGCGCAGGGCTTAATCTTACCATAGAAGTGCGGGACGGCATCAAAAACCACCAGACAAAAGGGAATCCCTTTACGCTGGAGGGGAAAATCGTGCGCTTTTCGGACAAAATCGCATATATTCATCACGATATGGACGACGCTGTCAGGGCGGGTATTTTAAAGGAAACCGATGTCCCGGCCGAAATCGGAGAGGTAATCGGCTATACCACAGGAGAGCGGCTGGACCATTTTATCCATGATTTGATTACCACCAGCTATGAAAAAAACGATATCCAAATGTCGGAGCCGGTGGCGAAGGCAATGGCGCAGCTGCGCCGTTTTATGTTTGAGAGAGTTTACCAGAACCGGGAGGCAAAAAGCGAGGAAAAGAAAGCGGAGGTGCTGGTGCAGACCCTCTATGATTATTACCGCAGGCACCTGGAGCTTTTGCCGGAGGATTTTATACGTCTGGTGGAGCGGGGAGAAGCAAGGGAGCGGGTGGTGTGCGATTACATCGGCGCCATGACGGACCGCTTTGCCGTGGCCAGATACGAGGACATTTATATTCCCAGATACTGGTGTGGAAAGGAATAGGCAAGATGTTTTATCCTGAGGAACTGGTGGAAGAAGTGAGGACAAAGAATGACATTGTGGATGTCATTTCAGGATACGTAAAGCTGCAAAGGCGGGGAAGCAGTTATCTGGGGCTGTGCCCTTTTCATAATGAAAAGACGCC
The DNA here is from genome assembly GCA_910577275.1 of uncultured Lachnospiraceae bacterium. Taxonomy (GTDB): domain Bacteria; phylum Bacillota; class Clostridia; order Lachnospirales; family Lachnospiraceae; genus Suilimivivens. The sequence goes on from CAJTMW010000002.1 coordinate 206,467, forward strand.
TTCTTTTTCGGTGTCCGGGAGTAAGCAGATTTATCATTGCTTCGGCTGCGGGGCGGGAGGAAATGTCTTTACTTTCCTTATGGAATACGAAAATTATTCGTTCCCCGAGGCCATGAAGCAGCTTGCGGAGAGGGCGGGCGTTAAGCTCCCCGAGGCGGAATTTGACGAGGAAGCGAAAAAGCGGGAGGGCAGGCGCGCAAAGCTCCTTGAGGTCAACAAAGAAGCGGCAAAATATTTTTACTATCAGCTCCGCTCGGAAAAAGGACAGGCAGGGTACCGGTATCTGAAAGGGCGGGAGCTGACGGACGATACCATACACCGGTTCGGGCTGGGATTTTCCAATATGACCAGCGACGATTTGACGAAATATCTGAAAAACAAGGGTTACCCGGACAAGCTGCTGTGCGAGGCGGGGCTTGCGGGATTCGATGAAAAATACGGAACCCGGGACAAGTTCTGGAACCGGGTAATGTTTCCCATCCAGGATACCAACCACCGGGTAATCGGTTTCGGGGGCCGGGTGATGGGAGAGGGAAAGCCCAAGTACTTGAATTCCCAGGAAACGATGATTTTTGACAAGAGCCGGAATCTTTACGGCCTTAATTTTGCCAAAAGCTCCCGTGCGGGCAACATCATACTGTGCGAGGGTTATATGGATGTGATTGCCATGCATCAGGCAGGCTTTACTCAGGCGGTGGCGTCCCTTGGAACCTCCTTTACCGAAGGGCAGGCAATGCTTCTGCGGCGCTATGCGGACGAGGTGATTCTGGCTTATGACAGCGACGATGCGGGCGTGAAGGCAGCGCTTCGCGCAATCGGGATTTTAAAGGAAGCGGGTCTTGCAGGCAGGGTCTTAAATCTTGCCCCGTGGAAGGACCCGGACGAATTCATGAAAAATCTGGGCCGGGAGGCCTTTGAGGAACGCATCAGGCAGGCGGAAAACAGCTTTTTCTTTGAGCTTCGTATTCTGCAGAGAAACTATGACTTAAACGACCCGGAATCCAAGACCAGATTCCACCGGGAAATCGCAAGAAAGCTCTGCGGCTTTTCCGAGGAAGTGGAGAGGGAAAATTATATAGAGGCGGTGGCGCAGCGGTATCATATCGGCTTTGAGAACCTGCGGAAGCTGGTTTACGCCTACGCTGCCCGTACAGGGATGGCTGCGCCGGCGGTGCGGCCAAAGTCGGGGATTCAGAAGAAACCGGACGGAGGGGACAACAAAAAGAAACCGCAGAGGCTCCTTCTTACATGGCTTGTGGAGGAACCGTCGGTTTACCCCAAAATTAAAAAGTATATATCTCCGAGGGATTTTACCGAGGATTTATATAAAAAAATAGCGGAAAAGCTTTTTCAGGGCTTAGAGGAGGGCCATGTGGAACCGGCGGCGCTGGTAGGACTTTTTGAGGGCGAGGAGGAGCAGAGGGAGGCGGCTCTTGTGTTCAACACCAAAATTGACGCTCTGAGAAGCCGCACGGAACAGGAAAAAGCCTTTCACGATATTGTGGTGTCAGTGAAGCGTAACAGCCTTGAGTACTTCGGAAGCCTTATGGGAGCGGACGTGTCCGCGTTAAATCAGGTGATTGAGGGCAAAAAAGCATTGGAAGAACTTAGCAAAACGCATATTTCACTGGATTAAGGCCAATAATGGTGTTAAAAGAGAGATGTTTATAAAGTTAGGAAGGACGGAAAACCGGAATGGATGAAAACACACAGGCAAAGTTTGACGAGAAGCTGGCCGGGCTTCTGGCCGTTGCCAGGAAGAAAAAGAACGTTTTGGAATATCAGGAAATTGTGGACTATTTCAATGATATTACATTAGGTGAGGAACAGTTTGATAAGATTCTGGAAGTGCTCGAACAGAACAGCGTGGACGTTCTGCGCATTACAGAGGAAGAAGAGGTAGACGACGAGGAGATTATTCTGACGGAGGAGGACGAGGTGGATGTTGAAAAAATCGACCTCTCCATTCCCGAGGGCGTGAGTATCGAGGACCCTGTCAGAATGTATTTAAAGGAAATAGGAAAGGTGCCCCTTCTCACCGCGGAGGAGGAGATTGAGCTTGCGCAGAAAATGGAAACGGGCGCGGTGGCGAAAGAAAAAATAGCGATTCTTGAAAAGAGAATTGACGGAGCGGACGAGGCGGAAGCGGAGGAGCTGCGTGCGGAAATCAAAAATCTCCAGAGGGATTTGGACGCCGGGGACGATGCGAAAAAGCGTCTGGCCGAGGCAAACTTACGTCTGGTGGTGAGTATTGCCAAAAGATATGTGGGCCGGGGCATGCTTTTTCTGGATTTGATTCAGGAGGGGAATCTGGGCCTTATCAAAGCGGTTGAGAAGTTTGATTACTGCAAGGGCTTCAAATTTTCCACCTATGCCACATGGTGGATTCGCCAGGCCATCACCAGGGCTATTGCCGACCAGGCCAGGACGATTCGTATTCCCGTGCATATGGTGGAAACCATCAATAAGTTAATCCGCGTGAGCAGACAGCTTTTGCAGGAGCTTGGCAGGGAACCGCTGCCGGAGGAGATTGCGGAGGAGATGAATCTTCCCGTGGAGCGCGTGAGAGAAATTTTAAAGATTTCCCAGGAGCCGGTGTCCTTAGAGACGCCAATCGGCGAGGAGGAGGATTCCCATCTGGGAGATTTCATACAGGATGACAATGTGCCTGTTCCGGCGGACGCCGCGGCCTTTACCCTTTTAAAGGAACAGCTGGTGGAGGTGCTCGGAACGCTTACGGAGAGGGAGCAGAAGGTGCTGCGCCTGCGTTTCGGGCTGGACGACGGACGTGCAAGAACCCTCGAGGAAGTGGGCAAGGAGTTTAACGTTACAAGAGAGCGCATCAGGCAGATTGAGGCCAAGGCGCTCCGCAAGCTGCGCCATCCCAGCAGAAGCAGAAAGCTGAAGGACTATCTGGACTGACAAAGAATGGCAAAAACGGAAAAATCAACGAAAATGATAACTTTGTCTGCAAGGATGCAGGCTCTGGCGAATATGGTGACGGAAGGAAACCGCATCTGCGATTTGGGCTGCGACCACGGATGGCTTTCCATTTATCTGGTTCAGCATAAAATTTCGCCCTGCGCGCTTGCCATGGACGTGAGAAAAGGGCCTCTTATGCAGGCTGCGGCGCATGTCCGGGAGGCGGGGCTTGGTAAATACATAACGCTGCGGCTTTCCGACGGACTTGCCGGATACAGTAAAGGAGAGGCGGACACCCTTATCTGCGCCGGGATGGGCGGGCCGCTGATGCGGCGGATACTTGCGGCGGATTTGGCAAAGGCAGACAGCTTTCGGGAGCTGATTTTGCAGCCCCAGTCGGAGATTGCCTCTTTCCGAAGCTTTCTGCGGGAATCGGGGTGGTGCGTCTTACGGGAGGATATGGTTTTGGAGGAGGGGAAATTCTATCCCATGATGAAGGCTGTGCCGGCGGAGGACGCTTCGGGCAGGGAGACGGAGCCGGAAGATGGGCAGGAAAAGCCGGAAGAAAAAGAACCTGTCCCGCCGGAAATTCTGCAAAAGCCGGAAAGGGAACCCATCCCGCCGGAGCTTTCAGACCGATTCGGCCCCATATTGCTTTTGGAGCGGCATCCGGTATTGTGGGAGTATTTAAAAAGAGAATGGAAAAAACACAGGGAGCTTAAGGCTGCGCTGCTTGCGGCTCCGGGGAGCCGGAGAGCCGGGGAGAGGCTTTCGGAGCTTTCGGTGGAAATAACATACTTAAAGGAGGCGGCAAAACTATATGGTAAAGATTACGATTGACGGGGTTACGAAGGAGTACCCGAAGGGTACTGTCTTTGAAGAAATTGCCAGAGAATATCAGCCGAAGTTCGAGGATATGATTGCCCTTGTGATAGAAAACGGCAAAATCAGAGAGCTGATTAAAAAGGCGGAAAAGGACTGCGAGCTGTCTTTTCTGACTATCCGGGATAATACGGGGCACAAGACCTATGTGAGAACCGCTGAAATGACGCTTGTAAAAGCGGTTTACGACGTGCTCGGCGCGGATAAGGTCAGAAAGGTGAAAATAGAGTTTACCATCGGGCAGGGATACTACTGCAAGGTGGATATGGATGAAAAGCTCAGCTTAAAGCATGTCAGGCAAATCGGGGAAAGGATGCGGGAGCTTGTGGAGGCGGATTTGCCAATCACCAAGAAGTCCTACCCGATTGACGACGCCATGGAGATTTTCAGAACCCATAAAATGGACGACAAGGTGAAGCTGTTCCGGTACAGAAGAAGCTCTTTTGTCAATATTTACTGTCTGGACGGGTATTATGATTATTATTACGGATATATGCTCCCCAGCACGGGATATCTGAAATATTACGACGTAACGCTCTACGAGGGCGGAATTTTGCTGCTTCTTCCGGGAAATGAAAACCCCACGAAGCTGGAATTTTTTGAGCCCCGGGAAAAGTTTTTCAAAACCCTTGTGGATTCCTCCGCCTGGGGGGAAATGATGGGAATCGATTCCGTGGGGGATTTGAACGATACCATCTGCAACGGCGGCCTCAACGACATGATTCTGGTGCAGGAGGCGATTCAGGAAAGGCGGATTGGCGAGATTGCCAGAAAGATTGTGGAGAAGGGCAACGTAAAGTTTGTGCTGATTGCAGGGCCATCTTCCTCCGGCAAGACCACCTTTTCCCACAGGCTTTCCATCCAGCTTAGAACCTACGGGCTGATTCCGCATCCCATCGGAATCGACGATTACTTTGTTGACAGGGAAAAGACCCCCAGGGATGAGAACGGAGATTACAATTTCGAGTGCCTTGAGGCCATCGATATCAGGCTGTTTAACGAGGATATGAACAGGCTTCTTGCGGGAGAGCGGGTGGAGCTGCCCAGATTCAATTTCAAGCTTGGAAAGAGAGAGTATCACGGCAATTACAAGAAGCTCGGACCGGAGGACGTGCTTGTAATAGAAGGAATCCACGGATTAAATCCGGCTACCACCAGATTTATGCCGGATGAAAATAAATTTAAAATTTATATCAGCGCCCTCACCAGCCTGAACATTGACGAGCATAACCGGATTCCCACCACCGACGGGCGGCTTCTTCGGAGGATTGCAAGGGACGCCAGGACAAGAGGCACCAGCGCCAGGAATTCCATTGCCATGTGGCCTTCGGTGAGAAGGGGCGAGGAAAATTATATTTTCCCCTATCAGGAAAGCGCGGACGAGATGTTCAATTCGGTGCTGATTTACGAGCTGGCAGTTTTGAAGCAGTATGTGGAGCCCCTTCTTTTCGGGATACGGAAAGGGGAACCGGAATATTACGAGGCCAAGCGGCTTTTGAAATTCCTTGAGTATTTCCAGGGGATTGACAGCCAGAACGTCCCGGCCAATTCCATTTGCAGGGAGTTTATCGGCGGAAGCTGTTTCCATGTATAGCAAGATGAATTTTGCTGAGGCGGCAGAGGACGCGGCTTAAGAGAAACAGGTCATTTCGCGGAGAATGGCGGAGCCATTCCTGCGAAGATTTTATCAAGTAGGACAAATAATCGCGGCTGTTTACGGTACTGCCTCTGGCGGCGACGTAGCAGGTGAGGAAAGTCCGGGCTTCACAGGGCAGGATGCCGGATAACGTCCGGTGGAGGCGACTCCAAGGAAAGTGCAACAGAAATATACCGCCCGCAGGCAAAGAAGAAGGCTTTGCCGGAATTTTTGCCTGCGAGGTAAGGGTGGAAGGGTAGTGTAAGAGACTACCGCCTGACCGGTAACGGGCAGGGCACATGTAAACCCCATCCGAAGCAAGACCAAACAGAAAGCGTCAGAGCCGGCCCGGCGAGCTTTCAGGTAGGCCGCTTGAGGCTGCCGGTAACGGCAGTCCTAGATAGATGATTATTCAACGACATAACCCGGCTTATCGTCCTGCTTGATAAAGAGCCCGGCAGGAACGGGACTTTTTGTTCCGCTCCTGCGTGGGCTTAAATTATAACCCTTTAATGCGGAGGTAAAATGAACCGGAAAACGATGCTTTGCCATATGGCGTGCCGTCTGGCGGCGGGAATTATTACAATAACTATAGTTATCCCCACGTCTGCCGGTAATAGTTATGGGAAAGAAAATAAGAACCTCCCGACGCTCATTCAGGCCACCACCCTGGAAGAGGATTACAAGGCCCTTGCAAAGCTGGAGCTTGCGGTTACGCCCCTGCTTTTGGAGGAGGATTTGGAACGGGCCTTTGAAAATGTTCTGTGCAGCTGTGTGCGGATTCAGACCAGAGAGCATTACGGCAGCGGGAGCATCTATAAAATGAGGGAGAATGAAATCATTATTGTAACGAACAGGCACGTGCTGGAGGACTTTGACGACGACAGCTGCGTGACTTTTTTTAACGGTGCGGTGGGATTCGGAGAGCTTCTGGGCACGTCAGATGAAGCGGATGTGGGATTTATCAGCATATCCACGGCCTCCTTTCCCTGGGAGGAGCTTCTTGCCTTCCGCAATGTAAGGCTGTTGGATACGGAGAGGGAAGGCGGCGCGCAGAAGGGTATGCAGCAGGAAAACAGGGCGGATGAAAGTATCCGGTTTTTCTGCCCTGATATGGCAAACTATTTTGAAACGCCCGTTATGAAATGCGGCGAACTGTCCCCGCAGGCGGTTTATCTGGAGGACTTCGGGATGGAAATGCTCTACGGCAGGGGGAGCGCAGCGCCGGGGATGTCCGGCAGCGGGGTGTTTGACGGCCGTGGAAATTATCTGGGAATGCTGACAGGGGCGACGGGAGCGGGAGAAATCGCGGCGGTGCCTTTGGAGGTGGTCAGGCGGGAATATGAAGAAATGAACTGACCTGCAAAACAGGAGAAAATGCAGGGCGGGCTTGTGCGGAAAAGCTTCCCGGATGCTTCCCCGGACATAAAAGAGTACAAAAAACCAGCTCACATAAAATATGAGCCGGTTAAGCATGTCTATATATTATAGTAAAAACATTTATGGTTAATGCGATTTATGGCTAATGCCATATATGGCTATGCCATTTTGTTGACAGCCTGAGCTAAACGAGCAACTTTTCTGGAAGCCGTGTTTTTATGATAAACACCTTTTTGGGCGGCTTTGTCAATAGTAGACGTAGCAGCAACCAGAGCCTTGGCAGCAGCATCTTTATCCTTGGCTTCGATGGCGGCAGTAACTTTCTTGACAGCCGTCTTAACGCCGGATTTAATTGCTTTGTTTCTGGCAGCTTTGGTTCTGTTTACCAGAATTCTCTTCTTTGCAGATTTAATGTTAGCCACGATGTACACCTCCTATTAAAATCAACGGTTGTTTGAGATGTTTCATTAATGCCGGAGACACGAACGTCTTAATGTAAACACACAGCTAATATTGTAGCCATAAAAAGGATATCTGTCAATACATAATTGAAGAATATTTGGAAATTACTGTGAATAGCAAGAAACTATACGGAGGGAGATTATGAGCAGTTTTAAAGTAAGGACAGATTTGGCTCTCGAGGTACGGGAAAATATGGAGGAAAACGCCAGAGAATGCCGGGGCGTTTCTGTTGAGGAGGAGTACAGGGAAGAAAGCGAACTGAAAATTACAAAGGTAGTGATTGAAACCATGAACGGAGCAAAGGCCATGGGAAAGCCTGTGGGAACCTATGTCACCTTAGAGGCGCCGGCCATGATTCTGCCCGATGAGGATTACCACGAGGAGATATCCAGGGAGCTGGCAAGGCAGCTTAAGCAGATTATACCGGGGCTTGAGGGAGAGCTTTCGGTGATGGTGGTAGGCCTTGGAAACCGTGACGTGACGGCGGACGCTCTTGGCCCTAATGTGGTCGATAATCTGACAATCACAAGGCATATGATGAAGGAATACGGAAAAGCGGCCTTTGACAAAAAAAAGGTCCACATGGTCAGCGGCCTTGTTCCCGGCGTTATGGCAAAGACCGGAATGGAATCTCAGGAGATAATAAAGGGCGTGGTGGAAAAGACAAAGCCTGACGTTGTAATCGTTGTGGACGCCCTGGCGGCCCGCTCCACAAGGCGGCTTAACAGAACCATCCAGCTTACCAACACAGGCATTCATCCCGGTTCCGGCGTGGGAAACCACAGAAATGCCATCACCGAGGACGCCCTTGGCGTCCCGGTAATTGCAATCGGCGTTCCCACGGTGGTGGACGCCGCCACGATTGTGGGGGATGCCTTTGATAAAATGATGCGTCAGGCGGGGGAGGAGCCTCTTGACATACAGGACGAATTGATGGCCGGGCTGGGAGAGCTTTATAACATGTATGTGACGGGTAAGGATGTGGATTATGAGATTAAGCAAATCAGCCATATTATCTGCGATGCGTTAAACAGCGCCCTTGAGGCAGGCGCATAAGCAGGAGACCTAAATATCCGCGGTCAGGCATATACTTTCATAGCGGGGTGCTTGCTGTGAAAGGAAATCAGTGGAAAAACAATTTAAAAAAGAAAGTGATGGCGGGACTTATTGCGGCCTGCGGCGTGTGCTGCATCATAAGCCTTGTGCGGGGAGGAAAAGGCGGCGATGGGCAGAAGCCGGGGCTTGTGCAGTATGCGGCCGGGTTTTTGAACGACTGCATGGCGAGAGCGTATTTTCAGATTCCGGCTTTTCTGGAAGACAAGGAGAACGGCGTCCGGGAAGGGAAAGCCGTGGAAAGAATTCTTACCAGGCAGTTTCCTCTATATAGCTACCTTGCCGCCGGCGCGGAGCCGGAGCGGGAAAAAGAGGATGCCGCAACGGCGGAGCTTGTGCGCAGGCAGGAGGGCTCTGACGAAGACGTGAAGAATATTGACGAGGAGCATCTTGACTACGGCGACGATGCGCTTCATATAGAAAATGACATTTTAAAGGAAATGGAAAGAGAAAACAATACAGGAAGCAGTACGGAAAGAGGGGAAGCGCAGGAAGAAGCAGGAGAGGAAACGGCGGCGGAGGAAGAACAGCATGTGGAAGAATCCGGTGTATTTGAGGCGGCGGCCTATCCGGCCTATACCTATGACTGGTCGGAAAAATGGGATTACGAGGCGTTAGTGTCCAATTTTTACGCAGTAGATAATTCCACCCAGCTTCGGGAGGAGTATATGGATTTAAACAAGCTTCTCTATCAGGACCTGACTGTCAACGAGGAAGCGGAAGGGCCGCAGATACTGATTTACCATACCCACGCCAGCGAAAGCTTTATTGACTCTGTTCCCGGAGACGCCTCCACCACGATTTCAGGGGCGGGAGAGAGGCTGGCGAATCTTTTGCGGGATGAGTACGGCTTTCAGGTGATGCACCATACGGGAGTTTATGACATAGAGCGGGACGACGCCTACAATGCCTCTCTCCCGGAGCTTGAAAAAATTCTGGCGGAAAATCCTACCATAGAGGTGGTCATCGACCTTCACCGGGACGCGGTGGCCGGGGACAGGAAGCTGGTAATGGACTTACAGGGGCGTCCCACGGCAAGGTTCATGTTCTTTAACGGATTGAGCTACGGGCGCAAAAACGGGGAAATCACTTATCTGGAAAACCCTTACATACAGGAAAATCTTGCGTTTTCCTTTCAGGTTCAGGTGGCGGCCAACGAGTATTACCCCGGAATCGCGCGGAAAATTTACCTGAAAGCCTACCGTTACAATATGCATTTAAAGCCGAAGTGTATGCTGATAGAGCTGGGCGCCCAGAATAATACGGTGGAGGAGATTATGAACGCCTGCGAGCCCTTAGCGCACATCCTTGCCATTGTGCTAAAATAAATTATGTGCTAAAATACGAAAACAATGACTAATATCCAATCAGCATCCGTCAGGAAGCGCGTTGAACCGGAACAGGAGAAAGAGTGAAAGATAAATCTTTCACTCCAAAGAGTTTGTGTCTGCTTTGCATCCACAAACTCCGTTTATGCGCACGGACTCAGCAAAGCTGAGTCCAAAAAGCAGCGCAGAAAAGAGGAAAATTATGACAGACAATAACCAAAGCAAAATCAGAAATTTCTGTATCGTGGCGCATATCGACCATGGGAAGTCCACGCTGGCGGACAGAATCATAGAAAAAACAGGGCTTTTAACCAGCCGGGAAATGCAGGACCAGGTTCTTGACAACATGGAGCTGGAGAGGGAACGGGGCATCACCATCAAGGCGCAGACGGTCCGCACCATTTATAAGGCAAAGAACGGGGAGGAATACATTTTTAACCTGATTGACACGCCGGGACATGTGGATTTTAACTATGAGGTCAGCCGGAGTCTGGCCGCCTGCGACGGAGCGATTCTGGTGGTGGACGCCGCGCAGGGAATCGAGGCTCAGACCCTTGCCAACGTTTATCTGGCGCTGGACCATAATCTTGAGGTGTTTCCGGTGATAAACAAGATAGATTTGCCGAGCGCGGAGCCGGAGCGTGTCAAAAATGAAATAGAGGATGTCATCGGCATAGAGGCTCAGGACGCTCCGCTGATTTCCGCAAAGAACGGCGTCGGAATCGAGGAGGTCCTCGAAGCCGTTGTGGAAAAGATTCCGGCGCCGAAGGGAAGCCCGGACAATCCGCTTAAGGCGCTTATTTTTGATTCCGTTTACGATTCCTATAAGGGGGTAATCGTGTTCTGCCGTATCATGGAGGGCAGAGTTTCAAAGGGGACAGGCATCAAAATGATGGCGACGAAGGCCACCGCGGAGGTGGTGGAGGTGGGATATTTCGGCGCGGGGCAGTTTATTCCCTGCGAGGAGCTTTCCGCCGGTATGGTCGGTTATCTCACGGCTTCCATCAAAAATGTGAAGGACACGGCGGTGGGCGATACCATTACCGACGCCAAAAATCCCTGCGCGGAGCCCCTTCCCGGCTATAAGAAGGTAAATTCCATGGTTTACTGCGGCGTTTATCCGGCGGACGGCGCAAAATATCCCGACCTTCGGGACGCACTGGAAAAGCTGCAGCTAAACGATGCTTCTCTGCGCTATGAGCCGGAGACCTCCATTGCCCTTGGCTTTGGTTTCCGCTGCGGTTTTCTGGGGCTTTTGCACCTTGAAATTATTCAGGAGCGTCTGGAGAGAGAGTACAATCTGGATTTGGTGACAACTGCGCCGGGCGTTATTTATAAGGTACATAAGACGGACGGCGAGGTGATTGAGCTGACCAATCCTTCCAATCTGCCCGACCCCTCCGTGATTGAATACATGGAGGAGCCTGTGGTCTCGGCGGAAATCATGGTGACCACGGAGTTTATCGGCCCTATTATGGAGCTTTGCCAGGAGCGGCGGGGAAGATATCTGGGCATGGAATATATGGAGGCTTCAAGAGCGCTCCTTAAATATGAGCTGCCGCTCAATGAGATTATCTACGACTTTTTTGACGCGTTAAAGTCCCGTTCCAGAGGCTACGCTTCCTTTGACTATGAGCTGAAGGGCTACGAGCTTTCGGAGCTTGTGAAGCTGGATATTCTGATTAACAGGGAGGAAGTGGACGCCTTATCCTTCATCGTCCACAAGGACAGCGCATACGAGCGGGGCAGGAAGATGTGCGAGAAATTGAAGGACGAAATTCCGAGGCATCTGTTTGAAATTCCCATTCAGGCGGCAATCGGCGGCAAGATTATCGCAAGGGAAACCGTGAAGGCCATGCGCAAGGACGTGCTTGCCAAGTGCTACGGCGGCGATATCACCCGAAAGAAAAAGCTTCTGGAAAAACAGAAGGAGGGAAAGAAAAGAATGCGCCAGATTGGAAACGTGGAGATACCCCAGAAAGCGTTTATGTCCGTGTTAAAGCTGGACAACCAGTAGGACGGATGATGAGAGAAAGTACAAGGATGAAGGACGGTACGCAGATGAAAGGCGGGAGAAAGGAATCCTCCTGTATATCGACAGGTACTCGGGCCGGCCGGCGGCTTGGCCTGTATATCCACATTCCCTTTTGCGTGCAAAAATGCCTGTACTGCGATTTCCTTTCCGCCCTGGCGGGAGAAGGGGAGAGGGAGCGCTATGTGGAGGCTCTTTGCAGGGAAATTGTCAGGGAGGGGAAAACGTATGCGGATTATACGGTAAGGACGATATATATCGGGGGAGGAACGCCCTCCCTTCTTTCGGGAGACCTTATTTTACGTATACTGACGCTTGTTTACCGCTGCTTTCAGGTAGAAAAGGACTGCGAGATTTCCCTGGAGGCCAATCCGGGGACGGTTACAGACGATAAGCTAAAGGACTGGCGCAGAGCCGGCGTCAACAGGATAAGCCTAGGCGCTCAGTCCCTGCAGGATGAGGAGTTAAAGGCTCTTGGCCGGATTCACGACAGTCAGACTTTTTTTGACACCTATAATTTAATTATTGAATCAGGATTTAATAATATAAATATTGATTTAATGTCCGGTATTCCGTGTCAAAGCCTTGACAGCTACAGGGATACGCTGGAGAAGGTGGTGAGCCTGAAAAAAAGGCCGCCCCATATTTCCGCCTACGGACTGATTGTGGAGGAGGGCACGCCTTTTTTCGAAAATACGCCGCAGCTTCCCGACGAGGACTGCGAAAGGGAAATGTATGCCCTGACAGGAGAACTTCTGGCAAAATTCGGGTATTGCAGGTATGAGATATCCAATTATGCCCTTCCGGGATATGAGTGCAGGCATAATATCGGATACTGGCGGAGGGAAAATTATCTGGGGCTTGGTCTTGGGGCTGCTTCCCTTATTGAAAATGTCAGGTTCCGCAATTCGCGGGATATGAGGAGATATGAGCAAATGCAGGAATTGTCCCGTGAAAGCGGACAGGGGCAGGAGAAAATATTGCCCGGCGTAAGCAGACAGGGGCAGGAGAAAGCGTTGCCCGGCGTAAGCAGACAGGGGCAGGAGAAGACATTGTCCGGCGGAAGCGAAGCATTTCATAAAGAACAACAGGTGTTATCTATAGAGGAACAGATGGAGGAATTCATGTTTCTGGGGCTTCGCATGACAAAGGGGGTAAGCCGGGAGGAATTTTTCAGGGCTTTCGGGAGGGACATCGATGAAGTCTACCCGGGAATCGTGGAGAATTTCTGCAAAAAGGGACTGCTCAGAGAGCGGAAGGATGGTAAGACCGGCGAAGCATGGATAAGCCTGACGGACTATGGCATGGACATAAGTAATTATGTGATGGCGGACTTCCTCCTTACGGTTTAAATATTTTTGGGAAAGGCACAGAGGGGCTTTCGGGGTCATAGAATAATAAAAATGACTTTGGGGGCGCCCTTTGAAAACTTTCCAGCAACCATTATCAACGGCGGAGGAAGCCCATTACATACAGGTACTGCAGCAGGGAAATAACGCTGAGGCGGCGAAAGCCAGGGAGATATTAATAGAGAGAAATTTGCGCCTGGTGGCTCATATTGCAAAAAAATATCAGAATGTGGATGAGGACATGGAGGATTTGATATCTATCGGGACCATCGGGCTCATCAAGGCAATCTCCTCTTTTGACGCCGGAAAAGGGAAGCTCAGCACCTATGCTTCCCGCTGTATCGACAATGAGCTTTTAATGCTGCTCCGCTCCAAAAAGAAAAGCTCCAGAGAGGTATCTTTATTTGAACCTATCGGGACGGATAAGGAGGGAAATGAAATCAATCTTCTGGATATTATAGAGCATGAGCAGGAAGATGTGACGGAGCAGATGGAGCTGTGCGATAATATAAAAAAGATGGCCGGCCTTCTCGATAAGGTACTGACAGACAGGGAACGGGAAATCATTTTTCTGCGATATGGACTGGCAACGGGAAAGGAAGTGACCCAGCGTGAGATAGGGGAGCTGCTTCATATTTCAAGGAGCTATGTGTCAAGGATAGAGAAGAAGGCTTTGCAGAAGCTGCGGGAGGAGTTTGGGCAGGGGTAAACTGAAAGAATTTTGGAAAAGGAGATAGGGTCAGTCCCAGGACCGTTGTTCGTAGTAGGTCTTCCAGTCGGGAATCGGGATGTTGATGATTTCAGCAAGCTGTCTGGAGGATTCGGGGCAGCTCGCTTTGAGCCATGTCCAGGTGACGGTGAGGAAGCCGGATTTTACGAAGCTGAAGTAGTAGTTGCCGATGCGTTGGGGGATATGGTAGGACTCCATGATGGGGCGGGAAATTCCCTGTTGGAGGAGGCGCATGTTGCCCTGGAGGATGGGGTTGGATTCATAGGCCAGGAGGGCCAGGTAGAAGCGGGGGCGGGGATTCCCCGGGTCCAGGAGGGCTTTCAAATATTCTGTCCGTAGGTTTTCTGCATACATGAGGTATTCTCCTTTGCTTTTATATGGATTGGAATTGCAAATGGTTTTTCAATAAAAGCATATCAAAAATCCCTTTTGCAGCGATAATAAAATTTCGGGTTGTCTGTCAATAATTCGATGGATAACACTGTTCAAAGGCCGGCCGCATATATTCGCAGGCTTTTCTGGACAGTCCGCATTTTCCCGCAAGCCTTTCCCAGTTGTTTCTCACAGTCGCCCTGATTTCATTCACGGCTTGCGCGGCTTCTGTCTCGCTGACCTGAAAATATCTGGCGACGTTGACCGCAAGTTCCATGGAGATGGAATTATCCTCCGCGCTCACATTCAGAGCCAGGGCATCCCCATAGGGAACCGGATTGACATCATAAAGGGGGGACAGCCTCCATCCGTTTTTCGTCAAGAGAAAACCATGATTCCGCAAGTGGTCGTCTGTATTCGATATTGCCATAGAAAAGACGATGCGCCGCCAGAGCTCCCATAGGTCCTGCTCGGGGCTTGCGCCGCTCTGCCTGATAAAGGAAGCGATATCAAGATAGCCGCTGCCATCCTGGCCGGAGGCTCCGTCCGTTTTTCCGAGCAATGTCATGGCTGATGCGAAGTGGATTCTTTTCTCCCCATCCCGGTCAAATCTTTTTACCAGGAATGTGGAGCCTGTTTTTGAGAAAGCCTCCAGTCTTGCATCGGGTACGTTAAGACCGCACAGCTCTGCCAAATCATGGGCCGTCTTTTCCCATGCGCCGCTGTCCGCCTCATCATGCTTCGATGGAAATTTAGCAATCCACAGATTCCCCTTTTCGTCCTGTACAGTCGCTTTCGGCCTGGCGCCGCCCAGGGAAGACCCCGGTGCCAGCAACTGTTTCAGCCATTTTTCCTCCAATCCGCTTTTGTCATTTTCGAAGCCAAGGCTGGCGGCCTCCAGTGTGCGGAGCATTGTCCAGGGCGGAACGGCGAGGCCGTTGTCGTCTGACAGAAATACGCCGTCCTCCTTGCATTTAAAGCGCAGGGCGCCCATCCTTGTCCTGTCATATACGCCTAACAGATAATCGCTCTCCCGCAGTGCTTTCGGCTTCCGGTTTTCTTTTTTTGCCGCAATGGCTTCCCGGCGCTTCATCAGGATTCGGCCCCATCGGTCGGGACAGGAATCCGCAAATACGCCGAATAAGGCCTTGTCCATGGGGGCATACTGTCTGCCCCGGTACAGCGCCAAATCGGGGTCTAAAAAGAAGTTCGCAGATTCGTCAGCAAGCCATTTGGCATCGTATTCAAAAGAGAACTGCTCTTTGCCCCGGACAGAGGACACATACAGCTTTCCAATCAGGACGGGATTTTCCCCGCTCCAGTTTTCGTAGACATAGATTATTTTTTCTTCCATGAAACGTTTTCCTCTTTTTTCGGAGCCCTTTTCCTTGTAATCAATGCCAGGTCTTGTAATTTCCGGCCAAATTCATCGTCTTTCGCAACCAATGCCAGGTCCTTATCCATTCCGTTCAATGCGTGCAATGCTGCGGCGTACATTCCCATGGCCACGGACGGCGACCCTTTCTCTATGGAGCACAGGGTAGCCCGGCTTATGCCGGCGCGTTCGGCAACCAATTCCGCGGACAGTTTTCTGCGGAGTCTGGCCAGCTTAATCTGTTCGCCCATCTGTGCTAAGATTTTTTCTGTCTGCGGCATGATAGTGGCGGTTCTTCTGCTCATAGTAGTTCCTCTCTTTATTCTATTATTATAAGCAGAAATACGATGTTTTGTCAATTATATTTGACATTAAATGCGGGAGTGTAAAGTCGCAGTGTATCGATTCAGACACCTATGGAAGAAGAGCATTCTAAAGGCGGCGCGCCGCTTTGAAATCGATTGATGGGCGGGAAAATACTGGAAAGATGCGGAAAAATTGACAGAAAAGCGGAATTTCTGCATTGCCAGATGGGAGGGGCGCTGTTATGATAATTATAGAAGAAAAGCATTCCATGAAAGAAAAGAATTCCAGAGGGAGCGCAGCCTTTGAGGGTAAAGAGGTTTTGATAAAAAGTAAGGAATAATTTAATAAAAATTTTATTGATTTTTCAGGAAACTTCCGCTACAGTAGATATATCTTAACAGTTGCGTCTTTTCAGATTTTTTGTCAGAGACGCGTCTTTAACATATATCTGCTGTTCTTTTGTTACAATGAGCTGACGCGCGAAGCGTGACAGCGTGTTCTGAGCCCCGCAGGGGCATGTCAGAGTTTCCCGATATTGGAATTTGAAGGAGGTTTTTTGTTTGTTCAGTACAGTTTTGTCAGGAACCATTTATGGTATGGAAAGCCATCTGGTTCAGGTGGAGGTGGATTTGTCTTCCGGCCTGCCCTGTTTCGTCATGGTTGGCAGCCTTGGCGGGGAGGTGAGAGAGTCCGGCGAGAGGGTCAGGATTGCCCTGAAAAACAGCGGCATTACGCTGCCTCCTGTGCATGTTTCCGTGAATTTATCTCCGGCGGACCTGAAAAAAGAGGGGACAGGCTTTGATTTGCCCATTGCCCTTGGCGTACTTGCCGCTCAGGGAAGGATTCCTGCCGGGTGCACGGATGATACGCTGATTATGGGCGAGCTGGGGCTTGCCGGGGAAATAAAAAGGGTGCGGGGCGTTCTGCCTCTGGCGATAAAGGCTGTGGATGCCGGGATAAAGAAGTGTATTGTGCCGAAAGAAAACGTCAGGGAAGCCGCGGCGGCTGCGGGAATGCGGGCTGTTGGGGTGAGCGGGCTTAATGAGGTGATTTCCTATCTGAAGCTTCCAAAAGAAAAGCAGGATAAAATGCTGCCGCCGCTGGAAGCCTGCTTTGAAAATAATCTTTCCGGTAGAAACGATGAAAAGGGAGCGGAAGGGGGGCCGGATTTTGCGGAAATAGCCGGGCAGGAGAGCGTGAAAAACGCGGCGCTCATTGCGGCGGCAGGCTTTCACCATATGCTGATTATGGGGCCGCCCGGGTCCGGGAAGACCATGATTGCAAGGCGGCTGCCTACCATATTGCCGCCCCTTTCCCCAAAGGAAAGTCTTGAAGTTACTTCCATATACAGTATTTCCGGGCGGCTCGGGAAAGACGCCGGGCTCATCACGGAGCGTCCCTTTTTAAGCCCGCATCACACAATTTCTCCTCAGGCGCTTTGCGGCGGGGGGAA
>CAJTMW010000002.1:223816-256293 GCA_910577275.1 uncultured Lachnospiraceae bacterium
CAGGACTTTTGAGCCTTGGCCATCGCGGCGTTCTTTTTCTGGACGAGCTGCCGGAGTTTAAACGGCAGACGCTGGATTTGCTCAGACAGCCCATGGAGGACAAGGAAATCCGTATTGCCAGAAGCAGCGGCTTTTTTAACTATCCGGCGGACGTTATGGTGGTGGGAGCCATGAATCCCTGCCCCTGCGGCTATTACCCTGACAGAAACAAATGCCGGTGCACGCCTTTTGAGATACGCAGGTATTTAAGCAATATATCGGGGCCTGTGCTTGACAGGATAGATATCTGTGTGGAAGCCTCCCGGGTGGAACTGTCCCAGCTCAAAAAGAGAAAAGGCGGGGAGAGCAGCCAAAGTATGCGCCGCAGGGTAATGGCCGCCCGCAGGCGTCAGGAGGAGAGATATGCGGGCACTCATATCCGTTTCAACGCCGATTTGGAGGCCGGGGATTTGGAAAAATACTGCGCTCCTGACGCTGACGGAGCGGCTCTGATGGAAAAGATGTTCCGCGTCATGGACTTAAGCGCCAGAGCCTATCACAGAATCCTGAAGGTGGCGAGAACCATTGCGGATTTAAGCGGGAGCCCTTCTGTGCTTAAGGAGCACATATCGCAGGCGGTCTGCTACCGCGCCGGCGATTTGGCGGAAAGGCAGGGGGAGCATGGAGAAAGATAAGATGTTTCAATTCTGGCTCCATAATCTGCCGGGAGTGGGGGACAGGACCATCGAGAAGCTTCTCGGGCGTTTTGGGAGTCCGAGGGAGGTCTACAGCGCCGGGCAGGGGGCTTTGGAGGAGGTTTTGGGAAATGCCCGCGCCCTTTCGGTTCTGGCGTTTCGAAAGACCTTTCAGCTCCAATGCGCTTATGAGGAAATGCTGGATAAAAAAATTATTTTCTGCACGAAGGAGGATGAAAACTATCCCCAAAGGCTTAAGGAAATCACCCATCCGCCTTACGGTCTTTACTGCCTTGGGAATCTGCCCGAAAATCAGCGCCCGGCTGCGGCAATTATCGGGGCAAGGGAGTGCTCGGAGTACGGAAGGGCTATGGCGGAAGCTTTTGCGGGAAGACTTGGCGGTGCCGGGGTCAGCATTGTCAGTGGCATGGCCAGGGGAATCGACGGTATCGGGCAGAAGGCAGCTCTTACAAAAGGAGGTAAGACCTATGCGGTTTTAGGATGCGGGGTGGACGTCTGCTATCCTGCCTCCAACAGGCAGCTTTACGAAGAAATTACAGAAAAGGGCGGAGGGATTTTATCCGTATTTCCGCCGGGGACGCAGCCCTTAAAGCAGCATTTTCCCGAGAGGAACCGTATTGTGGCCGGGCTGTCCGATTTGATTCTGGTGGTGGAGGCAAGGCAGAAAAGCGGCACGTGGATTACGGTGGACATGGCCCTTGAACAGGGAAAAAGTGTCTACGCGGTGCCGGGCCGGCTTACGGACAGGTTAAATGACGGGTGTAATTTATTAATCAGGCAGGGAGCGGGAATTGCGCTTTCGCCGGACGACATTCTGGCGGAGCTTGTGGTTATCAGGAACCGGAACGGCGGGCGGAAAGAAGAGACAAAGAAAGCGGCAGCACACCCCCTTGTCGCAGCGCCGGTCAGGACAAAATCCGCAGAAAAAGCAGCCCCAAAAACCGGAGCAGATATGACAAAAGAAGCAGAGACAAAGGAAGAAGCGGCGAAGACAGAGGGCATACTGCGCTTTCTGGATTACCACCCGAAATCCGCGGACGAGATACTGGAAAGTATGGAGAAGGCGGGAATAAAAATAAGTCTGCCGCAGCTTTTAAACGAGCTGATTAATCTCTGTATGGAGGGCAGGGCAAAGCAGGTTACAGGAAACTATTTTATAAGAAAAGAATAATGTAGAGGAGAAAGGAAATGAATACATTTTATTATGAAGTAATCAGTATCGACGGCGACTATGCGAATTTAAAGAGGACGGATATTGAAAGCAACGATTTAAAGCTGGTGGCAAGAGCGCTGCTCCCCCCTGAAACGGCGGAAGGAATGAAGCTGAAATACGAGTGGATGCAGTATGAAATTATTGAATGAGAGCGCAGGCGGACGGCGGGCTTCCATATATTAATGATATATTAATAGATTTTTTACTTGCCACTATGAAAAAAGTAGTGTATAGTTTTAGCCGATTAGCGTTTTCAAAATTGAAATGATAAGGGGATAAATTTCTATGGCAAAGTATCTGGTGATAGTGGAATCACCGGCTAAGGTGAAAACAATCAAAAAATTTCTGGGCGCGGATTATGAGGTGATGGCCAGCAACGGACATGTGCGCGACCTCCCGAAAAGCCAGCTCGGCATTGACGTGGAGCATGACTATGAGCCCAAATATATCACGATACGCGGAAAGGGCGATATTTTAGCCAGTCTGAGAAAGGAAGTCAAGAAGGCAAAAAAAATCTATCTGGCCACCGACCCTGACCGGGAAGGGGAAGCCATTTCCTGGCATCTGTTAAAAGCGCTGAAGCTGGAAGATAAAAAGGTTTACCGGATTACATTTAATGAGATAACGAAAAACGCCGTGAAGGAATCCTTAAAAAACGCAAGGGAAATCGATATGAACCTTGTGGACGCCCAGCAGGCAAGGCGGGTTTTAGACCGCATGGTGGGATATCGGATTTCCCCTCTTTTGTGGGCAAAGGTAAAAAGAGGGCTTTCCGCCGGAAGGGTGCAGTCCGTGGCGCTTCGGATTATCTGCGACAGGGAGGAAGAAATAAACAGCTTTATCCCACAGGAGTACTGGACCCTTGACGCGTTCTTTCGGATTCCCGGAGAAAAAAAGCTCCTTGCGGCAAAATATTTCGGCTTAAAGGACAAAAAAACAACGATTTCATCGAGGGAACAGCTCGATAAGATTGTGGAGGAAATAAAGGAAGCGGATTTTCAGGTAAGCGAGGTCAGAAAGGGCGAGAGAAGCAAAAAGCCGCCGCTGCCCTTTACCACCTCGACCTTGCAGCAGGAAGCCAGCAAAACCTTGAATTTTTCCACCCAGAAAACTATGCGGTTAGCTCAGCAGCTCTATGAGGGAATAGAGATTAAGGGCAACGGGACCGTAGGTCTTATCACCTATCTTCGAACGGATTCCACCAGAGTTTCCGAGGAAGCACGGAAGATGGCGGAGGACTACATCAGGAAAAATTACGGGGAGGACTATGTGGGGAAGGAGCCGGACGCGTCTAAGGGAAGCAAGAAGATTCAGGACGCCCATGAGGCCATACGTCCGACGGATTTAAACCGTACGCCCGCTTCCATGAAGGATTCCCTGTCCAGAGACCAGCTCCGGCTTTATCAGCTTATCTGGAAGCGTTTTGCGGCAGGCGGGATGCAGCCGGCAAAATATGAAACCACCTCCATCAAAATTGACGCCGGCAGACACCGGTTTACCGTGGCGGCCTCCCGGATGCTTTTTGACGGCTTTACAAGCGTATACAGCCAGGAGGAGGATAAGGCGGAAAATAATGTGCTGGTGAAGGCGGTGACGGAAGAAACGGTTCTTGCCCTGGACGGCCTTGAGGAAAAGCAGCATTTCACCCAGCCGTCGCCCCACTATACGGAGGCGTCCCTGGTCCGTTCTCTCGAGGAGCTTGGCATCGGGCGTCCAAGTACCTATGCGCCTACCATAACCACGCTTCTTGCCCGGCGCTATATTGTAAAGGAAAACAAAAACCTTTACGTGACGGAAATCGGCGAGGTGGTAAACCATATGATGCAGGAGGCGTTTCCCAGCGTCGTGGACGTGAACTTTACCGCCAATATGGAGGCGCTCCTTGACAGTGTGGCGGAAGGCAGCGTTGCGTGGAAAACCATCGTGTCCAATTTCTACCCGGATTTGGACGAGGCGGTAAAGACGGCGGAGAAGGAATTAGAGCAGGTGGAGACGCGAGACGAGGTTTCCGACGAGGTCTGCGATTTGTGCGGGAGGAACATGGTGATTAAATACGGACCCCACGGCCGGTTCCTTGCCTGTCCCGGGTTCCCGGAATGCCGCAACACCAAACCTTTTTACGAAAAAACAGGGGTTCCCTGTCCGAAATGCGGCAAGGATATCGTGCTTAAGATGACCAGAAAGGGAAGGAAATATTACGGCTGTATCGACAATCCCGAATGCGATTTTATGATATGGCAGAAGCCGTCAGTGGAAAAATGCCCCAAATGCGGTTCTATGATGGTGTATAAGGGGAATAAACTGGTTTGTATCGGAGAAAATTGCGATTATGTTTCCGAAATATCAGAAAAATCTGAAAAGTCGGAAAATTAGTAGAAATATTTGGTATTATATAAAATTTTAAGAACAGTCGTTGAAATTGAAAAAATCCTGTGATACAATAGGTGCGAAAGGTTTGGGAGGTATCACATGAGTAGCGTACAGTTATTAGATAAAACCAGAAAGATTGGTAAGCTCCTTCACAATAACGATTCCAGCAAGGTTGTTTTTAATGATATCTGTTCCGTATTATGTGAGATATTATCCTCCAACGTTCTGGTAATCAGCAGAAAGGGCAAAGTACTCGGGGTGGGGGATTCGCCGGAGGTGGATTCCATCACGGAACTGATTGTGGAGCAGGTGGGCGGCTTTATTGATTCCATGCTAAATGAAAGGCTCCTGGCGGTTCTTTCCACCAAGGAAAACGTCAATCTGGAAACTCTCGGGTTCGAGGACAGGGATGTGAGGAAGTTCCGGGCCACCATAGCGCCGATTGAGATTGCCGGAGAACGGCTGGGCACGTTGTTTATTTATAAATGCGTGGACCAGTACGACATCGACGACATTATCCTGTGCGAATACGGGACAACGGTAGTGGGGCTTGAAATGCTCCGGGCGGTCAATGAGGAAAGCGCGGAGGAAAACCGCAAGCTGGCGGTAATCCGTTCGGCAATCAGCACACTTTCCTATTCGGAGATGGAAGCGGTGGTTTACATTTTCGAGGAGCTTAACGGGATGGAAGGAATTCTGGTTGCCAGCAAGATTGCGGACAGGGTGGGGATTACCCGTTCCGTCATCGTCAATGCGCTTCGCAAATTTGAGAGCGCGGGCGTCATTGAATCCAGGTCTTCAGGGATGAAGGGAACCTACATCAAGGTTCTAAACGACATGGTGTTCGATGAGGTGGAAAAATTAAAAAAGAATATATGAAATAAGCCGAATGTCTGGACGTAACGGATTATGGATAGATAAAAAGGATTGATGAGGGAAAACTGGCATGAATCCTTTTTGTTTGTATGAAAGTGGCATTGTTTGTAATTAAAAACGTTAAAAATCTGCTATGATACTTGAATTTTTATCTAAATATTTTTATAATGGATAACGGTGAAGCAGATAAAAATAAAAATATTTTTTTGTTTGAGATAGAAATATAATCTGAAAGGGGAGAATAACATGTTTGACAGCGGTGTATTTGATTATGTGGATGTGCTGGGCAAGGCGGCGGACGCGTCATGGACAAGAAATGAAATCATATCCAATAATATGTCAAATGTCAACACGCCGGGATATAAAAGGCAGGATATAGATTTTGAATCAAGGCTTCGGCAGGCGCTTGGCAGTATGAGATACGAGTCGGTTGACTCCAAGGTTGCCCGCGCGGCTTCCAGTAATCTTAAGGGAAGGGTTTATACGGATTCCGCCAATTTTTCATATCGCCTTGACGGCAATAATGTGGATATTGACACAGAAGGGGTAAAACTCGCTGCTAATCAGATTAAATATAACGGTTTGTTTGACAGTATCAATCAGGAATTTGCAAACCTTAAGCTCGTAATGAGGTCTTAAGGAGCAAAACGGTATTTACGGAACAGGAGGGAATAATGAGTATTTTCGATTCTTTTAATATTAACGCGTCCGGCATGACAGCCGAGCGTTACCGCATGGACATT
The DNA here is from genome assembly GCA_910577275.1 of uncultured Lachnospiraceae bacterium. GTDB lineage: Bacteria > Bacillota > Clostridia > Lachnospirales > Lachnospiraceae > Suilimivivens. The sequence goes on from CAJTMW010000002.1 coordinate 229,714, forward strand.
ATTGCGGAAAACGTGGCGAACGCGCAGACCACACGGACCGAGGACGGGACTCCCTACAGGCGTAAGGTAGTTACTTTTGAGGAGCGCACGGACGGGGGACAGTCGTTTCGCAGCTTCTTAGGCTCTGCAACCGACAAATTTAAGGGCCAGGGCGTCCGGGTGGGGAAGCTCACAGAGGATAAATGGACACAGATGAATATGGTTTATGACCCGTCTCATCCCGACGCCGATGAAAACGGTTATGTTACCTATCCCAATGTAAATATCGTTACGGAAATGACCAACTTAATTGATGCAAGCCGTTCCTATGAAGCAAACGCCACCGCCTTTAATTCCAGTAAAAGCATAGCGATGAAAGGGCTGGAGATGGCACAGTAATTGGAGGAATACATAAATGGATATCTCATCTTTACATAATATCTCTTCGGGCGTTATCAGAGAAGCGGCGGAGAGGAATGCTGCGGCCGCAGAGAAAAAGGCCGGGGCCGGATTTGAAGACTTTTTTGGTAAGGCAGTAGAGAGTATAAAGACCACTAACGCCTATCTTTCCGATGCTGAAAATGAAAAAATAAGATGGGCTCTCGGGGAAACGGAAAGTACCCACGAGCTTTCTATAGCAATGCAGAAGGCATCAACCGCTTTGCAGTATACTGTGGCAGTGCGTGATAAATTCCTTGAGGCATACAAGGAAATCATGCAGATGACAGTTTAAGGGTTTTCAGGATGAAGAACGGAAGAAGGGCAGGCTTTGATTTATGGCAGAGCGATTGAAAGAACTTTTAAATAAAGTTCTTGAATGGTGGAATAAATTCTCCACGAGACAAAAAACATTTATCATATCGGCCGGGGCGGGAGTGATTCTTGCCTTTGCGGTTTTGATTACTATACTGACGCGCCCTCAATACGTTGTGCTGCGTAATTGCGAAACAACGAAGGAAACGGCTGATATAGCGGAGATTCTGGAAGGCGAGGGACTTGATTATCAGGTTTCGGACGATACCTATCAGGTACGGATTAACAAAAAACAGGAGTCGCAGGCGAATCTTCTGCTTGCAGACCATGATATTCAGGCTTATGCATATTCCATAGATAACGTCACGGACGGGAGCTTCAGCACTACCGAATCGGATAAGCAGAAGAAATACAAGTATTATATGGAAAGCCGGCTGGCCAATGATTTGATTGGAAAGTTTACCGCCATTGAAAGCGCGGTGGTGACTTTATACATACCTGAAAATGACGGGACGTTAATCAGGAACGAGCAGGATTCCGGCGCATGGATTGTGCTTACGCTGCAGGATGAATTTTCGGAGGAGAGCGCCGCAAGCCTTGCCAAGGCTGTGGCGGTAAGCCTTGGAAATAAAACCACAGAAGAAATCGTAATTATGGACGACGCGGGTAACACCCTGTTTGCAGGCGGAGAGGAATACGGCGCGGCAGGCAGCGCAAGCTCCCAGATGGGCGTAAGGGCTCAGTGGGAGAGCAAGGTGAAGAACGATATAAGGAAAGTAATGCTTGGAACCAAGCTGTTTGACAGGGTGGAGGTTGCCGTCAATCTGGATATGGACTTTTCTTCAACCTCAACCACGGACCACCGGTATTATGTGGAGGACGGAAACAGTCAGGGCTATCTGGCAAACGAGAGGGTTTTCAGTTCCGAGTCCACGAATGAGGGCGGAGAGGTTCCCGGTACCGATTCCAACGGACAGCAGCCGGAATACGTATATCAGGACAACACGGAGAGTAATTCCTCCCAGTCTGAGGAGGAGAGAAACTATCTGCCCTCCGAGCGTATTACAAATACGGAGACATTACCGGGGGGGATTAATTATACATCTTCGTCCGTTTCGCTTACCGCTACGAATATGAATCTGGTCAGGGAAGAGGACGTGGAAGCCCAGGGACTTTTGGACGGAGTTACATGGGAAGAGTATAAGCTGGCCAATGCGGGGCAGGAGCCTGTGACGGTGCCGGATGAGCTTTATGACGTGGTCGCCAAAGCCACAGGGTTCCCGGCCGAGAACATTGCCATTGTAGCTTATTCTGAAAATGTGTTTTTTGATAAGGAAGGCTTAAGTGTGTCCGCGTCGGATATTGTTCAGATTGTCCTGATTGTGGTGATTTTAGCGCTCCTTGCTTTTGTTGTGCTGCGGAGCATGCGCTCCGAGAAGGAGCCGGAGCAGCCCGAGGAGCTGTCGGTGGAAAGCCTTCTGCAGTCCCAGCCGGAGCCTGAGATTGAGGATATCAGTATGGAACAGATATCTGAGACCAGACAGATGATAGAAAAGTTTGTAGACGAAAATCCAGAGGCCGTGGCGAACCTTTTGCGGAACTGGCTAAATGAAGAATGGGGTTAATAAGAGAGGAATACGGGCATGGCCAAAAGCGTTGATGAAAGTATAAGCGGGGTTCAGAAAGCCGCTATTTTGCTGATTGCTTTGGGACCTGAGAAGTCAGCATCTATTTTTAAGCATTTGAAGGAAGAGGAAATTGAAGAACTGACGCTGGAAATAGCCAATACCAGAAGCGTCACTCCTCAGGTAAAGGAAGAAATTATAGAAGAATTTTATCAGGTGTGTCTTGCGCAGCAGTATATTGCGGAAGGCGGTATTTCTTACGCAAAAGAGCTTCTGGAGAAGGCTCTCGGCTCCGAGCGCGCTATGAGCGTCATCGGAAAGCTGACCGCCTCCCTGCAGGTAAAGCCTTTCGAGTTTGTGAGAAAGACAGACGCCACCCAGCTGCTTAACTTTATTCAGGATGAGCATCCGCAGACGATTGCCCTTATATTGTCTTACCTTTCTCCCCAGCAGGCAGCCATGATTGTATCGGCTCTGCCGCCTGAGAGGCAGGCCGACGTGGCGAGAAGAATTGCCGTGATGGACAGAACCAGCCCGGATGTGGTGAAGGAAGTGGAAAAAGTGCTGGAATCAAAGCTTGCATCTTTGGTAAATCAGGATTACACCATTATCGGCGGTGTGGATGCAGTAGTGGATATCTTAAATACAGTGGACCGCGGGACAGAGAAACATATCATGGAAACTCTGGAAGTGGAAGAACCGGAGCTGGCGGACGAAATCAGAAAGAAAATGTTCGTATTCGAGGATATTCTTCTTCTGGACGACCGCGCGATTCAGAGAGTGCTGCGTGACGTTGAGAACAGCGACCTCGGTCTTGCGCTTAAGAGCGCCAACGACCAGGTACAGAGCGCAATCTTTAATAACCTGTCCAAGCGTCTTGCCGTTATGATTAAGGAGGACATGGAATTTATGGGTCCTGTGAAGATGAAAGACGTGGAGGAAGCACAGCAGAAGATTGTAAGTATTATCAGAAAGCTGGAAGAGGCCGGCGAGATTGTCATTTCAAGAGGCGGAGGTGACGAAATCGTTGTATAGTAACCTTTATAAAGCGGGCTGGGTCGTGGTAAACGGCGACACCCGCATGATAGATTCCAATGAACGGGCGAATTCCCGTATAAGAGAAGCTTTCAGGGAGAGAAATCTCCAGGAAGGCGTTTCAGGCGAAGAAGGCGACGGATTTACCGCAGGGCTTCACGCGGAGGAAGTCGAGGCCCTTCTTGACCCTGACAGCGAAAGCGTTCTTTTTAAGAACATGTCCAAACAGGAACAGGAAGAAATTTACCGTCAGCTCGAGGAGGCAAAGGCGGAGCTTGAGCAGACAAGAAACGAAGCCGAAAGAATGATGGCGGAGGCCGAAAGCCAGATAGAAAGTATGCGCGCCGCAGCTTATGAGGAAGCAAAGGCAAAAGGATATCAGGACGGCTATAACAGCGGAATGGCGCAGGTTCAGACCATGAAGGATGAGTGGAGCGCTAAAAAGGCGCAGCTTGAAGCGGATTATCAGCAGATGGTGGAGGAATTAGAGCCGGCCTTTGTGGAAACCCTGACAGGCGTCTACGAACATATTTTCAATGTGGATTTGAGTATCTATGAGGGACTTGTCACCAATCTGGTGATGGACACCATGCTCAGAGCCGGTAATGCTTCCAATTATATTGTGCATGTTTCAAAGCAGGATTATCCTCAGGTGATAAAGGAAAAGGAAAGAATTCTTGAGGGAACCGGAACTCTGGCGGAACGCCTGGAGATTATATCGGATATGACGCTTGCGCCCTCCGGGTGTATGATTGAGACAGAAAACGGCGTGTACGACTGTTCTCTTGGCACAGAGCTGGAGGAGCTGGGGAGGAGGCTGCGGCTTCTTTCCTACAATAAACAGTAATTAAGGACGAAGGTGGAATACTCATTGACGACACCGGATATCAATTTTTTAAAATACATAAATATAACAGGAGAAAATCTGTTTAAGGTCAGCGGAAGGGTAGTAAACGTAGTGGGTCTTACTATCGAATCGGCAGGCCCTTCTGCAAAGCTTGGGGATATCTGCCGGGTTTATCCGGTAACATCGGAAAACTCCCATCCGGCTCTGGCCGAGGTGGTAGGCTTTAAAGAGGGAAAAATCCTCCTGATGCCCTATCAGAACGTGGAGGGAATCGGGCCCGGAAGCATCGTGGAAAATACGTGCGCTCCGCTGAAAATCAGGGTGAGCGGCGGACTTTTAGGGTGCACGCTGGACGGACTTGGAAGAATCGACGGACAGGAGCCGGCTGCCGGGGCGGAATATACGGTGGAGGCTATGCCTCCCGACCCTATGAGCAGAAAAATTATAGATGAAGTCCTTCCTCTTGGCGTAAAAGCCGTGGATGGACTTATTACTGTGGGAAAAGGACAGAGAATCGGTATTTTTGCCGGTTCCGGCGTGGGCAAGTCTACTCTTATGGGTATGTTTGCAAGAAATACCAGGGCTGATATCAACGTGATTGCCCTGATTGGCGAGCGGGGCAGAGAGGTTCGCGAGTTTATAGAAAGGGATTTGGGCCCCGAGGGCATGAAGCGCTCGGTGGTGGTGGTTGCAACTTCTGACAAACCGGCATTAGAGCGCAAGAAAGCGGCGCAGACGGCTACGGCCATTGCGGAATATTTCAGGGACCAGGGAAAGGATGTCCTTCTTATGATGGATTCCCTGACCCGTTTTTCCATGGCGCAGCGTGAAATCGGCCTTGCCAGCGGGGAACCGCCGGTATCAAGAGGCTATCCTCCCAGCGTGTACTCCGAGATGCCAAAGCTTTTAGAGAGGGCGGGGAGGTCTGATAAGGGCTCCATCACTGGCCTGTACACGGTTCTGGTGGACGGCGACGATTTTAACGAGCCGATTACGGACACGGCGCGAAGCATTCTGGACGGACATATTATGCTGGACAGGAAGCTGGCGCATAAAAATCATTATCCCGCAATAGACGTTTTGCAGAGCATTTCAAGATGTATGAGCCAGATTGCGCAGCGGGGACATAAAAGCTATGCGGGCAGGCTCAAAAATGTGCTTGCTACATACAATGAAGCGGAGGATTTGATTAATATCGGGGCATACAAGGCGGGGAGCAATCCGGGAATTGATTATGCCATTCAGAAGATAGAGGAAGTCAATCAGTTTTTGATGCAGGAAGTAAACGAAAAGTTTTCTTTCGAGGAGTCGGTAGGGCTTTTGGAAGCGATTTTTGCCGACGGAGCGGAGTAACAGATGGCCAGATTTAGATACCGGATGCAGAGTATTCTGAACATTAAGGAAAAAATGGAAGAGCAGGCAAGGATGGAATTTGCCGCCGCCAGAATGCGTCTGGACGAGGAAGAACTGAAATTACAGGCTTTAATTGAGAGAAAAGAGAGCTATGAGGAGCAGGGAAGGGAGCTTCGCCGCCATGCGCTCAAGGTGATGGATATCATGGAAAACCGCCAGGCAATCGGCGTGATAGACGAATTCATACTGGTCCAGAGAGAGCAGATAAGAATTGCGGAAAGAGCCCTTGAGAACGCCCGCGACAAGCTTAAAACCGCCATGCAGGAGAGCAAGACCCAGGAAAGGCTGCGGGAGAAGGCTTTTGAAGAATTCATGCGGGAGGAAAATGCCCGGGAGGCCAAGGAAGTGGATGAGCTTGTCAGTTATACTCATGGCAGCAGATAACAAACGCCGTCACGCTCCGCGAGTCGGCTTATTGTAAGATAGTCTGATGCCGCCGTCAGCGGCATGGAGAAAGTGGGATATAAAATATGCCAAAGGTTGATGAAGCAGTTTTGGACGATGCGAAGCTGGATGCGCAGAGTCTGAAGGAAGAAAAGAAAAAACTTAAGAAGGAAAAGAAAGAGCAGCGTAAGGCGGCGAAGGAAAGGGCAAGGGAGCTTGCCGACCAGGAGGAGGAGCTGATGGACGGAGAGGGCTCCGGCAACGGTTCCGTTTTTCTGGTAACCTTCATTATCGTCCTTATCTGGATTGCAATTTTGTGTCTGGTAGTCAAGCTGGACTTCGGCGGTTTCGGGAGCAATGTGCTTACGCCGATTCTTAAGGATGTGCCGGTGGTGAATATGATTCTGCCGAAAGGCAACGCCGGCATGGTGACGGAGGACGGCGAAGGCGAGGCCTATGCGGGCTATGACAGCATTCAGGACGCAGTTGATTATATCAAGGAGCTGGAGCTGGAGCTTGAGCGCGCGCAGTCGGCCCAGAGCGCAAGCGCGGAGGAAGTAAACCGGCTTGAAGCCGAGGTGGAGCGCCTTGAAACCTTTGAGGACAGCCAGGTGGAATTCCAGAGAATCAAGACGGAATTTTATGAGGAAGTGGTCTATGCGGATAAGGGACCCGGCATAGAGGAATACAGAAAGTATTATGAGGAAATGGACCCGGCAACCGCCGAGTATCTCTATAAACAGGTAGTTACGCAGTTGCAGGAAAGCGATGAGATTACCACATTTGCTTCCGCATATTCTTCCATGAAACCCAAGGCGGCCGCCGCTATTTTTGAAGAGATGACAGATAATCTGGATTTGGCCGTAAGGATACTGGGGGCAATGAGCGCAGAGGACAGGGGTAAGATATTAGCGGTGATGGATACGGAAATTGCCGCCAGAATCACCAAGTTAATGGACCCCGAATCTTAAGAAATCTGCCTCTTAAACCGATATATATGTTGGACCTTGAAAAAGAGTCTTGGGCAGTTTCCAGCCCTGAAGTACGGAAACTGTACGACTTATAAAGACAGGAGGGATGTAAATGACCAGTGCACCTGTAAAGGAGGTAAACTCCCTGATGAATTTTCTGGGAGGAAACAATCCTGCAAAAACAGGCACAGCCAGCCAGGCGGGCGGCTTTGGGGATTTGATGAGTAAAACCCAGAGCAATCTTGCAGGCAGACAGAAACAGCTTCAGGCAGCCGGAGGCGCAGGAAAAACATCGGCGGCGGATTTACTGAAAAGCCATATTGACAGCACAGCCAGCCAGCCGGTAAAAGAGCCGGTACAAAACAGTCAGCCGGCGAAAGAAACGGGCAGGACAGAGGTTACGGACGCGAAAGCGGAGGCAGTAACGGATGCCGGCAAAGAGGTGGTAAAAGAGGTTGCGAAGGAGCTTGGCGTTACGGAGGAACAGGTGGAGCAGGCAATGGAGGAGCTTGGGCTTTCCGCTTACTCGCTTTTTGACCCGGCCAACATGACGCAGCTGGTACTTGCCCTTTCCGGCGAGGACGCGGCAGCGCTTCTTACGGATGAAAATCTGCTTGCCAGCCTACAGGACCTGATTGACATGGCAGCCGGTATCATGGATGGGCTCGCCGGGGAAATGGATTTAAGCCCGGAGGAGATGAGCGCCTTGATTGAGGAACTGCAGAAGCGTCTTGGCGGAGAGGTTGAAGCCGTGGAAGAACAGCCCCGTATTACGGTGGAAGTGCAGGACGGCGACGATACCATAACCCTTGCCGCTGACGAAAACGGCAATACCATTAAAACCGTGGATGTGGTATCACAGAAGCCGGAGGATAACACCGCGGGCAACCAGGCAGGAGAACAGGAGAAAAAGGGCGGCGAGGGCAGAGAGCATGAAAATGCGCTTCATGCGGGAAACAGCTTAAATGACGCCGCGCTTCAGAACACCGCTCAGACAGCGGAGATTCCTTTTGAGGAGATGACGCCCCATTTCAGCGAGCAGACTCGGGATATTATGAACCAGATTCTGGATTATATGAAACTCCAGTTACGGCCGGGAATGGACCAGCTTGAGATGCAGCTTCATCCGGCAAGCCTCGGAACAGTACATATTCAGATTGTTTCCAGAGGTGGAGAGGTTACCGCACAGTTCCATGTACAGAACGAGGCCGTGAAGGCGGCGCTTGAAAGCCAGATATCCACGCTCCAGGAAAATTTAAGGGAGCAGGGAGTGAAGGTGGAGGCCGTTTCGGTGACGGTGGAAAGCCACGGATTTGAGAGCAATCTCTGGCAGGGACAGGAAAGAGGCGACGACAGTGCTTCCGCGGGAAACAAAAACGGAAGAAGGTCACCCAGAAGAATCAACTTAAACGAGCTGGATATAAACGGTATGGCCGAGGAGGAGGCAAGCGAGGAGGATTTGCTTGCGGCTAAAATGATGGAAGTTAACGGGAATACCGTGGACTATACCGCGTAACGGCAGTTTGGAAAGCAGAAATCAAGTATGCGCACAGTCAGGAAAGATTCAGACGGGATGCGCAGGAAAGGAGTAAATATGGCAGTTAGTGCAGTAGTAAAAGACGGGCAGCTGGTGGAGAGCGCTTCCGAAAATTCGGTCAAGAAATCCGCAGCCAAAAACGGCATGGATAAGGATGCTTTCTTACAGCTTTTAGTGGCGCAGATGAAGTATCAGGACCCGTTGGAGCCTACCTCAAACACGGAGTACATTTCCCAGTATGCAACCTTTTCACAGGTGGAGCAGATGCAGAACATGGCTGCGACCATGGAGCTTTCAAGAGCGTCCGCTATGGTTGGAAAGATGGTGGAGGTTCAGACCAAGGATAAGAACGGCGACGCGGCGGTTATTCAGGGCGTGGTTGAATATGTGACCTACGAGAATAACAAGGCTTTCGTATCTATCGACGGTAATCTGTATTCAGCGGACGACGTGCATGCGGTAATCGACGACGCATATCAGGTAGCCTTTGAGCTTGCATCGGCGTTCATTAAGGCAATGGATAAGCTGCCGAGTCTCGGCGAACTTTCAATCAAGGATAAGGAAGCCGTAGATGCGTTACAGGAAGGCTTTAACAAGATGTCGGCTTACCAGCAGGGCTTCATCAGCGACGAGTATATCAAGAAGCTTCAGAAATACGTAGAGCGTATGGCGGAGATTGTTAAGGTTGAAGGCGAAGGCAACGGTGAAGGCGAAGACGGCGACAAAACCGAAGGCGGGGATAAGACCGAAGGAACCGAGGGCGATAACAAGACCGAGGGAAGTGAAGGCGGAGACGCCGGCGGCGAGTAAAGGATATACGAAGCCGCATATAAACAGCAGGATGCGTGATAACTACTCAGGGAGGAGAAGGACATGAAGGTTCAGAAAAACGGATTCCTTTCCATTGAGCAGCTGCAGGATAAGTACTTAACCCCGGCAGGCAAAGGCAATGCCAAAACGCTGACCGCGGGAGGAAAGTCCTTTCAGGAAATTCTGGAAGGCAGCCAGGTAAATGCGCCGGGAGAGGTAAGATTCTCCAAGCATGCCGCAGGAAGACTTGCAGACCGCAATATCGAGCTGACGGGCAGTCAGATGGAACGTCTGCAGGAAGGCGCGCAGAAAGCGCAGGAAAAGGGAATCAGGGAATCTTTGGTAATCGTTGACCAGCTTGCATTCATTGTGAATATACCGAACAATACTGTTGTTACGGCAATGAATCATGGCGACACAGCGGAAAACATTTTTACGAACATAGACGGAGCCGTAATTATTTAGCCGGACCTTTGGGAGGCAGCAGGTTCCTGACTGACAGAAGGAACATACGGCAACTACTTTAAGGAGGTCATTTTAGCTATGATGAGAAGTTTGTTTGCTGGTGTGGCAGGCCTGAAAACACACCAGACAAGAATGGACGTTATCGGTAACAATATTGCCAACGTCAATACAACGGCCTATAAATCACAGTCCATGGTATTCAGTGATTTGATGTATCAGACCACAAGGGCAGCTTCCGGCGCGAACGCAACCACAGGCGTGGGCGGCGTGAACGCAAGACAGATTGGTCTTGGTTCCAAGACCAGCTCCATCAAGACGGCAATTACCAGCCAGGGCGCGGCGCAGAGTACCAACGACCCCTTTGATATCATGATTAACGGAAGCTCTTTCTTCATCGTTAACAACGGGCAGGAAAACTTCTTTACCAGAGATGGTTCTTTCTACATCGACGGCGCAGGAAATCTGGTTATGACCAGTACCGGTTATAATCTGATGGGCTGGGGTGTGAATGAAGAAACCGGGGAGATTCAGAAAGGGAATGTTCAGCCGCTTAAGATTATGACAACGGAGAATATGACCTATGACCCGCAGGTTACTACCGATGCCGTGATTGACGGTATTATCGACAGGTTTGATACGGATTTGGATACTACTGAAGGCCGAATCATGAACTTGGAGTTTTTTGATAATCAGGGTTACAAATATACGGCACAGTTTAGTGTGCATGATGTCGATGGAGAGCATGGAAAGTTTTATGTACAGTTAGACCAGATAAAGGATGCGGATGGAAAATCAGTTTTCTCGACAACAGATGCAAATGGGGTTACAACATTCAATGGTGTAACTTTTGGAAAGAACATAACAATACCTTCAGTTGCAGCTGATGGTACCGCAACTACCAAAACAGTAAAGAATGCAGTTATTCTTAGCTTTGTCGATGGTAAAGGAACATTTGAAGGTGTTGGTGGAGATGGATACACCGCAGGAGCAAATGGTGCGATAGGTACTGTTCAAGGAACCCTATCAAAAGACCCAATATCTTTGACCTTTACACAACCGAATTTTTTGGCCAATCAAGATGACCTTCCGGCAGGAAAGACGCCCGGTGTGATTTCTATCGACTTCTCCGGCTGTCTCAACTACAACAAAAACGGCACTTCAACAATGGGCGCCCTTGCCGGTGACAAAAAGGGTCTCGGAGCCGGTCTGAAAGTAGGCGAGATGAGCGGCGTTACCGTTCAGAAGGACGGCAAGATTTACGCAACCTATGATAACGGTCAGAGAAAGCTGCTGGGGCAGATTGCGGCGGCAAGCTTCGCCAATCCCTCCGGTCTTGCAAAGCAGGGCGATAATCTCTATTCTTCAACTATGAACTCCGGCGAGTTTGACGGCGTTGGTATCGATATCACGGCGGACGGCGGATACATGGAATCCGGCGTACTCGAAATGAGTAACGTGGATTTGGCAGCCGAGTTTACGGAAATGATTACCACCCAGAGAGGTTTCCAGGCCAACAGCCGTATTATTACGGTTTCAGATACGCTTCTTGAGGAGCTGACCAATCTTAAGAGATAAGGTAAGTAAGAAATAGTAATTTATGGATTAAAGGGAACTGGCTGCACCATAGTTCCCTTTAATTTATGTGAAAATGCATATTTGGAAATATCTTTTAGTACTGTTAAGGGAAATTTATGTGGAAAAAGGGGGAAAGAAGTGATATGATAGAAGTCACGAGGATAAACGGCAGTAAAGTGCTGATAAACCCGGATTTAATTGAAATTGTGGAGGAAACGCCGGATACGGTGGTTGCTTTCACAACAGGAAGAAAATTAATTATAAAAGAAGGTAGACAAGAGGTCAAAAATCTTGTAAAATCATACAGAAAGGAAATTTTTGCGAATTAACGCAGAAGAGGTGAAAAGTTGTGGATTTAGCGTCAATTCTTGGATTAGTGCTTTGTTTCGGTATGCTGGGTTATGGTTGCATCAATGCGGCGGGAATTGCTAATATAGGACGTTATGGAGATTTCGCATCTGCGATTATTACATTCGGCGGGGCGTTTTTTGCCGTTCTGGCATCCAAATCCCTGTCTGATTACATAGCCGGACTTAAGAGTTTTACTCTTATCTTTAAAGCTCCTTCTTCCAATGTCAAAGAAATGATACAGAAGATTATCGACCTTTCCAACATTGCCAGAAAGGAAGGCCTTCTTTCGCTGGAAGAAGCGGCGGGCGATTTGGAAGACGAGTTTATGAAGAAGGGAATCCTTCTTATCGTAGACGGTACGGACCCCGAATTGGTGCGCGGCATTATGGAAACAGAGCTGATAAGCACGGAATCCAGACATAAGGATAAAATCTCCTTCTGGGAGGATTTGGGCTCCATGGGACCTGCGTGGGGTATGATTGGTACTCTGGTAGGTCTTGTTAACATGCTTTACGAGATGGATGACCCGTCAACTCTGGGTCCTTCCATGGCGGTTGCGCTGATTACCACATTGTACGGTTCGCTTCTGGCAAACTGGATTTGCGCGCCGGTATCAGGAAAGCTGAAAGCAAACAACGCCAACGAAATCATGGTCAAGGAAATCATGATAGAGGGGCTTCTTTCCATACAGGCGGGCGAGAACCCCAGAGTTATTGAAGAAAAGCTGAAGTCATTCCTGGCACCTAACGACAGGACAATAGGCGAAGGCGGAGGTGAAGACGATGGCTAAAAAAAAGCAGGAAGAGCCTCCTAAGGGTTCGCCGGCCTGGATGGCCACTTTCTCGGACCTTATGAATCTGCTTCTTTGCTTCTTCGTTATGTTGTTTGCCATGTCCACTATCGATGCACAGAAGTTTGAACAGGTGGCGGCATCCTTTAACCAGACTTTCAGTATTTTTGATGCGGGAGCCACGGCGATTGGCGACGGCGTTCTGGTGGGAATGGGCGTCAGTCAGTTAAACGAGCTGGACGACTACATCAACAGCACAGGCAAGAATCCCGAAGGCGAGCTTATGCCGGAAAATCTTGAGGCGGCGGCGGAGATGCTGGATGAAGCCAAGCTGGAAAAGTCGGAAGAGATGGCGGAAAAGATTGAAGAAGTCCTGGAAGAAAAGAATCTTGAGAATGAGATAGATATAGAATTTACCGCTCAGTATGTGCAGCTTACCTTAAACGGAGCGCTCCTTTTTGATTCAGGCAGCGTGGAGATAAAGGAAGAAGCCATGCCGCTGATGAATCAGCTGGGGATTATCCTGCAGAGATTCAGTCAGGGAACCATCGAGATTGAAGGACATACGGATAACGTGCCAATGTCGGGCTCCAAGTACTCCAACAATGATGAGCTTTCAAGCGGGCGCGCCCTTTCGGTTTTTTATTATCTGGAAAATAACACCACGCTGGATTCGGGACTGATTAAGCATTCCGGCAGGGGAGAGTATCAGCCCATTGCGGATAATTCCACCCCGGAAGGAAGGGCAAAGAACAGAAGAGTAGAGATTAAGATTTATAACGCGCTCAGCGCTTATTAACAAAGAGAGGTAGTATCTGTTATGAAAAAGAATTTGATTTCCATATTGATATTGGCGTTGCTTATCGTAAATATTGTACTTACCGCAATCATGATGTTCAGCGTGACCAGCACGAACAGCAAGACTGCGGCTCTCGTGACGGATATTGCGTCGGCAATCAGCCTGGACATTGAAGGGATGCGCAGCGGCGCTTCCGCCGTTCCACTTGAGAATACCGTGACATACACGATAGCCGATATGACAATTCTTCTTAAGGATGATACAAATACCGAGGAAGGAACGGAAAAGAAAGACCATTACGCTCAGCTTACAGTGGTTTTGTCCATGGATAACAGACATGAAGATTTCGCCGCCAACGGAAGCGGGGATTTGTCCAGCAGAGAGGATTTGATTAAAGGACGAATCAGCGATGTGGTAGGCAAATATACATTGAATGAAGCCAAACAGAATACACAGGCAATAACATCTGATATTTTAAACAGTATCCAGGGATTGTTTGATTCGGATTTTATCTTTGAAGTAACGCTTGTCAGTCCGCTGTATATGTAGACGTCATGCTTACAGGGATATTAAGCGAAAGCATGGCAGAAACGATAGGAGGTGAAATCCTGTGAGCGATGTGCTCTCTCAAAGCGAAATAGATAATTTGCTCGCGTCTTTAAACAGCGGCGAATTAGATATGGACCAGATACAGGAGAATGACGAAAAACAGATAAAGGATTACGACTTCAAGCGGCCCACAAAGTTTTCCAAGGAGCATTTACGAACACTTGAGATTATATATGAACATTACGGGAGGCTGGTATCAAACGAACTGCAGGTTTATCTCCGCAAGACGGTACAGGTGACGGTAGCCAGTTCTGAAACCACTACTTTTTCGGAGTTTACCAATGCGCTGTCCAATCCTGTTATCCTGGGGATTATCAATTTTCATCCTCTGGTTGGAAATATTATCATGGAAATATCCCCGAATATCGGTTTTGCCATGATTGACAGAATGCTTGGAGGCGCCGGGCAGCCTTTAGAGAAAACAAGAGAATTCTCGGAAATTGAGATGACAATTCTTCAGAAGCTGATGGTGGTATGTATGCAGCTCATGAGCGAACCATGGAAGAATGTCTGCGAAATCAATCCCATGATGGAGAGAATCGAAACCAACGCCCAGTTTGCGCAGATTATTGCGCCGAGCGATATGATAGCAATTGTATCGCTGAATCTGAAGATTGGAGATACTGAGGGACTTATGAATGTCTGTCTTCCGTTCTTTACGCTGGAAGACGTGATGGATATGTTAAATACCAAGTACTGGTATTCGACTCTTCAGAAGGATGATAAGACTGATTATGAAGACCAGATAGAGTCGTTGATTAAGAGAGTGGATGTACCTGTCAAGGCTGTTCTTGGCAGAAGTCAGGTTTCCGTAAACGATTTCCTGAACATTGCAGTAGGAGATATTATACGGCTTGACACCAGAGTGGATTCCGATATGAATATTTATGTGGGGAATATCAGGAAGTTCACCGCGTTACCCGGTTCCAGTAAAGATAAATATGCGGTTCGGGTGACATCAGTACTCAGAGAGGAGGAGGAGTAAAGCATGGATGAGATGCTTTCGCAGGATGAAATAAACGCATTACTTGCCGGTGTGGGGTCTGATGACGCGGGAAGCAATAATGTATTGGATGAAGACCGTCTTTCAGCTGATACCAAGGATGCAATCGGTGAGATTGCCAATATCAGTATGGGTTCTTCTGCAACTACGCTGTATTCGCTGGTTAACATGAAGGTTGACATCACGACGCCTGTGGTTACGATGGCAAACTGGGATACGGTTGTAGCTGATTATGAACGTCCCTGTGTTTTTATTCAGATACATTATACGGCCGGGCTTGACGGTTCCAATATCATGATTCTGAAGGAACATGACGTTAAGGTTATCACGGATTTAATGATGGGAGGGGACGGCAGCAATACCGACGGAGAAATCGGAGAGCTGCATTTAAGCGCGATATCGGAGGCCATGAATCAGATGATGGGGGCGGCAGCCACTTCATTGTCAACGATGATGGGAAAGATGATAGATATCAGCCCCCCGGAAGCCAGTGTACTGGATTTAAATGATTTTAAGAGCGGAGGGGACATTGCGCCTTTCCTTGAAGGCAGCTTCGTAAAAATTGCATTCAGGATGCAGATTGGGGATTTGGTTGACAGTTCCATCATGCAGCTTTATCCTGTTGAGTTTGCGGAAAGCCTGTACGAGAGATTTATTGCCAAGCAGATGGAAGATGTGGCGGCATCAGCGCCGGAGCCGGCTCCAGCGCCCGAACCTGCGCCTTATATACCGCCGCAGGCGGATATGAGCGCCGGTCAGATGAATATGGGCGGGGCCATGAACGGTATGTCTGGCGGCATGCAGATGCAGGGCACGCCTATGATGGGCATGGGAATGAACGGCATGCAGATGCAGGGTATGCCTGTAAATGGAATGGGAATGCAGGGCATGCCCATGAATGGAATGCAGATGCAGGGCATGAACGGTATGCAGATGCAGGGAATGCCAATGATGAATATACAGCCTGCACAATTCCAAAGCTTTAACAATGATATGGGAGCGGTACCGGGACAGGAGAATATCGGGTTAATCAGAGATGTTCCTCTTGACGTTACCGTGGAGCTTGGAAGAACCAGGAAATCCATATCGGATATATTGGACTTCGCACCGGGAACAATTATAGAGCTTGACAAGATAGCCGGTGAACCTATAGATGTGCTTGTAAATGGTAAATTCGTTGCCAGAGGCGAGGTCGTGGTAATCGAAGAAAGTTTTGGAGTACGTGTAACAGAAATAGTAAAGTAAAAAGGTAGGAGAGTAAAAATGGCAAAAAATATTTTGGTGGTTGACGATGCTGCTTTTATGCGTATGATGATTAAGGACATTCTCACTAAAAACGGGTATAATGTAGTGGGAGAAGCGGAAAACGGATTGAAGGCTTTTGAAAAATATAACGAGTTAAAGCCTGATTTGGTTCTGATGGATATTACCATGCCGGAACTGGATGGAATCGGCGCACTTAAGAAAATCAAAGCGGCGGACCCCGGGGCAATGGTTGTTATGTGTTCGGCTATGGGTCAGCAGGCCATGGTTATCGACGCAATTCAGAGCGGGGCAAAGGACTTTATCGTAAAACCTTTCCAGGCTGACCGTGTGCTTGAAGCAGTAAAGAAGGTAATTGGTTAGTATGCTTTTAGCGGTTATGACAAAGGCGGACAGCTATCTGCAGTTTATGACGGTGCTGGTGCTCTTTGTATTTGTGCTTGTGATTACTTACCTGGTTACCAGATGGATAGCAAAATACCAGAAGAATAATGTAGGATTCAGAAATCTTGAGATTATTGAGACTTGCAGGATTGCTTCAAACAAATATATTCAAATAGTGAGGGCGGGAAGCAAATATCTTGTGATTGCCGTCGGAAAGGACGAAGTGCATATGCTTTCGGAAGTATCCGGCGAAGAACTCAGTTTTCAGGAAAATCAGGGCCAGACGATGGAGTTTGCTGCTATTCTTGAAAAAGTAAGGAAACTGAAGGAAAAAGATAAGGAATAAGACAACAATTATGAGACAAAGCTTTTCCGTAAAAAAGATAGTAAAGATAATATGCCTGCTTGTTATGGTGGGCATATTGTGTGTTATTCCCCGGACGGATGTGAAGGCGGCTTCTCTGGATTCCACTCTGGCAGGAGAGACCGAGGAGCGGACCAATATAACGGAGCCGGGTTCTTCCGATTCCAGGGATGATTTATCTGAACTTAATATTGCGAATAGTTTGACAATATCTTTAAATAATGGTAACGGGCAGATGAATGGGACGCTGCGGATTCTGATTACGCTGACGCTGATAGGTTTGGCACCCATCTTGCTTATCATGCTCACGTCTTTTGTCAGAATTATCATTGTTCTTCATTTTACAAGGGCGGCTTTAAATACCCAAACGGCACCTCCCAATCAGGTGTTGATTGGGTTAGCTTTGTTTTTAACCTATTTCATCATGCAGCCCACGCTGACGCAGGTCTATGAGGAAGCGGTTGTCCCCTTTGAGGCAGGAGAAATTACCCAGGATGAATTTTTCAAGGCGGGAATAGAGCCTCTGCGGGAGTTCATGTATAAGCAGGCCCAGACAAAGGATGTAAAGCTTTTTCTGGAGATTTCCGGTGATGAATGGGACGGGACGCTCGACGGGATTCCTCTTGCGGTACTGATACCAAGCTTCATTATCGGCGAGCTGCGGCGGGCGTTTATTATCGGATTTATTATATATATTCCGTTTATTGTAATTGATATGGTGGTAGCGTCCACGCTTATGAGTATGGGTATGATGATGCTTCCGCCCACAACGATTTCCATGCCGTTTAAGATTCTTCTGTTTGTGCTTGCAGACGGCTGGAATCTGATTATTATGGAGCTCGTGAGGACATTCTATGTTGTTCCATGAGAGACATCAGACTAAATTTACAGTCTGTGACGACGTGCTATGGAATTGGCACTTAAAGCCTGGAGGGAGAAAAGAATATGACAGCTGATGAGGTTACGGCTATTGCCAGTTCGGCGTTATTTTTGATTATCAAGGTCGCCGCGCCGCTTCTTCTGGTATCGCTTGCGGTAGGTCTGATTGTCAGCATTTTTCAGACAGTTACGTCCATTCAGGAGCAGACGCTTACGTTTGTTCCGAAAATCGTCGCGATATTTCTGACGCTTATATTGCTTGGAAACTGGATATTAACCGAATTGTCCGGTTATATAGTAATGCTCTGGTCGGATTTTGACCGTTATATCAGGTAAGGCTTATGCTTGAGTATGGTTTTACCTATGGAGACCTGGAATACTTCCTGCTGATATTCATCAGGGTTGTCAGCTTTGTGTTTATAGCCCCCTTTTTCAGCATGAGCAATACTCCGAAAAACGTGAGAGTCGCTTTGAGTTTTTTTGTGGCGTTTTTGCTTTATCAGTCCATGCCGCGTCAGGAAGTGGTCTATGACTCTCTGATTGGATATACGATTGTGATTTTGAAGGAAGTGGTAACCGGTCTTTTAATCGGGTTTGCCGCCAATCTCTGCAGTACGATTGTGGCCTTTGCCGGTCAGATTGCCAGTATGGAGATGGGGCTTTCCATGGCGAGCATGATGGACCCGACAACAAGGGAAAATACCACCGTTACAGGTGTTTACTATAATTATATTATATTACTTTTACTCATGAGTTCAGGAATGCACCGGTATTTTTTAAAGGCTTTGGCGGAAACCTATATTCTGATACCTGTAAACGGCGCGGTTTTAGACCATGAAAAGCTCTTAAATGCCATGATTGAATTTCTGTCCGATTATATTATCATCGGATTTCGGATTTGCCTGCCGATTTTTGCCGTTATGATTATTTTAAATGCGGTGCTTGGCGTTCTCGCGAAGGTATCTCCGCAGCTGAATATGTTTGCGGTCGGTATGCAGATGAAGGTGCTGGTGGGGCTTTCCATTTTACTTGTAACCGCTTCCATGCTGCCGGATGCAGCCAATTTTATTTATGACCAGATGAGGCGTATGGTTGCCACCTTTGTGGAAACCATGATGTGATGTGACGCGCCGGAGGAATCGCTGCCAAAGGCAGGCCAGGCGTGCGTGCGCGCGTTTTGCTGATAAAAGGAGGCAATGGATGGAGCAGAACAGACTGGTACTGGCGTATAATCTGCAGTTCTTTGCCAAGGATGGACCGGGCGGTGAGAAAACAGAGGAACCAACGTCCAAAAAGCTGTCAGATGCCAGAAAAGAAGGACAGGTGGCCAAGAGTAAGGAAATTGCCAACGCATTTGTAATGCTTGCGCTTTTTCTTATGATGAAGGTATATCTTGGTGTGATAGGAAACAGATTTATCGGCTGTTTCCACAGTGTATACGGCAATTTTGCCGATGCGATAAAAATGTACGACGGAGAAATTCCCTTTGCCTCCATTCAGGTGCTGGTTCGGGGAATGATGCTGCAGATAGGAATTATTGTTCTTCCGGTGTTTGCCGCAGGCGTTTTTATAGTGTTTGTCTGCGATGTGGCGCAGGTGAAGTGGAAACCCACCACAAAGCCCTTAAAGCCAAAGTTCAGCAAGCTTAATCCCGTCAGCGGTTTTAAAAAGTTTTTATCCGTGAACTCACTGGTGGAGCTGGTGAAATCAGTTCTGAAGCTGGCGGTAGTGGGATATGTGGTTTATAAATATATTGTAGATGAAATCAGCCAGATTTTTATTCTGTATAATATATCCCTGAATCAGGCCATCGGTCTGATTGGGAAAATTGTCACTGATTTGGGCATCCGTATTGCTCTGGTGTATATGCTGATTGCCTTTCTGGATTACGTGTACCAGAAGCGTAAGTTCAAGAAGGACATGAAGATGACCAAGCAGGAAGTAAAGGATGAGTATAAGAACCAGGAAGGAGACCCTCAGATTAAAGGAAAACAGAAGCAGAAAATGAGGGAGGCTTCCATGCGGCGTATGATGCAGCAGCTGCCTGAGGCGGACGTGGTAATTACCAACCCCACGCACTATGCGGTAGCGATTAAATATGACGCCGAAAAGTATGACGCGCCTTATGTGATTGCAAAGGGAGAGGATTACCTTGCGCAGCGGATTAAGGACGTGGCAAAAGAAAATGACATTGAAATTGTAGAAAACAAGCCACTTGCCCGTATGCTTTATGCGAATGTGGAGGTAGGAGGGCTTATTCCACCGGAATTATATCAGTCGGTGGCGGAGGTTTTAGCCTTTGTATATCATTTAAAGGGGAAGGTATAAAGGAGGAAAGGAGACGGCATGAAAAAAGCGGATGTTGCTGTATCGGCATATGTACTTTCAGCGTTTATAATGATGATTGTGCCGATTCCCAGCGGCCTTTTGGATATACTGCTCGCCTGCAATATGGCGGTTGCGTTTACCATACTTTTTGGAACCATGTTTTCCAAGGAAGTGCTGGATATGTCATTCTATCCCACCATGCTGCTGTTTACCACGTTATTTCGGATTTCCCTTAATATTTCCTCTACCAGACTTATCCTTGTGACCGGCCAGCCCGGACGCGTGGTTGAAACCTTCGGCAGCTACGTGGGCAGCGGAAATCTGGTAGTAGGCTCTATCGTGTTTATTATTCTGATTCTTGTACAGTTTATGGTTATCAATAAAGGTTCCGAGCGTGTGGCTGAGGTAACGGCGAGATTTACGCTGGACGCCATGCCCGGTAAGCAGATGGCCATCGACGCGGACTTAAATACAGGCGCGATTACCGACGAGGAGGCAAAAGAGCGCCGGGAAAAAATCCAGAACGAGGCGAACTTTTTCGGTTCCATGGACGGTGCCGTTAAATACGTAAAGGGAGACGCAACGGCAGGACTCCTTATTACCTTTGTCAATATCATCGGCGGTATTATTACAGGTATGGTATGGCAGGGTATGGATATCATGACCGCCCTTAACCGGTACGTTATCCTTACTATCGGCGACGGTCTGGTGAGCCAGATTCCCTCCCTGCTTATCTCACTGTCCACAGGTATCCTGGTGACCAAGGGCTCAAAGGATGCGGATTTCGGAACGGTTCTGGTGAGCCAGCTTTTCGGTATTCCCAAGGTATGCTATCTTGTGGGAGCCGTTCTGGCCGGGCTTGGCATTGTGACGCCGCTGCCGAATCTGATTTTCCTGTCTTTGGGGCTTGCCTTTATCGTGGTAGGCAGAATTATGGCAGGAAATCTTGAAACGGCTCAGATTGAAGGAGAAATCAATGCGGAGGAAGCTGCCGCGGAGGAAATCAGGCAGCCTGAGAACGTAAACAGTCTTTTGCAGGTAGACCCCATCGAGCTGGAATTCGGTTACGGAATCATTCCCTTGGCCGATGTGAACCAGGGCGGGGATTTGCTTGACCGTGTGGTTATGATTAGAAGGCAGATTGCGTTAGAGCTTGGAACGGTGGTGCCCATTATCCGTCTCCGCGACAATATCCAGCTCAATCCCAATCAGTATATTATTAAAATCAAGGGAATTCAGGTCAGCGAGGGAGAAATCCTTTTTGACCACTATATGGCTATGAATCCCGGCTACGTGGAGGAGGAAATCACGGGTATTCCCACATTTGAGCCTTCCTTCCATCTGCCGGCTATCTGGATAACGGAAGGACAGAGGGAGAGGGCCGAGAGTATGGGCTATACGGTGGTTGACCCGCCTTCCATTATTGCGACCCATCTGACGGAAATTATCAGGCAGTATATTTCCGAGCTACTTACAAGGCAGGATGTGCAGAACCTTGTCAACAACTTAAAGGAGAGCAATCCTTCGCTTGTGGATGAGCTTGTACCTAAACTGCTCGGCCTTGGCGAAATACAGAAGGTACTGCAGAACCTCTTAAAAGAGGGTATTTCCATCAGAGACCTTCTTACGATTTTTGAGACGCTTGCGGATTACGCGTCAACCACGAGGGACACAGACATCCTGACGGAATATGTGCGGCAGAGCTTAAAGCGGGCGATTTCAAACCGGTTTTTCCCGTCCAACGAGACTTCCAGCGTCGTGACCTTAGACCCGAAGCTGGAGCAGGAGATTATGGGAAGCGTGAAACAGACGGAAAACGGCGCCTATCTTGCGCTGGACCCGGAAAAGACCAAAGGTATTATGAAGTCTGTGGGAAACGAGATTGCCAAGCTGGAAAATCTTGGAAAGAGCCCTATTGTAATCACTTCTCCTATTGTGCGTATGTATTTTAAGCGTTTGACGGAGGATTATTATAAAGATTTAATTGTTGTTTCATATAATGAAATAGAAAATAACATTGAGTTACAGTCTGTAGGAATGGTGACAGCATGATAATCAAAAAATTTCAGGGTAAAACAGAAGCAGAGGCGGTGGAGAGCGCCAAAAAAGAGCTGGGTGAAAACGTAGTGGTAATGAATGTGCGCAGCGTGAAAAGAAAGGGCTTTTTCAGCTTTCTTCTGCCCCAGCTTACAGAAATCACGGTGGCGAAGGAGGAGGAGCCCGAGCGCGCCATGCCGGTGAAAAAGGAACCGCTGATTCCCAAAAAGCTGGTGGACGCCGTTACAAGTCAGACCACAGATTTGTCAGCCATAAGGGATATGCTCCCGCCGGTTCAGGAAAGCACCGGGCTTGCCCGGCTTGCAAAGGCATCCGAAACCCGGCCTGCCGAGAAGCCGGAAAACCGGGAGGAGGACTGGAAGGACGCCAGCGCCATTGAAGAAAAGCTGAACAGCCTGCACGACCTGTTAGAGCAGCAGCTGCAAAAGCCCGAGGAGGTAAAGAACGAGCATACCGAGGAGGAGAAGGAAAGCGAGCTGGAACGTTTTATGAAGCTGCTTTACAACACCATGTTAGACAACGAGGTGAACGAACAGTACGCGAACCAGATTATCGATGAAATTGAGAAGATTAACAAGCAAAATCTTCCTTTTGACTATACGCTGGCAAATATCTACCAGAAAATGATTTTGAAATTCGGAAAGCCGGTGGAGATTTCCCCGGCGCAAAAAGGGCCCAGGGTGGTATTCTTTGTAGGGCCTACGGGAGTCGGAAAAACGACGACGATTGCCAAGATTGCGTCAAGGCTCAGTATGGGACAGAAAAAGAAGGTGGTTCTGCTGACGGCGGATACCTACCGGATTGCGGCGGCTGAACAGCTCCGTACCTATGCAAATATCATGGAGGTTCCTTTCAGGGTGATTTACTCCACAGACGAAATACGCCAGGCGTTCCATGACTTTAAGGATTATGATTTTATCATGGTGGACACGGCGGGACACTCCCATAAAAATGAGGAACAGAAGGAAAATATCAATCAGTTTATCCATTCGCTGGACGATTTGGCGGAAAAGGAAGTTTTCCTTGTGCTGAGCGCGGCTACTAAATATAAGGATTTGGTTAATATTGTGGATACTTATATGTCCATGACGGAGTTTGCCCTTATTTTTACCAAGCTTGACGAGACGGAAAGCCTTGGGAATCTGCTCAACATTAAGCTCCGGACGGACGCTCCTTTATCCTATGTGACTTACGGACAGAATGTCCCCGACGATATAGAGAACTTTAATCCGCAGAAGACGGTAAAACAGCTCCTGGGCGGAAAGAAAAAGGAAAAATACTGAGGGAGAATACATGGACCAGGCCGAACAATTGAGAAAGATAATTAAAGCAGGTACAGTAAACAGACCACGGGCAAGAGTAATTACGGTTACAAGCGGCAAAGGCGGCGTGGGAAAGTCAAATACGGCGATTAATCTGGCAATTCAGTTTCGGAAGCGCGATAAGCGGGTAATTATTCTCGATGCGGATTTCGGGCTTGCCAATATAGAAATTATGTTTGGAACAGTGCCCAAATACAATTTGAGCGATTTGATTTATCAGGGAAAAAATATCAGGGAGATTATCACCCGGGGGCCTATGGACGTGGGATTTGTTTCCGGCGGCTCGGGAATTGCCGGGCTTTCAAATCTGAGCAGAGATTCCCTTAACTTTATTATTCAAAAGCTGTCAGAGCTGGATTCGATTGCCGATATTATTATTATAGATACCGGCGCCGGGGTGTCCGACGCTGTAATGGAGTTTCTGGTTGCCAGCGGAGAGATACTGCTGGTTGCAACGCCGGAGCCTACTTCTATCACAGACGCCTATTCTCTGCTTAAGGTTTTAAACAGGCATCACAGATTTTCCAGTGAAACCACGGAGATAAAGATGATTTCCAATAAGGTGAAATCGGAAAGAGAAGGGGAAATGCTGTTTGATAAGCTCAATTCCGTGATAAGCCGCTATCTGAAGATGCCGGTCACCTATTTAGGCTCCGTGCCGGAGGACAGTCAGCTTGCGAAGGCAGTGATGCAGCAGCAGCCGGTGTCTTTAAAGGAGCCCCAGTCAAAGTCGGCGGCGGCTTTCGAGACGATTGCGGCAAGGCTTTTGGGCGAAGAAGATAAAAGAACAGGCGACAGAGGGATGAGGTCTTTCCTTACCCGCTTCATAAATGGTGGAAGATAAAAATTAAGAGGAGGGGATAAAAATGCTCTCAGAATATGTAATTCCGGGAAATAAAATCGAAATACGGGCAGCCAGCCAGGGGGAGTATATCGAGGAGGCTGAGAAGAAAAGAAGGGTGTATCACACGCAGGTTTTTGACGTCCTGTCGGAAGACCGTCTGGAAGTGCTATTGCCGATGGAGAAAAGCCGTCTGATTTCACTTCCTGTAAATATGGAATACGAGCTGTACTTTTTTACGTCGGCAGGGCTGTTCCGCTGTAATGCAAACGCTCTGGACGTGTATAAATCAAACAATAATTTTGTGCTTCTTTTTGAAGTGATAAGCGAGCTGAAAAAATTCCAGCGAAGGGAGTATTACCGTCTGGACTGTGCGGTTGAAATGTATTCGAGGCGGCTCGAAAGGGAAGAAATCAGCGCGGTGGTGAGAAACGACGACTTCCTTGCCAAAAAGCTTCCGTTAAAGA
Organism: uncultured Lachnospiraceae bacterium; assembly: GCA_910577275.1. GTDB lineage: Bacteria > Bacillota > Clostridia > Lachnospirales > Lachnospiraceae > Suilimivivens. The sequence continues at coordinate 254,566 of CAJTMW010000002.1, forward strand.
GGGGCGTTGCGGTGGATATCAGCGGGGGCGGAATCCGGTTTGTAGGCGAATATAATTACGAGCAGGGCGATTTGATTTACTGCCAGTACAGCCTGGGAAGCGGTGACAAGCCGAAAAAGTATGCGCTGGTTGCCAAGGTTCTGTTTATCAACGACGTTGAGGACAAACCGGACGTTAAGGAATACCGGGCGCAGTACATCAATATGGATACCACGGAACGGGAGGAAATCATCCGCTTTATCTTTGAGGAGGAGAGAAAACGGCGTAAGAGAAGAAAAGGTTTATAATACGTCCGGTTTATGTTATACTCATTATAAAAGAATTTAAAAACAGAAAAACGGGAGGTCCATCAATGAACGGCCTGAGTATGGAACAGATAACGAATCAGTATTTTGATGTTTTAAAGGAACTGGGGAATATCGGTGCAGGAAATGCAACCACGGCGCTTGCACAGATGATGGGCGGTAAAATAGATATGTCGGTGCCGCAGGTAAGGCTGCTTGAATTTCATGAGATTGGCGAAATTGTGGGCGGAGAAGAAAAAATTATGGTAGGCATTTATCTTCAGGTCGAGGGCGACGTGGAGGGAAGCATGATGTTTATCATGGATAAGACCGCGGCGGCTCATATTGTAAACAGGATGATGGCCGGTATGCTTGTGATTGACGAGGGGACAGCCGAGGAGTATGAGTTTGGCGAGATGGAGTGTTCCGCAATTAAGGAAGTGGGCAATATCATAACCGGTTCCTATTTAAACGCATTGTCAGGAATTACCAATCTGAAAATCATGCCGTCAGTACCGGAAATCGGCATTGACATGGCGGGAGCGCTCCTTAGCGTCCCGGCGGTGGAGTTTGGCGTTATGGGAGATAATATCCTTTTAATCCAGACAAAATTTTCGGATGACATCGAATTAAACGGATATTTCATTTTGATTCCGGATATGAATTCTTACGAGAAAATTCTGACATCGCTTGGAGTTATGTAAGCCCTCAGAAAAAATAAACAGGGGAGACTGATGGGAAAATGGGTGAAGTTATCAAAGTCGGAATGGCTGATTGGAAGACCTGTAAGGGTGATGATGGCGTAATGACAGTGGGACTTGGTTCCTGTGTGGGAATCGCTATCAGGGACCCTGCCACGGGTATTGGAGGGCTGGCGCATATCATGCTGCCTGACAGCAGGGAAATTGTAAATAATACAAACAGACCTAAATTTGCGGATACGGGAATTGAAGACATGGTGAACGCACTTACGCGTATGGGGGCAAGCCGGTTCCGTATGGTAGCCAAGATTGCCGGAGGCGCTCAGATGTTTACCGGAGTGGGCAGGAACGATACGCTGCGCGTAGGCGACCGTAATGTGATGGCAAGTAAAAAAAAGCTGGCTGAGCTGAAAATACCGATTCTTGCCTCGGATACCGGAAACACCTATGGCAGAACAGTTACTTTTTATCCCAAAAGCGGGGACTTTTACATACGTTCGATAGGAATGCCGGAGAAAATTATATGAAAAAGAGCAAATTGTTTGCGCCGTTTCTCATGCTTTTTGCAGGCGCGGTGGCAAGTATTACCATGTTTTACTTTCATTACCCGGCAGCGCAGATGCTGCCCAGACTTTTAGCGGTGTTACTGGTTTTTTATTTTGCCGGATGTTTTATCCAGAAAAAGGTGCTTGCTTTTGTAGGTCAAATCAGAGAAAATGAAGAGGCGTTGGAAAAAGAGGCGG
>CAJTMW010000002.1:256306-394048 GCA_910577275.1 uncultured Lachnospiraceae bacterium
CTGCCGCAAGAGAGGCGGCAATTGCAGCGGAAGCGGCTGACGGGGAAACGGGCGGCGGAGAAAGCGAAGACTAGCTTTGGGTAAAGGCAGGAAGAAGCGGGGCATTGACTTGCTGTCCGCGGGAATAATTTTCAGGTGACGGAGGTGACAGATGGACGAGGCAGGAAAAAGTAAGCTTTGGGAAAGTTATACAAAAACGAAATCGCCTGAAATCAGAGAAAAGCTTATATTGGAGTATGCCCCTTTAGTGAAGCTGGTAGCGGGACGGCTCAGTATGTATCTGGGCTACAATGTGGAATATGATGATTTGGTAAGCTACGGAATCTTCGGTCTTATTGACGCGATAGATAAATTTGACAATATGAAGGCTGTGAAGTTTGAAACATATGCAAGCCTTCGCATCAGAGGGGCGATTTTAGACCAGATTAGGAAAATGGACTGGATACCCCGCACTATCAGGCAGAAGCAGAAGAAAATCGATGCCGTGATGAAAGAAATCGAGGCGAGTACCGGACGGATGGCCACGGACGAGGAGATTGCCGAGGGACTTGGGATAACCAGGGACGATTATCTTGCATGGCAGTCTCAGATGAAGATTACCGGAGTGGTGTCTTTGGATGAATTCATGGAGTCAGGAAGCGAGGTGCCGGTGGAGCAGGGGACGCAGCACAGATTTGACGGCCCCGAGGAGGTTATCGAAAAGGAAGAACTGAAAAGGGTTCTCGAGAAGGCGTTAGAGCTTCTCACCGAAAAAGAAAAAAAGGTAATCTATCTTTATTACTATGAAGATTTAACGTTAAAGGAAATCAGCAATATTCTGGAGGTATCCGAGTCGAGAATATCACAGCTGCACACCAGGGCGCTTCAAAAGATGAGGAAAAGAATGGGGAACTATATGGGAATCTTTTCCGTATAGGGTATTCGGCAGGGAAGGAGCCGTTTCTGAAAGGGGTGTGATACGTTATGACAATCAGTCGTGTGGAACTGCAGGGACAGGTGGCAAGGGCGCAGGATTTTACCACCATCAAACATAACGAGGACAATAAGGTCATGGTGGACCAGTCAAACTTTCAGCAGAAGTTCGAGCAGTCTGTGGAGAATAAAGCCAGACAGGTGCAGCAGCATGACGAAATGAACAACAAAGGGAAACGCTTTGACGCAAAAGAAAAGGGAAACGGAAGTTACGCAGGAGACGGCGGACGTAAGAGAAAAAAGAGCGAACAGGATGGAAAGGTGACTCTCAAATCAAGAGGGGGCTTTGACATCAAGATTTAAGCGGTGCGGGAAAGAGGAAAAAATGGGAGCAATAGAGATAATTCTTATTCTGCTTGGTATAGTGGTGTTTATTGTGAGCTTTCTGCTGCCGGCCGGAAAGACGGACAGCGCGGCGGGCGCAGCCACGGTGAGCGAGGAAGATATTCATAATATGCTGGAGAAGGAAGTTACCGGCGTGCGGTCGCAAATCAGCGAGATAGCCGATGAAACCATAACTTATTCCATGGAAAAAACGGAGCGTTCCATGGAGCGGCTGACCAATGAAAAGATGATGGCCATCAATGAATATTCCGACACGGTTTTAAGTGAAATCAACAAGAATCATAAAGAAGTGGTATTTCTCTATGATATGCTGAATGATAAGCATGATAATCTTCTCTCTACGGTAAGCGAAGCGTCAAAGACGGCCAGCGAAATTAAACAGGCGGTCTGCGATGTGGAAGTATCGGCAAAAGAGGCTCAGGAAAAGGTAAGAGCGGTGCAGGAATCCGTCAGCGAGGTTATGAGCTTTGCGAAGGAGGTGGCGGCGGAAAGACAGGCTGCCATGGTAAATTCTGTTTATATGGCGGAGGCGGCGCAGGGAACGGGCAGTTTGGGCGCGGCGCCCGCGGGAATGCAGAATATGGCCGGTTCAGGCGCGGCTGCACAGGGTATGGCCGGTGCGGCGGCGGGAATGCAGAATGTGACCGGTGCGGCAGCGCTTTCCGGGGAAGATGAGGGCGAAATCAGCGACTTCCGCCCGATAATGCCGGAAAGAGTGGAGATTATCGGAAATGCGCCCGACGGCTATGGGGATTCCACAGACGGCGAGGACGCTTTTCTTTCCGACGGGAGCGGCGTTGCTTCGGACAGGCTTGATAAGAAGGTCCGCAGGCAGACAAGGGCCCGGAAGGAAGCAAAAGAGGAAACCAGAGCGGCCGGGGCCGCTTCGGGAAGACTGCAGGTATCGCCGGCCGAGGTGCCCGAAATTGCAGTAGCAATGCATACGGAGCAGGGCAGCAGAAATAATAACGAGAGGATTTTAGAGCTCCACAGAGCGGGAAAATCCAATATGGCTATTGCAAAGGAGCTTGGCCTTGGAATCGGGGAAGTTAAGCTGGTTATTGACTTGTTTGAAGGAATTTAAGGAAAAGATATAACATGATGAACTTGAAATCTTATTTGAGGGGTCTTGGTATCGGAGTGGTGGTTACTGCCCTTATTATGGGAATTACTACCGGCCGGAAAAAGGAAGTCCTCAGTAATGAAGAGATAAAAGAACGCGCCAGAGCGTTGGGAATGATAGAGGAGAGCCAGGTGCTCGCGGATATGTTGGGTGACGAGGACGGCGAAGGAGATGTGAACGGACAGGATTTGGCGTCGGACGCTATGTCTCCTTCGATTGCAGAGCCGTCGCCTGAGGGGGAGGCGGATTTGGCTTCCGCCCGGGACACATTATCCGATACGCCGGAAAACTCCGAAAGTGAGACGGACGAGCCAGCCGATAACGGAGCTGATATGCCGGAAAATTCCGCCGGTCAGGAGGATGAGGCGGAAAATCCCGAAGATGAGTCCGGGGAGGATTCCGCAGAAGATTCTGAAAGCAGCGGGGAAGCTGAAAGCCGGACGGATTCACAGGAAGAAACCGGGAGCCGGGAGGACGCGCCGGATAACGGAGCAGGCGTTATAGACAGCGGCAGCGTGACAATCGAAATACTAAGCGGAGAAGGCTCTTTCATTGTGTGCCAGAAGCTTGAGGATGCCGGAGCAGTACCTTTAGCGTCGGAATTTGACCGGTATTTATACGAGAACGGTTATGACAAACGGATTAACACAGGCACCTATGAGATACCGGCAGGCGCAGGATTCGAGGAGATTGCAAGGATTATTGCCAAAATGAACTGAATACAGGAATAAGCGTAAAAATCCCTTGCAAGAGGGATTTTTCTATGCTATAATTTTTTCGTTGTGACTATAAAACACGCATATTTATTGACTGACGGTGCCCAAAGGGTGTGCAGGAGAGGAGAAAATATGCGGAAGCTTAACCAAATGGAGGTAAAGACATGAGCGTTATTTCAATGAAACAATTGCTGGAGGCAGGTGTTCATTTCGGACATCAGACAAGAAGATGGAACCCCAAGATGGCTCCCTACATCTTCACAGAGAGAAACGGTATCCACATTATCGACCTTCAGAAGTCTGTCGGCAAGGTGGACGAGGCTTACAGAGCCGTATTTGAGATTGCATCCCAGGGCGGAACCATCCTCTTTGTGGGAACCAAAAAGCAGGCGCAGGACGCTGTAAAGGCGGAAGCAGAGCGCTGCGGAATGTATTATGTAAACGAGAGATGGTTAGGCGGTATGCTTACCAACTTCAAGACTATAAGAAGCAGGGTTGAAAGACTCCGCGCAATCGAGACCATGTCGGAGGACGGAACTTTCGATGTCCTTCCCAAGAAAGAAGTTATCGCTCTTAAGAAGGAATGGGAGAAGCTGGAGAGGAACCTTGGCGGCATCAAGAATATGACCAGAATCCCCGACGCTATTTTTGTTGTTGACCCCAAGAAAGAGAGAATCTGCGTTCAGGAAGCGCATGTGCTGGGCATCACTCTGATTGGCATCGGCGATACCAACTGCGACCCGGAGGAGCTTGATTATATTATCCCCGGCAATGACGACGCTATCAGAGCCGTGAAGCTGATTGTTTCCAAGATGGCCGACGCTGTTATCGAGGCGAATCAGGGCGAGGAAAACGTAGAGGCGGAGATGGAAGAAGCGGCAGGCGAGGCGGCGCCCGAGGATATCGAGGAGATTGCGGCTGCGGAAGCCGAGGCTTAACAGGAAGCAGCGGGAACGCGCTGCAGGCATTTGGATTCAGATATTTATGCCGGCGGCAGAAGCAGCAGGCAGAGCAATGATATAGATGGAGGAGATTGAAATGGCTAATATTACGGCAGCTATGGTAAAAGAGTTAAGAGAAATGACCGGCGCAGGCATGATGGACTGCAAGAAAGCCCTTGGCGAAACCGACGGTGATATGGAAGCGGCTGTTGAATTTCTTAGAAAGAACGGACAGGCAAAGGCTGAAAAGAAGGCCGGCAGGATTGCGGCGGAAGGTCTGTGCAAGGTTGTTATGAAGGATGAGAAGACCGCGGCTGTGGTTGAAGTGAATTCCGAGACGGACTTTGTTGCCAAGAACGAGGAATTCCAGAGTTTTGTAGCGGCAGTTGCAGAGCAGGCGGTATGCTCTGACGCGGCCGATATGGACGCTTTCATGGCGGAGGCATGGAAGAGCGATACTTCCAAGACGGTAAAAGACGCTCTGGTGGAGAAGGTTGCCAGAATCGGCGAGAACCTGAACATCAGAAGATTTGAGAAGGTTACGGCAGATAACGGCTGCGTTGCCACTTATGTGCATGGCGGCGGAAGAATCGGCGTTATTGTGGTAGCCGATACAGATGTGGTAAACGACGGGATTAAGGAGGCTCTGACAAACCTTGCAATGCAGGTTGCAGCTCTTTCACCGAAGTATGTCGCCACTTCCGAGGTTTCCGAGGAGTACAAGGCGCATGAGAAAGAGATTTTGATGGCTCAGATTGCCAACGACCCCAAGATGGCAGGCAAACCTGAAAAGGTAATCGAGGGCGCTGTGAACGGACGTCTGAACAAGGAATTGAAAGAGGTATGCCTCTTAGAGCAGGTATATGTTAAGGCGGAAGACGGCAAGCAGACAGTGGCCCAGTACGTGGCGCAGGTTGCAAAGGAGAACAATGCAAATCTTTCCATCAGCAGATTTGTCCGCTTTGAGACAGGCGAAGGCATTGAGAAGAAAGTGGATGATTTTGCCGCAGAGGTTGCTGCCCAGGCCGGTATGTAAATCAGACAATGAGTTTAAAGTGGCTATGCAGCGATGTGTAGCCACTTTTTTTCGGGTCATTGAAATTATCTCTTTTCCCGAAAAGCAACTTGTGTTACAATAGTTGCAAAGCATCTGCAAGGAGTTTGGGATTCCATGGAGAGGACTTACGACCGGAGAAAGAGAATCCGGCGGCTGAAAAAGATAATACTGGGAACGATTGCAGCGGCAATTATCATCCCTGTTATCTTAAGCCTGGTGCTGGGAATCCGCGTAATACAGCTTCAACATAAAATCCGGGAACTGGAAAACGGCCTGACGGCCCGCACAGAAGAAAAGGGAGAGGTCAAAAGTGTTTTTGCGGCAAACGCAATCGTGGAGGCATCCCGGGAGGCGGCGTTGACCAGGACTTTTTCTGAGAATACCGGGGATAATACAGTTGAAGAAAAGGCGGATATGACGGAAGGGAAAAAGCAGGTTTATCTGACTTTTGACGATGGCCCCAGCAGCAACACCGACGCGATTCTGGATATTTTAAAGAAATATGATGTGAAAGCCACTTTTTTTGTGGTGGCAAAGACAGACGAGCACTCTGTCAGCGCTTATCAGAAGATTGTCAGCGAGGGGCATACTCTTGCCATGCATTCTTACAGTCATAAATATGAAGAAATATACGGCTCAAAGGAGAGCTTTATCGAGGATGTGGAGAAAATTCAGGATTACCTTTTTCAGGTGACGGGCATCCGGCCGGTTTTCTACCGCTTTCCGGGGGGAAGCGCTAATACGGTAAGCGAGGTGGACATGCAGGATTTGATTTCCTGGTTAAATGAAAAGGGAATCACTTATTTTGACTGGAATATCGCCTCGGGAGACGCGGTAAGCAGGCTGCTTGAGACCGAGACGATTGTGGAGAACTGCGTAAGCGCGATTGACGGCAAAAATGTGTGCATTATTTTAATGCACGATGCAAATAACAGAAGTACCACGGTGGAAGCGCTCTCACAGGTGATTGAGGAAATCAGAATGCGGGGAGACGCCGTGTTTTTACCGATAACTGATGAAACGGTACCAATTCAGCAGGTAAAAGCTGAGCAATAGATAACAGACATGAATGGAGGGTTTTAAAATGGGTTTTTTCTCGGATTTAAAGGATGACCTGTCACAGGCGGTCAATGAACTGATGCCTGAGGAAGGAGAAGAAATGGTTGGCGCGACGGAAAAGGAGAATCCTGCTGTCGATACGCCGGAAGATGATTTTGAGGTGAATTTGAGCAAGATGCTTGACAGGGTGGACGAAACCGCCCAGGCACATCAGGAATTTGAGGATGTGGCTGACGAGGAGGAGTTTGAAGAGGAAGAGCCTTTGCCGGAGGAAGAACCGGAAGCTTTTGTAAAAGAGGACAGAGAGCCTTTGCGTCAGGAAGCCGTAAGAGCGGCAGCTCCGGCTTCGAAGGTGAGCAACGAGGTATCCGTGCTGACAGAGTCCATGTTCATCAACGGTAATGTGGCTACGGAGGGCGAACTGGAAGTAAAGGGACGTGTAATCGGAAATGTGGAGGCTCTGGGCAAGCTGAATATCACGGGAACCGTGCAGGGAAATTCCCAGGCGGCCGAGATTTATGCGGAGGGCGCAAATATTACCGGGGAGCTTCGCAGCCTTGGAAGCATAAAGGTGGGACAGAGCACCGTAATTATCGGTAATATTTATGCAAACAGCGCGGTAATTGCAGGCGCGGTAAAAGGTGATATCGACGTAAAGGGACCGGTGATTTTAGACGCTTCCGCAATTGTTATGGGAGATATCAAATCCAAATCCGTTCAGATTAATAACGGCGCGGTAATCGAGGGTATGTGCTCTCAGTGCTATGCCGACGTTAACCCTGCTTCTTTCTTTGACAAATTTGACAAGAAGGCTGACAAGAAGAAATAAGAGCGAGGCGTGAATAATGCAGGATGTGAAAAGTAACGAAAAGCCTGTTATGAAGCGGATAATGCTGAAATTAAGCGGCGAGGCTTTAGCTGGCGATAAGAAAACGGGCTTTGACGAGGAAACCGTAAAAGGGGTTGCCCTTCAGGTGAAGCAGCTTGCGGACGACGGTATAGAGGTGGGAATCGTTACCGGCGGCGGTAATTTCTGGCGCGGCAGGGAAAGCGAGAGCATCGACAGGACAAAGGCTGACCAGATTGGCATGCTGGCAACGGTGATGAATTGTATTTATGTTTCCGAGATTTTCCGTAGTGTGGGAATGAAAACGGCGATTCTGACGCCTTTTGCATGCGGGGCTTTCACGGAACTGTTTTCCAAAGACAGGGCCAACCGGTATTTTAGTGAAGGAACGGTTATTTTCTTTGCAGGCGGAACGGGACATCCTTATTTTTCCACGGATACGGGAGTGGTCCTTCGGGCGGTTGAGGTGGAGGCCGATGTGATTTTGCTGGCAAAGTCCATTGACGGCGTTTACGACAGCGACCCCAAGCTGAATCCCGGGGCGAAGAAATATGACGAGCTGAGTATTGACCAGGTGGTGGCGGAGAACCTTCAGGTGGTGGATATGACGGCTTCCATATTGGCGAGAGACAATAAGATGCCTATGTGGGTATTTGGATTAAATGAAAAGGACAGCATTGTGGGTACAGTGAAAGGAAGGTTTACCGGAACGAAGGTGACGGTGTAGACTGCCGTATGCAGAGCGGGCGAGGATTTATATGGATACGGTAAATGGAGGAACGAGGGTATGGATGAGAGATTAAAGATTTATGACGATAAGATGAAGAAAACCTATGAGTTTCTTGAGAGCGATTATCTGGGAATCAGGGCCGGACGCGCCAATCCCCATGTACTTGACAAGGTGAAGGTGGACTATTACGGAACCCCCACGCCTCTGGCGCAGGTGGGTAATGTTACAATCCCCGAGGCAAGAATGATTCAGATTGCACCCTGGGAGAAATCCCTGATTAAGGCCATCGAAAAGGCGATTATGTCGTCCGATATCGGTATCACCCCGTCAAACGACGGCTCCGTTATCAGGCTGGTTTTCCCGGAGCTTACCGAGGAACGCAGAAAGAGCCTTGTAAAGGACGTAAAGAAGAAAGCCGAGGAGAGCAAGGTGGCTGTCCGCAATATCAGGAGAGACGGCAACGAGGCATTTAAGAAGCTCTCAAAGGGAGAGATTTCCGAGGATGAAGGAAAGGAGCTTTCCGACAAGCTCCAGAAAATGACAGACAAGTACATCAAGGATATCGATAAGTTAATGGAAGAAAAATCAAAGGAAATTCTTACAGTTTAGATGTAAGCGGAAATGGGACAGAGGGCGACGATTATATTTTAATCGTAAAGCCCTCTTTGCCGGTATTTGGGTGTTTTACGAAAAGAGAGGTGATGATGAATGTCCGGGCAGAGAGAGCTTGTGATGCCGAATCACGTGGCAATCATTCTTGACGGAAACGGCAGATGGGCGAAAAGTAAAGGAATGCCAAGGAATTACGGCCATGTGCAGGGAGCGAAAAACGTGGAAGTGATTTGCGAGGAAGCCTATAAAATGGGTATTCAATATCTGACGGTATATGCGTTCAGCACGGAAAACTGGAACAGGCCGAAGGATGAGGTGGACGCGCTGATGAAGCTTCTGCGCAATTATATGAAAACCTGTCTGACCACAGCCAAAAAGAACCGTATGTGTGTGCGGGTTCTGGGGGACAAAACGGGTCTGGACGAGGACATCAGAAACAGAATCGCACAGCTGGAGGAGGCCACGAAGGATAACGACGGGCTGCATTTCCAGATTGCGCTTAATTATGGGGGCCGGGATGAAATTATCCGGGCGGTAAAAAAAGCTGCCGGGAGAGTGGCAAACGGCGAAATTGCAGAGGCGGATATTACAGAGGATTATTTTTCCTCTCTTTTGGATACCTGTGGTTTACCCGAGCCGGATTTGCTGATTCGCACCTGCAACGAACAGAGAATATCGAACTTCCTTCTGTGGCAGCTTGCCTATACGGAATTTTATTTTACGCCCCTTGCGTGGCCGGACTTTTCAAAGGAAGAATTGGCCAAGGCTGTGGAGGCATATAATCATAGAGACAGAAGATATGGCCGGATAGAGGAGGAATAAAGTCATGTTTTTGACAAGACTTATGAGCAGCGTAGTCCTTGTGGTACTGGCGCTTGTGACTATCTTAAGCGGCGGGTATCTTTTGGCGGCAGTACTTTTCTTTCTCGCCGTCGTTGCTTTTGGCGAACTGATGAATGCCTGTAAGCTGACGGGGGGGAGCATCGAGGAGGCCCGCGACGGGAATCTTACTGCCGGGCGGGGACTTTCCGTCAGGCTGGGCGGCCGCATATTTTGCGGGCTGGAAATCATAGGGTATGCGGGAATTACCGCATATTATCTGCTGATGGTTTTCACAGATGAGAGGATTTATCTGTTCCTTGCGCTCATCACCATTCTTGTAGCATTTATGTTCCTGTACGTTTTCACCTTTCCAAGGTACAGGGCGGAACAGATTATGTGCGCTTTTTTCTGTGTGGCATACGCGCCGGTGATGCTCTCTTTCATTTATCTGGTGAGGTGCCTGCCCTACGGAGCGTATACCGTCTGGATGATTTTTATCAGCTCCTGGATTTGCGACACCTGCGCATACGCAGTAGGAATCCTCTTCGGGAAGCATAAGCTGGCGCCGGTTTTAAGCCCTAAGAAATCAGTGGAAGGAGCGGTGGGCGGTATTGCCGGTTCCGCTCTTGTGGGAGCTCTTTATGCATATTTTCTTGTAGAAAAGGTGGTCACCGAGCAGGAGGTTACATGGGTTTTTGTGCTAATCAGCGCGGCAGGGGCGGTGATTTCCCAGGTGGGCGATTTGGCGGCTTCCGCTATCAAACGGAATCATGAGATAAAGGACTACGGGAAGCTGATACCGGGGCACGGCGGCGTGATGGACCGCTTTGACAGCGTGATTTTTACGGCGCCCATGATATATTTGCTGACGCTGCTGCTGATTAGGGTTTAATTTAGGATATCCGCTTTACACAGGAGAGAAAATGAAAAAAATAGGAATTTTGGGTTCTACCGGCTCCATAGGGACGCAGACACTGGAAATTGTAAGGAATAACAGGGATTTACAGGTGACGGCCCTTGCTGCCGGAAGCAATGTAAAAAAGATAGAGGAACAAATCAGAGAATTTTCGCCGCAGCTTGCCGTTCTTTTTGACGAGGAGGCGGCAAAGGAGCTCCGTCTTAAGGTAGCGGACACAAAGACCAGGGTTCTTGGCGGGATGGATGGCCTTCTGGAAATTGCAGTTATGGAGGAAATGGAGGTTTTAGTAACCGCCATTGTGGGCATGATAGGGATAAGGCCGACCATTGCGGCAATTGAAGCCGGAAAAACCATAGCTCTTGCCAATAAGGAAACGCTGGTGACTGCCGGGCATATTATCATGCCCCTTGCGAAAAATAACAAGGTTTCCATTCTGCCGGTGGACAGCGAACATAGCGCAATTTTCCAGTCCATGCACGGTGAAAACAAAAGCCGGGTCAGCAAAATTCTTCTGACGGCGTCGGGCGGCCCTTTCCGGGGGAGAAAGAAGGAGGAGCTTGCGGATATTACGGTGGAGGATGCCTTAAAACATCCGAACTGGTCCATGGGACGGAAGATTACGGTGGATTCCTCCACGCTTGTAAATAAGGGGCTGGAGGTGATTGAGGCGAAATGGCTCTTTGACGTGCCGCCGGAAAAGATTCAGGTGGTGGTACACCCTCAGAGCATTATCCATTCCATGGTGGAGTATGTGGACGGAGGCATTATGGCTCAGTTGGGAATGCCGGATATGAAGCTTCCTATTCAATATGCGCTGTTTTATCCTGACAGACGCCCTATGGACGGAAAGAGAGTGGATTTTTTTGAGCTTTCTTCCATCACCTTCGAAAAGCCGGACACGGAAACCTTTAAGGGGCTGGCGCTGGCCTATGAGGCAATAAAGGCCGGGGAAAGTATGCCGACGGTTTATAATGCGGCCAACGAGAGGGCAGTAGCGCTGTTTCTGGATAAGAAAATCAGATTCCCGGAAATTTATGAGCTGATAGAAGGGGCCATGGAAAATCATAAGGCGGCTGACGCACCGTCCGTGGAGGAAATTCTCGGTGCGGAGGCGGAGGCTTATGAATATATTAATATGAGATATCAGAAAATGCATCGATAAATTTTATTAGAAAGAGTTGTTTTGAGGAGGCTGTGAAAGACTTTGTCTATTATTTTGTTTTTGATTATCTTTTTGGTTGTGGTCATTGCCCATGAGTTCGGGCACTTTATTGTGGCAAAGAAAAACGGAATCCGCGTGGTGGAGTTTTTTATCGGAATGGGCCCTTCGCTTTTTTCTTTTCAGAAAGGAGAAACCAAATATTCCTTAAAGCTTTTCCCAATCGGCGGCGCGTGTATGTTTGAAGGGGAAGACGGGCTGGAGAAGGAAAAGGGCGAGATTTCCGAGAGAGCTTTTCCCAACGCGCCGGTATGGGCAAGAGTCGCCACGATTTTTGCCGGCCCGCTGTTTAATTTCCTGGTTGCCTTTGTCATGGCGGTTATTCTGGTGTCGGTCTGCGGAATCACCACCCCGGAGGTTTTGTCGGTGAGCGAAGACGGCAGAGCCGCGCAGGCAGGGATGCAGACGGGAGATGTGATTACGAAAATCAACGGAAAAAGCGTTCACTTAGGCGGCGAGGTGACATTGATTTCCCAGTTGAATACGAAAGGGGAAACCCTTACCATTACTTATGAGAGGAACGGACAGGAAGGGACTGCGGTGATAAATCCTTCCTACGACGAGGCGACAGGGCGGTATTACATGGGAGTCGGAATCGGCGGCTATCTGAAATGTAATGTTCTCCAGACCTTTGAGTATGCCTTTTATACCATGAAATTTTATGTGGAATCCACCTTTAAGAGTCTTGGTATGTTGGTGACGGGCCAGCTTTCAAAGGATGACGTGAGCGGGCCGGTGGGGCTTGTAAAGGTTGTTGACGAGGTTTATGATTCCGCCAAGGTTTATGGGGCGCTCGATGTGATGCTGAATATGATGGAGATTGCGCTTTTGCTTTCCGTGAACCTGGGAATTATGAATCTGCTGCCTTTTCCGGCGCTTGACGGCGGGCGGCTGGTATTTTTGCTGGTAGAGGCATTCAGAGGCAAGCCCATACCGCCGGAGAAGGAAGGAATGGTGCATTTAGCGGGGATGATGGCTCTGATGGTGCTGATGGTGCTTGTGTTCTTTAATGATATAACAAAATTTTTCAGATAAATGATAGAATATCATGTGAAATCCATGTACAAGATTACTGAAATTACGACTTTGGTAATCTTGTATAATGGATTTTTTTTATTGGCCAAATTATAATTGCTGTAAGAGACGGATATAGCGAAGGAGAGCCGGAGAAGTGAAAATAATTTCGGGAGTGTATTGGGATAAGGGAAATAGAAAATTAAATCAGGATTCAATTACATTTCAGCAGGTGATAACAGGAAAGGGAAGGGCGGCAATGGCGGTAGTGAGCGACGGAATCGGCGGGCTTGATGAAGGGGAAATAGCCAGCGGCTTTCTCATAGAAAGGCTGGTGGAGAATTTTTATGGACAGATAGTTTCGCTTCTTGGCAGGGGGAAGGGCAGGAAGGCGCTTAAGAAAAGCTTCCTCCGATGCTTTTGCGATATGAACCGGGAACTGGCAACGTATGCAAAGGGGCGGGATATCAGGCTGGGCGCTACGGTGTCGGTGCTTCTTCTCTGGAAAAAGCGTTATCTCATATTCCATCTGGGGGACAGCAGGATTTATCTGCTTTGCAGGGGAAAAATAAGGCAGCTTACAGGCGACCATGCAGCCGGAGAGAGGGGCGTTACAAAATGCATGGGAAGCTTTGCTTTTCAATATCCCGATATTTATTCCGGGAGGATTTGGGGGAGAAGCGGTTTTCTGCTATGTACAGACGGCTTTTACCGGCAGATGGAGAGCGGCTTTTTTCAGGCTCTTGACCCGGAAGATGTGGAGGGCGGAGAGCAGATTGAAAGGAGGCTGCGGGAGGTTGCGGCTGCGGTGAAAAGAAAGGGTGAAAGCGACAATCTGTCGGCGGTTTACGCGGTCACAGGCGGGATATACTGACATGCTGCGCTTAAGGAAGCCTGGATACATTAATTGGAGATGATAAATGGATAAAGTTTTATTTCATAAATATAAGGTGCTCCGCCTTATCGGCTCCGGCGGCACGGGGCGGGTATGGCTTGCGGAGGATATTCACCTGAATCAGCCTGTGGTGGTGAAAGAGAGCCAGGAGGAATTTCTTACATTGGAGGCGGCCTTTTTAAAGGAGCTGGAACATCCGGGGCTTCCGGCAGTTTACGACTGCTTTTGCCAGGAGGAGAGAACGTATCTGGTTATGGAGTATATCGAGGGGATGAGCCTTCGCCAGTATCTGGGCAGGCATGGGAAGGTATCCGGCGAGCAGGCTGTTAAGTGGACGGTGGAGCTGTGCGATATCTTAGGCTATCTGCACGGAAGACATCCGGCGGTGATATACAGGGATTTGAAGCCTGAAAATATTATGATACGGCAGAACGGCAGGCTAAAGCTTATTGATTTCGGGGGAGCGATGTATGCCCTGTGCGGGGATAAAAAAGAAATGTTCTGTGTGGGGACTAAGGGCTACAGCCCGCCGGAACAGTGGAAGGATATGCGCGGGGACGTTACATGGGACATCTACAGTCTGGGCGCGGTGCTTCATGAAATGCTCACAGGAGAGAATCCGACGCTTCCGGCTTACAGGCGGGGCCCGGTCAGGGAATATGACAGGGGGCTCTGGAGCGCCTTTGATAAAATCATTGACAAATGTACGGCAAAAGATACAGGAAAAAGATACCAGTCCATGGAGGAAGTAAAGGAGGACTTAACGCGCCGGAGATTGCTGCCGGGCATGGGTTTTGGCGCGGCGAGACGTTTTTTGCCGGGCACAGCCGCGCTCTGGCTTATGGGCGGCTGTACCGCCTTCCTGTTTACAGAGCCCCTTTTAAAAGGCGTGCCCGAAAATGAATTTCCTTTTCCCTATCTTGAAAGGCCTCTTATTTTTCTTATGCTTACTCTGCTATGGTATCTCATGCTTTACAGACACAGGAATAAAAAGAATTATCTTTGCAAAAGAGAAAAAAACGTCTGGCTGTCAGAAAAAAAGTTTTCAGGGCTGTTTACGATTATGCTTTTGCTGCTTGGCGGTTCTTCCCCGCTTATACTTTCCGGCAGCTTTGTTCCGGCTGTCCACGCGCAGGAGGAGCCGGAGAAATTGTGGGTGGAAATGCGGGACGGACTGGGTAGGAAAATGCTGCTGAAATATGATGCGGTTTATGAAACGGAGGACAGTGTGAGATTTGAGCTGCCCGCGGACCGACTGCCGTCGCAGAAGCTTGCCATGCGTATTGTTGCGGTGGGGGAGGACGGGGAGCAGTACAGCAGCAGGGTTTTTTATGTGAGGGGGATTGAAAAAGCTACGGAATCTGATATAGTAGGGAGTGAAAAAGAATAAACAAAAATGTCAAAATATGATAAAATACTTGAAGATATTTTTACGGGAAAGAAAGATAATAATATCAATTTTAATGAACTATGCGGATTTTTGGAGAGGCTGGGATTTAAGCTGGAAAGAATATCAGGAAGTCACCATATTTTTTCTTACGAGAATATTGTTGAGCTGATAGATATACAACCGGACAAAAGAGAACATTCAAAAGCAAAAGCGTATCAGGTAAGACAAATCAGAAAATTTATCGAAAAATATCTGGAGGTATGATATGTGGAATTATGAAGTTGTAATACGATGGAGCAAGGAGAATAATTGTTATATAGCTAAAGTACCGGAGTTGCCCGGCTGTATAGCGGATGGAGAAAGTATGGAAGAAGTAAAAAGTGAAATTGAAAAATCAATCAGTCTGTGGATTGAGGTAAATACGAAAAGAGGGATAGAAATCCCTGAGCCAAAAGGGAAGTCGGCATATGCCTGATTTCTGTGTGTCTGATATTGAATAACTTGCCATTTCCTTTCAGCTGGAATATAATCACATTATTACAACAGCCATCAGGCAGGGTCTACGACAGCGGAAGCGGAGGAAAAGAAATGACCAGAGAACAAACGAGAGTAATCAGGATTGGCAGCCGGGTAATCGGGGGCGGAAATCCAATATTGATACAGTCCATGACCAACACAAGAACGGAGGATGTGGAGGCAACAGTGGCGCAGATACACGCTCTGGAAAAGGCCGGGTGTGAGATTATCAGGTGCACCGTGCCGACGCCGGAAGCCGCAAAGGCGGTTAAGGCGATTAAGGAGAGAATTTCCATCCCCCTTGTGGCGGACATTCATTTCGACTATAAGATGGCGATTGCAGCCATGGAAAACGGCGCCGATAAAATCAGAATCAATCCCGGAAACATCGGAGGGAAAGATAAGGTGGCGGCGGTGGTATCCGTTGCCAGAGAAAGAAATATTCCCATCAGGGTGGGAGTAAACAGCGGTTCCCTGGAAAAGGAGCTGGTGGAGAAGTATCACGGGGTGACGGCGGAAGGGCTTGTGGAGAGCGCGCTCGACAAGGTGCATATGATAGAGGAGCTGGGGTATGAAAATCTGGTTATCAGTATCAAATCCTCAGACGTGATGATGTGCGTAAGGGCCCACGAGCTGCTTGCGGAAAAGACGGATTACCCGCTCCATGTGGGAATTACGGAAGCAGGCACGATTATCAGCGGGAATATCAAATCCTCCATCGGTCTTGCGCTGATTTTAAATCAGGGAATCGGAGATACCATCCGGGTATCACTTACCGGCGACCCGGTAGAGGAAATCAAGTCGGCGAAGCTGATTTTAAGAACCCTCGGGCTTCGGAAGGGCGGAATCGAGGTCGTTTCATGTCCTACCTGCGGAAGAACCAAAATCGACCTTATCGGGCTGGCCAATCAGGTGGAAACTCTGGCAGCGCAGTTTCCCCTCGATATCAAAGTAGCGGTCATGGGATGCGCGGTGAACGGTCCCGGAGAGGCAAAGGAAGCGGATATCGGCATTGCGGGAGGCGTCGGGGAAGGGCTTCTGATTAAAAAGGGAGAAATTATCAAAAAGGTTCCTGAAGGCGAGCTGCTTTCTGTTCTTCAAAAGGAGCTGGAACACTGGAACGGCTGAGGAAAGAAATAATGGCGAAACAGTTTTTTGATGTGTTTCCATCGCTAAAGCTGGATAAGAAGATACAGGATTTATTCGAACAGGTCATGGTGGAAAAGGTGTCCGCCACGAAACGGGGAGACTATGTCCGGGTAACGGTTTCCTGTGATTACCTGATTCCAAAGGAAACGGTTTTTAAGGTGGAAAGCGAGATAAAAAAGCAGTTTTTTTCCAGCTATCAGATGCGGGTAAAGCTGTACGAGCGTTTCCGTCTCTCGGCCCAGTATACGCCGGAAAAGCTGATGAATGCTTACAAAGACAGTATTTTGACGGAGCTTAAGGAGCACAGTCCTTTAGAATATCACCTTTTTAAGGGAGCAGATATTGATTTTTCATCCGGCGGCGAGATGGGACTTACCGTAGAGGACACCGTGCTTGCCCGGAGCAAGGCGGCGGAGCTTTCCCGGATTATGGAAAAGATTTTCAATGAGAGATGCGGTTTTTCCGTTCACTGTCAGATACGTTATAAAGAAATTAAAATGAAAGAGCGGGAGGAGGAAATCATCAGGATTCCCCGCCCGGCGGAAAGCATGGTCTCGAAGGAAGGGGCGGATATGCCTGACGGCGCAGCGGCGGAGAGCGGCGCCGGGAAGCAGGGAAGTGCCCGCAGTATTTCCGGTATGCCTGACGGGCCGAAACTGTCAAAGACGGCGGAAGCAGGCGGCGGAAGCGTTGCCCGTTTCCCGGGAGGCGGCGAAAAGAGAGGAATCAGGAGAGGCGAGTTCGGAAAAGGAAACAGGGGCGAGTTCAAAAGGGCGCTTAAACGTTCGGATAACCCGGACGTTATTTACGGAAGGGATTTTGAGGAGGAGGCCATTCCCATTGAAGATGTCATCGGCGAGATGGGGGAGGTGGTTATCCGGGGGCAAATCATTAACCTTGATTTCCGCGAAATCCGAAACGATAAAATGATTATCATGTTTGACGTGACGGATTTTACCGATACCATGACGGTCAAACTGTTTATACATAAGGAGCAGAAGGACGAGCTGACGGCGGGAATTTCAAAGGGGGCTTTTATTAAGCTGAAAGGCGTTCCCACCATTGACAGGTTCGATAACGAGCTGACCTTCGGCTCCCTTGCCGGCATAAAAAAAATACCGGATTTCACCGTATCCCGCAGCGATAAAAGCCCGAAAAAAAGGGTGGAGCTGCACTGTCACACCAAGATGAGCGATATGGACGGAGTGTCCGAGGTGAAGGACATTGTAAAAAGGGCCTACAAATGGGGGCATCCGGCTATTGCAATTACCGACCACGGCGTGGTGCAGTCTTTCCCGGACGCCAACCATGTGTGGGAGGATTTATGGAAGGCGGAGAAGGGAAAAAGAAAGGAAGCGGGGGAGGAAAATCCCGACAAACAGGACTTTTTTAAGATTATATACGGCATGGAGGCCTATCTGGTGGACGACCTTCAGGAGATTGTAACCGGTGAAAAGGGAGGGGACTTTCACGGGGATTTTGTGGTGTTTGACATAGAGACCACGGGATTTTCCCCGGTAAACAACCGGATAATTGAAATCGGGGCGGTGAAGGTTTCCGAAGGAAAAATCGTGGACAGATTTTCCGTTTTTGTGAACCCTGACGTCCCCATTCCCTTTGAGATTGTGAAGCTGACGGGGATTACGGACGACATGGTCAGCGACGCGGCTTTTATTGAAACCGTGCTTCCCGAATTTCTGGATTTTTGCGGCGACTGTGTTCTGGTGGCCCACAATGCGAACTTTGATATGAGTTTTATCAAAGAAAATACTCTGCGGCAGAAGATAGAAAAACAGTTTACCTATATAGATACGGTGGCTATCGCAAGAATCCTTCTTCCGCATCAGGGAAAGCACACGCTGGACGCGGTGGCAAAGACGCTGGGGGTATCTCTGGAAAACCATCACAGGGCAGTAGACGATGCGGAGGCCACCGCCGAAATATTTGTGAAATTTATTCCCATGCTGAAAGAAAACGGTGTGGAAACGCTGGCGCAGCTAAACGCCATGGGGGATTCGAGCCCGGAGCTGGTGAAAAGGCTGCCCTCCTACCATGCCATAATTTTAGCGGAAAACAATATCGGACGGGAAAATCTGTACGCGCTTGTGTCGGAATCCCATCTGACTTATTTCAGCAAAAGGCCCAGAGTTCCAAAGAGCTTTCTCATGGAGCACAGAGAAGGGCTGATATTAGGGAGCGCCTGCGAGGCCGGGGAGCTTTACCGGGCGCTTCTGGACGGAAAGGCGGATTCGGAAATCGCAAGGATTGTAAATTTTTACGATTATCTGGAAATCCAGCCTGTGGGAAACAATGAGTTTATGATTGCCTCGGAAAAAATAACCGCCATTAACAGCCGGGAGGATATCATGGACATGAACCGGCGGATTGTGTCTCTGGGGGAGGAATTCGGAAAGCCCGTTGTGGCGACCTGCGACGTTCATTTTTTGGACCCCGGGGACGAGGTTTACCGCAGGATTATCATGGCCGGCAAGCATTTTGCGGATGCGGACAATCAGGCGCCTCTTTATCTTCGGACCACGGAGGAAATGCTGGAGGAATTTTCCTATCTTGGAAGCGAGAAGGCGGAGGAAGTGGTGATTACCAATACCGTCAAAATTGCGGACAGGATTGACGTGATGGCGCCGGTGCGCCCGGACAAGTGCCCGCCGGTGATTCCCGACAGCGACAAGACGCTGAAGGATATCTGCTATAAGCGCGCCCATGAGCTGTACGGGGAAAATCTGCCCGAAATTGTGGAGGCGCGGCTGGAAAAGGAGCTGAACTCTATTATTACCAACGGCTTTGCCGTGATGTATATTATTGCTCAGAAGCTGGTGTGGAAATCTGTGGAGGACGGCTATCTGGTGGGTTCGAGAGGCTCTGTGGGTTCCTCTCTGGTGGCTTTTATGGCCGGAATTACGGAGGTGAATTCCTTAAGCGCCCATTACAGGTGCCCGAACTGCTTTTACTGCGATTTCGATTCGCCTGAGGTTAAGGCAAGCGCGGGAAACGCGGGCTGCGATTTACCGGATAAGGTATGCCCGGTCTGCGGCAAGCCCCTTACGAAGGATGGGTTTGACATTCCCTTTGAAACTTTCCTGGGCTTTAAGGGGGACAAGGAGCCGGATATCGACCTGAATTTTTCAGGGGAATATCAAAGTAAGGCCCATAAATACACGGAAGTGATTTTCGGGGCGGGACAGACCTACCGCGCCGGGACCATTGCAACGCTGGCGGATAAGACGGCGTACGGATATGTGAAGAATTATTACGAGGAGCGGGGAAACCGCAAGAGGGTCTGCGAGATAAACCGCATTGTGGGGGGCTGTACGGGAATCAGAAGGAGCACCGGGCAGCATCCCGGCGGAATTATCGTTCTTCCCATGGGGGAGGATATTAATTCCTTTACGCCGGTACAGCATCCCGCCAACGATATGACGACGGATATTGTTACCACTCATTTTGACTATCACTCCATCGACCACAATCTGTTAAAGCTTGATATTCTGGGCCATGATGACCCTACCATGATTCGGATGCTGCAGGACCTGACGGGAATCGACCCCACGAAGATTCCGCTGGACGATGCAAAGGTGATGTCCCTGTTCCAGAATACCTCCGCTCTTGGAATCACGCCGGAGCAGATTGACGGCTGTCCTTTAGGTTCTCTGGGCGTGCCGGAGTTCGGTACGGAGTTTGTTATCCAGATGCTTTTGGACACCAAACCGCAGAAGCTTTCCGATTTGATTCGGATTTCCGGTCTGGGACATGGAACCAACGTCTGGCTGGGCAATGCCCAGACATTGATTTTAGACGGAAAAGCCACGATTTCAACGGCAATCTGCTGCCGTGACGATATTATGATTTACCTGATTAATCAGGGAGTGGACAGCGCTCTTTCCTTTACGATTATGGAAAGCGTGCGTAAGGGAAAAGGATTAAAGCCTGAGTGGGAGGAGGCGATGAAGGAAAAGGGGGTGCCGGACTGGTATATCTGGTCCTGCAAAAAAATCAAGTACATGTTCCCCAAAGCCCACGCGGCGGCTTACGTGATGATGGCGTGGCGGATTGCCTACTGCAAAATTTATTATCCCTTAGCCTACTATGCGTCTTATTTTTCCATAAGGGCGTCGGCCTTTTCCTATGAAATCATGTGCCAGGGGCAAAAGCACCTGGAAAGCGTGATGGCGGACTATAAACAGAGAAGCGATACCCTGACGAAAAAGGAGCAGGACACCGTCAAGGACATGAAAATCGTGCAGGAAATGTACGCAAGGGGCTATGAGTTTGTCCCCATAGATATTTTCAAGGCCCATTCCAGAAACTTCCAGATAGTGGGAGACAAGCTGATGCCGTCCTTAAACAGCATCGACGGTCTGGGAGAAAAGGCGGCGGACGCCATTGTGGAGGCGGCAAAGGACGGCCCCTTCCTTTCCAAAGACGACTTCCGGGAAAGAACCAAGGCGTCCAAGACGGTAATCGATATGATGGCGGACTTAAATCTGCTTGGAGATTTGCCGGAATCCAACCAGATAAGTTTATTTGATTTTGTTTCATAAATCAGCGAAGGCCCGGATAGCGCACGGAACAGTTTCAGGACGTATGCGGCCTGAAACTGTTCCAGACCAGTGTGTGCTGGAAGGGCCGAAGCGGTACTATTGTGGTAAGGAGGGACCCGTAAAGCGGGAGGATTCCTTATCACCAGGCAGGGACTTGCGGACTTTAGTCCGCATGGAATGTGCCTGCTCAAAGGAATAGGAGGATTTTAACGTGAGATATCCCGAATTTTTAAAAGAAAAAGGAACCATAGGCTTTGTTGCCCCGTCCTTTGGCTGTGAAATTGAGCCCTACCGGACGGCCTTTGACAATGCCCTGAAAAAACTGTCGGCGCTGGGCTTTCGTCTGGATTTGGGGCCGAACTGCTACGCCGGGGAGGGAGTGGGCATCAGCAACACGCCGGAGAAGTGCGGGGAGGAGCTGACAAAGTACTATTTGAAGGAGGACAATGAGTGTCTGATTTCCTGCGGAGGCGGAGAGCTGATGTGTGAAATTTTGGAGCACGTGGATTTTGAAGCCATAAAAAAAGCCGCCCCTAAATGGTATATGGGGTATTCGGACAACACCAACATGACCTTTCTTCTGGCAACTCTGTGCGATACGGCGGCGGTTTACGGTCCCTGTGCGGCGACCTTTGGCATGGAGCCGTGGCATCCTGCGGTGTCTGACGCCCTGGAGGTTTTACAGGGGAAAAAGCAGGCGGTGGGGAGCTATGGCATGTGGGAAAAGGAAGGGCTGGAGGACGCCCTCGCGCCTTATCAGTGTACGGAGCCTCTTGCCCTTAAGGCATGGCGTCCGGCCGGGAACGAAATGGAAAAGACCGGCGGGGTATCGATGAAGGGACGCCTTATCGGCGGGTGTATGGACTGTCTGGTTACGCTTTTGGGGACGAAGTTTGATAAAGTTGCGGATTTTCTGGAAAAATATAAGGAGGACGGCTTTATCTGGTTTCTGGAAGCCTGCGACCTGAATGTGTTCGGCATCAGGCGGGCCATGTGGCAGATGGAGCAGGCGGGGTGGTTCCGGTATGCAAAGGGATTTTTAATCGGACGTCCCCTTTGCAACGGACAGGAGATGATTGGCCTTGACCAGTATGAAGCGGTGCTTCCCACTGTGAGGAGACATAAGGTCCCTGTCATCATGGATGCGGATTTGGGACATCTGCCGCCCATGATGCCTCTTGTCACCGGAAGTATGGCGGAGATTAAAATGGAAAAAGAAAAACTGGAAATTACAATGGAGTACAAATAAGATGGAAAACAAAATCAGTCAATCAGTCTTGAAGGAAGCAAAAAGGCTTCTGATGATAACGGCCGGGGCATGTATCATGGCTGTCAATATAAAAAGCTTTATCCGCGCCGGGAATCTGGTGCCGGGAGGCTTTAACGGAATTACGCTGCTGCTTCAGCAGATTGGAAGGGCCTTTTTTGACGTGGAGGTGCCTTACACTCTGATAAATCTGCTGCTCAATGCCGTTCCGGTGTTTATCAGTTTTAAATTTATCGGAAAGAAGTTTACGCTGTACTCCTGCCTGATGATTATTTTATCCTCTGTCCTGACAGATATTCTGCCGGGGTATACGGTGACGCAGGATACCCTTTTAGTCTGTGTGTTCGGCGGCATTATCAATGCGTTTGCCATAAGCCTGTGCCTGAAGGCGGGGGCAACCAGCGGCGGAACGGATTTCATTGCCATATTCTTTTCCGAAAAGTTCGGAATTGATACCTTTAATTATATTTTCATCGGTAATGTAGTGGTAATTCTGATTGCAGGAAGATTATTTGGCTGGGATGAAGCCCTGTATTCCATTATATTCCAGTATGCGTCAACGCAGATGCTCCATATGCTTTACAAGCGTTATCAAAAACAGACGTTATTTATTATTACGGAAAAGCAGGAGGAGGTATACGAGGAAATCAAGAATATTACCCACCATGACGCAACGCTGTTTAAGGGAATCGGCTGTTACAGAAAGCAGGAGTGCAATATGCTCTATTCCGTGGTGGGGAGCGACGAGATTCATAAGGTTGTGACAAAAATCAGGGAAATTGACGGGCAGGCGTTTATCAATATCATGAAAACGGAGCAGATTACGGGACGGTTTTACAAAAAACCAAACGATTGATTAAAATTCGCGCGATGAATGACAGTTGAAGCGGCATATCATGTTCCTTATAATAGATTTGTAGCAGTATTTGCGGAATCAGCGAAACAAATATCAGCGGAGGCTCGTTCAGTGCACGGAACAGTTTCAGGGCGCCGGTTTTATGCGGCCGGAAACCGTTCCAGATGCATGTGTACTGAAAGAGCCGAAGCGGAACTAACTATGGAGGGAATACATGATGGAGCAGCTAAATTTATCGACAGTAAAGGACCCGGAAAAGGTATATAAGATTCTGGGAGAACTGATACATACGGACAGGGAATTTCAGATTATGATTACCGTACCCTCCGGAAACCGGGAGGTAACGATTGAGGGGCCGGAAGCGGACCCGGGCCCGAGGGCAGGCTATAATCTGGAAAGAGACGTAACGGATATGATTCATGAGATTGGCGTACCGGCGCATATTAAAGGATATCAGTATCTGAGGGAAGCAATTATGATGTCCGTGGAGGAGCCGGATATGTTAGGCTCCATCACCAAGGTGCTTTATCCCACAATTGCAAGGAAAAACCAGACGACATCAAGCCGCGTGGAGCGGGCAATCAGACATGCCATTGAGGTGGCGTGGAACAGGGGAAGGATGGAAACCCTGGACGCCATGTTTGGCTATACCATCAATACCGGAAAGGGAAAACCCACAAATTCCGAATTTATTGCGCTGATAGCGGATAAGATACGGCTCCAGAACCGGTAATTTCAAAGAAAGTGTAAAAGCTGCCGCGTGATTCGGCAGCTTTTTATTAAGTAAATACAAATTCTTCTTTTATTGGACGAAGGGATGTTGTATAATGTGTATAGTGTTGGATATTACAGTATAAAATTATGTTGGAGGGTTAGTGATGAAAAACATTCTTTTTGTCGCATCAGAGGGGATGCCATTTATCAAGACAGGAGGTCTGGCCGATGTGGTCGGCTCGCTTCCAAAGTGCATTGACAGGCAGTATTTTGACGTGAGAGTAATTCTCCCCAAATATACGTGTATGTCCCAGGAAATGAAGGATAAGATGAGCTATGTAACTCATTTTTATATGGATTTTCACTGGAAAAATGAGTATGTAGGTATTTTGTACGCCGAGGTGGACGGTGTGAAGTATTATTTCATTGACAATGAAA
Source organism: uncultured Lachnospiraceae bacterium (assembly GCA_910577275.1). Lineage (GTDB taxonomy): Bacteria > Bacillota > Clostridia > Lachnospirales > Lachnospiraceae > Suilimivivens. Next base: position 280,467 of record CAJTMW010000002.1, read on the forward strand.
TGTTCTTTAACGGCTTTAAGCCTTACGGCGACAATGCGCTTTTTGAAATTGAGAAATTCGCGTTCTTTTCCAAGGCGGCGCTGTCCATACTGCCGGTGATTGATTTCCGCCCTGATTTAATTCACTGTCACGACTGGCAGACCGGTCTTGTTCCCGTATATTTGAAAGAGCGTTTCCAGGGAAATGAATTTTTCCGCGGAATCAAATCTGTTATGACTATCCATAACCTGAAATTCCAGGGCAAATGGAGCGTAAAGGAAGTGCAGGACATCACAGGACTGCCCGGCTATTACTTCACTCCCGACAAGCTTGAGCTCTTTAAGGACGCCAATCTGCTTAAGGGCGGCCTTGTATATGCGGATGCGATTACCACGGTAAGCGACACCTATGCGGAGGAAATCAAGACAGAGTTTTACGGCGAGCAGTTAGACGGCCTTATGCGCGCAAGGAGCAATTCCCTGCGGGGAATCGTAAACGGCGTTGACTATGACGACTTCAATCCCGAGACGGATAAGTTTATCGCCCATCAGTATAACGCGGTGAACTTCCGCAAAGAAAAGATTAAGAATAAACGCGCCCTGCAGGCGGAACTCGGACTTGACCAGGATGACAAGGCGTTTATGATTGGTATTGTTTCAAGGCTGACGGACCAGAAGGGCTTTGACCTTATCGACTGCATCATGGATGAGCTTTGCCAGGACTATGTTCAGATTGTTGTCCTCGGCACAGGGGAAGAACGCTACGAAAATATGTTCCGTCATTTTGACTGGAAATATCATAATAAGGTTTCCGGCAATATATACTATTCAGAGGCCTTATCCCATAAAATTTATGCGGCCAGCGATGCGTTCCTTATGCCGTCCCTGTTTGAGCCCTGCGGTTTAAGCCAGCTTATGAGCCTGCGTTACGGGACGGTTCCCATTGTCAGGGAGACAGGCGGGCTTAAGGATACGGTAGAGCCTTACAACGAATATGAAAATACCGGAACAGGATTTTCATTTGTAAATTATAACGCCCATGAAATGTTAGCCACCATCCGTTATGCGGAACGCATTTATTTCGACAAGAAGCGCGAATGGAACAAGATTGTGGACAGAGCCATGGCGGCAGATTTCTCATGGGATGTTTCGGCAAAGAAATATCAGGAAATGTATGACTGGCTGATTGGATAAGAATTTTGGAGCGTAGCAGTAATGCCGGACAGCAAAAAGAAAGACAGCTTTATATTGCAGGCGGGGATTCTGGCTTCGGCCGGAATCATCGTCCGCATTATCGGGCTTTTGTACAACGCGCCATTGGTTGCCATCATCGGCGACGAGGGGAACGGGTATTATAACAGCGCTTATTATGCGTACAGTATTATTTTACTGATATCCTCCTACAGTATCCCGTCCGCGGTTTCCAAGGTGATTGCTCAGAAGCTGGCGACAAGAGAATATCGGAACGCGCACAGAATTTTCCGTTGTGCGCTTTATTATGTGCTGGTAGTCGGTGGTATTGCCAGCTTATTTGTGTTTTTCGGGGCCGGACTTTTAGTGAAGATGGAGAGTGCGGTTTTTCCGCTTAAGGTGCTTGCGCCGACAATTTTTTTCAGCGGGATTTTAGGCGTTTTGCGGGGGTATTTCCAGGCGCATAAATCCATGACTCAGACCTCAGTCTCTCAGATTGTCGAGCAGATTATAAACGCCGGGGTGAGCATCGGCATGGCCTATGTCATGGTGGGAGTTGCGGCGGACAAGGACGCGACCACCCGGGCCTCCTACGGCGCGGCAGGCGGAACCATAGGAACAGGCGCCGGGGTACTGGCGGGGCTTTTTTTTATGGCAGGCGTTTATGCGCTGAATAAAAAAACGATTCAAAAGAGAATAGAGCGGGACACTGTCCATGAGGATGAGTCCTACAAAGAAATTTTAAAGATGATTCTGATGGTGGTAACCCCTTTTATTTTAAGTACGGGTATCTACAATATTAACAACTTTCTCGACAACACCATCTACCAGCGGATTATGATGGACTACCGGAAGCTCGACGAGGCGGTTGTGGCCATGGATTTGAGCGTGGTAGCGAAGGGGACGAAAATTTCCAATATTCCCATTGCCTTTGCGTCCGCCATGTCGTCGGCGTTAATCCCCGGTATATCCAGCGATTTTGCAAGAAAAAAAATGTCGGGGGTGAAGGAGAAGGTGGCGAAATCCGTCAAGGTGACCATGATGATTTCCATTCCCTGCGCAGCAGGAATCGGTGTTCTGGCAAAGCCGATTATGATGGTAATCTTTCATCAGCCGGAATCCCTTGAAATTTCCTCGGTTCTGCTGACATGTATGGCGGTGAGTATCATTTTTTACGGGCTCTCCACCCTTACCCAGGCAATCCTGCAGTCAATCGGAAGGATGAAAACCCCGATTATCAACGCCACGGCGGCGGTGGTAATCCATGCCGGGATTATGATTGGGACGATGATGCTTCTGGACGAAAAATACAGCCTTTACTGCTATGTGTTTTCTACCGTATTATATTCGCTGATTCTGTGCATACTGAACCAGTGCTCCGTGCACCATTACCTGAAGTACCACCAGGGAGCGGTCAAAACCTTCCTGCTGCCGATTCTTGCCTCGGTGGTTATGGGGGCGGCGGCCTTTGGCGTGTATCAGGGGCTGTATTATCTTTGCAAGATAAATATCGTGGCGCTGGCGGCAGCGGTTTTTGTCGGAGTAATGGTTTATTTCATACTGATTATACGTTGGAAAGTGGTGTCGGAAGCGGAGCTTACAGGGATGCCCAAGGGCCGTATGCTGGCAGGGATTGCCAGAAAGCTGAGGATTCTGAAACCCGAGGAGGATACCAGAGAACGGTCAGCCCACGGGGACGCCCCATATGAGAAAGGGAAATCCGATAAGAAGAAAAAGACGCCGAAACCGTCAGGAAAAAGAAAACCGTCCCGGAAGGGAAAGACGTCTGCGAAAGATGGGGAAAATCTGAAAGCGAAGATATCCGAAAGGGAGCAGGAGGATAAAAAAACAAAGGAGGCGGAGGTGAGATTCCGAAGCCTTCCTGAAACCGACGCGGACAGCGACGATTACTGGCTGGACGATTAAGCTTTTTTAAAAATAAATAATGAAAGAATATTAAAATACCTTCTGGAAATACTAAAAGCGTCAGAAAGACAAAATTTTCAGGAGGTATTTTTATATGGCAAACTTATCAGAGCTTGATTTACAGAATCTTCGTCATTTGATTGGCGGTTACGACGTGTCACACTGCAAAATGAAAGAGTATGCGTCCAATGCTACGGACACACAGGTGAAAAGTTTTTTTGAAAAAGGGGCAAAATCTGCCATGGACAACAAAAATCAGTTGATGAAATTTTTGCAGTAGGAGGTTGATGAAATGCAGATGAATGAGAAGACAATGGTAGCGGATACGCTGACAGGAATTAACGGAGAACTTGTGCGTTACGGTGAAATGATTGCGCAGACAGAGAATAAGGAATTGAAGCAGACCTTAAAGCAGTTTCGGAACGCCTGCGAACAGTCACAGGAGGATTTGTACAATATTGCAAGGGAAAAATCCTATTATGTGCCTGCAGCAAAGGCAACACAGGAAGAAATCGACCATGTGAAGGATTTGTTTACGAGCAGCGTACTGTAAAAGCGCGTTTTGTGTAAAGGCTGCGCCGTAAAAAATTGATTGGAAGTGAGACCGGTTAGCTGGAAAGCGCCGGTCTCATTTATATTCAATAAGCCGGCCTGAGCAGCGTGACAGCGTTTGATGTCCGGCACAGCTTTTGGTTTGTGCAACTTTTCACCCATAATACTGTCAAAAAAGATATATCCTCCGATGCTGTGCAAAAGTTAACAAAAACAGATATGTAATCATAACTTTTGCTATGTATTTTGCCCTGCCCGAAAGTGTATACTTAACTTAAAGAAGAAAAGGAGGGATTTCGTATGACGGTTTTGGAAAAGACGAAAAGAGGCGGGGCTCCTGAAACAGAAAATACCGCGAAAAAACGGGGGAATTTCCTGACAAACGACCAATTCCAGATGCAGACCATGATTTGGCCCGGTCTGATTCTGTGTTTCATTTTCTGCTATATTCCCATGTATGGAATTATTATTGCGTTTAAGAATTACACGGTACTTTCCAGCGTGAGTAGTGCGGAATGGGTGGGGTTTAAATATTTCAGGGAATTTTTTAACGACCCTGCGCTGGCCAATGTCCTGCGCAACACCTTGGCGCTGAACGGCCTGGCGCTGGTCTTTTCCTTTCCGGCGCCGATTCTGCTGGCATTGTTTATCAATGAGATTAAAAACGTTAAATTTAAAAAGACCATTCAGACCATTTCCTATCTGCCGCATTTTCTTTCCTGGGTTATTTTCGGCGGTATCGTACTGGAAATGCTGATGCCAAACGGCGTGGTCAGCGCAGTACTCTGTAAGCTGGGCATAATTGCCGAACCCGTTAATTTTATGGCAAAGGGCGAGTACTTCTACGCAATCTATACCATCATCAGCGTGATTAAGTCCGTCGGTTTTGGTTCAATCCTGTATGTGGCGGCGATCACGGGGATTGACCAGGAGCTGTACGAGGCGGCTACGGTGGACGGCTGCGGAAGATTCCAGAAAATGTGGTATATCACCGTTCCCTGTATCGCAGGGACCATCGTTATCATGCTGATATTTCAGATTAGCTCCATTTTAAATACAGGGTATGAGCAGATTATCCTGCTGCAAAACTCCCTGAACCTTGCATTCAGCGAGACCCTGGATACCTATGTATACAAAATAGGAATTGCGCAGTCCAGGTATTCCTATGCCGCGGCAGTTGGTCTTTTGAAATCCATCATGTCCGTGATGCTGATGCTGATTGCAAACCAGACTTCAAAAAAGACGCTGGGGCGGGGATTGTTCTGAAAAAGGAGGGAGTTACATGTCAAAGCCAAAAAAAGGAACGCTGCTAAACAGGAATACGGCCTTTGACCGGGTCAACTATTTCGTCATGTTAATTCTGGCGTTCGTCATGGTTTATCCGCTGTGGTACTGTATTGCCGGCAGCCTGAACGAAGGTATTGATTATATCCGGGGCGGCGTGTTTCTGTGGCCGAGGAAATGGACGCTTGCCAATTATAAGGCGGTATTTCTGGACAAGGCCATTCTGAACGCTTTCGGCGTAACCATTTTGAAGTGCCTGATTGGCACGGTGACCAGCGTTCTGTGCACCGCAATGGCATCCTATGCCATCACACGGCCCGGCCTGAAGCTGAAAAAGCTGTACATACCCTTTATCATGCTGACCATGTTTTTCAGCGGAGGACTGATTCCCTACTTTATTTTAATTGTGGACCTGAACCTGTACGACTCTTTTTGGGTCTACATCATTCCCACCATGTTCAGCGCCTATAATATGATTATCATTCAGTCTTTTATGCGGGATTTGTCTGCGGAGCTGATTGAGTCGGCAAAACTGGACGGGGCCAGTGAATACAGAATATTCTTTCAGATTATTCTGCCGCTGTCCAAGCCTGTACTGGCAACCATCGCCCTGTTTACCGTGGTTACTCACTGGAATTCTTACTTTGATTCCATGATGTACACGTCCTCACAGGAGCTGCAGACAATCCAGCTGTTTCTGAAAAAGGTAATCACCGACCCCTCCGTTTCCAGAGGGCTGGGGTCCGCCGCCACCATCGCAATCCCCGACCAGGCGGCAACGCTGACGCCTCAGGTAGTCAAGCTGGCTACCATGGTGGTAACCGCTCTGCCGGTGGTTTGTATTTATCCGTTTTTACAGCGTTATTTCGTAAAGGGCGTAACCATGGGGGCAGTCAAAGGCTGATTCCCGTGACACCATAGACAAAACATAAATCAAGGAGGAAAAAAATGAAAAGGAAAAAATGGATTTCACTGTTATTGGTAATGGCAGTAGGGCTGTCGCTTTTCAGCGGCTGCGGAGGCAGGGAGGAGACGGCGTCGAAACCCGAAGAGGCTCCGGCCGCCCCTGAAAGCAGCGATACTGAGACACAGGAAGCGCCTGACGCAGAGGCGGAGACAGACGCGGAAAACTCGGAGGCAGCCGCGGCGGACGGGCCAAGCTGGAAACAGGATACTTCCGACTGTACTGTCACTTGGTTCATGGCCTACGACTGGTATGGAAAAAAGTTTGACGAAGTGAATAATCTCTTTGACAAAAAGCTTTATGAGGAAACCGGTGTGAAGATTGATATCCAGACGGGCGATACCGACAAGCTCAATATGCTGATTCAGACAGGGAAGCTGCCGGACATCGTCACCATGGACGCCAACTCCACTCAGCGTAAGCTTTTGGAGGACAACGGCATGGTGCAGCCTTTAGAGCCCCTGATGGAGCAGTATGCCCCGGACCTTGAGGTACCGCAGTCCATGATAGACTGGTACACCGCAAAGGACGGACACTGGTATTCCATTGCCAGCTACTATTACGGCGACGACAATATCGCAGGCAATCAGGGATACTATGAAACCCATAACCAAAATTATGTGAGGGAGGATATTTTAGGCCAGATAGGAATGAGCATTGACGACCTGCAGACAAAAGAAGGCTTCTTAAACGCGCTGCGCGCGGTAAAGGAACAGAATATCCAGTATAACGGGCAGACCGTGGTTCCCTATATGGTTCTGTTTTCCGATATTGCGGATATCCAGGTCGCACAGCAGTTAGGCGCTCATGAAGAAGATGCCGAAGGTAATTTCCAGTCCCTTTACACAACGCCCGAATACAGGGAAGCAATGCTGCTGTTTAACCAGATGTACCGGGAAGGCTTATTGACGGACGACAGCTTTACCGTGGATAAGAGCCAGCTTGAACAGGAAATTGCGGCAGGACGGGTATTTGCATCCACCGCAAAAACAAATGTATCCAATTCGAAGCTGAGCCTGTATGCCAGCGACAACAACGCAATTATGCGGTATGCCGGGCAGTTTACCGGTGATAATAATGAAAAATCCATTATCCCGGCGCAAAACAACATGGGCTGGACGGCCACGCTGGTCAATAAGGACGCCCAAAATCCTGACAGGATTATCCGCCTGTTTGCGTACCTGAATTCCAAAGAAGCGACGCTTGACAATGAGTGGGGCGTTGGCGGATGGACGCTGGGAGATGACGGCAAAGTAGTCAGAGATTCCGAGGTTGCGGCATTGCGCGATGCAAATCCCACAGAGTTTACCGCCAAATATGCGGGAGATATGGGATGGACCAGCGACTACACTATCATACAGGGAACCTATCCTCTAGACGAGGGCGTCTGGTCGGATGATACCTACCTTATGACCCATGATGACCGCATTGAAATCTATGACGATAAATGCTTTGCGGACGTAGCCCCGGAAGCCGGCAGCGATGAGGCCGCCATCCAGGCCAGAATCAAAGAGTACCGCCTGCAGGCATTGGGCAGGATTATCACCGCTTCCTCCGCCGAACAGTGCGAAGCCGAGCTGGACGCCGCTCTGGCCGAAATGGAAAACCTTGGCCTGAGCAAGCTGATTAGCTATCAGAACGAATTGTTCCAGGCAAATAAGGCGAAGCTGGGATTAAAATTTGCTTATCCCGGAAACAAATAAATGAAAGCTTCCGTTCAGACTTAAAAAAAGAGGGCGCTGTCAGCGCTCTCTTTTTACTGATTCGGGCGGCATTCAACCAAAAACCTGAAAGTCGTGTTCTTTCCGTCACAGCCTGCCTGAATATAGTGCGAATCCCCGTAAAACAGCTTGAGGCGGGAATTGATATTATTAAGGCCCACACGGGTTCCGTGGCTTTTGACGGAAACAGGATTGTTTTTGAAACGTTCGTTGAGCTCCGCCGCTCGTTCGGGAGACAGGGGCTCGCCGTTATTCATTATAAGAAACGCAATCTGCCCGCCTGCCTTTTCTGCCGAAATAAATATCTGCAGGGGGACTGCCTTGCCCCGGTATTTAAAGCTGTTTTCCACGAAAGGCTCCAACAGGAAACGGATTACCCTCTCCCCTAAAAGCTCCCGGGGAATATCAAATCTGATTTCAAAGGGAATATCCCGGATACGCTGAATGGCAATATAATATTTGACCTGGGCAATCTCATCCTCCAGGGTGGACATCAAATCCTTTGTGTTCAGGTTATACCGCAGCATCCGGCAGAACGCTGAAATCGCGCCGCTTTCTTCATACAGCCCCGCCAGCTCCATGCGGGCGGAAAACGCTTCCATGGTATTATATAAGAAATGAGGGTTAATCTGATGCTGCAGAGCCAGCAAAACCGCTTCCTTGGCGGCGGTTTCCTCCTGGATTTTCTGGTCTAGCAGGAAACGTATCTGCCCCAGAAGATAGGTAATACGCCGGGCCAGTACGGAAATTTCGTCTTTCCGCTTTGAAATCCCGTCAATGGAAAAGCTCTGAAGCCCGGCAGGGGGATTAAAATCATTTTCGATTGCGGCGGCCATTTCATCAAGACAGTGATGGATGTCCTGAATCAGGCGGCGGTTGTAAGCAAAAAAGCCGGCTAACATGACTACGACAACAACAAGCAGCAGTAAAATCGCAAGCGCCGCCAGAAAGGTAATCTGGGACCGCGGCGAGATAACCACGATATCAAAGAGGCCGTTAGGCAGCTCATAACGGGAATAAACCAGCGACGGCGTATGTCCGGCCGTGTCGCCGGCGGTAAAGCTGCGGAGCCGGTCTTCCGTCAGCGACTGCTCCGAATAGTTATAAAAGTAACACCCGTCAACCACAATAAAGCCCGGCTGCGCCAGAACATCGTGAGCCGTCAGCACCCGCCCGGGAACCATGGCCTCCACAACGCCCAGCAGACGGTTCCCTGACTGAATCTTATGCAGGAAATGGTAGGTATCGTCTGACCCCAGCCGTTTATTTTCGGGAAGCTCTTTGTCAAAATCCCCGTCAAGCCATATACTTTCCTGACCGGAATTATAAAACGCCTGAAAGACTTCTCCCTGGTTAATATAGCGCATGGGGTAGAAAATACCGAATCCCATGGGAATGGAGGTGTTTTCCAGATAGACCCGCAGCCTGATATCAGACATGCCGTTGGTGGTTTTTACAAATTCATATATGGTGGTACGATAGTAGTTTAAGTCGGGCGACGATACGTATTCTTTGTCAAAAAAGTTAAGAATGCTCTGATTTTGCAGGATGGAATCGCACATATTTTCTGCCAGCTCCGTCTGTCTTGAGATGGTATTTACTATCTGGGAGGCAAGGTTTTCATTCTGGATAATGTCGTTTTTTAACTGAAGCCGGTTGGCATACGCCACCACGCCTGTCAGAATTACGCCGAAAGGCAGAAGAACAAAGCAAAAGTAGGATATTATGAATTTTTTGAACAGCCGGTTTTCTCCCATGGCGCGCCCCCTGGATACAGTTTGATAAATAGATGAGGATATGTTATACTCAAAAAAAGAATCGGGAAGGGGTGTCGCAACGTGAAAATTCTTGTGGTAGATGATGACTGTCTGGTCTGTAAGAACGTAAAGTCAAAACTCCAGCGGATTATCGGCCCGGACAAATTATTCTGCCAGACAGCAGTCAGCGTTGTTGAGGCGAAGCTGCTGCTTCAAAACGAGCCCCTCCCGGATATCCTGGTCACTGACCTGAACATGCCGGGTTTTTCAGGCTTCACCCTTATCAAATATGTAAAAGAACATTATCCCGAAGTGACAATTTATGTCCTCAGCGGATATGATGATTACCAACTGGTCCGCCAGGCATTTTTGAGCGGCGCGGACGATTATCTTCTTAAGCCGGTGGACGTGGAGGAGCTGCGCGAAAAGCTGTTCCACACGTCGGGAAAATCCCGGACGGAGTCTGCGGTAAAAGATTTTCAGTTTGAGTCTGTCCTCTCATTTATTGATGAAAATATCAGCAGGGATATTACCATGGATGAAGCCGCCGCCAGCATAGCAATCAGCTACAACTATTTCAGCAGGCGCTTTAAAGAGCTTACCGGCTACAGCTTCCCGGAGTACGTGAACCGCAGGCGGATAGAACTGTCTAAAGCCTACCTGCAGGACCCCAGCCTGAAAATAGCGGATATCGCATACAAGATTGGATATCATTCCCCGTCAACCTTTTCCCGTGCGTTCAGGAAATATGAGGGATGCTACCCCACGGATTACCGCAGAATACAGAACGTCCCTGCAGAATAATTATACAACACCTGCCTTGCCAAAAGCAAGTGCCAAAGGCAAGCGCCAAAAAGAGGGCGGGCCCGGATGCCGCCGGATTAAGAGCTTATAAGAACAGAGCACATGTAAATATGTACCCTGTTCTTTTTTTGAGATATTTCAGAAAGGAATCTTGACGTATTTTTAGATTTCTGGTGTTATTTTATCTTCTTTTTATAATTATAAAAAAATTATTAAAAATCTATTGAAAATTTATAATCTCTGATGTTATAATTGCCTCCGTGCTTGTTTATGAAAGGATTAAGTATTTTTATGCAGTATACGCGGGAAGCGGCCCTGAACCGCCTGATGGAAAGCTACAAGGCTTATTTTAATATTGATATAGCAGATAACACGCAGGAATATCTCCGGGCTGTCTGCGAATTTTTTGAGCATACGGAGAAATATGTGCTTTCAAGGCAGGCGAACCTGTGGGCGGCCAACTGCGAGGAGTTTGTATATTTATTCAGCGTGGAACAGCTTACCACTGAAATATTTGAAAAATGCCGGGATTTTGCCCGGGAGGACGGAATGAAACGGGCGCATATCGGCCCGGGGCACATGTATACATACATAACACCTGTTTTTATTTGCGATGCCTGTCAGGAGGATGCCAGGAGAGCGGTCAGAAAGTGCCGCATTTACAAAAGCTTTAAATTTTCTCTGCACGGATGGATGGATTTCCATGCCGCGGTTTTGGAGGTGGGGAGCAATCGAATTACCACAAACGGCAGCGGCAAATGCGTGGAGAAAGTTTTAAAAAATGTTTTATTTAAAGATAAAAAGAAAAGGAGAAGATTGTTATGAACACATTAGTACTGGTTCTCGTTTCAATCGCCGTTTTGCTGTGCGGATATATCTTCTATGGAAGATGGCTCTGCAAACAGTGGGGCGTGGGCGAGAGCAAAGAAGAAACGCCGGCCCATACCATGGAAGACGGCGTCGATTATGTCCCGGCGAAGGCGCCTGTCCTTATGGGACATCATTTTTCATCGATTGCCGGAGCAGGCCCTATTACCGGCCCGATTAACGCGGCTTTGTTCGGATGGCTGCCCGTGGTGCTGTGGATTTTGGTGGGAGGAATTTTCTTTGGCGGCGTCCATGACTTTGGCGCGCTTTTCGCTTCCCTGCGCCATAAGGGACAGTCCATTGGAGAAGTGATTTCGGCAAATATGAGCAAAAGGGCCAAGAGGCTGTTTCTTATTTTCGCCTACCTGACGCTGCTTTTGGTGGTAGCGGCCTTTGCGTCTATTGTCGCCTCCACCTTCGGGGCAAAATATGACGAGGCGGGCGTTCTGGATATGGCGGCAAGCGCGTCCAACGCTTCGGTTGCCATGGTGTCGCTGTTATTTATCTTAATAGCCATTGTATTTGGATTTTGTGTATACCGCAGAAATATGTCCATGGGTCTTTCCACGGTTCTGGGGATTGTGGCGATAGTGGTGATTATGGCAATCGGAATGAATTTCCATCCGCTGTATCTTTCCACAAACACGTGGATGCTCATTGTGGGCGTTTATATAGCGATTGCCTCTGTGGCTCCCGTGTGGATTCTGCTGCAGCCAAGAGATTATTTAAGCTCCTTTTTGCTTTATGCAATGCTGGCGGTTGCGTTTATAGGCGTTGTGGGAGCCCATCCCAACATTGACCCTGAGCTGTTCCCCGCCTTTACGGGCTTTGCGGTGGATAATGGAAACGGCGTGCAGTACCTTTTCCCGATTCTGTTTACCACGGTTGCCTGCGGCGCGATTTCCGGTTTCCACTCTCTGGTTTCCTCGGGAACCACCTCCAAACAGCTCGACAAAGAGACAGATGCAAAGCCCATTGCCTACGGCGGAATGCTTCTTGAGTGTGTCCTGGCGGTTCTGACGGTATGCGCCATTGCCTATGCAAGGCAGACCGGACACACGGCAGGCGCCACAGATATTTTTGCAGGCGGAATTGCCGCCATGGTAGCGGTGATTCCCGGTCTTGGGGGGCTTGAAAATATCCTTTACACGCTGCTGATTCTTACTTATTCCGCATTCTGCCTGACCTCGTTGGATACGGCAACCCGTCTTGCCCGCTTTATGTTCCAGGAATTCTGGCTTGAGCCGGGACAGACAGCCGCCGATGTGAAGGACGGTTACAAAAAGCTTCTGGTGAACCCTTATTTCGCCACAATTATCACAGTGGTAATCGGTATCCTTCTGGGCATGACAGGGTATGCAAAGATTTGGGGGCTGTTCGGCTCCGCAAATCAGCTTCTTGCAGGGCTGGGGCTTCTGGCAGTCGCCACGTGGCTTGGGAATATCGGAAGGAACAACAAAATGTTTCTGCTGCCCATGGCGTTCATGATGGTGGTTACCATTGCTTCTCTGGTGATTACGGTTAAGAACCAGGTGGGAATTATCTCGGCGGGAGGCGCCGACTGGGGTCCTTACGCACAGACTGTTCTGGCGCTGCTTTTGATTGTACTGGCGGTTCTTCTTGTAATAGAAGGTATACAGACTCTGTTTGGAAAAAAGAAGATGGCGTAAAATGCCCTGGCAGGACGGGACGCCGTGAAGCGGCGTGCGGCAAGCCGGATAATGACTGACAAAGAAAAAGAAGAAAAGCGTGGGGCTTTCGGAAAAAACGGAGCCCGGCGCTTTTTTGCATTGTCCTGAACCCGAAAATTGATTTCCGTGGGACATTCCGGCGGGCGGTTTACATCTCAGGGTGGGAATGATAGAATATAGAAGCACAGGAAGGATACAGAATCAGAGAAGGATTGCGGGACAGGATTGCGGAGGCGGTTGTCCGGCAGACAAAGAAGGGAGCAGACAAATGGCTTTTGACGGAATTACAATCGCGGCAATCGTTAAGGAAATGAAGGAAACATTAATCGGCGGGCGCATCTATAAAATTGCCCAGCCCGAAACAGACGAGCTGCTGCTCACCATAAAAACGGCGGCGGGAGGGCAGAGGCGCCTTTTAATATCGGCGGGGGCGTCGCTTCCGCTGATTTATCTGACGGAAAGCAACAAGCCCAGTCCCATGACGGCGCCGGGGTTTTGTATGCTTTTGCGTAAGCATCTGCAAAATGGCAGGATTACGGACGTCACCCAGCCCGGCCTCGAGCGTGTGATTCATTTTCATGTGGAGCATTTAAACGAGATGGGGGATTTGTGCCGTAAGCGGCTGGCTGTGGAGATTATGGGGAAGCACAGCAACATTATTTTTATCGACGAGGAGGATGTGATTATCGACAGTATCAAGCATATCTCCGGCATGGTCAGCTCCGTCAGGGAGGTTCTGCCCGGGCGAAGCTACTTTATCCCCATGACAATCGATAAAAAAAATCCGCTGGCATCAGATTTTGCATCTTTTAAGGAAAGTATGACTTCGGGGAGTATGCCTGTCTACAAGGCGGTTTACAGCCGCTATACGGGAATTTCGCCGGTAATTGCGCAGGAAATCTGTTACCGTGCAGGCATTGACGGGGACATATCCACGGCATTTTTTACGGATGCGCCGGAGGGGGAAGAAGGAATCGGGAGGCTGTACGAGGCTTTTAAGGGTATGGCGGAGCAGATTCGGGAAGGAAACTTTTCTCCGGTTATTATCTATGAAAAGGGCGCGCCTGTGGAATTTTCCGCACTTCCCCTTACCATGTACGGGGAGGACGAGTCCGTTTCTTTCGATTCCATCAGCCGGCTTCTGGAGCAGTATTATGCGGAAAAAAGTACGGTTACCCGTATCCGCCAGAAATCGGTGGATTTGCGGAAGATTGTGCAGACGGCCCTTGAGAGGAACGTCAAAAAGTACGATTTGCAGATAAAGCAGATGCAGGATACGGAAAAGAAGGATAAATACCGGATATACGGCGAGCTTTTAAATACCTACGGGTATGAGGCGGCGCCGGGGGATAAATCCCTTACCGCCTTAAATTACTATACAAACGAGATGATTACGATTCCCTTAGACCCCCTTCTTACCGCTTCCGAGAATGCAAAAAAATATTTTGACAGATACGGAAAGATGAAGCGCACCTACGAGGCGTTATCGGAGCTTACCAGACAGGTAAAGGAGGAGATTGACCATCTGGAGAGCGTTCAGGCGGCTCTTGACATTGCCCTTCATGAGGAGGATTTGGCGCAGATTAAGGAGGAGCTGATTGCAAGCGGCTATATCCGCCGGAAGGGCGGAAGCAAAAAGGTGAAGTTTACCAGCCGGCCCTTCCATTATGTGAATGAAGACGGTTTTCATATGTATGTGGGAAAAAATAATTATCAGAACGACGAGCTCACCTTTAAGTTTGCGTCGGGAGGGGACTGGTGGTTCCATGCGAAGGGAATTCCGGGCTCCCATGTGGTGGTAAAGACCGACGGAAAGGAGCTTCCCGACAAAGCCTATGAGGACGCTGCCAGACTGGCCGCATATTATTCGAAGGGACGGGGGCAGGAAAAGGTGGAGATTGACTACACGGAGAAGAAAAACGTCAAAAAGCCGGGGGCGGCAAAACCGGGCTTTGTGGTCTACTATACCAATTATTCCATGATGATTGATACGGATATTTCGAAGCTGCGGCTCCTGGAGGACTAGCCGGGCATAAGGAATTTTCATTACGGGTGTTATTAATATTCCATGAACGTAATCCTTGACGTTTTCAGGCGCTTCGCCTATAATAAAGTGAAATCATCAGCAAATATTTGAACTTGTACTGGCTGGAGCTGAAAATACAAAATCAGGAGGAACGTCATGATTAAAAGTATGACGGGTTTTGGCAGATGCGAAGTGCAGGAGGCCGAACGCAAAATCACCGTGGAGATGAAATCGGTTAATCACAGGTATCTGGATGTCAGCATCAAAATGCCGAAGAAGCTGAATTTTTTTGAAGCGGCAATTCGAAGCGAGCTGAAAAAGTATATCCAGAGGGGCAAGGTGGATATCTTCATTTCCTATGAGGATTTCACGGAGTCCAATGTATGCGTAAAGTACAACCGGGAACTGGCCGCAGAATATTTGGGATATTTAAACCGGATGGCGGAGGACTTTTCGCTGGAAAACGACGTAAAGGTCTTTGGATTGTCAAGATATCCGGAAGTGTTTACAATGGAAGAACAGAGTATCGACGAGAAGAAGCTCTGGGAGCTTTTGGACAGAGCGTTAGAGGGCGCGGCAAAGGGCTTTGTGGAAACCAGAATCAAGGAGGGGGAGCATTTGCGCGACGACCTTCTGGAAAAGCTGGACGGCATGCTTGCCCATGTGGATTTTATAGCGGAGCGTTCCCCGCAGATAGTTGCGGAATATCGTCAGAAACTGGAGGACAAGGTAAAGGAGCTTTTGGCGGACGCCAGTATAGATGAAAACAGGCTTCTTCTGGAGGTCACCATTTTTGCCGACAGGGTATGTGTGGACGAGGAGCTGGTGCGCCTTAAAAGCCATATCGAGACGACGAAAGAGACGCTGAAGGCAGGCGGCGGTATCGGGCGTAAGCTGGATTTCATTGCCCAGGAGATGAACAGGGAGTCCAACACCATCCTGTCCAAATCAAACGACCTTGAAATTTCCAATCATGCCATCGAGCTGAAAACAGAAATCGAAAAGGTGAGAGAGCAAATCCAGAATATTGAATAAAGGAATTGTTTATGAATAAGCTGATTCATATCGGGTTTGGCAATATTGTAAATGCCGGAAAAATAATTGCAATTGTAAGTCCCGACTCCGCGCCGGTGAAACGGCTGGTGCAGAGAGCAAGAGAGAACGGGGACGCAATTGACGCTACTCAGGGAAGAAAAACAAAAGCCGTGCTTGTAATGGAGAACAGCCAGCTGGTGCTCTCGGCGCTCCTTCCGGAAACAATTGCACAAAGAGCACAGGCGGAAAGCAGAGACGAAAATGAAGCGTAAGGGAATTTTAATTGTGGTTTCAGGCTTTTCAGGAACGGGAAAGGGCACTCTTATGAAACAGCTTGTTCAAAGCTATGATAACTATGCCCTGTCGGTGTCCATGACCACCAGAAGCCCAAGGCCGGGTGAGGAGGAGGGAAAAGAGTACTTTTTTGTATCCCGGGAGGAATTCGTAAGCCAGATAAAAAACGACGGGCTCATTGAATACGCATCTTACTGCGAGCACTACTACGGTACGCCCAGAAAATATGTGGAGGCGGAGCTGGAAGCGGGAAGGGACGTGATTCTGGAAATAGAAATTCAGGGAGCGCTTAAAGTAAGAGAAAAGTATCCCACGGCCCTTCTTTTGTTTGTGATGCCGCCGAACGCTGCGGAGCTACGGAAGCGTCTGGAAAAACGCGGCACGGAGAGCCCTGATATTATCAGGATGCGTCTTGAGAGAGCCCTGGAGGAAGCGAAAGGAATCGAAAAGTACGATTTTATCGTTATTAATGATAAACTGGAGGAGTGTGTGCGAAACATGCATTCCCTGATACAGGCCGCCCATGAGACGCCTGAGCGAAATGAAGAATTGATTGACAATATACGAAAAGAATTAAAGAATATCTGTGTGTGAAAGGAGAAAATATGTTACATCCATCTTATTCCGATTTAATGAAGGTAGTAAACAGCGAGGTTGAACAGGGCGAAGCGCCGGTTGTCAACAGCAGATACTCGATTGTTATGGCCACTTCCAAGAGAGCAAGGCAAATCATCTCCGGGGAAGAACCGCTGGTATACTGTGTAAACAACACCAAGCCTCTCTCCGTGGCGGTAGAGGAGCTGAATCAGGGAAAGATAAAAATACTTTCGGATGACTGAGCTTGCAGGCCGAAGCCGCAAAACTACCAGGTTGGCTTCGGCCTGTTTGCTGCATATAAAGGGTGCCCAAAAAGGAGAAGTACATGAACGTATTACTTATTTCCCTTGGCTGCGACAAAAATCTGGTGGATTCCGAGGTAATGCTCGGAGCGCTTTCCGAAAAGGGGTATCGGTTTACGGACGACGAAAGCAAGGCGGACGCCGTGATAGTGAATACCTGCTGTTTTATAGGCGACGCCAAGGAGGAAAGCATCAATACCATTCTGGAAATGGCGGAGCTTAGAAAGAGCGGACAGATAAAAGCCCTGATTGTGGCCGGCTGTCTGGCCCAGCGGTACAGGGAAGAAATACAAAAGGAAATACCCGAGGTGGACGCCATCATCGGAACCACCGCCGTTTTTGCCGTTGTGAAGGCGCTCACGGAGGTTTTAGAGGGAAATCCGAACAATTATTTGGAAGATGCGAATTCCAATTTCAGGGTGTCCGGGAAGCGTATAGTGACCACAGGAGGGTATTACGCCTATCTGAAAATAGCCGAGGGGTGCGACAAGCATTGCACGTACTGCATTATCCCGAAGATAAGGGGAAGCTATCGCAGCGTTCCCATGGAGGAGCTTGTAAAGGAGGCAGAGGAGCTGGCCGGTCAGGGTGTCCGGGAGCTTATACTGGTAGCCCAGGAAACCACCCTTTACGGTGTGGATTTATATGGGAAAAAGTGCCTGCCGGAGCTGCTGATGCGGCTGTGTGAAATCAGGGAGCTTGAGTGGATTCGCATTTTATACTGTTACCCTGAGGAAATTACGGAAGATTTGATTGCGGTAATAAAAAGGGAAGAAAAAATCTGCCACTATCTGGATATTCCCGTACAGAGCGGAAGCGATACCGTTTTAAAGCGTATGGGGAGAAAAACGGACAGCGCCCAGATAAAGGCTTTGGTAAGACACTTAAGAGAGGAAATACCGGATATCTGCCTGCGCACGACGCTGATTTCGGGATTTCCGGGCGAAACGGAAGAAGAGCATGAACAGACCCTCGATTTTGTGGATGAGATGGAGTTCGACCGGCTTGGCGTGTTCGCCTACTCTGAGGAGGAGGACACGCCGGCGGCGAAAATGTCCGGCCAGATTTTGGAGGAGGAGAAGGAGCGGCGCAGGGATGAAATCATGGAGCTGCAGCAGGAGATTGCTTTTGAAGGCGCGCAGGCTATGGTGGGCCGCACGGTGAAGGCAATGATTGAGGGAAGGGTAGCGGATGAAAACGCTTACGTGGCCCGTACTTATAAGGACGCTCCCGGTGTGGACGGATATCTTTTTATCAATTCAAAAAGAGAGCTGATGAGCGGGGATTTCGTGAATGTTAAAATAACCGGCTCCAACGAATATGATTTGATAGGGGAAATGGAGGATGAAAGATGAATTTACCAAATAAACTTACAATGTTCCGGGTGATACTGATTCCGTTTTTTATTGTGTTTCTGCTGGTGCCTCTGACGCCGTATGACAAATGGATTGCGCTCGCCATCTTTATCATTGCGAGCCTGACGGATTTGCTGGACGGAAAAATCGCCCGCAAATATAATCTGGTAACAAATTTCGGGAAATTTATGGACCCCCTTGCGGATAAGCTGCTGGTGTGTTCGGCGCTTATCTGCCTGATTGAGCTTGATAAGATTCCCTCATGGATGGTGATTGTGATTATCGCCAGGGAATTTATCATCAGCGGTTTCCGGCTTGTGGCCTCGGATAACGGCGTGGTGATAGCGGCCAGCTATTGGGGAAAGTTTAAAACCACCTTCCAGATGGTGGCGGTATGCCTCCTGATTGCGGATATCGCCGCGCTTTCTATGGTAACGCAGATTATCCTGTGGATTGCGGTGGTGCTTACGGTGGTGTCGCTGATAGACTATCTGATTAAAAATAAGGATGTAATGAAGGAAAGCAAATAGAATGTCGGAAAAAGCTTCATTGGAAGAACGTGTTGTGGAGAAATTAAAGGAAAAGGGCTGGCAGATAGTCTGCGCGGAGTCCTGCACCGGCGGGATGCTTGCATCCACCCTGGTAAATGTGGCCGGGGTATCGCAGGTGCTTGGGGAAAGCTATGTCACCTATGCCAATTCCGCCAAGGAAAAGCTTCTTGGAGTTTCGGGGGATACCCTTGCGAGGCTGGGAGCAGTAAGCAGCCAGGTGGCGGAGCAGATGGCAAAAGGAGCGGCCCAAAAGGCGGGAGCGCAGGCGGCAATTGCGGTTACCGGGATTGCCGGGCCGGACGGAGGCACGCCGGATAAGCCGGTGGGACTGGTATTTATCGGCTGTTTTGCAGACGGGAAGGTTGTCGTCACCGAAAATCATTTTGAGGGAAACCGGCTGGAAATCAGGCGTCAGACGGTGAAGGCGGCTCTTTTGCAGCTTCTTGACTGCCTTGAGTGAAATACTTCTGAGAAGGAATATTAGCAGGGAGGTTTTTTTATGAAAAAGGAATGGAGTACAGGACAAAAAACGGCTGTTATTCTTGGGAGTATTTGTGCCGGGCTTCTGTTGCTGACAGTATTTTGCATTGATGTTTTCCGGCTGGCCAGATATTTATTCTATGTTGACGCTGACGATTACCCGACTGCCAGATACCGGCAGGAGGAACCGGGAACCTACCCGGAAAGTGACAGCAATGATTCTCAGGGCGGCGGATATGGAGATTTTGACGACGGTTCCGGCGGAGATTACCGGTATTTTGACGGCGATGATTTTTATGATGATTACGGTTATTACGGCGATGACGGAACGGATTCCGGCGAATACTATGAATTTCACGACGCCATCAGGAACGATTTGTCTTATCGGGTGGATTTTGAGTACTACGGCGAGGTGTTTGGCGAGGACAATGTGGAGCTTTCCATGGCGTATCCCATCGTGTACAGTGCGGACGGTTCCATTGATTTGGACGGCGTAAACAATGTGATTCAAAGAGAAGTGGGAGAGGTTAAGGCGTATACTGCCTCCGTGGGAGAGGAGCTTTCCGCAGATGTGGCTTTCCGCTTTGATGTGGACAGCTATGTCACTTACATGGACGAGGAGATTTTAAGCATTATTTATGTGGAAAGCGGTTATCTGGACGGCGAGAGCTATGAAAATTATGTAATTTCCGTCAATGTGGATATGGAAAGCGGGCTTGCGATGACAAATTCCCAGATTCTTGATATTGATGATGAGTTTTCCATTGACTTCCGAAACAGAAGCGAGAAGCAAAACGGGGACGTGGGAGGGATTTCCATGTTTTCCGACCAGGATATCACAGATATGCTCAACGACGACGACAGCCTGATTATTTTTTATACGCCCCTTGGCATGGAAGTGGGATTCAACTACTATTACGGCTGGGTGACGGTGACCTATAAGGATTACCAGAAATACAAAAGTTTATTTTAAATTTATTTTTTATTTATAAATTTTTCGTTGTGAAAGCGGCGGAAATGTGATACTTTGATTAAGTAATACCGCATTTCTGACCGCTTTTTCAGTATTACAATTCCGGCGTTTCGCCAAATGTTCAGAAAAAATATAAAATTAAGGAGGAATTTGCCTTTGAGGGAGGTTTATTGGACACATAGTGATGTATAATGGTTTTTAGATAAAGATATTATTGACAAAGGAGAACATTTGTTTTATGGTATATAAGAACGGATGTTCCCCGGAAAAAGGAACCTGAAACAGCAGGCGGCCGGACGGGCGCGTCTGCGGAACTGAAAATGGAGAGAGAATTTTATGGAAAAAGATGACAAGTTAAAAGCGTTGGACGCGGCCCTCGGGCAGATTGAGAAGCAGTTTGGAAAGGGCGCGGTTATGAAGCTGGGCGATTCTTCCGCAAAGATGAACGTGGAGACGACTCCCACCGGTTCATTAAGCCTTGACATTGCCCTTGGACTGGGCGGTATCCCCAAGGGAAGAATCATTGAAATATACGGTCCTGAATCCAGTGGTAAGACCACAGTTACCTTACATATGATAGCCGAGGTTCAAAAGCGCGGGGGAATTGCGGGCTTTATTGATGCGGAGCATGCGCTTGACCCTGTTTATGCCAGAAATATCGGCGTGGATGTGGATAATCTGTACATTTCCCAGCCGGATAACGGGGAGCAGGCTCTTGAGATTACGGAAACCATGGTCCGTTCCGGCGCGATTGATATTATTGTTGTTGACTCTGTGGCGGCTCTTGTTCCCAAGGCTGAGATTGACGGCGATATGGGGGATTCCCACGTAGGGCTTCAGGCCAGGCTGATGTCCCAGGCGCTGCGCAAGCTGACGGCGGTAATCAGCAAATCCAATTGCAGCGTTATCTTCATCAACCAGCTCAGAGAGAAGGTGGGAGTGATGTTCGGCAGCCCGGAGACCACAACAGGCGGACGGGCGCTGAAATTCTATTCTTCTGTGAGAATGGATGTGAGGAGAATCGAGACATTAAAGCAGAGCGGAGAGAATATCGGTAACAGAACCAGAGTCAAGGTGGTTAAAAATAAAATTGCGCCGCCTTTTAAAGAAGCTGAATTTGACATTATTTTCGGAAAGGGCATTTCGGTAGAGGGAGATATCCTGGATTTGGCGGCCGAAGCAAATATTGTAAACAAGAGCGGGGCATGGTATGCCTACGGCGGAAGCAAAATCGGACAGGGACGTGAAAACACCAAGCAGTATCTGCGTGACAATCCCCAGATACTAGAGGAAATATCCGGGAAGGTGAGAGTCCATTTCGGCCTGCAGGAGGGCGCCCCCACAGAAGGCGCCGAGGCGGCGGAAAGCGGCGCGGAAAAAGAAGCCGGGAAGGAAGCTCCCGCAAAGAATACTTCCGCTTCCGCTAAAAAATCAGGAAAGTCAAGTGAAGCATGACGGTAACAAAAATTACAGAAATATCAAAGTCCAGAATGAAAATAGAAATAGACGGCGAGACGGCCTTTGTACTCTATAAAGGGGAAATCAGGAACGGCAAAATCAAAGAGGGAGAGGAGCTTGAGGAAAAAGCCTATGAGGAAATCATGACAAAAATCCTTCCCAGGCGCGCGAAAATGCGGGCGCTTAATCTGCTGAAAGGCCGTTCCTATACAGAGGCGCAGCTGTCTGATAAGCTGAAAGCCGGCGGCTATCCGGCGGCAGTCATAGAGGAGGCGATGGCATATGTCCAATCCTTCGGATATATAAATGACAGCCGTTATGCATTGGATTTCATAGAGTATAACAAGGAATCGAAAAGCAAAAAAAGAATTTTTACGGATTTATACCGGAAAGGGATTTCAGGGGATATTATAGAAGAAGCATGGGAAAAAACCGTAGGCGGTGATTGCGGCGAGACGGCCGGAGAGCTTGAGAGGGAGCAGATTCTGCGATGGATAGCAAAAAAAAATTTTTGCGCCCGGACGGCAACTTTTCAGGAAAAGCAGAAAATGTCGGCCTTTTTGTACCGTAAGGGCTTTGGAACTGACGCAATAAGAAGTGCACTTTTGCTTGACATTACTTCTATTTAAGTTTAAAATCAAAGTATTGTAAATTTCTTTTAGAATGTTAAACTTGCAAGAAACTGATTGGATTTTTTATCGGTGTTTGTTACATACATTCTATATAGATTAGGGTACAATGAAAACTAAATAAGGAGGTGCTCCTGTAAAATGGTGCAGGTTTTGATTGCAGTCATCGTCACGGCGGTGGTGACAGCTCCTGTTGCATGGTATCTGGCGACGACATATTACAAAAAGATGTCGGACACCAAAATAGGAAATGCGGAGGAGAAAGCCCGTGAAATTATTGATGAAGCTCTGAAAACTGCCGAAACGAAGAAGCGCGAGTCTTTGCTTGAAGTCAAGGAAGAGTCCATCCGTACAAAGAACGAATTGGACAAGGAGATTAAAGAGCGTCGTGCGGAAGCGCAGCGTTATGAGCGCAGAGTTCAGCAGAAGGAAGAGAATATTGATAAGAAGTCGGAGGCGATTGAACGTAAGGAAGCAAATCTGGCGGCCAAGGAGAATGAACTGGCCAGACAGAAAGCTGAAATTTCAAAGCTGAATGAGGAAAGATTACAGGAACTGGAACGAATCTCAGGATTAACCTCCGAGCAGGCAAAAGAATATTTGTTAAAAATTGTTGAAGGCGAAGTAAAGCATGAAACGGCTGTGATGATTAAGGAATTAGAAAGTCGCGCCAAAGAGGAAGCAAACAAGAGAGCAAGGGAATATGTGGTTACTGCCATACAGAAATGTGCGGCCGACCATGTATCAGAAACAACCATTTCTGTTGTTCAGCTTCCAAATGATGAAATGAAAGGCAGAATCATCGGCAGAGAGGGCAGAAACATCAGAACCCTGGAGACACTGACAGGCGTTGACCTTATCATCGATGATACGCCGGAAGCCGTAATTTTATCCGGCTTCGACCCTATTCGCAGGGAAGTGGCAAGAATTGCGCTTGAAAAATTGATTGTGGACGGACGTATTCACCCGGCCAGAATCGAGGAAATGGTTGAAAAGGCGCAAAAAGAAGTTGAAATCATGATTAAAGAGGAAGGTGAGGCTGCTACCTTAGAGGTGGGTGTTCATGGAATTCACCCTGAACTCGTAAGATTGCTGGGAAAGATGAAATTCAGAACCAGCTATGGTCAAAATGCATTAAAGCATTCCATAGAAGTGGCACAGCTTTCAGGTTTACTGGCTGCAGAGCTTGGGCTTGATGTAAGGATGGCGAAAAGAGCCGGTCTTTTGCATGATATAGGCAAGGCTGTAGACCATGAAATGGAAGGCTCTCATATTCAGCTGGGTGTTGAACTGTGCAGAAAGTATAAGGAATCACCTACTGTTATTAACGCCGTGGAATCTCATCATGGCGACGTAGAGCCTCAGTCATTGATTGCATGTATTGTACAGGCTTCTGATACAATATCAGCCGCCAGACCGGGTGCGAGACGGGAAACGCTTGAAACATACACAAGCAGACTAAAACAGCTAGAAGATATTTCAAACAATTTTAAAGGTGTAGACAAATCTTTTGCAATTCAGGCAGGTAGAGAGATTCGGGTAATGGTAGTTCCGGAACAAATTTCTGATTCTGATATGGTGCTTTTAGCCAGAGATATTTCAAAACAGATTGAATCTGAGCTGGAATATCCAGGACAGATAAAAGTGAATGTAATTAGAGAATCCAGAGTCATTGACTATGCGAAGTAACTGGAAAATGACATGAAAACAGAGAAAGTATTGAAGACGAAAAGTTTTCAATACTTTCTTTTTTTGCAAAAAGGCGGCCTTAGAATAGCTATACGGCGTATCCTTTTGGGATTGCATTGAAAAAAATACAAAATTGATAAAAAAAATCTTGTTTGGGAAAACATGTTATAGTAGAATAGTATCGGCGTTGGATTGTATACAATTATCCAATCATACTATTGCAGAATATACATGGAGGAAGATATGATATGAAGGCGTACAGGGAGCTTAACCGGGAAGAATTGCTTACACTCAAAGAGAAGCTGGAAAAGGAATATGAGAAGGAAAAGGCGAAAGGCTTGAAGCTGGATATGTCCAGAGGAAAAGCTTCGGTAGCCCAGCTCGATATGGAAATGGACTTTCTTGATGTGATTACCTCAAAGTCTGATGTCAGGACACGGTCGGGCGTGGACTGCAGAAATTACGGTCTGCTGGACGGTATTGAAGGAGCAAAGTGCCTGCTGGGCGACATGATTGGCGTTTCGAAGGATATGATTATTGTGTTTGGAAATTCCAGCCTGAATATCATGTACGACACGGTAGCCCGCTGTATGCTGTTCGGCGTGCTGGGGAGCACCCCCTGGTGCAAGCTGGATAAGGTAAAGTTTTTATGCCCGGTTCCGGGGTATGACAGGCATTTTGCGATAACTGAGCAGTTTGGTATAGAGATGATTAACATTCCCATGACGGAAGACGGGCCGGATATGGATTTGGTGGAGAAGTATGTGAACAATGATTCGGCGGTGAAGGGAATCTGGTGCGTGCCGAAATATTCCAACCCTCAGGGCTACACCTATTCAGACGAGACAGTAAAGAGATTTGCCGCTTTGAAACCGGCGGCGGCGGATTTCAGGATTTTCTGGGATAACGCCTATTCTATCCATGATTTGTACGAGGAGGGGGATGAGCTGCTGGATATTTTTGCCGAATGCGAAAAGACGGGAAATATCGATATGGTTTATGAGTTCTGCTCGACCTCGAAGGTAACTTTCCCGGGCTCGGGAATTTCGGCAATCGCCGCGTCCAAAGCCAATCTGGATTCCATTAAGAGCATTATGACCATACAGACCATCGGGCCTGACAAGCTGAATCAGCTCCGGCATACGAGATATTTCGAGGATATGAACGGATTGAAGGCTCACATGAAGAAACATGCGGCGATTATCCGCCCGAAATTTGAGGCGGTTCTGGAGGTGCTTGAAAGAGAGCTCGGCGGCCTCGGCATTGGTTCATGGACGAATCCGAAAGGCGGTTATTTTATCTCCTTTGAGTCCATGGAGGGCTGTGCAAAAGCAATTGTTGAGAAGTGTAAGGAGGCAGGCGTTGTTTTAACCGGCGCCGGCGCAACCTATCCGTACAAGAAGGACCCGGCTGACAGCAATATCCGTATTGCGCCGACCTTCCCTTCCGAGGAAGAACTGGCGAAGGCAACGGATTTATTTGTGCTTTGCGTGAAGCTGGCGAGTGTGGAGAAGCTGCTTTCCAAGACGGCATAAAAGAAATCGGCGGGTGTGGAGAAGCTGCTCTCTGAGGCAGAATAAAAGAAATGGGGAAGAAAATGGAAGAGATAAAGAGATTATCCAGGCAGCTGGTTGCCCACGGGGCAATTCTGGACTATTATCAGGACACGATGCAGATACCTAACGGAAATGTGGTGAAGTGGGATTTTATTAAGCATAACGGAGCGGCGGCGGTGGTCCCAGTGGATGAAAAAGGACGTCTGATTATGGTAAGGCAGTACCGCAACGCCTTAGAGCGTTATACCCTGGAGATTCCGGCGGGGGGACTTAAGACGCCGGAGGAACCCACAATGGATGCGGCGGCAAGGGAGCTGGAGGAGGAAACCGGGTATAAGGCGGGAGAGATAGAGCTGCTCCTTACCATTCGCACAACTGTGGCTTTCTGCAATGAAAAAATTGATATCTATCTGGCCAGGAACCTGACGCCGGGCAGCCAGCATCTGGACGAGGACGAGTATGTCCAGGTAAAAGCTTATACGGTGGGTGAGCTTACGGAAAAGATTTATGCGGGAGAAATTCAGGATTCCAAGACAGTTGCGGCCGTTCTGGCTTATAAAGACAGGTATTGCACTAATAATTAAATCTTAATTTAATATAGTGATTTGAACAGGCAGGGCATATGTACTGCCTGTTTTTCATATATTGGAGGGAGAGAAATTAAGGCGGTATGCTGTGAACAGGGCGGAAAAGAATCGTATTTATACTTTCTGGCTGTATTTGTTTTTCGGAAGTTTTTTGTTAGGCGTGATTGTCATGAATATGGGAAACGAAACGCTTCTTTCAGAGGACGGCATTTTCAGCATGTCATCGATTAACAGGTTAAAGTATATTGAGATTGACAGCGGGAGATTCCTGCGGTATGTGCTGAAACACCGGATAGGGGAGGGACTGGCGCTTGTTCTGTTGTCCACAACCAGTTTTGGGGCGGTATCTGTTTATATCTGTATTCTCTGGCAGGGGCTGCTGGCAGGGATGACCATTACGGCGGCCATTATCCGGTTTGGAATAAGAGGGTTTCTCCTTTTATTGGGGGGAATGTTTCCGCATCAGCTTCTTCTGATACCGGCGGAAATTATGCTCCTTGGCTGGTGCTATGAAAGGTGCGGCAAAGAACGTCTGCCGGAAAGCTACATGAGTTCCTACACAGGCAGCCGCAAGCAGCGCTTCCTCCGTCAGGGAATCATGCTTATGTGGATAAGCATTGTAATTTTAATCGGCTGTATTCTGGAAAGCTATGTGAATCCTATTCTGATTTCGGATGTCGTGAAGATATTTTAAAGAAGAAAAAATATCCGGCAAAAACCGTTGCCATACGCGGCTGGCGGATTGACTTTAAATGCTTCCTTCCATATAATTAATTTATTCCGACAGAATTTCGGACAGGACTTTGCAGAAAGGAAGGGTGGCAAGGGTGGAGTTACAGGATATTTTAAAGGAATTTCAGGGCGAGGAAAGCGAAGCGACAAATAACCCAGAGTGGCAGGCGCTTTTTCATGAGCTTTGTCAGGAAGCAATTCAAACTGGCATGGAGCTGAATAATCAGTATCATACGCCGGAGGAAATCTGTGAGATAATGGGGCGGCTGACCGGAAAGAAAATAGATGAGAGCTTTCGTCTGTTCCCTCCGTTTTATACGGATTTCGGAAAAAATATTACCATCGGTAAAGATGTATTTATTAATTCAGGATGTCATTTTCAGGACCAGGGAGGAATCTTTATCGGCGACGGCGCTTTGATTGGCCATAATGTGGTGCTTGCCACTGTCAATCATGATTTGAATCCGGCAAAGAACCGGAGGAATCACTTTGCCCCTGTCAAAATCGGCGCCCACGCATGGATTGGCTCTAACGCTACAATTCTGTCCGGCGTGACCGTGGGAGACTGGGCCGTGGTGGCGGCCGGCGCTGTAGTGACCCGCGACGTTCCGGCTATGACGGTGGTTGGAGGCGTGCCTGCAAAGGTGATTAAGGTACTCGAGGATAAAGAGGAGAGGGCGGTGCCGGAAAATACTGTGAAATTTAATTAATAACGGGGGTACACACAAATGGGAAAAGAGAAGGAAAGAAGGATGGAACATGCCAATCCATTATTAAGAGAAGCGGATAAAACAAACCGCTTTATCACAATTGGGGAAATTATGCTTCGGCTGACCCCTCCAAACTATGAGAAAATCCGTATGGCAACCAGCTTTGAAGCCAGTTACGGGGGAAGCGAGGCCAATATTGCCCTGGCCCTTGCAAACTTAGGCATTGACAGCACCTTTTTTACGGTTGTTCCCAACAACAGCCTTGGCAAAAGCGCGGTGCGTATGCTAAGGAGCAGCGATGTTCACTGTACGCCGGTGATATTGAGCACGCCGGAGCAGACGCCCACCCACCGTATGGGAAGCTATTATCTGGAAACCGGTTTCGGAATCCGCGCAAGCAAGGTGACCTACGACAGGAAGCACAGCGCGATTTCGGAATTTGATTTTGACACCGTTGATTTGGACAGCCTCCTTGAAGGGTATACCTGGCTTCATTTAAGCGGAATTACCCCGGCGCTTTCGCCCGGCTGCCAAAAACTGGTTTTAAACAGCCTGAAAACGGCGCAGAAAAAAGGAATAACGGTGAGCTTCGACGGAAATTTCCGAAGCAGTCTCTGGACATGGGAGGAAGCGAGGGACTTTTGCACACAATGTCTTCCTTATGTAAATGTGCTGATGGGTATTGAGCCTTATCATCTCTGGCGGGATGAAGGAGACCACAGCAAGGGCGACGTGAAGGACAAGGTGCCGCTGCAGCCCAGCTATGAGCAGCAGGATGAAATTTTCGGGGCGTTCATAGAAAGATATCCGAATATTTCATGTATTGCAAGGCATGTGCGTTACGCCCACAGCGGGAGCGAAAACAGCCTGAAAGCCTTTATGTGGTACGAGGGTCATACTTTTGAAAGCAAGCTTTTTACTTTTAATATTCTGGACAGGGTAGGGGGCGGGGACGCCTTTGCCAGCGGACTGATTTACGCCATTATGAACGGTTACCGTCCCATGGATATTGTAAACTTTGCGGTGGCAAGCAGCGCCATCAAGCATACCATCCGCGGGGACGCCAATATCACGGATGATGTGGCGGCTATCCGCAATCTGATGAATATGAATTATGACATAAAAAGATAGATATAAGGCAGAGCCGACGCCCATACAGGGCGCCGGCTCTTAATTATGGCAGGGGCGCACAGCGGAAATTGCCGCCGGGGAAACGTGCGTCCAGCGCGGCGGGCAGGGGAGGGGAAACTTTCCTCTGCCCGATTGGATTGTTATTCATATTCTGCAATATCATAAATCAGCCGTTTGGAGTCCTCCCAGCCAAGACAGGGGTCGGTGATGGATTTGCCGTAAATACCTCCGCCGATTTTCTGGCAGCCTTCTTCAATGTAGCTTTCAATCATAACGCCCTTTACCAGATTATGGATGTCGGGATTCAGCTTGCGGCTGTGCATGACTTCCTTTACAATACGGATTTGCTGTTCAAACTGCTTGTTGGAATTGCTGTGGTTGGTATCAATCACGGCGGCCGGATTTTTTAATTCTCTCTCATTGTAAAGCTCAAGAAGGAGGTTCAAATCCTCGTAGTGGTAGTTGGGAAGATTCCCGCCGTGCTTGTTGGTGGCGCCCCGCAGAACCGTGTGAGCCAGGTCGTTTCCGTTTGTTTTGGATTCCCATCCTCTGTAAATAAAGGAATGGGGATGCTGGGCAGCGTACACGGAGTTGAGCATAACGGTTAAATTCCCGCTGGTGGGGTTTTTCATACCGGCAGGCACATCAAAACCGCTGGCAACGATTCTGTGCTGCTGGTCCTCCACGGAGCGGGCCCCGATTGCAACATAGGATAAAATATCCGATACATAGCCCCAGTTGTCTGGATAAAGCATTTCGTCGGCGGCGGTAAGGCCGGATTCCTCAATTGCCCTGATATGCATTTTCCGCATGGCGATAAGGCCGGTTAAGAAATCGGCTTTCTGTTCGGGATTGGGCTGATGGACGATTCCCTTGTACCCTTCCCCGGTGGTGCGCGGTTTATTGGTGTAAATGCGGGGAATCAGTATCAGCTTGTCTTTTACTTTTTCGTTTACCTTTGCAAGCCGGGACACATAATCGCAGACAGCGTCCTCGTTGTCCGCCGAACAGGGACCAATAATTACAAGGAATTTCCTGCTCTGCCCGGTGATAACGCTGCGAATTTCCGCATCCCTTTTTGCTTTCAGCTCAATCAGCTTTGGCGGAACGGGATGAAGGGTTCTTATTTTTTCCGGTGTCGGAAGTAATTTCGTTAATTCAATTGGCATAATGTACTCCTCCTTAGGTAATAACCTCGTACATTATAATACACAGGAGCGGCAGGCGCAAGAAAAAGACATATGCGGGCTTGTATTATCCCCGGAAAAAGTGTAAAATTTACAAAGTATAAATCTGCGGAACAGGAATCAGCAGATGTGTGGACAGTGCACGGAAGGATTTGCGGATGAAAAGCAGCCGAAAATCTTTCCAGACCAGGGTGTACTGGAAGCACATCTGCGGAACTTAAATGGAGGAACGATATGGGACTGAGTAAAAAACCGGTAACCGGTATGAAGGATATTCTCCCGGAGGAGATGAAACTCCGGGATTACGTGATTGGCGTGATTAAGGAAACTTATGGGAAATTCGGGTTTCTGCCTATTGAAACGCCCTGCGTGGAAAATATAGAAAATTTAAGCAATAAGCAGGGCGGTGAAAATGAAAAGCTGATTTTCAAGATTTTAAAGCGGGGGGAAAAGCTGAATCTGGAAACCGCGCAAAGCGAAAAGGATTTGGTGGACGGCGGGCTGCGGTACGATTTGACGGTGCCTCTTGTGCGCTTTTACTCCAATCATGCGAACGAGCTGCCAAGCCCTTTCAAGGCGCTTCAAATGGGAAATGTATGGCGGGCGGACAGGCCACAGAGGGGACGTTACCGTCAGTTTATGCAGTGCGACATCGATATTCTGGGAGAGCCCTCCAATTTGGCGGAAATCGAGCTGATTCTCGCCACTACCACCACTCTCGGGAAGCTGGGTTTTAAAAACTTCCAGATTAGGATTAACGAGAGGCGGATTTTAAAGGCCATGGCGGCCTACAGCGGCTTTTCGGAAGAAGACTATGACAGTGTGTTTATCACATTGGATAAGATGGATAAAATCGGACTTTCCGGCGTGGAGGCGGAGCTTTTTTCAAACGGCTTTGAAAAGGAATGTGTGGATAAATATCTTGCGCTGTTTCAGGGAATGGAGCAGGCGCCGGACGGCCTTACCTATCTTGCAGATGCGCTGGGGGATTTTCTGGACGCTGAGGTGAAGGAAAGCTTACAGGAGATTATGGACAGCGTAGGGGCGACGAAGAGCTCGGATTTTGCCCTTGTTTTTGACCCTACGCTGGTAAGAGGAATGTCCTATTACACGGGAACGATTTTTGAGGTCGCCATGCCTGAATTTGGCGGGAGCTGCGGTGGCGGCGGAAGGTACGATAAGATGGTGGGCAAGTTTACGGGAAACGATGTCCCGGCCTGCGGCTTTTCCATCGGCTTCGAGAGGATTATACTGCTTCTTATGGAAAGCGGCTTCCAGATTCCGGCGCAGCCCAAGGTTGCCTATCTTCTGGAAAAGGGGCTACCGGGGGACGAGCTCTGCCGGGTGATTGCGAGGGCCCAGGAGGAGAGAGCAAAGGGCAGTCAGGTTCTTGTGGTTCGGATGAACAAGAACAAAAAGTTCCAGAAGGAGCAGCTGCAAAAGGAAGGCTATGGGGAGTTCCGGGAGTTTTACAAAAATCCCCTTAAATGAGGCGGCAAATGATTACGGTATACTACAGAAAGGTGTTTCCCTTGCAAAAGGAAGACACCTTTTCGCGGATAAGCCCCTGCGGGGGCATGGGGGCGGCGGATATTCCCCTGACAGAAAAACTGGATGAGGGCAGGAGGCAAAAGCTTCTCCGGCTCAGGAATGAAAAAGCCCGGGCAAGAGAGCTTACGGCAGGCATTCTTCTTCACGACGCTCTGTGCAGCCGGCTTGGGCTTTCTTCGGCGGATACGCCGCCCTTTGCCATAGCGTATGAGGAAAAGGGCAAGCCTTATCTGTCAGGGCGGGAGGATATTTGCTTTAATATTTCCCATTCAGGGGATTATGTGTGCGTCGCCGTTTCGTCGCTGCCGGTCGGGATAGATATACAGGAAAATCCGGGGAAACAGAGCGCGGCTGTTTATGGTGAATGTCCGACCGGGGACAGCCGGTATACGACCGGCGGCCAGGAAGAAATATATAGAAAGGAAAGGAAAATCGCAGAGCGTTTTTATACAGCTTCTGATAGAAAGTACCTTGCCTTATGCGGGAAGGAGTACGGGGATTTATTTTACCGGATGTGGAGCATCAAGGAAAGCTATATCAAGCTTACCGGCGAGGGAATGAGCAAAGGGCTTTCCGGCTTTGAAATTGACTGGAATGAGCGGAGAATTCTGGACACGGAAAGCCGGCAGACAGCCGCTTATTTTTGGGAATGGCGGGGGATAGAAAATTACAGCCTCTGCGTCAGCGCGTGCACTCCTCAAAGGGTTGTGTGGGAGAAAATGGAAACGTAAATCTGCTGAAAAACCGCTTTCCGGGCAAAATACTACTGAAAATACTTCCTTTTTACCTGAAAGTAGTATTTCTTTCCAGATGCTTTGACACTACAATACAGGTGAACCAAAAAACAGCGGAGCCAAATGTACTGGGAAAGGCGAAGCGGAATTTGAGATAAGGAGGGAAAATATGTATCTATTATCAATTGCATGCGTTATTTTAATGACCGGGGTTCTGGGATTTGTATCGGGAATGGATGTGGGAAACTTATTTGACGGTATATCCCTGCTGCTTCTGTTACTGTTTTTGATTCCCATGCTGGTTTCGGGAGGGCTTCTTAAGGATTTCAACAATGCCTTCCGACTTGGAATCGGGAAACGGCAGCCTGCCAGTCTGATGGAATTAAAACGGGCAAAGGAGGCGGTGAGCCTGGCGATTAAGGTGTCAATGGCCGCATCGACTTTCATCGGAGTCATGTCGTCGGCGCTTGTCCTGTTTGTGGTGGATGATTTGGCGAGCCTTGGCCCCAGCATGGCGGTGTCGTTGATTGTACTGATTTACGGTATGGGGCTGGTTTTGATTTTGCTGCCGCTAAAGTCCAGACTCAATTTAAAAATCCAGGAATTTATCAATGAAAAGGAATAGGGGGATTCCCTGTGAAAAAGGTGGTAAAGAGTCTGACGGCAGTCGGTATTTATCTGCTTGCGCTTTGTGTTATATTAAATACGAAAGCCGCTTTGCTGTTCAGCCCAAAGCATATCGGGATGTTCCTTTTAGGCTGTCTGATTTTATGTCTGCCTTATTTTGAAAAGAAAAACAGTCCCTCCGACTGGCGGGCGATTTTCAAAAATAATGCCATGATGGCCGGAGGACTGGAAACCTTTATGCTTATATTTGTAGGCATGAGCCGGAATGGGCTTATGCCTGCGGATGCCTTTTCAGAGATAGCGCTCGGCATGCGCCCTTTGTTTTACGGTTTTATCTGTTATGCGGTTTTGAGAGACGGGGAAGGGCGCAGAGTCGGAGAGGGGCAGAAGGAACGGAAGGCGGCAGGCGATAAGACGCAGGGGGCGGCAGCCGGAGGGGTGCAGAGGGCGGAAGGCGACGAGGCGCTCAGGGAAGAAGGCGAAACGCTTAAGGAGGCGGAAGCAGTCCCGAAGCATGATTTTTCGAGTCTGACGCGTCAGGAGAAATGTGTGGCGGAGCTCATTGCAAGGGGCCTCACCAACCGGGAAATCGGAGAGGAGCTTTGTATATCCGAGACTACTGTCAAAAAGCATGTGTCCAATATTTTTGAAAAGCTTGGTATCAGCAGCCGGAAAGAGCTGCGGTGAAAGGGGACGGAACGCATTGAAGACAATCTTAATCATTGACGATGATGTGAATATAGGAAACATGCTTGAAGAAATACTGAAAAAGGAGGGCTTCGGCGTCCTGAGGGCCTATTCCGGGACGGAAGCCCTGCTTCTGCTTTCACAAATCCGGCCGGATTTGATTTTGCTCGATTTGATGCTGCCGGGGTTAAACGGGGAAGAGCTTTTGCCTCAGATTAAGGAAATTCCGGTGATTGTGGTCAGCGCAAAGGTGGGAATTGATGAAAAGGTGGAGCTTTTAACGGGCGGGGCGGTGGATTATGTCACGAAGCCCTTTGACACCAGAGAGCTTGTTGCCAGAATCCGCGTCCATTTGCGGGAAAATGTATCCGGCTCCGGCGTGCGCCTTTCTTTTGCGGATATTGTGATGGAGACGGATATCCGCAGAGTTTGCGTAAGGGGCAGTCAGATAAGGCTTACGCGCACGGAATACGCGATTTTAAAGCTTCTTTTGCTGAATCCCTCCCGGGTGGTTACCAAATCGGCAATACTGGATAAAATCAGCGAGGACACGCCGGACTGCATGGAAAGTTCCTTAAAGGTACACATCAGCAATCTTCGTAAAAAGCTCCGGGAGGCGTCGGGGAAAGATTATATTGAGGCGGTGTGGGGAATCGGTTTTAAGCTGAAGGAGGAATAATCATCTTTACCGTATCTTAACCCTTTCCTTAACCGCTTTCTTAACTTTTTTCTCTTATAATGTGAGCACAAAGGAGGTTAGAGTGATGGAATATGTTCTTACAACCAATGCTTTGTGTAAGCATTATAAAAATTTTAAAGCCCTGAACGGACTTTCCATGCATGTGCCCAAGGGGGCGATTTATGGATTCGTGGGGAAAAACGGCGCCGGAAAAACCACCCTTATCCGGCTGATATGCGGGCTGCAGCCGGCCACCGGCGGCGAGTTTACCCTGTACGGCGTAAAGGGGACGGACAGGGAGATAGGAAAAGCCAGGCGCAGGATGGGAGCCGTGGTGGAGACGCCGTCGTTGTATCTGGATATGACGGCAAGGGATAATTTAAGGCAGCAGTACCGGATTTTGGAGCTTCCCTCCTGTGAGGGGATGGAGGAGCTTTTAAATCTGGTGGGACTCGGCGATGTGGGAAGGAAGAAGGTAAGGCATTTTTCCCTTGGAATGCGCCAGCGGCTGGGAATTGCCGTAGCCCTTGCGGGAGACCCGGATTTTCTGGTGCTGGACGAGCCGGTGAACGGCCTTGACCCTCAGGGGATTATTGAAATCAGGGAGCTGATTTTAAAGCTGAACAGGGAGCGGCAGATAACCGTGCTTGTTTCCAGCCATATTCTGGGCGAGCTTTCGAAAATCGCCACCTGCTACGGATTCATTGACAGAGGCGTGCTGGTAAAAGAAATCAGCGCCGGGGAGCTTTTGCGGGAATGCCGCAAGTGTCTTTGCCTTGAGGTCAGCGACACAAGGGCGCTTGCGCGGGTTTTGGACGGCATGGGAATGGAATATACAGTTCTTTCGGATAACAGGGCGGATATTTACGGCGAACCGGAGATTACCGCACTGGTGATGGCGCTGAATGAGCAGGGATGCCGGATGATTTCTGCAAAGGAGCGGGAAGAAAGCCTGGAGAGCTATTATATGAGTATCGTGGGAGGTGGGGAGAATGAATAATCTGTTTTGGGCAAATATCATCCGGCTGTGGAAAAGCAGGCTGATGGGTCTTGGAATCGCGGTTTTTGCAGGTCTTGCACTGGCTTTATGTATTGACCAGTATACCTATTTCGGGGAGTTTATGATTCTGGACGGCATTTTTTGGGGATATGTCTATATTGCGGGGATTCCCGTATCGGTGCTTGCGGGGCTTTTTCTGGGGGTGGAATACGGGGACGGGACCATCCGCAACAAGCTCATTGCCGGGCATAAGCGGAGCACTGTTTATCTTGCGAATTTTTTGGCGGTTTTTGCAGCTTCCCTTATGATGTCCCTTGCCTATATCGGGGTGATTTGCGCTGTTGGGATTCCCATGTCCGGGGGCCTTACGTCAGACTGGCAGATAATTGTTATCATGCTGTTTGAAAGTGTGCTGACCCTCGGTGCGGTTTCAGCGATTTTTACCATGGTGGGTATGCTCTGGCAGAATAAGGCGGTCTCGGCGGCGGTATGTATTCTTTTAGCCTTCGGACTGCAGATGCTTACGATTTCCGTCCATTCAAAGCTGGCGGCTAAGGAATTTTATGAAGGGAATGTCTATACAAGCGATGTGAATAGTGATGGCGAGATAGAGATGGTTTCCCTTGAGGGGCAGCGAAACCCCGAGTATGTGGGCGGGACAAAGAGAGTCGTGTATGAATTTATCTACGATTTTAATCCGGTGAGCCAGGGGCTTCAGATTGCCGATATGTATGCGGAGCATCCGAAGCATATGGGGCTTCTTCCGCTGTATTCCCTGATAATCATATTCGGGGTGACCGGGGAGGGAATCTGGCTTTTCGGGCGGAAGGATTTAAAGTAAGGCGGAAAGCATATTGTACGGGTGTTGTGGCATGGAAGGGAGTTCACTATGGCTGGCTTGGCGCTGTTTAGTCTGATACTTATGGCAGTAATCGGTTTCCTTGCGGGGAAGATTCTTCTTTTGCACCGGGCGGCGGACGAAATCGGAAGCAGGCTTAAGGAAAGACTTACTGTGGATACCAATACGCTGATTACGCTGTCCTCCCGGGATAAGCATATGCGCAGGCTTGCGGAGGAGATGAACAGCCAGCTCCGCATCCTGCGGAAGGAGAAGCAGCGCTTCCGTCAGGGGGATTTGGAAATGAAGGAGAGAATTACCAACGTTTCCCATGACCTGCGGACGCCCCTTACTGCCATCTGCGGTTATCTGGATTTGCTGAAAGAGGAGGAAAAACCGGAAAACGCACAGCGCTATATCCGGGTGATTGCAGAGCGGGTGGAGGTCTTAAAGCAGCTGACGGAAGAACTGTTCCGGTATACGGTGGTAAGCTCCGCCGGGGAGGCGCTTCCCCTGGAGGAGATAAATCTGGGGAGCGTGCTGGAGGAGAGCATTTCCGCTTATTACGCGGCGCTTACAGGGTGCCGTATTATTCCTGAAATTAGTATTTCCGAAAGGAAGCCGGTGAGGAAGCTGAACAGAAACGCGCTGCTCCGGGTCTTTGGAAACGTCATCGGCAATGCCATCAAATACAGCGGCGGCGATTTGAAAATCGAACTTACAGACAGCGGGGAGGTTATCTTTTCCAACAAGGCTCCGGGGCTTGACGAGGTGCAGACCTCTCAGCTTTTTAACCGCTTTTATACAGTGGAAACGGCAGGTCATTCCACGGGAATCGGCCTGTCGATTGCGCGCCTTTTGGTGGAGCAGATGAACGGGGAGATTACGGCCGTATACAGGGAGGGGAGGCTGTGGGTGCGGATTTACTTTCCAAAGTAACGGAAGTCAATTTTCAGATTCCGGTGAGCGCATGTGGAGTCAAGAGGATGTCACCCCTGAATAAGGAAAATCCTTTGCCGTAACCGGCGTTATGTGCTAGAATAAAATCAGACATATGAAAATACTGGCAGGTTACGGTGATGAAGGGTGAAAACGGAGTGATGAAAAAGCAAAGATACGGTAAGGAAAATGTTCATTCGGCAATCGGGATGGCGTGGCCGGCGATTGTGGAATCTTTTTTTACGGCTTTTGCGGGGCTGGTGGATTCTCTGATGGTGAGTTCCTTAGGCTCCTATGCCGTGGCGGCGGTAGGGCTCACCA
Source organism: uncultured Lachnospiraceae bacterium (assembly GCA_910577275.1). GTDB lineage: Bacteria > Bacillota > Clostridia > Lachnospirales > Lachnospiraceae > Suilimivivens. The sequence goes on from CAJTMW010000002.1 coordinate 317,870, forward strand.
CGCAGCCTAAATTCGTCGGCATGTCGGTTTTCTTTGCCGTTAACGTGTCAATTTCCGCACTGGTTGCCAGACGGCGGGGAGAAAACAAGAAGGAGGATGCCAACAGAATTTCCTATACGGCGCTGGTTTTTATTGTAATAGCGGCTGTTATTTTAAGCATTCTTCTGGTGCTTTTTGCCGGGCCGATTATCAGGCTGTGCGGTTCCACTTCCGACACCCATGAGAGCGCGGTGGTCTATTTTCAGATTATCATGGGAGGCATGATATTTAACGGCATCCAGATGGGCATTAATTCCGCCCAGCGGGGGGCCGGGAACACGAAGATTACCATGCGAACAAACGTCACCTCCAATACCATCAATATCATTGCAAATTATCTTCTGATTAACGGCCATTTCGGTTTTCCGGCTCTGGGAATCCGGGGGGCGGCGCTTGCAACCGTGCTGGGAACGGTGGTTGCCAGCATTATGAGCGTGCTGTCCGTATTAAATAAGGACGGATTTATCAGTATCCCTTATATTGTACAAAATAAAATCAAACCGGCCTTCTCCTCCTTTGTCAATCTGGTGAAGGTGGGATACAGTGTGTTTTTCGAGCAGATTTTAATGAGGGTCGGTTTTATGATGACGGCTGTGATGGCGGCAAATCAGGGGACGGACGCCATGGCGGCTCATCAGGTGGGCATGAACATTATGGGGCTTTCTTTTTCCTTCGGGGACGGACTGCAGGCCGCCGCCGTGGCGCTTATCGGACGGAGCCTTGGAGCGGGGGATAAAGAGCTGGCAAAGGAATTCGGGCGGATATGCAGAATGATGGGCGCCGTGATTGCGGTGTGTCTTTCCGCAATGTATTTTTTTGGCGCCAGACCTTTGTTCTCCCTCTTTTTTGCGGAGGAGCACATTGTCGCTATCGGCGTGAATATTATGATGGTAATTATATTTGTGGTGGTGTTCCAAATCAGTCAGGTCATTTATATGGGGTGCCTGCGGGGGGCGGGAGATACCTTTTATACGGCGGTGGCTTCCACCATCAGCGTCACAATTATCCGTACCCTGGGCTCTTATCTGGGCGGATATGTGTTCGGGCTTGGAATCGTGGGAATCTGGCTGGGGGTGCTGGCCGACCAGATTTCAAGGTTTATCTTTGCAACCGTCCGTTTCAGGGCCGGGAAGTGGACGGAGATTAAGATTTAGGAATATTTATCCAGCCTTGTCCATATACTATAGAAATACTATTTTCAGGAGGTAGTTATGGCAAGAGGGCAGAGGAGGACAATCGAGGAGAAAATTGCGGAGAAGGAGGAGCTGATTGCGGCTCTTCGGACAAGGCTCAAATCGGAGCAAAGCGAGCTGGACGCGCTGAACAGGGAAAAAAAGAACCGGGATTTGGACAGCCTGAATCAGCTTCTTGAATCAACAGGGCTTGACATCAGCGAAGCGTCCGATATTCTTCAGGATTATATTCAAAACCGTGCCTCCCAGTCATAAGCTGGGGGGCATTGCTTTAGGAAGCATTGCTTTCTTAAGCATAGCTTTTTCAAAAAACTTTATATTTTTGATAAAAATTGTATTTTACTATGGAAATTATACCCTGATATTGTGTATAATGTTTACAGAAATACAGATACAGAAATATGTCGTCAAACGGCTGCAGGGGAAGGCAGTATCTTCCGTCCGCCGGATGGCGACAGATTGTAAGAGGGACATGAAATATGCTGGTGACATTAATTCCATTATTTGACGAAAAAATGAGCGTGCGCGCGTATTCTTTGTTTACGCGGAAAAAGAACTTTTTCCTGCTTCCAAGCCTGCTTGGCACAGGGGCGAACGACGGTGCGTCCCACATTGCCGGAGTAGAGGTGATTCAGAGCATAGGGCTTGAAACGATTTTAACCGACAAGGAAATATTTGTGCCTATCAATAATATCGCCATTTTTTCGGATGTTCTGGAGCAGAACGAAATTCCCTGCGGACAGGTGGTCCTACTTATGGATACGTCCATCGAGCCGGAGAAAATGTACATAAGCCGGCTGCAGGAATTAAAAAAGCTGGGATATAAGCTGGCGATACGCAAGCTTGAGGTGGCGGATTTTGAGAGGTACCGCGAGATACTTCTTCTGATGGATTATATTCTGATTGACGATAAGAAGGTTGAGGTCAGAAAAGTCAGGCTTTATTTTTCAAAGGTATACCCCGGCTTAAAGGTATGCGTGGGGAATATCCAGAATCAGGAGATTTATGACGCGCTGGTTAGGGAAGGCGGTTTTCAGCTTTATGAGGGAGAGTTCTACCGGATGCCCGTGACAAAGGGGGAAACGGAGATAACTCCTATCAAGACAAACTATATTGAACTGCTCAATATGGTAAATGCGGACGACTTTGAGCTTACCAAAGCGGCGGATATTATCGGAAGGGATACCGCGCTTGTGATTTCCCTCCTTAAGATGGTAAACAGGATGGCGGTAAATTCCGAAATCACTTCTATCAGACATGCGGCTGCCATGCTGGGACAGCGGGAGCTGCGCAAGTGGATTAACACGGCGCTGGCAGGAGAGCTTTATGCGGACAAACCCAATGAAATCACCAGACTCTCGCTCCTTCGTGCTAAGTTTGCGGAAAATCTGGCTCCTACGTTTTCACTGGCGCTGCAGGCATCGGAGCTGTTCTTGATGGGACTGTTCTCGGTACTTGATTTGGCGTTCAGCGAGCCTATGGCGGATGCTCTAAAGCGGGTGAAGGTATCAAAGGAGATTGAAGACGCCCTGGTAAATGATAAAGGTATTTTTGCACCGGTGATGGAGTTCATTCATTATTATGAAAGAGCAGACTGGCAGGAAGTATCCAGGCTGATGGTGCTGAAAAACATCGATATAGAGAAAGTATATCAGGCCTATATCCAGACGTTACAATGGTATCGTGATTTGTTCTCGGAATAAAAACAGTAAGCACCATGCGGAAAGAAAATTCTGCATGGTGTTGTTGAGTGCGGGCGAAGATAAGGACATGCCGCGGCTATAGTAAAAAGAGGAAAATGAGGAGACGGCCGCGGGACATGTCGGTCAGGAGGGGAACACAATGCCGCAGATTCACGTAATGATAAAGCCGGTCTCAGGATTGTGTAATATGCGATGCCGCTACTGCTTTTATGCGGACGAGATGGAAAAGCGGGAGCAGGCCTCCTATGGGATTATGAGCATAGAAACTCTGGAGTGCGTCATAAGGGAAATATTCAGCTTCGCGCAGGAGGGATGCACGATTGCCTTTCAGGGGGGAGAACCGACGCTGGCAGGTCTTGATTTCTACAGACAGTGTCTTGAGCTGGAGAAAAAGTACAACACAAAAAATATAACAGTTTCCCATGCCCTGCAGACCAACGGGTATGCCCTGGACGGGCAATGGTATTCCTTTTTTGCCCGGAACCGCTTTCTTATAGGGCTGTCGATTGACGGCATTAAGGCAACGCATGACGCATACAGGAAGGATGTCCATGGGCAGGATACCTATTTCCATGTCCTTGAGAAGGCCCGGGAATTGGACAGGGCGGGAGTAGAATTCAATATTCTTACGGTGGTGAACGGAAAAACGGCCCCCGCCATACGGAAAATATATGAGAAGTACAGGAAGCTGGGATTCTCCTGGCAGCAGTATATTGCCTGTCTGGACCCCATCTACGAGAAGCCGGGGCAGCAGGAATACTCTCTGACACCTCAAATGTACGGGAGATTTCTGATTGAACTGTTTGAACTGTGGGACCTGGATTTGCGGCAGGGAAAGCAGCCGTATATCCGCCAGTTTGAAAATTATATCGGGATTCTTCTGGGGCATCTCCCGGAATCCTGCGAGCAGAGGGGAATCTGCAGCTTTCAAAATATTGTGGAAGCGGACGGAAGCGTGTACCCCTGCGATTTTTATGTGCTGGATGGTTATTGCCTTGGCAATCTGAGGGAAGATGGCTTTACTGAAATTGAACGGAAAAGAAAGGAAAAAGGGTTTGTGGAAAGCTCTGTGAACCACACGGAGAAATGCAGAACCTGCCCGTATTTCGCGGTATGCCGCGGAGGATGCCGCAGGCACCGGGAGCAGCCGGGAAAAGAAGCGGGGGAAAATTATTTCTGCGAGTCCTACAGAATGTTTTTCGATGCCTGTCTGCCAAGGATGAAGGAAATAGCGGCCTGCCTGAGACGATTCTGAAAGCTGGCCGATATAACAGATATGAAAAATCCCGACTGCCCGGCCGGGATTTTTTGTTGTATTCAGAGAGAAAAAGTATACAACATATACAAAAAGTAACAGAAAATTAAAAAAGTATATTTCAAAAGAGACAAAAATAAGAATGCCGAAAAAAGGAAATCCTAATCAGAAAATTGTAGATTCAAAAGGGGGAGGTCTTTTGATAAATTAAATACAACAAGTTATTGAAAAGTTCGAGACAGGAGGAATTTATCATGAAAAGAAGAAAAATTATCGGGTTGCTGATGGCGGGAGCTATGGTATTCGGTACGCTGACAGCCTGTGGGAACACAGCTTCACAGGGCGGGGAAAGCACGGATGGAGCGGAGCAGACCGCACAGACAGACAAGGCTTCGGAAGCGGAAGGCGGGAGCAAAGCGCCGGAGGGCGTGCAGGAATTATCCGTAACCACATGGGACAATGAATCCAGCCCGCAGTTCCAGGCAATTATCGACGCTTACGAGGAAAAGAACCCGGACGTGAAGATTAAGATTATCGACACATCGGCAGACGAGTACAACAACTCTCTGGGAATCAGCCTCTCTGCGGCGCAGCCTGACCCGGACGTGATTTGGGTCAAGGATATGGGCTCCATGCTTCAAATGGCAGACAAGGAGCAGCTTCTTCCCATCGATGATTTTATTGCAGGGGACAGCCTTGATTTGTCCATCTATAAGGGAGCGGCGGAACAGCTGATGTACAATGGAAAATCCTATGCCCTTCCCTACAGAAATGACTGGTATGTTCTTTATTACAATAAGGATTTGTTTGACGCAGCCGGTGTGGAGTATCCCTCCAACGACATGACATGGGATGAATATTACGAGCTGGCCGCTAAAATGACAAGCGGAGAAGGAAGCAGCAAGGTGTACGGCTCCCACAATCATACGTGGCAGGCGCTGGTGACAAACTGGGCGGTTCAGGACGGAAAGCATACGGTTGTGGAGAAGGATTACGGCTTTATGAAATCCTGGTATGAGGAAGGTCTTGCCCTTCAGGACAACGGTTACATACAGGACTATTCCACTTTAAAGACGGCAAACATCCACTATTCGTCGGTATTCAAAAACCAGCAATGCGCAATGATGCCCATGGGAACCTGGTTTATCGCAACCATGATGCAGTCCCAGGAGGAAGGGGAAACCGACTTTAACTGGGGAATTGCAACGATTCCGCATCCGAAGGACACGGAAGCAGGCTACACCGTAGGCGCCCTTACCCCTATCGCTATCAGCGCCTACACGGATAAGGCGGATTTGGCGTGGGATTTTGTGAAATTTGCATCCTCCGAGGAGGCGGCGGAAATCCTTGCAAAGCAGGGCGTATTTACAGGGATTCCCTCAGAGGCTGCCTTCCAGACGATTGCGGCTGCCGAGCGCTTCCCCGAAGGCGAAAGCAATGTCGAGGCGCTTAATTATACCCACTATTCCTTTGACCGTCCTTTAGACCCTCAGATTGAAGAGATTCGTACGGTAATGAATGAGGTGCATGAGATGATTATGATTCACTCCTACAGTGTGGACGACGGAATTGCGGAGCTGACAGAAAGAGTTGCGGAGATTAAGGGCTGGAATTAAACCAGCCCCTTTCATGGAGGGCATGCATATGGACAGCAGGAAAATAATTCATCTCACTTCCGGCCAGAAAAGAAAGCTTCGCAGCAATGTGACGGGGTTTGCCTTTATCCTCCCCAATTTAATCGGCTATACGGTATTTGTATTCGTACCGGTTATTTTTTCCTTTGTGCTGAGCGTCATGAGCTGGGACGGCTCTAAAAAGCCCATGGAGTTTGTGGGATTGGCTAATTTTGCGGATATTTTCGGAGACAAAATATTCAGAGGCACGCTGGTACATACGGTCAGCTACGCATTGATGACGGTTATTCCGACGCTGATACTGGCGCTTTTGCTTGCGGTGCTTTTAAACAACAAGTTAAGAGGGGTGGCAATTTTCAGAACCGCCTTTTACTTTCCGTACATTGCCTCTATCGTTGCGGTAGGCGCTGTTTGGAATATGCTGTTTCAGCCGGACTTCGGGCCCGTCAACGAAATCCTTAAGTTTATCGGCATCAGCAATCCCCCCAGATGGGTGGTGGATAAGGACTGGGCCATGATAGCCGTTTCCATTGTAAGCGTATGGAAATACATGGGGTATTACATGATTGTATACCTGGCGGCGCTGCAGGGAATATCCAATTCTTTATACGAGGCGGCAAGCATAGACGGGGCCAACGGATGGCAGAAGCTCTGGCACATTACGGTGCCCATGCTGACGCCGACCACATTTTTCGTAATGATAATGCTGACGATTCAGTGCTTTAAGGTCTTTGACCTGGTTTATGTAATGACGGGAGGCGGCCCCGGGAACGCCACCAAGACGCTGGTCAACTATATTTATGAGAAAGCCTTTACCAGCTGGGAGTTCGGTCCTGCCAGCGCGGGGGCAATCGTTCTGTTTGTAATTGTTCTGGTTATCACTTTGCTCCAGTTCCGCGGAGAAAAGAAATGGTTCAAAGACTTATAGGAGGGGAAGGTAATGAATACAAAGAGAAAAGTGACAAAAATAATCCTGTATGTTCTTTTGATTTGCCTGTCGGTGGCGATGCTGATTCCCTTTTACTGGATGGTAATCTCGTCTTTGAAGATGAATAAGGACGTATTTTCCATACCCATGCGGTGGTGGCCGGAAACGCTGCACCCGGAAAATTACAGGGTCATCTGGGAAAAGCTTCCTCTGGTTACCTTCTTTAAAAACACCGCCAAGCTGACCCTGATTACCACAGCCATTCAGCTGTGTACCAGCTGCTTTGCCGCATATGGATTTACAAAGTGTAAATTTGTGGGAAGAGATACGATTTTCCTCATGTACGTCACTACCATAGCGGTTCCCTGGCAGGTATATATGGTTCCGCAGTTTATCCTTGTCTCCAAAATGGGACTCAACGATACCCATATCGGACTGATACTGATGCAGGCGTTCTCGGCCTTCGGCGTATTTCTGATGAGGCAGTTTTATATCAGCATTCCCGACGAACTGTGCGAGGCGGCAAGAATCGACGGACTCAATGAGTTCGGTATTTTCAGAAAAATTGTTTTTCCGCTGGGGAAACCGGCGATGGCGACGTTAACCATCTTTACCTTCACCAATGTGTGGAATGACTTTATGGGCCCGCTTATCTATTTGAAGACCAAAGAACTTAAGACGGTACAGCTTGGTATCAGAATGTTTATTTCTCAGTACGGAGCGGATTACGCATGGATTATGGCCGCCTCCGTATGCTCCCTGATACCTATTGTGATAGTATTTTTAAGCTGCCAGCGGTTCTTTGTGGAAGGCGTGGCTGCCAGCGGCATCAAGGGATAGAAAGGAACAGGGAAGATTATGGCTCAGACTTTTGAAACGATTATGAAATACCCGGCAGCGGACGAAAAGCTGGCCGGAAAAGCGCTGGAAGCTGCCGCGGGGATTGCCCGGGAAGATTTGGCAAGATTCACGGATTGCTTTCCGTCCTCCAACAGTATCAACGGTTTTTATGAGGCCACGGAAAATGTGGAGTGGACCACGGGGTTTTGGACGGGAGTCCTCTGGCTGGCCTATGAATATACGAAGGACAATATATTCAGGGAAGCGGCGCAGATACAGGTGGAAAGCTTCTATGAGAGGATAAAGAATAAGATTGATGTGAATCATCACGACATGGGTTTTCTGTTCAGCCTTTCCTGTGTGGCCTCGTATAAGCTGACGGGAAACGGGAGAGCCAGAGAGGCGGCGCTGATGGCGGCGGAGAACTTGGCGGGGCGGTATCGGGAAAAAGGAAGCTTTCTCCAGGCCTGGGGCAATGTGGGCGAGGCTTCCGAGTACAGGCTGATTATTGACTGTCTTTTAAACCTCCCTATTTTGTACTGGGCAAGCGAGACGACAGGAGAGGCACGTTATGCCAAAATGGCGGAAAATCATATCAGAACCGCAATGAAATGCATCCTGAGGGAGGATGATTCCACGTACCATACCTATTTTATCGACAGGGAGACGGGAAACCCGGCCTACGGCGTGACTCATCAGGGGAACAGGAACAATTCCGCGTGGGCCAGAGGGCAGGCCTGGGGAATTTATGGAATAGCGTTAAGCTTCCACTATCTTAAGGACGAATCCTATATCCGGCTGTTTGAGAGGGTGACGGACTTCTTTCTCCGCCATCTACCGGAGGATTTGATTCCTTACTGGGATTTTGATTTTGATACGGGAAGTACGGAGCCGAGGGATTCCTCCGCAGCGGCGATTGCGGTGTGCGGAATGCTGGAAATGTCAAAATATCTGGATAAGGAGCGGGCGGAGAAATATACGGAGGCGGCGAAAAGAATCCTGTACGCCCTGATTGAAAAATGCGGCAACAGGGATATCGCGCAGTCTGACGGTCTCCTCCTTCACGGAACCTATGCGAGAGGGTCCGAGGAAAACACCTGTAAGAACCGGGGCGTGGACGAATGCAATACCTGGGGGGATTACTTCTATATGGAGGCTTTGACAAGGGTTGTTTCGGACTGGAAGATGTACTGGTAGGCAGCGAAAGGAGCCGGGATGAAGACAAATCTGATATATATTTTTGCAGACCAGTGGAGATATCACGCCATGGGATGCGCGGAGGGGGACCAGGTTCTCACGCCCAACATGGACGCTTTTGCAAAGGAAAGCCTTTGCTTTGAGAACGCGTACAGCACCTTTCCCCTCTGCACGCCCCACCGCGGGAGCCTGATGACCGGAAAGTATCCCTTTTCCATTGGCCTGTGGACTAACTGCAAGACGGGGCTGGAGGAAAAGCTGATGTTAAAGCCCCAGGAAGTCTGTATCGGAAATGTGCTGCAGGAGAACGGATATGATACCGGGTACATTGGAAAGTGGCACCTGGACGCGTCGGAACAGAATTTTACGCAAAATCCAAAATCAGGGGCAAAGAACTGGGATGCCTATACGCCGCCGGGAGAGAGAAGGCAGGGCTTTGATTACTGGCTTTCCTACGGGGCCTGCGACGACCATTTAAATCCTCACTACTGGGCGGACTCGCCCCGGCAGATTTGTCCGGGGAAATGGTCGGCGGAATATGAGACGGACAAAGCCCTTGAATATCTGGAAGGCCACGGGAAGGGCGATAAACCCTTTGCGCTTTTCGTGTCCTATAATCCCCCGCACCTGCCCTATGAGCTGGTGCCGGAACACTATTATGAGAGATTTCGGAATCTGGAGATAAGATGGCGTCCCAATGTGCCGGAAGAAATGCGCACGCCAGAGATGGAGACCATAGCCAGACAGTATTTTGCCGCGGTGTACGGAATTGACGGGCAGTTCGGGCGGATACTCCGTTATCTTCGGGAGAAGAAGATGGAGGAGAATACGCTGGTTGTGCTCTCGTCGGACCACGGGGAGATGCTGGGCTCCCACGGGCTTATGAGCAAGAATGTCTGGTATGAGGAGGCTATCCATATTCCGCTGCTGATGCGGCAGAAGAACCGGATATGCCCCGGAAAGAGCAGCGTGCTTTTTGCAAGTCCCGACCACATGCCTACCCTTTTGGAGCTCCTTCATCTGCCTGTACCGGAAACCTGTCAGGGAAAAAGCCACGGAAAGACCGTGCTGGGAATGGAGGAGAAGGCGGCGGAGCATATGTTTTTATGTTCCTATCCGGGAGCCCCGGAAAGCGTTTCGGCCTTTGCAGCGCTGGGGCAGACCCACAAGTCTCACGGGTGGCGGGGGATAAAGACGCGGGAGAATACCTATGTGATTACCAACGGCTATATGCCCCGGGAGGCGCAGGCGGAATATCTTTACGATGATAAGCGCGACCCGTGGCAGCTTCATCCGCGCGTAATTGAAAGAGGCTGTCAGGAGCCGGAGGTTTTAAAGCTCAGGAAGCTTTTGAAGGAATATCTGGATATGCTGGGCGACCCCTTTTTGTGGGAGAAGGAACGGGAAAGCGAAGGATAAGGAACAGGAAGGAGAGAAAAAGATGAAAAGAAAACCGGTACTTGTGATTATGGCGGCGGGAATGGGAAGCCGCTACGGAGGATTAAAGCAGATTGACCCCGTGGACGAGTATGGAAATCTGATGATTGATTTTTCCATTTACGACGCGGCGGAGGCAGGCTTTGAAAAAGTAATCTTTATTATCAAAAAGGAAATAGAGGAGGAATTTAAGGAGCATATCGGCAGGCGGATGGAAAAGCATGTGGAAACGGCGTATGTCTATCAGGAGCTGGACAGTCTGCCAGAGGGCTATGAGGTTCCGGCGGGCCGGGTAAAGCCATGGGGAACAGGCCATGCGGTGCTTTGCTGCGCGCAGGAGCTGAAGGACGCGCCTTTTGCCGTAATCAACGCGGACGACTACTACGGGAAGTCAGCGTTTAAAACCATCTTTGAGCAGCTTTCCCGGATGGAGGACGACGACAGGTATCACTATACCATGGTGGGATACGCCCTTGATAAAACGCTGACGGACCACGGCCATGTGGCAAGAGGGGTGTGCACTGTGGACGGGGACGGCATGCTGCGGGAGATTGTGGAAAGAACGCGGATTGAGCGGCATGAAGGCCGGGCGGAGTTTACGGAGGACGACGGGGCGAGCTGGACGCCGCTGCCGGAGCAGACCACAGTATCCATGAACCTGTGGGGCTTTACGCCGGGGATTTTAAAGGAGCTGGAAAACCGCTTCCCGCCGTTCCTTGATAACTGCCTGAAAAGCAATCCGCAAAAGGGCGAGTATTTCCTGCCCTTTGTGGTGGATAAGCTGATTCGGGAGCAGCGGGCCGACGTCAAGGTGCTTTGCAGCGCCGACAACTGGTACGGTGTTACCTATAAGGAGGACAGGGAAAGAGTTGTGAAGGCGATTCGCGGATTAAAGGAAAAGGGGTTGTACCCGGAAAGATTGTGGGAGGAAGAATAGTGAATTATCAGACAGTCGCCACAGGCGCATGCGAAAGGATAGAGGAGGCTGCCAGCCAGTTCTGTGTGAAAGGGGAACCGTCAGAGTGCAGCCGTTATGGAAACGGACATATCAACGACACCTTTTTACTCTGTACGGTGGACGACAGGGAAAGGAATCATCGGTATATTTTACAGCGGATGAATACCCATGTGTTTCAGAATCCGAAGGGGCTGATGCAGAATATAACCGGAGTTACCGGCTATTTAAGGGAGCAGATTCTGAAAACGGGGGGCGATGCGGAAAGGGAGACTCTCACCCTCATAAAGACCGGAGCGGGAGAGGATTATTATGTGGACTCTCTGGGGTACTGGTGGAGAATGTATCTGTTTATCACGGACGCCACAGGGTATGACGCGGTGGAAAGGGAGGAGGATTTTTACCAGAGCGCAAAGGCTTTCGGCCATTTTCAGAGACTTTTAAACCGGTATCCGGTGGAGCTCCTGACAGAAACGATTCCCGATTTCCATCATACGCCGAAACGCTTCGGGGCGTTTTGCGAAGCGGTCGAGAAGGATGTCTGCGGCAGGGCAAAGGGCGCTGTGAGGGAGATTGCGTTTGTCATGGACAGAAAGGAAGAATTATCCGTTTTGACAGATAAGCTTGGCAGCGGTGAAATTCCTTACAGAGTCACGCATAATGACACAAAGCTGAACAATGTCCTGATAGACGACCGCTCGGGACAGGCGGTGTGCGTTATCGATTTGGATACGGTGATGCCGGGAACCGCGCTGTTTGATTTTGGAGACTCCATCCGCTTTGGCGCAAATACGGCGGCGGAGGACGAAAAGAATCTGGAAAAGGTATCGCTCTCCCTCCCCTTGTTTGAAGCCTATACGAGAGGCTTTATCGAGGGCTGTGCGGGAAGCCTGACCGATGAGGAGGTAAGGCTCCTTCCCTGGGGAGCAAAGCTTATGACCATGGAATGCGGTATGCGTTTCCTCACCGATTATCTGGAGGGAGACAAGTATTTCCGTATTCACAGGCCGGAGCACAATCTGGACAGAGCCAGGACGCAGTTTGCACTGGCCGCCGATATGGAGAGAAAATGGGATGAGATGATGCGGCTGGCAGAAAAAAAGTATATTTAGGATAATTTACTCTCAGAGCATCTGAGAATGCGCCCCCGGATTTTCCGGGGGCGCCTTGCTATTCTTCTATTTTTATCTGGGAGGTGCACTCGCCTTTTTTCCGTACAGCCTCTTTTACAGGGAGTCCGGTGCCGTAATCCAGCTGCCGGGGCTCATACTCTTCATTTTCTCTCTGCCTAGTCATAAGACGGCTGTCCCAGGTTTTGTCCATGGGGTAGTTGTTCCACGGGCGGTTTTCCCAGTAGTATCCCCGGAAGGGGTCGCGGGTGTCATACATATTATCGAGAAGCGCTTTGTGCAGGCGTTTCTTTTCTTCATCCAAAGCCGGGTTAAGAATCAGATTATCCATTTCGTCAGGGTCTTTTTCAAGGTCATAAAGCTCGTCAGACGTCATCAGATTGATAACCAATTTATACCGCCCGTCAAAGACGCAGCGGACAGGCTGATAACCGCCGAAGCCGTCGTGGTCAACCTCGTAGCGTCCAAATTCCATAAAGATGTAATCATTGGTTCTGTTCCCTGTTTTCAATTCCTCATAGATGCTTTTCCCTTCAAAGAGCTTTGGCTTTGGCACCTGGAAAATGTCAAAGATGGTGGGAGCCAGATTGATGTGGGAAACGGGATTTGAATCAACCTGATTTTTGCCAAATCCCCTCACAATAAATGGTATATGGGTGATTTCCTCATACATGGCAGGCCCCTTCTGGGTGAGGGAATGGGAATAAAGCATATCGCCGTGGTCGGAGGTATAGATGACGACGGCATCCTGCGCATATTCGTCTGCTGCCTCTAGCACGCGGCCAATCTCGTAGTCCGCAAAGCTGTTACAGCCCAGAAAATATTTGAAATTCATTGGAAAGTCAGGGGAGGCGGCTTTCATATAACTATTTCCCGCCCAGATTCTGTGATGCTCCGGTTTGTTCTCAAGGGTGTCGCCCAGATTCTTCCGGCGGTTAAATTCAACATGCTCGTATCTGGACCAGAACTCCTTCGGGCACAGGCAGGGGTCGTGGGGCTCGTCGTAGGAGACTACCAGGAAATAGTCTTCCTCCGAATCCCGATGCTTCCTTAAAAAATCCACGGCTCTGTCGGAGCACCGGTGCCCGTATGTAAATTCCGCCCTGATATCGCAGGATTCCATACTTTGGGACTGGCGGGAGAGATAACGTTCATCCGGGGTCAGCTCATCCAGATAATTGCGCATATCGTACCAGTAATCAGGGTCCCATCCGTCGGGGCATCTGCCAAGACCAAAGTAATCGCCCCCGTCCAGATGCCATTTCCCGATATAAGCGCTGTGAATCCCGCAGTCCTTTAGACGGCGTCCGATATTCTGCACATTGTCGGACAATCCCATACAGTTGGACCAGCCGGCGCAGGAATGGGGGTAGGAGCCGGTGAAGATGGCGGAGCGGGCAGGCTGGCACACCGGCTGTGTGGTGTAGGCCCGGTCAAAGCGGATGCCCGCCGCCGCCATTTTATCCAGGTTTGGGGTATACATATCAGGATTGCCGTAACAGCCCAACATGTCGGCCCGTGTGGTGTCGGTCATAATAAGAATTACTTTTTGGCTCATAGAAGTACATCTCCTTTCAAAAGAATAAAATCACGGTTTTCAGTTCCGGCTTAATTTATGCCGGCATTCATAATTTTTAGGCGACATGCCCGTCACTTTTTTAAATACCTTGCTGAAATAGTAGGCGTTTTCAAAGCCCAGCTGATTGGCAATCTCATAAATCAGATATTCCCCGGAATCAATCAGCTCCTTGGCATGTTCGATTTTCACCTCGGCAATATAGTCGGAAACCGTCCGGTTCATATAGTTGCTGAACGAGGTGCTGAGGTATCCGGGGCTTATTTTCAGATGGTCCGCAATATCGGACAGCGTCATTTTTTCCGTATAGTGCTCGTGAATATATCGTTTGGCCATGTGGACAAATTTATCGGAGCGCTTTTCTTTCCGCTCTGTCAGCAGCGTGCATATTTTTTCACAGAAGCTTTCAAGCCACAGCAGGATATCGTCAAGGCTGCCAAGTCCCGAAAGCTGCCCGGCGATATCAATGCTGTACGGAAAGGCATTGTCCTCGAAGCTTTCGCTTTGCAGCAGGTCGTGCAGATAGGAGTATATGTTAATGCAGGCGCTGACCGCCTGCGTCTTGTCCGGCTTATACTGCGTAAACAGCTCGGAGAGTTCGCGGAAGATTTCTCTTAAATCCTGGCTTTCATTCTCCAGTACTGCGGCGGACATTGATTTTTTGAGGAAATTGATATTAAATTCTCTCTGCGCGGGCGGCCGGAGGCGGGAGTCATGATTTTTATAAAAGGCAATGCGAAGCGCCGAATCATAGTAACAGTGGTCAAGGGCGGACTGCGCCTCCACGAAGGCGTCGGGGAGCATGGAAAGCCGGCTCTTTTTCCGGCTGACGCCAAACAGGGCGGTCAGTGCAAAATAGGTGCCAATGGCGGTGTTAACCTTTGCGCAAAAGTCGGAAAGAGATTTCTCGTTATCGCTTTCAGGCTTGGGACACACCACCAGAAGCAGGGTATCCTTGTGCGGCGTCAGTATGTTGTGGCTGGAAAAATAACGCGCGCCTATTCCCGAGACAATATCCAGAAGCTGGCTGGAGATAAACTGAAAATCATAATCCATCGTCTGTCCGAAAAGAATCTGCTCCGGCTTCATCTGCAATAAAATCAGATAAGCTCCGGGATAACGGGCCGAGATTTCCGCGTCGGGCGGAAGCTCTTTGTCCGGCGAAGACAGAAGCAGCCGGGAAAAATAATTCTGTTCCTGCTGCTTTTGCGTGTCCTTTAGCAGCAGCGTATAAAGCTCCCTGTTGTGATGGCTCTCCATGCGGGAGCAGTACTCCTTGGCCCGCTCCAGCGCCTGAATCAGCGCCTTTGGCTGAAGGTCCAGCTTCACCAGATAATCAATGGCGCCCAGATGCACGGCCTGCTTTGCAAGCTGGAAATCCTCAAGGTTGGTAAGGAAAATAAAAGCAAATTCGCAGTCCCTTTTCTGGCAGGCTTCAATCAGCTCCAGACCGTTCATCACCGGCATACGGATATCCGTGATGACAATATCCGGCCGGGTGTCCATAATTAAATCAATCGCGTCGTTGCCGTTGGTGGCCTTTCCCACGATACAGCAGTCATGCTCCTCCCAGCAGATTAGGGATGCAATACCGGCAAGAATTAAAGGTTCATCGTCAATCAAAATGATTCGGTACATAAAAAACTCCTTTAATTTTAAATTTCCAGCGGAATGGATACGGTGACACAGGTGTAGAGGCCGACTTTGCTGTCAATTTCAAGTCCGTATTCCGGGCCGTACACCAGCTTGATTCGGCGGTCAACATTGGGGAGACCGATTCCGCTCATGTAATTTTTGGCTACCCGGGAGGTATCGGTCAGCATCCGGGCAATATTTTCCTCCGATATCCCGACGCCGTTATCCCGGATGCTGATGTACAGAACCTGCTCTTTGGAAAAAATGTGGATTTGGATTAATCCCGGCTTTCCGCTGGGCTCGATGCCTGAAAAGATGCTGTTTTCCACCAGAGGCTGCAAAGTCAGCTTGATGATGCGGGCGTCATACAGGGAGGGCTCGTCAACGGAAATTTCAACGTCGAAAAGTTCTATGTAGCGTATTTTTTCAATGGTGATGTAATTATCTAAAAAGTCCAGTTCCTGCCGGACAGTCACTTTTTCATTAAAGCCCTTTGCCATGTTTTTCAGCAGGGAGGAGAGGGCGGAAACCACCTTCACAATCCCGGCATTGTGCTGCATCGTGGCAATCCATTTGATAGAATCCAGCGTATTGTAGAGAAAGTGGGGATTAATCTGGGCCTGAAGCATTTTGATTTCCAGGTTCATTTTTTCCTGCTCGTCCCGAATCCGGTTTTCCATGAGGTCGGAAACATGGGAGGACATTTCGTTAATCTGCCGCCCGATAATTCCCAGCTCGTCGTTGGATTCAATATCGGGATTACGGGCAAAATTGCCGGAGGATATGGAATCCATGTGCGCAATCAGACGCATAATGGGGCGCGTCAGGTAGCGGATAAACAAGAGGGACAGGGAAAGCCCAATCACAATGCTCGAAACAAAAACCAGCCCCAGGGTGGCGCGTATGGCGTCGGGGTTCAGGGAGATGTTCTTTAGGGGCAGTACTTCACAGAGAATCAGTCCGCTGACAGACAGGCGCTCCCAGATTAAAATACAGTCCATGTCGGACAGCTGTACCCTTAAATTGCCCGTCTGTTCCGGGTGGGAGCCAAGAAACGCCGTTATTTCCGCCAGGGAAAAGGCTTCCATATTCATGCTTCCCACCGGAGAAAAATCATCGGTCATGATAAGGATTGAGCTGTCCTGGGATAAAAGCTCCAGCGTGTCCTGGAACAGCCTTGGAGAAAGCGTAAGGCAGACCCAGGCATCCTTTGGGGATTCCTTTCTGGAATACTGCAGCGGGCGGATAAGGGGAAGAAGCTGAGGTATGGTTTTGGCGTTTAAGGGAAAGGGATTATCCCGGAGGGTCAGCGTATATTCCCGCATATTTTTATTCAGAAGCTCGTCAAACCAGGCTGCCGCCATAATAGATTCGGCGTCGTTGGAGCTGCCGTAGGCGGTTCCGGCCTGTATGAAAAGAGAGTCCTTTTCATACACCGTGATTTTATGGATGTATTCATTGTAACCGGAGATAGCGCAGAGGTCGCGGAGAACATTGGCGGCATAAATGCCGGATTCCTCGCTGGAACGGCTGTCGCGGCCGGAGAGGATGGAGGCCAGAAACAAGGACTTTCTCCCGGCGCAGTTCTGGACAATATTTATGAGCTCGTTGCAGGCGATTTCAAGCCGGGACGCAACCAGATGCAGGCGGTTGGCTGAATTTCCCGCCTCGCTGGCAATGACGTCTTTTTTATAGAAAGAATAGGTAAAAATGCTGATTAGGAATGCAATGCATACGATTACCAGAAGATTATACAATATGATGCGCTTGCGAAAGGTCACAGGTATTTTATTCTCATTCATCAGATACGCCCCCCGATAGTATAGGCACAAAGCCACAGTTCTGATTTATCACTTATTATACAAAACGAGAGGGGGATTTACAATATAATTATGCAAGATATACAAAAAGTAACAGAATATGAAAAAAGTATATTTTTTCCGGCGCCGGATATAGAAATCCGAAAATAGGAAATCTGATTCTGAAGATTGTGGATTCAGAAGCGGAAAGACGGACGCTAAACTAAAGCAGAAGGAGGCGGAGTTATGAATCTGAATCTGTACATAATTTTCTCAATCGTAAGTTTTCTGGCATCCCTTGTGGGTGCTGTCTGCGGAATCGGGGGCGGCGTGCTGATAAAGCCTGTCCTGGACGCATTCGGCGTTCTTGACGTGGCCTCTATCAGTTTTCTGTCGGGCTGCACCGTGCTTTCCATGTCCTGTTACTCCGTGGTCAGAGCAAAAACAAACGGCTCAAGCCTTGTGGACAAAAAAAGGGGGACTCCGCTGGCCGTCGGGGCGGCTTTGGGCGGCGTCGCCGGGAAAATGATGTTTCAGTACATTTCCGGGATGACGGAAAACAAAAACCTTGTGGGCGCGGTGCAGTCGGCGTGCCTTTTCCTCATTACGCTGGGAACCTTTCTGTACACGATAAAAAAAGATAAGATTAAGACCTGTGAGATATCGGGTATTCCAATCTGTATCGCTGTGGGTATGACTTTGGGAATCCTCTCCTCCTTCCTGGGAATCGGGGGAGGCCCCATCAATCTGGTGGTGCTGTTTTTCTTTTTTTCCATGGACACCAAAACAGCGGCGCAGAATTCGCTGTACATCATTTTGTTTTCACAGATTGCAAGCCTCATAAACACGCTGGTAACCCGCACCGTGCCGACGTTTGATATCATGCTGCTGGTCCTTATGGTTTCCGTGGGGATTCTGGGCGGCGCAGCGGGAAGAGTCGCAAACAGGCACATGGACGAGAAAACGGTCAGCAGACTGTTTATGGGGCTTATGGTCATGATTATGCTCATCAGTGTCCGTAATATGGTTCGCTTTATGTAAAATCCCCGCCGCTGCGAACCGAAATCCCGTTCACCTCCACGTTCTGGCTCAGCTCAATGACAAGACAGGGCTTTCCGTCAAGGGTTCTGGTGGTTACCAGGTCTGTCCGTCCGGGGTTGACCTTCACCACCACATCCGGCGTTTTCACCTCAAAGGTTTTCGTGTTTGCCACATTGTCTACAAGAAGAGCGGTCTTTTCCCCGGCGGCGGCGTCGTAAATCTGTTCAAAATCCTCCAGCTTTTCTTCGGCAACGCCGCTTTTTTCAAGAAGACGTTTTACCTCCTGCCTGTCCAGGGTAAGAGGCTCGGGGATTTCCTTATGCTCGTCTATCATTTCCGTGAGGTTTTCATGGATGCTTTTTACCACCTCATACTCCGCGTCGTCCCCTAAGGTTTCTTCTATCAGGGAATGGAAGGTCTCCTTCTGGCTCGCCGCGGAAAGGGGAAGCCCGGCTCCCAAAACGGAATCCACGAATTCGGAATGAGCCTCCTCGGGATTTTTCGTGTAATATAAAGTGCCGTGTATATCGGAACCCCTGTCGTTAAAGCTGGGGAAAAGGAAACCGGTTTGCGGCATTTCCACAATCCAGTCGCGAATCCGGTTGTGAAATTCATTTGCCTCCGCGTCATAGGAAAGTCCCGGCTTTGAAAGGTTTACCGGGCAGATACAGCACATAATATACTCGTAAACGGTGTCGGAGGCGTCGTCCATGGTAAGGCCGTCGCTGGTCTTGCCGGGAACGTCGTAGGCATCGTGAATCAGGAGAATCAGATAATTCCCCACATATTCATAGCTTGCGATTACCCTGTCGTAAAATTCCTCCAAAAGGGCGTCGTCCTTAAGAGCGCTGTTCCGAAGGCGCAGAAGAAATTCCTGGGTTCCCCCTTCCTCCTCGCTGGCAAGGGGAAATTCCAGATTCAGAAGGTTTTTCCCGATTGTGCCGGAGAGGGTCTTGCGCAGCAATTCAAAATATTTAAAGATTTCCTCCTCCGGCAGGGAGAGAAAGGCTTCTTTGAATTCCGTTTTTTTATTTTTTTCCCCGTCCACATAGCAGCCGCAGATGCGGGTGATGGAACAGCGGTTCGGGGTATACAGCCGCTTGATTTCATTGACTTCCTGTTTTATCATGATATTTATTTCTCCATTTCCGGTTTAAAGCCGGCGTTATGCCTGCTGCTCCTTCAGATTTTTCTGGGCGGTGGAAAGCATCAGTTTAATCCGGTTTAACTGATTCACTTCGCTTGCCCCCGGGTCATAATCGATGGCCACGATATTGCTTAAGGGATACTGCCTGCGCAGCTCCTTGATGACGCCTTTGCCTACCACATGGTTTGGCAGGCATGCAAAGGGCTGGGTGCACACGATATTGTTAACCCCGCTGTGAATCAGTTCCACCATTTCTCCGGTCAAAAACCATCCCTCGCCGGTCTGGTTCCCGATTGAAACAATGGGCTTTGCGTATTCCACCGTCTGGTAAATGCTGGTGGGCGGCGTAAAGTTTTTGCTTTTCGCAAGGGCCTTTGCGGCGGCGCCCCGCAGAAACTCCAGAGCGTCGATACCGAGCTTTGAGATGAAAGCGGCCTTTTTGCTGGTGCCAAGTTCGTCCGCCTTGTATATCTGATTGTAAAAGCAGTAGAGCATAAAATCAAGTAAATCAGGAACCACGGCTTCGGCGCCCTCAGACTCTAAGAGGGCTACCAGATGGTTATTGGCGGCAGGGGCGAATTTTACCAGAATTTCCCCCACAATTCCCACTCTGGGCTTTATCTCTCCGGTTACGGGAACCGCGTCAAAGTCCTCCACTATCTGACGGCACATTTTGCGGAAGGTAAAAAAGCTCATATGCTTTGCACAGACAAAAGCCTGGCATCGTTTCAGCCATTTCTGATGAAGGGCTTCCACGCTTCCCTTTTCCTTTTCGTAGGGGCGCATACGGTAAATACAGCGCATGAAAATGTCGCCGAATACTGCGCCGTAGGCGGCGCGGATTAAAAGGCCGGCATTTAAATGGAAGCCGGGATTCTTTTCGATGCCCGCCATATTTAAAGAGATGACAGGTATCTTTTCCATTCCGGCTTTTTCCAGCGCCCGGCGGATAAAGCCTATGTAGTTGGTTGCACGGCAGCCGCCCCCGGTCTGGGTGATAATGACTGCCACCTTGTTTAAGTCATATTTTCCCGACAGGAGCGCGTCCATAATCTGTCCCACCACCATAAGGGAAGGATAACAGGCGTCATTGTTTACATATTTTAATCCCACGTCCACCGCCTGCCTGTTGTCGTTGGGCAGCACCTCAAAATTATAGCCGCAGGCGCGGAAAGCGGGCTCGAGTATCTCAAAATGAATGGGCGACATTTGCGGGCACAAAATTGTGTAGTTTTTCCGCATTTCCTCCGTGAATTTCACCTTGTCAATGGCGCTGGAACGGATGGTTCTCTGCTTGTTTTGCTTTTCCCTGACGGAAATTGCCGAGAGCAGGGAGCGGATTCTGATGCGGGCGGCCCCTAAATTGTTCACCTCGTCGATTTTGAGGCAGGTATAGATTTTATCGGAGCCGGTTAAAATATCGTTTACCTGGTCGGTGGTCACGGCGTCCAGTCCGCAGCCGAAGGAATTCAACTGAATCAGGTCCAGATTATCCGCGGTTTTCACGTAGCTGGCGGCAGCGTAGAGCCTTGAATGGTACATCCACTGGTCGGAAACGATTAAGGGACGCTCCGGCGCGGCCAGATGGGAGATGGAATCCTCCGTAAGAACCGCTATATCATAGGAAGTAATCAGTTCCGGTATGCCGTGATTGATTTCCGGGTCGATATGGTAGGGGCGTCCCGCAAGGACAATTCCCCGTTTGCCCTTTTCTTTAAGCCAGGCAAGAACCTCCTCGCCCTTATCGGAAATATCTTTTCTTGCCTGCGCCATTTCCTCCCAGCCAAGGCGGGCGGCTTCCATCACTTCTTCGGGGGGAAGCTCCTTAAATTCCTTCACCAGCGCTTCCGTGGCGGGCTTCAAATCGGCAAAGGACATAAAGGGATTGCGCAGTTTCATCTCTCCCCGGCCGATTTCCTCCACGTTATTTTTGATGTTTTCGGAATAGGAGGTCACAATCGGGCAGTTGTAATGGTTGTTTGCCTTGTCAAATTCATTCCGCTCATAAAAGAGGGCGGGATAAAAAATAAAGTCAACCTTCTGGTGAATCAGCCAGCTCACATGGCCGTGGGCCAGCTTGGCGGGGTAGCATTCCGACTCGCTGGGGATGGATTCAATGCCCAGCTCGTAGATTTTCCGGTTGGAAGGGGGAGAGAGGATTACCCGGTACCCCAGCTTTGTAAAAAAGGTGAACCAGAAGGGATAATTTTCATACATATTAAGAACCCGGGGGATACCCACCGTGCCTCTTTTTGCCTCGTCGGCGGCAAGGGGTTCATAGCCGAAAATCCGCTTTAGCTTGTAATCAAAAAGATTGGGAACAGTGCTTGCCAGCTTTTGTTTCCCAAGTCCTCTTTCGCAGCGGTTGCCGGAGATATACTGACGCCCGCCTGTAAATTTGTTGATGGTCAGGCGGCAGTTGTTGGTACAGCCCCTGCATTTTGCCATGCTGGTTTCGAATTGAAGGGTATCGATTTTTTCAAAAGGGAGCATGGAGGTTACAAAGCCTTCGCTGTAGCGCTCTCTGGCAATCAGGGCAGCGCCGAAAGCCCCCATAATACCGGCAATATCAGGACGGATGGCCTCGCAGCCCGCAATCTTTTCAAAGCTTCGGAGAACGGCGTCATTGTAGAAGGTTCCGCCCTGGACCACAATGTTTTTTCCGAGGGAGGAGACGTCCGCCACCTTGATTACCTTAAATAAGGCGTTTTTGATGACGGAATAGGCAAGTCCCGAGGAAATGTCGGGAACGGAAGCGCCTTCCTTCTGCGCCTGCTTTACCTTGGAATTCATAAATACGGTGCAGCGGGTGCCCAGGTCGATGGGATGCTCCGCAAAAAGAGCGGCTCCGGCAAAATCCTCCACTGAGTAATTTAATGATTTTGCGAAGGTTTCTATAAAGGAACCGCAGCCGGAGGAGCACGCCTCGTTGAGCTGTACGCTGTCCACTGTCTGGTTTTTGATTTTGATGCACTTCATATCCTGTCCGCCGATGTCCAAAATACAGTCCACATCGGGGTCAAAGAAAGCGGCCGCATAGTAATGGGCAACTGTTTCCACCTCTCCGTCGTCCAGAAGAAAAGCAGCTTTCATGAGGGCTTCTCCGTAGCCGGTGGAGCAGGAGCGGACGATTCTTGCGCCCGCCGGCATGAGGGCATAGATTTCCCTGATGGCGCGGATGGCGGTCTTTAAAGGACTTCCGTCATTGTTGCTGTAAAAGGAATAAAGCAAAGTTCCGTCTTCCCCCACCAGAGCGGCCTTTGTGGTGGTACTGCCGGCGTCGATGCCCAGGAAGCAGCTGCCTTTGTAGGAGGCGAGGCTGCCGGCTTTTACATGGTGGCCGGCGTGCCGCTTTTTAAAAGCCTCATATTCTTCCTTAGAAGAAAATAAGGGCTCCATGCGTTCCACCTCAAATTCCATTTTAATATCGGAAGAAAGCTTGCCGAGCATTTCTTCCATTGTATAAGTTACGTCCTCTTTTGCATTCATGGCGGAGCCGATTGCCGCAAAGAGATGGGAATGCTCCGTTTCGATGATATGTTCCTTATCCAGCTTTAAGGTGCGGATAAAAGCGGTTTTCAGCTCGGAGAGGAAATGCAGGGGACCGCCTAAAAAGGCCACGTGGCCCCGGATAGGCTTTCCGCAGGCAAGTCCGCTGATGGTCTGGTTGACCACGGCCTGGAAGATGGACGCCGACAAATCCTCCTTTGTGGCTCCGTCGTTAATCAGGGGCTGGATGTCGGATTTTGCGAACACGCCGCATCTGGCGGCAATGGTGTAAAGGGAGCGGTAATCCTTCGCGTATTCGTTAAGGCCGGAGGCGTCGGTCTGTAAAAGAGAGGCCATCTGGTCGATAAAGGAGCCTGTTCCGCCGGCGCAGATGCCGTTCATGCGCTGCTCCACGTTGCCGCCCTCAAAATAAATAATCTTGGCGTCCTCTCCGCCAAGCTCGATGGCAACGTCCGTTTTCGGGGCAAGCTCTTTCAAAGCCGTGGCCACGCTGATTACCTCCTGTACAAAGGGAATCTTTAAGTGGTTGGCAAGCGTAAGGCCGCCGGAGCCGGTTATCATGGGGTGAAGTTTTAAGTTTCCAAGCTGATTGTAAGATTCGTCAAGTAAATCGGAAAGCGTTTCTCTTATATTTGCGAAATGTCTCTTATAATCGGAAAAAAGTATCTTATGTGAATCATCTAGTATGGCAATTTTGACAGTGGTAGAACCGATGTCAATGCCAAGGGTATAATACCTGTTGTCCATAATGGGCCACCTTTCTGATAATGTGAAATACGTTCTGCGCGGCGCGCAGGCATGCCGGCCGGGCTTTGGCCTTGCGGCAAAAGCGGCAAAAAATTTACAAAACATATGGTTTTATGACATGCGTTGTAATTATACGACAGGAAAATTTAAAATGCAATGCGGGAGGAGTTAATATTTTGTAAATAAAAAATATTATATTTCTAAAAAATTATGACAATTGGCATGCCTTTATTTACAATTGAATGCGGGAATGATAGAATATATGAAGTTTCATGCAAAGTAATGAGTTGATATTTTTTGTGCGCACCCTGTGCACAGACGGGAGTAAATTTTATGAAATCCTCAGGCAGTTTTGAAAGAAGATTTGGAAAATATGCAATAAAAAATCTGTCGCTGGTACTGATTATCTGCTATGGAGTAGGGTATATTTTCCAGTGGATGTATCCGGCTTTTTTATCCTATCTGTATTTAAATCCCTATGAGATTGTCTATCACGGGCAGATATGGAGGCTTGTTACCTGGCTGATTGTGCCGCCCTCAGGCTTTGACTTTTTTACGCTGCTGATGCTGTACTTTTATTATTCCCTGGGAACTACGCTGGAGCGGACCTGGGGAACCTACCGATATAATGTGTATATCTTTTCGGGCGTTCTGTTTACCATACTTGGGGCGTTTCTGCTGTTTGCCTATACGCTGATTTTCAAGGAAAGCTCGCAGACGGCGGCGCAGCTCTGGGTTTTGTGGGGAGGTTTCGGAACGTTTCCTTTCCTGGCGGCCATGTTCAGCACCTTTTATGTGAATATGTCCATTTTCCTGGCTTTTGCCAGCACTTACCCCAATATGCAGGTGATGCTGTTTTTCCTGATTCCCATCAAAATCAAGATACTGGGGATTATTTACGGGGCCCTTCTGGTATTCCAGTTCCTTACGGGGACGATTGCGGATAAGATTATCATTGCCGCGTCCCTGATGAACTTTATCGTGTTTTTTATCACCAGCCGGGGAAAGGTTCATATGTCGCCGAAGCAGGCGAAGCGCAGGCAGGAGTTCCGCCGGGAAGTGAAGAAGACGACAAAGAGCACGAGACACAAATGCGCTATCTGCGGAAGAACGGACGAAACCAATCCTGAGCTGCAGTTTCGGTTCTGCTCCAAGTGCGCCGGGAATTATGAGTACTGTGAGGACCATATTTTTACCCATACCCATGTGAAGACGAACGATAATCAACAGTTCTGATTCTCATGGACGTCCTATGTGAAATAAGCCGCCAGGTTGCGTATGAGCTGCTGCCGTGTGCAGAAATGAGGGGAATATTAATTATGGAAGAAAATCAGGAAATATTGTTTGCGCAGACCCTTGAGAGCGTGAGGAAGCTTGCGAGAAGGCAGGGGAACAGAGTAACCGGGCAGCAGGTGCGGGAGGCTTTCGGGGCGCTTAAGCTGTCGGAAGAACAGCTCGGGATGGTGCTTGATTATCTGAGGCAGCGAAAGGTGGCGGTCGTGGAGGGAGATGGCGGAGACGCTCTGTCCGAGGGCGGTGCCGCCCTGCAGGGCTTATCAGACGGCGGCGCAGCTTCGGGAGCCTGGACGGAAGATGCTTTATCCCTTAATCAGCTGTCAGAGGATGAGGAGCTGTCGGAGGCGGAGACCGATTATCTGGAGGAGTATAAAAGGCAGCTTGCCGGGAGCGATGAGATAAGCGAGGGGGAGAAGGAGGCGCTCACCCTTTCCGCCATGGCAGGGGAGAGCGATGCGCAGCAGAGATTGATTCACCTGTATCTGCCGAAGGTGGTGGATATTGCAAGGCTTTACGCCGGGCAGGGGGTTTTTCTTGAAGATTTGATTGGCGAGGGAAACGTGGCGCTTTCCATGGGAGTTACCATGCTGGGATGCCTGGAAAACGCGAGGGAAGCGGAAGGGACGCTGATGAAGATGGTGATGGACGCCATGGAGGAGTACATTACCGAAAACGAGCAGGAGCAGGACAAGGACAGGAAAATCCTTGATAAGGTAAATAAGGTGGCGGAGAAGGCAAAAGAGCTTGCAAAGGAGCTTCGCCGGAAGGTTACGGTGGAAGAGCTGGCCGCAGAGAGCGGAATGTCGGAAAAGGCCATAAGGGACGCCATGCGGATGAGCGGCTTTGCCATAGAGGATTTGGAAGGACGGTAAGCGGCATTCCGGCGCGGTTTAAATGCGGCAGAATTGAGGAGAAAATGAAAGGGAAAGCGGAGAAAAACGCCACAAGATACGAGGATTTTAAATATGTGCTTCAGGATACCGGGAACCTTTATCTGGGGGCGGGTTTTTCCTATGAAGAACTGCTGGAAGCGGAGATGGTTCCTTTCAAGTTAAAGGCAATTCTTTCCCATTATATATTGAAGGAATCTTCGCCCGATACCACGCTGGAAAGCGAGTTCTATTATCTTAAGGAGGATACCTTTCTTTATGAAACCTACAGACAGCTAAAGGTAAAGGTGAAGGGACAGGTTCAGGCAGAAAAGAGGAGCCTTTTGGGAAAAACCTCGCTGGTTTATCAGGAAAAGGTTTTTACGCTGCCGGAGCTTACGGCGATGAACCTTGCCCGGAAAAAGGCTTCCGGGATGCTCATCCGGGAGATTATCATCTCGAAGCTGGGCATGATGACTTTCAGTGTCTGAGCAGGTTTTTTGTAATCCATCTTGCTTTACCAACAATTTCCATAAAAAAATTGCAAAAACTTTTATTTTTTGCTTGCAAAAATATTAATGTTTTGTTAATATAAATATATGTCAGATGGAAATCATCAGACAACATTAAATTTTGGTAAAATTCCCCTTTTACACTGAACGGGTTGGAGACTTGTTTTCCGCCCGTTCTTTTATTATGTGCAGAGAGTGCATAATAGAGATTATTGCTTACACAAGGCACACCAATGCGCGGCAGGCAGGGGAGAAAAAACTTTCCCCTACTTGATTACAGGAAAATGTGGTAGAATCTTTTTAAGGTAACAGAAAAAGTGCGGGATGAACAAAGAGGGGAGCTTATTTTGAAGAAGCGTTTTAATGTGACAGGCTTATGCTATCCGAATGAAAATTATATGGTGGATATTGAAAATCGGCTAAGGGAAATAAAGGAGCTTGTAGCAGAAGGAAAATATTTTGTCATAAACAGGGCAAGGCAATATGGAAAAACCACCACATTGTGGGCGCTGCAGCAATATCTTCAGCCGGAATTTGTATCCGTTTTGTTAAGCTTTCAGAAATTAAGTTCATTGGATTTTTCTGATGAATTTACATTTACGTCCGCCTTTGCGGATATATTCGTGCAGTCGGTAAGAAGGAAAAATATTGCAGGTCTTGATGAGGGAAGCATGGCTGAGCTGGAGAAGCTTTCCGAGGGAAAAGATACTCCGGCAGGCTTGAGAAAGCTGTTTAAAATTTTCGGGGATTTATGCGACCGGGCGCCCAAACCTCTGGTGCTTATGATTGACGAGGTTAACAACGCATCCAATAATCAGGTTTTTCTGGACTTCCTCGCCATGCTCAGGGATTATTATCTTGACAGAAAGTCGATTCCGGTATTTCAGTCGGTGATACTTGCCGGGGTATACGATATTAAAAATCTCAAGCTGAAAATCAGACCGGAAGAAGAACATAAGTATAACAGTCCATGGAACATTGCGGCGGATTTTTCGGTTGATATGAGCTTTTCGACAGATGATATTGCGGGAATGCTGAAAGATTATGAGAGCGATTACCGGACAGGAATGGAGATAGAAAAAATAGCGGATGATATTTACGGGTATACCTCCGGTTATCCTTATCTGGTTTCTGCTATCTGTAAATTGATTGACGAACGGCTCGGGAACAAAGGAGCATTTAAAGGGGATTCCGCCTGGTCTGCGGCAGGCGTAAAGGAGGCTGTCAGAATCTTTTTAAAAGAGCCGAATACTTTATTTGACGATATGATAAAAAAACTGACAGATTACCCGGAGCTTAATCTGATGCTGAGGGAGATTTTGTTTTCAGGCCAGACCTTTTCATTCAATCCTTATAATTATGTGATAAATATGGGGAGGATGCTGGGCTTTCTCAGGGAGAGAAATGATTCCGTGGAAATTGCAAACCGGATTTTTGAGATGCATCTTTATAATTATTTTCTTTCGGAGGAAATGACAGGGAGTATCACCTACAAAACGGCATTGCAGGAGAAAAATCAGTTTGTGGAAAATGAAAACCTTAATATGGATAAGGTTATGGAGAAATTCCAGGAACATTATTCGGAAATTTACGGCGATAATGATATCAGATTTCTGGAAGAGAACGGTCGTCGTTTGTTTTTACTATATTTAAAGCCAATCATTAACGGGAGTGGAAATTATTATGTGGAAGCCAGAACGAGAGATATGAACCGGACGGATGTGGTGATTGATTATCACGGCAGCCAATATATTGTTGAGATGAAGATACACCGTGGGGAGGTATATGAAAGAAAAGGAATGGAACAGTTGGCCGGGTATCTTAAAGAATATCATCTTTCTAAAGGTTATCTGCTTGTATTTAATTTTAATAAGAACAAAAGGACAGGGATAAAAACTGTGCAATATGGCGGAAAAGAGATTTTGGAAGTTATTGTTTAAGTTGTCGTGACATTTCCCCCAATATGGGGTATACTAATCAAAACAACAACGGAAAGGTGAAAAGATGTCTATGAAACAGCAAATCAAGAGCTTGGCCGCCTATGAAATCATTGAAAAGAGAGCCATCAGTGATTTAAACTCCGACGGTTATATTTTAAAGCATAAAAAAACAGGGGCGATGGTAACGCTCCTTTTAAACGACAATGAAAACAAGGTGTTTTACATCGGTTTCCGCACGCCGCCGAAGGACAGCACGGGAGTCGCCCACATTCTCGAGCACTCGGTGCTCTGCGGCTCTTTAAATTTCCCTGTAAAGGACCCTTTTGTGGAGCTGGTCAAGGGCTCTTTGAATACCTTTTTAAATGCAATGACATATCCTGACAAGACCGTGTACCCCGTGGCAAGCTGCAACGATAAGGATTTTAAGAATCTGGTGCACGTGTATCTCGACGCGGTTTTCCACCCCAATATTTACAGGCAGGAAAATATTTTCCTGCAGGAGGGCTGGCACTATGAGATGGAAAGCCCGGAGAGCGAGCTTACCATAAACGGCGTGGTCTACAATGAGATGAAGGGCGCTTTTTCCTCGCCGGACGATGTGGTGGAGAGGGAAATCATGAATTCCCTTTACCCGGATATTACTTACGGACTGGAATCTGGGGGCGACCCGGAGGTGATTCCGTCCCTTACCTATGAGGAATTTCTGGAATTTCATAAAAAGTATTATCATCCGTCAAACAGTTATATTTATCTGTACGGAAATCTGGATGCGGAGGAGTATCTTGACTTTCTGGACAGGGAATACCTCTCCGGTTACGACGCCCTTAAGGTGGATTCGAAGGTGGGGCTGCAAAAGCCTTTTAAGGAGCCGAAGGAGCTTATAAGGGAGTATCCGGTGATGGAGGACGAGCCTGCGGAGAATAATACCTATCTGACTTACAATATTTCCATGGGAACCAGCCTTGACAAAAAGCTTTATATCGCAATGGATGTGCTGGATTATGTCCTTTGCTCCGCGCCGGGAGCGCTGATAAAGCAGACTTTGATTGACAAGGGGATTGGCAAGGACGTATACAGCTCCATGGAAAACGGCATTTACCAGCCTTATTTTTCCATAATTGCCAAGAATGCCGGGGAAGGCCAGAAGGAAGAATTTGTAAGAACCATTGAGGAAACGCTCCATAAGGCGGTGCAGGAGGGCCTTGACAAAAAGGCGCTTACGGCTGCAATCAACTATTTTGAATTTAAATACAGGGAGGCGGACTTCGGCTCTTATCCCAGAGGGCTTCTTTTGGGGCTGCAGGCTCTTGACAGCTGGCTTTACGACGACAGGGAGCCTTTCATGCATATCGAGGCCAATAAAACCTTTGAGGAGCTGAAAAAGTCCATTGACACAGGATATTTTGAGGAACTGATTCAGAGCCTCATGTTGGAAAATCCCCACAAGACCATTCTCACGGTGCGCCCTGTGCCCGGTCTTGCCACCAGGAGGGACGCCGCCCTTGCGCAGAAGCTGAAAGCCTACAGGGAAGGGCTCTCCGATGAGGAAATCCGGGAAATTATGGAGAAAACGGAAAAGCTTCACGAATGGCAGGAGGAGCCGGATACGGAGGAGAACCTTAAGAAGATTCCCATGCTCACGCGGGCGGATTTGAAAAAGGAAGCCGCGCCTTTTGTCAATGAGGAGAAAAAGGCAGGGGATACCACCATTCTTTTCCATGATATTTTTACCAACGGAATCGGTTATTTGAATCTGGTTTTCAATCTGAAGGATGTGCCTAAGCGGCTTTTCCCGTATGTGGGGATTCTGAAATCCGCGCTGATGATGGTGGATACGGAGCATTTCGGCTACGGGGAGCTGTTTAACGAGGTGAATATTCATACCGGCGGTATCCGGGCGGTGGCGAACACTTACACCAATGCGGAGCGGATGAAGGAGTACACGGTCACTTTGGAACTGCGTTCCAAGGCTCTTTATGAAAAGCAGGGAAAGGCCCTGGAGCTTTTGAAAGAAATTATTTTAACCTCAAGGTTTGACGATACCAAGCGTCTTTATGAAATTATTGCGGAGGCGCAGTCCAGGATGCAGGCGGCGATGATAAATGCGGGCCATTCTCTGGCGTCTTTGCGCGCCCTCGGCTATTTTTCACCGACTGCCGCCGTTTCGGAGCAGATAAGCGGCCTTGCGTTTTACCGGTTCATAGAGGAGCTGGAAAGAGATTTTGACAGTCGCAAAGAGGAATTGTCGGCAAGCCTTAAGGAGCTGTCCCGGTATATTTTCAGACCGGAAAATCTGCTGGTGGACTATACGGCTACAAAAGAAGGCTATGCGGGGATGAAAGAGGCGGTGCTTGATTTGAAGAACAGCCTTTTTACCACCCCTGTGGAAAAGGGAAGCTTTGCGCCGGAGCCTGTGAAGAAAAACGAGGGCTTTCTGACCGCCGGGCAGGTGCAGTATGTGTGCCGCGCCGGGAATTTCATTGACAGAGGGCTTTCCTATACAGGCGCGCTCAAGGTGCTCAAGGTGATGATGGGATATGATTATCTCTGGAGCCAGATAAGGGTGAAGGGCGGCGCTTACGGCTGTATGTGCAATTTTTTCAAAAACGGGGACGCCTATTTCGTATCCTACAGGGACCCGAATCTTGATAGAACCATAGAGGTTTACGAGGCGGCTGCGGATTATATTAAAAATGCCGGACTGGACGAGCGGACGGTGACGCAGTTCATTATCGGGGCGGTGAGCGAGCTGGATACGCCTATGACGCCGGCGTCGAGAGGCTTATATTCTCTCAGTGGATATCTGACCGGACTGTCCATGGAGCGTGTGCAGAGGGAGAGAGACGAGCTTTTAGCCACCACGCCCGAAACGATAAGAGAGCTTTACCGGTATGTGGAAGCCTTTATGGAAGAAAACTGCCTGTGCGTGGTCGGGAACGGCGATAAGATAAGAGAGAGGGAAGAACTCTTTATGAAGGTGGAGCAGCTGTTTTTGAGCTGAGGGAAAGAAAAACGGAGGCTGCGCAAAAATAACATGCGGGAACAGAAAAAATCAGGAAAACCCCATAAATCCCGGCGGTTTGATACGTATCAGATATACCATCAAATTTACAGGGAGGAATTGTTATGAAAAAGAAAAAAGGGAAATGGAAACTGTTAGTATTGTCACTGATATCAGGGCTTTTGTTTACCGGCTGCGGCTCTTCCAAGCAGTATGCGGAGACTGCCGCGGCTGACACGGCCGCCTATGAAAGCGCCTACGACGCAGGGGGAACGGGTTACCTCTCCGACGGCGTCTACAGCGCCGGAAGCTATGATGCGGCGGTCACTGAGGAAGCTGCCGCGGAGGAAAACGGTGCGGCGCCTGCGGAGGGGGCCGGGGAGGGCGCGTCCGGGGATACTCCGGCAGTACAGGATACCAGCCGCAAGCTGATTCGGAACGTGAACCTTGACGTGGAAACGGAAACCTTTGACGAGCTGCTTTCTTCCGTTCAGAATAAAATCGACCGGCTGGGCGGGGACATAGAGGAGAGCTTTACCTACAACGGCAGCAGCTATTACGGACAGGATTCCAGAAACGCCAACCTTACAATCAGGATTCCCGCCGATAAGCTGAACGAATTTTTGTCCGATGTGGCGGAGATTTCCAACGTTATCAGAAGAAATGAAAGCGTAACAGATGTTACATTGCAGTATGTGGATATGGAGAGCCATAAAAAGGTTCTCTTAACGGAGCAGGAGCGTCTCATCGAGCTTTTGGGGCGCGCGGAAACCATTGAGGACATCATTTCCCTGGAGAGCCGCCTTTCCGAGGTGCGTTACCAGATTGAAAGCATGGAGGCACAGCTGCGAACACTGGATAATCAGGTAAGCTACAGCACCGTTTATCTGTATATCGACGAGGTGAAAAAGCTCACGCCTGTAAAGGAGCAGACCGTCTGGGAGAGAATCGCCACCGGTTTTATCAACAGCCTCTATGACGTGGGCAACGGACTTGAGAATTTCGTAGTGGGCGTACTTATCGACCTGCCTTATATTGTACTTTGGATAGTGGTAATTCTGCTGGCAGTCCTTGTTCTCCGCTTTGTGATAAGGCGCATAAGAAGAAAAAGGGGGCAGAATGGGGCAGAGCGGAAGAAAGGGCTTTTCCGTAAAGGTATTTTCAGGAAAAAGAAACAGGAAGCGGCTGAGGCACCAGAGTCCTCTGACACTGATAATATGGAATAAAACTCAATGAATCGGCGGGGCGGGGAAGCCTGCCCCGAAGCCGCGAAAAGGCGGTGGAATGGAGAATAAATGAACGAACAGTATAAATCCGGTTTTGCGGCGATTATTGGAAGGCCGAACGTAGGAAAATCTACGCTGATGAACTGTCTGATAGGACAGAAAATCGCCATCACATCCAATAAGCCCCAGACCACAAGGAACCGTATCCAGACCGTATATACCTCGAAGGAGGGGCAGATTGTGTTCGTGGATACCCCGGGAATCCACAAGGCAAAGAACCGGCTCGGGGATTATATGGTAAATATTGCACAGAGGAGCCTTAACGAGGTAGATGTGATTTTGTGGCTGGTGGAGCCTTCCAGTTTCATAGGCGCCGGGGAGCGGCATATCATAGAGCAGCTTGGAAAGGTATCCGTACCGGTGATACTGGTCATCAATAAGATTGACACGGTAAAGAGAGAGGAGCTTCTCGGCTTTATTGACACCTACAGGAAGGAAATGGATTTTGCGGAAATCGTCCCGGTATCGGCGCTGAAAAATGATAATACGGAAGAATTAATTAAGTGTATCATGGCGTATCTGCCTTATGGGCCGGCCTTTTTTGACGAGGATACCATCACGGACCAGCCGGAGAGGCAGCTTGTGGCGGAGCTTGTCAGGGAAAAGGCGCTACGCGCCCTGGACGAGGAGGTTCCCCACGGCATTGCCGTCACCATTGAGCGGATGAAATACCGGAAGGGGATTGTGGATATCGACGCCAACATCGTCTGTGAAAAGGATTCCCACAAGGGAATTATCATTGGAAAACAGGGCAGTATGCTGAAAAAAATCGGAACCGGAGCAAGAAGGGATATCGAAAATCTTCTGGGTATCCGGGTAAATCTGCAGTTGTGGGTGAAGGTGAAAAAGGACTGGCGGGACAGCGATTTCCTTCTCAAAAATTTTGGCTATAATCCAAAGGACGGCGAATAGAAAAACGAAAAAAGTAAACCCTAGTATTAATACATTTTAATACCAGGGGGCATAAGATGAAAGTGATAAATTACTGGGAGCATTTTTTAACGACTGGAAGTGTAAGCGATTATCTGAATTACCTGGGTGAGCGCCGGCAGAATGGACCGGGGGCTCTGACCGGGAGCGGGAGCCTCTCCGGTACAGAAGATGGGGAAGCGTCAGTGGATGGAAAGTTTGCAAAAGCTTCGGAATGGAAATGTGCCGGAGGCGTTCAAAGTGACGGGGGAGCGGGAAAGGTTGAGGGAACAGGTAAGCGTTACAGGAATGATATTGAAAGCGGAACCCATCGGGGAATATGACAGACGGGTGATGATATTAACAAGGGAGAGGGGAAAGATAGCAGCCTTTGCCAGAGGCGCCAGGAAACAGGGCAGCAGGCTGCTTGCTTCCACCAATCCCTTTTGCTTTGGGAAATTTCTTCTTTATGAGGGCAGGACGTCCTATAATATTACGGAAAGCGTTATCAGCAACTATTTTGAAGGATTCCGGGAGGATTTTGAGGCGGCCTGCTACGGGATGTACTTTCTGGAAATGACGGATTATTATACGAGGGAAAACAGCGATGAAAAGGAAATGCTGAAGCTTTTGTATCAGTCGCTTCGGGCGCTTTTGCATAACGGGCTTTCCAATAAGCTGGTGCGGTACATATTTGAAATAAAGGCGCTTAAGATAAACGGCGAGTACCCGGGAATACCCGAAAGGGAGGAGGGCTTTTTGCCTTCCACGGTTTATGCAGTGAACTATATCGCGGCCACGGCGGTTGAAAAGCTCTACACTTTTACGGTGACGGAGCAGGTGCTTTTGGAGCTTTCGTGGATTGCGGACAATTACAGAAACCGCTTTATTGATAAAAAAATGAAAAGTCTGGAAATATTATGCGAATTTCCATGTTGAAAAACGCTTAATAGTCATATATAATGAACCTTATGATTTGAAAGAGGCAGGGGAATGAAATGAAAAGCAGCGGAAAATTTTCGTACAATGTGATAATGGGCGCATTTGCAATGGCAACTGTGCTGGGACTTACAGCCTGTGGAAATGAGAAAGAAGAAGACGGCGGCACCTTTATTACCGTGAACAAAGACGGAAGCATCCAGTCGGAGATTGTGGAAAGCTTCGGGGAGGAACGCTACGATAAAGACGAGCTGCAGTCGGTGATTTTAGGGGAGCTGGCCGTTTACAATAAAAAATCCGAGAATAACATTACCGTGGAAAAGGTGGATATGGACGGCGACAACGTTGTGGTAAAGATGACCTACGAAGGAAGCGGGGATTACGCCGCTTTTAACAAGGTGAATTTTTATGCGGGAACCCCGGCGGGAGCCGAGGCGGCAGGCTTTGAGCTGAACGTGGTATTAAGCGGGGTGAAGGACCCGAATGAGACGGTGGGGAAGTCGGACATTCTGGCAATGGAAAATGCGGGAATCCTCATCACGGACGTTGACGAGAGCATTGTCCTTGGCGGAAAGGCTCTTTATGTCAGCGAAGGCGTGGAGACCTTCTCTAACGGAAAGGCGGTGCGCCGTCTGGGAGAGGACAAAAAGCTGATGTATGTAATTTACAGTATGAAATAGAGAAAGAGGTGTATTATGGAAAAAACAATGGAAAAAATTGTGGCACTGGCGAAGGCAAGAGGATTTGTGTATCCCGGCTCCGAAATTTACGGCGGGCTTGCCAACACATGGGATTACGGAAATCTCGGCGTGGAATTAAAGAATAATGTAAAGCGGGCCTGGTGGCAGAAATTTATCATGGAAAACCCCTATAACGTGGGCGTTGACTGCGCGATTCTGATGAACCCGCAGACCTGGGTGGCTTCCGGGCATCTGGGCGGTTTCTCCGACCCGCTGATGGACTGTAAGGAATGCCATGAGCGTTTCCGTGCAGACAAGCTGATTGAGGATTATGCGGCGGAGAAAGGGCTTGAGCTGGACGGCTCCATCGACGGCTGGAGCCAGGAAAAGATGAAAGCGTTTATTGCGGAACATAACATTCCCTGTCCCACCTGCGGCAAACATAATTTCACAGATATCCGTCAGTTTAACCTGATGTTCAAGACTTTCCAGGGCGTTACAGAGGACGCGAAGAACACGGTGTATCTGCGCCCCGAGACAGCGCAGGGTATTTTTGTAAACTTTAAGAATGTGCAGAGAACCTCCAGAAAGAAGATTCCTTTCGGAATCGGCCAGGTGGGTAAATCCTTCCGTAATGAGATTACTCCCGGAAACTTTACCTTCCGTACCCGGGAATTTGAGCAGATGGAGCTGGAGTTCTTCTGCGAGCCGGATACGGACCTCGAGTGGTTTGCCTACTGGAAACAGTTCTGTATCGACTGGCTTAAGAGCCTTGGCATGAAAGAGGACGAAATGCGCGTCCGCGACCACGAAAAGGAGGAGCTGTCCTTCTATTCCAAAGCAACCACGGATATTGAATTCCTGTTCCCCTTCGGCTGGGGCGAGCTGTGGGGCATTGCCGACAGGACGGACTACGATTTGACCCAGCACCAGAACACCTCCGGCGAGGATTTGTCCTACTTTGACGACCAGAAGAACGAGAGATATATTCCTTATGTGATTGAGCCGTCTCTTGGCGCGGACAGAGTGGTGCTTGCATTTTTGTGCTCCGCTTACGACGAGGAGGAGATTGGCGAGGGCGATGTGCGCACCGTGCTTCACTTCCATCCGGCTCTTGCCCCTGTAAAAATCGGCGTTCTGCCTCTTTCCAAGAAATTAAGCGAGGGAGCGGAGAAGATTTACGCACAGCTTTCAAAAAAATATAACTGCGAGTTCGACGACAGAGGCAATATCGGAAAGCGTTACCGCCGTCAGGATGAAATCGGAACGCCTTTCTGCGTCACCTACGACTTTGATTCTGAGACGGACGGCTGCGTGACCGTCAGATTCAGGGATTCCATGGAGCAGGAGCGCGTGAAAATCGCAGACCTGGACGCTTACTTTGCAGATAAGATGAATTTTTAATAACTTGAAACAGGAGATGACTATGAAACCATATGGCGTAAACGAATTGCGCAAAATGTTTTTGGAATTTTTTGAGAGCAAGGGGCATCTTGCAATGAAAAGCTTTTCCCTTGTCCCCCACAATGACAACAGCCTGCTTTTGATTAATTCAGGCATGGCGCCCTTAAAGCCTTATTTTACGGGGCAGGAGATTCCACCCAGAAGGAGGGTGACCACCTGCCAGAAGTGTATCCGTACCGGAGATATCGAGAACATCGGCAAAACCGCCCGTCACGGCACCTTTTTTGAAATGCTGGGAAACTTTTCTTTCGGCGATTATTTTAAGAGAGAGGCCATTAACTGGACCTGGGAATTCTTAACGGAAGTAGTGGGCCTTGACGCAGAGCGGCTTTATCCGTCTGTCTATCTGGAGGATGACGAGGCCTTTGACATCTGGAATAAGGAAATCGGGATTCCGAAGGAGAGGATTTTCCGCTTCGGCAAGGAGGATAATTTCTGGGAGCATGGCTCAGGCCCCTGTGGTCCCTGCTCGGAGGTTTACTATGACAGAGGCGAGAAGTACGGCTGCGGCAAGCCGGGCTGTACCGTGGGCTGTGACTGCGACAGATATATTGAAGTGTGGAACGACGTATTTACCCAGTTTGACAATGACGGCAAGGGGAATTATTCGGAGCTTGAGCAGAAAAACATCGATACCGGTATGGGGCTGGAGCGTCTTGCGGCGGTGGTTCAGGATGTGGATTCCATTTTTGACGTGGATACCATTCGCGCGCTCCGCGACAGAGTATGCGAGATTTCCGGCAAGGAATATAAGAAAGAATATAAATGGGATGTTTCCATCCGTATCGTGACGGACCATGTGCGTTCCGCAACCTTCATGATTTCCGACGGCATTATGCCCACAAACGAGGGCAGAGGCTATGTCCTGCGGAGAATTATCCGCCGTGCGGCCCGCCATGGAAGACTGCTGGGCATTGAGGGCACATTCCTTGCAGGGCTTAGCAACACCGTGATTGAGGGAAGTAAGGACGGCTATCCCGAGCTGGAGGAAAAGAAGGATTTTATTTTCAATGTCCTTACCCAGGAGGAAAATAAATTCAACAAGACCATCGACCAGGGCCTTGGTATTTTGAGCGATATGGAGGAGGCAATGGCAAAGGAGGGCAAAAACACGCTTTCCGGCGAGGACGCTTTCCGCTTGTATGACACGTACGGATTCCCTCTTGACCTTACCATGGAAATTCTGGAGGAAAAGGGCATCGGCGTGGACGAGGAAGGCTTCAAGGCGGCCATGCAGAAGCAGAAGGATACGGCGAGGGCGGCCCGCAAGGTTACCAATTACATGGGCGCGGACGTGACTATCTATGAGTCCATTGACCCGGCCATCACCACGGAATTCGTGGGCTATGACCATTTAAATTATGATTCGGAAATTACGGTGCTCACCACGGAAACGGAGCTGGTCAGTGCATTGACCGACGGCGAGACGGGCACGATTATCGTGAAGGAGACGCCTTTTTACGCCACCATGGGCGGACAAAGCGGCGACAATGGAATCATTACCTGCCCGGACGGCGAATTTCAGGTGGAGGACACCATTAAGCTTCTCGGCGGCAAGGTGGGCCATATCGGACGCATGGTAAAAGGGATGCTGAAGGTCGGAGATAAGGTGACGCTTAAGGTAAATGAGGAAAACAGAAGCGATACCTGTAAAAATCACAGCGCCACCCATCTTCTCCAGAAAGCCCTGCGCAGCGTGCTTGGCACCCATGTGGAGCAGAAAGGCTCCTTTGTAAACGGAGACGGACTGCGTTTCGATTTCAGCCATTTCTCCGCCATGACGCCTGAGGAAATTGGCAGAGTTGAAAGGATGGTCAATGAAAAGATTGCCGAAGCCGTCTGTGTGGAGACAAAGGTGATGAGCCTTGACGAGGCCAAAAAGACAGGAGCAATGGCGCTTTTCGGCGAAAAATACGGAGAGTCCGTGCGGGTGGTTTCCATGGGAGACTTTTCCACGGAGCTTTGCGGCGGCACTCACGTTGCAAATACTTCGTCCATTATGCTGTTTAAAATTGTTTCCGAGAGCGGAATCGCGGCGGGCGTCCGCAGAATAGAAGCCCTTACGGGAAAAGGCGTGCTTGCCTGGTATGCCGGCCTTGAAAAAACGCTTGCAGAGGCGGCGGCTTTAGTGAAAGCGCAGCCCTCGGAGCTTCCGGCGAAAGTCGGACATCTGCTTTCCGAGATGAAAGCCCTTCGGAGCGAAAACGAGGCGTTAAAGAGCAAGGCGGCCAAGGATGCCCTGGGAGACGTGATGAATCAGGTGTCGGAGGTCAGGGGAGTAAAGCTCCTTGCCGCCAGAGTGGCGGGCGTGGATATGAACGGCCTGCGCGATTTGGGCGACCAGTTAAAGTCAAAGCTTGGCGAGGGCGTGATTTTGCTTGTCTCCGATAAGGACGGAAAGGTTAACATGGTAGCCATGGCAACGCAGGAAGCCATGGACAGAGGAGCCCATGCCGGCAATTTGATTAAGGGCGTTGCCGGAAAGGTCGGCGGAGGAGGAGGCGGAAGACCGAACATGGCCCAGGCCGGCGGGAAGAATCCGGAGGGCATCGACGACGCCATAGCGGAGGCCGCGGGGGTGCTTGAAGGGCAGATTAAGTAAGAAAATTCAAAGAAATAATCGGGAGAACGCCGTTTGCAAAAGCAGTGACAGGGAACGGCGTTCTCTTTTTGGATTTGGTCGGATATTGCAGAAGAATATTTTTTATGATATGCTTGTTATAACAGAGAAAAGAGCCGGATTTTAGAGATACGTAAGAAACGCATAACGCAACCTATGATAAGGCGGTGGTTCCCATGGGGATAAAAGATACGGCAACTGCAAAATATATGAGGCAGAATGAAATATTTGCCGATGCATTTAATTATTTTGTGTATAACGGAAGGCAGGTTATTACACCGGACAGTCTGGAGGAACTGGATACAAGAGAGATAGATGTTCCTTATGGCGGTAAAGACGGTGCTCAGTTGCCGGTTCAGCGAACAAGAGATGTAATCAGAAGCGTTACCGCAATGACGGACAGGAAAAGGGCGTATCTGGTACTGGCAATTGAAAATCAGTCCAATATTCATTATGCGATGGCGGTGAAGAATATGGTTTATGACGCCCTGCAATATGCAAAGCAGGTAGAAAGGGCGGTCTTTTCCCATAAGCAGTCGGGAGATTACAAAAATGCCGGAAGCGATGATTATCTTTCAGGATTTATGAAAGAAGACAGACTTATGCCGGTTGTGACTCTGGTTATTTACTTTGGTTCTAAAGAGTGGGATGGACCGGTGTCCATCCATGAAATGTTTGAGGAACAGGATGCGGATATTCTTACATTTGTACCCGATTATAAGATTAATCTGATTGCTCCGGCGGCAATAAAGGATGATGAGTTTGATAAATTCCACACTACTTTGAAGGAAGTTTTAAGTTTTATCAAATATTCCCAAAATGCAGATAAACTGACGGAGATTGTGGAAAATAATGAGGGCTTCCGGCATCTGAAAAGAAATGAAGTTAATGTACTGAACGCCTGTGTAAATGCGAAACTGACAATAAATAGGAAGAAGGAGGAATGTGACGTGTGTCTTGCAATGCAGACGATTGCTGACAGAGCTGCAGAAAAAGCGGCGGCGGAGGCAGCGGCGAAAGCAGCGGATGAGCAGAATATCAGAACCTTACAAAACAGCATCAGAAACTTAATGGAAAGGATGGGGTGGAGCGCGGAGCAGAGTATGGAGGCCATCGGTGTTTCCGACAGCGACAAAAAGCGGCTGGCTCTCTATTTCTAGCGCTTTGTATAAGTATAGAAGAAAAATGCGATTTATTTCCTTAAATTTCAAAGAAATAATTGACGCATAAAAAATTTGTGGTATAATGACAAGTGTGTATCAGGATACACAATAAAAACCCGTATCAGTCGTTGTTACCGGAAGGGGACTGAAGGGAGGGCAGAGTGTAGGATGTCAAATGTAATCGTTAAAGAAAATGAAACTTTAGATAGCGCTTTACGACGCTTTAAAAGAAGTTGTGCGAAAGCTGGTATTCAGCAGGAGATTCGTAAGAGAGAGCATTACGAGAAACCCAGCGTAAGACGTAAAAAGAAATCTGAAGCGGCAAGAAAACGCAAATACAATTAATGATTATGAGCAAAGTAAAGTCCTTGAATTTCCAAGGACTTTATTGTCTTTATAGGGAGTCTTAGGAAATTCTTAAGAAAGGGCTGATATTATGTGGACGAGGGAAATATTTGACACGGACGTATATCACCTGATTGCAGCGTTTATTATCTATAGCATGATAGGATGGCTGGTAGAATCCATATATATGTCGTTTTGCAATAAAAAATTAACCAACCGGGGCTTCGGGCGCGGACCGTTCTGCCCGATTTACGGCTTTGGAGGGGTAATCGGCTATCTGGTGCTGCGTCCTTTAAGTGAAAATCCGGTGCAGTTATATCTGGCAGGCGCATTTCTTGCCACTTTGTTTGAGTTCCTTGTGGGAAAGCTGATGCTGCGGCTTTTCGGGGAAGTGTGGTGGGATTATAACGAAAAGCCCTGTAATTACAAGGGGATTATCTGCCTTGAGAGTACGATTGCCTGGGGCTTTTATGCGATTATCATTGTAACCTTCCTGCATAAGAGAGTGCTGGGACTGGTGGACAGGTATGACATGAGAGTGGGAATCTGGGTATGCAGAATCGTATTCCTTATAGTGACGGCGGATTACCTGATAAAGCTGATGCAGATATTCAATATCAGCTTAAAGGAGCAGAAAGACAGGCTGATGGACGCCTATGAGGCGTTTCGCGCCAGATGGTATTAAGGCGGACGTGCATTTTATAATTAAATAAAACATATCCATAGTAATAGAATACATAAGGGAGAGCGATTACGTGAGTAAATATTTTAAAGTAACCCTGTGCTATGTGATATGTTTTATTTTTTTGCTGATGACGCCGGTAAATGCGTTTGCGGCGCCGGCTCTGGAAGCACCGTCTTATATACTGATGGAGGCTTCCACAGGGCAGATTATCTGCGAGCAGAATGCAGGAGAGAGGCGGAGCCCGGCAAGTATTACGAAAATCATGACATTGATTGTGATTTTCGACCATCTGGGTACGGGAAGGGTGCGGCTTGACAGCGAGGTTATGACCAGCGCCTATGCGAAGTCCATGGGAGGTTCCCAGGTATTTCTGGAGGAAGGCGAGGTTCAGAGTCTGGAGACCATTATTAAATGTATCGCCGTGGCCTCCGGGAATGACGCCAGCGTGGCGGCGGCGGAATTTATTGCAGGCAGCGAGCAGGAGTTTGTAGCGCTGATGAACAAGAGGGCGGAGGAGCTTGGTCTTACCGACACACATTTTGAGGACTGTTGCGGGCTTAGCGAGTCCGACAATCACTACACTTCCGCAAAAGACGTGGCGATTATGTCCCGTGAGCTGATTACAAAGTATCCCCAGATTCTGGATTACACAAAAATCTGGATGGAGGACATTACCCATGTAACGACTCAGGGAACCAGCAACTTTACCCTTTCAAGCACCAATAAGCTGCTGAAAATGTACGAGTGGACGACAGGGCTTAAGACCGGCTCCACCAGCAAGGCGCTTTACTGCCTTTCAGCCACCGCAAGCAAGGACAACATTGATTTGATTGCAGTAGTAATGGGCTCGCCCAGCAATAAGACGCGCTTTCAGGACGCCATGTCGCTTTTAAATTACGGCTACAGCGTCAGCGCCCTTTATGAGGATGCCAATACGGAGCAGCTTCCCTCCATACCCGTCAAGGGAGGAGTTACGGACGAGGCGGCGCTTGTTTACAAGGGGCCTTTCCGTTATCTGGATATTGCGGGGAGCGACCTTGGCAGCATTGAAAAGACCATTTCCCTGCCTGCGGAGATAACGGCTCCCATAGCGAGAGGCGACGCCGTGGGAGAGGCTGTTTACAAGCTGAACGGACAGAGAATCGGAAGCGTTTCCATTTTGTCGGACGTGACTATCGATAAAGCGGGATATAAGGACTATCTGATGAAGGTCTGGAGGCTGTATTGCGGGCTGTGAATGTATGGTTGAATGGTGCCAGGCATAAAAATACAGGCTGTGAAGTTATAATAGACGGCGAACTTTGGTTATGATATACTTGATATGATTTAAACAGCAGACAAATAAGGACGCAAGTCTACCGTATATGGCTTACGTCCTTATTTATTCGCAGGAAGGAAAACATTTTTGTAAATGTATACGTTATGATGGTTATTACTTTATTGTCGGTTATTGCGGCTTTCTTTCTGGCTGTGATGGCTGTGGACTGCAATCGTTTCGTGATAAGAAATTATAGCTGCAGGGTG
This sequence comes from uncultured Lachnospiraceae bacterium, assembly GCA_910577275.1. GTDB lineage: Bacteria > Bacillota > Clostridia > Lachnospirales > Lachnospiraceae > Suilimivivens. The sequence goes on from CAJTMW010000002.1 coordinate 360,869, forward strand.
GAGAAGCTGAAAAAAAGCGGCAGGATTATTCTGCTATCCGACCTGCACAATAAATCCTTCGGGGAGAAAAATGAAAAGCTGCTATCGGCTGTCCGCAGGCTTTCCCCGGATATGATTCTAATTGCGGGAGATATGTATACCGCTGAAAAAAACGGTGACACTGACACGGCGGCGGAGCTTGTGTGCGCCCTTGCGGCGGATTACCCGGTTTATTACGGCAACGGGAACCATGAACAGAAGACTGCCTTTGACACTGAAAAGTTCGGGGATATGTATCAAAAATTTTCGAAAAAAATAGAAAAGGCAGGCGTTTGCCATCTTGTCAATGAGAAGGTGTATCTTCCGGCATTTAATATGGATATTTACGGCGCTGAAATCGGGTGGGATTATTACGGTAAATTTCAGCATGGGAAAATGGAGACTTCTTATCTGGACAGGCTTATCGGAAAACCGGACAAAACAAGGGCAACGGTTCTGATTGCCCATAATCCCAAATACTTTGAGGTGTATGCCGGATGGGGAGCCGGGCTAGTGGTGTCCGGCCATGTCCATGGCGGGCTGATGCGCCTCCCGTTTCTTGGAGGAGTGATTTCACCGGCTTTGAAGCTGTTCCCGAAATATGACGGCGGGGAATTTCATGAGGGAAGGTCTGCGCTTATTCTGGGGCGGGGGCTGGGAACCCATACCCTTCCCATAAGGATATTCAATCCGGGAGAAGTGGTGGTAATTGATATAGCGCCGGGTTGACTGGAATTTTTATACATGATAAAATCATTCCTGCGGGCATTTTGCGGGGGTGCCGAGATTTCAGAGAAGAAAAGGCGTCCTGCAAACTTTTGCATGTGCGAACGGGGAAATGAAGTTATGCGCACGGCCTCGGCAAAGCTGGGTCCAAAAAGCAGCGCAGAAATGAGGAAAACATGAATACAAAATTATTTGACCATACAATATTGAAAGCGGAAGCCACTAAAGAAGCGGTAAAGAAGATTTGCGACGAGGCGAAGGAGTACGGTTTTATGTCTGTCTGCGTCAACGGCTATTATACCGCATATGCTGCCGGGGAGCTTAAGGGGACGGACGTGAAGGTCTGCACGGTTGTGGGATTTCCTTTAGGACAGATGGCAACACAGGCCAAAGCGGCGGAGACTGCCATCGCCGTGAAGGACGGAGCGGACGAGATTGATATGGTGATTAATGTGGGGGCGCTTAAAGACGGATTATATGATGTGGTGAGAGATGATATCCGTGAGGTGAAAAAGGCCTGCAGCGGCGCGCTTCTTAAAGTGATTATTGAGACCTGCCTTCTGACAGACGAGGAAAAGGTGAAGGCCTGCGAGCTTGCAAAGGAGGCCGGCGCTGATTTTGTAAAGACCTCCACCGGATTTTCCACAGGAGGGGCAAAAGCGGAGGACGTGGCGCTGATGCGTAAGACTGTGGGCAGCAAGATGGGAGTGAAGGCTTCCGGGGGCATCCGGGATAAGGAAACGGCTATGGCGATGGAGAAGGCCGGGGCGAGCAGATTAGGGACGAGCCAGACGGTGGCGATTTGCAGATAGAAAGAGACGGAAAATGGCAATATCGGTAAAGCTGCAGGCTTTTGAAGGCCCCCTTGATTTGCTTTTGCATCTGATAGAGAAGAACAAAGTGGATATCTATGACATTCCGATTGTGGAGATAACCGCCCAGTATCTGGATTACATAAAGGCCATGGAAACGGAAGACATGAATATCATGAGCGAATTTCTCGTCATGGCAGCCACTTTGCTGGAAATCAAGTGCAAAATGCTCCTTCCAAGGGAAGTGAACGAGGAGGGGGAGGAGGAAGACCCCCGGGCGGAGCTTGTTCAAAAGCTGCTGGAATATAAAATGTATAAGTATATGTCCTATGAGCTGAAGGACAGGCAGATGGATGCTGCGCTGACTCTGTTCAAGGGGAAGACCCTCCCGAAGGAGGTGGAGGATTACAATCCGCCAGTGGATATGGAAACGCTTATCGGGGACGCCAGCCTTGCAAAGCTTCAGGAGCTGTTTAAAATGGTGATGAAGCGGCAGGAGGACAAAATCGACCCTGTAAGGAGTAAGTTCGGCCAGATTGAAAAGGACGAGGTGGATATGGATATCAAGACCTCCTATGTGGAGGACTATATTCTTTCCCACAGGACGTTCAGCTTCCGGGAGCTTCTGGAAAAACAAAAAAGCAAAATGGAAATCATCGTCACTTTTCTTGTGATACTGGAAATGATGAAGGTGGGGAAGATTTCCATCACTCAGGAAGATATTTTCGAGGATATTATCATTACGTCGTGCATTTAAAACGAAGGGGTGCGCGGCAGGAGAAGAAAGATTTCCTGCTTGATTCAAATGCACGGAAAAGGGGAGTAAGATGGACAGGGAAAGGGAAAAGGCGGTTCTTGAGGCGATTCTTTTTACAATGGGGGAATCGGTGGAGACAGACAGGCTTGCGTCCGTGATAGAAAGAGACGGGCAGTACACGAAAGAGCTGCTTACGGAATTGAAAGAAGGTTATGACGGGCGGGAGTGCGGCGTCACCCTCATAGAGCTTGAGGATTCCTGGCAGATGTGTACGAAAGCGGAGATGTACGAGTATCTGATTAAAATTGCAAAGACGCCCCGGAAGTATGTGCTCACGGACACCCTTCTGGAAACCTTATCCATCGTTGCCTATAAACAGCCTGTCACCCGGGCGGAAATTGAAAAAATCCGGGGGGTAAGCTGCGACCACGCGGTGAACAGGCTGATTGAATTCGGGCTTATTATGGAGGTGGGGCGTATGGACGCACCCGGCCGTCCGCTGCTTTTCGGCACAACGGAGGAGTTTTTGCGTTCCTTCGGAGTAAAATCCTTAGAGGAGCTTCCGAAGCTTTCATCGGTGCAGTTGGAGGAATTTAAAATCCAGGCCGAGCAGGAGGCCAGCGTACAGCTTGACATTTAACCTCGCGTTCCGGCGGCGTGAAAGGTCAGTGAGCCGCCGCCCGGTTCGCTCTGCCCGTTGAACCTGCGGATTTTGCACCAGATTCTTACAGGCTGTATCTTGAAAGAATCTGCTTAAGGCACCACTGATAGTCGATTGCAGGAATATCGTCCGTGGTGACGATGGATTCTAACTTATAGACGTCGCCGTCTATCAGATATTTTATGGTGCCCACTTCGGTTCCGGCGGCTATGGGGGCGGTGAGTTCCTCCGCCTGCTGGAAATCCACCTGTATCTGTTCATCTTTTTTGAGAAGAATTCCTATTTCTTCCTCGTCCGCAGCGGAGGCATTCTCTGCGGCTTTGTCTATTTTTACTTCGGCCAGCGCAACGTCCCCAAGCCCTTTTGTCTGCCCGTTTATAACGCTGACAGGCTTTAAACGGCTTTCGTCAAAGGCTGCTTCCGAGAGGGTATGGTATTCAAAATTTTCAAGGCCGTAATTCATAAGCTGTTTCGTGTCGCTCCACTTATAGGTTTTGTTGTTCGGCCAGCCGCAGGCTAAAAGGGCGACCACAAAGGTTCTGTTGTCCCGGCGCAGCGACCCGACATAGCAATATCCGGCAGTACCCGTAAAGCCTGTTTTCCCGGAAAGCGCCCCGTCCATCATGGAGAGAAAGGCGTTATGGTTGTTGCAGGAAAAGGTGCGGCCGCTGCCTGTATAGCTTCCGTCCTTTTCCTTATAGCTTTCAAAGGAGTAGGAGGGCGTGCGGGTGATTTCCAGAAAATCTTCCTTTTTCGGGGAATCCATTATGCAGTAGGACATGATTCTGGCAAGGTCCGCAGCGGTGGTGGAATGGGTCTTTACGGTTCCGTCGCTTCCCGTGGCGGTGGCGTCGAGACCGTTGGGCGTGATAAAATAAGTATCAAAGCATCCGATGTCCCTGGCTTTCTGGTTCATCATCCTGGCAAAGGCTTCCACGCTTCCCGCAACGTGTTCTGCAATGACAACGGCTGAATCATTGTGGGATTCCAGCATGAGGGAGTAAAGCAAATCTTCCACTTTATAATATTCGTTCGTGGTGACGTTGAGTTTGACCTTCGGCATACTCGCCGCATAGGAGCTGGCCTGCGCATAATCCTCCATATGGCCGTATTCCAGCGCAAGGATGCAGGTCATGATTTTGGTGGTGCTTGCCATGGGGAGAATCTTTTCTCCCTCCTTTTCATAGAGGATGCGCCCGGAATCCGCATCCATCAAAACCGCAGACTGGGCGTACAGCTTTAAGGAATCGTCGGCGGAAGCATTTGTCTGTAATGCAGTTTCCGTCAAGGCAGCAGCTTCGGGGGAAGGAAAGGCCCGGGAGCCAAGTGCATGGGAAGGCGCAAAAGGAAGAGCAGACAAAAGGAGGGCGGTGAGAAGGAAGGCGGATAGTTTTTGCATATATTTCATAGAATTCCGTTCAGGTAGTCAGCTTCTTTAAATTTATATGTAAGGAAAACGGAAAAATATGCTATACTGATAAACAGGAAGCGGATACTTTTGGCGCCGCGGATTGCGGAAGCTTCAAATGTTATGGTAGAATATAAAAAATATGTAGAAGAAGAAAGGCAGGATAGTTATGGAACTGACGAATATCAAGGATATATTCCGGGAAAAGGAAAAGTATGCGGACGTCGAAGTGACGGTAGGCGGCTGGGTGAGAAGCAACAGGGATTCTAAAACCTTCGGATTTCTGGTGGTGAACGACGGAAGCTTTTTTGAACCGCTGCAGGTGGTATACTCCGACGCACTTTCGGATTTTGACGAGATTGCCAGAATCGGCGTGGGCGCGGCGGTAACGGTGAGAGGAAAAATTGTGGTGACGCCGGGGGCGAAGCAGCCGCTGGAAATGCAGGCCATAGAGGTAGTGCTTGAGGGCGCTTCCCCTTCCGATTATCCTTTGCAGAAGAAACGTCACAGCTTTGAATATCTGCGGACCATCTCCCATCTGCGGGCGAGAACCAATACCTTCCAGGCGGTTTTCCGGGTTCGTTCCATGGCAGCCTATGCAATTCACCGCTTTTTCCAGGAGAGGGGATTTGTTTATGTGCACACGCCGCTGATTACCGGAAGCGACTGCGAGGGTGCGGGGGAAATGTTTAAGGTGACCACGCTGGATTTGGATAACGTGCCAAAGACGGCGGATGGAGCGGTGGACTACAGTCAGGATTTCTTCGGGAAGCCCACCAATCTGACGGTGAGCGGCCAGCTGGACGTGGAGACCTATGCCTTTGCCTTTAAGAATGTATATACCTTCGGCCCTACCTTCCGGGCGGAAAATTCCAACACCTCCCGTCACGCGGCGGAGTTCTGGATGATTGAGCCGGAAATGTGCTTTGCGGATTTGAAGGACGACATGATGCTTGCGGAGGCCATGCTCAAATACGTGATTCGCTATGTGCTGGAAAATGCGCCGGAGGAGATGGCGTTTTTCAACCAGTTCGTGGACAAGGGGCTGATTGAGCGTCTGAAACATGTGCTGGAGTCCGAGTTCGGCCATGTGACCTATACGGAAACCATTGAAATTCTGGAGAAGCACAACGATGAATTTGAGTACAAGGTACACTGGGGAAGCGATTTGCAGACCGAGCACGAAAGATATCTGACGGAAAAGGAATTCAAACGCCCCGTGTTTGTGACGGATTACCCGAAGGAAATCAAGGCTTTTTATATGAAGCTGAACGATGACGGAAAGACCGTGGCGGCCATGGACTGTCTGGTTCCGGGCATCGGCGAGATTATCGGAGGGAGCCAGAGGGAGGACGACCTTGCGCTCCTTGTGCAGCGGATGGAAGAGATGAACCTGAACAGGGCGGATTATGAGTTTTATCTCGATTTGCGCCGCTACGGTTCCGTGCGCCACGCCGGTTTTGGACTGGGATTTGAAAGGTGCGTGATGTACCTGACAGGCATGGGAAATATCAGGGATGTGGTTCCTTTCCCCAGAACGGTGAAGAACTGCGAGCTGTGAAAAAAGTGTAAATTTTGAAAACTTTGCTCTATCCTATTTGAAATATTTATGATATACTGCTATACGACGAAATTATGTGGACGGGTGCGTCCCCGGGCACATTGTGTCCAATGGATACCTGTATCCTGCGGTGCCTGTGTACCCGTGAATAATGTTATTATTTTTTTAATATAAAATGGAGGGCTGAAACATGAGTACTAATTCACAGGCGAGTCAAAGAATAGCATCTTTACTCGATGAAAACAGTTTCGTTGAAATTGGTGCCGGAGTAACTGCCAGAAGCACTGATTTTAATCTGAAACAGACAGAAACTCCTTCTGACGGTGTGATTACCGGCTATGGAGTCATAGGCGGCAGCCTTGTGTATGTATACAGCCAGGACGTTTCTGTTTTAAACGGCAGCGTTGGCGAAATGCATGCGAAAAAAATTGCAAACCTCTATGACCTTGCTTTGAAAACGGGAGCGCCTGTAATCGGGCTGATTGAATCCGCAGGCTTACGTCTCCAGGAGGCGACGGACGCGCTTAACGGCTTTGGAGAGATTTATAAAAAGCAGGTGTTAAGTTCCGGCGTGATTCCGCAGATTACGGCTATTTTCGGTACATGCGGCGGCGGTCTTGCGCTTATTCCCACATTGACGGATTTTACTTTCATGGAAGAAAAGAAAGCAAAGCTGTTCGTGAATGCGCCCAATGCGCTTGACGGAAATGAAATCAGCAGATGCGATACGTCCGCGGCGGCATTCCAGAGCGAAGAGGCCGGCATTGTGGACGTGGTTGCCGACGAGGCAGGGGTTCTTGCAAAAATCAGAGAGCTTGTATGCATGCTTCCCGCCAACAATCAGGACGATATGCTTTATGAGGACTGCACAGACGATTTGAACCGCGAATGCGCGGAAATCGCAGGCTGCGTGGGAGATACCTCCATTGCGCTGTCCCAGCTTGCCGACAACGGCGAAGTGTTTGAAGTAAAGGCCGGATACGCAAAGGAAATGGTTACGGCATTCATCAGATTAAACGGCGAAACCGTAGGCGCTGTTGCAAACCGCAGCGAGGTTTACGGCGACGAGGGAACGGTGACGGATAAGTTTGATGCTGTTTTAACGCCCGCAGGGTGCGACAAGGCGGCGGATTTCATTGAGTTCTGCGACGCCTTTAATATCCCGGTTCTTTCCCTTACCAATGTAAAGGGATTCAAGGCTGACAAATGTTCCGAAAAGAGAATTGCCAAAGCGGCTGCAAAGCTTACATACGCCTTTGCAAATGCGACTGTTCCCAAGGTGAACGTCATCATCGGACAGGCATTCGGAAGCGCTTATGTGGCGATGAACTCCAAGGCAATCGGAGCGGATATCACCATGGCATGGCCCGACGCTCAGATTGGAACCATGGATGCGAAGCTGGCAGCCAAGATTATCTGCGACGGACAGGGCGCGGAAGCAATTGAAGCCTGCGCAAAAGAATATGCTTCGCTGCAGACCAGCGCTCAGGGCGCGGCCAGAAGAGGGTATGTAGACCAGATAATTGAACCGGCGGCCACAAGAAAGTATGTGATTGGCGCTTTCGAGATGCTGCTTTCCAAGAAAGAAGACCGTCCTGCAAAAAAACACGGTACAGTTTAGAAAGGATGCTTACTTAATATGAAAAAATGGTTATTGATATTAGGTATGATTACCTGTATGCTCGGTTTGACAGCGTGCGGCCAGGCGGAGGAAGCCGATGAGCCTCTGCTTACGGCGGAGGAGGCGGAGACAGTGGGCCAGGGCATTGTGGAAAGCATTAACCAGTGTGTGGTTATGAATATGCAGGCACAGTACACTTCCCCGGTTGACGTCAGCGCCATTGCAAGCTGGGAATCCGCAACGGAGGATATGGGTGATTATGTAGAAGTTATCAGCACGGAGTCTGAATTTGACGGAGAAGACGGTGTGATTGACGTCAGGGTGAAAGGCTCTCTGCGTGAGGCGATAGTAGAAATTGTTTATGAAAAGGGTGATATTACCAGTATTGCAACCAATGTGGAATATACCTTTGGTGAAAAGATGGAAAAGGCGGCGCTCAATACGCTCCTTGGAATGGGAACCGTTTTCTGCGTTCTTATCCTGATTTCCCTTATCATCGGTCTGTTTGGATTTATTCCGAAACTCCAGGATAAGCTTTCAAAGAAGCCTGCGGCGGCCGAGGCTTCAAAGCCTGCTGCGGCAGTTGCAGCACCCGCGGCGGCAGAAGAAGAGCTGTCCGACGATTTGGAACTGGTTGCCGTTATTTCAGCGGCGATTGCGGCATATGAAGGGACTTCTTCCGCAGACGGTTTTGTAGTGAGAAGCATTAAGCGCTCGGGCAAAAAGTGGCAGAGCGCGCGTATTTAGAGAATACATGCACTTGAATATGTAAGCTTTGAAGAAGAAAGAAAACATTGAATTCAGGAGGATTTTCGTAATGAAAAATTATACAATTACTGTGAATGGAAACGTATATGACGTAGTAGTGGAAGAAGGGGCATCCACAGGAGCAGCAGCTCCCGCGGCGCCCAAGGCTGCTCCGAAGGCAGCGCCCAAAGCAGCTCCCGCAGCGCCCAAGGCTGCTGCAGGTGCAGGAAGCATTAAAGTGGAAGCAGGCGCAGCCGGCAAGGTATTTAAGATTGAAGCAAGCGTAGGTCAGTCTCTCAAGGCTGGTGACACGGTGGTAATCGTGGAAGCGATGAAGATGGAAATTCCCGTTGTTGCACCTCAGGATGGTACCGTGGCAAGTATCGACGTGGCTGTTGGCGATGCTGTAGAAGCCGGCGCTTTACTGGCAACGTTGAACTAGTTATGGAATCTGTCTGTCCCCTGATTGAACAGGTGTATGCGTTCCGCTTCGGACAGACGTTTTCCGGGAAAACAACAGGAGGTAAAAGAAATGGATTATATCGTGAATACACTGTCCAACCTGATTCATCAGACAGCGTTCTTTAATCTGACCTGGGGCAATTATCTGATGATTCTTGTGGCTTGTGTTTTTCTTTATCTTGCGATTGCCAAGGGCTTTGAACCATTGCTTTTGACGCCTATCGCATTTGGTATGCTGCTGGTTAATATTTATCCCGACATTATGATAAGCATTGAGGATTCGGCGAATGGCAGCGGCGGCTTACTGTATTATTTTTATCTCTTAGACGAATGGGCAATCCTTCCCTCCCTCATTTTCATGGGCGTGGGCGCTATGACCGACTTCGGTCCCCTGATTGCCAATCCTAAGAGTTTCCTGCTTGGCGCTGCGGCGCAGTTTGGTATTTTCGCAGCATATTTCGGAGCAATTGCCATGGGCTTTAACGACAAAGCGGCGGCGGCAATCTCCATCATCGGCGGCGCGGACGGCCCGACCTCCATTTTCCTTGCCGGAAAGCTGGGGCAGACCGCCTTGCTGGGACCTATTGCGGTGGCGGCATATTCCTATATGTCACTGGTTCCCATTATCCAGCCGCCTATCATGAAATTACTTACAACGGAAAAAGAAAGAAAAATCAAGATGGGACAGCTTCGTCCTGTATCCAAGCTTGAAAAGATTCTTTTCCCTATTGTGGTTACCATCGTTGTCTGCATGATTCTTCCTACCACAGCGCCCCTTGTTGGTATGCTGATGTTAGGTAACCTGTTCAGAGAGTCCGGCGTGGTAAGACAGCTTACCGATACGGCGTCTAACGCGCTTATGTATATCGTAGTTATCCTGCTTGGCACTTCCGTAGGAGCCACCACAAGCGCAGAGGCGTTCTTAAATGTGGATACCTTAAAGATTGTTGCGCTGGGACTGATTGCCTTTGCATTCGGAACGGCGGCAGGCGTGCTTTTCGGCAAGCTTATGTGCATTGCCACAAAAGGCAAGGTCAATCCCCTTATCGGCTCTGCAGGCGTGTCGGCAGTTCCTATGGCTGCCAGAGTTTCCCAGAAGGTGGGCGCGGAGGCAGACCCTACCAACTTCCTGCTGATGCATGCAATGGGACCGAACGTTGCAGGCGTTATCGGTACGGCGGTAGCGGCCGGTACATTCATGGCGGTATTTGGAGTATTTTAATTGATTATAACTGAAATTAGGAGGATGTAAAAATGGCAGAACAGGTTAAAAAACCGGTTGGAATTATGGAAACCGTTCTTCGTGACGCACATCAGTCGTTGATTGCGACAAGAATGCCTACCGATATGATGCTTCCAATCGTTGAAAAAATGGATAAAGTTGGTTACCATGCAGTTGAGTGCTGGGGCGGCGCTACTTTCGACGCTTCCCTTCGTTTCCTGAAGGAAGACCCCTGGGACAGACTGAGAAAGCTTCGCGACGGCTTTAAGAACACCAAGCTGCAGATGCTTTTCAGAGGACAGAACATCCTGGGATACAGACCCTACGCGGACGACGTTGTAGATAACTTCGTTGAAAAGTCCATTGCAAACGGTATCGATATCATCCGTATCTTTGACTGCTTAAACGATTTGAGAAACCTTCAGGCGGCAGTAAACGCCACCAACAAGGTAAAGGCAAGAGAGGGCAGAGGCCATGCGCAGGTTGCTCTTTCCTATACATTGGGCGATGCCTACACAATGGAATACTGGACAGATATGGCAAGAAAGATTGAGGAGATGGGCGCCGACTCCATCTGTATCAAGGATATGGCAGGACTCCTTGTTCCCTACAAGGCGTCTGAAATGATTGCGGCCATGAAGTCCGTGACAAAGCTGCCGATTCAGCTTCATACCCATTACACCTCAGGCGTTGCCAGCATGACCTATCTGAAAGCCGTTGAGGCGGGCGTTGACGTAATCGACTGCGCAATTTCACCCTTTGCAATGGGTACTTCACAGCCGGCTACAGAGGTTATGGTTGAAACCTTCAAGGGAACTCCTTACGATACCGGTTACGACCAGAATCTCCTCTCTGAAATTGCAGACTATTTCAGACCCTACAGAGACGAGTGCCTTGCAAGTGGGCTTCTCAATCCCAAGGTTATGGGCGTTGATATCAAGACTCTGCTGTATCAGGTTCCCGGCGGTATGCTTTCCAACATGGTGAGCCAGCTCAAGGAGCAGAATGCGGAAGATAAATACTATGACGTGCTGAAAGAAATCCCGGCAGTCAGAAAAGACTTAGGCGAGCCGCCTCTTGTTACACCTTCGTCCCAGATTGTAGGTACACAGGCAGTATTTAATGTACTTATGGGAGAGAGATACAAGATGGCAACCAAGGAGACCAAGGCGGTTCTCCGCGGCGAGTACGGCCAGACCGTTAAGCCTATGAATCAGGAAATTATCGACAAGGTTATTCCCGGCGAAAAGAGAATCACCTGCCGTCCCGCTGATTTGATTGAAAACGAGATGGATAAGTTAGAGGCAGAGATGAAGGAATGGAAACAGCAGGACGAGGACGTATTGTCCTACGCATTGTTCCCTCAGGTTGCCACAGACTTCTTCAAGTATCGTCAGGCACAGCAGGAAAAAGTGGATATGACCCAGGCGGACACCAAAAACGCGGCATATCCGGTATAGTTTTAACTGTTTTGTAATTTACCCCCCCCATGCAAAGTGATTGTGTGGGGGGATTTGTCTTAAATGAAATTGAAGGGGAGTGAAAACAGCTTTTTCACTCTGTCAGGTTTGCGCGGCGCTGCATTCACAGATTTAAGGTAACAAAGGCAGCGCAGAAGAAAGGAATGGAATGGAAAATAAACGTTTTGCCCTGCTTATTGATGCAGATAATATTTCGGCAAAATATATCGGTGATATCCTGGAGGAGCTTTCCACCTACGGAATCACCACCTACAAAAGAATCTACGGGGACTGGACCAGTACCCAGGCAACAAAGTGGAAAGGGGAGCTTCTGGAAAATTCCGTAATTCCGGTGCAGCAGTTCAGCAACACTGTGGGGAAGAATGCCACGGATTCCACACTGATAATAGATGCAATGGATATCCTTTATACCGGTAACGTGGACGGCTTCTGCATCGTATCGAGCGACAGCGATTTTACCCGTCTGGCGAGCCGGCTTCGGGAGTCCGGCATGGAAGTGATTGGGATGGGGGAGGAAAAGACGCCCCGCTCATTTAGGGTGGCGTGTACCAGATTTGTAAATCTTGAGAATCTCGGCAATCAGGATGAAGATACGGACAATAAGGACAATCAGGACAATACCATCAGCCGGGAAGTCATATACAGCGCGATTACAAATATCATTAACGAGAATGAAAATAAAGGAAAGAGCGTGGAGCTTGCAGCAGTAGGGAACAGGCTGGTGAATATGTACCCTGACTTTGACGTGAGAAATTACGGCTACAGCCTTCTGTCAAAGTTTGTGGAGGACGCCGGGCTTTTCCTTCTGGAAAAGAGACAGAATGTCATTACAATTTACCTGAAGGACGATGAACAGTCCCGGGAGGAAATCATAGACTTTGTGAGGGAGATTATTCACAAGGCAGGGAAAAGAGGTATTGGCATCAGCGAGCTCGGCAACCATGTGTATAATAAGTTTGATAATTTTAACGTGAAAGATTTCGGCTACAGCCAGTTCTCCAAGTTTGTTCAGGGGATTGGGAATGTGGAGCTGTATCAGGATAAAGGCGGGAGAAAGAGAGCAAGGGAGAAGTAGATTTCCTCAGGAACCAATTTAACAGACATTGACAGAATAAAGGCATAACGGATTAAAAAAGCTCAGAAAAGACCGTCCCGCATAAAACAGCGGAGCGGTCTTTTTTCATGGATTTTTCCCCCAATCCATGTTACAATAAATTTCATTAGAAAGGAGCACATATGAAATCACTGGTTTCTTTATTCCTGTCCCAGTCCTATCAGGACGCATGGGATGATTATATACGTTCGCTGAACCGGGCGGATTTTGCAAGGTGGGATTATGTCATTCTCACGGCCTCCAACGAGCAGCAGGCGGAAGGCTTCCGGGCGCAGCTCCGGCAGCGGGAAGGTTTTCTGCCGGAACAGACGCGCTTTGCGGTGCTGCCGGACCCGGAGGGGAAGCGGGTAGGAAGTGGCGGAGCTACCTTAAACGTAATCCGCTATATTTCGCAGCAGGAGAAAACCACGGATTTTCGGGGACTTCGGATTCTTGTGATTCACAGCGGCGGAGACAGCAAGCGGGTGCCGCAGTATTCGGCGCTGGGCAAGCTTTTTTCTCCGGTGCCCCATGATTTGCCGGACGGGCGTTCCTCCACGCTGTTTGATGAGTTTATGATTGCCATGTCCAGCGTTCCGGCGAGAATCCGTGAGGGAATGCTGCTTTTGTCCGGCGATGTATTGTTATTATTTAATCCTTTGCAGATTGATTACAATGGAAACGGAGCGGCGGCCATATCCTTTAAAGAGCATGTTGAGACGGGCAAGAATCACGGCGTTTATTTAAGAGGAGAGGACGGAAATGTGGCGGCCTGTCTGCAAAAGCAGCCTGCGCAGGTGCTGCGGGACGCCGGGGCGGTGAACGCCCGAGAATGTGTGGATATCGACACGGGAGCCGTTATTTTTTCCTCGGCAATGCTGTCCTCTCTGTATCAGTTAATCAGTACCGACGGCTGCTTTGACGATGAAAAGTACGGCCGTTTTGTGAATGAAAAGGTACGCCTTTCCCTCTATGCGGATTTTCTCTACCCTCTGGGAAGTCAGGCGACTTTGGAGCAGTTTTATAAGGAAAAGCCGGAGGGGGATTTTTCAGAGGAGCTTGCGGTATGCCGGAGGGCGGTGTGGGAGGCGCTTCATTCCTACCGCATGAAGCTGCTGCGTCTGGCGCCGGCGAAGTTTATTCATTTCGGAACCACAAAAGAGATTATGAGCCTGATGGCGAAGGAGATTAAAGAGTACAGCCATCTGGGATGGAATAACAGGGTCAACAGCAGCATCACCCAGCAGGGCGTTTCCGGCTATAACAGCGTTTTGTCTCAGCAGGCGGTTTGCGGCGAAAACATTTATCTGGAGGTTTCCTACGTTCACCATAAGGCAAGGATTGGCAACAATGTTTTGCTCTCTTACGTGGATATCCACGATGAGGCGATTCCTGACGACGTGGTGATTCACGGGCTGAAATTAAAGGACGGCCGCTTTGTGGTGCGTATTTTCGGAACGGAGGATAATCCGAAAGCCGGAAAAGAGGGCTCTTTTTTAGGGACGACTCTGGGAAATTTCCTCGAGAAAAATAAGATTGCACCGGAGGAGCTCTGGGACGCAGGGGAGGAGAAGTTCTGGCAGGCCAGGCTTTATCCGGTCTGTGAAAATGTATCTGACGGCGTGGCGGCGGCGCTTAATATTTATGCCATGGCTTGCGGCGGCGGGGACGTGGAAAGCTGGAGAGGGGCCAGGCGGCAGAGTCTCTGCGAAGGTTTTAATGAGGCGGATTCGGAGGCGCTGATTGCCTGGGACAGGCGGATGCTGGAGCTTGTTATGATGGACAGGCTGGCAAAGGATATTCAGGCAGGCAGGCCTGCGGGAGAGATATGCACCCAGATAAGCCCGGACGGTCTTACCAAAATTCAGCAGAACTGGCTGGAAAAACGCTTAAAAAGAGCGGATTACAGTGAGCAGATGCGCCTGCATTACTATATTGGCAAAATCTTAAAGGGGCGCGAGGGGGAGCGGCATATCTCCGAGTGCTTCCGAACCATTCAGCAGTCGGTGCTTTCCGGTAATCAGGAGATGATTCGGGAAAATAAAGACTGCCGGATTGTCAAAGACCGTCACACAGTAAGGCTTCCTCTGCGGGTGAACTGGGGAGGCGGCTGGAGCGACACGCCCCCTTACTGCATTGAAAACGGAGGAACGGTGTTGAATGCGGCGATTCTTCTCAAAGGGAAAATGCCTGTGGAGGTTTCTCTGGAAAAGCTGTCCGAGCATAAGATAGTGTTTGACAGCAGGGACATGGATACCCATGGAGAATTTACAGATATCAGGGAGCTGCAGTCGGTAGGCGACCCTTACGACCCTTTTGTGCTTCAAAAGGCGGCGTTGATTGCCTGCGGTATCATTCCGGCGAAGGGCGGAAAGCTGGAGGAAATCCTTTCCCGGCTCGGGGGCGGCATTCTGATGCGCTCGGAAGTGACGGATGTTCCTCAGGGAAGCGGCCTTGGCACCAGCAGTATACTTGCCGGAGGCTGTGTGAAAGCGCTGCTTGAGTTTATGGGAATTTCCTATGGGGAAAACGAGCTGTACAGTCATGTATCGGTGATGGAGCAGATTATGTCAACAGGCGGCGGCTGGCAGGACCAGGTGGGAGGACTCAGCAGCGGAATCAAGTACATTACCACCATGCCGGGGCTTGTGCAGGATATCCGGGTGGAGCATATACGGATTCCCGAGGATGCATGGAAAGAGCTGAAAGAACGCTTTGTGCTGATTTATACAGGACAGAGAAGGCTTGCGCGCAATCTTCTGCGGGATGTGGTGGGGCGCTATATCGGAAACGAACCGGATTCCCTTTATGCCTTAGGTGAGATTCAAAGACTTGCGGCGCTGATGCGTTTTGAACTGGAGCGGGGGCATGTGGATGATTTTGCACGGCTCCTTGACAGTCACTGGGAGCTGTCCAAAAAGATAGATGCAGGCAGCACCAACACGTTGATTGACCAGATTTTTGCGGCGATAGATGCATTGATTGACGGACGCCTTGTGTGCGGCGCGGGCGGCGGCGGCTTTCTGCAGGTTATGCTGAAAAAGGGAGTGACAAGGGCGGACGTGGATAAGCGGCTTGGCGAGGTCTTTCAGGACAGCGACGTGGGCGTCTATGACGCGGAGCTTATGTGATACGGAAAACAGCAAAGATGTACTGGAAGGCGTCTGTTCATAAGAAAAGGAGGGCGAAATGAAGTATTTAATTGTAGTGGATATGCAAAATGATTTTATCACAGGAAGCCTTGGCACGAAGGAAGCGGAGGCAATTCTTCCCGGCGTAATCGAAAAGGTGGGGAACTATGAGGGAAAAGTAATTTTTACAAAGGACACCCACACCCCGGAATATTTAAGCACCCAGGAGGGCAGGAATCTTCCGGTAAAACACTGCATTTCGGGCGAGGAAGGCTGGTATCTGGACAAAGCGCTTGAGAATCTGGCGAAGTCCGGGGGCTGGCGGATTTACAATAAGCCCACCTTTGGCTGTGTGGAGCTTGCCGCAGATTTGCAGAAGGAAAATGAAAAGGAGGCTATCGAAGAAATAGAGCTGTGCGGCCTGTGTACAGATATCTGCGTAATTTCAAACGCGCTGATGCTGAAAGCCTTTATGCCGGAGGTACCCGTTGCCGTGGACGCAAAGTGCTGCGCGGGAGTTACCCCAAAAAGCCATGAAAATGCGCTGGAAGCAATGAAAATGTGCCAGATTTCCATCAGAAACTAAAAAATGCGGAAGTCTTAAATAGGAGAAAAATGAAAACACAATTTAACGAAAGAAATATTTCCATGGTAATGGACATGTACGAGCTGACCATGTCCAACGGGTATTTTAACAGAGAATACCAGAACACATTAGGGGCCTTCGATGTGTTTTACAGAAACAATCCCGACAATGCGGGCTACGCCATTTTCGCCGGTTTGGAGCAGGTGGTGGAATATATTCAAAATTTGCATTTTGACGAGGAGGATGTGGCATATCTGCGCTCAAAAAATCTGTTTACAGAAGAATTTCTTGACTATCTTCTGCACTTCAAATTCAGAGGCGACATTTACGCGATGCCGGAGGGGACGATTATGTATCCCAACGAGCCGGTGATGACGGTGGTTGCGCCTCTTATTGACGCCCAGCTTATTGAAACCACCGTTTTGCTGGAAATCAATCATCAGTCGTTGATTGCAACAAAGACCAACAGGATTGTGCAGGCGGCCAGCGGAAAGCCGGTATCGGATTTCGGGGCAAGGCGCGCCCACAATGTGGATGCGGCGGTGTATGGGGCGCGAGCCAGCCTATATCGGCGGCGCCGTGGGGACGGCGACAGTCCTTGCAGGGAAAATGTTCGGCATTCCGATTTCGGGAACCATGGCTCACAGCTGGGTAATGTGCTTTGACAGTGAATTTGAGGCGTTTAAGGCTTATGCGGAAAGCTATCCCGACGCCACGGTTCTGCTTGTAGATACCTATGATGTGTTAAAGAGCGGCGTGCCAAATGCCATACGGACGGCAAAAGAGGTCTTAGAGCCGATGGGAAAGAGGCTGAAAGGAATTCGCCTGGATTCGGGCGACCTTGCCTATCTGTCAAAGGAGGCGCGGAAGATGCTGGACGCCGCCGGTCTCTCTGACTGCATTATTGTTGCCTCCAACAGTCTTGATGAGTACACGATTACTTCTCTGAACCGTCAGGAAGCAAAAATCGACAGCTACGGTGTGGGTGAAAAGCTGATTACCTCATCCACCACGCCGGTGTTCGGCGCTGTATATAAGTTGGTGGCAATCAATAAGGACGGTGATTTTGTCCCGAAAATCAAGATTTCCGAGACCCTTGAAAAGATTACAAATCCGGGAATCAAAGAAATCTACCGGGTGTATGACAAGGCCGGGAAGGCTGTTGCGGACTATCTGACAATCAAAGGGGAGGTTCCTGATACCAGCCGCCCGGTCCGTTATGTGGACCCGGTAAAATACTGGAAGGACAGAAGCTTTGTAGATTGTAGCTTTAAGCCTCTGCAGCAGCAGATATTCAAAGACGGCGAGCTGGTATATGAGCTGCCCGCACTGGAGGACATTAAAAAATATGTGAGGAATCAGCTTGACAGTGAAATCTGGAAGGAGGAGCAGAGATTTGAAAACTGCCACCCTCATTATCTGGATATGAGCCCGGCCATGTTTGAACTGAAGATGAGCCTTCTCCACGACGGAAGCTGCGGCTTACAGCCGTCGCAGGCAGATTCGTAACAGGAGGAAGGCCTTCCGGCAAAGGCTCTGCAACGACGCTTTTTCCGGGGAGGTATGACGGATAGCCTGTGCAAAGTAATCTGTGGTGAAGAAAGGACGGAGGGTATAATGGGAAAGACGGAATTTTATCTGGTATCTTCTCTGGAAAAGGTATTTCCATGTAAGCGGCCCGAACCCATGAAAAATACGACATTGTCGGTATGGGCGGGAATGCGGGGAGCGGTGCAGCTTGTTCTTCATGGGTCTGAGAAAGATAAGGGCAGCCTTTGGCACAGCTACAGGATTTCCGTGAAAGGTGCGCCGGTGCCCGCCGAACTGTATAAGGTGGAATTACTGCCGTCGGACTTTCCGTCCTGGGAGGCTGCGGCGGAGGATGAAAATTACCTGACCCATGAGCCGGGGCTTTTTCCTGATTTGCTTATGCCTTTGGAGGACGGGCTTATCCGTCCGATTCCCCGGCAGTACCGGAGTGTGTGGATTTCTTTTCCCGTGACGGAAGAAACATTGCCGGGAACCTATGAAGTGACAATTGAGGCGAGGCCGGAAGGCGCCGGGAATGCCGGAAACGGAGCGCAGCAGGCGGAGGCTGACGGCTGCCAGGAAAGCGGGAAGCAGGAGACAGCGGCAGACGGTCGGGAAAGAGAAACGTCGGAAAGGGCGGCGGACGACTGTGCTGAAAGCGCCAGATTGTCTTTTTTTCTGCGCGTGGGAAATGTGAAGCCGGACAAACAAGAGATGATTCACACGGAATGGTTTCACGGGGACTGCCTTGCGGATTATTACCATGTAGAGCCGTTAAGCGAGGCTCATTGGGCGATAATGGAAAGGTTTATCCGGCAGGCGGGACGGCGTCACGGCGTCAATATGCTGCTGACACCGGTCTTTACGCCGCCTCTTGACACGGAAGTGGGCGGGGAGCGTCCGACGGTTCAGCTTGTGGGCGTTACAGTGACAAAGGGAAAGTATTCCTTTGATTTTTCGGCATTGGCGCGCTGGACTGCCATCTGCCGGGAAAACGGAATAGAATACTTGGAAATTGCGCATCTTTTTACACAATGGGGAGCCCGTGCAACGCCTAAAATTATTGCATGTATTGACGGAGAAAATCGAAGGATTTTCGGCTGGGACATTCCGGCGGACAGTCCGAAATACCGTGAATTTCTGGAGTGCTTCCTTCCGGCGCTGCAGACGGAGCTTCAAAAGCTGGGATATGACAGGGAGCATGTTTATTTTCATATTTCGGATGAGCCCTCGGAAGAAAACAAAAGCAGTTATCTGACGGCAAAAAAACAGGCGGCGGATTTGCTTTCCGGGTATCCTGTGATTGATGCGCTCAGCAGCTTTTCCCTGTACCGGACGGGTATTGTGGAGCGTCCGATTCCATCCAACGACCATATCCAGCCCTTCATCGATGCGCAGGTTCCCGACCTGTGGGTTTATTACTGCTGTTCTCAGGGGATTGACGTCCCCAACCGTTTTTATGCAATGCCCAGCGCAAGGAACAGGATTATGGGCGTATTGATGTATTTATATCAGATAAAAGGATTTTTGCATTGGGGATATAATTTTTATTTTACCCAATATTCCCGAAAATCGGCGGACCCTTACAGAATGACGCACAGCGATTATGCGTTCCCTTCCGGCGACTCTTATCTTGTCTATCCCGGCGAAGGCGGGGAGCCTCTGACGTCTGTCAGGGCGGAGGTTCAAAACGAAGCGCTGGCTGATATCCGCATTCTAAATGCTCTTGAGAAAAGGAAGGGGCGCGGCGAAGTGGAAAAAATTATCTACGGGGAAGAAACAGAGCCGTTTACCTTTAAGAAATACCCTCACAGCGCAGAGTATTTGCTGTCCCTGCGGGAAAAGCTTTTTGATGCGCTTGAGAACGGATGAAAAGCGAAAAAATATATTTCACCATATTGACAACGACAAAAAGATTGGCTAAAATGAAAACCAATTGAAAAGCAAAGCAACAAATCAAAGGCTGTGAACGTGCAAAGTAGCAGATTATTTTCCGTCAGAGAGAGGAAGTCGGCGGCTGAAAGCTTCCTCAGGTTCAGATAATTTGTGAATTTCCCACGGAAGCTTTCAGGCTGAAAACAGAGTTATCTGTAAAGTAGGTCTGGACGTGACACGCGTTAAGTGAAAGAGCGCCTGCCAACCGGCAGGAACTTGGGTGGTACCGCGGAAATTTTTCGTCCCTTGCGCCATGCGCAGGGGACTTTTTGCGCGAGCAATGAGCCGGGCGCGGGTGCTTGCACCCGCATCCGGCGAATGCCGCGGCAGCCGAGCGGCGCAACCAATGTAAGGAAAGGAAAGAGCGATGAAAGAGAAATTAGAGCAGATTAAGGCGGAAGCCTTAAAGCAGATTCAAAACAGTGACGCCCTGGATAAATTAAACGATATCAGGGTCAATTATCTGGGCAAAAAAGGCGAGCTTACCGCTGTCTTAAAGAGCATGAAGGATGTGGCGGCGGAAGACCGTCCCAAAATCGGGCAGATGGTAAACGAGACAAGGCAGGAAATCGAGGCAGTTTTAGAGGAAGCCAGGACGAAAATGGAGAGGGCTGTTCTGGAAGCCAGAATGAAAAATGAAACCATTGATGTGACGCTTCCGGCAAAAAGGAGTAAAATGGGTCACCGCCATCCCAGCACCATTGCGCTGGAAGAGGTGGAGAGAATTTTTATCGGCATGGGCTATGAGGTGGTAGAAGGCCCGGAGGTGGAGACCGATTATTATAATTTTGAAGCCCTGAACATTCCCGCCGACCATCCGGCAAAGGACGAGCAGGACACCTTTTTCCTTAACGGAGACTTCCTGCTTCGCACCCAGACCTCAAGCACTCAGGTTCATGAGATGGAAAAGGGAAAGCTTCCCATTCGCATGATTGCCCCCGGCAGAGTGTTCCGCTCCGACGAAGTGGACGCAACCCATTCCCCCTCCTTCCATCAGGTAGAGGGGCTGGTAATCGACAAACACATTACCCTTGCGGATTTGAAAGGGACTCTGGCGGAATTTGCAAGAGAGCTTTTCGGAGAGGAGACGAAAGTAAAATTCCGTCCCCATCATTTCAATTTCACAGAGCCCAGCGCGGAAATGGACGTTTCCTGCTTCAAGTGCGGCGGCAAGGGCTGCCGTTTCTGCAAAGGCTCAGGCTGGATTGAGATTTTGGGCTGCGGCGTGGTTCACCCCAACGTGCTTTCCATGAGCGGCATAGACCCGGAGAAATATACCGGCTTTGCATTCGGAATCGGGCTTGAGAGAATCGCCCTCCTTAAATATGAAATAGACGACATGAGACTGCTCTACGAAAACGATATCCGGTTTTTGAAACAGTTTTAGCGCTGTCAATGAGTAGCGCCAAAATACAGAATGGCAAACCGGCTGCCTGCAGACGGATTTGTCAGACTGTATTTTGACAGGGCGAAGCCCGTAAAATGAGGAGAATCTCTGATTTTCCGAATGTAGCGCTGCGGGATGAAATGCTTTCAGAGGCGCTGCGAATGAAGATTTCAGATAGCGACAGCGCTACGGATGAAATAAATTCAGACAGAAAGGAAAAATCAAAATGAACACTGCATTGTCATGGATAAAGGCTTACGTGCCTGACCTTACATGTACAGACCAGGAATACAGCGACGCAATGACCTTAAGCGGAACAAAGGTGGAGACCTTTGAAAGGCTGGACAAAAATCTGGAAAAAATAGTGATTGGACAGATTTTAAAAATTGAAAAGCACCCGGACGCCGACAAGCTGATTGTCTGTCAGGTAGATATCGGAGACAAGACCATTCAGATAGTGACGGGCGCTCCCAACGTAAAGGAAGGGGACAAAGTGCCCGTGGTGCTTGACGGAGGAAAGGTGGCGGGAGGCCACGACGGCGGGCCGATGCCGGAGGAAGGGATTCAAATCAAGGCCGGAAAGCTCCGCGGAGTGGAGTCAAACGGAATGATGTGCTCCATTGAGGAGCTTGGCTCCGACAGAAATATGTACCCGGAAGCCCCTGAAATCGGCATTTATATTTTCCCGGAGGATGCGCAGCCAGGCGCCGACGCCGTTGAAGCCCTTGGCATGAGAGATTCTGTATTTGAATATGAAATCACCTCCAACAGAGTGGATTGCTACAGTGTGCTGGGAATTGCAAGAGAGGCGGCGGCAACCTTCCGCAAGCCCTTTATCGCTCCGGCGGTGGAGGTAAAGGAGAACGGAGAGGATGTCAACGATTATATTTCAGTGGAAGTAAAAGACCCGGATTTGTGCAGCAGATACTGTGCAAGGGTCTGCACCAATATCAAAATCGCCCCTTCACCGGAATGGATGCAAAGGAGACTGCGCGCCAGCGGTATCCGTCCCATCAACAATCTGGTGGACATTACCAATTATGTGATGGAGGAGTACGGCCAGCCAATGCACGCTTTTGACCTGGATACTGTTGCAGGGCATAAGATTATTGTCCGCCGCGCCAAGGACGGGGATGAGTTCCAGACACTGGACGAACAGGTGCGGAAGCTGGACGGAAATATTCTCATGATTTGCGATGCGGAGAAGGAAATCGGCATTGCAGGCATTATGGGAGGGGAAAACAGTAAGATAACCGACGACGTCAAAACCGTGCTTTTTGAAGCGGCAACCTTTAACGGCCCCAATATCCGTAAATCCGCCAAGCGTCTGGGACTGCGCACAGATGCCTCCGGCAAATTTGAAAAGGGACTGGACCCCCACAATGCGGAGGCGGCAATCAACCGTGCCTGTCAGCTGATTCAGGAGTTAGGCTGCGGAGAAGTGGTGAGCGGAATGGTGGACGTCTGCCAGCCCATGAAAGACAAGGTCAGGATTCCTTTTTGCCCCGACAGGGTAAACGCCCTTCTAGGTACGGAAATATCCGA
This sequence comes from uncultured Lachnospiraceae bacterium, assembly GCA_910577275.1. Lineage (GTDB taxonomy): Bacteria > Bacillota > Clostridia > Lachnospirales > Lachnospiraceae > Suilimivivens. The sequence goes on from CAJTMW010000002.1 coordinate 383,552, forward strand.
AAATGATATGCTGGATATTTTCAAAATGCTGGAAATCGAATATGATGAAAGTGCAAACGAGCTGGTTGCCCCTACCTGGCGGCAGGATTTGGAATGTCAGGCGGACATTGCGGAGGAAGTGGCAAGATTTTACGGTTATGACAAAATCCCTTCCACCCTTCCTACAGGGGAAGCCACCTCTGGAAAGCTTTCCTATAAGCTCCGCATTGAGCAGAAAGCAAGGGATATTGCCGAATACTGCGGCTTTTCACAGGGGATGTGCTATTCCTTTGAAAGCCCCAAGGTGTTTGACAGGCTTTTGCTGCCGGAGGACTCGCCTTTGCGGAAGGCAATCGTGATTTCCAATCCCTTAGGAGAGGATTTCTCCATCATGAGAACGATTTCCTTAAACGGAATGTTGACCTCGCTGGCTACCAATTATAATAGAAGAAACAAAGATGTGCGCCTCTATGAGCTGGGAAATATTTATTTGCCCTATGAATTGCCGCTGACGAGGCTTCCTGACGAGAGGATGCAGTTCACCCTCGGAATGTACGGCGACGGGGATTTCTATACCATGAAAGGCGTGGTGGAGGAATTTTTTGAGGCTGTGGGAATGAACAGGAAAATTACGTATATTCCCGGGGCGGAAAAGCCTTTCCTTCATCCGGGACGTCAGGCAAAGATGGAATATGACGGCGATGCGGTGGGTTATCTGGGCGAGGTGCATCCGCTTGTATGCAGGAATTACGATATCGGCACAAAGGCTTATGTGGCGGTTCTGGATATGCCCGTGATATTGGGAAAGACTACCTTTGACAGAAAATACGAAGGAGTCGCAAAATACCCGGCTGTCACAAGAGATATCAGCATGGTGGTTCCAAAGGATATTATGGCGGGACAGATTGAGGATATGCTCGTCACAAGAGGCGGCAAAATGCTGGAATCCTGTCAGCTGTTTGATATTTATGAAGGCGAGCAGATTAAGGAAGGCTTTAAGTCAATGGCCTACACACTCACCTTCCGCGCGAAGGACCGCACGCTGGATGAAAATGACGTGACCGCCGCCATGAAGAAAATATTAAACGGACTTGAAGGCATGGGAATTGAATTGAGACAGTAATTGTGGTAAGGAGGGACCCACGTAGTGGGAGGATTCCTTATCACCAGGCAGACGCTGGCGAACTTTAGTTCGCATTGAATGCGTCTGCTCCAAAAATCAGGAGGCAGAGATGGAAACAAAAAACACATGGAAAACTTATGATGACGAGCAGTTAAAGGCAGTTGACGCTTTTGCGGATGAATACAGAAGCTTTCTGGACGAGGGAAAGACAGAGCGCGAGTGCGTTGACCTCATTGTGAACATGGCGGAGCAGCAGGGGTATCAGGAACTTGAAAAGGTGATGAAAGAAGGCGCCAGCCTTAAGAAGGGCGACAAGGTGTACGCTGTCTGCATGAATAAATCGGTAGCAATGTTCCGCATCGGGGAGCGTCCCCTGGCGGAGGGAATGAACATTCTCGGTGCCCATATCGACTCTCCCAGGCTGGATATCAAGCAGAATCCGCTTTATGAGGACGGCGGCTTTGCCTATCTTGATACCCATTATTACGGCGGCGTCAAGAAATATCAGTGGGTGGCAATTCCTCTTGCCCTTCACGGGGTGATTGTGAAAAAGGACGGAACCACTGTGGAAATCAATATCGGAGAAAACGAAGACGACCCTGTATTTTTCATTTCCGATTTGCTGATTCATCTGGCGACAGAGCAGCTTGAAAAGAAAGCCTCCAAGGTAATCGAGGGGGAGGCTCTCGACCTGATTATCGGAAACAGGCCCTTTGTATTCGGCAAGGAGCAGGACGGGGAAGAAAAAGAGGAAAATGCCGCAGAGGGGAAGGACGACAAAAAGGATGCCGCCGATGCGGTTAAAAAAGGAATTCTGAATATTTTGAAGGAAAATTATGACGTGGAGGAGGAAGACTTCCTTTCCGCAGAGCTGGAAGTGGTGCCTGCCGGAAAGGCAAGGGAAGCCGGTTTTGACCGCAGCATGATTCTGGCGTACGGTCAGGACGACAGGGTGTGCGCCTTTACCTCCCTGAAAGCCATGCTCGAGGTGGAGGACACCGACAGGACGGCATGCTGCCTGCTTGTGGATAAAGAGGAAATCGGCAGCGTGGGCGCAACAGGAATGCAGTCCAGATTTTTCGAAAACGTTGTGGCGGAGGTGATGAACCTGACGGGGGAATATTCGGAGCTGAATGTGAGAAGATGCCTTTCTTCCTCCTGTATGCTTTCCTCCGATGTGAGTAGCGCCTTTGACCCTGCCTTTGCTGCCAGCTTTGATAAGAAAAACGTTGCTTATTTAGGCGGCGGAATGGTGCTCAATAAATTTACGGGAGCCAGAGGAAAATCCGGTTCCAACGATGCAAATGCGGAGTATCTGGCATATCTGCGCCGGATTTTTGCGGAAGGAGAAGTGAATTTCCAGACGGCGGAGCTTGGCAGAGTTGACCTTGGCGGCGGCGGAACCATCGCTTATATCCTTGCGCTGTACGGCATGAACGTCATCGACAGCGGCGTGGCGGTGCTCAGTATGCATGCGCCCTGGGAAGCCACCAGCAAGGCCGATGTGTTTGAGGCAAAAAGAGGCTATGAGGCATTCTTAAGGGGAGTCGGTTTTTGATGAAAACGTCGGATTTTTATTTTGAACTGCCACAGGAGCTGATTGCCCAGGACCCTTTGGAGGAACGGAGCGCGTCTCGCATGCTTGTCCTTGACAAAAATACCGGGGCGACAAGGCATGAAGCCTTTAAAAATATTATAAACTATCTGGAGCCGGGGGACTGTCTGGTGTTAAATAATACCAAGGTTCTTCCGGCCAGGCTCCTTGGCGTCAAGGAGGATACCGGCGCGGCGGTAGAGGTGCTTTTGCTTAAGCGGCGGTCGGGAGACGTCTGGGAGACGCTGGTAAAGCCCGGAAAGAAGCTCCGCCCTGGAGCGAAGGTAAGCTTTGGCGGCGGGCTTTTGCGGGCGGAGATTCTGGAAATAGAGGCGGAAGGCAATCGTCTGGTACGGTTTTTCTATGACGGGATTTTCGAGGAGGTTTTGGACAGCCTGGGCGAAATGCCGCTGCCGCCTTATATTACCCATAAACTGCAGGATAAAAACCGTTACCAGACCGTCTATGCCAGATACGATGGCTCGGCGGCTGCGCCTACGGCAGGGCTTCACTTTACGGAAGAACTTTTACATGAGATAGAGGAAAAGGGAGTAAAGCTGGCCTATGTGACCCTTCATGTGGGCCTTGGCACTTTCCGCCCGGTAAAGGCGGAGAATATTCTCGAGCATCACATGCATTCCGAGTATTATCAGATAACCGCCGGGGCGGCGGAGACGATTAATGAAGCGAAAAGAAGCGGCCGCAGGGTGATTTGCGTGGGAACCACAAGCTGCCGCACGGTGGAAAGCGCGGCGGATGAAAACGGGTTTCTGCAGGAGTGCAGCGGAAATACGGAAATATTCATTTATCCCGGATACCGTTTCAAAGTGCTGGACTGCCTGATTACCAATTTCCACCTGCCGGAGTCTACGCTGGTGATGCTGGTCAGCGCCCTTGCAGGCCGGGAGCATGTGCTTGAGGCTTACCGGAAGGCTGTGGAGGAAAGATACCGATTTTTTTCATTTGGCGACGTAATGCTTGTGAAATGACGGTATTTTGGATAAAAACAGGGCTTGCATTTTAACATTCAATTTATTATAATAAAATTGAACAGGGGATAGTAAAGGTTTCGACAGGGGTCTTGCAGCTGGAGAAGCTATCCGCAGGCGATGCGTCAAATCGCAAAACTAAATATAAACGCTGAAGATAATTTAGCATACGCTGCCTAATGGCAGCTGTTCGCCCTGATGCACCTGCACATCAGGATGCGGGCATCGACTATGCAGGAAACGACACGGGCTAAGCTTTGTCCCCGTGGGCGTATCATGAAGCTACCAAATAAACCGGGGTGTCGATTTCCTGGTTTAGGAGGGAATGAGGGTTTCCCGAAATAATCGACTATGATAGTAGAAGGACAGGGAATAGGTCTTTGGACGCGGGTTCGACTCCCGCCTATTCCATTTTTTGTGGTAAGGAGGAATGTTTATATGTCATTAGAAGAACAAAAAGAAGTGGCAATTAACAGATATGTAGATTTGATGCGTATCAAAGCACATGAGACGGGTGAAAATAAAGAACTCGAGTACCAAATTAAAGTGGCAAAAGTAAAGCTTTCCAGTTTTGGTATTGACTATTCGGAACTTGAATTTTAAGCGGTATAGCTGCTATTAATGACAATAAGGTGTAAAGTCTCTCAAATTATCAGGGCTTTGCACTTTTTGTTTTGAGTCCTCCCGGCACAATAGGATATAGCGTGTCGGAGGAATAACAGATAATAACCGGAAAGGAAGAAGTTTGTGGCGGACAGAAGTGATTTATTGGTAGAAGGCTATTGCTTTGGCTCTCAGGCAGATGCGCAGAGAGCGCAGGCGGAACTTAAAAAGGCGGAATTTTTTGAATCCAGGCTTGCAGGGCGGAACGCGCAGAATGTGCTTGCGGTATACAATAAAATTTTGGATGAAAAAATATTTGTCACTCCCGCAGGCTGGGAATATTTGAGAAAGCTGCAGGCGCAGCTCAAGGAGATGGGAGTGGAGGATGAAAAAATAAGGCCGGTTCCGCTTTTCGTAACCTTTGCCCATGAAGAGGAAAAGCCAGTGGCAAGGGAGAGAATTATTCCCAAAAAGAAAAAAGACACAGCAAGGAGCGCGCTGAGGGTATCGGTGCTTATCAATATTGCGCTGGCAATCCTTGTGGGGGTTATGTTTTCCATTGCAATAACCAGCGATAATCCCAACATTATTAATTACAGAAATGCGGTTCTTGACGAATATGCCTCATGGGAGCAGGAGCTGACGGAAAGAGAGAAGGAAGTGCGGAGAAAGGAAATAGAGCTTCGAATAGGAAGCGGCACAGAAGAAGCGCCGGAAGACGACGGGATTTCAGAGGAGGATAAAATTCCGGCGGGAGAATAGTACATTTCACATTTTCAACATATTTACAGGGTACAATAAAATCAGGAGATGAAGGTGAAATGGAGAGACTGAAAATTCTTGTGGTAGATGACGAAGCCAGAATGCGAAAGCTGGTAAAAGATTTTCTGGTGAAAAGCAGTTATGATGTGGTGGAAGCCGAGGACGGAAGTCAGGCGTTGGATATTTTTTATGAGCAAAAGGATATTGCGCTGATTATCCTTGACGTCATGATGCCGAAATTAGACGGCTGGGAGGTTTGCAGGGAAATCAGGCAGTATTCCAGGGTTCCTGTCATCATGCTGACCGCCAAGTCGGATGAGAGAGATGAGCTTTTAGGCTTTCAGCTTGGGGTGGACGAGTACATTTCCAAGCCGTTCAGTCCTAAAATTCTGGTAGCCCGAGTGGAAGCCATCCTGCGCAGAACCAATCAGCTTGGAAGCGGGCAGACTCTTGCGGCGGGGGGGATTGTCATTGATAAGGCAGCTCACAGCGTTGCCATTGACGGAAAATCCATAGACCTCAGTTATAAGGAGTTTGAGCTTCTGGCTTATTTCCTTGAAAATAAGGGAATCGCATTGTCACGTGAAAAAATATTAAATAATGTGTGGAATTATGACTATTTTGGAGACGCCAGAACCATAGATACCCATGTGAAGAAGCTGCGCAGCAAAATGGAAGGAAAGGGTGAGCTTATTAAAACCATATGGGGGATGGGCTATAAATTTGATGTGGAATAGAGAACTGAATTTCATACAAAAGCTGGAGGTATGGTCAGAGGGGTTATGAAATATTCTATTCGGAGGCAGTTTGCCTTTGTTTTCGGCCTGTTGATGGCCGGAACGATTTTGTTGTGCTGGTTCATAAACAACACTTTTTTAGAGAAGTATTATCTGAATAATAAAAAGAAGGCAATGCTCAGCGCCTACGATATCATAAATGAAGCGTCAAATGAGGGAACCATTAATGCGGAGGATTTTGATATTGAGTTTCAGCAAATCTGCGGAAAAAACAATATCAATATTATTGTTTTGGATACTCAGACAAGAACCATTAAGACGTCCGTAAATGACTATGAGATGCTCAGCAGGCAGCTTCTGGATTATCTGTTCAAAAAAAATGAAGCACAGTATGACAGAGTTCTGGCGAAAGAAGAAAATTACGAGATGTATATCGAGCTGGATATGAGGACCCGGTATGAGTATGTGGACATGTGGGGCGTTCTGGATAACGGAAATTTATTTTTGTTTCGAAGCCCTTTGGAAAGCATCCGGGAGAGCGTGGCCCTTGCCAACCGTTTTCTTGCTTATGTGGGAATAGGCGCGGCGATATTTTCCGCGCTGATTATCCTTCTGGTTTCCCGCAAAATAACGGAGCCGATTATGGAGCTTACCCGGATATCGGAGCGGATGAAGCATCTGGACTTTGACGCCAAATATACGGGGAACAGCAGGACGGAAATTTCACTTTTAGGACAGAATATCAACGAACTTTCAGAGGCGTTGGAGTCAACGATATCTGAGCTCAAGAGCGCTAACAATGAATTAAAAAGGGATATTGAAAGAAAAAATGAAGTGGATGAGATGCGGAAGGATTTCCTGTCCAATGTGTCCCATGAGCTGAAAACTCCCATCGCATTAATTCAGGGCTATGCGGAGGGGCTGAAGGAGGGAATTAACGACGATGCGGAGAGCCGGGAATTCTACTGCGAAGTCATTATGGATGAAGCGTCCAAAATGAATCATATGGTGAAGAAGCTTCTCACCTTAAATCAGCTCGAATTCGGGAATAATGCAGTTACCATGGAGAGATTTGACATTATGGCGCTGATTCGCAATTATCTGCAGTCCGCGGCGATTTTGTGCAGACAAAAGGAAATTAAAGTGCAGATGGAGGAGTATCCTCCGACTTATGTCTGGGCTGACGAGTTTATGATAGAGGAGGTTTTCGGCAATTATTTCAGTAATGCAATAAATCATGTTGCAGGAAACCGGGTAATTGATGTAAAATTAACTCCAGGAGATGACAATGTCAGAGTCTCGGTTTTTAATACAGGCAATCCCATACCGGACGAAAGCATCCCCCATATCTGGGAAAAATTTTATAAGGTTGATAAAGCCAGAACAAGGCAGTATGGAGGAAGCGGAGTGGGTCTTTCTATCGTGAAGGCAACGATGGAGGCTATGAATCAGGCGTATGGAGTCATCAATTATGATAACGGTGTGGAATTTTGGTTTGAATTGGAAAATGTAAAAAATGAGCGGATGGAATCAGGAAAATAATCAAAATATAAATAATCCGGACCAGGCAAGGATGCTCCGCCAGGAAGCCATGTTTTTGGAGCAGAAGGAAAGAGTCGGGTCGAGGCTTGCATATCTGTTGAGCATATCGGAGGATGAATACTACAATAAGTATTTAGAGCAGATGCAAAGGGATTTGGAGAGCGGAAAAGCTTCGCCGGCACAGGTGGAGCAGGAAGCGCAGAGAAGCTATAACAGATACAGGCAGAAAATGGCGCAGGCAAAAAGCGCAGCGGCAGTCCCGCCGGCGGACATAATCAGCCCGCCGCCTGTTCCGGGAAATGAGAAGATACCTTCGGCGTCCCGGGACGTTTTCGGGGAAAGTCAGCCACAGAAGAACACAATTGAGTTTAAAATCGGGATGCACGTTTTCAGTATTATCGGCGCAATATTTGTATTGGCTGCTTTTGCAATCACGGGTTTTTATTTCTGGGGCGGAATAGGGACGATGGCGGTGACGATGCTGATTGCGCTCGGCATCATATTTGTAAGCAGAAAGAAGGAGTCGGCGGTACTGCGGATTATCAGTCTGGCGAGCTGTTACGTCTGTTTTTTCTCCATGCGGGAATTCGGGACGGAGTTGAATTTTCTGGTAATTGCCGGAATGCTGTTTGTTGTCAACGGAATCAGTTTGTTTTTTCAAAATCAGAAAAACCGGAATTTTATCAATGTGATGCATATATTGATTCTGGTACTTGGCACGTCAATGTTTACCGGAATTGCGCTGTCGGAGGAAATCCATTCCCTTTATCTTATTTTTTATGTAATCACTTCTTTTCTGCTGGTTAATATACTCAGCCTGAAGGAGTGTGCGGGTAAGGCGGAGTCTGTTTTTCCGGCATGCTGTATCGGAAATGCGGTTTTTCTCATCCTGCTCTTTTTCATCGAACATTTCAGCCCGGAAGTGTCAGAGCCGGATACGGCGTTGTTCCTGCATCTGACGGTAGAGTCGCTGATACTTGTATTGTGTCTGGTTACATTTTTTCTTTGGGAAAAATCAGACGGTAAAAGGTGGGTGCAGTTGTATTATGCGGCTGCCACGGTGCTTTTGTCCGGCTCGTTTTCCGAATATCCTCTGGAAATCCTCCTGTCCGGCCTGGGAGCTTTTCTTGTTGTCAAACTGGCGTCTTCCTATAAGGAAAACATTGTGCTTGACTGCCTTGTAACCATATGGGCGGGAATTCTTGGACTTCGGCTTGCGAACGGCTGGTATTGCTGGGTGCTGGCTGTAGCGCTGGTTTTGTCGGCGGTACGGATAAGATATATGCATATTTTTCATGAACTGGCGACCACTTTAAGCCTTTTGGCGATATGGACTGCCGGATATCAGAAGTACCTGCAAATCAGGTTTGGACTGGATAGCGGGTGGTATTATCTGGTGAGCGTCGGGGGTTTGTTGCTGTTGTTTTTACTGTTCAACCATTTGCCCTGGACGGGCCGGAAAGAGCAGCTTGGCTACAATATTATCAATGTGATAATTATGACGTTTTATTATCTCGGCGTCTGGTTTTGCAAAAGCAGTATCTTCAGCTCTGTCATGATGGTGCTTGGAGCCGTGTCGATTCTTGTGATTTTCCGCGCCAGGTACGGGATGGGGATTCGTGGAAAATATTTGGTTCTGGCTGGATTTTTAACATGGTTTTCCCTGACGGGGCATTATGAATCGCCTGTGATTATAAGTATCCTTCTGATGGTGATTGCCCTTGGCTGTGTGGGAATCGGTTTTAAAATCCGCAGCAGGGCGGAACGGGTCTGCGGTCTGACGATGGCGGCTTTTGTTTGCCTTAAGCTTGTGCTGTATGATTTCAGAGAAGTGGAAATCATGTACAGAGTGCTGGTATTTCTGGTGGTAGGCATTATAGCGCTGCTGATTTCTTTTATATATGTCCGGCTGGAAAAAAACACGGAGCGGCAGAAGGAAGAGACGGGCGGCGTAAAGCAGGGGCAGGCAGCAGATGAAGATTGGGAAAAATAAATTATAAAATTTATGAAAGGCATGGGGACGGAAATGAGGAAAAAATTGACAGGCGGAATCGCGGCAGCTTTAATTGCGGTAGTTATGACGGGCTGCGGGAATACCATACCGGAGATGACCGAAGCGGAGCAGGAACTGGTGGTGGAATATGCGGCAAATACTTTGCTTAAGTATGATAAGTATTATGAAAGGAAATTGATTGAGCTTACTTTGGAGCAGGAACTGGCTGATGACACGGCTGTGCCCGCAGTTGAGGATACTGCCGGGGAAACAGAGGATAAGCCCGAGGAGGAATCTACCTTAAAGCCGGATTCCGAAGTGACAATTATTGACAATACCGGCGAAGCGGTGAGCCAGAATATTTCTGTACAAAAATTTCTGGGGCTGGATTCGGTGGAAATCACCTATGCCGGAAACGAGGTCTGTGACACTTATCCCGAACAGGGAGAAGAGTTGTTTTTTATTATGAATGCAACGGAAGGGAATAAGCTTCTGGTTCTGAATTTCCAGGTTAAGAATGTGTCCGGGGCGGAGACAGAGCTGGATATTGCAAAAAGCGACACCAGATTTAAAATTGTGGTGGACGGGAAGCAGACAAACGCGCTGACCACAATGCTGTTAAATGATTTGGCATATTATAAGGGAACGTTGGCGCCGGACGAAGAGACGGAGCTGGTTCTGGTCTGTGAAGTGCCGGAAGCGGAATCAGGAAATATCTCATCTTTAGAGCTTATGATGAAAAATGTAGAAAATACTGCTACAATTTCATTGGATTAAAGTGCTAAAATGTTTTAGTGACACCGGAAATGCTTATTTTACAGGCATTTCCGGTGTTTTAAAAGTGTTTGGAAAATTTCTACAATTTTTTTAATTTTAGTGTTGACATTATGAGATTGGCATGATATAGTAATCTTCGTTGCTGGAGATAACAGGCAACAGAAGATAAAAGAAGCACCTTGACAACAAAACAGCAATGCGACCCTGAAAATTCAAGAAGAGAGAATTATTCAGAGAAAAGCGAAGAGAATACGAACCAAAAAGCAGAGAAAGCAACAGTGAACACGGAAACAAAAAGGAAAGCCAGAAGAGGGCGTCCTTGAGTGGAGTGAGGGCTTGAGGTAAGGGTTTTCGGAAGGAAACAATTATTGAGAGTTTGATCCTGGCTCAGGATGAAC
>CAJTMW010000003.1 GCA_910577275.1 uncultured Lachnospiraceae bacterium
GAAATCGAAGTGACTAACCAGAAGTTACGGCAGTTAAAGGCGCGTATCTCCAAACTGCAAAACTGGTTAAAGGAAGAAGCCGAGAACACCGAGCCGCCCACCCTTGCCGACTATATTCAAGGCATACTGTCACGCAAGGTACAGACGGGAAAACCGGGATATTCCCAATCCCTCTATAACCTCAAAGACGCGGCAAAAATGCTGAACTTCCTGCAAACCAACAACATCATGGATATGGCGGGGCTTGATGAAAAATTCAAGTCCATGATAGGGGAACAACTGGATATTCAAGGGAAACTGAAACCCGTTGAACGGCGGTTAGGCACTCTGAAAAAGCACTTAGAGCAAGCCGACATTTATTTCAAGTGTAAGGGAAAGAAGCCGCTGACCGAAGCCGAGCAAATCCTATTCACAACGGCGAAAGATTATCTCAAAGGTGTGATGAACGGCAAGACCACAATCCCGACAAAGGCATGGAAAGAAGAATACACTAGGCTGACCGCCGAGAGGAAAACGCTCAATCAGCGGTATCTTGCATTGAAAGAGGAAGTGAAAGAAGCGGAGAAAATCAGAAAGAGTGTTTACAGTATCTTGCGGCAGGAACAGCGGGAACAACAGCCCCACAGAAAGCAGGATATGGAGCGATAAAAGAAAGGGTGGCGGGATAGTCAACACTTGTCACCACCGCCCTGTTTTGGACTTTTATTAGACCGATAAACTGGAATTTGGTTTTACACTTTTTCATAGGGCAAAGCCCGTGACCGAGATAGAGCGTCAGCGGAATTGAGGTGCATGGCGGACTCGGCTATAAATTGGAATAAGTCCTATAACCAATTTTTCAATTATATTATAAAGTTAATGTAGCAATATATTGATTGCCTTTTTTTTCAAAAGAGGCTTTTTCATTACGCCAAATATTATAAGAAACTATATTATTTATAGGTATATGCCCATGTAAAATATGTATTCCATGTCTTCTGGCTTCGGCCAAAACCATATTAAATGCCTGCGTTCCCCAATGCTGTCCCCAATACGGACTTGCTAACCAATATCCACAATTGAACACTCCATTTCTAACTTTGCTTAGAGAAATTGTGCCACACACAGCCCCATTTATCAAAATAACAAAGTATTTTGAGTTCCTTTTGGTTATCCAATCATTTGTTTTTATCCAAAATTCATCCTCTGTTATTTTGTCTACAACAGATGGGCATAATCTTTCTTTTAAAACATCATCCGTATTGAGTATCTTGACTAAATCTTTGACATACTGTTTCTCGAATTTCTCCAACTGAAGCATTTCTTTTCACCTTCTCAAATCCCGATTTATCGGTTTGTACTGGAGAAAATTATACCATACCCAATTACGAAAAGCGATTCCCGTTCTACGTCCCTTGACCGTCTGGATTTTTGCCGTTGCCATTTCGCCGCCGAAAACGGCTTCTAAACGCCCACAGGCGCATTTGGCGCCCCGTTTCCCGCCGCACTAACAAGGGCTTGCGTCAATAACTCAAAAAAGCACTTGACAAAACGTTTCATGCTTTGCTGTCATCCTGCCCTTGATAGATTATTAATGTTGAGTGAAATTTAATTGTACATGTAATGTTTTTCATTTATAATTTATATGGTAGAAAGTGGAAACGGATGTTTTGTAAATGATTGAGAATGGAGGCGTTGGAATATGAAGGTGTTGATGATTAACGGGAGTCCGAATCCGAAAGGGAATACGGCGATTGCGCTTGGAGAGATGGAGAAGGTTTTTGCGGCGGAAGGGATTGAGACGGAGGTTCTGCATATCGGGAATAAGGATATCCGCGGGTGTATCGGCTGCAGGAGGTGTGCGCAGACGGGGAAATGTGTGTTTGACGATGCGGTAAATGAAGCGGCGGCAAAGTTTGAGGCCTGCGACGGGCTTGTGGTGGGCAGTCCGGTTTATTATGCTTCTGCCAATGCCACGCTGGTGGCGTTCCTTACAAGACTTTTCTACAGCACGCATTTTGACAAGACTATGAAGGTTGGCGCGGCGGTTGCGGCTGCAAGGCGGGGCGGACTTACGGCTACCTATGATGAATTAAATAAGTTTTTCGGGATTTCGGGAATGCCTATTGCCTCCGGTCAGTACTGGAACGGGATTCACGGTGCGCAGCCCGGGGAGGCAAATGAGGACGCGGAAGGTCTGCAGATGATGCGGACGCTTGCAGGTAATATGGCGTTTCTGATGAAAAGTATTGCCCTTGGAAAAGAGAAATACGGCGTGCCGGAGAAGGAGCCCTTTGAGAGGACGAATTTTATACGGTAGTTATACGGCAGGTTTTGAGTGATGAATTGCGGTGGCATTTATGGCATTGCAGGCTGTGTATAAAGAGAATGGCTGCTGCTGCCTTTTGACGTAGATAAAAGGACATGAGAGGGTGATTGCACATTCTTTTGGCAGATAAAATTAGAAAGTTTTTCATAATCTTCTTGCGGAAAGTCCTGGGGGGGTATAATACAAGCAGATTTGGAAAAATATTTTTCGCACTTTGGGATTTGGTTTAAGGAGGGTATTTTAACGATGAAAATGAAAAGACTTTTAGCATTGATTGCAGCAAGTATTATGACAGTTTCCGCATGTATGGTAGTATCTGCGGCGGAAATTAAGGAATCTGTATCAGGAAATGAGATTGTGGAAGAGACTGACGGGCGCGAAATTATGGATGGACGCGAAGCCGAAATAGCCAGAGCGGCAGAAGCTCATGCACTTGAAATTGCAGCAACTGGAATTCCTTATGCGGCATGGATTGGAGCTGAAAGCGAAGGAAAGAGCATTGGCGAGTATATCAGTAATTCTGTTATGGAACTTCCGGGACTTGACGAGGTTACACCTGTAGGTCAGGGAGGAGGCGTTGTTCTTGATGGAAAAACCAGTAATGTCAGCTTTTCAATCCAGAAGCCTTTGCCTGCATATGTTGATTTGGCAAAAGCGCAGGCAGCTACTGTGAGCGGTAAGGTATTGAATGTGGTTGACCCTAAAACAACGGCCATTTTTGAAACCGCTACTGTAAACTTTTATATGCCTGGTGTGACAGCAGAGCAGAAAATTCAGGTGTATCAGTATGTTGATAAGCAATGGGTGAGCCTGAGCGTAGCAGAAGTTAGAGAGGACCATGTCGTGGTAGATATGACCTCTTTGGGAGTGACAGCATTTGTTGAAGTACAGTAAATATTAGGGTTGAAGTTTGAAAGCCAAGTGTGAAAATTTGCGGGCTGCTGTTTTTAAGGCAGCCCGTTTTCCATATATACGAAGCATGCTTTTTGCAATAATGTTAATAAAAATGGAGATGAAGTTCAGTTATGAAAGATGATAGTATAAAGTGGAAAAGGCATATATTGCAGGAAACAGTGGCAGTATATGTGTTTTTAATAATGGTGGTTTATCCTTTATATTATCAAAATAAATATTATGATATTGGATATGCCAAATGGAAATTTTTTTTAATTCTGACTTTGGGAGTGGGAACTATTTGGGCGTCCGTATCGTTTTTTACGACAATAGTAAAAATACACAGAGATGGATTTATAGGTTATAAGGGATGGAATATTTCTACTGTTGATGGCTTTATGCTGGCGTATTTTATTTCTGTTTTGCTGTCATCATTGTGCTCTCCTTATAAAGAGCAGATAATATGGGGATATAGCGGGTGGTATATGGGGGTAATTGCACAGCTGTGCTTTTTATTGATTTACTATTTTGTATCACGCTATTGGAGGCGGGAAACAACTGCTGTTCTCTGCTATTTTACAGCTGCCTTTTTTGTGTGTCTGCTTGCAGTCCTGATGCGATATGGTATAGACCCTCTTGGCTTATATGTAGGACTAGAGGAAAAATATATTGCTAATTTTTTGTCAACCATAGGACAGGTGACATGGTTTTCAAGCTATGTGGCACTTATAATTCCGTTGGGGGTATTTGTATTCTGGTTTTATGACAATGTCTATGTGCGGATTCTGGGAGGGGCATTTATAGTAGTTGGGTTTATGGCATCTGTGACGCAAAATTGTGACAGCATATTTATTGCTTTGGGGATTTTGCTTTGGGTAATGTTTTATATTTCTCTGGAATCAAAAAAGCAATTCCGGCGTTTTTTGGAGATGCTTATTATATGCTTTACAAGCTTTCAGCTTACAGGTATTTTACAGAAAATATTTACAGAAAGAGTAATTTTGCCAGATAGATTATCGTTATTTTTCACCCAAGGGAAAGTAACCAGATTTTTTTTACTTGTTATTATTCTATTTTATGTTTGTTTTAGAAAATCGGAAAATGAAAGATGGTTGGATATTAACAGGATAAAAAAAATAAGAACAGGGTTATCAGGAATGGTAGTTGCTGCAGTGATTATTACAGTAATATATATTACTCTAAATACATTAGGCAGGCTTCCAGAGAATATGAGTAGTAGTAGCAATTACCTTTTATTTGATGAGTATTGGGGAAATAATCGAGGCTTTTCATGGACAATTGCGATTAAAGCTTTTTTCAAAGGAGATATTGTGCGCAAGCTTTTAGGGTGTGGGCCGGATGGTTTTTCTTTATTTGTCCAGAATTTTTTTAATGAAGAATTGACAGAAAAATGGGGTGGGGGAGGTATGCTGGCCTGTGCCCATAATGAATGGCTGAATACCCTTGTGAATATGGGAGTTGCAGGTTTTTTTTCATATATGGGAATCTTTATTTCAGCGGTATGCAGATTTTTCGGGAAATCAAAAGAACATCCAGAGTTGATGGCAATATCGATTTCCATTATGTGTTATATGGGGCATAATTTTTTTTGTTATCAGCAAATTGTATGTACGCCCGTAGTGTTTATATTAATAGGCGCAGGGGAGGCAATTATCCGTGATGAAAAATATATTTCCCGTTGTGGTTAAATTCAGATTTAAAATGGCGTAAAGCTACAGCGCACATTCCAACTGGCAGTCATAAGGCTCCTCTGCCACATGTCCCTGATGATACCATGCGGCCTCTACACAGCCCATAGCCTTATAGAAGGCCTGGCTTTCCACGGCGGAATGAGCGGAGATATAGAGCTTTTTTGCGCCGTTTTGCCGAGCCCAGTCCTTTGCCGCCAGAAAGAGCGCTTTTCCTGCGCCCTGTCCCCGCATATCCTCGGAGACGTGAATGGACGCCAAATCAAGGTACCTGTTTTCACCGCCAAACAGGCCGGATGTTACGGCGGCAAAGCCTTTCAGGCATCCGTCCGAAAAAGCGCCGAAAACAAAGCCCCCTTCAAGCAGAGTGCGCCTTAAACAGTCAATTAATACCCGGTAGTCTTCTTCGCTCCAGTCGTCAATAAAGGGGTCGTCTTTAATTACCCATGCGCCGGCCTCATGGCGCCAGCATCCGGTGACAACCTGACGGCGGATGAAATCCTTAAATAATGCGCGGTTAATTTCATCAGGTTCTATTTTTCTGTATTGAATCATGGCAAATCCCTCCCCAATATTTTATACTGATTTTATATGAAATATTGTTGATATTCAACAATTAGTTTCGAAAGAATCTGTAAATTTCTATAAAAAATAAATATTGTACCTGTTTTTTCCTTTAGATTATAGTATAATAATCCTTACATATATAAATTGGCAGCCAAAGCAGATGCCGGATTGTTATTTGCGGCATGCAAATACCGCTTCGGGTGCGGAAGGGAAGGTAAGAAGGTAAATGGAGGCAAAAATTAAAATTTCCGGTTTTGCGGACGAAATCAGCGCTGATTTTGTTACGCAGCTTAAAACGGTTACCGGGTTGGGGATGCATTACATTTCACTGAGAGCCGCCGACGGAAAAGGAATTGCGGACTACACGGTTTCAGAGGTGGAAGAAAAGCTTCTGCCAAAGCTTGCGGAATATCAGGTAAAGGTATCCTCGCTCGGCTCTCCCATTGGAAAAGTCGGCATAGAAGACGAGGAGGGCTTCGGGAAGCAGAAGGAGCAGTTAAAGGAGCTGTGTAAAATCTGTAAACTGTTGGGGTGCAGGTACATACGGATGTTCAGCTTTTTTATACCGGAGGGAAAAGACCCGGAGGATTACCGGGAAAAGGTAATTGGCAAACTGAATCAGTTTCTGGAAATTGCCAGACCTTATGATGTGATACTTCTCCATGAAAATGAAAAGGAAATTTACGGCGATACAGGCGAGCGGTGCAAGGTATTGTTTGAAGCCCTGAAAGACGGGCATTTCCAGGCAGCCTTTGACTTCGCAAACTTTGTTCAGTGCGGGGAAGACACGGAAAAGTGCTGGGATATGCTGCGGCCTTATATCGAATATATCCACATCAAGGATGCAGTCTCAACGGACAAAGAAAACGTGGTATGCGGAACCGGAGAGGGCAAAATCAAGGAGCTCCTTGAGCGGGCGATTATTAAGGAAGGCTATGAAGGCTTCCTGACCCTGGAACCTCATCTGGTATTGTTCGACTCGCTGGCTTCACTGGAAACGACGGCGGCGGAAAATGTCATAAAGGAGAACAAGGCAAAGGACGGGGCCGAGGGCTATACCATGCAGTATAAGGCGCTGTGCGGGATTTTAGACGAAATAAAGGCGGTTTATTCATAATTAAAAAGCTTTTAACATGGCTGATATCAGCGTTAGCTGTTATCCTATATAAAATGAAAAAAGAGAAGGAGAATTCAAATGGAAAAAGTACGTTATGGCTTAATCGGTATTGGTGCGCAGGGGGGCGCGTATGCAGGCTTTCTGACGGGAAAGGGCGGAATGTTTGGTATGCCCGCGCCGGAGTGCCCGCCTCATTGCGCTTTAGGGGCATTGTGCGACATTGACCCGGAAAAGGAAGCAATGTGCAGGGAAAAGTATCCTGAATATCCTTTTTATAAGGATTGGAAAGAAATGGTGAATTCCGGCGACGTGGATGCGGTTATCACGACGGTTCCTCATTATCTGCACACGGAAATTGCAATTTACTGTCTGGAGCACGGCATGAACGTTCTCGTTGAAAAGCCTGCCGGAGTTTATGCAAAAGCGGTTCGCGAGATGAATGAATGCGCGGCAGCCCATCCCGATGTGGCGTTTGGGATTATGTTCAATCAGAGAACCAACAAGCTTTATCAGAAGATAAAAGAAATCGTTGCTTCCGGCGAGCTTGGCGAGCTTCGGCGTACCAGCTGGATTATCAATTCCTGGTGGCGTCCTGACAGCTATTACAGGCAGAGCGCGTGGCGCGCTACCTGGGGAGGAGAAGGCGGCGGCGTTCTCGTGAATCAGGCGCCTCATCAGCTTGACCTGTGGCAATGGATTTGCGGCGTGCCCAGCAAGGTATATGCAAAGTGCCTGTATGGCTGCCACAGAGATATTGTGGTAGAAAACGACGTAACCGTTGTAACAGAATATCCTAACGGCGCAACGGGAAGCTTTATCACCTGTACCCATGACCCCATCGGCACGGACCGTCTGGAAATTGACTTGAAGGGCGGTAAGATTGTGGTTGACGGCAGCGCAAAGGCTACGGTTTACCGTCTGAAAAAGGATGAGGACGAGCTCAATGCATCCTTGAGCATGGGAGAGCTTTCACGGCTGACCAGCGGAAATTCTGCGGGGGCGAATGATTTATACACAGTGGAAGAATTTGAAAATACGGACGGCTGGGGACTGCAGCACACAACGGTTATGGAGAACTTCGCATTACATATTTTAAAGGGCGAAGAACTTCTTGCTCCCGGCTCCGACGGGATTAACGGCGTGAACCTGGCAAATGCCATTCTGCTTTCCTCCTGGCTTGGTAAGGAAGTGGATAATCCGGTGGACGAGGATGTGTATCTGGCAGAATTAAACAAGAAGATTGCGGAAGAAGGGAAGTTCCCTACCCGCTGAGAAATGCTTTGCAAAGAGGCGTCTGCCGCTCGGGCAGGATAAGTGAAAACAATTTCGCAGTCATTATCTGCGATATGGATGAGGTATAAAGATGAAAAAAGCGGCAATTATCGGCCTGGGAGATATCTCGGGCATTCATATCGGGGCAATCCGCCAGAATCCTGAAATCGTTCTGGCGGCGGTCTGCGATATCGACGAGGCGGCAAGGGAAAGGGCGCCGGAGAATGTTCCCTTTTACACGGATTTCAGGGAAATGATAGAGCGCGAGAAGCCGGATGCAGTACATATCTGTCTTCCCCATTATCTGCATGTTCCGGTATCCTGTGAAGCGGCCGAAATGGGCGTTCATGTATTCTGTGAAAAGCCTGTGGCAATGAACACAAAGGAGGCGGAGGAGTTTGCGGCTTTTGAGGCCGCACATCCTGAAATCCATATGGGAATCTGTCTTCAGAACCGTTTCAACGAGTCTGTGGAGATGCTTAAGGGCTTTATTGACAGCGGTAAGTACGGCAAGGTGACGGGAACCAGAGGAATCGTGCCCTGGGCGAGGGAGAAATCCTATTATGATGTGAAGCCCTGGCGGGGAAAGCTGGAGACGGCAGGGGGAGGCTGTATGATTAACCAGTCTGTCCATACGCTGGATTTGCTTTACCATTTGGGAGGCCCCATTGCAGAGATAAAGGCTTCCGTCTCTCAGATACTGGATTACGGTATTGAGGTGGAGGATACAGTGGCGGCGAGCCTTACCTACGAAAACGGCGCCCGCGGTCTGTTTATGGCGACCAATGCCAATTATAAGAATGAAAGCGTTCAGATTTCCGTTCAGATGGAAAAGGCGGACTTTGCCATCGTTGACAATGTGCTTTACCGCATTGACGCAGAGGGGAACCGGGAACGGCTTGTGGAGGACGAGAGGCTCCCGGGCACGAAGTTCTATTACGGAGCAAGCCACGGAAAGCTTATCGCCAGATTTTATAAGGAAATAGAGACGGGCGGACGGGATTACGTTCATGTGAAGGACGCTGTGATGAGCATACGTCTGATAGACGGAATCCTCGAATCCAGCCGGACAGGAAAGAAAGTTGCAATATAAATTCAGCGGAACTGGAAACAGCGAAAGCCCGTACAGCGCACGGAACGATTTACGGACGTAAAAGCGGCCGGAAATTGTTCCAGACCAAGGTGTGCTGGAAGGGCTGTAGCGGAACTGAAAACAGCAGACAGGCGTAGGCGCACGGAACGATTTACGGACGTAAGCGGCCGGAAATTGTTCCAGATAAAAGGTGTGCCGGAGCCTGGCTGCGGAACTGGAATAGGAGAACAGGAATGGAAAAAGGACTTATTGGTATTCAGATGAGTACAATCAAAAATAAAATAGCGGAACTGGGAGCGTACGGCACATTGAAAGCCTGTGCGGAGCTGGGATACCACTGTGTGGAAATCAGTCAGATTCCCATGACGCCCGAGAACGTGGCGGGCATGAAAAAAGCCTGCGACGAGTTTGGTATCAAGGTGGCTGCATGCACGGCGGCTTTGGAGCCTATGATGCCGGGAATGCCGGGAGAATTCCTGGTAAGCGATTTTGACAAGATTGTTGCGGATTGCAAGGCTCTGGACTGCAACATGCTGCGTATCGGCATGATGCCCATGAACTGTATGGGAAGCAGGGAGAAAATTATTGATTTCGTGAAGCGCGCGGACGAGATGGCGGAAAGGCTGGAAGAACACGGCATTGATTTATATTACCATAACCATCATCTTGAATTTGTGAAATACGACGGCGAGTATCTGCTCGATATCATCAAGGATACCACGAAGCGGATGGGCTTTGAGCTCGATATTCACTGGATTCAGAGAGGCGGGGAAAATCCTGTTGAATTTATTAAGAAGTATGCCGGACGTATCCGCCTGCTTCACTTAAAGGATTACCGCGTTACCGAGATGAAGCTGACAGAGGGAGCGGACTTCATGCAGACCTTTGCCAATGTGATACAGTTTGCCGAGGTTGGCGAGGGAAGTCTTCCCATCAAGGAATGTATTGAAGCCGGACTGGCCGGCGGCAGCGAGTATTTCCTGATTGAGCAGGATGATACATACGGACGCGACCAGTTTGAGAGTTTAAAAATCAGCAGGGACAATCTGATTGCCCTTGGATATGGAGATTGGTTTAATATTTAACATGGGAAAAGTAACAATTCAAAGTATGGCAAGAGAGCTGGGATTTTCCAGAAATACGGTATCTATGGCCCTGAAGGGGAATGAGACGGTAGCGCCGCAGACACGGGAAATGATTTTAAGATATGCCGAGCGGGCGGGGTATCCGGGGGTATATTCCACAGGAAGGGATACGGAACCCGATGAAAACGCCACTTACCATATTATGATTTTGCGTAAGCCGGATATGGCGGTTTATTGGGATAAGATTATCAGCGGGATATCGGAGGAGGCCTGCCGGAATCAGTGCCAGACACAGGTGGCTGTGGTGACGGACGAGGCGGAGGAGAGGCTCCAACTTCCTCTTGGACTTGACGAAAGCATTCAGGCGGTTTTTGGCGTAAAGATGCTGAATCGGGATTATATTAATAAAATAAAAGCAATGGGTATTCAGATTTATATGCTGGATAGCTATAAGGGCGAAGAGGAAGCACCCCTGGGGGACGTGGTGAAGATGGAAAGCTTTCATCCGGTTATGCAGCTTACCCAACATCTTATCAGCCAGGGAATGAGGCGGATTGGTTTTCTGAATGAAAGCAGCAGTTTATTTGAATCGATGAACGACCGTTACAGCGGTTATCTGTATGCGATGAAGAAGGCCGGACTAACGCCTGACCCTGCAATTGTAATGCCTGATATGGAGAGCGGCACCTTTTATTTCCCGGAGACCTTTGAGAAGATAGTGGAAGGGTATGAGGCGCTTCCCGAGGCGGTGGTATGCGGCAATGATTCCATTGCCAAGTATCTGACCCAGGCGTTCCGCAAAAAGGGCATCCGGGTCCCGGAGGATGTGGCGGTAACGGGCTTTGACAATGATGAGGAAGATATGTTGTCGCCCTTTTTTACCACGGTCAATGTGGACGCAAAGTGGCTGGGAAAACGGATGGTACAATGCTTTTTGTGGAGAATCAGACATCCTGACGCCCCTTATGAAAAGGTGGCTGTTTCGGGGCAGATTGTAATACGAAAATCTTCCTGCCGCCAGGGAAAAAATGAAAGGTAAATATTTACTGAGAGAGTCCGGGATTTTTCATACCGGACTCTCTTTGGCTATATAAGCTGTCCTTCCTTGAACTGCATAATCATTTCCCGAGTGAGGCTTATATGGTCGTCTGTCAAATCAATTTCACTACGGCGAAACCATCCGGCTTCCGCCAGCTCATTTTTATCCAGAATAATTTTGTCATCCCCGTCAAGGTCGCAGAAAAATCCCATCAGCAGGCTTCCGGAAAAGGCCCAGGGCTGGCTTTTATAATAGCGGATATTTTTTACCCTTAAGCCAACCTCCTCCATTACTTCCCTCGCCACGGTCTGTTCGGCGCTCTCGCCGATTTCCGTAAAACCGGCGATAAGGGCGTAGTTGGTATAGGCTCTGCCGGCATATTTGCTCATTAATATTTTATCCCCGTTTAAGACTCCTACGATAACTGCGGGGGAAATGCGGGGGTAGACCATATTATGGCATTCGGGACAATAAAGCATACGCTCCTTATGGTCGGGCGCCATCCGCTGCCCGCAGCGTCCGCAATACCGGTTGACATTATACCAGCCATAAAGATGATGGGCGGTAATTCCGGCGAAAGCGGTGTGCCTGGACATGGCAGTACGGAAAATGCGCACATTTTCGTAGGCGTAGCCGGGGAGCATGATTGCAGGAGTATCGTTATTTTCGCTTTGACTGTTTGCGCTATGCTGCCGGCTGACGGGAAGAGCGGCCAGAAAGTATTTATAATTATCAATGGAAAAGAGATAATAAGGGATAATAGAAAGGTCCGCCAGCTCTTTGAAGGCGGGATATCTGAGTCGGCCTTCCTGAAAGCGTACCAGTACGGTGTTTTTGTGGAAAACCAGAACAAAATCGTTTTCGGCAGGGGAAATGTCGTGGTATTCATTGTGGTAGGTTCTGGGGTAAATATCCTGTATCATTTTATTGCAATCCTTTCTCCGGCTGTAAAAATATGTGTTTTTGAGACTGCTTAAATTATTTATAGAAGTAAAATTATTTCTGTGATAGTATATCTATATAATATAGTGTATGACGCCGATGTGCAAGGATAAGGAAAGGAATTCCCAATGAAATGGACAAAGTTTAAAATAAAAACCCTGACCGATGCAGAAGATATCATAATCAGTACGCTTTATGATATCGGTCTGGAAGGGGCGCAGATTGAGGACAAGGTTCCGCTGACCGCATGGGAAAAGGAGCAGATGTTTGTGGATATCCTTCCCGACGGGCCGGAGGACGACGGAATCGCGTGGCTCAGCTTTTTTGTGGAGGAAAGGGAAGGGAGCGGGCCGGCGGAGGGGAGCAGTTATCCGCTGCTTGTCCTGGGCGGAGAGGATATCACGGCGGAGGCAATTCTGGAAAAGGTGGAAGCCGAGCTGGAGGAGCTGCGGGCTTTTATGGATATTGGAGAGGGAACCGTTGCCGTTGAAGAAACAGAGGACATTGACTGGATAAACAACTGGAAGCAGTATTTTCATCAGTTTACGATAGACGATGTACTGGTGGTTCCCTCGTGGGAAAAGATTGAGACAGAGGGAAAAATGGTTCTGCACATAGACCCCGGAACGGCTTTCGGGACAGGAATGCACGATACCACCCAGCTTTGCATCAGGGCGCTGCGCAGATTTGTGACAAAGGAAACGGCGCTTTTGGATGTGGGAACCGGGAGCGGGATTCTGGCCATTCTTGCTTTGATGTTCGGGGCAAAAAGTGCGGTGGGGACAGACCTTGACCCCTGCGCCATTGAGGCGGTCAGGGAAAACAAGGAAGCAAATGGCATCGCGGATGAAGACTTCCGCCTGATTATCGGCAACATTATCACGGATAAGGAAGTTCAGGACGAGGTCGGATATGAGCGCTATGACATTGTGGCGGCCAATATTCTGGCGGAGGTGCTGACGGGGCTTACGCCTGTGATTGTGCGTCAGCTGAAAAGGGGCGGCATCTATATCACTTCCGGCATCATTGACGACAAGGAAGATGTGGTGGTGCAGGCGGTAAAGGAAGCGGGGCTGGAGGTTCTTGAAGTAAATTACCAGGGAGAATGGGTCAGCGTGATTGCGAGGAAGAACTGACCCGGAGCATTAGATTTTCAGGAGGAACCGGCTTTGAGCAGGGCACGGCAGGAGAGGAAATGAATCATTTTTTTGTAGAGCCGAATCAGATTCAGGGAAAAAGAGTCGTGATTACGGGCGAGGATGTCAACCATATAAAAAATGTCCTTCGTATGAGGCCGGGCGAGGAGATTTCCGTGAGCAACGGCACAGACGGAAAGGAATACCGCTGCGGCATCGAGGAGATAAAGGACGGGGAAGTGGTCTGCGGGCTGCGTTTTATCAAAGAGGAAGGTCTGGAGCTTCCCTCCAGAATATATCTTTTTCAGGGTTTGCCAAAGGCGGATAAGATGGAGCTTATTATCCAGAAGGCTGTGGAGCTTGGAGTATATGAAATCGTGCCGGTTGCCTGCAAACGCTCGGTGGTAAAGCTGGACGGGAAAAAGGCGGCGGGTAAGGTTCAGCGCTGGCAGGGAATTGCGGAAGCGGCGGCCAAGCAGAGCAGACGGGGGATTGTCCCGAAGGTGCGTGAGGTGACCGGCTTTGGGGATGCGCTTAATTATGCCGGTCAGCTTCCGGTAAAGCTAATCCCGTACGAGCTTGCAGGCGTGGAGGGCGCAACCATGGAAAAAACCAGGGCAGTTATGAAAAGCCTGAAGCCGGGGGAGGATGTGGCGGTATTTATCGGTCCCGAAGGAGGATTTGAGGAGAAGGAGGTTGCCGGTGCAATGGCAGCCGGTGCATTGCCGATTACACTGGGACGCCGGATATTGCGGACAGAGACGGCGGGGATAACGGTGCTGTCTATCCTGATGTACCATTTGGAGCAATAATCATATAGTATTAGTAGGATAAGAACGAATACTCTGTTCAGAAAGGCCAGTGAAATTATGGAGGTATATTTAGATAATTCGGCAACCACCAGATGCTTTGACGAGGTAGCTGCCCTGATGACCCAGATTATGTGTGAAGACTACGGAAACCCCTCAAGTCTCCATAGAAAGGGCGTTCAGGCAGAGCAATATATCCGTTACGCTAAGGACGTAATTGCCAGAAATTTAAAAGTAAATGAAAAAGAAATATTTTTTACATCGGGAGGAACAGAAGCCGACAATCTTGCGATTCGGGGCTGCGCCTACGCAAACTGCCGTAGCGGCAGACATCTGATTACCACGCAGATTGAACATCCGGCGGTGCTTCAGACTATGAGGCATTTAGAGGAGGAGGGCTTTCGGGTGACATATCTTCCGGTGGATAAGAGGGGATGTGTCCGCCTGGAGGAACTGGAACGCGCCATAACAGGGGAGACGATTCTGGTCTCCATTATGCATACAAACAATGAAGTGGGTACGCTGCAGCCGGTTGAACAGGCAGGCGCGCTGATAAAGGGAATGAATCCCAGAATTTTATTCCATGTTGATGCGGTGCAGGGGTATGGGAAATTCAGAATCCATCCAAAGAAATTGAAGATAGACCTTTTATCCGCCAGCGGACATAAAATTCACGGGCCGAAAGGAAGCGGCTTTTTGTATGTGGATGAAAAGGTGAAAATCCGGCCGGTTATGTTTGGCGGCGGCCAGCAAAACGGACTCCGCTCAGGGACGGAAAACGTACCTGCCATTGCCGGACTGGCAAAGGCTGTTGAAATGGTTTACGGTAATCTGGACGAGGAAATAAAAAGGATGTACAGCCTGAAAAAAGCGTTTGTGGAGGGAGTCCGGAAAATCGACAATGTAGTGGTAAACGGCTGTCCCGACGAAACAGGCGCGCCCCATGTGGTAAGCGTTTCCATAAGGGGGGTCCGCAGCGAGGTTCTGCTCCATGCCCTGGAGGATAAAGAGATTTATGTTTCTGCGGGAAGCGCCTGCGCCGCAAGGAAGCCGCAGCCCTCCGAGACCCTTAAGGCTATGGGGATTGGCGGGGATTTGCTGGGCTCCACGATACGTTTCAGCTTTTCCGTATTTACCACTATGGAGGAAATCAACTATACTTTACAGACGATGTATGATATAATTCCCATGCTCAGAAAATACACGAGAAGATAGTAAAAAGAATATCGGGAAAGCCGCCGGACTGTGAAACAAAAGCCGGAACAGGGAGAAGAAGCCTGACTGCTTTCGGCGGCTGCCCGGAGATAATCGGAAAAGAGGCACGGATGTTTACTACATTTTTAATTAAGTACGCGGAAATCGGCGTGAAAGGTAAAAACAGGTATCTGTTTGAGGAGGCGCTGGTCCGTCAGATAAAATATGCGCTGAAGCGGTGCGAGGGCGAGTTCAAGGTCACCCGCACGGACGGCAGAATCTACATACACGCGCTGTCGGAATTTGATTTTGACGAGACGGTGGACAACTTAAAGACGGTCTTCGGCATATCCGGTATCTGCCCGGTGGTCAGTACGGCGGACGAGGGCTTTGAAAGGCTGGCCGGGACAGTTACCGAATATATCGAAAAAAATTATGCGGACAGGCATTTTACTTTTAAGGTACAGACAAGAAGGGCAAGGAAGAATTACCCCATGAATTCCATGGAGGTGAGCATGGAATTAGGGAGCGTACTGCTGTCCGCGTTCCCAGAGCTTAAGGTGGACGTGCATCACCCGGACGTGATGCTGCATGTGGAAATCCGGGAAAAGATATACATCTATTCCATTGAAATACCGGGACCGGGAGGGATGCCCGTGGGAAGCAACGGGAAGTCCATGCTTCTTTTATCGGGAGGAATCGATTCGCCGGTGGCGGGATATATGATTGCAAAGCGCGGTGTGAAAATTGATGCGGTTTATTTCCATGCGCCCCCTTACACCAGCGACAGGGCCAGGCAGAAGGTGATTGATTTGGCAAGGATTGTGTCCCGTTACGCGGGGCCGGTGTATCTTCATGTGATTAATTTTACGGATATCCAACTTTATATTTATGAGAAGTGTCCTCACGAGGAGCTGACCATCATTATGCGCAGGTATATGATGCGGATTGCGGAAATGATTGCGAAGGAGAACGATTGCCTTGGGCTGATTACCGGGGAAAGCATCGGGCAGGTGGCTTCCCAGACGGTGCAGTCGCTTGCCGTGACCAATGAAGTGTGTACGCTTCCGGTGTTCCGGCCTTTAATCGGGTTTGACAAGATGGAGATTGTGGAGGTGTCCGAGAAAATAGGGACCTATGAAACCTCTATTCTTCCCTATGAGGACTGCTGCACAATATTTGTGGCAAAGCATCCTGTGACGAAGCCCAATTTAAATATTATCAAACGGCATGAACAGTATCTTGGCGAAAAAATAGACGAGCTTGTGAAACAGGCAATAGATACGGATGAAATGATAATTGTAAGATAAGCCGCAGAGGAAACGAACGCTGTCACGCATATAGCCGGCTTATTAATCGAGTAGGGGAAATTTCTTCTCCCCTGCTCGCTGAACGCGGCATTCGCCAGATGTGAGTGCAAGCACTCCCGCCTGGCTCATTGCTCGCGCATAAAAAATGAGCTGGCCGCCGGCCAGCTCGCTATGTTCTTTCTCAGATTAAGTAGGGCTTTAACGCTTCCATTACTTCGTCAAGATTATCTTCTGCGTGGATATTTAAGTCGATTGCTTTGGATAAATCCAGGCTGAAGATGCCCATGATGGATTTAGCGTCAATCACGTATCTTCCCGATACCAGGTCAAAGTCATAATCAAATTTTGTAATATCGTTTACAAAAGATTTTACCTTGTCAATTGAATTTAATGAAATCTGAACTGTTTTCATAGTCGTTACCTCCTTGATTTTTCATACCTTCTGCAATAATAGTAATCGGATAACAGTAAAAAGTCAATGTCAAAAGGACACAAAAATAGTGGAGAACAAAATGAAAAGTGTAGCGTTCCATAATCTTGGCTGTAAAGTAAATGGATATGAAATGGACTATATGCAACAAATATTGGAAGAAAAAGGGTATAATATTGTTCCTTTCAGTGAAAAAGCCGATATTTATATCATAAATACCTGTACGGTGACCAATATTGCCGACAGAAAGAGCAGACAGATGCTTCACCGCGCAAAGAAGCGGAACCCCGGGGCCGTGGTGGTTGCCGTGGGCTGCTATGTCCAGACAGGCGCGGAGGACGCGCTTAAGGATACGAGCATCGACCTTGCCATCGGGAACAACAGAAAGAAGGATTTGGTTTCCATACTGGAGGAATATCTGGCGGCGAGGGCAGGCGGACAGCCGGAGGGAGAAAAATCCGCAAAGGCGTCAGGGGAAACCTGCCGGGAAAAAGCGGAAAGCGAAGGCCGGGTCTGCGATAAGACCCTGGGAGGCCGGACCGTCATTGACATCAACCATACGGGCGAGTATGAAAATATGAAGCTTTCCCATACGGCAGAGCACACAAGAGCGTTTATCAAGGTGCAGGACGGCTGCAACCAGTTTTGTTCCTATTGCATTATTCCCTATGCCAGAGGGCGAATCAGAAGCCGGGAGCTTTCAGATGTTCTGGACGAGGTCAGGACCCTTGCCGGGAACGGATACCGTGAGGCGGTTCTCACCGGAATCCACTTAAGCTCCTACGGAATGAAGGAGGGGAATGACTTTTCAAAAGGAAAGCTCCTGACCTTGGTACAGGAAGTACAAAAAATTCAGGGAATCGAGCGTATCCGTTTAGGCTCGCTTGAGCCGCGAATTATCACGGAGGCGTTTGCGGCGGGGCTCAAAGAATGCAATAAGCTGTGTCCCCATTTCCATCTCTCCCTGCAGAGCGGGTGCGATTCGGTTCTGAAAAGAATGAATAGAAAGTATTCCGCGGAGGAATACTATGAAAAAGTCGGTATCCTGCGCAGATACTTTGATGAGCCGGCGATTACAACGGATGTGATTGCGGGCTTCCCCGGAGAAACCGAAGAGGAGTTTGAACAGACAAAGAGATTTCTTGAGAGTGTCGGGTTCTATGAAATGCATGTGTTTAAGTATTCAAAAAGAAAAGGGACGCCGGCGGCGGTCATGGACGGTCAGGTTGCGGAGGAGATAAAGGCGCGGCGCAGCGACGAGCTTCTGGCTCTGGAAAGAAAAATGTCCAGGCAGTACAGGGAAAAATATTTACATAAAGAAGTAAAGGTGTTATTTGAGGAAGAAAAGGTGATAGACGGACGGAATTGTCTGCTGGGGTTTACCGGGGAATATATCCGCGCGGCGGTCACGAAGGACGGGGCTGCGGCAGCCGGCTATGGGGTTCCCGGAGGGAAAAATCTTTCGGGACAAATACTTTCGGGGGAGCTTACAGGCTTTCTGACCCCTGATATTTTATTGTTTCAACCGCAAATACATTGAATTTTCCGTAGAAATGGGGTAAGATAAGAGCAAACGAATGTTTCGAAGGGGTGTTTTTTATGCAGGATTTAGGAAATACGCAATTTTTCAGAGTGGAAACAGATAATACGAGCGTAAAGGAAATATTGACAGAAGTGTATGTGGCGTTGACAGAAAAAGGCTATAATCCTGTAAACCAGATAGTGGGATATATTATGTCCGGCGACCCCACATATATCACCAGTCATAAAAACGCGCGGAGCCTTATCATGAAGGTGGAGCGGGACGAACTGGTTGAGGAGCTTTTGACGGAGTATATCAAGAATAATCACTGGAGATAGTGGAGAGTAAGTCATGCGGCGCGGCAATGTCCTCGAAAGCGGCATGGCGGGAAGTGTAAAATATGCGGATAATGGGTCTGGATTTCGGTTCGAAGACGGTAGGGGTGGCAGTCAGCGACCCGCTGCTTATTACTGCCCAGGGAATAGAAATCATAAGAAGGAAAGAAGAAAACAAACAACGCCAGACTCTGGCGAGGATTGAAGCTTTGATTGAGGAATATCAGGTAGAGGAAATCGTCCTGGGGCTTCCGAAGAATATGAATGACACCCTTGGGCCAAGGGTGGAGAAGACTCTGGAATTTAAGGATAAACTGGAGCGGCGGAGCGGACTTAAGGTACATACATGGGATGAGAGGCTGACCACGGTGGCGGCGGATAAAGCCATGATGGAGGCCGGTATACGGCGGGAGAACCGCAAGGAGTATGTAGATGAAATTGCTGCCGTTCTTATTTTGCAGGGATTTCTTGATATGCGAAAGAACACCGCGCAGCAGGATTCTTCTGCGGCTTTGCAGCGGGAAGAACCTTCTGAAACAGAGAAGCAGGCGAATTATAAACAGGGAGAAGTTTAAGTGGAAAAGATTAAATTTACGCTGGACACACAGGAGAGCGTGGAGTTTTATGTTTTAGAACAGACGAAGCTGGGCGGAAACCAGTACATTCTGGTGACGGATACCCAGGAAGGAGACGGGGAAGCCCTTATATTGAAAGAGGTTTCAGCACAGGGCTTAAGGGAAAGCGTCTATGAGACAGTGGAGGATGACACGGAGCTGGAAGCGGTAGCCGCCGTGTTCGAGAACCTGCTTGAGGACATTGAACTCACGTAAATTTTGCGGCCGGAGTAATTTAATGTTGCCGGGGATGGAAATGCCGGAACATACAATATAAAAGATACGGAGGTATATTATTTGAAAAAAATTGAACAGAGAAGCGGCTCGGGGCTTAAGGTTATTCCCCTTGGGGGTCTTGAGCAGATTGGTATGAACATTACTGCCTTTGAATACGAAGACAGTATTGTTGTTGTAGACTGCGGTCTTTCTTTTCCGGAGGATGACATGCTCGGAATTGATTTGGTCATCCCGGATGTAACTTATCTGAAAAACAACATTGAGAAGGTAAAGGGATTTGTGATTACTCACGGGCACGAAGACCACATAGGCGCGCTGCCTTATGTGCTCCGCGATATCAACGTGCCTATTTATGCGACCAAGCTTACCATGGGGATTATCGAGAATAAGCTCAAGGAGCACAACCTGACAAATAATACCAGACGCAAGGTGGTAAAATTCGGACAGTCTATTAATCTGGGGCAGTTCCGCATAGAGTTTATCAGAACCAACCACAGTATTGTGGACGCAGCGGCGCTGGCGATTTATTCTCCGGCGGGCGTGGTGGTGAATACGGGAGACTTTAAGGTGGACTATACGCCGGTGTTCGGCGACGCCATTGATTTGCAGCGCTTTGCGGAAATCGGCAAAAAAGGCGTTCTGGCGCTTATGTGCGATTCCACCAACGCGGAGAGGACAGGGTTTACGCCCTCGGAGCGTACGGTCGGAAAAACCTTTGACAATATTTTCCAGGAACACAAAAATACCCGTATTATTATTGCAACCTTTGCCTCAAACGTGGACAGGGTGCGGCAGATTATCAATTCCGCCTACAAATTTGGCCGTAAGGTGGTGGTGGAAGGCCGCAGCATGGTAAATATCATTGAGACGGCCACTACCCTGGGATATCTGGAAATTCCCGACAATACATTGATTGACACGGAGCTGTTAAAGAATTATCCTGATGAGAAGACGGTGATTATCACGACGGGAAGCCAGGGAGAAAGCATGGCGGCGCTGAGCCGTATGGCGGAGGATAACCACAGAAAAATTTCCATAGGCCCCGGCGATACGGTTATTTTTTCCTCCCACCCGATTCCGGGAAATGAAAAGGCGGTAACCAATGTGATTAATGAGCTGCTCCTTAAGGGCGCCGATGTTATTTTTCAGGACGTGCATGTTTCAGGACATGCCTGTCAGGAGGAAATCAAGCTGATTTATTCACTGGTGCGCCCTAAGTATGCGATTCCCATCCACGGGGAGTACAAACATTTAAAGGCGCAGGCCAAGATTGTGGAAGAACTTGGAATTGCAAAGGAAAATATTTTTATTCTGCATTCGGGCGAGGTGTTAGAGCTCACGGAGGATAAGGCGCAGGTTACCGGAAAGGTGCCGGTAGGCGATATTCTGGTGGACGGGCTTGGCGTAGGTGATGTGGGCAATATTGTGCTTCGCGACAGGCAGCATCTGGCTGAGGACGGCATTTTGATTGTGGTTCTCGGGTTAAGCAGCGCTACGGACGAGCTGGTAAGCGGCCCGGATATTGTTTCCAGAGGCTTCGTCTATGTCCGGGAATCCGATGAGCTGATGGAGGAGGCCCGGGCGGTGGTAAACGAGGCGGTGGAAGGCTGCCTTAGCAGAGGAATTTCCGACTGGGGCAAACTTAAGAGTTCCATCAAGGATGCTTTAGGCGAATTTGTATGGAGAAAGACAAAGAGACGGCCGATGATACTTCCTATTATAATGGAGGTGGAGCTTTAATCATTTTACCGTTTCGAGGAAAGGTGTGATAGTTTCATGAACGTGAAATATTTAATAATCACAATGTTGGAAACCATAGTGAAAATAGTGATTCTTGCGGCGGTTGTGGTTTTTGTTTTCCGCACGTCCACACAGGCGTATGATTTCGGTTACCGGGTGTTTGCGGACGAGCCAATGTCCGTTTCGGGCGGCAGGACAATCACGGTAGGTATTGCGGAGGACGCCTCGATTAAGGATATTGCAAAGATGCTGGAGGAAAAGGGGCTGATTGAGGACGCCAATCTGTTTATTGTGCAGGAATTACTCTCGGCATACCATGGTAAAATTCTTCCGGGCATTTATGATTTAAGCACGGATATGAAAGCGGAACAGATGCTGGAGATTTTATCAACCTCCGCCGAGGAGGAGGGGGAAGAGGAAAAAGAGTGATTACAGAAGAACGAATTAAAGTATTCATTAATTCCTTTGACCCGGGAAACACACCTTTTTTAAACGAACTGGAGCAGTTTGCATTAAAAACCAATGTGCCAATCATACGGCAGGAGGTACAGAGCCTTTTAAGGCTCTTTCTTGCCATCCAAAAGCCAGAGAAGATTCTGGAAGTGGGAACGGCGATTGGTTTTTCTGCATTATTAATGAGCGAGTATGGGCCGAAGGGTTGTAAGATTACAACCATAGAAAAGTATGAAAAGAGAATTCCCGTCGCCCTGGAGAACTTTAAAAGAGCCGGGAAGGAAAAGGACATCACCCTTCTTGCGGGAGATGCGGCGGAAATTTTGCAAAGCCTTACAGGGACCTATGATTTTATTTTCATGGATGCGGCAAAGGGGCAGTACATCAACTTTCTTCCCGATATTTTGCGGCTTCTTCGAAAA
Organism: uncultured Lachnospiraceae bacterium; assembly: GCA_910577275.1. Lineage (GTDB taxonomy): Bacteria > Bacillota > Clostridia > Lachnospirales > Lachnospiraceae > Suilimivivens. The sequence continues at coordinate 22,229 of CAJTMW010000003.1, forward strand.
GGAGGACTTTTGCTCTCCGACAATGTGCTGCAGGACGGAGATGTGATGGAATCCCGCTTTGCAGTAACAAGGAGGGACCGCACCATCCACAGCCGGATGCGGGAGTACCTTTACGAGCTGACCCACAATGAGCAGCTTCGGACGGATATTCTTCCCATAGGAGACGGCGTGACGGTGAGCGTGAAATTGTGGTAAGGTTTGTGGTAAGGAGGGACCCACGGAGTGGGAGGATGCCTTATCACCCGGCAGGCACTCGCGAACGTTAGTTCGCATGGAATGTGCCTGCTCAAAAATTGTGGTAAGGAGGACAGCGAAAGCCCGTACGGTGTACCGGAAGGGCTGTAGCGGAACCAGGATATGAAGAAACCAGAGTTATTGATACCGGCCAGTTCGCTGGAGGTCTTAAAAACGGCGGTGCTGTTCGGCGCGGACGCCGTATACATAGGGGGAGAGACTTTCGGCCTGCGCGCCAAAGCCAAAAACTTTTCCCATGAGGATATGAAGGAGGGAATCGCGTTTGCCCATGCCCGAAACGTGCGGGTGCATGTGACGGCAAACATTCTGGCGCATAACGGGGATTTGGCAGGAGCCGAAAAATATTTTGAAGAGCTTAGGGAGCTTTCGCCGGACGCGTTGATTATCGCGGACCCGGGAATGTTTATGCTGGCTAAAAAAATCTGCCCGGAAATTGATATCCATATTTCCACGCAGGCAAACAACACCAATTATATGACCTACCGGTTCTGGCACGAGCTGGGGGCAAAGCGGGTGGTCTGCGCCCGGGAGCTTTCCCTTAAGGAAATCCGGGAAATCCGGGAGAAGATACCGGCAGACATGGAAATGGAGAGCTTTATCCACGGCTCCATGTGCATTTCCTATTCGGGGAGGTGCCTGCTCAGCAGCTTTCTGGCGGGGAGAGACGCCAATCAGGGGGCGTGTACCCATCCTTGCCGCTGGAAGTATGCGGTGATGGAGGAAAGCCGTCCCGGAGAGTACTTTCCGGTCTGCGAAAATGAGAGGGGAACCTATATTTTCAACTCCAAGGATTTGTGTATGATAGAGCATATCCCGGAATTGATTGCCGCCGGAATCGACAGTTTTAAGATAGAAGGAAGGATGAAGACGGCGCTTTATGTGGCGGCGGTTGCGAGAACCTACCGGAGGGCCATCGACGACTATCTGGAGTCAGAAGAAAAATACCGCGCGAATATGGACTGGTATAAGGAAGAAATAGCAAAGAGCGTTCACAGGCAGTTCACCACGGGGTTTTATTTCGGAAAGCCGGATGAAAACACGCAGATTTATGACAGCAGCACTTATGTAAACGAATACGTTTATCTTGGAATTATCGAGGAGGTATCGAAGGAACGGGGCGTGCGAATCGAGCAGAAAAACAAGTTCTGCACAGGTGACGAGATAGAGATTATGAAGCCGGACGGGCGGAATATAGCGGTAAGGGTGCTTTCGCTTACCACGCAGGAGGGTGAGGAGATGGAGAGCGCGCCGCATCCGAGGCAGGCGCTGTGGGTGAAGCTGAGCGAACAGGGGGAGAAGTTCGATTTGCTGAGAGTGAAAAAGAAAACGCAGTAATTCAGGCAGGTCTGCATGTACAGGTGCGGGCCTGCCTTAGGTATGTGCTGAAAGAAAAAATGAAAAACAGGTATTGCAATTTTGGCGGATATCGTGTACTTTTAGGTGTTGAAAGAAAGTCTAAACAGAGATGAGGAATATTATGGAAAAAATTAATGTGGAAGAGATATTTGCCAGCAGGGTTTTTACACGCTCGACGATGCGGGAGCGGCTTCCAAGAGAGGTTTACAGGGAAGTGCTTAGAGTGATGGATAAGGGCGGCGAGCTTTCTCCGGCCGCCGCGGATGTGGTGGCAAAGGCGATGAAGGACTGGGCGGTGGAGAACGGCGCGACGCACTATACCCATTGGTTTCAGCCGCTTACCGGAATCACGGCGGAAAAGCACGATTCTTTTGTTTCCCACCCGGACGTGAGCGGGAAGATGATTATGGATTTTTCGGGGAGAGAACTGATTAAGGGCGAACCGGATGCGTCTTCTTTTCCTTCAGGGGGGCTCCGTGCCACATTTGAGGCGAGAGGGTACACGGCATGGGACATCACGTCGCCGGCCTTTTTAAAGGAGGACGCGACCGGGGTGATTCTCTGCATCCCCACCGCGTTCTGCTCTTACAACGGGGAGGCTCTGGACAAAAAGACGCCGCTGCTCCGTTCCATGGAGGCTATCAGCCAGCAGGCGGTTCGTATTGCAAGGCTTTTTGACAATAAGGGCGCCCGGGCGGAAAAGGTGGAGCCCAGCGTGGGGCCGGAGCAGGAGTATTTTCTGATAGACAGGGAAAAGTACTTAAAAAGACCTGACCTTATTTATGCGGGGCGGACGCTGTTCGGCGCGCCGGCGCCCAAGGGGCAGGAGATGGAAGACCATTATTTCGGAACCATCAGGGAGCGCGTGGGCGCTTATATGAAGGATTTGAACATAGAGCTCTGGAAGCTGGGCGTTACCTCCAAGACTCAGCACAACGAGGTGGCGCCGGCGCAGCACGAGCTGGCGACAATTTACGAGACGGCCAATATTGCGGTTGACCATAACCAGCTTGTGATGGAAACCATGAAGAAGGTGGCGGGGCGACACGGTCTGACCTGTCTGCTCCATGAAAAGCCCTTTGAAGGCGTGAACGGCTCCGGCAAGCATAACAACTGGTCCCTGACCACAGATAACGGCGTAAATCTGCTTGACCCGGGAGATACGCCCAATGAAAATATCCAGTTTCTGCTGGTGCTGGCATGTATCATCAAGGCCGTTGACATTCACGCGGATTTGCTGCGTCAGAGCGCTTCCGACGTGGGAAATGACCACAGGCTCGGGGCAAACGAGGCGCCTCCGGCGATTATTTCCGTTTTCCTTGGGGAACAGCTTGAGGACGTGGTAAAGCAGCTGGTAGAGACAGGGGAGGCCGCCCGCTGTCTGGAAGGCGGCGTGCTGGAAACCGGCGTTTCCACTCTGCCCGATTTTGAAAAGGACGCAACGGACAGAAACAGAACCTCGCCCTTTGCGTTTACCGGAAATAAGTTTGAATTTCGTATGGTAGGCTCCGCAGATTCCATTGCAAGCCCCAATACTATCTTAAACGCCATTACTGCCGAGGCGTTCTGCGAGGCGGCGGATATTCTGGAAAAGGCGGAGGACTTCGATTTGGCGGTGCATGACCTGATTAAGGAATACCTGTCGGAGCACCAGAGAATTATCTTTAACGGCAACGGCTATTCCGAGGAGTGGGTGGCGGAGGCGGAAAGAAGGGGGCTTCCCAATATCAAATCCATGCTTGAGGCTGTGGATACGCTGGTTACGGATAAGTCCGTAAAGCTTTTTGAAAAGTTCGGTATTTTTACAAGGGCGGAGCTGGAATCCCGTGCGGAGATTCTCTACGAAACCTATGCGAAAACCATTAATATTGAAGCCCTGACCATGATTGAAATGGCGTCGAAGCAGATTATTCCGGCGGTTATCAGCTATACCAGGACGCTTGCCGAGACGATTATCGCCGTGAGGGAAGCGGGGGCGGACGCATCCGCCCAGACAGAACTCTTACAGGCCGTTTCCGAAAAGCTGTCGGCCATGAAGTCCGCTCTTGAAAGACTGAAAGAAGCGGAGGCAAAGGCAGGGGAAATAAGGGATGCCAGAGAACAGGCGTTTTACTACAAGGATGTGGTTAAAGTGATTATGGGTGAGCTGCGCAAGCCGGCGGACGAGGCGGAGATGCTGGTGGATAAGAAGGTGTGGCCGATTCCCACTTACGGGGATTTGATTTTTGAGCTATAGAGTAATGCGTATATGAGTGCCATGCATTCAAATTTATAAAAACGGCTGACGCTTTCCGTCAGCCGTTCTGGTAATACGAGGATGTCCATTGAAGTCCGGGAAATGTTGTTTAAAAATACTACTCAACCTTCACTTCCAGATATCCCTGTAGCTTACTCATATCGTATTCGGTAATGATACCAAGGTTGGGGTCGTAGAATTTGCCGTCATAATATACCAGATAGTGGCAGTAAAGACCCATTTTTTCCATCAGGATACAACACTTGGGAAGGGTTGCGTCCCGGCCTTCCGTGTACATGATAATATCGCTGTGGTCAATGCCGTAATAGTTGAGGGCGGAAATCACGCGGCCCATGGTTCCCTGCCATTCCCGGCAGTCCATAACGCTCATTACCTCTGCGATAGTAACGTTTGCCAGCATGGCGACACAGGTCTGCCCGCAGATGCCGTCTTCCGGCTGGATGATAATGTCGATGCCGTCAATTTTGCGGATAGGGTTGTCGAAGCTGTAGGGGCTGTTCCTGTTCATCTGAATCAGGCTCCCGGTTACGTGCAGCAGAAGCTTGTGCTCCTTGTCAGTGTCAACATGGGAAACGTCTTCTTCCTGCAAATGGATTTTGTAATTGCCTTTCTTGCCCTTCTCTTCAGGTATAAGCTCGCATTCAATAATCTTGTTGTCAAGAACCAGTTCGGCGTCGATTACGTCGCGCTGTTTGCAGACTTCCCATACATTAAAGGGGATGCGGATGGTGTAAAGCTCGTCCGTTTTTTCAATTTTGCCATTAAAAAAATACCTCATTTAAAATAACCTCCTATGCAGCAATACATTTATAAATACTTCTATATTGTTTCACAAATCAAAGATAACAGATTTTTCTGAAATTGAAAACAATTTTTTTGACAAAAGGGAAAGAAGTATCAAAAAAAATACAGCTTGATAAAAAAGTAACAAATTTCGCAAAAATTGTCCAAAAAATTAAACAATATAGGAGTAAAAAATTTGATTTAATACTTGCAAAACATAAAACAATCATGTATAATACCAAAAGTAATTGAACATTGGGCTATCGCCAAACGGTAAGGCAACGGACTCTGACTCCGTCATTTCAAGGTTCGAATCCTTGTAGCCCAGCTTTAAAGGACACATCCGGACTCATTGAGAGAGGATGTGTTTTTTTGTGTGCAGGGAATGCGGTCTCAAAGGATGGGTCTGCCGTGAGATTTTGCGGACAAAATGCTGCCGCAGGAATCGCAGGAATAAAGGACGGATAAAATCTCCGGGGGAGAATATACGGCGGATGGATGAGCTTGCTATGGAAAAACTTGGAGTAGGCATTTATGACTAAAAATGCCTACATTCATAGAATTTTTATTCCGTTTTCAGGTCGATTGCGTTATACTTATAGTAGATTTTCAGACTAATTTATATATAAACTACTATAAAAAAATTACATGCCAAGGGGGAAGCCGGATGTTGTCAAAGCCTGCCACAATGCTTTTAGGGCTGATATATGAAAGGCCGCTTAACGCATATGAGATAATCAAACGTTTAAATTATATGAATGTAAAATGGTGGTTTAATATTGCGGATTCAACGGTATATTCCACCTTAAAAACTCTGGAAAAAAAGGGCTATATATCAGGAACTACCGAAAAAGCAGGAAATATGCCGGACCGTACTGTTTACAGCCTTACGGATGCGGGGAAAGAGAAGTTTACGGATACGCTCAGAGCATCTGTTTTACAATTCAGCTACGATACCAATATTTTTTCCATTGCCGCTTTTTTCCTGAGTACATTTGCGCCCCATGAACAATATGAACTTTTGGAGAAACGTCTTGAAATTCTGCAAAAATACCGTGCAGGAATTGAAAAACAGGTTAATCCGTTGTGGGAAAATGAAGTTTCTGCGGTCCATGCTGCAAATGTAAAAAGAATGATTGACCTGGTAGACGCTGAGATAACGGGGACAAAGCGGCTGCTCGATAACTGCTTGAAAGAAGAGATATCAAATCATAAGTCTTAATGCAAAAAGGACATCCTTATGCGAAAACATAAGTGATGCCCTGAGCCTTGCCTCATTTCATAAGGTCCGATAAGGTAATTCCGTCGAAGTAATCATTTGTCATTTTATAGAACTCTTTCCACATTGGGAGCGTTTTACAGTTTCCGGCGCGTTCGCACATTTTTGCGTCACAGCCGAGGCAGGCAACAGGTGCCAGATTCCCTTCGGTAACCCGTAGAATATCGCCCACCCGGTATTCATCCGGCCCGGCGGTCAGTTTATAGCCGCCCCCTTTTCGCTGCATACCTTCAATCATGCCGTTTTTGGTTAATGACGGAAGAATTTGTTCCAGATACTTCAAAGATATACCCTGCCTTTCGGCAATAATCTTCATGGGTATGTATCCATCGCTGTAATGCTCCGCCAAATCAATCATTACGCGCAATGCATAGCGCCCTCTTGTTGAAATCATCACAGTAATTCCCTTTAATCCTTAAATTGCGGTGTGGAAAGGTATCTGTCGCCGGTATCGGGGAGCAGCACCACAATTGTCTTTCCCTCGTTTTCAGGACGTCCGGCAAGGCGGATAGCTGCAAAGGCGGCTGCCCCGGAAGAAATGCCGACAAGAATGCCCTCCTTTTTGCCGATTTCTCTGCCTGTGGAAAAAGCGTCTTCGTCTGAGACCGGGATGACTTCGTCGTATATTTTTGTATTCAGGACTTCCGGAACAAAACCGGCTCCGATTCCCTGAATTTTGTGGGAACCGGCAGTACCGGAGGAAAGTACCGCGGAGGACGCGGGCTCAACGGCAACAACCCTGATATTCGGATTTCTGGATTTAAGGTATTCGCCGACACCTGTTATGGTTCCGCCGGTTCCCACGCCGGCCACAAAAATATCCACCTTGCCATCCAAATCCTCATAAATCTCAGGGCCGGTATTTTCCCGGTGGGCTTTGGGGTTGGCAGGGTTTACAAACTGCCCGGGAATAAAGCTGCCCGGGATTTCGGCGGCAAGCTCTTCGGCCTTTGCAATTGCGCCTTTCATGCCCTCAGCGCCGTCAGTGAGTACAAGCTCGGCTCCGTAGGCTTTCATCAACTGCCTGCGTTCCACAGACATGGTTTCAGGCATTGTGATAATAATGCGGTAGCCTCTTGCCGCGGCGACGGATGCAAGGCCAATGCCGGTATTTCCGCTTGTAGGCTCGATAATCACCGAGGATGGCGTGAGTTTTCCAGAGCCTTCGGCTTCATCTATCATCTCTTTCGCAACACGGTCTTTTACGGAGCCGGCGGGATTAAAGTATTCCAGCTTGGCGATAATCTTTGCTTTAAGATGCAATGCTTTTTCAATTTGAGTAAGCTCCAGAAGAGGGGTTTTGCCGATAAGCTGGTCGGCAGATGTATAAATATTGCTCATTTTCAGACCTCCTTAACTGCATCGAAACCTCTCTGCAAATCAGCGATAATGTCGTCGATATGCTCGGTTCCGATGGAAAGACGTATTGTATTAGGTTTTATGTCCTGCTCAGAGAGTTCTTCTTCGCTAAGCTGGCTGTGGGTGGTGGTTGCAGGATGAATAACAAGGCTCTTGACGTCCGCCACATTGGCAAGCAGGGAAAAAATCTTCAAATTGTCAATAAACCGGTGCGCCTCCTTTACGCCGCCCCTGATTTCAAAGGTAAAGATGGAACCGCCGCCGTTAGGAAAGTATTTCCGGTAAAGCCCGTGGTCGGGATGCTCCGGCAGAGAGGGAAGGTTGACTTTTTCAACCTGCGGGTGATTACTTAAAAATTCAACGACCTTCTTTGTATTCTCCGCATGGCGCTCCAGACGCAGCGACAGAGTCTCGATACCCTGCAAAAGTAAAAATGCCGCAAAGGGAGAAATTGTGGCTCCCATATCCCGGAGCAGAATTGCGCGGATATAGGTTACAAAGGCTGCAGGACCCACCGCCTTTACAAAGGATATGCCGTGATAGCTGGGATTAGCCTCCGCGATAGCGGGATATTTTCCGCTGGCCGCCCAGTCGAAGCGCCCGGAATCTACAATTATGCCGCCAAGGGTAGTGCCGTGGCCGCCAAGGAACTTTGTGGCGGAGTGAACTACGATATCGGCGCCATGCTCAATGGGGCGGATTAAGTACGGCGTTCCGAAGGTGTTATCGACCACCAGCGGCAGGCCGTGTCTGTGCGCAAGCTCTGCCAGGGCGTCCATATCCGGGATGTCGCTGTTGGGGTTGCCAAGGGTTTCAATGTAAATGGCCCTGGTATTGTCTTTGACAGCGGCTTCCACTTCGGCAAGATTGTGAATATTGACAAAGGTGGCTGTGATACCGAAGTTCGGAAGGGTGTGCGCCAGCAGATTATAGCTGCCCCCGTAAATCGTTTTCTGAACCACGAAATGGCCGCCGTTTAAGCCAAGCGCTTCCAGTGTATATGTAATGGCCGCCGCACCTGATGCCAGAGCCAGCGCCGCAACGCCTCCTTCAAGAGCCGCCACCCTCTGTTCCAGTACATCCTGGGTGGAATTTGTCAGCCTGCCGTAGATATTGCCGGCGTCGGCAAGGCCGAACCGGGCCGCCGCATGTTCGCAATTGTGAAATACGTAAGAGGTAGTTGCGTAGATGGGAACAGCGCGGGCGTCAGTGGCAGGGTCAGGATTTTCCTGGCCGACGTGAAGCTGGAGAGTTTCAAATTTGTAATCAGACATAGCTATCATTTCCTTTCCGGTTTATTCCCGCGGGCAATGAGTCAAGCGGACGCGAAGCAATACAAACTTCGTTTGATGCATTTGGCAGCTGCCGCAGGGGTTTTAGTTTACCTACTGATAAGGTAGGTAAATATTACCACTTATCACCTACCATGTCAATAGGTAATTGCATCTTTCATGGACTTTACATACGCGCCGATATGTTCCGGCGCATTCCTTCCGTATTTTTCCAGGAGCTTGATGATTGCGGAGCCCACAATAACGCCGTCCGAGATATCCGCCATTTTCCGTGCCTGTTCCGGCGTGGAAATACCAAATCCAATGGCACAGGGAATATCAGTAGTTTGCCTTACCACTTCTATAATAGAAACAAGGTCCGTTTTAATCTCGGTTCTTGTGCCTGTAACCCCGAGACTGGAAACAATGTAAAGGAAGCCTTCCGCCTCTCTGGCAATCATGGCGATGCGGTTTTCGGAGGTGGGGGCGATTAGAGAAATCAAATCCACCCCGTATTCGGTGCAAAGGGGCTGAAATTCCTCTTTTTCCTCGAAAGGCAGGTCAGGCAGAATCAGCCCGTCAATCCCAATCTCCCTGCATGTGGATATAAACCTCTCCGCACCATAAGAAAACACGACGTTTACATAGGTCATAAACACCATAGGCGCCTTGACATCACGCCGAAGCTCTTTCACAAAGGCAAATATTTTATCGGTAGTGATGCCGCCCTTTAAAGCCCGCAGATTGGCCCCCTGAATGACCGGGCCTTCCGCGGTAGGGTCGGAAAAGGGGATTCCAAGCTCGATAAGGTCCGCACCGTTCTCCACGGCGGCGCGGACGGCGGCGGCGGTGGTCTCCAAATCAGGGTCTCCGCAGGTGATAAAGGCAATGAAAGCCTTTCCGTTTTCAAAAGCTTTTTTTATATTATTCATAAATATCCTCCCCTCTGTAACGGGCAATGGCGGCACAATCCTTGTCTCCTCTGCCTGAAATGGTAACCACGATTATTTTATCTTTATCCATTGCCGGTGCGATTTTCATGGTGTGGGCAATGGCATGGGCAGACTCGATTGCCGGAATAATCCCTTCCGTCTTTGACAGATATTCAAAAGCGTTTACTGCTTCCTCGTCTGTTACAGGCACATATTCCGCCCTGCCGATATCATGCAGATAGGCGTGCTCGGGACCGATACCCGGATAGTCAAGCCCAGCGGAGATTGAATAAACCGGGGCAATCTGACCGTATTTATCCTGACAGAAATAAGATTTCATGCCATGGAAGATACCCGGCTTTCCGGTGGCAATAGTAGCCGCTGTCTCGAATGTGTCAATGCCTCTGCCGGCAGCCTCGCACCCAATCAGCCTTACGCCCTCGTCTTTAATAAAATGGTAGAAGCTGCCCATGGCGTTAGAGCCGCCGCCAACGCAGGCAATGACCGCGTCGGGAAGTCGCCCCTCTTTTTCTTGAAGCTGTTCCCGGATTTCTCTGGAAATGACCGCCTGAAAATCCCGGACAATAACGGGAAAGGGGTGAGGCCCCATAACGGAACCAAGGCAGTAATGAGTATCGCTGATGCGGGAAGTCCATTCCCGCAGAGCCTCGGATACGGCGTCTTTCAGAGTTGCAGTCCCTGTCTTAACCGGAACCACCTCCGCGCCGAGCAGCCGCATGCGGTACACGTTAAGGGCCTGGCGAAGGGTATCTTCCTCCCCCATAAACACAACGCATTCCATCCCCATAAGGGCGGCGGCAGTAGCCGTGGCGACGCCGTGCTGCCCGGCTCCGGTTTCGGCAATCAGGCGTTTTTTCCCCATCTTTTTTGCAAGAAGCGCCTGGCCAAGCACATTGTTAATCTTATGGGACCCTGTGTGGTTTAAGTCTTCACGTTTTAAGTAAATCTTCGCACCTCCTAAATCCTGTGTCATTTTGGCCGCATAATAAAGCCGTGAGGGTCTGCCTGCATATTCGTTAAAAAGCTCAGACAGCTCTCTGTTAAATCCGGGGTCATTTTTATAATGGTTATACGCTTCTTCCAGCTCAATCACCGCATTCATCAGCGTTTCGGGTATATACTGTCCGCCGTGGATGCCAAAGCGTCCGTTAGTGTTCGTCATTTTTATCTCCTTTTCTGACGGCGGCCGCAAACGCCGCCATTTTGTGTTTATCTTTTACTCCGTCAGTCTCAATTCCTGAACTGACGTCCACCCCGTAAGGATGTAACTGCCTTACCGCTTCTCCCGCATTGTCAGGGGCGAGTCCTCCGGCAAGGAAAAAGGGCTTTTTGAAGCCTTGTATCAGCCGCCAGTCAAAGGCTTTCCCTGTACCGGCGCCGGAGTCGAGGAGGACATAATCGGCGCTGCTTAAGCCGGCGTTTGCAATATCGCTTTCCGCTCGGATGCGGAAGGCCTGAATAAGAGGCTTATCGGTCAGCTTTCGCAGCCGTTTAATATATTCCCTGTCCTCGCCGCCGTGGAGCTGGGCGATATCAATCAAGCCGCCGTTTAAAAACTCCGCAACGGTTTCGGCATTTTCATTTACAAAAACCCCTGCCGCCCTGATATCGGGGTGAAGCGCCGCTTTCAGCTCCGCCGCCTTACAGGGCGGGATATACCGGCGGCTTTCCGGTGCAAATACAAATCCGATATACGCAGGCGACAGTTCATTGGCAGCCCTGATATCGCAAAGCCGGGTCAGGCCGCAAAATTTTATCTTTGTCATACCGCACCCCGCAATTCTGCAAGCATAGCCCCTTTGTCCGGCGCGCGCATCAGCGTTTCGCCGATTAACACAGCGTCCGCGCCGATTTCGCGAAGCCGGGACACGTCCTGCGCGCTGCTGATACCGCTTTCGGAGACATACAATACGTCAGGGGGAATCAGCTTCCGGAGTCTTAAGCTGTTGTCCGTATTCACAGAAAAGTCTTTCAGGTTACGGTTATTGACGCCGATAATACGCGCGCCTGCCCCAAGCGCTGTCTCAGCTTCGGTTTCATCGTGAACCTCCACCAGCGCGGAAAGACCGAGTTCATCACAGAGACTAATATACTCCCCGATTTCTTTTTCTGTCAGGATGGAACAGATTAAAAGCACCGCCGATGCGCCCAGCAGCTTTGCCTCATAAATCATATACTCATCCACCGTAAAATCCTTGCGCAGGCACGGAATCCTTACCGTATCCGCAATCTCGCGCAGATATCTGTCGCTGCCCAGAAACCATTTCGGCTCGGTAAGCACGGAAATGCAGTCAGCTCCGGCAGCTTCGTAATCCTTTGCAATCTGCACATAGGGGAAGTCGGAGGCAATCAGGCCTTTGGAGGGGGACGCCTTTTTGCACTCGCAGATAAAGGAAATCCCCGGCTTTTCCAGCGCCTTTTCAAAAGCAAAGGAGCCTTTGGGGAGGGCGAGGGCCTGCCGCCTGATTTCCGCCGGCGGTATATTCTCCTTTGCCTGCCGGGTACGCTCCCGGGCGTGGCAGGCAAGCCGGTCTAATATTGTTGTCATATTTTTCACCATTTCTGCGCTGCTTTGTTGCGCAAAGTCAACCTTGCCTCCAAAGTTTGCGGATGCAGCGCGGACGCAAACCTGCAGAGGAAAGATTTGGAAAGAGTGCTTTGTCAGACTTCCGTCTCCGGGCGGTTGCTGACCTCTATCAGAGCATTTAAGGTCTCGAGGGCTTTGCCGGAATCAATGATTCGGGCGGCAAGGGCGACACCCTCTTTCATACTGTCGGCTTTACCGCCGATATACAGGGCAGCGCCGGCGTTCATTAAAACAGCGTTTCTTTTGTGCCCTTTTTCACCGTGAAGGATGTCAAGGGTGATTTTGGCATTCTCTTCCGGTGTACCGCCTTTTAAATCCTCTTTGCGGCATCGCTCAAAGCCGAAATCCTCCGGCGCAATCACATAGGATTTGAACCAGCCGTCACGGATTTCGCAGACTGTGGTGGGCGCGCTCATGGAAATTTCATCCAGCTTATCCTGCCCGTAGACAACCATTCCCCGTTTGACCCCGAGGCTGATTAACACCTGTGCCAGCGGCGCGACAAGATATTCGTCATATACGCCCAGAAGCTGCATGGAAGGCGTGCCCGGGTTTGTGAGAGGGCCAAGGATATTAAATACGGTCCGAAAGCCCAGCTCTTTGCGGATAGCGCCGACATACTTCATGGAGGTATGGTATTTCTGTGCAAAGAAGAAACACATGCCTACCTCGTTTAAAAGCTCCTTACATCTTGCGGGGCTTTGCTGAATGTTGACGCCAAGGGCTTCGAGACAATCCGCTGTCCCGCACTGGGAAGAAGCCGCACGGTTGCCATGCTTGGCGACTTTGACGCCTCCTGCCGCCGCTACCAGGGCGGAGGTGGTGGAAATATTGAAGCTGCAGGCGTTGTCGCCGCCGGTGCCTACAATCTCAAAAACCTCCATGCCGGTCTCGACCTTTGTTGCGTGGGCTCTCATGGCTGCCGCGCAGCCGGCGATTTCATCGGTGGTCTCCGCCTTTGCGCTTTTGGTTGAAAGTGCTGCGAGGAACGCCGCGTTCTGTACCTGAGTAGTCTTGCCGCTCATAATTTCATTCATGACGGCGTATGCCTCGTCATAGGTGAGGTCCCCTTTGTTTACGATTTTTACGATTGCTTCTTTAATCATGTTTTTTCCTCCAAATAAAAACGTCCCTGACAGAAATATAGTTCTGTCAGGGACGAATAATGCAAAATTATCCGCGGTGCCACCCTGATTCACGGTATGAGCCGTGCGCTTAGCGGGATACCTGCATATCCCCGGCAAATGACGTCTGCCTGCAACGTCGCAGAATACTCTGTGAAAAATCACATTTGACTGCGCCCTCCGCGGTCCATTTGACAACTTGTTTCCTGCCTGATTCTCAGCATCTCAGGCTCTCTGTAAAGGCATCATTGCCGTTATCTCCGCTTCAACGGTTTGAAGTGTTACTTTGTTAAATTGAAATTGATTGTAGCACCGGTATCTGCAAATGTCAACAAAAATTTATTTGCAAATTTTGACCCAAAGCAAATTGGTATTTATGCAGTATGCGGATAAATGAGGAAAGTAATTGAATTGCTTTCCTTTTTTTATTATCGGATAATCAGTAAGAGAAGAAGGAGGAGGAGAGTAATGGAGCAAAAATCAAACGCTTTTCTGGCGGAGGAAAAAATAAGCGTCCTGATGCGGAAGTTTGCGGTGCCGTGTATTATTTCGCTTCTGGTGGCGGCGCTTTATAACATTGTTGACCAGATATTTATCGCAAACGCATCTTATCTTGGTTCCTATGGGAATGCGGCAAACAACGTAGTGTTTCCCCTTACGGTGGTCGCTCTGGCGGCGGCGGTGATGATTGGGGACGGGTGCTGCGCCTTTGTCAGCATCAGTTTGGGCGCAGGCAAAAAGGAGGAGGCTCACAGGAGCATTGGCTGTTCCATTATCCTGTGTATTTTCGTCAGTCTTCTGATTACGGCGGTATATTTCATTTTTCAGGATAAGATTCTGTTGATGTTTGGCGGAGGGGTGAACGAGGAAACCTTTGCAAACGCCAGGGAATATTTTACATGGATAACGGCAGGGATTCCCTTTTATATGTTCGGGCAGATGATGAATCCGGTAATCCGTTCGGACGGCAGCCCACGGTTTGCAATGGTTTCCATACTGGCGGGAGCGGTTTTCAATGTTATCTTTGACCCGGTTTGTATTTTCGTGCTGAAATGGGGAATGATGGGAGCGGCGGTTGCCACCATAGCGGGACAGATTCTGACGGCGCTTTTGGCTGTGTGGTATTTATTCCATATGAAGGCGGTAAAACTGGGAAAGGGGAGCTTTAAGCTGTCCCCGGGTCTTATGGGGAAATTCCTTCCTTTAGGTCTTACCAGCTTTCTTTCGCAGATTTCTGTGGTTGCGTCAATGGCGGCGATAAACAATATGATTGTGAAGTACGGAGCAATGGATGAAATTTTCGGGCGGACAGAGTATGCACAGATTCCTATGGCGGTAGTGGGGATTGTGATGAAATTTTTCCAGATAGTCATCTCCATATCGGTCGGGCTTGCGGCCGGCTGTATTCCGATTGTGGGATATAATATCGGGGCAAAGCGCATGGACCGTGCGCGGGAGCTGTTTAAAAAGCTGCTTATGGCGGAATTTCTGGTCGGGCTGGCCGCGCTGCTTATCGTGGAGCTCTTGCCGGGGCAGCTAACCGGAATTTTCGGGGCGGCAAACGAAAGCCCCTATTACAGGTCCTTTGCCATAAAAGCGTTTCGCACTTATTTGTGCCTGATGCCTCTCGCAACGGTCAATAAGGGGACTTTTATTTATCTGCAGTCAATGGGAAAGGCATTGCAGTCGTCTGTTCTGTCCATGATAAGGGAAATTTTGTTCGGCGTGGGATGGGCTGTGGCTCTTCCGGTATTTTTCGGTCTGAATGGAGTGCTTTATTCCATGCCCTTATCGGATTTGCTCACCTTTCTCATAGCGGCCGTTCTGATTTGCAGAATATTTAAGGAATTGAAAAAGAACTGACAAGGAGGGTAAGATGAAAGTAGATGCGAATATGTATTGGATTCCCGAGGAGTTGTTTACGGATGAAGACTTACGGGAGGAATTTTTAAGGTGTATTCCCGCGGAGCATGGCGTTGTTGCCAGATGCGAACAGATTGCGGGAACGGACAAAAAGCAGATTGTTATCGAGGAACCGGCCGGATGCCAGAACTTAAATTATGTACAGGGGGAATACCGGGTGGAGCGTCAGCTTGCGGATATGGACGCGGCGGGAGTGGATAAGGCGGTTTTGAAGGTTCCCTGCGCCCACGCCTGGCTTTCTCTGGAAATGTGCCGGAAATTTAACGACGGCATGGCGGAGCAGGTAAAAAGAAGCGGCGGGCGGCTTGCGGCGCTTGCGGCGGTTCCTCCCCATGGAGGAAAGGGAGCCGTTTATGAGCTGGAGCGCTGCGCAACGGAGCTTGGGATGACGGGAGTACAGCTTTCCTCCCATTATGGAAACAAATATCTGGACGATGAATTGTTCCGGCCCTTCCTTCAAAAGGTCAATGAATTAAAGCTTCCGGTTTATGTGCACCATTCTCCGATTCCGGTAGATTATCAGTCCATATGCGATTATAATAATCTCAGAAGGTCTTATGGCAGATGCATGGACCAGACCATTGCCATAGGGCGGGAAGTGTTCAGCGGTATGTTTGACGAGCTTCCTGACTTGAAGCTCATTCATTCCATGCTGGGCGGAGCGTTTTTTGCTTATATGAATTCCATGTTCCGCAAAAAGCCGGCAGGAGCGGAGGATACGGTGAACCGGTTCGATACGGAGACGGACAGGTTTTGCGGGCAGATTCACGAAAATATTTATTATGAAATGTCCCATGCCCAGCCATGGGGAAAGGAGCTTTTAGAATGTGCAGTAAAAATACTGGGAGCGGACCATATTATTTTTGGTTCTTCTTATCCGGTAAGAGCACAGTGGCTTTTAGAAGGTCCGGATTTTGTGGAGAGCCTTGCCGTTGGAAATGAGGAAAAAGCGCTGATGCTTGGTGAAAACGCGGAAAGGATTTACCGGCTGTAGGACGCCGGCGTCTTTGCGGAAGCGGAGATAAAGCAGGGATTGCCGGGGCAGGGAAAAGAGCGGCGGCCGGGGAAAGAAGGGTGGAAATGGAACTGAATTATATCCGGCATTTTGTAGTGCTTGCGGAAACGGGGAACTATCTGGAGGCGGCGGACATTTTATTTATGGCGCAGTCTTCTTTGTCGAGGCACATCAAGAGCATAGAGGAGGATTTGGGCGCGCCGCTGTTTGACCGCACTACGCGAAAGGTGGAGCTGAACGAATTCGGAAGGGCATTTCTGCCATATGCAAAAAAGATGGTGGAAATACAGGATGAATACAGCAGAGTGCTGCAGGGGTGCTTAAACGGAATGACGTCCACGCTTACGGTGGCGTCGATTCCGGCCATGACGCATTATAATATCACCGATGTTCTGGCCGGCTTCCAGGAGGCGAATCCTGGATACCGGCTGAACATTGTGGAAGCCGATTCCACCCAGACCTTCCAGATGCTTGAAGAAAAAAAGTGCGAATGCGGGTTTGTCAGGGACGCACAGGGGCTGTCAAAGGAGATAAAGCAGGTGGAATTTACTACGGACCATCTGGTGGTGGTGCTTTCCTTAGACCACCCCCTTGCAAAGGAGGATTTCGTCACCCTGGAAATGCTGGAAGGGGAAAAGTTTCTGTTCCTCAATAAAAATACGACGATGTATTCGATTTGCTATAATGCCTGCCGAAAGGCGGGATATGAGCCGGATGTGGCTTTTACAGGCCTTCGGGGGGAAAATCTGATAGACCTTGCCGCAAGAGGCATGGGGGTGGCTTTGCTCACAAAAAAGCCTATCGAGCATCTGGCGGGCGGCCGGGTAGTGCTGGTGGATGTGGTGCCGACGGTGGCGACCACCATCAGCCTTGTCTATTCTGCAAAGGGGAAGCTGCCGGACGCTTTGAAGAAATTTATCTCCTATGTGCAGAGCTATCGGAAGTAAGCGCAGGGAGCAGTCCGGTATAAGCGGTATAAAATTGCTGAAAATATAACAGAAAGAAAAGTGTAATGGCAACAGCAACGCGGCAGCGGCTGTTGCCATTTATGCATAATGTGCAAGAATCGGCCCGGAAGTCGGATTGCCTGTTCAAACTGTTAAAAGTAAAATGTTTTTAGAAAGAGAGATATACAAAATGACGAAACAGACAAAAGGAAGGGAGTAATCACTATGAAAAAAAGAACACTTGCGCTTGCTCTGACAGTGAGCATGATAGCATCGGCATTGTTTACAGGCTGTGGTGCGGGAGCAGGAAAAGAAGCGGAAACGGCACAGACTGCTGCGGATACAGAACAGAGCGGGGCTGAGGAATCCGTGCAGCAGGAGCCTGAGGAAGGCTCTGTTGCGGCGGCGGACACTCAGACGGCGGCAGCCGGTGGCAAAGCGGACTCCGTAACGGTAGGCATTCTGGCGGACCCGGAAAACATGGGGCCCTGGTCGGGAATGTCAATGGGAAGGATTGCCGTTTTATTTACCACCTATGAGTATATGATTACCCGTGAAAACGGCGTGGCATACGGCGTACTGGCAAAGAACTGGGAGCAGTCCGACGCCCAGACCTATCAGGTGGAGCTTTACGATTATATCCATGACGCAAAGGGTAATCCCCTTACGGCTAAGGACGTGGTATTCAGCTTTGAGTCGGCTATTGCAACAAAGAATTACGGAAAGCTTTCCGTAATTGACAGTGTAACGGCGGTAGATGATTACAATGTGGAGTTTAAATTCAACAAAGCGCTGGAAATCGGTGAGTTTGAAAATGTAATGCTGGAATGCGCCATTGTGACACAGGCGGCTTACGAGGCCTCTCCTGACCAGATGGCTACCACGCCGGTTGGAACCTCCGCTTATCTTGTGGAAAGCTATGTGCCGGGCTCGGAAATCGTTATGAAGGACACCGGCAATTACTGGCAGACGGACGATTCTCTGGTGCATGGAACCAGCGTACATAATGTGGGAGAAATCAGATTTTCCGTGATTACAGAAGCCTCTCAGCACACGGTAGCCCTTCAGACGGGGGCGGTCGATATCTCCAACGGCGTACCGGATACGGATATTTCCAAATTCGGCGAGGGCGGCGAGTTCTCGGAGGGCAATGCGGTAGGCGTCGTATTGGACAATCTGACCTATGATGTGGAATACAATATGTCTGACAGCTCTGTTTTTGTGAATGATGAAAATTTGAGGCTTGCCCTTGCCTATGCCATTGACAAAGAAGGCGTAAATGTCGGCGCCTTTAACGGCAACGGCAAAGCGGTAAAGGATTTTGCCAATGCAACTTACCCGGACTATAACCCGGAATGGGACAGTGAAGGTTACTATGACTATGATGTGGACAAGGCGAAGGAGTATCTGGCACAGTCCGCTTATGACGGAAGGACACTCCGGCTGGAATACATTAATTCCGGTATGTCGGAGATGATTGCACAGCTTTTGCAGGCTTACTGGGGGCAGATTGGCGTTACGGTAGAGCTGATTGGCTATGACCAGATGATGGGGCAGCAGGAGCAGTATAATAAAGAGGGCTTTGATATTATGGTAAAGACCACAGGCAGCACCGACTATATTGTCAACCAGTGGAAGCTGTGCTGGGATGCCAGAGACTACAGGGAAATTACCGGAGGAACCGCAAACTTTGTGGTAGACGAAAAGTTAGACGAGCTGATGCAGGCGGCTTTAAGTACGGAAACCTACGGACCGGAAAGCATTGAAGCGTTCCATGACTATCTGGTGGAAAAGTGCTACGGCTACGGCGTGGTGCAGGGGCCTGTGAATATTGTTCATTCCAGCAAAATTGCAAATGTGGCTCTGGACATCAGAAAGCAGATTCTTCCGGGTGCATGCTCCTACGCGCAGTAAACACACAAAAGGAGCCTTAAAGCATCCCAATGTGCGGGAAAAGCGCCCCGGACGGCGCCCATCCTGTGCGGCGGTATGACTGGAAGTGCGAAGGCAGCCTGACAAGCTGCCTTCTGACGTAACAGGAGGAGAACTTATATGTGGAAGTATGTCGTTAAAAGATTATTATGGATGATTCCGGTGCTTTTGGGAATTGCCGTTGTTATTTTTACAATCATGTATTTTTGCCCCGGCGACCCGGCCGCGGCAATTCTGGGAAACTCGGCAACGCCGGCGGCGATTGAGGCGAAGCGGATTGAGATGGGGCTTGACAGACCCTACCTTGTAAGGCTGCTGGATTATTTAAATCAGGTGTTTTTACATTTTGACCTTGGAACCTCTTACTTTCAGAATCAGTCCGTAATGTCGGGGATTTTATACAGACTGCCTTATACGATTACCATTGCGGTGATTTGCATGCTGCTTCAGATTCTGATTGGAACGCCCCTTGGAATCACGGCGGCAGTACACCAGAACGGAATCGCCGACAGAATCTGTATGGTGATTGCCCTTGCCGGCGTATCGATTCCGGGATTCTGGCTTGCCATGATGCTGGTGCTGCTGTTTGCGGTAAGGCTGGGGTGGCTTCCGCCTTACGGCGTGGGAGGAATCCAGTATTTTATCCTTCCCTGTATTGCCAATGCCTTTGCGGGAATCGCCTCTCAGGCAAGGCAGACGCGCTCGAGTATGCTGGAGGTGATTCGCTCGGATTATATCGTTACTGCCCGGGCAAAGGGGCTTTCGGAAAGGGAGATTCTGTACAAACATGCATTGCCTAACGCGCTTATTCCCATTATTACCGTGGTGGGAAACGGTATGGGAATGATGCTGGGAGGAACGGTGGTGATTGAATCCGTGTTTTCCATTCCCGGTATCGGAATGTATACCACCTCCGCGATTAATAACCGGGATTATCCGGTGGTAATGGGCGGCGTGCTGTTTTTAGGCGCATTGTTCAGCCTGATTATGCTGCTGGTGGATGTGATTTACGCCTATGTGGACCCGAGAATCAAAGCCCAGTATGAGGGGCAGCAGAAATCCTGGAAAAGGAGGAAAAAGTAAATGACTGACAGTATGGCGGTTGCAAAAGGCGCAACAATGGAACGGAAAAAGAAGGAAAGCCAGTTCAGCTTGGTTATGAAGCGGCTTGCAAAAAACAGGCTGGCTATGGCGGGACTTTGCATTACGCTGCTTTTATTTTTACTGGCCCTTCTTTCTCCCGTGATTATGCCCTATGCATATGACGAATTAAATATGATTGACAGATTTGCAAAGCCCTCCTTAAGGCATTTATGCGGGGCGGACGAGATGGGAAGGGATATTTTCAGCCGCCTGCTTTACGGCGCAAGATGGTCGCTGGCCCTTGGATTCCTCGCAACGATTATTTCCACGGCGATTGGAATGGTAATCGGCTCCGTCGTGGGTTATTTCGGCGGAACCGTGGATACGGTAGTCATGCGGTTCATCGATATCTTACAGGCCATCCCCGGAATCCTTCTGGCAATTGCCATTTCCGCCTGTCTTGGAAGCGGTTTTGCAAATACCATTATCGCCCTTTCTATCGGCGGAATTCCCATGACGGTAAGACTCCTTCGAGGCTCGATTATGGGAGTGCGGAAAATGGAATATCTGGAGGCGGCCCAGACAATTAACTGCTCTGTGCCCCGGCTGATTGTGCGGCACATCCTGCCCAACAGCATTTCCCCGATTATCGTTTCCGTGACAATGGGAATCGGGAACACCATACTGATGGCGGCATCCTTAAGCTACATCGGACTGGGCGTACAGCCGCCTACGCCGGAATGGGGCGCTATGCTTTCGGCAGGCAGAACCTATATGAGAGACTATCCCCATATGGTGCTGTTTCCGGGGATTGCGATTGCGCTGGTGGTGCTTTCCTTAAATATGCTGGGCGACGGCCTGCGGGACGCTATGGATCCGAAGCTGAAAAAATAGAGGAGGTAGAACAGGATGGAAAAAAGCAGGGCTCCTTTTATTGAAGTAAAAAATTTAAAGGTTCATTATACATCTGAGGGCAGGGTAATCCATGCGGTAAACGATGTGTCCTTTTCCCTGAATAAGGGGGAAACCCTCGGCCTGGTGGGCGAGACCGGGGCGGGAAAAACGACCATTGCAAAGTCTGTTCTGCGGATTCTTCCGCAGCCTCCGGCAGAGGTGGAGGGCGGAGAAATCTTTCTGGAAGGAAAGGATTTGCTGAAACTGTCGGAGGATGAGATGCGGAAAATCCGGGGAAGAAAGATTGCCATGATATTTCAGGACCCGATGACAGCCTTAAATCCGGTGATGAGAGTGGGAAAGCAGATTGCGGAGGGGATTGCGCTCCACGAGAAGATATCCGCAAAAGAGGCGGAGGAAAAGGCAAAAAAGATGCTGGAGATGGTGGGAATTCCCGCCTCCAGATACAGGGATTATCCTCATCAGTTTTCAGGCGGTATGAAACAGAGAGTGGTGATTGCCATGGCGTTATCATGCAGTCCCGACCTTCTTTTGGCGGACGAGCCTACCACGGCCCTTGACGTGACCATTCAGGCGCAGGTGCTGGATATCATCAAGAACCTCCAGAAGGAATTTGAGACTTCCATGATTATGATTACCCATGATTTGGGGATTGTAGCGGAGGTTTGCGATAATGTCGCCGTCATCTACGCGGGGGAAGTGGTTGAGTATGGAAGCCGGGAGGAAATCTTTGACAACCCGCTGCATCCCTATACCATTGGATTGTTCGGTTCCCTTCCTGATATCAATTCCGATGTGGAACGGCTCTCTCCTATCGCGGGAATGCCCCCGGACGCGGCCAATCTGCCGGCGGGCTGCGCCTTTTCGCCCAGATGTCCCTATGCGGATGAGAAGTGTAAGAGCGCGCCTGTGGGACTTGAAAGGATGGAGGGAACCCATTGCTGCCGCTGCATCCACAGCCGCAGCGCGGATAAAATAAAGGCGAAAGCCGCAGAGAAGGTTTGCTGAGGGAAAGGAGAACAGGATGTCAGAGGTATTAATGGAAGTAAAGCATCTGAAAAAATATTTTAATACGCCAAAGGGAATGCTTCATGCGGTGGACGATGTGACCTTTTCCATTGGAAAGGGAAAAACCATGGGCGTGGTGGGGGAATCCGGCTGCGGAAAATCCACCCTTGGACGGACGCTGATTCATTTATACGAGAGCACCGACGGACAGATTTTGTTCGACGGAGAGGATATCACTCATGTGACGAAGCATAAAATGCACGAGCTGCGGGAGCGGATGCAGATTATTTTCCAGGACCCGTTTTCTTCCCTGAATCCCAGAATGACGGTGGAGGAGACGATTCGGGAACCCCTTGAGCTGTGCAGAAGGTTTAAAAAGAACCAGATTCAGGAGGAAGCGGAAAAAATAATGGAGATGGTGGGAATCGACGACCGGCTCCGGTATGCCTATCCTCACGAGCTGGACGGCGGGAGGCGGCAGAGAGTGGGAATCGGCCGGGCGCTGGCTCTGAATCCTGCTTTTGTGGTCTGCGACGAGCCGGTATCGGCGCTGGATGTTTCGATTCAGGCGCAGGTGCTGAACCTCCTGCAGGATTTACAGGAGAAATCAGGCGTTACCTATATGTTTGTCACCCATGACCTGTCGGTGGTAAAGCATATATCCGATAACATTTGTGTGATGTATCTGGGACAGCTTGTGGAAACCACCACGTCGAAGGAGCTGTTTGCCAACCCGCTTCACCCGTACACAAGGGCGCTTTTGTCAGCAATCCCTTCCGTGGATATTCACCGGAAAAAGGAACGGGTGATTTTACAGGGGGAAATCGTATCTCCCGTCGAGCCGAAGCCGGGCTGCCGGTTTGCGGCACGGTGCCCTTACGCCACAGACAGGTGCCGGGAGCCTCAGCAGCTCCGTGAGATAGCGAAAGACCATTTTGTGTCCTGCTGCAGGGCGGAAGAAGTATGGGAATAAGAAAGGGGATGGGCTATGAAGGCCGGTGCGGGAAAATCAGAAATTATTTTGACGGACGAATATCTGGAAATAGAAAATTTTACAATAATCCACAGGGCGTTGAATGCGCGGGCGGTGGCAATGGAAGACGATGAGGGAAAGACCTTTGTCTGCCTGTCTCTGGAGGTGACGTCTCTGCCGGACGAAGAGACGGCGTTTTTGCAGAAAGAGGTGGCAAAACGGCTTAACCTTAAGGATGCCTGTATCTGGGTGTGCGTGACCCATACCTTTTCCGCTCCCCATCTGCTGCCGGACGCGGTTCTTGCGGATGCGGACAAGATAAGGGAAAAGGGCCTCTACCGGGAGGCGCTGGGCAGGGCGGCGTTAGAGGCTGCCGAAAAGGCTCTTGCATCCTTAGAGCCGGCGGAGGTCTGCTTTGAAACCGGACTTTGCGACGCCAACAGGAACCGGGACGTGGAGCTGCAGGACGGCTGGTGGGTAGGGGAAGGGGGGCTTGGCCTTTCCGACCATACCGTGTCCGTGATTTGTCTGAAACGTATGGATAAAACGCCGCTGGCGGTTTTGTTCCATTACGGCGTCCAGTCCTCCGTGCTTGACGGCTCAGAGCTCAGCGCTGGCGGCAGAGCCGTTACGCCGGATTTGGCGGGAATAGCCAGCGATTACATAGAAAAAACATATAAAGAAGACGGCGCTGTGGCTTTGTTCCTTTTAGGGGCTGCCGGAGACCAGTGCCCGGCGGAAAAGACGGTAAATGAAACCTTTGTACAGGGGCAGCGTGTCCGCCGCGACCTTCAGGAGGAAGGCTTCGGCATCTGCGAGCGGCTGGGAGAAAAGCTGGGCAGTACGGTCTGCGATGTGATTGAAAAAATAAGGCAAAAAGACAGCGGTCAGAGTACGGGCTGCAAAGAAGAGGGAACAGAAAATGCCGCAGGGACGGCAAGGCCGGAGGATTCCGGCAGGATAATCTGCGGAAAAGTCAGCTTCCGGGTGCCGGGCAAGGAGATGGAGAGGGATTTAAAGAAGCTTCATCCGGTAAAAACAGCGGAATATATTCCGGCGCAGGATAAGGAAACGGAGGCGGAAGCCGTCTGTATCGGCGGCATTGCCCTTCTGGGGGTAAAACCGGAGCTGAATTGCTGCAGCGGACTGGCAATCAGCGCCGCCTCCCCTTTTAGGGAGACACTTACCTGCACCATGGTAAACGGAGCCGCCAAATATATGGCGGACCAAAAGTCCTATGACCGCTTTACCTATGAAGCGATGAATTCCCCCTTTGGAAAGGGCGCGGCGGAGATTCTGACGAGGCAGTCGGCGGCGCTTCTTGAGAGCCTTAAGAAAATAGTGTGATATGGGACTAATACGGAACTGAAATGGAGACAGAGATGGAAAAATTTGAATTTCAGCAGTATATATTTGAAGCGGGAGCAGGCGGGGAAAAGCTGGCCTACAATCTTTTCTGTCCGAAGAACCCACAGGAGGGGAAGAAGTATCCTCTGGTGCTGTTTATGCATGATGCGGGGAGCTGCTCGGAGGATATCTTGTCGCCGCTTAAACAGGGGGACGGGGCAACAGCGTGGGCGGAGGAAGAGGCCCAAAGGCGGCATCCCTGTTTTGTCCTTGCCCCGCTTTACCCCAGGAAGGCGGCAAATGACGAGTTTGAGGTCACCTGGGAGGCGGACGCTACGGTGCGGCTTGTACAGGAGCTGATGAAAAACTATAGCATTGATGAAAAGCGGATTTACGGTACGGGACAATCCATGGGCTGTATGATGCTCTGCGAGCTGATGCTCCGCAATCCCGGATTTTTTGCGGGCTGCTTTCTGGTGGCAGGCCAGTGGAACCCCGCGACCATGGGCGGGGTAAAAAACGAAAACATCTGGATTCTGGTATCCGAAAAGGATATCAAAGCCTTTCCCATTATGGGCGATTGTATGGAACAGGTGGAGAAGGCAGGCGGCAGGGTGACGAGGGGATTTTTAAATGCCGGGGATTCTCTGGAAGTGCAGAATGAGGCGGTCAGGAAAATCGCCATGTCAGGGGAGCATATTTTCTTTACATGGTATGAGAAGGACAGTGTACTGCCTCAGGAGGAGCAGGAGCCGTCTGCGCCGTGGAAATATCATGTATACACATGGGCGCACGCCTACAAGCTGGAGGCAATCCGGGACTGGCTTTTTGCCCAGAGCGGATACAGGATTGATTTTTCCTGTAAGCATGAGGTGCTTTTGGAGGACGAACAGGGAAGGCGGCTTCCGATGGATGTGCCCTGTTATCAGGCGGAGCTCATTGCGCCGGGCACATGGCAGATTGCAAGCGACGGAGACTATTTTTATCTTCTGGAAGGGGAAAACGAGGCGCTTGCCATAGACGGCGGTTACGGCTGCGGAAATACCAGAGCGTTCTGCCAGAGCCTGACGGATAAGCCGGTAAGGCGTATTGCAAACACCCACGACCATTTCGACCATACGGCGAACAACTGTTATTTCGACTGCGCTTATATGTCAAAGGAGACGAAAGCGCTTGCCACAATCCCTTTTCCCAGCTTTGAGGGAATTGATTTCCCGAGGGACTACCCGGTTGAAATCATCGGCGAGGGCTATGTGTTTGATTTGGGAGGCAGGGAAATTGAAGTTATGGAGCTTGCCGACCACGCGGCGGGCAGTCTTGTCTTTCTGGATAAAAGGGAAGGGATTCTGCTTTGCGGCGACGAGCTGTGTATGCCCTTTGGAAAGGCGCTAAGCGGAAGCGTGGAGCATGTTTACCGGCTGCTTGGAAAGCTGGAGGAGCGGCTTTCGGAAATCAAAGTGCTGTACGGCGGTCCCGGTAAGGGGGACAGAGATATCATTGTCAGGCTGCGGGAGAACATGAAGTATATTCTGGACGGGCATGAGGGCGCGCCGTTAGAGGAAGCAGGCGGAGGGCCAGCGGAGGAAGCAGGGGAGCCGGTCGTGTATGCAAGGCGGATGCCCCACGCCCCCGACAGGCACCGGGACAATCCGGCGGATATTCCCTTTATGCGGGAGATGGAATACGCGGGAATCAAGGTTATTTATGATATGAGAAAGGTGAGAGAGGAAATTTAATCCGGCGTAAAACCGTTTTTACGGGGGAGGAAAGAAAGCTGCAGCTCTTCAAAAAAGAGTCCGGCGGCTGCGCTTTCCTCCCTTTCCATATAATAAACATATTCATTGAAACAGCATACTTCGTTGGCGATTCTGGAAAGATAAATTTCCCCGGAAGCCAGGGCGCGGGCATGGCGGGGGATAATTGCAACGCCCTTTTGGACGGAGACAAGAAACAATGCGGTGGCAAGGTTGGGAACCTGAATGCAGGTTGCGGTTTTGTGGGTGTACTTTTGAACCAGCAGCCAGTTTTTGGCATAGGGGCCGAACAACTCATGGGCAAAAGGGACGAGAATTGTTTCGCCGGCAAGCTCCCGCAGATAAATCTGAGGCTTTGAGAGCAGGCGGTGGCCGGAGGAAAAGGCGGCATAGGTGTCATGGCGCTCAAGCAAAAACTGGCGGGCGCCGGAGGGGAGATTTGCGTATTCGCAGGGAGTAAACACAAAATCAAAAGCGGGATTTTCCAGAACCGATTCCGGTGTGCCTTCCGATTTCACTTCAAAATGAACATAAATATCAGGATAACGCTCCGAAAAATACCGGACAAAAGCCTGCAGACGGGGGGAACAGGCAATTTCCGGGGCGCAGGCAATGCGGACGCGGCCTTTGGACGGAAGGGAGCCGGTTCTTGCCAGATGAACGGCGGCATTGCATTTGTCAAGAAGCGATTCCGCTTTCCGGGCAAGGAGATGTCCGGCCGGCGTCAGGGAGACGTTGTGGGTGGTGCGAAAAAACAGGATGGTATTTAATTCCTGTTCCATTTCCAGAATGTGCCTGGAAAGCACGGACTGGGAGATGTACAGCGCGTCGGCGGCTCTGCTGTAATTTAAAGTTCTGGAAAGTACAAGAAATTCATAAAGCTGTTCTGTTTTCATATCCAAAGGCTTCCTTTATATATTGTTTAAAATGCTTAACAAAGAATAGTACATCGGGATTGTCCGGTTTTTTTCTGAAAAACAGGGTCTCAACTGCCGGGCGGGAAATATCCGTTAACGGAATATGGGCGGAATCCGGCAAATTTTCCGGCAGGGGCATGGGGGAGAGGAAAACGCCTTTTCCCACAGCCACAAGGGCTTGCGCAAGAGCCAGCGACGAACAGCCCTCATAAACCGAGTGGGTAATGCCCGACGCATTTAAGTTTGCCAGCTGAAAATCCCTGAAAACGGCGTCCTTTGTGGGAGGATAAAGAATAAAGCATTCGCCGGCAAGCTCTTTCAGGGACAGGCTTCCTTTGGAGGACAGCCTGTGGCCGGGCGGGAGCAATACCTGCGGCCGGGCGGGGGAAACGGCATAGTGTGAAATTTCTTCCCGGCTGGACAGACTCCCGTATGCGGCAGAAGCGGCGTAAGCTGCGGTATCAGCCTGACTCAAGGCTTCTGGGCGGCGGCTTAAAACCGGCGCAAAGTAAAGGTCAATCTGCCCGGATAAAAGCGCTTCATAAGGATGGCAGACAGTATCATCTAACAGTTCCGGCTGCAGGCCGGGGCTCTGTGCATCCAAAAGGGCGAGAACAGCGGTAAGGTAAAATGGCATGATGCCGGCTGAGATGGCAATACGCAGGCGGCGGGCGGAGCCTTCTTTTGAGGAAAGGGCCTGTGTTATCTGGCAGTATTCAGAATGAATTTTGCAGGCGTCTTCGTAGAACAGGGCGCCTTTGGGGGTAAGGGACAGCGCATTGCGTTTTCTCTCAAAGAGGGGGACGCCGAGAGAAGCTTCAAAGCTGCACAACCTTGCGTTTAAGGTGGCGGGGGCAATATGGAGCGTTTCGGCTGCCTTTTTGATGCTCCGGCAGCGGGCAGCGGTGAGGAATTCGTTCAAACGGTTGAGATTCATGGTGGGTGTCCTTTATTAATAAAATGGAATAATAAAAGTTTACTGATTCGGGAGACGGACGTCAAGAGAAATGCGGAGAAAGGCACAAAAATTCTTTTATATCTGCGGGAAATCAGAAAGATTACCGCCTGTCACAGACCTGGGGATTCTGCGGAAATCAGCCGGCGTATAGCAGATTTATTAAAAAAACAGAATAACAGGATTCGCTCAGGGGCTTCAATTTATTCCGGCAGATGCTAAACTGAGAATATCAGATGGCTGGAAGTATGTTGTTGCGACATACAGGTAAAGCGCAAATATAAGAGCGGTTTTGAGGAAGGCGATGCAGGAAAGGAGGCAGTATGGATAACAGAACGGAAATTTTGGATTTGCGAACGGCGCTTTCGGTGCTCAGGAGCCTGAAAGGACAGTTAATAGAGACGGATGTGGAGGTAAACCCGGAGGCGGAGCTTGCGGGGGTTTACCGGTATGTGGGAGCCGGAGGGACGGTCATGCGTCCGACGAATGTGAACGGTCCGGCAATGATTTTCAAAAATGTGCTGGGGCATCCGAATGCAAGTATTGTGACAGGACTCCTTGCCAGCAGGGAGCGCGTGGGGATTTTGCTGGGCTGCGAAAAGGAGAAGCTGGGGAAATTATTGTGCGAGTGCGCGCTAAATCCGGTGATGCCGGTTGTCACGGAACAGCCTGCGCCCTGTCAGGAGATGATATACCGGGCGGAGGATGAGGGCTTTGACCTTTTTAAGCTGATTCCGGCGCCCACCAATACGCCGGTGGACGCAGGGCCTTATATCACTATGGGGATGTGTTACGCCACTCATCCCGACACGGGCTTATCCGATGTGACGATTCACCGCATGTGCATTCAGTCAAAGGATGAGCTGTCGATTTTTCTGCAGCCGGGGAGCCGTCATATCGGAGCGATGGCGGAGAGGGCGACAGAGCTTGGAAGGCCCTTGCCCATTTCTGTTTCCATCGGAGTGGACCCGGCCATAGAAATCGGTTCCTGCTTTGAGCCGCCCACCACGCCTTTAGGGTACAACGAACTGGCGATAGCGGGGGCAATCCGCCGGCAGCCGGTAAAGCTGCATAAATGCGTGTCCATAGAAGAAAATGCCATCGCAAACGCGGAATATGTGATAGAGGGCGAGATTGTTCCGGGGGTGAAGGTGACGGAGGATAAAAATTCCCATACAGGTTTCGCTATGCCGGAGTTTCCGGGATATAACGGAAGGGCGTCAAAGGAATGCTGGCTGATTAAGGTAAAAGCCGTCACCACCAGAAAAAATCCCATCATGCAGACGGTAATCGGCCCTTCGGAGGAGCATGTGAATCTGGCGGGGATTCCCACGGAAGCCAGCATTTACCATATGATAGACAAGGCGCTTCCGGGGAAGGTGACCAATGTCTACGCGCACCCGTCGGGAGGCGGCAAGTACATGGCGGTCTTACAGTGCAGAAAAGAGGTGCACACAGACGAGGGGAAGCAGCGGCAGGCGGCGCTTTTGGCTTTTTCCGCTTTCCCGGAGTTAAAGCACGTGATTTTAGTGGACGAGGACGTGGACATCTTTGACAGCCGGGACGTGCTGTGGGCGATGAACACCCGATTCCAGGGGGACAGGGATATTATCACCATACCGGGGGTGCGGTGCCATCCCTTAGACCCCAGCTCCGCGCCGGAGTATTCGCCCTCCATACAGGATGTGGGAATCAGCTGTAAGACGATTTTTGACTGCACGGTTCCTTTTCACCTGAAAGAGCGTTTTGTCAGGGCAAGGTTTATGGAGGCGGATTTGGGGAAATTTTTTGCGCCTGACGGAAGCGTTAGATAGCAGAGGAGGTCGGAAATGAAGAGACGGCTGGTGATTGGGATAAGCGGCGCATCCGGCGCGCCGATAGCGGTGGAGGTGCTGCGGCAGCTACGGCAGGCGTCCGTCTTTGAGGTTCATTTGATTGTCACCGGAGGGGCGGAAATGACGCTGAGGCAGGAAACGGGGATGGCGGTTTCGGATATCAGGGGCCTTGCGGATGTTTTTCATGAAAACAGCGATATCGGGGCGGGGCCGGCCTCCGGGAGCTTTCTGACAGAGGGGATGATTATTGTCCCCTGCTCGATGAAGACGGTTGCGGGGATTGTGTCCGGGTACAGTGAAAATCTGCTCCTGCGGGCGGCGGACGTGACGCTGAAAGAAAGGCGGAAACTGGTGCTGGCAGCGAGGGAGTCGCCTCTTAGCACGGTGCATCTGCGAAATCTGCTGGAGCTTAGCCGGATGGGGGGAATGATTGTGCCGCCGATGCTGAGCTATTACCAGCACCCGAAAACCATTGAGGACTGCACGGAGATGCTGGCCCGGAGAATGCTGCGGCAGTTTTTGCCGGAGGAGGGATTTCCCGAATGGGAGGGTATGAATGAAAACCGTTAAAGCGGCGGGGAGGAATAGATGTACAGGTGTAATGAGATTGTGATTTTAAACCGCCGGGTGGCGATTGCCGTTTACCGGACAAAAGAAGGGATTAATGTCCTGATAGAAGGCGGCGACAAGGGGCATATCGGCGCGGTCGCCGTTGCAAGGGGCGGGGAAATCGTGGAGAGCGTTTGTTTTCCGGGACACAGGGAGGATATTGTCTGCGAAAGCTGGGCGAAGGAAATCAGCGGGCTCGTTCCGGGACCGGCGGTGGTGGAGGCCGGAATCCATTACGATGGAATTACAAAGGAGCAGATAGAGGAAGTGATGGAGGTATTGACGGCACAGCGGAAGGTGCTGATGGAGGAACTGCGGAGGAATCAGGAACA
Source organism: uncultured Lachnospiraceae bacterium (assembly GCA_910577275.1). Lineage (GTDB taxonomy): Bacteria > Bacillota > Clostridia > Lachnospirales > Lachnospiraceae > Suilimivivens. The sequence goes on from CAJTMW010000003.1 coordinate 52,998, forward strand.
GGGCTTGAAGTAAGCGGAAGATGTGAGAGAAAAGGAAAAACAGAGAAAGCTGTAGAAAGGATTGATAAGGATGAAGGAAGAAATTCACGTAACAAACAAAACAATGGAGCTGCAGGATTGTAAGGGCGACTGGTTTTTTAATGAAAAGCACGGCTGCTGGTGCCTTGAGGATATCTTATACACGGAAAAAGCCCTGGCGTCGGAATTCCAGAGGCTGAGCATTTACGTACCGGCGGAGTATATGAAGGAAAAGGGAGAGATTGACAGGGAGGGCAGACGCAAGGGCTATACGGCGGCTACGGCTCCGGTGATTTTACAGAACAATTCCGCAGGTTATATGCAGATGCCCCACCTGCGGCTGGACGAACCGAGGTGTAATGCGGGACAGTACCTTGACAGAGGCTTTGTCCTTGTGACCTGCGGAAACAGGGGAAGCGAGTCTGTGGATGAAAAAGGAAACTGGTGCGGCAAGTCCCCGGCGAATCTGGTGGATTTAAAGACAGTGATTCGCTTTCTGCGCCATAATATGGCAGGCATTCCCGGGGATTTGAACCGCATAATTTCCGTGGGAACAAGCGCCGGAGGCGCAATGTCCACGCTCCTTGGCATCACAGGGAATCATAAGGATTTCCTGCCGTATCTTGAAGAAAACGGAGCCTTTATGGAGGAGAGGGACGATGTGTTTGCCTCTCAGATTTATTGTCCCATTGTTGACCTTGAACATGCGGATTTGGCCTATGAGTGGATGTTTGCCGCGGATAAGGAAAATGAAAGCTCACATGCAGGACCGGCGGGAGTGATGACGCCTTTTCGGGAGGCGCTTTCCGCAAAGCTAAAGGAGCGGTATATTACCTATTTTAACAGCCTTAACCTTGTAAATCCGGTGGGGAACCGGTGGGATGGCGCAGAGGCGGAGGCGGGCTTAGATGAAATTTTGAGGCTCGGCAGCGACGGAAGAAGCGGCAGCGGCTATGAGTATCTGATGAAGCTTTTAAACGAGTCAGCCACCACCTATTTAAGCAGGCTGGAAGCAGGGACGCTGGAAGAGAGCTTTTCCGTAGAAGATTATCTGGCGGGGAATTATGAACATCAGGTTCCGGCGCCCATGATGGCAGCTCCGGTGAAGGATAAGAGGAAATGGCTGTCGTGGGATGGAAGCAGAGCCGTTATCACGTCGCTGGACGATTATATTTTGAATTACCGCAGAAGAATGAAGCCCTGCACTTCCTTTGACACACTGGGGATGGACAGCGGGGAAAACAGGGTGTTCGGCGACGGGGATAAGCCTTTTATGCATTTTAACCCGGAAATCGGGGAAGCAATCGGGGAGCTTGCAGAAGAATTTCCGGGAGAGTTTTCGGAGGAATGCGGGAAGTATTATGAGGCTTATATGGCGGCAAAGGGAGATAAGAAGCTGGAACGGCGTGTGGCGCTTTTTAATCCTCTCAATTACATAGAAGCCGGGGACAGCGCGGATGCTGCCAGGCATTTCCGCATACGGGTCGGCGCTTACGACGCGGACACCTCTTTGACAATCAGCATGACATTGGCGCTAAAGCTGGCAATGGCCGGGCACGAGGTTGACTATGCGCTGGTATGGGACAAGCCGCATTGCGACGCGGACTATCCCGGGGAGCTGTGCGATTGGGTGGAGAAAATCTGCGGGCAGTAGAAACAAGGAGGGCTGTTTTGAATTACAGAGTGATAATCGCGGACGATGAAACGAAAATACTGCAGCTTATCCGGCTGCTCGGGAAGTGGGACGAGTATGGGATTGAGATTGTGGACGAATGCCATGACGGGCGCGCGACGCTGGAGAGCATTAAAAGAAATCGGCCGGACTTTGTGATTTCAGATATCAAAATGCCGGAGCTGGACGGGATTGAGCTGATTAAGGAGGTAAAGGAAGCCGGGATAGACTGCCTTTTTATCCTGCTGAGCGGCTACCGGCATTTTGAGTATGCCAGGAGCGCCATTGCGCTGAATGTGGTGGACTATCTGCTAAAGCCCATAGACGAGGAACAGCTAAACCACACTTTGGAGAGAGTGTGCCTGCAGTTGAAAAAAAGCAGGGAGGAGAGACGGAACATGGAGTCTCTTCAAAATCTGCAGAAAAGGCAGCAGTATAAGGAAAAAATGGAGGTTTTCTGGGAGCGGCTGACGGAAGCCGGGAGCCCGGAGGAAGTACTGCCCCATGCCTATACGCCGCATCAGTGCAATGAGGAGTACGGCACAGAGTTTTCCAGAGAGTGCTGGCAGATAATTATGATTTCCACAAATATAAGCGGGATTCTGGAACAGGGAGCCTCTTTGTTTGAAGACACACTGGAAAAGTTTATTTCCAAATATCTGAAAGGCTGCGCCGTATGCTGCTATCATGTCACCTTCAGAGGCGGCATTATTATTGCGAATTATGATGAGGAGGATAAAAAGAAGACGGAGGAAAATATTGCGGCCCTTTATTATGAAATCCGTGATTTGAGCGAAATATACGGGAAGTTCCGTCTGAATTTCGGGGTGAGCAGCGTAACAAAGGATATCAAAGGGCTGAAAAAGGCATTCCGGCAGGCGCAGGCGGCGGAGTGGGGAAGGCTTGTGACAATGCAAAGCGGCCTGCTGTATTATTCGCAGATTTCCGGGTTAAAACGGATGGACGAGGGACGGATGTTTGGCTGGGAGGAACTGGAACGCCTGAAAAGCTGCGTCAAATATTTGCGGCGGGAGGAACTGAGCGACTGGTTTCAGACACTGTTTGAGCGGGCGCTTGGATGCGGTAATTTCGCGCCGGAGGACCTGGCGGGGACTTTTTTCAGGCTTACGGGAAGTATCCTTGAAGCGCTCCCGGAGGAGGAGCGGAAGATGGAGGAAAAGTGGTACTATGCCTATCTGGAAGCGGCAAATTTTTCACAGGTGGTAAAAAATCTGCATCTGGCAGTAGACGGGTATATTGCGGAAAAGCAAAAACAGATTAAGCAAAAGAACAAAAAGCCTATAAGCGCGGCCGTCAGGTATATTCACGAAAATTATGCAAAGGCCATATCGCAGGACGAGGTGGCAAGAGCCAGCAATGTTTCCGGCACCTACTTAAGCAAGTTGTTTAAGGAAGAAATGGGAACCGGCTTTACCGAGTATGTGACGAAGGTACGTCTGGAGGAGGCGGAAAAGCTACTGGCGGATACGGCGCTGAGCATCAGGGAGATTGCGGCGGCGGTGGGCTACCCGGATGAAAAATACTTTTCCAGATTGTTTAAAAAGAGTACGGGGATAAAACCGTCGGAATATCGGAAGATTTACGGATAAAAAGGAGCTGATATGAAAAAGGAAATTATTATTTCAATTTTGTCTTTCGGGGCGTCGTTTGCCGCATTTGCGGCAGGACCGGGGCAGGGAGATTCCGGCTTTTTCGGATGTGTATTCGGCGCAGGGGCGGTAATCCTGTCGGGCTATCTGATTTTGGCGCTGGGCAGGCAGAAACGGATAATGAATTTTTTGATTGAGGAGAAAAAGAAGGAAAAGCACAGGGTTATCTGGAGCGGGGAAGAAGAAAAACAACTGGAGCTGATAAAAAAGAGGATTGATTTGTATACACTTCAGGGGCAAATCAATCCTCATTTTTTATATAACACACTGGACAGCATCCGCAGCAAAGCCATGTTGGACGGTCAGGAGGAAATTGCCTCCATGACAAAGATACTTTCCCGTTTTTTCCGTTATTGTATTGGCAACGAGGAAAGCCTGGTACAGATTCGGGAAGAAATAAACCACGTCGGAGATTATTACCTGATTCAGAAGTTCCGGTTTGAGGAACGCTTTCATATGGAAATCTGCGCGGAATCAGAGGAAATTTATAATTATTTTATTCCCAGAATGACCTTACAGCCGCTGGTGGAAAACGCGATGATTCACGGGCTGGAAAAGGTGAGCAGGAAAGGACTCCTTAAAATAAAATTGGCGGCGACGGAAAAGAAAATTATGATTACTGTGTCGGACAACGGGGCCGGAATGGATATTTTTCAGCTGGACGAGCTGAACGAGCGTATGAACCGGGGATTGATTACCGGCAGCAAAAAAGAAGGGCACAACAGTATAGCGGTAAGCAATGTCAATGCCCGGATTAAGATGACCTTCGGGGAGGAATTCGGGATATATTACCGGTCGATGGCAAACGAAGGGACGGACGCGGTAGTAATGATACCGAGAATCGACAGTTTTATGAGAGTCAAATACGAGGAAATGCAATGAAAGAAATAATTGCGCTTAAAAATGTCAGTCTGGATAACTGGCTGAAAAACTATCATCTTCATGTATTTGAGGGGGAAATCGTATGTGTACAGAGCATAACGGGAGAAAGTCTGGACGCTTTGATGGAAGTTATCGGGGGAAGCAGGAAGCCTGATAAAGGCTGTGTTTTTGTGGATGAGAAGAAAGCGGACGGCTACAATGAGCGCATGGCAAAGGAAACGGGGATTTATGCGCTGCGGTTTCAAAATAATTACGGAAAGAGTCTTAAGGTTTTGGATATTGTCCTGCCGCTGCTTCCGCCGTGGCGTCCCTATTCAAAGAAAAAAGCAAAGGATTACATAGGAAGGTATCTGAAGGAGGAAGGAATCGATTTGTCCCCGGACACACCGGTATGGAAGCTGAGCGGGACACAGCTGCGGAAACTGCAGATTTTAAGAGCCGGATTGCAACAGGCAAGGCTGATTGTCATTAATCTGGAGCAGGAGTACCTGGAGGGGATGCTGGAGGAAGAACTTGTAAAAATGGTGGAAAAGATGAACCGGAGGGGGACTGGTTTTTTGATTTTTTCCTGCTACTATACAATGTTCCTCAAAACGGCTTCCCGGGTACAGTTTTTGGAGCTGGGGCGGGCGGTCAGGGAATGGGAGGAAATGCCGGAAAATCTATTGGAAAAACTGCGTCAGGGAAGCCTCTTTTATAAACGGGCAAAGGAAAAAGCAGGATTCCCTTTTCTGGGAATGTACGATTATGAGTGGGATGCCCAAAACAGCTTCTGGGATTATCTGAACCGTGTAAGAGAAAATAATGCCAGCCTCTGGAAACGGTATTTTCCGGGAACCATTCTGCCGGAAAGGGGTGTCGGATACAGGCAGGGTATTGCGGTTATTCCCGGCGACAGCAAGGAGCTTTTGCTGGATAATCTGAGCGTGGGGGAAAACCTTACCATAGCGGCCGGAAACAGGGTAAATTACGGACGCACCTTTATCATTAACCCGAGACTTTGCAAAAAGCTGGCGGAAGGGTTTTGCGCAAGTCATCAGCTTCCCGAAAGGATGGAGGAGCTGACGAATGTGCAGAGAAAAATCCTTTCCATCGGAAGGTTTGAAATACTAAGGCCGCAGGTTATTTTTTTAGAGCTTCCCTATCAGGGAATCAGCCTGGATGAATTGCCGCAACTTCACCGGTATCTGTACAGTCTGGCGGAGAAGGGAATCAGCATCGTGTATTTTTCCCAGTCAATGGAAATGCTGCAGGAGAACTGTACCGGAATAATCAGAACCAGAAACGGCTTAAGTGCAAAAATTGACACCTTTTCTTAGAATTTTCCACCACGAAAGCGGTGCGGCTAAAGCTACAATGTATTTATAAATAACAATTCACAGACAGGAAACGGAGGAAAAGGATGAAAAAGAAAATACTTGTAGTAATTATGGCGATGGCATTGACGGCCGGTCTTATGGGATGCGGCGGCTCAGGAGGAGGGGGCGCCCAAAGCGGCGCGGACGGCAGCGCTCAAAGTGCACAGGCAAATGACGCGGAAACGGGCGGGGATGAATCAGACGCAGAGGAAGCGGGAAGCGATGCGGCTTCGCAGGCGGAGGAAGCGGTAGATACTGCGTCAGGAGGCGATATGGCAGGCAAAAAGGTCGGATTTTCCGCGCTTATGATGTCCTCGGAATTTTTTACCGACATGTCCAACCAGATGGAGGCATATTTTACGGAAAACGGAATGGAGTACAGTGTGGCTGATGCAAACGGAAACGCGCAGACACAGATTCAGACGGTTGAAAATTTCGTGTCCATGGGAATGGACTATATCATCTGCTTTGTGGTAGACGCATCCTCTATCAGCGATTCCCTGATGAAGGCAAGGGAAAGCGGGGCGTTCATCATCATTATCGGAACCATTCTGGATAATAAGGATGCATATGACGTGTGTATCAGCATCAGCCAGAGAGAATCAGGGCAGGTGGAAGCGCAAATGGCTGCGGACTGGATTGACAAAACCTTCCCGGATGCGCAGGACGGCTCCATTAAGGTCGGGATTCTTGAAAATTCCGAAAACGAAGACGCTGTCGCAAGATGCGAAGGTCTGGAGGAAATTGTAAACTACACGAAAAAAGCGGTTATTGTTGAAACCCACGAAACCACTCAGGCCGAGGGCGCGGCAGCAGGGCAGAATTATGCGGAAATGATGCTGATGAACAATCCTGACCTTAAGGTGATTCTCACCTACGGCACAGACCAGGGACAGGGCGCCAACGAGGCCGTTATGAAGGACGGAACGGTAAACAAAGATGAGTTTGCGGTGTTTACCATTGATACGGCTGAATTTATCCGGGATAAGGTACGTGAATCGGCGGAAGGCAATTCTGTAATCCGCGGTACGGTAATGCTTGGAGAAGGTACGCCCATGACCTGCTATAAGCTGATGGATGGAAGCTGGGCGGACAGGATTGAGGATAAGGTTTATGCGGAGCGCTGCATTGTCATTACGCCGGAAACCATTGACGAGTATTTCCCGCAGTAGGCGCGGCGGGAGTTGGCAGGATTCAGACTGGTTATGAGGGCTTTCCGGAGAGGAAGGCTCTCATTGCAAAAGAGGTAGCTTATGGATAAAGTTCTGGAAGTAAAAAATGTAACCAAGACCTATCCTGGCGTGGTTGCTCTGGACAATGTTTCCTTTGACGTGGAAAGAGGGGAAATTCTCGCGCTGATTGGAGAAAACGGGGCAGGAAAGTCCACGGTGATTAAAACCATTGCGGGAGCCATTGCCCCGGATTCCGGTACGATTATTATAGAAGGGAAGGAGTACCAGAGACTTTCGCCCGCCATGGCAAAGGAAGCCGGGATTGGCGTTGTTTATCAGGAGTTAAATCTCGTCCCCTCCCTGAGCATAGCGGAAAATATTTTTCTGGGAGACAGGGTTGGGAAATCAAGGCTTGGACCGGATTTCAGGGAAATGAAAAAGCGCGCCGGGGAAATCATGGCGGATTTGGGAATCAAAATCGACGTGGACACCCAGGTACAGATGCTTTCCACAGCCCAGATGCAGATTGTGGAAATTGCAAAAGCGGTGGTAAAGAACTGTAAGGTTCTGATTATGGACGAACCCTCCGCCTCAATTCCCATGGCGGAAGTGCAGAATATGTTCCGAATCGTGCGCAGACTCAAGGAAAAAGGCGTGGCAGTTATCTATATCAGCCACCGTCTGGAGGAATTATTCGAGCTGTGCGACAGAGTGACCGTGTTCCGGGACGGCCAGTATGTGGTGACCAGAAAGGTTTCGGAAATCACAAAGAAGGATTTAATCAAATACATGATAGGCCGGGAGCTGACGGAAAAATTCCCGGAAAGAAAGGTAAAAATCGGAGAACCCGTCCTGAAAACCGAAAATCTGACGGGAAACGGGGATTTTCATATTAACCTGTTGCTGAATAAGGGAGAAATACTGGGACTTGCCGGGCTGGTAGGCGCGGGGAGGACCGAGCTTGCCAAAATGCTCTGCGGCGACGTGAAGCCGGACAGCGGTAAAATCATTATCAAAGGAAAGGAACTAAGGGCGGCCTCCGCGGCGGACGGCGTTGTGGCGGGGATTGGACTGGTGCCGGAGGACAGGAAGCTGGAAGGCGTGTTTCTGGATTACACAATTGAGTGGAATATTCCCATCATGAGCATGAAAAAAATCAGCAGATTCGGAGTGATAAATTTCCGGGAGACAGACCGCCTGGTGAATCATTATGTAGATGTCCTTGCAATCAAGACCCCTACGGTAAAGCAGGAGGTCAAGAACCTTTCCGGCGGTAATCAGCAAAAGGTGGTAGTGGCGAAGGTTCTGGCAGCCGACAATGATATTCTGATTTTTGACGAGCCTACCAGAGGCATTGATGTGGGAGCCAAGCAGGAGATTTACAAGCTGATGAACCGGCTGGTGGAAGAAGGGAAATCCATTATTATGATTTCGTCGGAAATGGAAGAGCTTCTGGGAATGAGCGACAGGATTGCGGTTTTGCATGAGGGAAGAATCAGCGGGGAAATTGCAAAGGGCGACTTCAGCCAGGATAAGGTTCTGGAGCTGGCTTCAGGAATAGTGGAGGAGAGGGTTTAAGTATGGCAAAAGTAATTGATTTTTGTAGAAGAAATCTGGCGTGGGTACTGCTGATTTTGATTTGCATCGTCTTTTCGTTTACAAGCAATAATTTCTTTACGGTAACGAATATTTTAAATATATTAAATCAGAATGCCTACATTATTATCTGTACCTACGGGATTGCGCTGATTATGATGTCGGGCGGCCTGGATATGGCGGTAGGCTATCAGATGAGTATCTGCGGGGTGGTATGCGCCATGATGATAATAAACGGCGTGCCTATAGTGATTGCAGGGATTTTTACAATTGTTATGAGCGTTGCCTTCGGAGCGCTGGGTACTCTGCTGGAACAGCTTTTAAGCCTTCCGAGAATTTTCGTGTCTATCGGCCTGAGCACGGTGTATCAGGGCGTGGCCTATGTCATCACAAATTCCAAGACGATTTCAGGACTGCCGGACTCCTTTAAGATAATCGGACAGGGTACATTCCTCCATCCCAGCCTGACTTGGGCGACTATCGTAATGGTTATCTGCGGTCTCCTTATGAGCTTTGTGATGGACAGAACCTATTTTGGAAGATATGTGTTTGCCCTGGGCGGCAACGAATCCGCCGCCAGACTGGCGGGAATCAACGTCAGGCGGATGAAATATGCCATCGGATGTATCGCGGGGCTGTTCTGCGGCGCCGGAGCGCTGATTCTCACCTCGAGAGTGGGGGCAGCGGCCGCAAGTACGGCGGCAGGAACGGAAATTACTATCCTTACGGGCGTTCTGGTAGGCGGCGTGTCCGTGCGGGGCGGCGACGGGAAAATTGCCAACTGTATCGCCGGTGTTCTGATTATGGGACTTCTCGCCAACGGAATGCAGCTTGCAGGGCTCAATACCTATTATCAGTATATTGCCAAGGGAGCAATCATGCTTCTGGTTATGTGGTTCGACGCTTTCCAGATAAAGAGAAGGGCGCTGGCGGCAAATAAGAGGAAAGAGGAGAATGTTGGCGGGGGGATGAGAGGGTAGATTGAGACGGTTTTGAAAATTGATTCTCGCGAGCAACGAGCCAAGTGACTGCTTGCAGGCATTTGGCGACTGCCACGAGGATTGTTGACTTCACAGGGTGCAATACAAAAATTGACAATTTCATTTTTTATGATAAAATAAAGTAAATTTTATATTTTCATAAAAAGAGGCCTTAGATATGGATTATATTAAACGCACCCTGGAACGCAAATTTTTGCGGATGAGTTCTTTTTTCAAAGCAGTACTTGTAACCGGAGCAAGACAGGTCGGGAAAACCACCATGCTAAAGCACTTGGCAGCGGAACAAAACCGCACTTATGTTTCTATGGATAACGCTATGGCGCGGATGCTTGCAAAGTCCGACCCGGTGCTTTTTTTTCAAACTTATAAACCGCCGATTATAATTGATGAAATACAAAAGGCGACAGAGCTGCTCGAACAGATTAAAATCATGTGTGATGAGAGTGAGGAGAGAGGGTTATTCTGGCTCACCGGTTCTCAGCAATTTAAGATGATGAATAATGTTCGGGAAACGCTGGCTGGCAGAATCGGAATTCTGGAGCTTTACAGTCTGTCAAAGAATGAAACGGAGGGTATAGAATTTCCGAATGAACTGGATTTTTCTATTCCCTGTCTGCTCGAAAGGCAGACACTGGTGAAAAGGAACGACATTGTTGACGTATTCGAGCACATCTGGCGAGGAGGTATGCCGGATGTACTTGTGGCTGACGGAGAACAGCGGCAGGAGTACTTTAACTCTTATATTGAAACCTATCTTATGCGGGACGTATCGGAAGAGGGCGGGATTACCGACACTGTCCGTTTCCGTAAATTTCTGGGCGCATGCGCAGCGCTTGTCGCAGAACAGGTTAATTATAAGACGCTGGCAGAGGCAGCGGAGATTTCCCAACCGACAGCAAAGGAATGGCTGCGGCTGCTGCAGGGGCTGGGGATAATTTATCTGCTGCCGCCTTTTTCAAATAATGAGTTGAAGAGACTCGCGAAAACGCCAAAGCTTTACTTTTGCGATACTGGTCTCTGCGCCTGCCTGTCCATGTGGCTTACCAGAGACACTTTAATGAACGGTGCGGCAAGCGGGCATTATTTTGAAAATTATGTAGTGATTGAACTGCTCAAAAACTATGCGTATGCGCCATCGAGAGCCGCGCTTACTTATTACCGGGATTCAAATTTAAAGGAAATCGACGTTTTTGTGGAGGAAAACGGAGTGATACATCCGCTGGAAATCAAAAAATCTGCCAATCCTGACAGGCGGGAAATTAAGAAGTATGAGCTGCTTGACAAAGCGGGGCTGAAACGGGGGAGCGGAGGTATTGTCTGCATGTGTGAGGAGACGATGCCTGTTGATGAGAGGAATTGTTTTATTCCGTGTAATTTAATCTGACTTAAGAATAGAAAGATACATCCGGAAAGGATAAAAGTCATAAAAAGAAAAGCCGGAGGACGTCAGTCCACGGCTTTTCCTGCCTTAAATCAAACCACGGCTTCAATCAGTATTTTCCCCCTGATTTTAAACTCTTTCACGCCGATTTCTTTCTTTTTATTAAAGTTAAAACTAAGCATGTAGCCTTTTTCCAGATGATAGTATTCCAGATAATCGAAGAGCTGTTCCTCGCCCCTTGTATGATATGCATCGCCTCTCCAGAGCTTCATCTCAATTATAAACTGTTCGCCCTGATAGTCTATAATCATATCTGTGCGCTCATTGTTTCTGGTTCGGGATTCAATGTAATAATTTCCCTCCCCGTTAATAATAGGACGTAGATAAAGCATAAAATATCTCCGGCCATCCTCTTCATAAAATTTCTGTTCTCTGTCTCCATAGATTTCATCAAAATACTGCACAAACTTTTCCAGAATCAGGCGCATATTCAGATGCCCGTTTTTTATAAACTGATTTTTTTGTCTGGTGGCCTCTGTGTAAATTTCCTCGTCCTGCTCCCTGAATGATGTCAGAAACATATTGTATAATCTTGTTTCAAAAATTCTGTTTGCTATGACCACAGAAGAATTTTCATCTTTTACAAGCCCAAACATTTTCGCCATCTGAATTACCGGTTCGTCAGGATTGTATACAATATTCTGACCCTGAAAGAGCAAACGGTAAATCATGTTTTTGAGTTTTGCGTAATCATTGATTTTTCCTGTTAAGGAATCGAATAACGGGCTTTGCTCATAAAGCAGCTTTTTTACTGCTTCCAGAAATCCTTCTCTGGTCCAGGCACGGCGCTTATCAGCAAACCGGGTATTTTCCCGGGAAACTTCTTCATCCATCAGCTTGCATAAGCTGGAAACAAGATAAGGGTAGCCGGAGGTATAATTATAAATCAGATTTGCAATCAGAGGAATATCCATCCCGGTGTGGTTATCCTCCTCATAATCTTCCAGCATTCCGGTAATATCGTTCACTGAAAAACTCATATCCACACAAAATTTTGCCGCAATGTTCCACGGACTGTTTAATTTATGTTCTTGTTCCGGGCGTATCTTAACTTTAATATTTCTGACGTCATAAACTCCCGCTAAAATCACAGAATGAAACGCAGGTATTTTCTTTCGTCTGAGATAACAGGCTCTAAGCTGTGCGAGAAAATCGATAAATATCTGGTTATTTGTTGCTGTGTCCACCTCGTCAATAATGAGGACTATCTTTTTGTCTGTTTTTACGAACCAGATTTTCAGTACCTTAAAAAGGGCCTGGAGGGAGATTACCCGGGCTGTTCTCTCTGCAAATGCAAGAAGGCTTTCTTCAACATCATCCGGGAATTCACTGACTGTATCCAACAGTTCTGCCGAAAAAGACACCACAAATGACTGCTCATTTTCAAAGGCAGATGAGCTCATTGTCTGAAAATCCATACTGATAATCTGGTAATCTTCTTTCAAATAGTCGGAAAGAGCAGTCAGTAATGTTGTTTTGCCATATTGCCTTGCTCTGTTAATGCAGAAATACTGTCCATAATCTACCATCACCCGAATTTGTGATAAACGTTCGGATAAATCAACCATATAGTGTAATTCGGGGTCACAGCTTCCGGTCACATTGAAAATCTTTCCCAATGATAATGTGCTCCTTTCAGGAAATAGTCGCGTATTGCACTTTCATCTTACCATATGCGGATATTCATGACAAGAAGGGGATTCTTTGTAAATTTTAGCCCTAAATTAAAGAGTTAAGATATTCACTGGGAGTCATTCCGGTGAATTTTTTAAATACCTGACTGAATGCTCATGTACCGTAAAGTGACACACAGAAGTTATTATTTTTCTGGTAATGTTAAAACGCGTTGCTTGTAGCGACAGGGGATTCTCCATATAATTGTGGTAACAACTAAAAGGAGGCTACCCCTGATGCTTAACGAAAATATTAAAACAATTAGAAAATCAAAAGGACTTTCACAGCAGGAACTGGCTGTCAGGCTGAACGTGGTACGACAGACAATTTCTAAATGGGAGCAGGGATTGTCGGTTCCCGATTCTGACATGTTAATCCTCATCTCGGAAGCGCTGGAAACACCCGTAAGTACGTTGCTCGGAGAAACTATTGCTGAGACGGAGGCCGACAGCTTAAAAGCGATTTCTGAAAAACTGGAGGTGATAAACCTGCAGCTGGCACAAAGGAAAACCACGAGAAGAAAAATTCTGTATTGGCTGCTCGTTTCATTGTGTGCGGTCATAGCAGTAATTTCTGCGGTTCTGATAAGAATAAACAGTCCTTATCTGGGGTGGGATTATAGCAGTCCTGAAACCGCTGTCCTCGGAGTGGCGTTTCATTCATTCGAATGGCTGTTTGTCAGAGCAGCGCCGGTTATCTTTATTGGTGCAATCGTTGGAATTTTCTCAACACGAAGGAAGGGATAACAGGTTTGTAATTTAAAATAGATAGCGTTATAATAAAAAATAAAATGCAATGCTGAAATGAGGTGGCGTATGAAAGCGACGCACAGGGTAAAGGATTCCGCAGGAAATCCGGTTGGATATATTGTGGACGAAAAATTTTATACAGAGGAATATCTGAAGGATAATATACAATTTATTGAGAACTTATCCCTGATGGAAGGCAAAGTTTCCTGTGCGGAGGCTGGATTGGAGGAAACTTCATATAAAGCGGCTGTTGCCGACAGAGAATATAATAAATTAATAAGAGAGAATCCGTTTGTCAGAGACATTCAGGAGGATTTGGAGGAATGGAGACGCGATTCCCTCCATAAAGTTTTACAGCTGGAAGGCTCACGGCAGATTGGGAAGACAACAGAGCTGTTAAAGTTTGCCTACAAGAATTATGAATATGTGGTTTATGTAAATTTGGCCTACGACAAATATCATTTTCAGGATGTGGTGGAGAACGGATGCAGCCCCATGGAATTTGAGAAATATTGCCGCAGGGCGGGACTGCCTCGTTTTGTTAATAATAAAAATACCATACTGCTTATAGATGAAATACAGCTCAGCGAAAAGATATATAATTCCATACGGAGCCTGTATTCGGAGATTGACTGCGAGATTGTAGTGACAGGGAGTTATTTAGGGCAGACTCTGCGCGCCGGATATTTTTTACCTGCCGGAACAGTCAGTTATCTTTATATGTTTCCGCTAAGCTTCACAGAGTTCTGCAGAATATATGGGAAAGAAGAGCTTTTGAAAGGAATGGATTTGTTTGGGGAGGGCGGCGCCGCGGCATATAACGAGCTCCTTCCGCTTTATCATATATACAGGCAGATTGGAGGATATCCCGAGGTGGTAAGAAGGTACAGAGAAAAAGGGGATATCGAAAGCTGCTATGATGTGATTCAAAGCCTTGTGGAAACTTTTCAGAGAGAATCCGGTTATTATTTTCGGACTTCAAAGGAAGCGCTTCTTTTTAAGACGGTATTCACAGAGGCGATAAAGAACATGTGCAGTGAAAAAAGGGGTAGCGGAAACAGGCTGACAGAGAAAATAACGGATATTGCCAGACAGTCACAGAAAATGCTTGTCAGCAGAGATGAAATTGCCGGCGCAATTACATGGCTGGTTTATTCAGGGATAATCGGGGAATGCGGATTATACAACAACGGCGATATCAGGCAGTATGTTCCAGCCAGACGTTTGTACTATATGGATTGCGGGCTGGCAGCTTATATTGGCAGACAGGCGGAAGTGGATGAAAGCAGTATAAACGGTCTGCTCACGGAAACCTTTGTCTACACGGAGCTGTACCGGTTGTACAAGAGAACTTATTCAAAAAAGGCAGTAAAGGGAGAAACACCCTGTTTTTCTTTATATAACCAGTATGAACTTGATTTTGTTCTTGTAGATAAAGACAACACGGTCTATGGAATAGAGGTGAAAACAAAGGACGGCAGTCCTGAATCACTGAGGATTTTTATTGACAGACATTTGATAGACCGGGGAATTGTGGCAAAGACGGCAAGAGGCGGACATGGAGAAAAGTTTGACACCATTCCGGTATTTACGGTAGGCTGCAGGTTCCCTTACATTCAGGAATAAAAGGCCGTTGATTTTAATTCCGTAGTTTTATTGAATTTAGTGACTTTTCCAGATATAATAAAAAAAGGACTTGTTTGGGAAGCGGCGTGTCCGCTTCCCGTTCTAATTTATGAAGAACCGAGGTTAATAATTCTATGCATAAAAAAATCCTTTCCCTTATTATAGCCGCATTGCTGTGCCTTTCCCTTGCCGCCTGCGGATTGCCCGAGGAGAAGATAGCGAAGGCGCAGGAGAAATATACGCAGCTGGCGGATATTCATAATCAGGTGGTGGAGGCGCATAAGAATGTGGAGGACAATTCGCTGGACGAAGAACTGACAAAGCTGCAGAGCCGTGCGTCCGATATGGGCGCCTTCAACCTGGCGGAGATGGCGGAGGAGGAAATTGATGAGCTGATTCAGGATATGGATTCCATGATTAGCGAATATGAGGGCTATCTTGCGCAGCTTTCCAATATTAAGGGCGCGGAGGAGGAAGCGGTGCTTACTCCCATTGTGATTACGCTGCAAAACCGCACAGAGAGCTCCTTTTTGGAACTTCGGCTGTATGAACAGGGAAGCAGCGGCGCGCAGGTAAATGTACTTGAGGATATGGAGGGCTTTGTCCCGGGACAGTATCTGGCCGGTCTTACGGTTATGCGGGATGTGGACAATACGCCCTGGGTGATTTCCCTGACCGACGCAAACGGTACGGAGCAGGAGGTTATGCTTGAGGTGGGTGAGTTTACGGAAGGGAATATTTCTCTGGCCCTTTGTCATGATGGGGAGAGCGGGGAACTTACCACGGAAATAATTGAGGCAGGGTCGGACGATGGAGAGGACGAGCCTGCGGAAGAGGCAGAATCAGAGGGTGACAAAGAAGCGGCCCCGTCATCTGAAAGCGACTCTGACGGACAGGAAGCGGCAGGAGCATCCGACGACGGCACGGGAGCAGAGTAAACGGCAGACCGAAACACGGGCTTTCTAAGGAGAACTACAAATGGAAAAAGCTTATGAACTGGAATTTTTTGGCGAAAAAAGCGGAAGCCTTTTCCTCAACTGCTGCGGTATGTCCAGAACGGAGCCTTTTCACAGCTTCGGGCCGGCGATTAAGCCTCACTATGTGATTCATTTTGTGCTGAGCGGCCGGGGAAAGCTTTCAATTGGCGGCAAGGAATATTTCCCGGAGCAGGGGTACGGATTTCTGATACCGCCGGAGGAGCTTGTTTTTTATCAGGCGGATGAGGAGAATCCGTGGACGTATATCTGGGTGGGATTTAACGGAAGCATGGCGGACGAATTGCTTAAGGCCATGGGGCTGTCGATTTCAAGCCCTGTCTTTTGCTCGGATAAGGAACAGGAGCTTTCCAGGGCGGTCATGGACATGATGGAGCATAACAGGGTGGGGATAGCCAATGATTTGCGCCGGAACGGACAGCTTCACCTTTTTTTATCGCTGATTGCAGAGAGCGCCCGGGTGGAGGAGCGCGGCGAGACGGACAGAGCGGGTCATTATGTGCGGCGTGCGGTTGAGTTTATTTTAAATAATTACTGTAATCCGATTAAGATTACGGATGTGGCCAGTTATGTCTGTATCAACAGGAGCTATCTGTACACGCTGTTCCGGGGGGCTATGGGGATGTCGCCGCAGCAGTTTTTAACCAGCTTTCGCATTAATAAGGCGGCGGAGCTTTTGCAGGTTACTTCCCTTCCGGTGGAAAGCATTGCCCTTTCCTGCGGGTATCTGGACCCTCTTGTTTTCACAAAATCATTTAAGCAGATGAAGAAGATGTCGCCGTCCGCTTACCGGAAGGAGATGCAGAAGGGGGAGAGCAGAAAGAGCGAGGAATATTTAAAGCAGATAGAGGATTTTATCAATCAGGTAAATAAGATTAATACTTAACATTTCGACAGGCTTTTGCAACAAGGAATTATGGCTTTAGAGAAGAATTTTACAATATAATAAGGAAGATACGAACGCACAGGAATTTCATCCGGTCTGCGTCGGCAGGGCATACGCAAGCCGGTTTTACATAAATAAAGCCCTGCAGAAAAGAGGGAAAAATGGTTGAAGCAGTAGTAAAAAGATTTAAAGAGGTGTATGGAGACGAGGCGGGGTTTAAGGTGTTTTTTGCGCCGGGGCGTGTGAACCTGATTGGCGAGCATACGGACTATAACGGCGGGCATGTGTTTCCCTGCGCGCTTACGATTGGCACTTACGGGGTTGCCAGGGTAAGGGACGACAGGAAGCTTCGTTTTTATTCCATGAATTTTGACCATCTGGGCGTGATTGAGACTTCTCTTGACGACTTAAAGCCCAGAAAAGAGGCGGGCTGGACGAACTACCCGAAGGGCGTTATGTGGGCCTTTGAGGGAAGGGGGTATCAGATTCCAAAGGGACTGGATATTCTGTTATACGGAAACATCCCTAACGGCTCCGGTCTTTCATCTTCCGCTTCGATTGAGGTGCTGACAGGTTATATTTTGAAGGAATTCTTTGGATTTGAAGTGAGCAATCAGGATTTGGCGTTGATTGGACAGTATTCGGAGAATAATTTTAACGGCGTGAACTGCGGCATTATGGACCAGTTTGCCATTGCCATGGGCAAAAAGGACAACGCTATTTTCCTGGATACGGCGGATTTGTCCTATACCTATGCGCCCATCAGCTTAAAGGGCGCCAAGCTTGTGATTGCATGCAGCAATAAAAAGAGAGGGCTCGGGGACTCCAAGTATAACGAGAGAAGAAGCGAGTGCGAAACAGCGCTTGCAGAGCTGCAGACGGTTGTGGACATCAAGGGTCTCGGAGATTTGAGCGAGGAGAAGTTTGAGGAAGTGAAGTCTGCCATCAAGGACCCTGTGAGGGTGAGGAGGGCAAAGCATGCGGTTTATGAAAACCAGCGTACCATCAAGGCCGTGGAAGCCCTTAAGGCTGATAACATTACCTTATTCGGACAGCTTATGAACGACTCTCACGTATCTTTGCGGGACGATTATGAGGTGACGGGAATCGAGCTCGACACGCTGGTGGAGGAAGCCTGGAAGGTGGAGGGCGTGATTGGCTCCCGCATGACGGGCGCGGGTTTTGGCGGCTGTACGGTAAGCCTTGTAAAGGATGAGGCTATCGACGGGTTTATCAAACAGGTAGGGGATGCCTATCTTGCGAAGATTGGCTATAAAGCGGACTTTTATGTGGTTGAGGTGGGGGACGGCCCCTGCACGCTGCAATAACGGGAGGCGGCCTGCCCGTCCGGGCAGCAGGAAAGCGGACGGGCGCAGGCCGTTCCATACCGGCGCGTGTATAAATAAGAAAACGGGGAGATAATATCATGATACAGAAAGATATCAGAAGACTGGCGGTATACGGCAAAAAAACCGGGCTTTTAACAAAAGAGGACGAGATTTACACCATCAACCGGCTTCTCGAGTTGTTTGAGCTTGACGAGCTTGAGGATTTGGATGAGGCGGCTCTTGCGGAAGTGGAAAAAACAGAGGTTGAGGATTTGGAGGATATCCTTAAGGGGATGCTGGACTATGCATACGAAAAGGGAATCCTTAAGGAAAACGGCGTGGTTTACCGGGATTTGTTTGACACAAAAATCATGAGCCTTTTGATGCCCCGCCCGGGTGAGGTAATTAAAACCTTCAGGGAGCTTTATGAGAAGGACCCTGTGGAGGCCACGGATTATTATTATAAATTCAGCAGGGATTCCGATTACATCAGGCGCTACAGAATAGCGAAGGATATGAAATGGATTGCCGAAACGGAATATGGCGATTTGGACATTACCATTAATCTTTCCAAGCCGGAGAAGGACCCCAAGGCCATTGCGGCGGCAAGGACGGCGAAGCAGTCGGGCTATCCGAAGTGTCTGCTCTGCCGGGAAAATGAAGGCTATGCGGGCAGGGTGAATCATCCGGCAAGGCAGAATCACAGGATTATTCCCGTAACCATTCAGGGGGATACCTGGGGATTCCAGTACTCGCCCTATGTTTATTATAACGAGCACTGTATTGTCTTTAACGGACAGCATGTTCCCATGAAAATTGACAGAAACGCTTTCTGCAAGCTGTTCGACTTTGTAAAGCAGTTTCCTCATTACTTTGTGGGCTCCAATGCGGATTTGCCGATTGTGGGCGGTTCCATTTTAAGCCACGACCATTTCCAGGGCGGAAATTATGAGTTTGCCATGGCAAAGGCTCCGGTGGAGAGAAGCTTTACCATAAAGGGCTTTGAGGATGTGGAAGCCGGTATCGTCAGGTGGCCCATGTCGGTGATTCGGCTGAAAGGGACTGACACGGAGCGGATTATTGATTTGGCGGATGTTATTCTGCACCACTGGAGAGGCTATACGGACGAGGCGGCGTTTGTCTATGCGGAGACGGAGGGCGAGCCCCACAACACCATCACGCCCATTGCCCGCCGGAGAGGCGAATGCTTTGAGCTTGATTTGGTGCTGAGAAATAATATTACTACCGAGGAGCATCCTCTGGGCGTTTATCATCCCCATGCAAAGCTCCATCATATCAAAAAGGAAAACATCGGACTGATTGAGGTAATGGGCCTTGCAGTTCTTCCGGCCCGCTTAAAGGGGGAAATGGAGGAGCTGAAAGAAGCCATGCTGGCAGGGAGGAATCTGCGGGAGGATGAGCTCCTCAAAAAACATGCGGACTGGGTGGAGGAATTCAGTGGTAAATATGAAAGGATAGACGAATCCAACATCGATGATATTCTGCACCATGAAATCGGCCTTGTATTTATGGAAGTGCTTACGGATTCCGGCGTTTACAAGAGGAATGAGGAAGGGCAGAAGGCCTTTGACCGGTTTATTGCTTCTGTAAACGACAGATAACGCTACGGGGAAGCGACGCCTGCCGCGGGGCGCGGGCGGAAAGACGCAGAGAAATATCTGCGTGGAATGCAGGAAGGGAAACACAATGCAATTTTTACTGGCGGCGGTGAATGCCAAATATATTCATTCCAATCCGGCAATTTACAGCCTTAAGAGCTATGCAGGCAGGGAATTGCAGCGGCATATCGCGATTGCAGAGTATACCATTAACAACAAAACGGAAGAAATTTTAGGCGACCTGTACAGGCGTCAGCCGGACGTTATCGGATTTTCCTGTTACATCTGGAACTGGCGGCTTGTGCGGGAGCTGCTTTGGGAACTGCCGAAGGTGCTGCCCGGCACGGAGCTGTGGCTGGGCGGACCGGAGGTATCTTTTGACGCGGAAAAGATTCTGGAAGATTTCCCCATGGTGCGTGGGATAATGGCAGGAGAAGGAGAGGAGACCTTTAAGGAGCTTCTTTCCTTTTATATTGCCCGGGAGAGGCATGACGGCCTGCGCGGCATACCGGGGCTGGTTCTCCGGTCGGGAAGTACCGGGCCGAGAGCCCTTGCAGATATGGACGAGCTTCCTTTTCTTTACGACAATTTACAGGACTTCAAAAACAGAATTATATATTACGAGACCAGCAGAGGATGTCCTTTCCGATGCGGATATTGTCTTTCTTCCATAGATAAGAGGGTGCGGCTGCGCAGCCTTCCCACGGTAAAAAGGGAGCTGCAGTTTTTTCTGGATAAAAGGGTGCCGCAGGTGAAGCTGGTTGACAGAACCTTTAACTGCAGCCACAGCCATGCCATGGAGATATGGCGTTACATTCAGGAACATGACAACAGCGTCACAAACTTTCATTTTGAGATTGCCGCCGGGCTGTTAAACGAGGAGGAGCTTGCAATTTTAAAGGGTATGCGGCCGGGGCTTGTGCAGCTGGAAATCGGCGTCCAGACCACGAACAGAGAGACTCTGGCGGCAATTAACCGCAGCGGAGATACTGCCAGTATTGCCCGGGCGGTGGCGGAGATTAACGGGGGCAGGAACATCCATATTCATCTTGATTTGATAGCCGGGCTGCCCTTTGAGGGATATGAGAGCTTTAAAAAGTCCTTTAACGAGGTTTATGCCATGGAGCCCCTGCAGCTGCAGCTTGGCTTTTTGAAGGTGCTGAAAGGGACGCCCGTCAGGGAGAAGGCGGAGGAGTACGGAATTGTCTGGCAGGAGGAGCCGCCCTACGAGGTGCTTTACACAAAATGGATTTCCTATCGCGAGATTTTGAAGCTCAAGCAGGTGGAGGAGATGGTGGAGGTTTACTATAACTCCAATCAGTTTACCCATACGCTGGCGGTTCTGGAGAAAGGGTTTCCCGGAGCCTTTGAATTATACGAAGGGCTGGCAGCGTATTATGAGGAAAAGGGGTATTTCGTCAATTCGCCGGCAAGGAGCAGCCGGTATCAGGTGCTATTGGAATTTATAAAGGAAAGGATGCCGGAGGCGGAGGAGCTTTACAGGGAGCTTCTTACCTTTGACTATTATCTGAGGGAAAATGCAAAGAGCCGTCCCGGATTTGGAAGGGATTTGTCGCCGTGGAGAGATGAAATATGGGAATTTTACCAAAAAGAGGAGGAAAGGCCTGAGCTTTTGGGAGCTTATGGGCAGTACCATGCAAGGCAGATGATGAAGATGACTCACATGGAGGCGTTCTTTTATCCGGTGTGGGAGAACGAAAATTGCGGGCCCGGGAGTCGCAGACAGGAGCCGGAACTTGTGCTTTTTGATTACAGGGAGAGGGACGCCCTTACCGGGAACGCGAAGGCGCAGAGGATTTCTGATGGCGTGAATATATAGAATCATTCGGCCATATATTGTAAAAACGCAGAAAAAGCGGGTTACAGTGTATGGCTTCCGTTTTATCCAATATTTCCAACATAATTATACCGGTGCTGGTTTTCTATATTGTCGCCTACGGAGTACTCAACAAAACGAATGTGTACGAGGAATTTGTGAAAGGGGCAAAGGACGGGTTAAAGACGGTGGTTGGCATAATGCCCACACTTGTGGCGTTAATGACTGCCGTGGGGGTGCTGAGGGCTTCCGGGTTTCTGGATTTTCTGGGGAATCTGGTCAGGCCGTTAAGCGAAAGGGCAGGTTTTCCGGCGGAGCTGGTTCCCCTTGCATTTATTAAAATGTTCTCCTCATCGGCGGCCACGGGTCTGGTTCTGGACATCTTTAAAAATTACGGCACGGATTCCCTGATTGGACTGATTACATCCATTATGATGAGCTGTACGGAGACAATTTTTTATACTATGAGCGTCTATTTCCTGGCGGCAAAGGTAACGAAAACGAGGTATACGCTGACGGGCGCCCTTCTTTCAACCTTTGCGGGAATCGTGGCCAGCGTGGTGCTTGCGGGGCGGATGATGTAGGGGTGATTGAAGTAAAAAAGGAGCCAGTCACAGCTCCTTTTGGTTTGGTTTATATTCAAGTAAGTCGGAAATAGAACAGTCCAATGTATCACATATTCTTATTAATACATCAATATCCAGCCGGGTAATGGTATTGTTAAGATAACCGTTTAATTGTGAACGCTGCAGCTCTGCTCTCTGGCAGAATTTGTTTTTACTCAGGTCTGTTTTTTCAAGTAATTCCTTTAGATGAATTTCAATAGTACCCCTTTCCATCAACAGAATATAGCCTCCTTCTATATGATATTTATATTATATCTTTTTTGTTGAGAGAAAATCAATTATAATTAATTAAAGATAGTAGCCTACGAATAAGAAATTATACGATAAGAGAGACGTGTATGGAAAAACAAGTTTATATTACGGATAAAGAACGGGAAAAATGCCAGAGGGTTATGGAGGCATACGCGGAGTTATATGAAAACGAGGATTTACTGGTTTTAAACGCCGGAAGATACGGGTTTGTGAAACTGCAGTCCTACAGGATTCCGTTTGGCTTTGATGAGATAACCACTTTTGTGGACAGTCAGAGCCTGTTTGACGACTTGTGGGAAGAATGGGTGGAAACGCAGCTTCTCATACTGGCAAGGGATACGCCGATGGAGGAGATGTCGTATGTAGATATCTTCAGAAGCCTGCCGGGGGAAAAGCAGAATGAAATTATGGAAAAACGGAATGACTTTGCAGACAGGGCGGGAATAAAGAACGTTTACCGTATACCGTGCACCGGACAGGGCTTTTGACAGAAACGGAGAGAAAACCGCTCTTAAACCTCCTGACTCTTAATTATCTGCCTCACCGCATCGAAAAGATACGGCTTTAAGCTCTCGATATCCGCGGGCTCGCCATATAAAATCGAGCTGTAACAGGTGGAGCTGATAAATTCCACAATCATAAAAAGCAGTATCTCCGGGTTCTTGAAGGTTCTGGGGGAATTTTCAAGAATCCTGTAAATATTATAAAAATCCACATCGGAGTCTTCGCCGGAGGAAATCAGCTCGTTTTTAAAAATGCCCCAGCTTAAGTTTTTGGAAATAAAGGTGAGGAGGGATTTATCGGCGTTAAACTGTTCGATAATATTGTCCGCAAGAAAAATAATCCGGTCGTCCAATTCGGTCAGACCGGTTTTGGACAGCGCCTCGTCGGCAATGGAAAAAATGCGGCTGGCTTTGTGCGCAATCAATTTGTTCCTGATATCATATTTATCCTTAAAATACAGATAAAAAGTTCCTTTCGCCACGCCGGCGGCCTCCGCAATGTTGTTGATTGTGGTTTTGGCAAGCCCCTGCGTGGTAAAAAGCTCGAAAGCGGTGTTCAGCAGCGCTTCTTTTTTTTGTTTCTTGTTCGTATCTACTTTTCCCATTATTTTTCTCCTGTCCGTATAAGTAAATTATAAGACAAACTATCCAAAAAGCAATAAATTTTCTGTTTAGATTTGTTTATACATTCTTTAGAATTAAAATATTGACCATTGGTCATTCCTGTGGTATAACACTGAATATAAGAAATGACCAATGGTCAATATTTTGAAAAGGGGTGTAATTTATGGAGAAATTTGGAAGAGGAGTGGTGAAAATACGGGTGCCAATTCTGATTTTAAGTCTGGCGCTTCTGGTTCCGGCCTTTTTTGGCTATGTGAACACCAGAGTGAATTATGATATTCTCTCGTATCTGCCGGGGGAAATCGAGACCATGGCGGGGCAGGATATTCTGGTGGACGAATTCGGTACGGGAGCATTCTCCATGATGGTGGTGGAGGGGATGGAGCCCAAAGACACCGTAAAGATGAAATCGGAAATTGAGAAGATAGAGCATGTGGAGAAGGTTATCTGGTACGATTCGGTGATGGATATTTCCGTCCCCATGGAAATGCTGCCGGATGAGATATACGAAGCCTTTAACAGCGGGGACGCTACCATGATGGCGATTATTTTCGACGAGACGACGTCGGCGGACGGCACCATGGAGGCGATAGAGGATATCAGGAACACGGCGGATAAAAACTGTTTTTTAAGCGGAATGTCGGCGGTGGTGACGGACACAAGGAATCTTTCGGAGAGGGAAGCTCCCATTTACGTATGCATAGCGGTGCTGCTCTCCTGCGTGGTGTTGTCGCTGACAATGGATTCCTTCCTGATACCGTTTATCTTTCTGGCGAGCATCGGGATGGCGATTGTATATAACCTGGGGAGCAACATTTTCATGGGAGAAATCTCCTATATCACAAAAGCTTTAAGTGCGGTGCTGCAGCTTGGCGTCACCATGGATTACTCGATTTTCCTCTGGCACAGCTATCAGGATAAAAAGAGGGAGGCGCCGGATAAAAAGGAGGCTATGGCAAAGGCAATCGGCGAGACCATCACGTCGGTGGTAAGCAGCTCCATGACGACGGTAGCGGGATTTATCGCACTCTGCTTTATGAGCTTTACGCTTGGAATGGATTTGGGCGTTGTGATGGCAAAGGGCGTGGTGTTCGGTGTAATCGCCTGTGTCACGGTTCTGCCGTCTATGATTCTGGTATTTGACAAGGCGCTGGAAAAGACCAGGCATAAACCGCTGCTGCCGGATATGAAGGGAGTGGGGGCCTTTATCACCGGACATTACCGGATTTTCATAGCGTTGTTTCTGGTGACTCTGCTTCCGGCTCTGTACGGATATAAGAATACCACGGTTTACTACAATCTGGACGAAACCCTTCCTAAGGATTTACCAAGCATTGTGGCAAACGACAAACTGAATGAAAATTTTGACATGAACGCCACTCATATGCTTCTTTTAAGCGCGGATTTGCCGGCAAAAGAGGTTAAGAGCATGACGGAGGAGATGAAGACGGTTGACGGGGTAAATTGGGTGCTGGGCTTAAATTCCCTTAAGGGTGCGGCGATTCCGGACGAAATGATTCCGGGCGATTTGTCGGAAGCCCTGATGAATGACAACTGGCAGCTTTTGCTTATCGGTTCCCGGTATAAGGTGGCGTCGGAGGAGGTCAACAGCCAGTGTGAAAAGCTGAGCGCTATCTGCAAATCCTACGACAAGAGAGGCATGCTGGTGGGAGAGGCCCCGTGTACCAAAGATTTGATTGAAATTACGGATAAGGATTTCAACACGGTGAGCATCGTATCCATCGGCGTGATATTTGCCATTATCCTGCTGGTGTTCAAATCGGTTTCCCTGCCGGTGATTCTGGTATCGGTAATCGAGATGGCAATTTTTGTAAATATGGGGATACCATTCTATACAAAGACAGAAATACCCTTCATTGCCTCGGTGGTAATCGGGACGATTCAGTTAGGAGCCACGGTGGATTATGCAATCCTGATGACCACCAGATATAAAAAGGAGCGCCTTGCGGGCGTGGAGAAGAAGGAGGCTGTTACGATTGCCTGCCAGATGAGCGTAAAATCCATTGTGGTGAGCGCGTTGTCCTTCTTTGCCGCCACCTTTGGAGTCGGCTTATACTCCAATATTGACATGATAAGCTCGCTCTGTACCCTGATGGCGCGGGGGGCGCTGATTAGTATGGTGTCCGTAATCTGTATACTGCCTTCCATGTTTATGGTATTTGACAGGCTGATTATCAGAAATAAAGCAAAAAGCAAAGAGAAAGAAAACAGAAGAATAGGACAGGAGGTTGTATTATAATGAAGAAAAAAATGACCTGGAATAAAATAACGGCGCGCAGGGCTCTCTGCCTTGTACTTAGCCTTACGATGGCAGCAGGGATGGCGGGATGCGGAAAGGCGGAAGCGGAACAGCAGGCGTCGGTCATCAATGAGAATAATCAGGAAAAAGTACTGGACGAAGTCTTAAATGCGCAGGTTGCCCCTTCCCACAGCAGCAAGGCGGGCAAGGAGGAAACGGTTTATGTGCTGGCGGACGCAAAAGGGGCTGTTAATCAGGTGATTGTCAGCGACTGGCTGAAAAATAGCGACGGCGCCCGCGAGCTTACGGACAAAACCAGCTTAAGAGATATCCAAAACGTAAAGGGGTACGAGGATTTTGAGACAGATGCGGAAGGAAATCTTACATGGCAGGCTGATGGCAGCGATGTGTACTATCAGGGCAGTACCGACAAGGAGGTGCCGGTAGAGGTCAGGCTTTCTTATCAGCTTGACGGAAAAGATATCGAGCCGGAAGCGCTTGCAGGCAAAAGCGGCAGGGTGACGATTCGCATGGATTATGATAATAAGGAAACGAAAAAGGTAGACGTAGGAGGAAAGGAGGAGGAAATCAAGGTGCCTTTCGCCATGATTTCCGGAATGATACTTCCCCAGGATACCTTTTCCAATATCGAGGTGACAAACGGAAGGCTGCTTTCGGAGGGAAACAACAGCGTGGTGGTAGGCGTGGCTTTTCCCGGATTGAAGGAAAGCATTGATTTGGATAATCTGAAGGAAAAGGCCGCCGACAGGACGGATAATAAGGAGCTTGATGAACTGGAAATCCCGGATTATCTTGAGGTGACGGCGGATACGGAATGCTTTGAGCTGGGAATGACAATGACGGTTGCCATGAGCGACGTGCTTTCCGACATCAGCCTGACGGACTCCATTGATTTGTCCGATATAAACGATTCCATGGCTGAGCTGGCGGATGCCTCAGGTCAATTGAAGGACGGAACCAGCGAGTTAAAGGATGGAACCGGGGAGCTGAAAGAAGGGACCGGCAAATTAAAGGACGGCGCACAGGAGCTTTTGGACGGCACGAACGAGCTGGCGGACGGCACGGCGACCTTAAAGGACGGAGTGCAGGAGCTTTTTGAAAAGTCCGGCGATTTGGACGAAGGCGCAGGAAAATTAAACGAAGGCGCCGCGGCTCTTTATAACGGGACAGAGGAGCTGGCAAGCGGCGTTTCAGAATTAAAGTCAGGTGCGGGCCAGCTTAAGGACGGAAGCCAGAGGCTGGCGGAGGGAACCGGAAGTCTGGTAACCGGCGCGGAAAGCTTAAATAACGGCGCGGCTGCGATGAAGGACGGAGTCACCCAGGTGGCGGGTACGTTAAAAGGGCTAAGCGCTGCGGTAGGGACGGTATCGGATACGTCCACTCTCTTAGGAGCCTCCCATGCGCTGAACCTGTCGTTGCAGCAGATACTTGGCACAGACAAATACGGGGAAATCGTGGCGATGCTCTCGACCCAGAAAGGCGAGGCACAGGCAAATCTGGCGGCGGCCAGCGCAGAACTGGCAGAGGCACAGAACAATTCGCAGCAGGCGCAGGCGGAACTGGCGGCAGCCTGCCAGGCGGACACGCAGGAAATGACAGTGGTGACGGGAGTTTACACCGAGACGGAAGAACGCAGCGTGAGCGTTGAAGCGCCTGTTTATTATACAACGGTAACGGTCAGCGAGGCCGGCGGCGGAAGCTATGACGGGGATTCTGACGGTGAG
Source organism: uncultured Lachnospiraceae bacterium (assembly GCA_910577275.1). Lineage (GTDB taxonomy): Bacteria > Bacillota > Clostridia > Lachnospirales > Lachnospiraceae > Suilimivivens. Next base: position 80,532 of record CAJTMW010000003.1, read on the forward strand.
TCCGAAGAATCCGGCGGCGAAGAGCCTTCGGGCGGCACGGTGACCAGCGAATCGACCAGCGAAAGCAGCCAGACCATTGAGACGACGGTTTGTGTAGACAGGGACGTGGTGGAGACGGATACTGTGGAGGTTCAGTCAGTCAATGTGGAAAATCTGCAGGAAAAGGTAGACGCCTATCAGCAATCTCTTGAAAATGTGGCGGCCTGTCAGGCTCAGGTGGCAGCCTACACACTGCAGGCTGAGGCCATAGACGAGCAGCTTGCCCAGGTGCAGGCGGCAGCGGAGGCGGAAGCGAGAGAGGCGGAGGCAGCGTGGGGCACGGCGGTTCAGGCAGGCTTAGGGCTGGAAACGGGACTGACGCAGTTGGCAGCCCAGTTGAATTCACCCGAAAGTGCGGACAAAATAGCGGCGCTTGTAAAGGGAGCGGGCGATTTGGCGGACGGAACGAGGAGCGCACTTTCCGGAGCCCAAGAGTTAAACAGCGGCGCAAACGAGCTTAAGAACGGAATCGATACCTTAAATAACGGCGCAGGAGCGCTGGCGGACGGAAGCGGAAGCCTCCGTGACGGCGCGGCGGAGCTGAAAAGCGGAACGCAGGAGCTAAAGGACGGAACCGTAAAGCTGGTGGAAGGAACAGGAACGTTAAACGACGGGGCGGCTTCCTTAAAGGACGGCGTCTCCACCTTAAAGGACGGTGTGGTCACCTTAAAAGACGGTGTGCTGACTTTAGACGAGGGCGCCGGAACGCTGGACGAGGGAGCGCTTAAGCTGATGGACGGCATGTTTGAATTTGACGAGGAAGGCATCAGCAAACTGACGGAGCTTTTCGGCGACGACGTGCAGGACGTGACCGACAGACTGAAAGCCGTGGCTGACGCCGGTAAGGAATACAGCACCTTTACAGACCTTCCCGAGGGAATGGAGGGGAGCGTGAAGTTTGTTATAAGGACGGAAGGGGTGAAATAGAAAGTACCCTGTTGGAGAAAGAAAAAGGAACAACCGGAAAAGGGGCTGTTCCTTTTTTCAGTCAGTGAACTGATTCGCCAGTGCGGGACTAACAGGTTCTTTTTCGAAAGCTTTCGTGAGTTCATAGAATCAGTGACCGGGGAGGCGGCAAAAATAACGGGCTGCCGGGTGTCAGACGAATATACGGCGTTTTTAATTGATTTTTATACAGAGGGAATTGCCGGGAGCATGGTTCGCGAAATATCAAAGCCCTCCCACTACCGCAAGGAGGTTTTATCGGAATATATTTTTGCCACTTTCCGGGGAATGCTCCAGTCGCTGAAGGATGCGGAGGAAAATAAGCTGTAGATTTGTTGACGCCTCCGTCGTTCTGCTTTAGTATATATTTTAAAGGAAGAAACTGAGAATAATTGAAGGAGAGAAAGGTTAAAAGGGTATTGCAATGGCTACATTATCGCTTAAGGTTTTAAACAGGGAAGGGAGAACAATCTGCGTCAGCAGAGGGGAGGATTACGTCAGTCTTGTCTGTACTGCGGAGTATCAGGAGGGAGATATGATTATTCTGGAATCCTCCGTAAAGGATATCCATGTTCAGTGGCAGGTGGACGACGCCATGGGACCGGCATTCTGTTTCATCACGGACAATGTGTTATTTAAGATTCCTTTCGGGGAAAAGAGAATCAGCTATTCACCGAAGGCGTTTTCCGGGAACAGGCACTACTTATATGCAAGGGCCGCCAGGGAGGACGAGGTTTCCGCATACAGAAACCTTGCGTTAAACGTGAACGACCAGCACGGCGACACCCACTGCTATCCTCACGCTTTTGCCAATGTGGAGACAAGGGGCGAGGCTGTGTTTGCCGCCCGCAATGCCATTGACGGCGTGTGTGAGAACCGTTCCCACGGGGAATGGCCGTACGAATCCTGGGGGATTAACAGGCAGGATGATGCGGAAATGACGGTGGATTTCGGGCGCGAGGTGGAGGCGGATAAAATTGTGCTGTATACGCGTGCGGATTTCCCTCACGACAACTGGTGGCGTCAGGTAACGCTTACCTTTTCCGACGGAACCAGTATTGACTGGGAGCTTGAAAAGAGCAGCCTTCCTCATGTACTGCCGATAGAAAAGAAGAATGTTACCTGGGTGAAGCTGAGCAATCTGATTAAGGCCGACGACCCGTCGCCCTTTCCGTCGCTCAGTCAGATAGAGGTGTATGGCAGAGTAGTTTGTAAGTAAAAGAGAATATGTTTATGGAGATGCAGCACCGGGCGATGTTCGCCAGGTGCTGTTTTCATATTAATTAATATAAGGATAGTTTGCGAAGCGCGCTGTCTGTTATTTGTGTCCGCACTCATAATAATTGTATACAAGTATACGCATATTCATGCATAAAAGTATAAGGCTTAAATTAAGCTGACATTTAAACAGGTTTTGTTAAATATTGCAGATATCAAAATTCGAAATATACAAAATATACAAATTTTGACATGCGAATTTGTCTAAAATTATAAAAATTAATTAACAGAAATTACTAAAATAAAGAAAATCTTGACAAATGCCTGTTGTAGGAATACACTTACCTTAGAGAAGCAAGATTTAATGATGGACGAGAACTATGCACCGGGCATGGAAGTTTATTCAGAAGAGAATTAGCTTCTTTTATTATTGGAAAAAGCAGTTTCTACAGGATGGAGGGCGGCAAGGTTGAATTTGACACAGCAGGACAGGAAATGGGCGGAGCAGACGGTTGAAAAAATCAGAGCCAAAATGCATACGGTGGCGGAGAGATGCGGGGATAAGGTACCTTACACCACGAAGGACGGCGTGTTCGACGACCGTTCCGGCAGCGAGGACATCAGCTGGTGGACGAACGGCTTCTGGGGCGGAATGATGTGGCAGATGTACTGCCTGACAAAGGACGATATGTACCGGATGAAAGCGGAGTCGCTGGAGAAAAAGCTGGACGCGGTTCTGACGAACGCGGCGGGGCTTGACCATGACAACGGCTTTAAGTGGCTTCCCACGGCGGTGGCCAGTTATCGGGTTACTAAAAATGAAAGCTCCTATAACCGGGCAATCATTGCCGCAAACAATCTGGCAGGGCGTTTTAATCTGGCCGGAAGCTTTATCCGGGCATGGAACGACTGGGGCGGCGTTGACCACAGAGGCTGGGCGATTATCGACTGCATGATGAATCTTCCCCTTTTGTACTGGGCAAGCGAGGTGACAGGCGACCCCCGTTTTAAGCAGATTGCAACTGCCCACGCAGACACGGCGCAGAGATGCTTTGTGCGGGACGACGGCTCGGTGAACCATATTGTGGAGTTTGACCCTTTCAGCGGGGAAATGATAAGAACCTACGGCGGCCAGGGCTTTAAGGTGGGTTCTTCCTGGACGAGAGGCCAGAGCTGGGGCTTATATGGTTTCGTTCTCAGCTATATCCACACTAAGGATGAGAAATATTTAAATACTTCCAGAAGGATTGCCCATTACTTTATTTCCAATACGCCGGAAAGCGGCCTGATACCGGTGGATTTCCGGCAGCCGGCAGAGTGCGCATGGGAGGATTCCACGGCGGCGGCTATTGCGGCCTGCGGGTTGATTGAGCTTTCGAAGCATGTAGAGGGAAGAGACAGCGACGTTTATCTGAATGCCGCTTTGAAGCTTTTGAAAGCATTGGATGAAAAGCGTTGCAACTGGGACGATGGCGCTGACAATCTGCTTGAAAAGTGTACGGCGGAGTATCACAGCGACGAGCACGAATTTGCGATTATTTACGGCGATTACTATTTCATGGAAGCCCTTTTGAAACTGACAGGGCAGGAATTATTCATCTGGTAATATTAAAATTTTAATATTATAAACTATTTCAAGTTAAGAAAGAGAGGAAGGAAAAATGAAAAAGAAGTTAGTAGCAGCAATGATGGCGGCAGTCATGACAATTGGCCTGCTTGCCGGATGCGGCGGCTCCGGGGATTCTGCCGGAGGCGATGCGGCAGCAGACAATGCGTCGGCAGGCGACGCGGCCACAGAAGATGCGGCTCCGGCAGAGCCTCAGCAGGCAGAGGTTGCAGAGGCAACAACAGAAGACGTTACCATCAAGGTAGCGCTGTGGGATTATTCCAACACAGAGTATTACAAGACGATTTTTGATGCGTTCCAGCAGGCGTATCCGAATATCTCCATTGACGTTGTAGAGTTTACGGCAGACGAGTATGAGGACGTTGTAACCACACAATTAGGCGGCAAGCAGGATTTCGACGTTGTATTTATGAAAGGAACTCCCAAGCTTGCAGCGCTGGTTAACCAGGGACATGTTTATGCAATCGACGACCTTCTTGCAAACGATGCGGATTTCAACAAGGATGCTTATGCAGGTCTGGTTGACGAACTGAGCCTTGACGGACATACCTATGCGCTTCCTTTCCGTTATGACAACAACCTGTTATATTACAACAAGGATTTGTTTGATGCGGCAGGCGTTGCTTATCCGGAAGACGGAATGAGCATGGCTGATTACCATGAACTGGCAAAGCAGCTCACAAGCGGCGAAGGCAATGACAAGGTATATGGCGCTCATATCCATACATGGCCCAGCAACGTTTATATGTTCCCCGCAAGAACAGAAGCTTTCAAGTTTGACGACCCTACAACTTATGAGAACCTGACAGCTTATTATAATGAAATTCTTGCTATGCAGGATGAAGGACTGGTTCAGGATTATGGTATGCTCAAGTCCTCCAATATCCATTATTCAGGCGTATTCTATAACCAACAGGTTGCTATGATGCAGATGGGTACATGGTACATCAACATGCTGTTTGAGAACGTAGGCGAGGGCAAGGAAAATAACTTCAACTGGGGCGTATGCTCGATTCCCAACAATGACGGTATGGGCCTTGGAAACTGTATCGGCGGCGTAACTCCTGTATGTATCGGCGCATATGCAACGCATCCGGCGGAAGCATGGCAGTTCATCAAATATGTCTGCGGTGAAGAAGGCGCAAAGGTTCTGGCATCCTGTGGTATTATCCCCGGTTACAGCTCAGATGCTGTAGGCGCAATCTTTGATGCTGCTCCTGAGACCTATCCGAATGCTCCTGAAGGACTTTCCAAGTACATGAACTGTGAGAAGAACCTGCCTGAGCAGCCTATGAATGCAAAGGGCGGAGAAATTGATTCAATTATCCAGGAAGAGCACAGCGCAATCATGACAAAGAGCATTACGGCTGAAGAAGGCGTACAGAACATGATTGACAGAGTTACTACTGCTTTAGGTCAGTAATTACATAAGATTTTATTGTAAGGCATATCTGCCCGCAAAAAGGGCAGGTGCAGCCCCGGCGAGGGGGCTTTGATACAGGCTGTAAGGCCTGAGCAATTCACAGCCGTCCGAAGCTTATCTTTCGGACGGCTGTATTTATCACAAAAGAAAGACTGCAGGGCATATTTTCTTTTGTATGAGGAAGGAGGATTCTATCCTATGGGTAAGGCGAGCAGTACAGGCGGGCAGGTGAAAGCATCTACCCTTAGAAGAAGAAAAACGCTGGTTGCGTATTCCTTTATTCTGCCGAATTTGATTGGTTTCTTTGTGTTTACATTTGTACCGATAGTATTTTCGTTATTCCTTAGCTTTTGCGAGTGGGACTCCGGTAATCCGATTAAATTTGTCGGGCTTAAAAACTTCATTACCATGTTCACAAATGACAAGAGCTTCTGGATTTCACTTACGAATACGATTTATTATACAGTAGTGACGACGCCGCTTACATTGGGGCTGGCTCTGTTCCTTGCGGTTCTGATGAATAAGCCGTTAAAGGGACGCGTATTTTTCCGTTCCGTGTTGTTTTTCCCTTATGTAGCGTCGCTGGTTGCCATAGCCGTGGTATGGATGGCTCTGTTTAACCCTGAAAAGGGTCCTGTAAACGGCATCCTGATGGCACTTGGAGTTGCAAATCCGCCCAGATGGGCAGCGTCCACAACGTGGGCAATGCCGACCATCATCGGCCTGACCGTATGGAAAGGTATGGGTTATTATATGATTGTTTATCTGGCAGCCCTTCAGGGGATTTCCAGAGAATTGTACGAAGCGGCTTCGCTTGACGGGGCCAACGGCTGGCAGCAGTTTTGGAATGTCACATGGCCGGGTATCCTGCCGACTACCTTCTATATCTTAATGATGCTGCTGGTTGCCACATTTAAGTCCTACGACACAATGTATATTACCACACAGGGCGGTCCCGGCGAGGCCACCAAGGTTTTGGCTTACCATATTTACAATCAGGCTTTCAAAAATGCGAAGTTTGGTTACGCCAGTGCGGTTGCCATGGTTCTTCTTGTTATTATTCTGATTGTTACCCTGATTCAGTTTAAGTATGAGAAGAAGTTCACAAACGATTAAGGAGGGCGGAAGATATGACGAGTAGTAATAAATTAACCGCAGGCGATATCGTCAAGAAGGTTCTCTTGTATGCAGCCTTAATCTTTATGGCATTTATCATGCTGGTTCCCTTTGCATGGATGATTTCCGCCTCTTTAAAATTCGAGAAGGACGTATTTTCATTCCCGATTGTCTGGATACCGGAAAATCCCCAGTGGGGCAATTACAGTGAAATCTGGCAGAAGGTTCCCCTGCTTACAGGTTTCTTCAACAGCGTGAAGCTGACGGTATGCGTTACGCTCTTACAGCTTGCAACATCCTCCCTTGCGGCGTATGCTTTTGCAAAGCTGGAATTCAAGGGCAGGGACACCATTTTTATGCTGTACATCATGACAATCGCCATTCCCTGGCAGGTATACATGGTGCCTCAGTATAAAATGATGACAATCTTCGGCCTTACCGACAGCCATCTTGGTATCGTGCTGATGCATGCGTTCACGGCTACGGGCGTGTTCCTTATGAGACAGTTTTTCATGGGGATTCCCACAGAGCTTTTGGAGGCGGCCCGAATCGACGGCTTAAGCGAGTACGGCATATGGGCGAAGCTGATGCTTCCGCTTTCAAAGCCCGTTATCGCAACCCTCTGCCTTACCTCTTTCACATTCGAGTGGAACGACTTCATGGGCCCGTTGATTTACCTGTCAACCACCGAGAAGAAAACCTTACAGGTAATGCTGAGAATGTTCAACACCCAGTATTCATCGAACTACGCGCTTATTATGGCGGCGGCCACGGTTGCCCTTATTCCGGTTCTTATCCTGTTCGTATTCCTGCAGAGATATTTCGTGGAAGGTGTTGCAACATCCGGCCTTAAAGGTTAAAGTAAATATATTACATAGAAAAATGCCCGGTGAGGGCATTTTTCATTCGCAGAACTGGAAACAGCGGAAGCCTAGAAGCGCCCGGAAGGATTTCAGGACGCAACGGCGGCCTGAAATCCTTCCAGACAAAGGGGCGCTGAAAGGCTGTAGCGGAACTGGAATGGAGATTATATTATGATTAGAACATTTAAAACAAACAAAATCAGAAAAGTAACGGAGCTCAGCGACAGTCTGTGGCGTTTTTCGCCCTGCGACGGCGAGCTCGCCGGAAAGGTTTATCCGGTTACGGTGCCCTGCTGCTGGGAAAGCCTCCCGGATTTTGCGGCTTATCGGGGAGTGGGCGTATTTACAAAAGAATTTCAGGCGGGAGGAAATATTCGTCTGGTATTCAAAGGAGTGAGCCACACGGCAAGGGTCTGCGTGGACGGAAAAGAAGTGGGAACCCATTACAATGCGTATACGCCTTTTTCCATTGTAATTAAGGGATTGGAGCAGGGAATCCACAGGCTGGAGGTGTATGCGGATAACCGTTTCAGTGAGGAAAGCGCCCTCCATGTGCCCAACGATTATATGAGCTATGGCGGAATATCCAGAGGGGTGGTACTGGAGGAGCTTAAGGACGCCTATATTGAGTACATTCATGCAATTCCGGTAAAGGAAGAAGACGGATGGAAGGTTCAGGCGGCTGTGAAGGTTAATTCCCTCTCGGACAGGGATTTGGATTTTGGACTGAAGCTGAAACTGGAAGGCTGCGGGGCGGTAACGGAAAATCTGACATTAAAAGCCGGGGAAGAGACTGTCATTGAAAAGAAAATCTTTGCCGGCGATGTGGAAGAATGGAGTATGGAAATAACCAGACTTTATGAGATTTCGGCAGAGATTTCGCCGGTTTTGGCTGACGCGCCGGAGAGCGAGGCGACAGCAGCTTCTGCAGGTGTGGAGGGAGATTGTCTGAAAGGCGCAGCGGACGGCGGAATCTGCGACGATTTGACGGAGCGTCTGGGCTTCCGTGAAGTCAAAACAGAGGGGAAGGACATTCTTTTAAACGGAAGGAAGCTTCGAATCAAGGGCTTTTGCCGCCACGAAGACCATCCCATGTTCGGGTGTGCGCTTCCTTTTGCGGCAATCCAGCAGGATTTGCAGATTGCCAGGGATTTGGGAGCCAACGCCATGCGGACGTCTCATTATCCCAACGACGAGCTGTTCCTTGATTTGTGCGACGAACAGGGGATTTTAGTATGGGAGGAAAACCATGCGAGAGGGCTTTCTCTTGAACAGATGCAGAATCCCAACTTTGAGAGACAGGCGGAGGACTGCATCAGGGAAATGATTACGGCGCACATCAACCATCCTTCCATTATTATCTGGGGCATTTTGAACGAGTGTGCCAGCGAGACGGAATATGGGTATGAGTGCTATAAGAAGCAGTACGATTTAATCCGCAGCATGGATACATCGAGGCCGAGGTCGTCTTCAAGCTGTAAGTTTAAGACGGATATCTGCTTCGGGCTGCCGGAAATCGTTTCCTATAATCTGTACCCGGAATGGTATCATGACACGCCGGCGGCGGAGTATGTGAAGGATATTTACGATTGGGTTCAGACTGACAGCGAGGGAAGCGGGAAGCCTTTTCTCGTGACGGAAATCGGAGCCGGGGCGATTTACGGTTACAGGACGCCCACCTTGTGTAAATGGTCGGAGGAGTACCAGGCAAAGGCGCTGGAAGACCAGATTACAGGCGTACTGGAACAGGATGGCTGCAGCGGTATCTTTATCTGGCAGTTCTGCGACGTGAGAATTAGCTTCGAGTGGTTCAGCACAAGGCCCCGCACCATGAACAACAAGGGGATTGTGGACGAGTACAGGAGGCGGAAGCTTTCCTATGATGTGGTAAAGCGGCTGTATCATTCTTATTCTGACTACAGATAAAAAGCTGTTATAGAAATTTGTAAACAGGACAGGCTGACGTTTTGAGGAAACAGGAGACGGCGGCCTGTTTTATTACAATAGGCTGACCGTGGCAGCGTTTGTTTTGAATTCTGGTTGTAAAAGGAGAGGTTTTTGTGTATGGTAATTTTAGAAGAAAAAAAGGAGGCGGATGGGGTATGGCAACAACGATGCTTTATCATGGAAGCAATGTGGAGGTATCTGCTCCACAGATAATGCTGAACGGTTTTTACAAAGATTTTGGGTATGGATTTTACCTTACGAATATGGAAAGACAGGCAAAACGCTGGGCGTTAACGAAGCGGGGAGCGTCGATAGTCAGTGTTTTTTCTTATATAGAAGATTCAAAAAATAATGTGGTGTCATTTTCGGGAATGACGGAAGAATGGCTTGAATTTGTTGTAAACTGCCGACGCGGAGTTGCGCATAGCTTTGATATTGTGGAAGGACCTATGGCAGATGACCAGATTTGGGATTATGTAGAAGATTATATGGACGGAAGTATAACAAAGGCGGCATTTTGGGAACTCATTAAATTCAGGTATCCAACGCATCAGATTGCGTTTTGCACAGAGAAAGCATTAGAGGCGCTGCATTTTGAAAGGAGTGTAACATTATGACAAATAAATATTTTTCGGATGAAGTAATTGAGTGGAACGACCTTTATTTTATTTGTTATATGATTGAACGCGTGGCCAGAAAGCTCCATCAAAAAAATCAATATGTTGTAAACGCTATCGGGAAAGAGGAGCTGTATCATTTAATCAGTGTGGCAAATGTTCTGCATTGCGAGAATCCTTTACAGGTCGAAAGTGACTGGATTTCCAATTATCATTTAGAGGAAGGAAATGTGGATATCACCAAAGTAGATGAAAGCCTGGTAGAAAAGATACCAAGCGCGACGCAAATGGGGAAAGTTTATGCCAGATTGATTCGAGATACATCTGCGAGAGAAGAAAATTATGTGGATGGCATTCTTCGCATTTATAACCATTCACTTTGTGAAACCATAGACAACTACAATTGCAGCGCGTATTATGAGCCGTCTTATGTTATCGCAAGGGCATATCAGGCGGGGGGATTTTAGTGAAGAACAAAGCAATGATTAAAAACAAAATCGAGGAATTGTTGTCAGAGGAATACTATTGCAGCCCGGAGGAGTTAAATAAAAGCGGAACCGTTTACACAATAAAGCCGGAGGCAGAGCAGCCCTATATTAAAATTCTGGCATACGGAAAATGCGTACTGGTCTGTACGTCAGAGGATTTGCATTCAAGGGTCAAAAAGCTGACACAGAATAAAAGCAGAGATGAAATTTTTGAAATCCCGTTTGTCTATGGGCAGACAATACATTATATTCCTGATGCTGCCCAGGGCGGTTATGCGGGAAACGGACCCACAGAGCATGATTATGTCTGGGAATTTATTATGGGAAAGGATATTCTGGAATTAAGGGGATTAACGGGATTTGACAATTCTCTGGCCTTTGACGGGGAGGGCCGGACACCGACGGAAGCGGTTTATATAGCAAGGCATGATAACAAAATTATCGGAGCGGCGGGCGCGGCGAAATCATCTGTGGAAGCCGTATGGGAAGTCGGCGTGGACGTGGCGGAGGAACATAGAAACGCAGGATTGGGCACATATCTGGTGCGTGGTCTGACAAAGGAGCTGCTGACGCGAAATATTGTTCCCTTTTATTCGGCTTCTGTGACAAATATCGGTTCGCAGATGGTGGCATACAGGTGCGGTTATGTGCCGTTTTGGGTTGACACCTACGGAACTGTCCTTGACGGGAGTTCGGTGTATAATGATATTGTTAAAAATCTGACTTATGAGAAAAATGCAGGATAAGAGCTTATGATGGAAATGGTTTCTTTATATAAAATTATAGCAATTATTATTCTTCTTATTATATTTGCGGTAATTATTATCTGGTTTCTTTCAAGACGCCGCAGACCCGCAGACGCCTTTGAAGACATGGACGGACATGAATTCGAGTATTTTTGCGCGGACCTGCTTGAGCGTAGAGGTTTTGTGGAAGTGGAGGTGACGCGGGGGAGCGGCGACTATGGAATCGACATCCTGGCGGAAAAGGATGGAGTGACATATGCCATCCAGTGCAAACGTTATGCGGCGCCGGTGGGAGTCAAGGCCATTCAGGAAGCCTATGCAGGCAGGGACTATTATGACAGAATGGTCGGAGCCGTAATGACCAACCAGTATTTTACCGCCCCGGCGGTGGAGGCGGCAAAGAAACTGAAAATTCTGCTTTGGGACGGCGGTTATGTGGAGAGTATGATGGAGGAAGAATGACAGATGGGGCAGTCGGCAGACAAATTGCAGGCTGCCATATATTTTGTGCGGGCAGGGAAAGAAATTTTCCCCTGTCCGATTACGAAGCCGCCAGTTTCTCTTGCAATCCCTGAAAATCAGAGGGCCCTGTTTCCAGCACAAACTGGTGGAAACGCTGCAGGGTAAAGTCCTCCCCCCACATTTTGCGGGCAGTATCCCTTAAATTAAGAAATTCCAGATACCCGAGATAATATTTCAGGTAATTCACCGGTTCCTCCACGATATACTGATAAACCGCCGATGCGGTTTGTGTATTTGTGATTCCCATTTTGGCAAGAATTGCACGCACCTGCCCCGGGGTAGCGCCCTCATGATGAATGGCGATATCCAGCAGGGAATAGAGACATAACTGAAGATTTCTGTCAAGCCTGCAGGCTTCAAACCACAAAGCTTCCAGGGGATGGTCCTCGCCCACAACCTGCTGCGCATAGCCGTAGGAAAGATTTTCCACATACAAAGCCCAGCCCTCCACATATCCGCCATAGTGAAGCAGATAGCGGATGGGAGAAGCATCTTTCCGGTTCATATACATCTGACTGTAAACGGTCTGATAAAGATGTCCCGGATAACCTTCGTGAGCCAGTGTGGTGTAAAGAGTCAGGGCGTCGGGCGAGTTTTTGTGGTTAATATAAATGATATTGCTGCGCATGTCATCCACAGGCGGCGTCAGGTAGTAAGCCGGGCTCGTGTAATCCTCCATGGACGGAGATACGCTTTTAACCGTATAGCCGGGTACGAAACGCTCCCCGGCTGCCGGAAAATCGGGGAAATTATCTCTGATGCGGTTCTGCAAATCCTCCAGCATTTCTTCCGGCGTGGAGAGAGGGAAAGCAATTCGGGAATTGCCTCCCAAGGCGGACAGTCCGGGAGCGGAGTTGTATAAATTTACCAGAGCCACAATATTTTGCTGAAAATCGTTCCACAGCATGGCTTTGATTTCAGGAATGCTTCGGGAGGAACCGGTGGTGGAGGCAAGGAGATATTCATAATAAGCGCTGCCGTCGGGGAAATAGCTAAGTCCCATGGAGTTTGTACCGGTTCCCGAAAGAATCGTAAAGGCGTCCGCCACTTCCTCATAAGCGGGAGCCATGACGGTAGTCAGAAGCCGGTCGTTTTCGGAAATCCAGTGTTCCTTTTGCAAATCCGTAATAAGTCCGTCCTTTTCAAGTAAATCCAGCCGCTCCTTAAAGGTATCATGCAGGAAATGAGTGCCCGAGGAAAGGGCATCCCTGTCCATAATTTCCGTGCATTGTTTTATGATTTTATTGGCGGAGGTATCGGACATAAAAAGCCCGTTTTGGGACTTTTCCTTTTCATATTGAATCATCCCCTGAAAATAGGTATCGGTCTGGTCGAGGAGCTTTAAGTAATCTTCCACATCCTTTTCGCAGCGGAAGGTATAATCCGCAAGAAGGGTGGGGAGGCCGGACTGCATACCGGAGGCGGGGGCCATCGGCTCGCTGTAGTAGGGGTACGCGGTTCCCGCAAGGCGAAGGGTGAGATAGCGGGTCAGCAAATCATAAGCGTAGGCGTCCTCGTCACTGAGCCGGTTCCGGGAAATCCCGGAAAGGCGTTCAAGGGTTTCGGAGATGTCCGCATAGTCGCTGCTTACGCCGGCTTTCAGCTCCCCGGTATCTTTCCCGGCTGTCCGCCGGTCTTTTTCCGGCCGGACGTTACTTTCCCCGCCGCCGGCGCTTCCCGGCTCATAAGAGGTAAGCACAGCGTCTCCGGTAAATCCCCATTCCTCGGGATAAGCCAGCGTATAATGAAGGCTCAGGGTGTTTTCCGAGAGCTCGGAATAAAACATTTCCTCTGTCAGCGACCGGAACCTGCGTGTATCGCTTAAAAAGAAGTAATAATATAGGATAAGAAAGCCGGACAGGACGAGCGCTGCCAGGCAGAGTATTTTTTGTTTCCGGGTAAATTTTTTTCCGAAGGGCAAAGTTGTCACCTCGTATGACTATTCGTTTGATTATATGAAGTACTTGTGATAAAATATTACTTGTTTACAAAAACGCGGTTGACGGAAATGGAGGAGAGCATGAATAATCTGGAACTGAAAAAAACGGCAAACGAAGTGCGCAAAGGTATCGTCACGGCAGTCCACAGCGCAAAGGCTGGACATCCGGGCGGTTCGTTATCTGCGGCTGACATTTATACTTATCTTTATTTCGAAGAGATGAAGGTTGACCCGAAAAATCCCAAAATGGAGGACAGGGACCGTTTTGTGCTGTCCAAGGGGCACACGGCTCCGGGGCTTTATTCCACTCTGGCAAACAGAGGATTTTTCCCGGTGGAGGATTTGACCACGCTGCGTAAGCTGGGCTCCTATCTTCAGGGGCATCCGTGCCTGCAGCATGTTCCCGGCGTGGATATGTCCAGCGGTTCTTTGGGACAGGGAATTTCCGCGGCGGTTGGTATGGCTCTTTCCGCGAAGATGGACGGGAAGGACTTCCGCGTATATACGCTTCTCGGAGACGGCGAGCTGGAAGAAGGACAGGTCTGGGAGGCTTCCATGTTTGCGGGGCACCGTAAGCTGGATAATCTGGTAGTGATTGTGGATAATAACGGTCTGCAGATAGACGGGCCGGTGACGGAGGTCTGCTCTCCTTATCCTATTGATAAAAAGTTTGAAGCCTTTAATTTCCATGTGATTAATGTGGATGCCCATGATTTTGACGCTATCCGTGCAGCCTTTAAGGAGGCAAGGCAGACGAAGGGAATGCCCACGGCGATTATTGCCCACAGCTTAAAGGGCAAGGGAGTTTCTTTCATGGAGGGAAGCGTTGACTGGCACGGCAAGGCTCCGAACGACGAGCAGTACGCGGTGGCAATGGCGGACCTTGAAAAGATTGGCGAAGAACTTGCGAAGGAGGGGGAAGCGTAATGGCGGATGTAAATAAAAAAGAAGTAAAAAAGATTGCAACCAGAGAAAGCTACGGAAACGCGCTGCTTGAGCTGGGAGCTGAAAATCCCGACGTGGTGGTGCTGGACGCGGATTTGGCGGCGGCCACCAAGACGGGCGTGTTTAAAAAGGCGTATCCCCAGCGGCATATCGACTGCGGTATTGCGGAATGTAATATGGTGGGAATTGCGGCGGGGCTTGCGACCACGGGCAAGATTCCTTTTGTCAGCAGCTTTGCCATGTTTGCGGCAGGACGTGCCTTTGAGCAGGTGAGAAACTCTGTGGGATACCCCCACCTGAATGTGAAAATCGGAGCCACTCATGCGGGAATCACCGTAGGAGAGGACGGCGCGTCCCATCAGTGTAACGAGGATATTGCCCTGATGAGAACCATTCCAGGCATGGTGGTAATGTGTCCGGCGGACGACGTGGAGGCGAAGGCGGCAGTTAAGGCGGCGGCAGCCTATGAAGGCCCCGTTTATATGAGATTCGGCCGGGCGGCCTGCCCTGTAATCAACGACAGGCCGGATTATCAATTTGAAATAGGAAAAGGAACGGTGGTCCGGGAAGGAACGGACGTTACCATTGTGGCCACAGGCATCTGCGTGGGCAATGCCCTTGAGGCGGCGGAAATGCTCGCAAAGGAGGGCGTCAGCGCAGAAGTGATTAACATCTGCACCATCAAGCCTCTTGACGAGGAGGTTATTATAAATTCCGCAAGAAAAACCGGAAAAGTGGTGACGGCGGAGGAGCATTCCGTAATCGGCGGTCTGGGAAGCGCGGTGTGCGACGCGCTCTGCAAGTCTTATCCGGCGCCCGTTATGAAAATAGGAATGCAGGACGTGTTCGGGGAGTCCGGCTCTGCGGCGGCTCTGGTTGAGAAGTATAAACTGGACGGCAAGGGAATTTATGAGCAGATAAAAGATTTTCTGAAATAGAAAGTTGGAGATGACATGAGATATATTTTGGCGCCGTCTCTTCTTGCGGCAGACTTTAACATACTGGGACAGCAAATCAGGGAAACGGAAGAAGCGGGGGCGGAATATCTTCATATTGATGTGATGGACGGTATTTTTGTACCCAGCATTTCTTTCGGAATGCCTCTTATCACATCCATCAGAAAAACCAGCCGTCAGTTTTTTGACGTGCATCTTATGATAGCAGACCCGGTGCGGTACATCAGGGAATTTGCAGACTGCGGGGCTGACGGCATTACCTTTCATTTAGAAGCGGTGGAGGACGCCGATAAGGTGATAGCGCATATCCATAAGGCGGGGGCCAGGGCCAGCATTTCCATTAAACCCGGAACGCCCGTTGAAGAGGTATATCCCTATCTCTCCAAAGTGGAAATGGTTCTCATTATGAGTGTGGAGCCGGGCTTTGGAGGCCAGCCCTTTATGCCGGAGGCATATGAAAGAATCCGGCAGCTTCGGAATTATCTGGATGAAAAGGGGCTGCCTGTAAAAATAGAGGTGGACGGCGGCCTTGGCAAGAAAAATGTGCGGGACGTTATTGCAGCCGGCGCGGACGTCTGCGTGGCCGGGTCCGCAGTATTTAAAAAACGCAGCATCAGCGAAAATGTTTCGCAGTTCATGAAAGCTTTCCGTGAAATGGAAGAACTTCACAGAGAAAGCTTTGAATAAAAAATACGTGGTAAAGAAGACATAAAAAGATGGCGAAATTAGGCAGAAACGACCCCTGCTGGTGCGGCAGCGGCAGAAAATATAAAGCCTGTCATATGGCTATGGACGAAAAGATTCATCGTTATGAGCTGGAGGGACATATCGTACCGCCGAGAGAAATTCTGAAAACGGAAAAGCAGATACAAGGCATCAGGGAAAGCAGCGTTATCAACATGGCAGTACTGGACGCCGTGGGGGAGATGATAGGGCCGGGCGTGAGCACCCAGCAGATTGACGATGTTGTAACCAGTGTCACAGCGAAGATGGGCGGAATCGCAGCGCCCCTTAATTACGAGGGCTTTCCAAAGAGCGTGTGCACTTCCATCAACGAAGTGGTCTGTCACGGAATCCCTTCAAAGGACGTGATTTTGAAGGAGGGGGACATTGTCAATGTGGATGTGTCCACTCTGTATAAGGGCTATTATTCCGACTCCTCCAGAATGTACTGCATCGGTCAGGTGAGCGAGGAGAAAAGGAAGCTGGTGGAGGTCACAAAGGAATGCATGGAGCTGGGGCTTACCATGGTGAAACCGTGGAATTTCCTGGGCGATATGGCGCAGGTAGTGAACGACCATGCCAGGAAAAACGGCTACAGTGTGGTGGTGGATATCGGCGGCCACGGAATCGGGCTGGAATTTCACGAGGAGCCTTTTGTAAGCTATGTGACAAGCGCAGGCACGGAAATGCTTATGGTGCCGGGAATGGTTTTTACCATTGAGCCCATGGTAAATATGGGAACCAGCGAAATTTATGTGGATGACGACGACGGCTGGACAGTCTATACAGCGGACGGTAAGCCGTCGGCACAGTGGGAAATTACCGTAGCCGTTACAAAAGACGGTTATGAGGTTCTCACCTGGTAACAAAATGAATAATTGCTATACTCAGAAAAGTAAATCGGCCATACAAAAAATAAGCGGTAAATTTTGTATGGCCTTTTAAAAAATCAGAGGAAAAGAGTGAAAGATTTTTCAAATCTTTCCTCTGCAAGTTTGTGTCTGCGCTGCACCCACAAACTTGATATGCGCAACAAAGCAGCGCAGAAATGGAAAAGACTATGTATGATGTGATTATTATCGGGGCAGGCGTCAGCGGGTGCGCCGTTGCAAGGGAGCTGTCCCGGACGGAGCTGAAAATTGCGGTTCTTGAAAAGGCTTTCGACGTCTGCGAGGGGACGTCCAAGGCAAACAGCGGAATTGTGCATGCAGGCTACGATGCCGTTCCGGGAACCCTGAAGGCAAAGCTTAATCTGGAAGGGAGCCGGAAGATGGAGGCTCTTTCCAGAGAGCTTGATTTTTCCTATAAGAGAAACGGTTCGATTGTGCTTTGCTTTGACGAAAAGGATACGGGAAAGCTGGAGGAGCTGAAGGCAAGAGGGGAGGCAAACGGTGTGGAAGGCCTGTCTATTTTAAACAGAGAGGAACTTCTTGCCCTTGAGCCGAATGCGGGGGATAATGCGGTGGCGGCGCTTTACGCGCCCACAGGCGGAATTGTGTGCCCTTTTGGGCTTACCATAGCGCTGGCGGAAAACGCGGCGGTAAACGGCGTTGAATTCCGGTTTGGCGAGGAAGTGACGGCAGTAGAGAGGAAAGAAGCGGGATATCTTGTCCGTACCAGGGAGCGGGAGTATGAAGCCGGGATTGTGATTAACGCCGCCGGCGTTTATGCGGATAAGATTCACAATATGGTCAGCGGCGCCAAAATGGAAATCATTCCCCGAAAGGGAGAATACCTTCTTTATGATAAAAATGTGGGAAATCTTGTGAGCCATACCCTGTTCCAGCTTCCCACCGCCCTGGGGAAAGGGATTCTGGTAACGCCTACGGTTCACGGAAATCTTCTTACCGGCCCTACGGCGACGGATATTCCCGAGAAGGAAGGAACGCAGACCTCTGCGGAGGGAATAAAACAGGTGGGGGCCAAGGCGGCGCTGAGCGTAAAAAATATTCCCGGACGGGAAGTGATTACCTCCTTTGCGGGGCTGCGGGCCCATGTTACGGTTCCGCCGTATGCAGCAGAGGAAGCATCGGCAGCGGGGAATGGAGAGGCGTTAAAATCTGTCCGTCCCGCATACGAGGAAGACTTTGTTATCGGGGAAGCGGCGGACGCGCCGGGATTTATCGACGTGGCGGGTATGGAATCGCCGGGACTTTCCTGTGCGCCTGCCGTAGGCGAGTATGTGGCGGAGCTGGTCAGGGCGATTTTAAAGCCGCAGGAAAAGAAGGACTTTGTAAGCACCCGAAAGGGGATTCCATGCATGGAATCAGCCTCGGACGAGGAGAGGCAGAGACTGATAAAAGAAAATCCCGCTTACGGGAACGTTATCTGCCGTTGTGAGATGGTAACGGAAGGAGAGATTCTGGATGCGATAAGAAGACCCTTAGGCGCAAGGACAACGGACGGCGTCAAGAGGAGAACACGGGCGGGGATGGGAAGATGCCAGTCCGGCTTCTGCAATCCGAAAGTGGTGGAAATTCTTGCCCGGGAGCTTCAAGTGGACGAGAGCGAAATAAGAAAAGCGGGAGACGGTTCCTGGTATCTGTTACCGCTGGAGGAAAAGGCATGAAAAATGTGGATTTAGTGGTGATAGGCGGCGGCCCGGCCGGGATGGCGGCGGCCTTGTCCGCCAGGGAAAAGGGAATCGGCGACATTCTGATTCTGGAAAGAGACAGAGAATTAGGCGGAATTTTAAACCAGTGCATACACAATGGTTTCGGCCTCCATACCTTCAGGGAGGAGCTGACGGGGCCCGAGTATGCGGCCCGCTATGTGGAGATGGTGCATGAGCAGAAAATCCCGTTTCTCCTCCATACCATGGTAGTAGACGTGCAGGGAGGTTCTCCCTGTGTGGTGACTGCCATGAACAGGGAACAGGGAATGTTCCAGATAAAGGCAAAGGCGGTTGTCTTTGCCATGGGGTGCCGGGAGCGTTCCAGAGGCGCAATGAATATACCGGGCTACCGCCCGGCGGGAATTTATTCCGCCGGAACGGCTCAGAGGTATGTGAATATCGAGGGAAGGATGCCGGGAAGGGAAATCGTTGTGTTAGGCTCCGGCGATATCGGCCTGATTATGGCAAGGCGAATGACGCTGCAGGGCGCGAAGGTTAAAATGGTGGCAGAAATCATGCCCTATTCAGGGGGACTTAAGAGGAACATCGTTCAATGTCTGGACGATTTCGGAATTCCCTTAAAGCTGAGCCACACCGTCACGGAAATTCACGGAAAGGAAAGGGTGGAGGGCGTGACGGTTGCCAGAGTGGACGAGAACCTTGCGCCGATTCCGGGGACGGAGGAGTTTGTGAAGTGCGACACCCTTCTCTTATCCTGCGGCCTGATTCCCGAAAACGAGCTGAGCCGCAGCGCCGGGGCGCAGATGGACGCCGTAACTTCGGGGCCTGTGGTGAATGGACGGCTGGAAACCACGGTGCGGGGGATTTTTGCCTGTGGAAACGTGCTTCATGTCCACGACCTTGTGGACAATGTTTCCCTGGAAGCCGAAAAGGCCGGGGCCTTTGCCGCCGAGTATATTTTAGAGGGCGAAAAGGACTGGGGAGAAGCGGTTCGTCCGAAGATTCCCGAAAAGACAAAATGCGCCCTTCCCGAGGGGCGGGATTTGTCCAGCCAGCTCATCTGCATCGGCTGTCCGGTGGGGTGCCTGATTACGGTGAAAAAGAAAGAGGACGGGAGCCTTGACATTACCGGGAACACCTGTAAAAAGGGCGAGGCCTATGCCCGCAGCGAGATGACGGCGCCGGTTCGTACAGTGACCTCCATGATTCGTGTGGAAGGCGGAAGCGGCAAGGTGGTTCCGGTAAAAACCGCAACGGAGATTCCGAAGGAGAAAATCGGCGCATGTATGGATGAAATCGAGGCGCGGGTTGTGTGCGCGCCCGTCAAAGTGGGAGACGTGCTGATTGAAAATGTGGCGGGAACCTCCGTTTCCGTGGTTGCCACGGGGAATATGGAATGCGCCGTACGGTGAAGGGTATGAGGCAGAAAGCAAAGAGGATTTGCGCGTGGACGCCGTGAAAAACGGGATTGCGCAGAAGACGGCGGGCGCATGGCAGAGCCTGTAAGAGACGGAGAGAGGTACGAAAATTCAGAAAGGGGTGTAAAAAATATGAGCAAATATGTAATGGCGCTTGACCAGGGAACCACCAGCTCGAGGTGTATCCTTTTCAACAAAAAAGGAGAAATTCAGAGCATTGCCCAGAAGGAGTTCGGGCAGATTTATCCGAAGCCGGGCTGGGTGGAGCACAATCCCATGGAAATCTGGTCTTCCCAGCTCTCGGTGACAATGGAGGCCATGGCCATGGTGGGCGCGGGGCCGGAAGACATTGCCGGAATCGGGATTACCAATCAGCGGGAGACCACTATCGTATGGGACAGGAAAACCGGAGAGCCGGTTTACAACGCAATTGTCTGGCAATGCCGCCGGACGGCGGAAAAGGTGGATGAGCTGGTTGAGGCCGGGTACGGGGAGCTGATACGGGAGAGGACGGGGCTTGTGCCGGACGCCTACTTCAGCGCCACCAAAATCGCCTGGATACTGGATAACGTTGCGGGAGTAAGGGAACGCGCGGAGCGCGGCGAGCTTGCCTTTGGAACGGTGGACAGCTGGCTTATCTATAACCTGACAAAGGGCGAAATCCACGTTACGGATTATACCAATGCAAGCCGTACCATGCTTTTCGACATTCATAAGCTGTGCTGGGACGAAGAACTTCTCAATCTTTTACATATTCCGGCGTCTATGCTGCCGGAGGTAAAGCCTTCGAGCTGTATTTTCGGGTATGCGGACGGCGCGGTGCTTGGCGGCCGGATACCCATTGCGGGCATCGCGGGCGACCAGCAGGCGGCTCTTTTCGGCCAGTGCTGTTTTTCCAGGGGACAGGTGAAAAATACCTACGGCACGGGCTGCTTTCTTCTGATGCACACGGGAACCGAGGCAATTACCTCCAACAACGGACTGATTACCACCATTGCCGCAAGCAGCGGAGAGCAGGTGGAATACGCCCTTGAGGGGAGTGTATTTGTTGCCGGGGCGGCGGTACAGTGGCTCCGCGACGGTATGCGGATGGTGAAAACGGCGGCGCAGACCGAGGAGTACGCGCAAAAGACCGACGATACGGAAGGGGTTTATGTGGTTCCGGCCTTTGCAGGAATGGGCGCGCCCTACTGGAATCCCTACGCCAGAGGCTGTGTGGTGGGAATCACCAGAGGCTGCGGAAAGGAGCACTTTATCAGGGCGACGCTGGAATCCATTGCCTATCAGACCTATGACGTGTTAAACGCCATGGAGGAGGACGCCGAGGTTTCCATCGCCGGACTCAAGGTGGACGGCGGCGCCAGCGCCAACGATTTCCTGATGCAGTTCCAGGCGGATATTTTGGGAGCAAGGGTTTACCGGCCGGAGTGCATCGAGACAACAGCCCTTGGAGCGGCTTATCTTGCCGGGCTTGCCTGCGGTTACTGGGAGAGCAGGGAGGAAATCAGCGCAAACTGGCAGCTTGGCCGGGAGTTCATTCATGAGATGAGTGAAAACCAGAGGGAACGGCTTTTAAAGGGATGGAAACGGGCGGTGAAATGCGCGCTTGCCTGGGCAGAATAAAACGAGGTGAAGTTGCACTAAGGCTGCAAAGGACGCAGCCCAAGTGCAGCTAAGTCACCTCGAGAAGAATCGCAGAGCGATTCTTCCAGCGTCTGATAAAGGCGAATACAGAGCATTCGCAAATTCCGCGGATACTTGGGCGAGTATCTTATCTGGCAATTTGAGAAAAGGGGACGGGTATGAAGAAATATACTGCCGTCAGGAAGCTGACGGACAATCGCTTTTTAAATCTTTATGAAATGGACGCCCTGACAAACACGGGAAGCCCCTTTCACTACTATTTTGCTTCCAGAAACAGCGAGGAGAATCTTCCGCTGCTGACAGGAAAGCTGTGCTCGAACGGTATTGTCATTTATCCTGTGTGGAAAAAGGAGCCGGAAAAGCTGGTGATGCTGCGGCAGTACCGGTATCCTCTTGACGCCTGGCTTTATGAGCTGCCGGCGGGGCTGATTGACGAGGGGGAGACAGCCTCACAAGCCGCCGTCCGGGAGATGAAGGAGGAGACGGGACTTACCTTTACGCCCTATGAGGGCGGCAATCCGTCCTTCCGCCGGCCGGTTTATCTGGGGGCAGGGCTCACCGACGAGACGAGCACCTCGGTATTTGGCTTTGCGGAGGGGGAGATTTCAGGCAGATTCCGGGAAAGCACGGAGAGCATCGAGGTTCTTTTGGTGGATAAGAAGGAAGCGGAAAGGATACTTAAGGAGGAGAGAGTCTCCCTTCGGGCGGCTTTTCTTCTGATGTCCTTTTTACGGATGGAAGGAGCAAAGCCCTTTGCTTTTCTGGATGAATAAGCGGGAGGCGCGGCGTGTTTTGTTTATGGGAAACGGAGGATTAGATGGCTAAGGACGTGACATTGGCGGATATCGCGGCCAGGGTGGGGGTCAGTAATGTGGCTGTTTATAAGGCGCTGACCGGCAAGCCGGGAGTGAGCGCCAGGCTGCGGGAGGAAATCATACGGCTTGCCGGGGAGATGGGCTATACCGCCCCGGAACGGGGGCAGAACGCACGGGGACTGCGCGCAGGGAAAACGGGGAATATCGGCGTGATTGTGCCGGAACAGTATTACGGATATGCCAGCTCCTTTTACGGACAGTTGTATGAAAAGGTTATCAAATCCCTGTACCAGAACGATTATTTCGGCATTCTCGAGCTGCTGAACGAGGAGGACGAAAAAAATATTCAAATGCCCAGAGTGATGAGGGAAGAAAAGGTAGACGGGCTGATTTTTCTCGGGCAGATGAGGGAAGAGTATATTAATTTTATTATCGGTCAGACACAGTTCCCGGTGTTCTTTCTGGATACCTATGTGCCCCTTGCTACCTTTGATACGGTAATCTCCGACGGGTATTACGGGACCTATGCCATGACCCGCTACCTGATAAGCCAGGGGCACCGCAAAATCGGTTTTGTGGGAAGCGTGGACGCCACGGGCAGCATAGCCGACCGCTTCTGGGGATACCGCAAGGCGCTCCGGGAAAGCCATATCAAATATGAGGACGCCTGGGAAATCCCGGACAGGGACGGGCGCGGGAATCTGTTCGAAACCATATTGGAGGATGGAAGGGGCATGGACGCCTTTGTGTGCAACTGCGACCTTGCCGCACACACCCTGATTCAAAATCTGGAGGGCCGGGGGCTGCGGGTGCCGGAGGATATTTCCGTGGCAGGTGTGGATGATTTTCTCCCGGCGGGAATGGATAACACAAGAATCACTTCCTATAAGGTGGATATGGCGGGAATGGCGGATTTATGCGTCAAATCTCTGCTGAAAAAGATGCAGGGCAGGAAGTATGTGGAGGGCGTCCAGATTGTGACGGGGGAAATTGTTTATAAAAAAACGGTTGCAGAAAGGAAATGAGGGCGGCATCAGATGGGTATTACTTGTGTACTACCCGTATTGACGCGGAGCCGGAACAGGGGGTAAAAAATGATATCAATGTTGTATCCGAAAATGACGCGTACAAGAAAAGTGATTGATTTGGACGGAATGTGGAAGGTATACTTCGACTTCGAGAATCAGGGGGAGGATTATTCAAAAGGGATTCCGGGAAAGGATTATATTCCGGTGCCCTCCAGCTTTGCCGACCTGTACACGGAAAAGAAGTACCGCGAATTTTGCGGAGATATCTGGTATGAGACGGAGTTTGTGATACCCGAAGAATGGAAAGGGCAGAGACTGGAAATCCGTTTTGCCGGTGCGGCGCACAGGGCAACAGTGTATTTTAACGGCAGACAGGTTACGGAGCACGAAGGAGGCTTTACGCCCTTTGGCGCGGATGTCAGCGAGACGGCAATATATGGAGAAAAGAACCTGCTGGTGGTGAAGGTCAATACGGAGCTGCGGGCAACTTCCCTTCCCAACGGCGAGACGAAGCAGCTTAAGAACGGAACCCGGATGGCGATTCCGTATTTTGATTTCTATAATTATACTGGCATCCAACGGAGCGTAAAACTGGTGGTAACGCCTTTTACCCGGATTGCGGACTATGACCTTACCTACGAGATAACGGGAAATGACGCGGCGGTAAACTATCGCGCGCTGGTGCAGAACCTGAAAGAAAATCAGGAGGTAGAGCTGGAAATCCGGGACGAGGAGGATAAAAAGGCGGCTTCCGTAAAAGGAGAAAGCGGCAGAGCGGAGATTGCCAATGTCAGGCTGTGGCAGGTGAGGGACGCTTATTTATACCGCTTCATCTGGCGCGTATGGGAAGAAGGAAAGCTGGTGGACGAGTACGAGGAGCCCGTCGGAGTAAGGACAGTGGAGATTTCGGGGACAGATATTCTGGTGAACGGAAAGCCGGTTTATCTTAAGGGCTTCGGGAGACATGAGGACAGTCCGGTAAACGGAAAGACCTTTGCGCCCTGTTATTTAAAGAGGGATTTTGAGCTGATGAAATGGATGGGGGCCAATTCCTTCCGAACCTCCCATTATCCTTATGCGGAGGAGACCTACCAGGAGGCGGACAGGGAGGGATTTCTTGTAATCGACGAGGTTCCGGCGGTAGGATTTGTCAAGCGCTCTGGTATGGCGATGTTTCAAAATGCGGGAAGCGGGGTAAAGCCCACGAGTTTCTTTGCGGCGGACACAACGCCGGAGCTTTTGGAAAATCACGTGAATGTGCTTAAGGAGCTGGTGCAGAGAGACAAAAATCATGCCTGTGTCATTGCGTGGAGTCTGTTTAACGAGCCGGAGAGCATTTCAGAGGAAGCTTCCGCATACTTTAAGGTGGTATTTGACAAGGCGCGGGAATTTGACCCCCAGAAAAGGCCCCGGACCTTTGCCATGGAGCTGAGCAGCGGTCCCGACGCAAAGTGCTGCCATCAGTATTGCGATTTCTGGACCATGAACCGCTACTATGGATGGTATGTGAAGGGCGGTTATGAAATCAGCGACGCCATGATTGCTTTCAGGAAGGAAATGGACGAGTGGGCAAGCCAGGACCCGGTGAAACCCATGGTGTTTACCGAGTACGGTGCGGACACCCTTTCCTCGGAGCACAAGCTGCCCTCCGTTATGTGGAGTCAGGAATACCAGCTGGAATATTTAGAGCTGTATCACGAGCTCTTTGATTCCTATCCCTTCGTGAAAGGCGAGCAGGTGTGGAACTTTGCCGATTTCCAGACAGTGGAGGGAATCGGAAGGGTGAACGGAAACAAGAAAGGCATTTTTACCAGAGACAGACAGCCCAAGGACAGCGCTTATCTGATTAAGAAGAGATGGGAGGAACTGCCGGTGGATTATAAGGGCGGGAAGTAAGATGACTTGTTTGCCGGGGTGACGTTCAGGGAGGAATTCTGTTCCTTTGTCGGCAAACAAAAGTAATAAGGTGTAAGGTCGCATTATGGGAGGCCTTACACCTTTTATGGTTGTTGTGTTTTGATTATTCTTTGATTCTGTCTAATTCTGTGAGATTGACGCCCAGGCTTGACAGGGTGACTTTTAACTCAAGGTATCGTTTGTGCATGGAGTTATAGGTCTCCGGTGCGGCCTCTTTAATGGGAAGCATCCAATCCTGTAGTCTGAAAAATTCGGTAACATAGTCTTTTATGATATCGGCTGCACTTGGCATATATTCACCCGCTTTCTTTATTGTTGTTTGCCGTGTTACTCTATAATTAGTACTTATATTATAGCAAAGTTGTCACAGTGGGTAAAGATGGTTTTCTTTTTAGCGAGCAAAAAAGTCCATTGCTTTCTGAATTGCCAAATCCCAGAAGCTCCATTCGTGGGCATATCCCGGTACATACTCAAAGAACGCATTTTCAACGCCCAGCTTGTGTGTCAGTTTTTCAAATTCAAGCCCTTTGGGGTAACAGGGGTCCTTCGTGCCACAGGTATAGTACATTTTAGGGAGACGGCTATAAGTTTCCAAATAACGGCTGCCTGTATTGTCATAAGAGTTCAAATACTCTTTAATGGTGGGATATTTGCATATGGCATTCAATTCCTTTATACTGATTCCCTCAGAAGGGTCCGCCCATTCAGTTGGAAACATTTGACGGTTTTTCATTGCAAGCGCTCTGAATTCCCCGCCTGTATACTCCTGATAGTCCTGCAGGAAAGGAGAATTGCGAAGGGAACAGCTTAAGGGGGCGATTGCGCCAAATTTTTCAGGGTGCATCATTGCCAGAAGAAGCGTTCCGGAACCGCCCATGGAAGGTCCGCTCATAAAATTATTTTCCGGCTCTTTACCGGCAGGGAAATAGCAATAAATAAACGGCATCAGTTCGTGGAAAAAGAATTCGGGGAAATCGTAGTTGCCGGCAAATTGAGGCTGCGGGGCAAAATCGCTGTCCAGCCCGTTCGGGCAAACCACTATGAAGCCTTTATCTTCTGCATATCGGATGATATTTGTATAATTCAGCCAGTCATTATGGTCTCCGCCGCCGCCATGAAGAAGCCATAAAACGGGGTATTTCTTTTCGGAAGTATAGTAATCTTCCGGATTTTGATGCCGTTTGGGAGTTGGAGTAATTACATTTACGTCCACAGGCATTTCAAGGATGTTGCTTTTAAAATTGATTCGATGTACGGCCATTTTTTCTTCCTTTCTATTGCTGGTGTCAGGTTGTTATTCTAAACGGTTATATCTCTCCCGCATCTGTCTGTAATTCCAAATAGAATTAATATCATCAGGGAAATCAATAGCAGGTTTAAATTCCAGTTTTTAAAGATACTGTAAATAAAGCCCATTCCCAGAGGTCCGGCAGCGGCAATCAGATAACCGATGGATTGGCTCATTGCTGAAAGCTGCGCCGCATCCTCCGGACTGGAAGTGCGAAAACCGATAAATGCCATAGAAAGCGCAAAGCTTCCATTACAGGAAAAGCCGCTCATTAACGCGCCGGCCAGTAACAGCGCCTTATTTTGTGACAGGAGAATCAGCAAAATACCGGTCAGAAAGATGGTCAGCACCAGCCAGGTGACTTTTCGCTGGTCTCTGCTTTTGCCGGCCCATGCGGGAATCAGAAATGATGATAAGACTCCGGTCATCTGGAAAGCTGAGACATAGTACCCTGCCGTTTCCGCAGACAGGCCCTTGCTCTGAAAAATAGTGGCGAGCCATGTCATGATACTATAAAAGAGCAGGGACACAATACCAAGAAATATCGTTACCATCCAGGCGGTCTTATTTTTAACGAGGCGATTGTTTTTGCTTTTTCTGTTCGAGGCTACTTGTATGTCCCGCACAGGAAACCAGAGAGATATTCCAATCAATGCGACAACTGCCCAGACACAGAGCATGTTTTTCCATCCGATAACGGATGCAAGCGGATAGTTAATACCCGATGCAATACCGGAAGAGACAGCCAGAGCTACAGAGTTGCAAGCGGTAACAAGTCCATACTGATTAGGAAATTCTGATTTTATAATTGCCGGTATTATTACATTGCCGAAAGAAATGCCTGTACCCATTAACAGCGTGCCTGCCCATAAGCCTGCAAGGCCTGCATAGGAGCGCAGTATAATTCCCAGAATTATGAAGGCAAAACCGGTAAAAAGGGTATTGGCCGTTCCGATTTTCCGGTTTAACAGGTTGGCGGCCGGGGAAAATACTGCAAAAGCCAACATAGGGATTGTAGTCAGAAATCCAGCTGCTGTGTCGGATAATCCCATATCCGGTTTGATTAACTTCAGAAGTGAACCGATTCCCGTTAATGCAGGTCTCATGCAGAAGCCGACTATAATAATTGCAAAGAGAAGATATCTCTTTTTTTTATCTTTTTCCATATTTTTTATGCTGTTCCTTTCAAAGTCTGCATTATTTTCCTGATATGCATTTATAAATTAAAGTGCTTTATCATGGCCATAAAAGGTTCTTCCGCATGGGAATGGTCAAGTCCTTCGAGCGCTTCATAGCAGACGTTATCAGCCCCTTTTTTATTCGAGCAGGCTACAAATTCAAGTACTTTTGGATAACAGCTATCCTGCGTTCCACAACAGAAAAAAATTTCAGGAAGCTGCTTTTTCTGTTGTAAAGCATCATTAAATCGCTCTATCGTACATTCCATTGAGTCTACATAGTGCTGTACAGTTTCATAGCGCGATATCATATTAATTTCTTTTGGGGTGATGCCATTTTCAGGATTTCCATACTCTGTCGGCAGCAAGGCAGGATTGGCGGATGCCATTTTTCTGAAAGCCTCGCCGGTCATGCTCAGATACAGCTTTAAAAAGGCAGATTCTCTTACACTGCTTCCCATCGGCGATATACCTCCGAAATTTTCCGGGTGAAGCAGGCCAAGCATTAAGGCGCCGGCGCCGCCCATGGAAAAACCGGCAATATAATTGTCCTCCGGCTTTGCGGAAGCGGGAAATGTTCCATATATAAAGGGCATCAGTTCTTTGAAAAAGAAATCGGCATAAGCGTATCCGGTTCCGAACTGCATATGATTTGCAAAATCGCTGTTCCATCCGTTTGGCATCACGACGATTAGCCCATGACCGGACAGATTTATTTGCAGGCGGCAGTTCTGCAGCCAGCTGTTATAATCTTCCGTTGCACCGTGAAGAAGCCAGAGCACCGGGTATCGTTTCTTTCCGGCATAAAAGTCTTCTGCATTTTCTCCGTAAGGAACTTCCGGCAGGAGAACGCACAGGGGAACGCGAGTCATCATTAAGTTGCTTTTGTAGTAGATTTCAAGTTGATTCATTTTAATGCTTTACTCCTTTTTACAGAAGAAATTATTTATGTCCAATTTCGCGGACACGGCAGCATGAAACCAGATGCCCCGGAAGTACTTCATTCAATTGCTGAGGCTGGTCGCATTGACTGCATGCATATGGACAACGAACCTTAAAACGGCAGCCCGGAGCCGGTGCAATGGGAGAGGTCAATTCCCCTGTCAGCATAATGCGCTTTTTGGGGCTGTCAATATCCACAGAAGGAATTACGGACAGCAGCGCTTTGGTGTACGGATGTAAAGGATTTTCAAATAATTCCTCGGATTCGCATTTTTCCACTGCCTGACCCAGATACATCACAACGATTTCATTTGAAATATATCTCACAACGGACATATCATGCGTGACAAACATATAGGTCAATCCATATTCATCCTGTAAATCCCGCAGCAGATTTAAAACCTGTGCCTGAATAGATACATCCAGAGCGGAAACGGGTTCGTCGCATACGATAAAAGAAGGATTCATTGCCAGAGCTCTGGCAATACCGACACGCTGTCTTCTACCGCCGTCCAGCTCGTGGGGATATGCATGCATCATTCTCTTATCGATACCTACCAGTTCAACCAGTTCTCTGATACGCAGACGGATAGTATCACGGTTATACTTTTTTGTTAATTTCAAAGCTTCGTATAATGTTTCCTCCACACTTCTTCTGGGGTCAAGCGAAGAATAGGGGTCCTGAAAAATAATCTGCATTTTCTGCCGTAATTCTTTTATTTCGGATTTTTTTACATGCGTGATATCTTTTCCGTCATAAAATATGTGTCCGCCGGAGCTTTCATGTAAATGGATAATCGTTCTGCCCAGGGTAGATTTTCCACATCCGGATTCTCCCACCACGCCCAATGTTTTTCCGCGCTCAATCTTGAAAGATACATCATCTACTGCATGGAGCATGCCGCGAGGAGTATCAAAATATTTTTTCAGATTTTTAATCTCAATCAGAGTTCCCATTTTTACCGCCTCCCATAACTATCATAAAATTCTTTTGCTTTCAGACAACGGCACATATGCCCCTCGCCCAGATTCTCCATAGGGATTTGTCCCTTTTTCCGGCAGGCATCGCAGGCATATTGGCAACGGGGAGAGAATTTGCACCCGTCAGGTAAATCTGTCGGGTCACAGGGTGAACCCTCAATGTTATGCAGCCGCTCCACGGAACCTGTCAGCGATGGGATTGCGCCAAAGAGACCTTTTGTATACGGATGGGAAGGATGCTTGAATACCTGTCGTATCGTGCCTTTTTCTACAATTTCACCGGCATAAATAACTGCGATAAAGTCGCAGCTTTCCGCGACAATGCCAAAATCGTGAGTAATCAGAATCATTGCCATCTGTTTTTGGACCTGTAAATCATGAATAAGATTCAGCACCTGTGCCTGTATGGTTACATCAAGGGCGGTAGTCGGTTCGTCTGCAATCAGCAGACTGGGACTGCAGGCAAGAGCAATTGCAATAACCACTCTCTGCTTCATTCCGCCTGAAAACTGATGGGGATAGTCGTCATACCGGGAAGCCGGAATCCCTACCATTTCCAGCATTTTTTTCCCGGCAGTTACAGCTTCGGCGCTGGATATGGACTGGTGAATTCGAATAGTTTCCGATATCTGGAAACCTACCGTTAATACGGGATTTAAGGCGGTCATGGGGTCCTGAAATATCATGGAAATTTTGCTTCCCCGAATTTTTCTCATTTCCGCTTCCGGTATATTTCTCAGATTAGCTCCTTCATAAATAATTTCTCCGGAGGTGATTTTTGCCGGAGGGTCTGGCAGAATGCGGAGTATTGCCTTTGCAATACTGGTTTTACCTGCTCCGGTTTCTCCCACCAGCCCTAAGGTCTGTCCGGCTTTCAAGTCAAAGCTTACTCCGTTTACTGCTTTTACCTTTTCCTGCTCCGAAGAGTACTCGACATATAAATTCTCAATTTTAAGGAGAAGCGTATCTTCATTCATTTTTTCTATCATTTTTCTTCCTCCTAGTCGCGCAGTCTGGGGTCTAACGCATCTCTTATGCCGTCGCCAACAAGATTAAACGCTAATGCGGCGAGCATAATAAAAATGCCGGGTGCAACCACAAGATGCGGGTAATATCGTAAATACGCTTTTCCGCTGGAAAGAATTGCGCCCCATTCGGGAAGCGGCTCCTGAATACCAAGACCCAGATAACTAAGGCTTGCAGATTCAATAAACTTTCCACTGAGTCCGCCGGTAAAGGAAATGATAATCTGCGGAATAATATTAGGAATGATATGCTGTACAATTAACCGGGTCTCACTGCAGGTAATGGCTCTTCCGGCCTCTATGTAATCCTGACCGCGAATCTGCATGATAAGGGAGCGCGCCACGCGGGTAACGGAAGGAACTGTGGTGACTGCCAATGCAATAGTAGTTGCAAAAAAACCGCTTCCCATTGCCTGCGATATCAGAATCGCCATCAGTGTGGCCGGGATAGACTGGAAGATATCGCAGAAGCGCATAATCAGGTCGCTGATTATACCGGTAAAAAATCCTGCTATTGAGCCCAGAATAATTGCCAGTATGATTCCTACAGCCTGAGATGTGAGGGCAATTGCCAGAGAATATCTGGCTCCGTAAAGAATGCGGCTGAAAAGGTCCCGCCCTACGGCATCGGTTCCAAACGGATGCTCTCTGCTGGGAGATGCATATGCGTTAATGGGGTCAACCATATCATAACTGTATTTTGAAAGATATGGAGCCAGAATTGCAATTAATGTTAAAGCGAGAATGGCAATCAGCCCGGCAAGCGCGGTTCTGTTTTTACAGAATCGATGCCACTTTTCTTTTAAATCTTTTATCCTTGCGGCACGGGCATCTTTTTTTAGCTGTGTTATTTCTGCTTTAATATCAGATGACATAATAGAATGATTATCCAACCTGTTTCACCGCCTTTCGTTTACTTTTTCCGCTTGCAGAGTATTGCGCTTTGATACGGGGGTCTATCAGGGCATAAGCAAAATCTACAAGAAGCATAATGATGCAGAACATAATAGAAAGAACAACAACGCTGCCTCTTACAACGGGGTAATCCCGGTTGCCAATAGCATTTACCATATATTGGCCGACGCCCGGAATGGAAAATACATTTTCAATAATAACCGTTCCGCCAAGAGCCGCTCCAAAAGTGCCGCCAATACCTGTTACCAGTGGTATAAGTGTATTTGGAAGAGCATGTCTGTAGCGAATCAAAAGTTCCTTAAGGCCTTTTGCTCTGGCGGTAACGACATAATCTGAGCGGATTTGTTCCAACATGTAAGTTCTTGTAAAGCGGAGCTCATTTGCGATTCCCATGAGAGCGGCGCAGAAGCACGGCATAATATAAGACTGCCATGAATCTGTCCCGAATGCAGGGAGCCACCCCAGTTTAAAAGAAAATAAAAGCACCATCATTTGCGCAAGCCAGAAATTGGGTACAGAAATTCCTGCCATTGCTAAAACCACACTTGTTCTGTCCTGCCATTTGTTATGGTGGACTGCCGCTGTGATTCCCAGAGGGATTCCGACAACAACCTGTATCAGGCAGGAAACCAGAGCAATAAGAGCGGTTCGGGGAAATCTTTCCTTTAAAGACTCTGCAACAGATATTCCATTTACATAGGACTCGCCCAAATCAAATTCCAGAAAAGTTTCTTTCAGAAACCTGCCGAGCTGTACAATATAAGGGTCGTTTAATCCCATGGAATCTCTCAGAGTGTTGATTTCTTCCTGTGTGGCAGTATTGCCAAGTATCAGGCTTGCCGGGTCTCCCGGAACAAAGAACATAATTGTAAAAATCAGGACTGCGACCCCTAATATGACAGGAATCAGCCATAGAGTTCGTTTTATAATATATCTCTGCATACATGTATCCTCTCAATTCTTTATCATACAAATTGATTTTATAGAATATTATGGGGATGCCATGTTATCAGGCATCCCCATGGAAATGTGCCATTCCGATTATTTACGTACAATACATTGGCCGTAAAGCAGAGCGCTGTTCCGGTCCAGCTTAATTGTTTTAAATTTATCGTTTGTGATAACATAACCGTTTGCGTAACCAAGCGGATACAGGTACATTTGTTCATCCACGTAATTTAAAAGCTCGGTTACGGATTCCTTGCTGTAGGTTTCCGCACGGTTTGCGGTAAGGAACAGTTCCTGCAAGGTTTCATCATAAATATAAAGCCCGTTTTTTCCGGTTGTATAGGCGTTCACATCCAACTCGCTGAAACGCCCTGGGGTATTAATGCTCATAACCTGATTCAGACAGATATCCCACTGGTCTCCGACGGTGTCGCTGCGGTAGTTGTTAAACAGTGCCGGTTCCACATTAACTATTTCAACGGTAATACCGACAGCACCCAGATAAGACTGGATTAAAGTTGCCATTTGTGTATTCTGGTCAGAGTTCTGGGATATAAGAGTGACCGTGATACCGTTTGCATATCCCGCCTCTGCCAGTAATTCTTTTGCCTTTTCAGGATTGTAGGAATAATAATCCTGTGTATCTAAAGCCACATCATAATCCGCGTAATATGGAGAGCTGTTGGTAGTACATGCCACACCGTCAACGCCCCAGATATTTTTAACGAGTGCGGGGGAATCAATTGCATAGGCAATTGCCTGTCTTACCTTCTGGTCTTTCAAAGGACTGAGGTCGCCGCAATTTAATTCGAGGTCGTAAATCAGGGAGCCTTCGTACATCAGGGAGTTATATCCGGCCAACGGATTGCGGTTTTCATCCAAAAACAGTCCAAGATTTACCGAGGATA
Source organism: uncultured Lachnospiraceae bacterium (assembly GCA_910577275.1). Lineage (GTDB taxonomy): Bacteria > Bacillota > Clostridia > Lachnospirales > Lachnospiraceae > Suilimivivens. Next base: position 114,228 of record CAJTMW010000003.1, read on the forward strand.
TACCGGTATTGCCTGCAATGCAATCAATTTCACCCATCTGAAGCGCAAGTGCAATCTGGGAGGATTCCGTTATAACTTTAAAGTTTACTGTTTGGATGGAGCCAACCTGAGAGAAACTGCTTCTCGCGGATTCTTCTGTTTGCCAGTAATTATCTCTGACCGCTATGGAGGCGGAAGAACCAGGCGTATATTCTGTTAATATGTAGGGGCCTGTTCCTACGGGAGTGGTTGAAAAATCATCGGGGCTTGCCTTGTAGGAGGCTTCGGATACAATCATACAAGTTTTTAATACCATGTTCAGGCCAACAGCGCTTTCATCGGCCATATACATAATCAAATTATAATCGTCAATAATATCAAAATGGTCCAGATAGCGGATACCCCAGGCCAATTGTCCTGTCTCCGCGCATTTCTCATAAGAAAATGCTACATCAGAGGCAGTGATGTGGTTTCCTTCGGAATCATATATGTTATCCCATAATTCGATGGAATAAGTGCCATCTTCATTTTTCGTAATATTTTTAGCCAAAATCAGTTCCAGTTCACCGTCAACATTTAACTGTGCCAACGGCTCATAAATGGTATTGTAATAAAGCTGCTGCCTTGAATCGTGTGCGCCTAACCAGGGATTCATAGATTCCGGGTCCATTAATAATCCTAATGTTATAGTATCGGCAAGTTCTTTGCCATTGCCGGAATCAGCTTCGGCTGTTGTACCTGATGTTTCAGAAGCACTTTCAGTACTGCCGGAATTTTCCTTTGTAGCGGTGTCGTTGTTCCCGCCACAGCCGGTAAGAAATGTCAGCGTCATGGCTCCTATAAGCAGAGCCGAAATTATTTTGTGTCTTTTCATATCACTACTCCTTATCAATTTTTATATGTTGTCTTTTAAATGTATCTTAAATGTATTTTATAAAAAGATATAAATTAGATACATTTGAGTGCGAATATATAATATAATGGTTTGATGATTTTGTAAATTGGCATTTATACACAAAAATAATTAAAAATATTTGTAGGATTTTTATATGTGACGGAAGAAAAGAGATATTAATAAAACATTTTAAAAACAAATGGGATTGAAATGTATCTAAAAGATATCCTATTGTATTTGACTTTTGCCAAAAACTTCTATATAATAAGAACGATTAAAGCAAATTATCATAGTGTTAAACGGAGAATCCTGCATATGCCTAAATATATTGATATCTACCAGCAAATTAAAAAAGACTACATAAATAATAATTCGGGAGATGATACTCGTTTTCCATCTGAATATGAACTTATGGAAAAATATAGCAGCAGTCGAACCACGATTCGCCATGCTATGCAGATGCTTCGTGACCAGGGGCTTATTGTATCCCGAAGAGGGTGTGGAACAGAGATAATTGCAAATTTTAAGTCGGACGCTCAGAAGGGGCAGGGAGCCAGAATATCGGAAATCAGCAATATTTATTTTAATTTTGTCAAGTCTCCAACGCCTGTCCTTTCCAGCTCGGAGCCTTTAGTGGATATTGTTCCGGCGGATGAAGAAGAGGCCAAGGCTCTTGAGGTAGAAATTGGAGAAGGAATATACAGGATTCGCTGGCTTCATTTTGCCGATGGAATTCCATACCTCTACCTTACCAATTTTATCCGCCTTGATTTTGCCCCGGATTTACCATTACATACGTCGCATTTGGTGGCATTATATCCTTTATTGGAAAAGCATTGGGGACTTGTTTTTTTAGATGCCGAAGAAATATTTACACCATCTGTATCTGATTTTATTTCGTCAAGACTATTGGAGATACCGGAGGGGACTCCGATTATGCTATTAAGAAGAACAGCGCGATGCCAGAAGGGACCATTGGAATTTAGCAGGTCTTTATTGCGCTCAGATTTAATGCAGATTAGCGCCCGTCTGGTTAATACGGGAGGCGTTATGTTTTAAAGTATATGGCAGTCTGGTCTCGGCGGCGGAGAAATATAAGCGGCGCCTTTATTTGTAAATCCCTGAATTCTTATTTTTCTGTAAATATGCACATTTCAAGTAATTGCTGCCATTTGGACAGCTTATTTCCCCATAAATATTTCAAAATAATTGCCAAACTCAGTTGATTAATTTAACTAAAGATAATATAATTAAATTAACTAAAAACCCAGCAATTAATTAATTGAAATGAAAGGAGAAATAACAACATGAGCAACGTAAAAATTTATGGAATTTCCACCCCCAACGTGCCCTGGCAGGAGAAGCCGGAGGGGCTTTGCGACGCGCCTGTATGGAGATACAGCGAAAACCCGATTATCGGGCGCAATCCGGTAAAAGGAGTGGCGAGGATTTTTAACAGCGCGGTAATGCCCTATGAGGGAGAGTTTATTGGCGTTTTCCGCGGAGAGCAGACCAACGGCATTCCTTATATTTACCTCGGAAGAAGCAAAGACGCCGTTCACTGGAACTTTGATGAAAACAAGATTCCCTTTAAGGACGAGGACGGAAACGACTTCATGCCGAAATATGCTTACGACCCCAGGCTTGTCAAAGTGGAGGATACCTATTATATTATATGGTGTCAGGACTTTTTCGGGGCGGCAATCGGCATGGCGAAAACCACAGACTTTAAGTCTTTTACAAGAATTGAAAACCCGTTCCTGCCTTTTAACAGGAATGCCGTCCTGTTCCCCAGAAAAATAAACGGGAATTTTATGATGCTCTCCCGTCCCAGCGACAGCGGCCATACGCCGTTCGGAGATATTTTTCTCTCTGAAAGCCCGGATATGGTTTACTGGGGCAAGCACCGCCATGTGATGGGAAAAGGAAGCGAGTGGTGGGAGAGCCTTAAGATTGGCGGGGGCGCGGCGCCCATTGAAACCAGCGAGGGGTGGCTTTTGTTCTACCACGGCGTGACGGGAACCTGCAACGGATATGTCTACAGCATCGGCGGGGCAATTCTGGACATCGACAATCCCTCCATTGTAAAATACCGCTGTGAGAATTTCCTTTTAACGCCCCAGGAGTGGTACGAGGAAAGGGGCTTTGTGCCTAACGTGGCGTTCCCCTGCGCAACGCTTCAGGACGCGGAGACGGGACGGATTGCCATTTACTATGGCTGCGCCGATACCTATGTGGGACTTGCGTTTACACAGATAGACGATGTAATCGGATATATCAAAGAGCACAGCGTAGTGTGCGAGGCGGACACGGAAATCGGGAGAAGATAGGAAGCAAAGAGGAACCGCAGAACATCGGAAAAATGAGGTGGAATATGTTTACATCAGAAATAAAAGAGCATTTGACAAAGAATATCATTCCTTTCTGGCGCGGTCTTAAGGATGAGGAGTACGGCGGCTTTTACGGATATATGGGCTATGCCCTTGGGCTGGATAAAAAGGCGGTGAAGGGCTGTATTTTAAACAGCAGAATCCTCTGGTTTTTCTCTAACGCGTATCTGGTTTTAAAGGAGGAGGAATTGCTTGCGGACGCGGGGCATGCGTTCCGTTTCCTGAAGGATTACTGTGTGGATAAGGAAAACGGAGGCGTTTACTGGTCCCTTGCCTTTGACGGAAAGCCGGAGGATACCACCAAGCACACCTACAATCAGGCATTTGCCATTTACGCCCTTTCTTCCTATTATGATGCCTCCGGGGACGAGGAGGCGCTTTCGCTGGCGTGGGAGCTTTATGAGATTATCGAGAGCAGATGTAAGGATGAATACGGGTATTTGGAGGCCTTTAACGTGCGCTTTGAGCCGGAGGACAATGATAAGCTTTCGGAGAACGGGGTCATGGCGGAAAAGACCATGAACACGCTGCTTCACGTTTTTGAGGCTTACACAGAGCTGTACCGGGTCACCGGAGAGGAAAAAGTGGCGGATAAGCTTCGATATATGATGGATTTGATTGCGGATAAGGTATATAATAAAGAAGCGGGTCGTCAGGAGGTATTTTTTGACAGGACATGGAACAGTCTGATAGATTTGTATTCCTACGGGCACGACATCGAGACGGCATGGCTTGTGGACAGAGGGCTGGAGGTGCTTGACGACAAGGCTTACACGGAAAAGCTTTCCCCTATCACCAGGACCATTACGGAAAATATTTATAAGCGGGCCTATATAGACCATTCCCTTGTAAACGAGGCGGAAAACGGCGTGGTGGATACCACACGGGTCTGGTGGGTACAGGCGGAAGCTGTGGTTGGATTTTTAAACGGGTATCAGAAAGAGCCGGAGCACAGGGAATATCTGGAAGCGGCGAAGGACATCTGGGACTATATTAAAACCTGCGTGGTGGATAAGAGAAACGGTTCCGAGTGGTTCTGGTCCGTTGACAGGGACAGGAAGCCCATAGAAAAGCCCATTGTGGAGCCGTGGAAGTGTCCTTATCACAATGGAAGAATGTGCTTTGAAGTGATAAAAAGAAATGTGGAGGGGTGAAAGGATGTTACATAAACAATATTATGTGGAAAAGGCAAAGGTGGATAAGCTTGTTGCCAGAAAAAATCAAAAGAGCAATTATTATAACGGCATCTATGACAGATACGTTTACCCTGTGCTGACCCGGGAATTTGCGCCGGTTCACTGGCGGTATGACCTTGATGAGGAGACAAATCCCTATTTTATGGAGCGGCTGGGAATTAACGCGGTGATGAATTCGGGAGCCGTTTATCTGGACGGAAAGTATTATATGGTGGTCCGGGTGGAGGGAAATGACAGGAAGTCCTTCTTTGCGGTTGCGGAGAGCGACAACGGAATCGACGGCTTCCATTTCTGGGATTACCCGGTGCAGCTCCCCGATACCTGCCCGGAGGAGACCAACGTATACGATATGCGCCTTACGAAGCACGAGGACGGCTGGATTTACGGCGTGTTCTGCTCGGAGAGCAAGGACAAGGAAAATCCCGACCTGTCGGCGGCGGTTGCGGCGGCCGGAATTGTCCGCACAAAGGATTTAAAGAGCTGGGAGCGGCTGGATAATCTGAAAACCTTACAATCTCCCCAGCAGAGAAACGTGGCCCTTCACCCGGAATTTGTGGACGGGAAGTATGCTTTTTATACAAGGCCCATGGACGGATTTATCGAGACGGGAAGCGGCGGCGGAATCGGATTCGGTCTGTGCGGCGATATCGAACATGCTGTGATTGACGAGGAAAAAATCATCAGCAGAAGAATTTACCATACCCTTACCGAGTCAAAGAACGGTGCCGGGGCGGTTCCGATTAAGGGAAAGAAATGCTGGATTCACATTGCCCACGGCGTCCGCAATACGGCGGCGGGGCTGCGTTACGTGCTCTACGCATTCGGTACGGATTTAAAGGACCCTTCAAAGGTGATTGCGGAGCCCTCGGGCGTGTTCCTCGTTCCTCTTGGAAAAGAGCGGGTAGGCGACGTTTCCAATGTGGTCTTTACAAACGGGGCGATTGCAAGGGAAAACGGCGATATTTACATTTACTACGCCTCCTGCGACACGAGGATGCACGTGGCGACCACGACCATCGACAAGATGGAGGATTATCTGTTCAACACGCCGAGGGACCCCCACAGGTCTCCTGACTGCGTAAAGCAGAGATGTGAATTTATTGCGAAAAATCTGAATATACTGGGAGAATGAAAGATGAAACCAATCCTATTTTTAAACCCCGTATTCAAGCAGATGCTTTGGGGAGGAAGTAAGCTTCGAAGCTGCTTTGGTTATGATATTCCGGGGGACGATACCGGCGAGTGCTGGGCGGTAAGCGCCCACCCCAACGGGGACTGTACTGTGAAAGAGGGAATTTATGAGGGGCTGTCCCTCTCACAGCTTTGGGCAAAGCATCCGGAGCTGTTCGGCAATCCGAAAACGGACAGATTTCCCCTTCTGGTTAAAATTATCGATGCGAAGGACGACCTGAGCATTCAGGTGCATCCCGACGATGTCTATGCGGGGGCGCATGAAAACGGCTCTCTTGGCAAGACGGAATGCTGGTACATTCTTGACTGCCCGCAGGGGGCAGCTTTGGTTGCGGGACATAATGCCGGGACGAAGCAGGAGCTTGCGGAAATGATTCATCAGGGCAGATGGTCGGAGCTGATTCGGGAGATTCCCGTAAAAAAGGGAGATTTTATCCAGATTAATCCGGGAACGGTTCATGCCATAAAAGGCGGCATGATGATTCTGGAAATCCAGCAGAACAGCGATATTACCTACAGGGTATATGATTATGACAGGCTCACGGACGGGAAACCCCGTCAGCTTCATGTGGAGCAGAGCATTGACGTGATTACCGTGCCTGCGCTCCCGGCAAAGGACAGTGTGAAAGAGGCGGCGTATCTTCCTGAAAATACAATGAACGAGCTGATTTCCTGCGATTATTACAGGGTGTGGAAGCTGGAGGTTGCCGGAGGATTTTCCTTTGAGCAGGAATACCCTTTCCTGATTATGAGTGTGATTGACGGGGAGGGGACGGTAAACGGAAAGGATGTAAAGAAGGGCGACCATTTCATTTTGCCGAATGGGTTCGGGAAAGTGGATTTACAGGGAAAAATGCAGCTCATTGCGTCCACGTCAAATTAAGGAAGGACATACGCAAAGGACGGCGTGGAGGAGAGAATACAAAGAACTTGCGGCTGCATGTATACGCAGACGGTCTATGGGCAAAGGAGAGGAGAAATTATGATTAACGAGCAGTACAAAAGGATGCTGGAGGGAAAATCCGTAATCAGGCAGTTGTCGGAGTTCGCCACGGAGCGGGGAAAGGAAATCGGCTATGAAAACGTGTTTGATTACAGCCTTGGAAATCCTTCCGTGCCCGTTCCGGGGGAGTTTACGGAAACGATGATAAAGCTTCTTAAGACGAAGGATTCCATGGAGCTGCACGGGTACAGCCCCAGCCTTGGCATTGCGTCGGTTAAGGATAAAATTGCGGACTCTTTAAATCAGAGGTTCGGGATGAATTATACCGGCAATCATATTTTCCCCACCACCGGAGCCGCGGGAGCGGTGGCCCATGCCGTGCGCTGCGTAACCGAGCCGGGGGACGAGGTTCTTACCATTGCGCCTTATTTTCCGGAATACAATATGTACGTGAATATGACCGGAGCCAGGCTGAAAGTGGTTCCGGCCGACACGGAAAGCTTTCAGATTCAGTTTGACAGATTAGAGGAGATGCTGACAGAAAAGACGGCGGCGCTGCTTATCAACACGCCGAACAACCCGTCGGGGGCGGTGTACAGCGAGGATACCCTGAAAAAGCTGGCGGAGCTTCTTATGAGGAAACAGAAGGAATACGGACATGATATTTTCCTGATTTCCGACGAGCCCTACCGGGAAATCGTATTCGACGGTAAAAAAGCGCCTTATGTATCCCGCTTTTATGACAATACGCTGTCCTGTTATTCTTATTCCAAGTCCCTGTCGCTCCCGGGAGAGAGAATCGGCTATGTGGCGGCAAATCCGGCCTGCCGGGATGCGGAGCTGATAAGCGCTATCTGCGGTCAGATTTCCAGGGGAATCGGCCACAACTGCCCGCCCTCCATCATCCAGCTTGCGGTGGCGGAGACTCTCGACGTGATGGCGGATATGTCGGTATATGAGAGGAACATGAACATTCTCTACAATGAGCTTACGGCTCTTGGATTTGAATGCGTAAGACCGGGCGGGACTTTTTATATATTCCCTAAAGCATTAGAGGAGGATGCGGTTGCTTTCTGCCAAAAGGCACTTGCCTATGACCTGGTGCTGGTGCCCTCCGACACCTTCGGGGTGCCGGGATTTTTCAGGATGGCTTATTGTATCGATACGGAAAAGGTGGAGAGGTCTCTGGAAGCTCTTAGAAAATTTGTGAAAGGATATTAAATCATGATTGAATTTTTAAAAGCGGTATTGTTTGGCGTTGTGGAGGGAATTACAGAGTGGCTGCCCATCAGCAGTACAGGACATATGATATTGCTTGACGAGTTTGTGAAGCTGGATGTCTCGCCCGAGTTCTGGGAGATGTTTCTGGTAGTGATTCAGTTAGGAGCAATTCTGGCAGTTGTAATACTTTTCTGGAATCAGATTTGGCCTTTCGGCAAAAAAAATAACAGGCATCCGGTGGCAAAAGAGGGATTCCTTTCCTGGTGCAAAAAAGATATCTGGCTTATGTGGTTTAAAATCGTGGTGGCATGTCTTCCCGCGGCGGTAGTGGGGCTTTTGTTTGACGAGTACTTTGAAAGCCTTTTTTACAACGGCGTCTGCGTGGCAATCGCATTGATTGTATTCGGCGTGGGCTTCCTTATTATCGAAAACAAAAATAAGCACAAGAGGGCAAGGATAAGGTCCTTATCGGAAATTACCTTTAACACGGCGCTGATTATCGGATTTTTCCAGTTGATTGCCGCTATTTTCCCCGGAACCTCCCGCTCGGGCGCTACGATTTTGGGCGCGCTTTTGATTGGCGTGTCAAGGACGGTTGCGGCGGAATTCACCTTTTTCCTGGCGATTCCCGTGATGCTGGGAGCCAGTCTCCTTAAGGTATTGAAATTCGACGCCGCGATAACAGGAAATGAAATCATGGTTCTGGTTACGGGAATGGTTACGGCGTTTATTGTTTCGGTGATTGTAATACGGTTTTTGATGGGATATATTAAGAAACACGATTTTAAGGTGTTCGGGTGGTACCGCATCGTTTTGGGGGCCGTAGTGCTGCTTTATTTCGGGTTAAAATAAAATTTAGATGGAATTTTTGGAAAAAAGTTGTCTGTCAGTTGACAAGTGACGAAATTGAGAGTATACTGCTTTCGATATGAAACAGGGAATTTATGGGAGGAAGCCCTGTATATTTGTTGATTATGGCACATATCAGAGAAGTTTTCTCTGTATGAAAGGAGTTTATCATGGCAGTAAAAGCTACAACAAAGGCAAATGCGAAAACAGAACCGGTTAAGGAAGAGGTTAAGACAGTAGAGGAAAAGACATCAGTGAAGAAAGAAACCGCAAAGAAACCGGCGACAGCCGCTAAAAAGCCGGCGGCAAAGAAAGCGGAGGCAGAGCCTGCAAAGAAGCCTGCGGTTAAAAAGACAGCGGTTAAGGCCGAAACAAAAGCGCCTGCAAAGGCGGAAAAGAAAGAGGAAGTTAAAGCAACAATTAATTTCCAGTTTGGAGGCAAATCCTATACTACGGAAGATTTGCTCAAGAGCTGCAAGGACGTATGGAAATACGATTTGGGCGGCAAGGAAGAGGATATCAAAAGCATTGATTTGTACGTAAAGCCGGAGGAGAACGTTACATATTATGTAATCAACGGCGATGTGACGGGAAGCTTCTTTATTTAAAGTGATATCTGTGATGTAAAAGTAAATATGTTGTCTGGTGAAAACGGGTGCTGCACTGTAGCGCCCGTTTTTTAGAATTTTTTAATAATTATTTTGTACTATATGTGTTGACAATAAATAGGGTAAGTGATATTTTATGGTAAGAAGATATTAGCACTCCATAAAGGTGAGTGCTAACAACCTGAAAGGACGAATCAGTCCCGATGGAATCCGATAGAAAGGGATGATGGAGATGCAGTTAAGCGAAAGAAAAATTAAAATATTGCAGGCCATTATCCGCAACTATCTTGAGACCGGCGAACCGGTGGGGAGCAGGACGATTTCCAAGTACACGGATTTGAATTTAAGCTCTGCGACCATCCGAAATGAAATGTCGGATTTGGAGGAGATGGGATATATTGTACAGCCCCACACCTCGGCAGGAAGAATACCCTCTGATATGGGCTACCGTCTGTATGTGGACACTATGATGGAGGAGAAGGACAAAGAGCTGGAAGAACTGAAGGAAATGATGCTGGAAAAGGAAGACAAGATGGAACATCTTCTCCGGCAGGTGGCAAAGCTCCTGGCCACTAACACCAATTACGCTTCCATGATTTCCGCGCCTACGATTCACACAAATAAAATCAAATTTATACAGTTATCCAGACTGGACGCAGGCCAACTGCTGGCAGTAGTGGTGGCGGAAGGCAATATCATTAAGAATAATATCATTTCCGTGGCGGAAGAACTGAATGATGAAACGCTTTTGAAATTAAATATACTTTTAAATACCCATTTGAATGGGCTGGCGCTGGAGGAGATTAATCTGGGAATGATTTCAGCCATGAAGCAGCAGGCCGGAATTCACAGCAAGGTAGTCGGCGATGTGATAGACAGCATAGCCCTATCCATTAAAGCGGAAGAGGATTTGGAGATTTATACCAGCGGGGCCAACAATATTTTCAAATACCCGGAGCTGGCGGACCAGCAGAAGGCCAGCGAGATTATCAATACTTTTGAGGAAAAGCAGCTTCTGACAGAGCTGGTGCAGGAAACCCTCTCGGACGAAAGCAACACGGGTATTCAGGTTTATATCGGAAATGAAACGCCGATTCAGACCATGAAGGACTGCAGCGTGGTGACGGCGACCTACGAGTTGGGAGAGGGCATGAGGGGAACCATAGGAATTATCGGCCCAAAGCGTATGGATTATGATAAGGTTGTGGGGGCCCTTAAAACCATAACCCACCAGTTGGATGATTTATATAAGAAAAGGACATAAAGCCAGAAAGGATGAAGCCAATGAGTGAAGAATTAAAGAAGGATATGCAGGCGGAGCCGGGGAATGAAAAGATAAAGGAAGAGATGCCGGAAGGCACGCCGGGTGACGGAACGAAAGGCATGGATTCAGAAGAAGAAAAGAAAGCTGTTGAAGAAAATACAGGGGGCGGGGACGAGAAGGAACCGGCCGGCGAAGAAAGTGACGAAAAGGATGCGGACGGCGGGGAGGAAGCCGGCGCGGAGGACGATACGGAAGCCGAAAACGGCGAAGAAAGTTCCGCGGACGGTAACGGCACGGCGTCGAAGGCTGAAAAGAAAGCCGCTAAGAAGAAGTTTAAGTTTGATAAAAAACAGGATGCGCTGAAAGAAAAGATAGACGAACTGGAAGACAAGGTGAAACGCCAGATGGCGGAATTCGATAATTTCAGAAAGCGCACGGAAAAAGAAAAAAGCGCCATGTTTGAGATGGGCGCAAAGAGTGTTATCGAGAAAATCCTTCCGGTGGTGGACAATTTTGAGAGAGGGCTTGCCGCTATCCCTGAGGAGCAGAAGGGAGACGCTTTTGCGGAAGGGATGGAAATGATATATAAGCAGCTCATTTCCGAGCTTGAAAAAATGGAAGTGAAGCCGATACCGGCGGTGGGAGAGGAATTTGACCCGAATTTCCACAATGCGGTGATGCAGGTGGAAAGCGAGGAATATGAGTCCGGCGTAATTGCCCAGGAGCTGCAAAAAGGGTACACCTACAGGGACAGCGTGGTAAGGCACAGCATGGTGGCGGTAGTAAGCTAGTCAGGCGTATCGGAGCTTCAAAGGCGGACAGATAAGCCGCGGCGCCACAGATAAGGTAAGATAGTAACATTTTAACAATATTAAAATAAACAAAACCAATTCAGGAGGAGATAATTATGAGTAAAATAATTGGTATTGACTTAGGTACAACAAACAGCTGCGTAGCGGTTATGGAAGGCGGAAAGCCCACCGTTATCGCCAACGCGGAAGGCGCAAGAACAACGCCCTCCGTGGTAGCTTTCACCAAGACGGGCGAGAGACTGATTGGCGAGCCGGCAAAGCGTCAGGCGGTAACCAATGCGGAGAAAACCATTTCTTCCATTAAGAGAGATATGGGTACGGACAGGGGACGCACCATTGACAGCAAGAAATATTCGCCTCAGCAGATTTCCGCCATGATTCTTCAGAAGCTGAAAGCGGACGCGGAGAGCTATCTGGGCGAGAAGGTAACGGAGGCGGTAATCACCGTTCCCGCGTACTTTAACGACGCGCAGCGTCAGGCAACCAAGGACGCCGGTAAGATTGCCGGTCTGGACGTAAAGCGTATTATCAACGAGCCCACGGCGGCAGCCCTTGCCTACGGCCTTGACAATGAAAAAGAGCAGAAAATCATGGTATACGACCTTGGCGGCGGTACCTTTGACGTTTCCATTATTGAAATCGGCGACGGCGTTATCGAGGTTCTTGCAACCAACGGCGATACCCACCTTGGCGGCGACGACTTTGATAACAAGCTGACAGACTGGATGATTAGCGAATTTAAGAAGGCGGAGGGCGTTGATTTGTCAAATGACAAGATGGCCCTGCAGAGACTTCGCGAGGCCGCTGAGAAGGCAAAGAAAGAACTGTCCTCGGCTACTACCACAAACATCAACCTTCCTTTCATCACGGCAACTGCGGAAGGCCCCAAGCACTTTGACATGAACCTGTCCAGAGCAAAATTTGACGAGCTGACCCACGACCTGGTTGAAAAGACAGCCATTCCGGTTCAGAACGCAATGAAGGACGCCGGACTTACAAACGGGGATTTGGGCCAGGTGCTTCTGGTTGGCGGTTCCACACGTATTCCTGCGGTGCAGGATAAGGTAAGGCAGCTTACGGGACATGAGCCCAGCAAGAGCCTGAATCCTGACGAGTGCGTGGCTCTGGGCGCTTCCATTCAGGGCGGCAAGCTGGCAGGCGACGCCGGCGCAGGCGAAATCCTTCTTCTGGACGTTACTCCGCTTTCACTGTCCATCGAGACCATGGGCGGAATTGCAACCAGACTGATTGAGAGGAACACAACCATCCCTACAAAGAAGAGCCAGATTTTCTCCACGGCGGCGGATAATCAGACGGCGGTTGACATTAACGTGCTGCAGGGCGAGAGACAGTTTGCAAGGGATAACAAGTCCTTAGGACAGTTCAGACTGGACGGAATCCCTCCGGCAATGCGCGGGGTGCCTCAGATTGAAGTTACCTTTGATATTGACGCCAACGGTATTGTAAATGTTTCCGCAAAAGACCTTGGCACAGGCAAGGAACAGCACATTACCATCACGGCAAGCTCCAATATGTCCGATGATGAAATCGATAAGGCAGTAAAGGAAGCGGCTGAATTCGAGGCTCAGGATAAGAAGCGGAAGGAAGCCATTGACACAAGAAATGAAGCGGACTCTTTCGTATTCCAGACAGAAAAGGCGTTAAGCGAGGTGGGCGACAAGATTGACGCCTCCGAAAAGGCAAACGTGGAAGCCGATATGCAGGCGGTTAAGGATATTCTTGAGAGAACCAAGGACCAGGAAATGTCCGACTCCGATTTGGACGCTTTGAAGGCGGCCAGAGAAAAGCTTACCACAAGCGCGCAGGCTTTGTTTACCAAGATGTATGAGAACATGCAGCAGGCAGGCGGCGCAGGTCCCGACATGGGAGCAGGCGCGGGCCCTGATATGAGCGGCGCAGACGCAGGCCCGGCGGATGATGTGGTTGACGGAGACTACAGAGAAGTATAAAATAAGCAATAGAATTAAAAATTTATCTGAGGCGGCCGTTAGACCGCCTCAGGTAAGTATGCGCTGACGGGCGTGGGAGGGATTTGTAATGGCAGAACAGAAACGCGACTACTATGAAGTGCTTGGCATTGATAAAAGTGCAGACGATGCCGCAATCAAAAAAGCATACAGAGCTCTTGCCAAGAAGTATCATCCTGATATGAATCCCGGAGATGCGGAGGCTGAGAAAAAGTTTAAAGAAGCGTCTGAAGCTTATGCTATTTTGAGTGACCCGGAGAAAAAGAGGCAGTACGACCAATTCGGGCATGCCGCATTTGAGGGCGGAGCCGGCGGGTTTGGCGGCTTTGATTTTAACAGTGCCGATTTCAGTGATATTTTCGGCGATATTTTCGGCGATTTCTTTGGCGGGGGACGGAAAGGGCGAAGCAGCAACGGCCCTATGAAGGGCGCCAATATCAGAACCAGCGTGAGAATCACCTTTGAGGAGGCCGTATTCGGCGTTGAGAAAGAGATTGAGCTTACATTAAAGGATGAATGTAAAACCTGCCGGGGTACGGGAGCAAAGCCGGGCACGAACCCGGAGACCTGTCATAAGTGCGGGGGCAAGGGTCAGGTGGTGTTTACCCAGCAGTCGTTCTTCGGCACGGTGAGAAATGTGCAGACCTGTCCCGAATGTAACGGAACCGGCAAGGTGATTAAGGAAAAATGTACGGACTGTCATGGTTCAGGGTTTATTGCAAGCCGGAAAAAGATTCAGGTGTCGATTCCGGCCGGTATCGATAACGGGCAGAGCGTCCGCATCAGGGAAAAGGGAGAGCCCGGCGTAAACGGCGGTCCCAGAGGCGATTTGCTGGTGGAAGTGATTGTAGGACGCCATGCGATTTTCCAGAGACAGGATTACCATATTTATTCCACCGTTCCCGTTTCTTATGCCGTGGCGGCGCTCGGCGGGGATGTGATTGTGGATACCGTGGACGGTAAAGTGATTTATGAGGTAAAACCGGGCACGCAGACGGATACCAAGGTGCGTTTGAAGGGGAAAGGCGTTCCCACTCTGCGCAACAAGGATGTGCGGGGCGACCATTATGTAACGCTGGTAGTGCAGACCCCGGAGAGGCTGTCCCACGAGGCGAAAGAGCTGCTTCGGCAGTTTGACGCCCTTACAGGCGACAGCTTAAACGCCGCAAAGAATGTACAGACGGATAAAGGCGAGACAAAGGACACAAAGAAAAAGAAATTCTGGAAGTAAAGGCAAGGGGCTGAAAAGCTGCCGCTTTGTCTTTGTACATGAAAAAGCAGGGAGAAGCGGCGAGGGCTTCTCCCTGTTGTACGTTACAAATTCATAGTCCGGTGTATGCTGACAGACTTTTCAGAAAACCGGCATATATTTTCCGGCGGCGCATACAATAATACCAGAGCCTTTTTGGACTGCCGGCGGGCGGGTATCCTCTATGGGAGAAATTCCTCAAGGGCCGCCACAATGTGCTTTGACAGGCTGCTGTTCAACTCTTTTGCAACGGGAATCAGGCCGGCAATTTTTTCGGTTTCGCCTTTTTCACGGTAAATTGTGGCGAGCAGCTTATAGGTGGCGCTGATATCGGTGCGTGTGCTGACGGCAAATTCCAGTATCCGGCAGGCTTCATCCGCACAGCCCTTTTCATAGAGGGCCTGGGCAAGGTTTTGGAGCGTTCGGACGAGCACGGTATAACGCTGGTCATAGCGGGAGAGGATATCGATGTTGGGGGCGCCGTACATAAGCTTTAAATCCGTGTTGCTGATGCCGGTAAAATTTACGATTGGCTCCCCGGAGAGCTCCCGGAGGGTCTCATGGTATTCCGCAACGGCCGGGTCATCGGCAAGAGTATCCATGGGGAGAGCCTCAAAAGGAATCCGGATATAGTCGAGATTGTCAAGGCTCTTGCGGCGGGTGCTGTTTGCGGCGGCCTCTCTTTTCCAGAAATTTTTTTCGGAGTCCGCTTCCTTGTCTCGCTGCCTGTGAAGCGTGTAGAGGAGCCACAGACAAAAGATGATAAAACTTGCAAAAAACGGGTATTTCATATATAATATCCTTTCGAAGACAGATGTACCGGAGGAACAAAATGTTTAATTTTTATAATAAAAAAAGCAAAAAAGTTGTTTCAGGAGTGATTATTATTTTGCTTGTGCTTGCTATGATTATACCAACTATAGCATCTTTTATGTATTAAGGCAAATGGTAAGCAACAGAAATGTGGAAATGAGGAAGGTTATGAAGAAATTGTTGAGGGGAGCGGCCTGCTTTTTAGCGGCGGCTGTTTTTACAGGGCTTTGGGGGATGGAGGCAAGGGCGCAGGAAGAAGATACGATTTTGACCGGCGTTTATATTGAGGATATGTCTCTGGGCGGAATGACCGTCAGCGATGCAAAGGCCATGGTGGAGAATTACGTGGACGGTCTTTCGGAAAAAGTGATTACCCTGATGATTATGGACGGGAATTCCGTGGAGATTACCCCGGCGGATGTGGGACTTAGCTGGAACAATCCGACGGTTGTGGAGGAAGCGGCCAAAATCGGCCAGAGCGGCAATATCGTACAGCGGTATAAGGCGGCGAAAGACCTTCAATATGAAAATAAGGTATTTGATTTGGAGCTGTCGGTGGACAGGGAAATGGTTAAAACCATTCTTGCCGAGAGGTGTTCCGCATTTAATGTGGAAGCGGCGGACGCTACTTTAAGCAGGGAGGGCGGCGGATTTGTGGTGAATCCGGGGCAGACCGGTCTGATAGTGGATGAGGCGGCCTGCGAGACGCTCATCAGCGATTTCTTTGACAGTGAATGGAACAGAGAAGACGATTCTCTCCAATTGGAGGTCATTGTGGACGAACCGAGAGGGTCGGAGGAGGAGCTTGCCAAAGTAAAGGATGTACTTGGCACCTTTACCACAAGCTTTCGGACTTCGGGGCCTGCCAGAAGCGCTAACGTGCGCAACGGATGCTCATTGATTAACGGGGCGACCATTTATCCCGGAGACGAGTTTTCAACCTACGAGGCGGTATCGCCCTTTACGGAGTCGAACGGCTATTATATGGCGGCTTCCTACCTGAACGGTCAGGTGGTGGACAGCCTGGGAGGCGGTATCTGCCAGGTATCCACAACGCTTTATAACGCGGTGCTTTTGTCGGAGCTTGAGGTCACGGAGAGACACAATCATTCCATGATAGTTACTTACGTGAATCCTTCCGCCGACGCGGCTATTGCGGAGTCCGCCGGAAAGGACTTCAAATTTATCAATAATACGGAAGCGCCGATTTATATTGAAGGAATCAGCACGGATGATAAGAATATCACTTTCACGATATACGGAATGGAAACCAGAGACAGCACCCGCCAGGTGATATATGAGAGCGAGGTTATCAGCCAGACTTATCCTGACACGGAGGTAATTTACCCCAATGCGTCTCTGCCTGTGGGCTCCATATCGGTTCAGTCGGCCCATGTGGGCTATAAGGCGAATCTCTGGAAGGTTGTGAAGGAGAACGGGCAGGAGGTCAGCCGGGAGCAGGTGAATTCCAGCTCTTACAAGATGACCCCCCGGACGGCGACGGTAGGCGTGGCCACGGAAGACCCGAATATCTATAATCAGATGATGGAGGCAATCGGTACGAACAGTATTGATTATGTAAAGAGTGTTGTCGCTGCACTCAGCACCGGGGAAGCAGCACCTCCTCCGCCGGCGCCTCCGACGGAAGGCGTACCCGGGGAGGGCGCGCCCGCAGAAGGGGCTCCGCCGCAGGAACAGCCTGCAGATGCGGCTCCGGTACCGGAAGCTCCGGCGGAAGCAGAACCGGAGGGATGACGTTTTTGGGAACATGGAGAATGCAGGGTATCCGCAATTCCATGAGACGGAGTAATCATACAGAAGCGAGGAGATTATGAAAACAGGAAAGCTGCCAGAAAGTATCTTAAAGCGTTCCGTGTTGGGGAAAATTAAGAATCGTAGAAACGAAGTATTAAAAGGCGCAGGCGTCGGCGAGGACTGCGCCTTTTTGGCGCTGGAAAATGAAAACGGGAAGGAAACCGGGCAGGGAGAAAAAAATGCAAAGGCAGGAAAAGAGCCGGCGGCAATCATGGCCGTTTCCACAGAGACGGTGGCTTTCCCGGCCCAAAATGCGGCATATCTGGCGGTTATGGCCGCCGCCAATAATGTTGCGGCGGGCGGAGGACGTCCGGTATCCGTCATGCTGTCCGTCACCTTGCCGGAGGAAACGGAGGAGGCCTGGCTTAGAGAACTGATGGAAGAAGCAGAGCGCTGCTGCATGGAGCTGGGGATTCAGATTACAGGCGGGCATACAGAGGTCAGCAGTTATGTGAAGTGCCCTGTGATTACGGCGACGGTGATGGGAGCTGCGGCTTTGGGTGAAATTCCGATGCAGCCGCAGGGGACGGAAGGACTTTCAACAAAAAGCAGGAAAGCGGATTTTGAAGAGGCAGAAAAACAAATGCCGGGGATTTTACGGGAAATGGCAGGAAACCATAAGCTCGATATCGTTATGAGCAAGTGGATTGGGCTGGAGGGAACCTGTATTCTTGCAGGGGAAAAAGAGAAAGAGCTTTTGACGAGATATCCGGTAAGGCTTGTCAGTGAGGCAAAGGCGCAGGAGAAATATCTGTCCGTGGCTTTGGAAGCGGAGATTGCCTTGGGGCAGGGCGTTTACGCCATGCATGATTTAAGGTACGGCGGCGTTTTCGGGGCACTGTGGGAATTATCCCAAAAGACGGGTATGGGATTTTGTGTGGATTTAAAAAGGATTCCGGTGAAGCAGGAAACGATTGAAGTGTGCGAGTTTTTCGGTTTAAATCCGTATGAGCTGTTATCCGGCGGTGCGCTGCTTATGGTAACGGCGGACGGAGCCGGGCTTACAGACGCGCTTGCAGAAGCCGGGATTTCCTCTGCCGTTATCGGAAGTATGGATTGCGGAAATGACAAAATTGTCAGAAATGGAGAGGAAATCAGGTATCTGGGACGGCCCGGTCAGGATGAAATATTAAAAATATAGTAACAGTTCAGCCATGCAGAATTGTTACAAAATGTAGTCCGTTGATGTTGACATTTTACTAGTTGATAAATATAATGTATTTATATAAATGATTTATATAAATACATTATATTTTTGCACGCATGATTTATAAACGATGGAAGGGTGACTATGCCAAAACAGAAGATAACAAAAGAAATGGTGGTGAATGCCGCTTTTGAAGTGGCAAGGGCCGGGGGGATGGAACAGGTTCTGGTGAAAGCGATTGCCGAAAGGCTGGGGTGTTCCGTACAGCCCATATACAGCTATTGTAAGAACATGGAGGGGCTTCGAAGCGATGTGGCAGAATGTGCAAGCCGGTTTGTACAGGAATATGTGGCTTCCCGCATTGATAAAAGCGACTTGTTCCGCAGTACAGGGCGGGCGTATGTGCGGCTTGCAAAGGAGGAGCCGCATATTTTGAAGATGTTTCTTTTTCGGGAGCGGAAAAATATTACGTCTCTGGAAGAATTATATCAATCGGAGACAAATCCGCAGATGGCGCAGGCCATATCGGAGGGGCTGGGCGTCAGTATGAAGCAGGCGAAGGACCTGCATTTAAATATGCTTATTTATACGATTGGCATCGGAACGCTTTTTTCCGTGACGAGCCCCGGAATACCGGCAGATGAAATTTATGAACAGCAGGAGAGAGCGTACCGGATATTTTTGAAGGATGCATTGGAGGAGGAAAAGGATGAACCAAAAGATATTGGTGATGTATAAAAGCGTGACGGGATTTACCAGAGAATATGCGGAATGGATAGCGGGCGGTCTGGAAAAGGAAAACGACTGTACGCTTATGGATTTGAAGGATGCGGCTGCCAGAGGAATTTCCGGTTTTGACACAGTGATTTTTGGCGGCAGAATGCATGCCGGTACGGTTGACGGGCTTAAAAAGGCAAAAGAGCTTTTCGGAAATAGCCGGTCGCCGCGGTTTATTGTGTTTGCCACCGGCGCCATGCCGAATTCGGAGGAAGGAATGATTGCCGAAATGTGGAGCAATAATCTTTCAGAGGAGGAACTTTCCCGAATCCCTCATTTTTATATGCAGGGCGGCCTTCGCTATGAGAAAATGCCTTTTATGGAAAAAATGATGATGAAGGCCTTTGCGGGCGTGATGAAAATGAAGGTAAAGAAGAAAAAGGACAAGGATGAAAAGGACAGGCAGTTTGAGGAGATGATTGCAAGGTCTTACGATATTTCCGATAAGAAATTTGTACGGCCTCTGGTTGAATGCGTTGACCTGGGGAAGAAAGGCGGAGAAAAGTGATGGTGCCAGCTTATTGTTAACAAACGCTGCTACGCTGCGCGAGTCAGCTTATTGTAAAAAGCAGGCGCCTGCGCATAACAGACGCCTGCCTTATTTATCATAGGTTTTGGGTATTATATCTCATACCAGACAATCTGATTCTCGTCCAGATTCAGCTCAAAGCTCTCCCCGTTTCCTTTGTAGACAACGGTGCTCTGGGGCTCGTAGGTATTGTTCACCACACAGTATTTGCCGTTTTCGGGATAAGCATGGACGTCCACGTTGTAGTTGCTCGAAAACCACTGGTGAAGATTTCCCTCATCTCCGGCGCTCCAGAGGATTGCCCGGTGAAGGAGCCTGCTGTTTTCAAAGCTGTAGGGAAGTCCGCTGATATAGACGGCGCGCCCTTTTCCAAAGCTGTTTACGGCGAGCTGTACATCCTTTGCTTTGGCATCTTCTCCTGTTGCAGCAAGGATGGAAGCGCCTTCCAGGGCATAGATATTCTTCTGCCCTTCCCCGAAATCTATTTCACCCTTCACATCTTCCGTGATAAAATGGCTGTGGCTTTCCAGATTATATTTATCGTAACCAAGGGTAAAGCCAAGTTCTTTTTCCACGCCGAAGACACTGGAAAGCTGGAAGAAACGGCCGTTTGCCAGATGGGCGCAGGGCTCTCCCACACCGATAATTCCACCGCCCTCATACACAAACTTTTTGACGGCGGAGGAAATCTCGGCATCGCACCACCACTCGCCGCCGGTATGGGCGGTATCGGCGTCGCCCACGTTTATGAGCACGTCAATTCCCTTTAAAATATCGGGGTTTTCCTTCAAATCCGTAAAGCTGATAAACTGTACGTCGAAAGGCGCGCCGGAAAGCGCCTCTATCACCCCTGCATAGGAATAATTTTTCTTAAAGTAAATGGCGTGATGCACCATATGGCAGCCCCATGCGCGCATTTTGCCCCAGCAGTTCAGCACAGCCACCTTTTTTACGCAGTAAGGTACACATCCTTTGATGTTATCGTACAGCTCCCGGAACTCGTTGCAGACAGATTCCACGTAGTCCACAAATTCGGGGAAATCCAGCGTAAGCTTTAAGTAACCGCCATAGCCGATGCGGTCGATAGGCTTGCGGAGGATGGCGCGCCGGGCAGTCACCCAGTTGACCTTTGCCTCCTTTACCGGCTCTCCGCCTTCGTGGAAGGTATCAGGGAAAAAGTATGGGAGAAGTCTGCCCTCCCGGTAGGATACGCCCTCGATATCGCTAATCAGGCGCAGGGTGGAGCCGTTTCCGACGCTCCCCACAATGGCGTCCAGCCCCATTTCCTTAAATTCATCCATAAAGGGCTCTGTGCCAATCCAGTGGTCGCCGAGGAACATCATTGCTTCCTTGCCGTATTCATGGGTGATATCCACCATTTCCTTTACAATCTTTTTTACTTCCCTTCTCTGGAAAGCCTGGAAGTCCTGAAATTCCTTTGAGGGAATCCGGTACTGGTTGTTATAATAGCCCTGGTCGATGATATACTCGGGACGGAACGGATAACCTGTCTCCCGCTCAAACTGCTCCAGGATATAAGGGCTTACCGAAGCGGAATACCCGTACCAGTCCACGTATTTTTCCCGCGCCAGCTCATCAAATATCAGTGTAAACTGGTGGAAAAACGTGGTAAAACGCAGTACGTTTACATAAGGATGCTCCTCTATAAACCTGCGCAGGCGCTCCATGGTATAAGCGTGGGTTTTCGGCTGTCTCACATCAAAGGTAATCTGATGCTCCACATCCTTCCAGTCGTTAACCACCGCATTGTACATATGTACGGGGTCCCACATAATATAAGCCAGGAAGCTTACGGTATAGTCGTGGAAGGGCACAGCCCTGACGGCAACCTCTCCTTTTGCTTCGTCATAGGTCCAGTCCCCGGCGGGAACAACTTTGCCTGTGGTTCTGTCAACCACTTCCCACCAGCGTTTGATATCATCCCGGCTGTTGGGCGTCAGCATATCGGGATAGAGGCCCTTCATAAGACGAATGCGTAAAAGTTCTTCCGTTGCCGTATAAAAGGGCGTCATCACATACATTTGCTGAATCTCGTCGGGATTGGCATTTGCCCATGCATTGTCTTTTCTTGTGGTGTAATATGTGGAATATACCTTCATACCCGCGTCTTTTAATTCAACGGGAAAATCTGTACCGTCGCAGTCGCGGACTGCGTCCGCGCCCCAGCGTCTGGACAGCTCCAGAGTTTCGGGAATAACATCCACGTCCGTGGGGATGGTGACCCGGCCGTTTGTTTTGCTCATTTTCAGCTCCTCCTATTTTTTAACCTTTGATGCCGCCGCCTGTAACGCCTGCGATAATCTTCTCAGACAGGAAGATGTAAAGCAGGAAGGTAGGCAGGAATACGATAACGACTGCCGCAAAGAGTCCGCCGTAGTCGCCGGTGTACTTCATCGCGTTTACAATCTGCAGCAATCCGACGCCGACCGGAGTCATTTCTGCGGAGCTTGCGAAAATCAAAGCCATGAAGAACTCGTTCCATACGCCCAGGAAGTTGAAAATGGTAACGGTAATGATTGCCGGCTGAACAAGAGGCAGCATAATTACCCAGAATGTTTTTCCCGGAGGGCATCCGTCGATAGCCGCCGCTTCTTCATAAGTCCTGGACAGGGTTGCGAAGAAATTCAGCAGGTACGTTGTTGTAGACGGAACATGCATGAGAATATATAAAATAATCAGTAAAATCCTTCCCTTGATGCCGAGCTGCGTCGTCAATGCGAAGATGGGCATGATAATCATAACGGCCGGAACGCTCATTGCGATAATCAGGCTGGACTTTAAGGATTTGTTTGCAAAGAAATCAAAACGGGAAAGAACATATGCGCCGGGAGCGGAAATGAGGAGCGTACCGATACAGGCGGTTACTGCATATAACAGGGAATTCCCGAAGAACTTCGCAACATTCTGCGCCTGCCATGCATTCACGTAGTTTTCCCAGTGGAAACCCGATTCAAAGGCAAACACCTTGCCTGAAAAAATTTCTTTTGCGGTTGAAAGGCTGGCGCCAAGAATCCAGCACAGGAAGGTTGCCGTAAACGCTATCCAGACCAGAACGATAAGGTAACCGGGCAAAAGCCGTAACTCCCTGGACCAGTTCCAGGGCTCTTTATACTTTTTTTCTTTTTTACTCTTAGCCATTTTCCACCCTCCTTAAAATTCCAAATCGTCATCCTTTAATACTCTGTTCATTACAAAGTAAACAAGGATAATAATTAATGTCAGCACAACGCCGACAGCAGCGCCGGCGCCGGCGTCACGGCCTGTATTTCCCATGGAGCCGAATACGGTATCATACAAATATACGACAGGCACAATGGTGGAAGCCTCTGTATTGACAGGTGAAAACATCTTTGTCCAGAGGAAAAACGCCGTTGTATGCACGCTGTAGAAAGTAATATTCGTCTTGATGATACCCTTCAAAAGGGGCAGAGTCATTTTAAAGAACTGCTGTACCTTGTTGGCGCCGTCTATGGTAGCCGCCTCATACAAATCGGCGGGAATTCTCTCGATGCCGCTGATGAAAATCAGCATATAATAGCCTACCGCGCCAAACATGTAGGCAAGGAGCATCGCCCAGAATTTGTTATCGCTGGAGAGCCATTTCACCCCGTCCAGGCCGAAGAACTGCAATACTTTGTTCAGCATGCCGTAATCGTTGCTGTACACATACTGAACCCACATGGTTGCAAGGGCAACGGCGCTGATTACGTTAGGCAGATAAATCGCCGCACGGAAGAATTTTTTGAAGCGGACGCCGCTTGTCAGGATTACTGCAAACAAAAGGGCAAAAAACAGTGTGATAATACCGCCTACCAGCCAGATTAACCCCATGTTTTTCATGGAACCCTGAAAGGTAGGGGAGCCGAAGATTTTTGCATAATTCCCAATCCCGTAGAAAGACCATGTGGATACGCTGGCAGTAACGCTCTCGATTTTAAAGAAGCTCATGAGAACGGTTCTCGCCACCGGATATAAATACATGATAATTAAGGAAAAAGTCAATGGTAATGAAAAAGCTAAAATCATACCTCGATTTTTTTTCATTTTCCTGTCACCCCTCTCGTGAAAACGAGGCGGCACCACGATAGTGCCACCTCATTCTTAAAAAGTCTGTTTAATTGTTGCAATGATTTAGTACAGAGCGTCCATAGCCGCTGCGAATTCTTCGCCTGTCTTGAAGCTGCCTTCGAATAACTTAGTAGCTACATCCTTGAACTGAGGGCCAAGGTCGGAGTTATCGGAAAGACCCATGTTCCACTTAAGAGGAGCCTGTGTGGCAAGCAGAGTCTCAACGGTTCCGTTCATGATTGCAGGAGCTGTATTTCTGGAGTCTGCGGGAATCTGGGAAGCGCCGTCAGCCATCTTCTGGTCGAACTCGCCTGTTGTCAGGAACATGATGAAATCAAATGCCGCCTGAGGATTTGCGCAGTTCTTGGAGATTGCAAGGGAGTTAGCGCCGGCATAAGCGTTGGAAGAATCAGCGCCGCCGTCAACTGCAGGGTAATTCATAAGGCCCCAGTTGATGTTTGAGCCGGTGTTGTTGTTTACTTCCGCACATACGTAGTTAGCGCATACAATCATAGCCACTTTTTCGGTAAGACCAATCTTGTTCTGGCTTTCAGGGAACGCGCCCGGTGCGCCGCTCTCAAGGTAACCTGCGTTGACAAAGTCAATCAGCTCCTGAGCGCCTTTGATAATCTGCTCGTTCTCGCTCCATCCGCCGTTTACGGATAATTCACCGAGAACGTCCTGGCCAACGTGTCTGGAAAGATGATATCCAAGAGAGAAATCAGCGTAGGCATCGTCAAGGGCCATCGGCTCGTAGCCGGCGTCCACCATAGCCTGGCAGGCTGCCAGGAACTCATCCCATGTTGTGGGCAGAGTGGTGATTCCTGCTGCGTCAAAGATGTCCTTGTTGTAGAAGATACCGCCTACCTGAGGCTGCTCTGCGATGCTGTTAAAGGCGCCGGACCATTCCTTCTGCTGGTCAACAAAGCACTGGAAACCGATATCGCCGTAGCCTGCCGCCTCTGCCATGTCGGTAACGTCAAGGCAGTACTCGGAATATGTACTGGCAATTCTCTGGTAATCTTCTTCGAAGATATCAACATTTTCGTTTGCTTCAAGGGCTGTTACGATAATCGTCTTGATGTCTCTGCCCTTCCACTCAATGTTTACGGTTGCGCCTGTCTGCGCGGAGAAAGCGTCCGCCGCTTCCTGAAGAACCTTGCCCTGAGGCTCGGTGCTGGCCCACATGGACCACATTGTCAGGGTAACGCCGTCATAGCTGGCTGCACCGTCGGCGGGAGCCGCGTCGTCTGTGGAAGCCGTATCCTCGGCAGGGGCTGCATCCTCAGCGGGAGCCGCGTCGTCTGTAGAGGTTTCCGTCTCGGCAGGAGCGCTGTCCTCTGCGGGCTTTTCGGTATTGCCGCAGCCTGCAAGCAGTGTAGCCGCCATAGCTGCCGTTACCAGTAAACTGATTAGTTTCTTCTTCATTTAAAGTCCTCCTTCTTCCGGCGGTTATCTACCGCCTTTCCTATGCTACAAGTATATCGCGATAGAGAATGCTTTACAACCATTATCTTGGCTTATTTTTTATATATCTTGCTTTTAAAATGATTTTGAGCGGGAAATACACTGAAATTTTTTGAGCGGATTCCATAAAAAATGAAAATGACATCAAAATAAAAATAGCAAATTGAATAATTAAAACTGGTAAAAAATTATTCCGGACAGCTTTTTGCCGGAACAAAGAGAGGGGATTTATATATCTTGTTTTTGGATGCCGTCCGTGCTATGATTGAGAAAATAAGACAGTCTGTTTTTCTTTTGAGGAGGTAAGCCGATGGGGACTTCCATTTATCCGCTGCCCCGTTCCGCCGGGGAAACCATACAGAGCAAGCTGCTTTACATTACCCATTCCAGATATGAAAACGACTGGCCCAGCCAGCCGCATATTCATCCCTTTGTGGAACTTTTCTATGTGAAAGACGGCTCCGGCAGTTTTTTGTTTGAGGACGAGGAGTATCCCATTGTAAAGGATGATTTTGTAATTGTCAATGCAGGCATATCGCACACGGAAATTTCCTCGCCGTCCGCGCCGTTGGAATATGTGACTATCGGTATGGAAGGACAGAGCTTTGCGCTTGAGGGGAAAAAGGACTGTATGATTTTCAACTGCGAAAACAGCCGGAAAGACCTGGGCTTTCTGCTGACCGCTATGCTGAGCGAGATGGAGGAAAAAAACAGAGACTATGAGGTGGTCTGCCAGAACCTGCTGGAAATACTGGTTATACGGCTCGGCAGAAGAATGAATTTTGCCCTTGAGGAAGCGCCCCGCATACAGGTCAATAAAGAGTGCATCAAAATCAAGCGGTATATTGATGCGAATTATACGCAGAACATCACTTTGGATTCCCTTGCGGAATTTTCCCATTTAAATAAGTACTATATGGCCCATGCTTTTACATTGCACTGTGGCTGCTCTCCCATCCAATACCTGTGCCAGGCCCGGATTAAAGCCAGTAAAGCGCTTCTGGCGAGTACGGATTACAGCATCACGGAGGTGGCGCGGTATTCGGGATTTTCCTCTCAGAGCTATTTTGCCCAGAGCTTTTTGAAAAGCTGCGGCCAGACGGCTTCCGCCTACCGGAAAAGCTGTAAGGAGAAAACGGTCTGACCGCAGTACAAAGCGCCCTGTAAATCCTTACTGCGGAGTCAGCGCATATTCCACCACAATGCTGGCCTCCACCTGGATTTCACCGGGCATGATGCTTCCGGCGGTATCCTCGAACTCCATCATTTTAGCGGCGGAGCGGTACTGGTTTGTGAGGGCGGAGTCGTTATACCTTGCCTCGGAATAACCGCTGGTTTCCCTGATATTGATGACAGGTCCGACCTGGCATCCGGCGGCGTCCGCCAGCACCTGGGCTTTCGCTCTCGCGGTTTTCACGGCTGCGGTAAGAGCAGCCTGATAGCTTTCGTCGTATTTGCTGGCCTGATAGGTGATGGACTGGACGGTGTTGACGCCTGTGGAGACAGACTGGGAAAGAATCTGCGGCAGATTGTCAATCGACAGGTCCGAAACGGTAAGGCTGGTGACAGCCTCATATCCCACGACCCGGCTTCTGTTATTGCTGTAGTCATAAACCGGATTCATATGGAAATCTGATGTCTGTATGGAAGTTTCCGCAATGTCCAAAGAGGCTAAGAGCGCAGTCACCTGACTGACCGCCGCGGCGTTTTGCTGCTGACAGTCGGAAGGCTCCTTTGCTTCCGTGCGGACGGCATAAACGATTTCTGCAATGTCGGGAACCACGGTTACCTTTTCGCTGCTGTTTACAGTGATGGAGTTTGCACCGTAGCCTCCGGCCGGGGACGCTGCTGCCGGGCTGGCGGGAATCTCCGGGGCCGGCTGGCTGCCGGTATCCTTTGCGGCGGGTAAATCCTGGGCGGCCTGACTGCCGGAACGGGAGCTGCCGCAGCCGGTAAGGCCGGCGGTTAAAAGAGTGGTGGCTAATAAGAGATATAATTTTTTCATGGTTGAAACCCTCCTTTTCGTCTGGGCAGACACTTATCGTATAAGGTTCGTAAGCGCTGCCGGATAATAACAAATTCTGCTATAGATACGGAGAAAGACGGGTGAATTTATGGGAAAAGCAAAAATATTATGCTGTAGAGCGGAAGCAATTGCAGATAAAAAAGCAAGGCGTCAGGCGCTGCCTGCAATACGGCCTTGAACGGATTTACTGCTTCCAGTGCAGTCTGTGCAGCTCGCCGGTAAGCTGCATCTGCGCAAAATTTTGCTGGCGGAGAGCCTCATAGAGAACGACGGCAACGGAATTGGACAGATTTAAGGAACGGATTTGGGGCAGCATGGGAATGCGGATACAGGTTTCTTCATAATCTACAAGAATTTCTTCGGGGATTCCCGCGCTTTCTTTTCCGAACATAATAAAATCGTCAGGGCCAAAGGCGGCGTCTGTGTAGAGACGTTTTGCTTTTGTGGTCGCCATCCAGATTTTTGCGCCCGAATGCATGGTCTTAAATTCTTCAAAATTCATGTAGCGGGTCACGTCAAGATGCTCCCAGTAATCCATTCCGGCGCGTTTTAAATCTTTTTCGGTAAGGCGGAAGCCGAGAGGCTCTATCAAATGAAGGCCTGTTCCGGTGGCGACGCAGGTTCTGCCGATGTTGCCGGTGTTGGCGGGGATTTCGGGCTGGTGCAGGATGATATGCATGGGGGCTCCTTTCGTGGTGTGTCACAGTGTACTGTTATATAAGCAATTGAATTGTATCTTTTCGACTACTGTTGTATCTTATCATAAAAGATATTTGCGTTTCAATATGGGGAATACTTTTGTTTCTGTTCCCGGCCTGCTTTTTGAGTTTAAGAATTAAAGGGCAATATATAAGGAATTATAGGTATATTGTAATTGATAATAAATGGATGATATAATTTATTTACTTGAATTAAAAGGGGAATTAAGCTTTCTGCTTTGTCGTCATTCATTGTCGAATTTTGAAATATTATTGCAGGTAAAATTCCTGTATGATATAATGAAAATGCTCTTTTTTGAATAGCAAAAGAAGGAAGGGAGCATAATATGGAGACAAGAAGCTTTATTATTGTTTTCTTGTCTTGTTTTTGTCAGTTTTTTACGAGTCCCTTATACACATGACAAGACAGGCGGCGCGGAAACAATTACCCTGAATTTTACGATATCAATCGAATTCAGCGGCGGACAGGAGAAATACTATGGAGAGAGGATTGAGCAGAAGGTTATCAGGAATTACATTCAGCCGGAACGAAATCGAAAAATCGGTAACGGCACGCAGGAAACCGAGTGATTTTTGGAGGTTAAATCCGAATGAAGATGCCAATATCAAATCTAAAGGCGTATCCGGATTTGCAATAAAAAAGCCTTGCAGAGATGATATAAAAATTACAGGAAGCGTACTAAAAAAGCCCGTTAAGTAAATACGGGCTTTAATATATATGAGAGGGTTTTACTTATGAGGAATATATGCAGGCCGTTTACTCTTTACAGCGATTTCCTTCCACCGGCGAAGACGAGAAGGGACTGGAAATACCTGGCATATGGATATTTTGACGGTGTGAATATTGGGGACAATCTTTTGGAGGATGGAATCTGGAATTTTGAAAAAATGTGGCTGTATCTGGAATCAGAAAAGCTGCATTTGGACGGAAGTTATACAGAGCAGACTATTTTTGGCTTTCGTACGGAAGAAGATGGCTGCGAGGAGGATATGCAGTTTTGGAAAAATATAGAAAGTGATAAATATCCTTTTCTTTTTTTGATTTTGATACAGGATGAGGTCAATGGAGGGAATCTGAACGGGCTATGCTATAACAGAAGGCGTTTGGAGACAGGTTTATCCGCAAATAAAGGGGTAAGCGCAATTTCCTATTTAACTCTGGACAGCAGCGATTTACTGTTGGTATTGGCATGTGAGGAGTACTCCGCCGGGACAAAGCTGATAGACAGTTTTCACATAGGCGACGGGAGTTCTGTTCTGAGTCAGAATGGTTGGAATTTATATTACAGCTACACGATTCCGGCCATAAGGAAATCGTTTCTCAATAATTCAGATAAAATTGCCGGATTAAACGGTATTCTGGATTCTGCGTATATTCATATTATCGAAAAATATCCCGGAGGAATCAAAGAAGTATACAATGTAATTATTGATAAATGGTCTGGCGAAGCAACTGGTATAAAAACGGAAAAGAAAGCTGTTTTGGGCTGCAATGATGAATTGATTATCATGAAAGGAATCCCATGGAGCCTTTTTCTCTCATTTTATCAGGACGAAACCGGTGTGCTGAATCACTCAAGCTCTGTCTATCAGAAAAATATTATTGGAGTTACGACCATTTTAGGTGAGGAAGGAAAAGAAAGAGGGGTCAGAGAAAAGGACGGGGGAAGTGGCGGAGATAAAGCTGTTACGGTAAGCGAAAGCCTGAGAAAAGAATGTCAGGTGCTGAGACTGGATAATGAAAGCGGCAGAGGGCGAATGGTAAGAAAAGAAATATTGTCTGTGCTGAATTCATTGGAAAAATATGAAAAGTCGCCTTTTCATGATTATATTTTTGTGTCTGCACTCAGACCAATGAAAATGCTGGTCACTATGGTGAAAGAGGCGGATAAAAGAGAAGATGAAGATAAATATGGTTATTTTTATGATTTCCTGACCAGCTTTAATATGTATGCGCAAAACTCTATGCGGTCCGACAGGCAGTTTACGGAGGTGCCGGATTTTAACATTCGCATATATGAAACTCCGGCGAAGATGAATGCATTTTATAATGCTGTTATTTATAATCTGAAATCGCTTTTAAACGAACTGGGGGCAAGTGAAAAGAAAAGGCATGAATATGAATTCCTGACATGTCCCGGTGTGGCCAATAATATGCAGGTAAGGGAAATTTATCCGGAGCTGATAGAAGATAAAAGACTGTTTCTTGTAGATATGCCGGAAAAGCAGGTTTACAGTCCCTGGCTGATGTTCGTAATGATGGCTCATGAGGTGAGTCATTTTGTCGGAAGGGGAATCAGGCAGCGAGATTTTCGATATAAATGTCTGGTAAAAATGGTTTCAGACGTCGTGGTGAGATATCTGTATGAGAAATTGTCCGAATATCTTAAGGACGAAGAACACTTTAATGAAATAACTCATCTGGAAGATGGCGGGAGCTATTTTGAGGTACTTGAGAATGAAATAGTACAGCAGCTGGAAAGCTACATGGAGTGGGAGGATAAGGATAAGTTTATAGAGAAACGTTTTGACAGTGACAGCCTTGACAGAGAAAACGGAAGGGAATACTGGAAAAAACGTATCCATCAGTATGGATACCATAGCGATATGCTTAAAAAACTGATGCTGGAGCATTTGTGCTGGATATGTGGGGAACGGAAGATTTATACATATTTGTCCAAAAGAGAGTATATTTATCAACTGAGCAAAGGGAAAAGCGGCGAACAGGCGCGGGGAGATGAGAGAAGGCTTGAAAATAATCTGGAAAAATGGTTATTGGAATTTTGCCGGGTTTCAGAGTGGAATCTTTCTGATTGGGGAGCCTATGCAGTAATCGATAAATTAATGTATCTGTTAAAGGAGTGCTTTGCTGATTTAGGCGCGGTGATGCTTCTGGATTTGTCAATGGAAGAATATCTGAAATCCATTCTTCTTGGTGCATATGACCAGGGAATAGACATTGAAACACTGATTGGACAGACGGAGGGGCTTATCCGTGGAACTTTAGTGTGTCTGTGTATGATAAGCAACGAAGACGACTGCCCGCAGAAATGGTCGTTTGATGAGGTGGTTGAGATATCAGAGCAGGAAGGGGA
This sequence comes from uncultured Lachnospiraceae bacterium, assembly GCA_910577275.1. Classification (GTDB taxonomy): domain Bacteria; phylum Bacillota; class Clostridia; order Lachnospirales; family Lachnospiraceae; genus Suilimivivens. The sequence continues at coordinate 145,290 of CAJTMW010000003.1, forward strand.
TATTTCAGTCCTGGCTTCTGTTCTGTGGGAAAAGATGTGTACTTACGGGGAAAATTATAAAAAGGCGTTCTGGGAAACTCAGGACGAGAAGGAGATTATATATCATAGTTCTGTTCTGGAAGAGGCGTTACAGTACCTGATAAGGTGCCGTAAAAATTTCTCATCTCAGATGGAAGAAAATATGGGGGCAATGCAGAAAGAAATTCTGGAAATGTTTCATGCGTTTTCGAAAGAAAATGTTGAGTCGATAATTCTTGATATTCGTAAATATATAGATACTTATCAGCAAAAGCTGAAAGACGATTTGGATAAATGTGAAAGAGACAGATAGAGAAGGGATTAAGGAAGATGCTTGAAGAACAGGTTCAGGCTTTTGCCAGTGCGTTCGAAAAGGAACTGAAAGATAGTTTTTCTGAGTTGGCGGAAGGAGTGCGATTTTTTTTACTCATAAGAAATTCTCAAAGGGAATATCCGTGGATTGTCGGTCCAAAAGATTATAGCTGGTCGGGATTTTTCGGTACGAAAGAAAACGAGGCGTGGCTGGAAGATTTTCAGACGATTATAAACGAAACAGATGAGAATTCAGATAAAGAAATAAGTGAAGTTCTCAGAAAGTCAGCAGAAAAGGAAAAGATTATATATTATTTTTGTGAGAAAGGCAAAGATGATTCGTGGATAAAAGAAAAGAGCTTTGGAGGCAAAAAGGACGTCCTCTGGCTGGTACGCGGGAAGGTAAGGGGAGAAGCTGTATCAGCGATACTCAGGGATGTTATGGAGAAAACCAGAGAAGAACTGTCGGACCTGATTTTTCTGTCTTATTATAGACAGATACCCTACATAGAGGAAAGGCTGTTCCGGGCTGTGAAAAATAAAGAGGAGATTCGAAATAGCTATACGGAAAGTCTCTGTAAAAAATCAGGGGGAATTGACAGAGAATTTATCTCTCTTATTTCTGCAAGGAAATATGAAAAGAGAGAATTATTTTCCAGAATTTATTTAGGAGAATTGCCGCAAAGCCAAATGGAGATTTCCTTTGAGGGAAGGAACAGCAGTAAATGGAAATTTTCCAGTGGAAATCTCAGGTTCGTCAGGAAGGTTCTTGAAACGGCAAAAGGCGAAAGGGTACTGGTGGTTGGCAGGGAAGGGGAAGAACAGGTGATGAGGGGAATTGCGACCCTGGGAGAAAGTGTTGGAAATCAGATTACATTTAATGGCTATTTAAAATGGAAGCTGACAGGTAATGGCAGGGAGCTTTTGCATTATGAAGAAGGAAGATTTCATTTCTCAGATGAAAAACAGACAGAAGTGATGGGACTTGGCGCGTTACATTTAGAGAATGAAAAGGATATTAAGGATACTATTTATGCTTTGAAGGAGCAGGCGCATGGAACTTCGGCGGTATTCTTAGATGGCAAAGCGTTTGAAGATGAGCTTGACAGGCTTGACAGAAATAATCGTTTATGCAGAATAAAGCCCGTTTCTATTTTTAAATCAGAGTATGGTGAGGAAAAAAAGAGGTTCAGGGAACTTTTGATTGGACTATCGGCTATAGACGGAGCATTGATAGCGGATTATCAGGGAAATATACATGCGATTGGCGCGATACTGGATGGCGAAAGCGTTGTTGAAGCGGATATGGCCAGAGGGGCAAGATATAATTCCCTGAAAAATTATGTGAACTGGCTGGTAGGATGCAGAGGATATGAGCGCAGTCAGTGCTTTGCGGTTATTATTTCAGAGGACGGCGGGATAGATGTGGAGATTGCCGAAGCAGTTGAGAAGAAGAAGAAAAGAGGATTCGGGGGATGGTTAAAAAGCCGATGGGGACGAAGACAGCGCATAAAATAGGAATTATCTCCGACACGCACGGACTGCTTCGGCCTGAAGTTACAAAAGCGCTGCAGGGATGCGAATTTATCCTCCACGGAGGCGACATCAACAGTCCGAAGATACTGGACAAGCTGCAGGAGACGGCGCCCACCTATGCGGTTCGGGGCAACAATGACGGAGAATGGGCGCATTTTCTTCCGGAAACGCTTTCCATAGAGCTTTGCGGCGTCCAGTTTTTTATGGTTCACAATAAAAAAATGCTGCCGAAGAATCCGGACGCAAAAACCGATATCATTATTTACGGGCATTCCCATAAATATGAGGAAAAGCATCTGGACGGAAGACTTTTCCTCAACCCCGGCAGCTGCGGTCCAAGGAGGTTTGCACAGCCGGTGACATTGGCGGTTCTGGAAGTGGGAGAGGACGGCTCTTACTGTGTGGAAAAAATCGACGTAGCGTCTCCGGCGTCAGGGGAATCGGGAACACGGAGCACGCCGGGAGAGGAGGGGGAGACCGGAAAAGAAAACCCCATGGGAAAAGAAGATTCCTCGGAAAAGGGAAAATGCAAGGATATGAGGAAGATGATTACGCAGGTGATGCGCGATACGGACCGTGGCGTCCCGGTGGAGAAAATCGCCGCAAGAAACCAGATAGAGAGCAGCCTTGCGGAGCAGATATGCAGGCTCTATCTGACTCATCCGGGGGTGAGCGTGGAGGGGATAATGGAGAAGATGGGAATTTGACAGGCATTTGGTTTGCACAGTTAACGATTATGTGATAATATTTATATAGAAAATATTGATGTAAAGGGCAAATGGAGGCATATATCCATGGGAATCTATTTGAATCCGGGCAATAAAGGTTTCTGGCAGTCGATTCGTTCCGAAATCTATGTGGACAAGACGGGACTGATTTCGCAGACAAACAGATATTTAAATACAGAACAGCAATTTATCTGTGTCAGCAGGCCGAGGCGTTTCGGAAAGTCAATGGCGCTTAAGATGCTTGCGGCATATTATAGCCGCGGCTGCGATTCGGCAGAGTTGTTTCATGGATTTCAGATTGAAAAGGATGAGACCTTCAGGGAACATTTGAACCGGTATGACGTTATCTTTCTGAATATGCAGCAATTTTTAATCAGGGCTAAGAATCAGGAAGTAACAGAGTATCTGGAACGGGCTGTGTTGGAAGAACTTCGCGAAAGCTATGGAGAACTGTTTTCCAGGCAGATTACAGGTCTGGCGGAAGCGCTTGAGAAGATTTATGTAAAAACGGATAAGCAGTTTATTTTTCTGATTGATGAATGGGACTGTGTGATGCGTGAAAAGCAGGAGGCGGAAGCCCTCCAGAAGCAGTATCTTGATTTTTTAAGAAGTCTCCTGAAAGACCAGCCCTATGTTGCGCTTGCATACATGACAGGGATACTGCCTGTTAAAAAGTACGGGCAGCATTCTGCATTGAATATGTTTTGGGAATATTCCATGACAGACCAGTATGCGTTTGAGGAATACACCGGTTTTACAGAGAATGAGGTAAGGGAACTGTGCGGCCGGTACGGGATGGATTTTGAAAAGGTCAGTGACTGGTATGATGGCTACAGATTTCGGCAATTCCGGCATGTTTATAATCCCAGGTCCGTGGTGGCGGCAATGAAAAGCCGCGTTTTTTCAAATTACTGGACATCCACAGAAACCTACGAGGCGTTAAAAATATATATAGATATGGATTTCGACGGTCTTAAAGCCGATATTGTACAATTGCTTGGCGGGGAGCGGGTGAAGGTAAACACTCTCAGCTTTCAAAATGATATGCATAATTTCAGAACAAAGGATGATATTCTTACGCTGCTGATTCATATAGGATATCTCGGGTATGATGCTGAGGTAAAGGAGGCGTTTATTCCCAATAAGGAGATTACAGGAGAATTTGAAAACGCTATGAGCGTAAGCGGATGGCCGGAGGTTATGCGCATTTTGAAAGCATCGGAGAAGTTGCTGGAAGATACCTTAGACGGTGACGAAGAAAGCGTCGCCCGGGGTCTTGACAAGGCGCATACGGAAGCGGCGTCCATCTTGACCTATAACGATGAAAATTCACTTGCCTGTGCCATTGGACTTGCCTACTATAGCGCACGGAAAGATTACAGGCTTATCAGAGAGATGCCGTCAGGAAAGGGATTTGCAGATGTGATATTCCTGCCGCTTTCGTCTGTCGGGAAACCGGCAATTGTGGTAGAGTTGAAATATGACAGTACTGTTGACGCAGCTATACGGCAGATTAAGGACAGGCATTACTCGCAGGCGTTGGAAGGCTATGCGGGAGAGATTTTGCTTGTCGGAATTAATTACAATAGGGAAAGTAAAAACAAACTGCACAGCTGCCTGATTGAAAAAATCGAAAAAACAGTGTAAACACCGCTTATAATTCCTCATGAGGCAGTATCCTTTCCGCATACTCCCCCGGAGCGCATCCGCAGTATGTCTTAAAATACCGGGAAAAATGCGCCTGATTATGAAAACCGCACAGATGCGCAACTTCTTTTACCTGCAGGGCCTCGTTGCTCAGCAGGTTTTTTGCTTTTTCCAGACGGGCGCGGAGCAAGTCATTTTTGGGGGTGGAGGAAAAAAAGCTGCGGTAATAGGCGTAAAACTGGCTCTTTTCCATATTCATACATTTGCAGAGACGTTCCATGTTCCAGTCCTCTCCGCACTCGGTAAGCATTTTAAGACGCAGATTTTGAAATAGGGGATAGAGGTTCCCGGCATTTTCTTTTTGGGCGGAAGCTTCTGTGAGCCCGCGGGCGATGGTCAGGAACAAAAGGGTTATCAGGGAATGGACGGCCTCTTCCTGGTAGGAAAGCGGTGAAAAATACTCCATCTGCAATCGGGAGATACAGGAATTTATCTGGTCGGCGTTGTTCGTATAAAAAACTGTGTTTTCGGGGAGATGGAAACACTCAGCCGGATTTTTATCGGAAGAAAAGTGAAGATAGCTGTTGTAAAACCGGCGCACAGCCTGATAGTGCTGAGGCGTACCGGGAGTATAAAGAATACAGGCGTTTTCCCGGGTTATGACAAGCCGTTCCTCTAAATAGACCTTCATGGGTGATTTGAGTATGAGAAAAAGGTAGTCGCCGCTTCCCGAGGGGCGGAAAATAGTGTCGTAGTCCTGATTGGAACGGTTGTATTCACAAAAATTCAGTTTATACATAAAAATGCCCCCTTTCTGTTTCGAGGATAACATATGACCGGAAGAAAAGTCAAATATACCGGAGAAAATGAGATGGGAAAAAGGGCTGTCCGGGCTTATACTAAAAATAAAATACGGAACTTAAAACAGTAACTGGCCAGACGGCGCCCAGACAAATTTTTGGAAGCGGAGCTGGCAAAAGTTTGTCTGCCAAACCGGCGCAGGAAGGACGGTTACGGAACTTAAAATGGAGGTTGGAAATGAAAAAAGCGGAAATTATTGTGGACAGATACTATCTGACAGGCGAGGTGGATAAGAGAATCTTCGGCTCTTTCATCGAGCATTTGGGACGCGCGGTGTACGAGGGAATTTATCAGGAAAACAGCCCGTTTGCGGACGAGCAGGGACTTAGGAAGGATGTGCTTGCGCTGGTGAAGGAGCTGCAGGTTCCCATTGTGCGCTATCCGGGCGGGAATTTCGTGTCAGGCTATCACTGGGAGGACGGCGTGGGGCCGAAGGAGGAGCGCCCCTCAAAGGTGGACTTGGCATGGCAGGTGATTGAGACCAATCAGTTTGGCTTAAATGAGTTTGCGGACTGGGCAAAGAAAGCGGGCTGCGAGGTGATGATGGCGGTGAATCTTGGGACCAGAGGGCCGGAGGACGCCAAAAATATACTGGAATACTGCAACTTTAAGAAAGGCACTTATTACAGCGACCTGAGAAGAAAGCACGGCTATGAGGAGCCCCATAACATTAAGCTCTGGTGCCTTGGCAACGAGATGGATGGTCCCTGGCAGATGGGGCACAAGACGGCGAAAGAGTACGGGCGCGTTGCAGCGGAGACCGGCCGCCTGATGAAGTTTATGGACCCTGAAATCGAGACGGTGGCCTGTGGGAGCTCTTCCCTTGCCATGGATACCTTCGGGTATTGGGAGGAGGAGGTTTTAAGCGAATGCTACGAGCAGGTGGATTATCTTTCCCTCCATCAGTATTATGGAAACAGGGACGACAACACGCCGGAGTTTCTTGCCAATTCCAAGGGAATGGACGAGTTTATTTCCTCGGTTCTCTCTATTGCGGACTGCGTAAAGGCAAAGAAGCGGAGCAAAAAGCAGATTAACCTTTCCTTTGACGAGTGGAATGTATGGTATCACAGCAACGAGGCGGATGAGAAGCTGGAAAAATGGGTTCAGGCTCCTCACCAGCTGGAGGATGTCTACAATTTTGAGGACGCGCTTTTGGTGGGAAGTATGCTGATTACCATGCTGCGCCATGCGGACAGGGTAAAGGTTGCCTGTCTGGCACAGCTTGTAAATGTAATTGCGCCTATTATGACTTCCGATACGGGGGCATGGCGGCAGACGATTTTTTATCCTTATATGCATGCCAGCGTGTATGGAAGGGGAACGGTTTTAAATACGCTGGTAAAGGCTCCTTCTTATGAGAGCAAGGCTTACGGGGAGGTTTCCTTCCTTGACAGTGTCTGTGTATGGAATGAGGAGAACGGGGAGCTCACCATTTTTGCGGTAAATAAAAATCTGGAGGAGGATATGGAGGTAAGCTGCGATTTGCGGCAGTTTGCGGACTATAAGGTTGCAGAGCACATCATCCTGACAAATGACGACATGAAAGCTGTCAATACGGAAAGTAATCCCGACTGCGTAACGCCGGTTTACGGAAACGCTTCTCATATGGAAAACGGACATTTCACAACAGTATTTGGAAAGCATAGCTGGAACGTGGTGAGACTGAAAAAGTAATAACGCATTTGCGGCGTTGGAACAGGAGGGCATATGAATTATTTCGAGGAAAAAAACGGCGCTTTAATTTTCCGTGAAAACGGAGAAACGGTAAAGGTTGAAGGCTGGGTAGAGGACAGCCTCAGGGTGCGGGGAGGGATTCTCGCCGATATTTCGGAGGAAAGCATTGCGCTTCTTCCATCTCCTCTCCTTGAGCCGACGATAGAGATTGAGGAGCGGCGTGCCAGCATTACCAACGGTAAAATCAGGGCGGTACTGGAAGTTCAGACTTGGGGAAACGCATTGCAGATTACCTTTTTGAATCAGAAAAACGAAGTGCTCCTTAAGGAGATTTCCGATGGAGGAGCGCTTTGCAAAAGAGCCCGCCATTACAAGACGCTGCCCGGAGGAGATTTCCGCCTGAAAGCATCCTTTGAGTCCAATCCTGAGGAAAAGATTTACGGCATGGGGCAGTATCAGCAGGAAAAGATGAATTTGAAGGGCTGTAATCTGGAGCTGGCGCACAGAAATTCCCAGGCCAGCGTTCCTTTTTATGTTTCCAGTCTGGGGTACGGCTTTCTGTGGCACAATGCAGCCATCGGCGAGGTGCATTTCGGCTTAAATACCACGGAGTGGGTGGCGGAGAGCACAAGGCAGCTGGATTACTGGATTACCGCGGGGGATACGCCGGCGGAAATTGAGGAAAATTATGCAGAGGCCGTAGGCAAAGCGCCGATGATGCCGGAGTATGGTCTGGGCTTCTGGCAATGCAAGCTGCGTTATTACAATCAGGAGCAGGTTATCAGAATCGCGGAGGAGTATAAAAAGAGGGAGATTCCCCTGGACGTTCTGGTGATTGACTATTTTCACTGGCCCAGGTGCGGGGATTACCGGTTTGACGAGGAGTATTTCCCTAATCCGAAAAAGATGGTGGAGCGGCTTCACGAGCTGGGAATCGAAACCATGGTTTCCATTTGGCCCCAGGTGGATACCCGGAGTGAAAATTATGAGGAGATGAAGCAGCAGGGACTTCTGGTAAAAATTAATTCCGGGATTGACGTGCAGATGCTTTTTGACGGCAACAATGTATTTATGGACGCTACCAACCCCAGGACGCGGGAATATGTGTGGGGAAAGATAAAGAAAAATTATGCGGACCTTGGCGTCAATGCTTTCTGGCTGGACGAGGCGGAGCCGGAGTTTGCCACTTATGATTTTGACAATTACCGTTACTATGCGGGACCGGTTGCGGAAAAGGGAAATATTTATCCCAGAGAATACGCAAGGCTGTTCTACGAGGGGCAAAGGGCAAACGGCCAGAAGGAGATTGTAAATCTTATCAGATGCGCATGGGTGGGAAGCCAGAAATACGGTGCGCTGGTGTGGTCGGGAGATATTTTTTCCTCCTATGAGGATTTGCGGAAGCAGATTTGCGCAGGACTCCACATGGGACTTGCCGGAATCCCATGGTGGACTACCGATATCGGCGGCTTCCACGGCGGCGTGACGGAGGATGAAGGGTTCAGGGAGCTGCTTATCAGGTGGTTCCAGTTTGGAACCTTCTGCCCGGTAATGCGGATTCACGGCAGCAGGCTTCCCTTTACCCCGATTGTCAACAAGGCCGGAGAGGTGCGGGAAAAGACCGGAGCGGACAATGAAATCTGGAGTTTCGGGGAAGAGGCTTATCCTGTCCTTAGGAAGTTCATAGGTATCAGGGAGCGCATGAGGGATTATACCAGAGAGCTTATGCGTCAGGCCCATGAAAAGGGAAGCCCGGTTATGAGAACCCTGTTCTATGAGTTCCCGGAGGACAGCGCCTGCTGGGATATCACGGATTCCTATATGTTCGGTTCGGATATTCTGGTGGCGCCTGTGGTTTATGAAGGGGCGAGAAGCAGGAAGGTCTATCTGCCAAAAGGCGCAGAGTGGGTACAGGCCGGAAGCGGAAGGCGCTATGAGGGCGGACAGAGTTATGAGATTGACGCGCCGATTGAAACCTTGCCGGTGTTTTTGAGGGATGGAAGGCAGGAGTATCTCGTGGAAATGTTATAGACGAGGAGGCAGATGATGCCCTCTGAACTGTGCGGTGGCAGGCTAAAATAAATAGAAAATGATTGCTTTCCGGCTATGTTTCAAATTGCAATTTTTTTAAAATGTATGTCAAATTATTTTAAGGAGTTGTGTAGTTCCTGAAAACATGTTTGTGAATAGCCAACGGTCATTTTATGATGAAACAAATTAAGGGAATCCATGGAGGCGGTATTTTATGGGATGGAAGGATATGACAAAAGAGCAAAAGAAAAGATTCTGGGCGGTAGTCGCCACGGGTATAATCGGAACAATCATAATTCGTCTGGTTCCCACAGCCTGCCGCATGCTTTCCCTGATAATAAATAACATTTTGCACTAAAACAATGAACCAATTTAAGCAAATTAAAGGACGAGACAATAGTAGCTTCCGCAGGCCGGGAGCCAGCTCGCAGGATTTTGATTGTCCTTAAGGACAATCAAAATCCTGCGAGCGTCCCCCTTTGCACGCGAAGTAAAGTCTCAATCTATCCCGGCAAAACGTTTTCATAATCCTGCATATCATGATAAATAGCATCTATATATACCTTATCATTTTCCATTCTGTAAAGCATAAAATATTTGTGGTGCTTAAATTGAATCGCCCGGTATCCCAGTGCGCGCAGGCCGGAGTCATCACACAACTTCAGGCTGCCAGCCACATGAGAGAGCCTGATTCTGGTATTTTCCGCATCTTCCAGAACACTTAACGCCGCCTGTTCGTTCCCGAATTCGGACAGGATAGAATCTATGATATGGTCAAGCTGTAATTTTGCCGGGGCGGTCAGGATAACTTCATAATCCATATTTTGCCTTGATTTCTGCAATCGCCTGCCCCATGTCCTGACACTTTCCCTCAGCCGCTTGTCGCCGGGAAACAGCCAGGTCTTTGTAGATATCCTCCCTGCTTTTTAACGGAAACGGACATCCTGCGTCACGCCGCTGGAGAAGTTTCCTGGCAAAATTCTGAACCTCTGCCAGGTCAGCCTCCGGCATGACTTTTATCATAGAAATCGTATTTTCCAACATCGTCATGGTATTATTCCTTCCTGACCGGTTGTGATTTGTCTTTATCTATGCCCATATTATAGCATTTTATCTCTCGGATAGGAACCTTTTGCTGTTTGTTTATGAACTTTTTACAATTCGCCGGGCAAGAGGGAGCGCGGCGACGAAGGACAATCAAAATCCTGTGAGCGTCCCCCTTTGCTACCCCCCTCTTAATCTTCCTCCCCGTCGTCCGCCACAGGCAGCGAGAAAATAAACTCCGTCCCAACCCCTTCCGTGCTGATGACATTGATATGCTCTCCATGGGCATGTATAATTTCTTTCGTGATGGACAGACCAAGGCCTGTCCCTTTTTTGTCCTTGCCGCGGGATAAATCGGATTTATAAAACCTGTCCCAGATAAGCTTTAAGTCGTCCTTCGGGATACCGATTCCGCTGTCCTTCACAGAAATAAAAACCTTGTTGTGCTTTTCCGTGGTTTCAATCTTAATGATAGAGTCAAAGTGGCTGAACTTAATTGCATTGTCCAGAAGGTTATAGAGCACCTGCTGGATTTTGCCAATATCTGCGTTTACATAGAGCTCGTCGCCGGTCAAAATCAGCTCTATGGCCATGGTCTTGCTTTTACAGGTTCCCTCAAAGGAGGCCGCGGTGTCCCTGATAACGCGGTTAATGTCAAAAATACTTTTGTCAAGCAGCATTCCCTTTGTATTTAAATTATTTAATGTCAGAAGGCTGTTGGTGAGCTTAATCAGCCGCTCCGTTTCGTTTAATACGATAGTCACGTATTTTTCATAAAGCTCGGCAGGGATGGTTCCGTCCAGCATGGCCTCCAGGTATCCTTTGATGGAGGTGAGGGGAGAGCGGAAATCGTGGGAAACGTTTGCCACGAATTTTTTCTGGTCGTCCTCGGAACGGGCAATCTCGTTTGCCATGTAGGAGAGGGTTGCGCCGAGGTAGCCGATTTCGTCCTCGCTTTCTATCTGAAATTCATAATGCATGTTTCCCGAGGCATATTGCTCCGTGGCCTCGGTAATCTTGCGCAGAGGCAGGTATACCATTTCCGTAAAAAAGATAAGGATAATCATGGAAAGCAGGAACAGGATAATCAGCATCAGATAGGAAATGTTCAAAAGGCTGTTGCAGGAGGCGGCAATGTTGCTTAAGGGATAGTGAATCACCACATATCCTTTCACTTTATAATTGGAAGTGATGGGGGCAAACACGCTGAGCTGGTCTTCCGCAAAGCTGTCAAAAAAGGTTCCCGTGGTATAGTAGGAATTTTCCGTGCCGGTAGGGTCGAAGCCCTCGATTACGGTTTCATTTTCCACGTCAACAGGCGCTTTGGAGTCCAAAACCATCCGGCCGGATGGGTTGATAATCCACAGGGTGGCGGAAAGGTAGGTGTCCAGAGCGTCCAGTTGCTTTTTTACCGTGTCCAGCGAGGTTTCATTATTGTATAAGTCGGAAGCGTAGGTATTGGCAATTAAGGTTGCCTCCCGGTACAGGGCTTCCGCGCGCTCCCGCTTTAGCTGCTCCATGGTCATATTGCTTACAAAGGTGGCGACTATGATAAAACCGAAGAAGCCGAAAATCAGGTAAGCAAGCAGAAATTTCAGGTAGAGGGTTTTTCTCATCGTGTTACCTCAAACTTATAGCCGATGCCCCATATGGTGGCAATCCGCCAGCCCGGATGGTCGTCTATTTTTTCACGGAGGCGTTTAATATGCACATCCACGGTTCTGGTGTCTCCGATATATCCGTAGCCCCATATCTGGTCCAGGAGCTGCTCCCTTGTAAACACATGGTTGGGCGAGGCGGCGAGGAAATATAAAAGCTCCAGCTCCTTGGGCGGCATCTCCACGGTTTTCCCCCGATAGATGACAGAGTAATTCGTGCGGTTTACAACAAGGTCGGGATATTCCACACATTCCACATCCGGCGCCTTTGCGGCGGCGGGAGCCGGCTTGTATCTGCGGAGCACAGCCTTTACCCTTGCCACCAGCTCCTTGGAGTCGAAAGGCTTTTCCATGTAATCGTCGGCGCCTAATTCCAGCCCCAGCACCTTGTCGAAAATTTCTCCCTTGGCGGAGAGCATAATGATGGGGGTGGAGGATTTCGCGCGGATTTCCCGGCATACCTGATAGCCGTCGATACCGGGCAGCATCAAATCCAGCAGAATTAAGTTGGGCGCAAAGGAATCCGCAAGGAGCAGCGCGCTTTCCCCGTCGCCGGCAATCTTGGTTTCGAAGCACTCCTTTGTGAGATACAGGGAAATTAATTCCGCAATGTTGTTGTCGTCGTCTACAATTAATATTTTTTGTCTGTTTACCATAATTTTCTCCGTTGACTTCTGCGGCTACTCTTTGAAAGTGACAATCGTAACGCCGCTGTCCCCCTCCCCGAACTCGCCGAGGCGGTAGGATTTCACGTATTTGATTTTCTTTAAATGATTTTGGACTGCGCTCCTGAGTGCTCCGGTGCCCTTGCCGTGCACCACCCGAACGTTTGGAAGGTGGGCTAAATAAGCGTCGTCCAGATATTTGTCAAGCTCCACTAACGCCTCGTCCACGGTGCGTCCAAGGAGATTGATTTCAGGAGAAATCGACATGGACTTTGACATTTTGGTTTTGCCAAGGTGGCCAGAACGGCTTTTCTGCAGAGCGGAAATTCCGGGAGGAGTCTCGTCCGCAATCCGCACCAAATCCCTGACATTCGTCTGGGAGCGCATAATTCCGCACTGTACAAAAAGATTCCCTTTATGGTCGGGAAGGCTGCTCACGGTTCCCGTAAGCCCCATGGTGACAATCTTCACACTGTCGCCGATTTTGAGCTGTTCCGGTTTCAGCTTCCCGCCCGTTTCACCGGCGGGATTTTTTATCGTCAGTTTTTCGTTTTTCTTTCCGATTTCACCCCGGAGCCGCTCTCTTGTCTTTTCCAAATCTTTAAGGGAAGCGCCGGGGCCGGCCTTTTGATAAACGCGGATGGTCTCGTCGGCAAAATCCTTGGCGTCCTGCAGAATCTGTCTGGCCTGCTCGTTGGCATCCCGCAGAATGCGGTCTTTGTTTTTGTCTATTTTTTCATTCTTTGCCTGCAGCTTTTCCTTTAAGGCTTTGATTTCCTCTTTGTAGGAGGCAATCTCCAGACGCTCGTTTTCAATGGTTACCCGGCTGTTCTCAAGGTCGGTGAGCAGGTCCTCAAAGCTCTTGTCCGCGGTGGTAATCTGCCCTCTGGCGGCTTCAATGATATAATCCGGAAGCCCTAACTTGGAGGAAATGGCAAAGGCGTTGCTCTTTCCGGGGATTCCGATAAGGAGCCGGTAGGTGGGGGCTAAGGTCTCCACGTTAAACTCGCAGCAGGCGTTTTCCACAAAGGAAGTGGAAAGGGCATACACCTTAAGCTCGCTGTAGTGGGTGGTTGCCATGGTGCGGATGCCTCTGGTGTGGAGGTGGTCCAAAATGGCAATGGCCAGCGCGGCGCCCTCTGTAGGGTCGGTGCCGGCGCCCAGCTCGTCAAAAAGGCACAGGGAGTTTTCGTCCGCATTTTTCAATATGGAGACAATACTGGTCATATGGGAGGAAAAGGTACTGAGGCTCTGCTCGATGCTCTGTTCGTCGCCGATATCCGCAAAAACTTCCGTAAACAGGGAAAGCTCGGAACGGTCAAGGACCGGAATGTGAAGCCCGGCCTGCCCCATCAGGGTAAAAAGCCCCACCGTCTTTAAGGAAACGGTTTTGCCGCCGGTGTTGGGGCCGGTGACAACCAAAAGGTCAAAGTCCTTTCCCAGATGAATGTCAATGGGAACCACCTTTTTAGGAGGCAGCAGAGGATGGCGTCCCTTTCGGATATTGATATAATGCTCCTCGTTAAAGATGGGCATGGTCGCATTTTCCTCCATGGCAAGAGAGGCTTTTGCAAATATAAAGTCCAGAGCGGTCATTGCCCGCTGGTTTTCTCTGATTTCATGGATATGCTCGCCGGCTTTTCCGCTTAAGGAAGCCAGAACTGCCTCGATTTCCTCCTTTTCCCTGATGGCAAGCTCCCGCAGCTGATTGTTCAGATTCACAATGGCGGCAGGCTCGATAAAAAAGGTGGAGCCGGTGGAGGACTGGTCGTGAACCATGCCGGACACCTGATTTTTGTACTCCGCCTTTACGGGGATACAGTACCGGTTGTCGCGCATGGTGATGACGGCGTCCTGCAGATAGCTTCTATAAGAGCCGTTTACCATGGAATTTAACTGGGAATGGATTTTGTCGCCGGTCTGGGCAATGGAGCGTCTCACATGCTTTAAGCCCGGACTTGCGTCGTCGGCAATTTCATCCTCGGAAAGGATACAGTGGCTGATTTCCTTAGCGAGGGCGGTCAGAGGCTCCAGCGTCTGGAAGTAGCCGGTCAGGGAGGTTTCCGCTTCTTCCCCCCGTGCGCCTTTTCCATAGGCTTTTATTCTGCTCACGTTGTCTAAGAGCCCGGCGATTTTTAAGAGCTCGGAAGCGGACAGGGAGCTGCCGATTTCCAGACTGCGCAGGGAATAAGAGACGTCCCTGTTGCCGCCAAAGGAAGTGGAGCCTTTGGCAAAAAGCATGGAAAGCGCGTCCGAAGTTTCCTGCTGGGCAATGGTGATGTCGGACAGGTTATCAAAAGGCTTTAAATCCCTGCAAAGGGCTCTTCCCGGCTCGGAGGTGGCCTTTGCGGTTAATAAATCGATTATTTTTGTATATTCCAATGTGCGTAAAGCTTTTTCATTCATAAATTTTCTCCCTGTCCCCACGGCAAGGCGGGGACATTCCGTCCACAGTAAGGCAGCGCCATGCAATCCGGCGCATGAAAATGTAACGTTATGCTTATTATACATAATTCTGTGGGAATTGAAAACCTTTTCGAAGCCGAAATCTCTGCGGCAGGACAAAGAAAGAGCGGGAAATGATTGCGGAAGGAAGGCGTTATTCGGCTTCCGTGTATCGGATAATATCTCCCGGGGTACACTCCAATACAAAGCAGATACGTGCAAGAACATCCGCATCGATTTTTTCCACATGCCCTCCGTACCATTTGTCAACGACTTCAAAGCGGGCGTTAATGGCTCTTGCCAACATGTTTCTGTTAATACATTTTTCGTCCATGAAGGTTTTGATATCAATCGTAATTTTGTCATACTGATTCATTGTATATAATTCATTTTTCATAGTTAACCACCCTCTATATACATACTATATGAAAAGTAATTGCTTGACGAATCCCATTCATATAGTTACTATATAAACAGTAATAATTCGGCGGAAAAACTGCGCGAATCGATATAAACGGGAAGTATGAAAGAGAAAATAAAATGCTTTTAACAGTTTTAAGCTGGTTGTATATGTTTACAGTCTGCACACTAATTGGAACAGGAATCCTGAGCCTGTTCAAAAACAGATATTTTACCTTAATTTATTACCTGATTGCGGGAGTAATAACCGTTACCGTCTATACAGAATTTTTCAGTATTTTTGCAAAGACGGGAATGTTTGCTCACATACTGCTTCTGGGAGCGGCGCTTTTGGCGGGGGTCAGGAACAAAAACAGGCTTGGGGTGCTGTGGCGGAAATACCGTCCCGTGGTATGCTCATGGGAAGGATTTTTTTACTGCTGCTTTATTTTGCTGATTGCCTTTTTTACATCCAGAGGCGAATTCCACACGGATACCAACATTTACCATGCTGCGGCAATACGAATCTATGAGGAGTACGGGCTGATTAAGGGACTTGGCAATCTGCAGCTTCACTATGCCTATAACAGCTCTTATCTGGCTTTTGCGGCTATTTTCAGTCTGGGCTGGCTGCCCGGCCCGGCGCTGCATACCACCACCGGCTTTCTGGAGGCGGCGATGTGCCTGTACGCTTTCCATGGACTTAAGGATTTTCGCCGGCATGGGAACCATGTTACAGATATGATGAGAATTGGCATCCTGTTTTATACACTGGTGAATGTGACACGCAGTATGTCACCTGCCACGGACTATGCCGCCATGTTCTTTGTATTGTTTGTGATTATCGCATGGTGTGAAAATCTGCTGGAGGGGGATTCCGATATCGTCCTGTATTCGCTGCTGGCCGTTGCGGCAGTCTATACCGCCACGCTGAAATTTTCGGCGGGGCTTCTTGTGCTGATTGCGCTCTGGCCGGCATTTAGCCTTATCAGGGACAAAAGATGGAAAGAAATTGTAGCTTATCTTTTCTGCGGGTGCCTGGTTTTGTGTCCCTTTCTAATCAGAAATTATCTGATTTCCGGCTGGCTCCTTTATCCTTTTAACGGCATCGACCTTTTTGCCCCGGAATGGAAAATACCGGAGGAATATCTGGTGCATGACGCCAGTCAGATTAAGGTATGGGGGCGGTGCCTTTACGATGTGGCAAAGGCGGACATGCCGGTAAGAGAGTGGCTTCCGGTTTGGTGGGAAAATCAGTTCCGCTATGAAAAGATGTTTCTGGGCGCGGTGATTTTAAGCGCGTTACTGGAGCTTTTGATGTTTATGGTCAAAGTGATGAGAAAGCAGAAAATACGGCCGGAGCTTGGGGTACTCTGGCTTGCTATATGGGGAAGCCTTGGGGTGTGGTTTTTCATGGCGCCTTTTATCAGATACGGCCTCGGGTTTTTGCTTGCCGTAATTATGATTGCGGTTGGGGAGTATTTGAGCGGGGAAAAGAAGGGTCTTTACGGGATTGTAACAGGGAGCCTTCTGTTCTGCATCGTGGTTTCGGTGAGCTCTTACTGGGACCAGTACATCACAGACGCCGGTGTGTTTGTGAAACAGACGATAAGAGAGCCTTATTATATTGTGCAAAAGGATTATGAAAAGGGGAACATGGTGAGCTGTGAGATAAACGGAAATATTATCTGGTATTCCGCGGGGGAGGAGATTAACAGCTACCATGTTTTCCCGGGGACATGCTATGAGTCTATGTTAGAGAGAAGCACGCTGATTGGGGATGAGATTAGGGACGGGTTCCGGGCGAAGTAATGCAGGGAAAAGAGGGGGATTGCAATTCTTGCTGTCGGCGAATAAACAGGTATGGAAAAGGCACAGAGGAATCTGTGCCTTAATTCAGACTAAACGACCGCTTCTATCAGCAATTTTTCGCCGACCATAATTTCATGGACGCCGACCTGTTTATTTTTATTAAAATTAAAACTTAACATATAGCCTGTATTTTGG
The DNA here is from genome assembly GCA_910577275.1 of uncultured Lachnospiraceae bacterium. Classification (GTDB taxonomy): domain Bacteria; phylum Bacillota; class Clostridia; order Lachnospirales; family Lachnospiraceae; genus Suilimivivens. The sequence continues at coordinate 162,318 of CAJTMW010000003.1, forward strand.
TGGTAATCGTCCAGATACTGAACCAGCTGCCGCTCGCCTCTTTTATTGTATTCATTGCCATGCCATATTTTCATTTCAATGATGAACTGTTCTCCGTGATAATCAACGATAACATCTGTCCGGCGCTGGTCTCTGGTTTGTGCCTCTACATAATAATTTCCCGCTCCGTTGATAATAGGGCGCAGATATAAAAGAAAAAACCTTCTGCCGACAGTTTCTATAAAAGAATCGCTGCTGTCGCCATATAACTCGTGAAAGTGTTCTGTAAATTTTTCAAGAATATGCCGCATATTGAGGCGTCCGTCAGAGATAAACTGATTTTTATCCCGTTGCGAGACCTTATAAATTTCAAGATTCTGCATATCCGATGAAGACAGATAAAAATTGTACAGCCGCATTTCAAAGATACGGTTGGCTATTTGCACCGTGCCATTTTGATTTTTTATGAATCCGAACATGGTTGCCATATCAAGTGAAGGCTCGTCTGCGTTATAAGTAATATCCGCACCTGTGAAAAGCAGAGTTTTCAGCATACTGTTCAATTCAGGATAATCTGCCAGTTTTCCTATGAGGGAATCAAACAGCGTATTTTTTTCTGTCAGAAGCATGCGCTCTGCCTTAAGAAAGCCTGCCCGTGTCCAGGCTGATAACTTACTGTCAGAGATTTCGGCGTCGGCAATATCTTCATCTATCAGCTTGCAGAAAGCTGATACCAGATAAGGGTAGCCGGAGGTATCGCTATAGATGAGCTCTGCCATTTCGCGGATATTCATGCCGGTCAGATGTTCCGTCTCGTACTCTTTCAGCATACCTTCAATGTCGCTTTTGGTAAAACTCATGTCCACTTTAAATTTGGTGGCAATGTTCCAGGGGCTGTTCATTGTATGTTCTTCGTCCTGGCGTATTTTCCTTTTCAGATTTTTAACATCATATACGCCGGCGAGAATCACCGACTGAAAGGTAATTGTGCCAATGGCTTCTCTTTCCAGATAATAGTTCCGAAGCTGGGAAAGAAAATCAAGAAATACCTGATTGTTTGAAGCGCTGTCTGCCTCGTCAATCATGAGCACCACCGGTTTGGAAGAAAATTTACAAAACTGGAGCAGCAGCAGAAAAAGTCTGCGCAGGTCAAAGCTTTCTTCGCTGGTTTCAGATATCTTACAGAGCGTTTGAAAAGCCGGGTTTTCCTGCGGCACATTTGCATTAAAAAGCTTAGCGCTTCTTAAAAAACCGGATGCAAATGCATGGGAAAATGTATTTTCATTTTTGTAAGAGGCGCTTCCAAGTGACTGGAAATCCATTTTGACTACAAAATAGCTGTCCGCAAGGGCATTAGACAATGCGTGCAGCGTGGTTGTCTTTCCGTATTGTCTTGCCTTATTGATTGTGAAATAGGCTCCTTCGTCAATAAGCAGTCTGATTTCCTTTAAACGTCCGCTTATGTCAACCATATAATGTTTCTCGGGAACGCACAGCCCGGTGATATTAAATCGTTTCTTCATTGATTTTCCCCTGATAGTTAAAGTACCTTTTTTTAAGTTTATCATGCAAAAGGAATCACAACAACCGTCTTTCAAAAATTTTCGGTTTATGATTTACTTTTCGAAGGGAAGGCTGTAATAATAGTTGGAAAGACCGCCGAGTTTTGGTACAATAATAAATAATTCCCGGGGAAAGGAAAGTAAATTTATGCCAAAGGAATTTAACGTGACGGCAGTATGTATGCCGGAAATACATTATATGGTGAACATTGACGAGCGTCTGCGCAAGGTGAAGGCTATGGTTGACGCCGGAAAATATTTTACAATCAACAGGGCAAGGCAATACGGGAAAACCACCACTCTGATGGCGCTGGAGAATTATCTGCAGGGAGGCTTTACGATGAAACCTCCGGATACCCGTTTCTTGTTTCCAGACTGTGTCAGCTGATGGATGAAAAGGTCAGCAGGGAAAAGGGAGGAAAATCCGAAGCGTGGACGCCTGACGGCTTTGAGGAAGCGGAGAAGATGCTTTTGTCAGAAAAAAATACCCTGTTTGAATCCCTGATTGGCAAGGTAATCAATTATCCCGAGCTGGATAAAATGTTACGGGAGCATATTTTTAACGGAAAGGGAACCGCCTATGTGGCGTCTAATCCGATGATTGATTTGGCGGCAATGTTCGGGATTATAAAAAAGGCAAACGGACTGGCGGTTCCGGCCAACAGGATTTTTGATACGCTTTTATCTGACTATTATCTGTCCATGAGCAAGATGACGGATGTGGAAATCTGCGCTGCAGCTTTGGAGGATAAAAACCGCTTCATAGATGGCGGGAGGCTGAATATGCAGCTTGTCATGGAAAGGTTTGTGGAGCATTTCACGGACTTGTACGGGCATTTAGGGGAGAAATTCATCGAGGAAGAGGGCAGGAAATATTTTCTTCTTTATTTAAAACCCATTATCAACGGTACGGGAAACTATTCTATGGAAGCTGTTACGAGGAGCCAGTCCCGCACGGATTTAATGGTTTATTACGGGGGAGAAAAGATTTTAATTGAAGCTGTGGTTTAAAAAGGGTGGCCGTAAGGCCGCACATGTAGCGCAGGAAAGGAAACAAAAGTGACAGGATTTTGGGAAAAGTATAGAAAGCAGCTGTTCTGGCTGATAATAGCAGCCTCTTTTTTTATGATTTACGCATACAATTTTCTGACCCCTTACTGGTCGGACGATTACGCCTATCTTATGGACGTGTCAAAGGCGGACAGTCTGGGCGCGCTGGTGAAGCAGCAATATGGGGAATATCTCTCAAACAGCGGAAGGGTGATAGGGCAGTTTAATGTGCGGCTGTCTTTGTCGGTGAGTAAGCAGGTGTTTAACCTTGTGAACAGCCTTATGTTCATAGCGCTGATTCTTCTGATGTACGCAAATATCCGGCGCAAAAGAAAATATGATATATTTGTGCTTCTGCTTGTGATTACTTTTTTGTGGAGGTTTGCGGTGAGTTTCGGACAGACCATGCTCTGGATATGCGGCGCATGCAATTATTTGTGGGGAAGCGTTTTTATTCTGGGCTTTGTCACCTTTTACCGGTATTTTCTGGGAAAGGCGGATAAGGTAAAGCATGGGATTTTGCTGGCGGCGGCTGCATTCTTTTTCGGCATATTGGCCGGGTGGTGCAATGAGAACAGCTCCGGCGGCGGTTTTCTGCTGGTTTTGATATTTGGGCTTAACTTCTGGCAGAGCAGGAAAAAGAGAGGGCAAAGAAGCATATATCCCTTTATGATTTCCGGGCTTTGCGGTATGTGTGTGGGACTGCTCGGCATGGTATCCGCCCCCGGCGTGCGGAAGCGGAGCGCAACCATGTCGGAGGGAGAGTACACGGGGCTTGTGGGGCTTTTGTCGCGAACTTACAAAATCACTATGAATCTGGAGGAGCTGTTTTTTACGGTGATTGTGATTACTGCCATAGTGGTGGTGTTTCTGGTTCTGCAGAGAAAGCTGCAGAGATGGCAGCAGATTCGAAACAACGAGACGGTCATATTCCTGTTGGCGGCTGTGGCTACGGGCTACGCGCTGGCGCTGGCGCCGACTCCTATGAACAGAGCCTTTTTCGGAGCAGGCGTCTTTTTGTTTATCGCCTGTATTCAGGGAATTGTGGACGTGGCGGACCAGGAGCAGGTGATTAAAGCCGCCAAATACGGTCTGGTCAGCGTATTGTGTCTGTGGCTTGTGTTTACCTATCTGGATAATCTGGTGAACCTTGCGAGGATTTACAGGGAAGAAAATGAGAGAATCGAACTGATTCTGGCGGATAAAAACGACCCGGAGGGGGACGGGATTGTGGTGGTGCCTCAGCTTCGGAAAGAATTTGAAACGATTTTCAGTACGGCTCACGAGTCCGATATGACGGATGATAAGGACTACTGGATTAACCGTTTTTATGAGATTTATTATGACGTGGGAAATATCACGGCAATTCCCCGGGAAGAATGGGACGAGCGGTATGGAGATTAAATTACCGGAGAGCGCAAAGCCGGCGGGGGAAGGCGGCTTTGCGTCAGCTTGGGCGGAGGCGGAAAAGCGAAGAAGTCTGATGGCGGTTGCGGCGGAGGAGAAAGCTGTGCCGGGGCTAACGGTTTCGCCCTGCAATTTGTGTCCCAGGGAATGCAATGTCATACGCAGGCAAGGTAAGCTTGGCTTTTGTCGTTCGGATGAGCGGATTTTTGTGGCAAGGGCGGCGCTGCATATGTGGGAGGAGCCCTGTATTTCCGGGGAAAGAGGTTCCGGGACTGTATTTTTTTCGGGCTGTAATCTGCGGTGCGTCTACTGCCAGAATTATGAGATTGCCGCCGGACGAAAGGGAAAGCCTGTTTCGGTGGAGCGTCTTGCGGAGATTTTTCTGGAGCTGCAAAGGAAGGGAGCGGAGAACATCAATCTGGTTACCCCCGACCATCATGCGCTTCAGGTGATGGAGGCCGTGGTGAGGGCAAAGGCCGGAGGGCTTGTAATTCCCGTTGTCTATAACGGAAGCGGCTATGAAAAGAGGGAGGCAATCAGGGCGCTCGCAGGAGTTGTGGATATTTTTCTCACGGACTTTAAGTATATGGATGAAAAGCTTGCGGAAAGGTATTCCTCCGCGCCGGACTATCCTTTTGTGGCGAAGGCCGCTCTTGCGGAGATGGTTGAGGGGGCGGGAGAGCCTTGTTTTGACGAGCGGGGAATGATGCGGCGGGGCGTGATTGTAAGGCACCTGCTTCTGCCCGGCCACAAACAAAACGCCAGGGATGTTATCAGATATGTCCATGAAACTTACGGCAATAAAGTGTATTTGAGCCTGATGAATCAGTATACGCCCTTTGAGCGGCTTAAGGAAATTTTCCCGGAAAGATGCACAAAAGGAGGCGATTACAGGGAGCTTTGCCGGAAGGTCACCAAAAGAGAATATGAATCGGTGGTGGATTATGCCCTTTTGCTGGGAGTGGAAAACGCTTTTATCCAGGAGGGCGATACGGCAAAGGAGAGCTTTATCCCGGCCTTTGACGGGGAAGGGGTCCGGGTCTGACGCCTGCGGGGCATGAAATTAATTTCGGCTTCCGGCGCAGGCATTTCATGCCTGAGGGCCGGTTTCAGGCTCTGTTTTTCCGGTACTGCTGTGCTGTGCAGCCGGTTATTTTTTTAAAGGATTTATTAAAAAAGCGATAGTCGGTATAGCCCACCAATGCGCTGATTTCAGTGATGGAAAGGCCGGTGCCGGTGAGTAGCTCGCAGGCTTTGTCAATTCGGATATGCTGCAGATATTCCACCACACTGGAGCCGGTGGCCTGCCTGAACAGGCTTGAAAGATAGCTTTTGCTCAGGAAAAAGTTGTTGGAAAGCTCCTCTATGGTTATCTTCTGCGAATAATTTTCCCGCAGATACTGGATACAGTCGGAAATCAACTGGCGGCGGTATCTGAAAACCGTATTTTCCGCCTGAGTATGGTTAATCTTATAAAATCTGTGGATTTTCAGAAGCAGCTCGCAGAGGGAAAGGCGCAGGATATCCATATAATTAAGCTCCTCGGAGGTAAACTCCATATACATTTTTTCATAAAGCTGTTCGATTTCCGTGCGCATGGAGCCGGAGAGCCTTAAATCCGGCGTGTAGATAATTTCCTCCTCATAGAGGGATTTATACAGCATAATATCCGTCAGCTCCGTTAAAATGGAGAGGCGGATGTTGATGGTATCGATAAACTGCGGCAGGAAGCACAGGTTGTACACCACCAGATGCTCGGAGTTATTCTGGTCTGTGGGATAAAAGCAATGTGGCATTCGGGAGTTGATGATATACAGGTCGCCCTTGGACACGGGATAGGTGGTATCGTTGTAGACATGGTAGCCTTTTCCGTCGCAGACATAGGCGATTTCAATGAAATCATGGGTGTGCAGATTGAGGTCCGCAAAGTTGGTGTGATAGTATTTGCCGATAAAAAACGGCAGATTTTTTTTCGGAAAAATTTCGTCCGGCGTCATGTTACGGAGTTCCATGTAAATTCCCCTTCTCGGTGTAAATGCTGCGCCTGTTTTCAGACGCGGCGCGGACATATCCCGCGCTTTTATAGTAAATTATATCGGCAAAGGGGAAGTTGTCAAGGGACGGTATGGGAGAACAGAAAATCAATGTTTATATTCTTTTAACATTTTTCTTTTATATTTTATTATTTTTGGCTTTGTATTTTATGCGGCGCATGTTATAATTTTTTTATCTAAAATTTCTTAAATCATATTGGAAATTCTGTAACGTTGACGGCTGAATGCCGATTTTGTCAGGGCTTGTTTGCCTGTATTTCCAGTAAAAATTTTATTGAATCAAACGGGAACGGAGGAAGAATGGGAAAGAAGAATAATGTTATGTGCGACTATTTGGGGAAGCCGGAAAAATTTGCCGACTTTATTAACGGGAGCCTGTATGAGGGAAAGCAGGTGGTGAAGCCTGACGGTGTAAAGGTCAGTCCGACAGTGTATGCAAAGGAGGAAAGAGTCCGGGATATTTTAAGGATGGTTTACAGAGAAGAGAATTATGTCCTTATCGGCGTGGAAAATCAGAATTCGGTTCATTACGCTATGCCCGTAAGATGTATGGAGTATGACGCTCTGGAATATAAAACACAGCTCAAAGAGTTGAGGGAACATAATGAACGGACAAGGAAAGGGGGCGTTATGAACGGGGCCGAGTTCCTTTCGGGAATGAAAAAAGAAGACAGGTTACACCCGGTGGTGACAATCGTATTTTATCATGGCGAGGAGGAATATGATGGTTGCAGAAATCTTCACGATATGTTAAACTTTGGAAAAGAGAACGAAATATTCAAACAATATATTACAAATTATCATATCAATCTTGTAACGCTGGAGGCACTTAGGGAGGAAAATTTCCGTACGGACGTCCGCGAGCTTATCGGCTTTATGAAAAGAAGAAGGAGTAAGGAGGAGCTTGAGGAATACTGCCGGGAGAATGAGGAACGAATACGGCAAATGGATGAAGATACATTTGATGCAGTCAGTGTAATGATTAACCGGCCGAGGTTTATAAAAAAGAAAGCTGTGTACAGAGAAGGAGGGAAAGTTAACATGTGTAAAGCAATGGATGACTGGGAAAAGGAGCTTTTGCAGGAGGGAATGGAGAAGGGAATAGAACGTGGAATTAAGGTAATGATACTTGATAATCTGGAAGAAGGAGTTTCGAAAGAGAAGATTTTGGGAAAATTACAAAAGCATTTTGGCATTGATTTGGACTCTGCAAAGGAGTGTTATGCCAGATATGCGGTGTGACGTCAACAGCACATAAAGATAGAAAGCGGCACAGCTTACAGGATGTGCCGCTTTTCCGGTATTTTCCGGTTAATACAGTATGTTTTAAATTTCCGTCACCACCGGGCTGACTAAAATCCCGCTTTCATGGAGCTGGTATTCGTAAGCCCATTCGGGACCGGTGGTTCTCCATGCGTTGGGGCCTATCCAGGTTTCCGTGTGGTTACAGTTGTGGAGGGTTCCAAAGCTGTTAATCCTGTTTCCAAACGCAGTAATTTCCAGGAGATGCTCACCGGCGGAAACATTCGGTATAGTAAGTTCATAAGGTGAAAGCGCAATGTTTCCACAATCTTTGCCGTCTAAAGCCACGCTCATAACGGGACAGCGGAACTGGGTAACGCTTACGTTCAGGCTGCAGTCCTTAGATACGGTGACAGGAACTTTGTAGGTAATGCTGGCGCCGTAGAAGGGGAGCCCCTGCGTGCAGATATCCCCGAAAGCAAGTCTTTGCACCGGAGGAGTGAGCATACAGCTGCGGCCGGCAACTTTTACGCCGAAATCCCCCAGAAGGTACATAGCCTCCACGTTAAATTTATTGTAGTAAGGCATCTCCGCAATCAGGATATTTTCACCCGGCTGTAAATCGGGCAGGGTGACTGTCTGGATGGAACGGTCCGTAAAGTAGCCGTTGATTTCGGAGGCCACTTCCTGTCCGTTCAGGTACAGTCTGGTTTTGTCCGCCTGTTCCAAGGCAAGTAAAGGCGCTTTGACTGCAATTTCAGAGTCGATGCGGAAGCGGAGAGAGAGCTTATGCCGGATTTCCTCGGCATCCGGGAACACCCAGGGCTGCGGGAAAGCGTCCATTCGAAGCTGATACCCCAGAATTTCCCGGAATTTATTGTCTATGCGAAGGACTTCGTCGGGGGCCTGCCAGTCTCCGTCGTCAAATTTTGCCTCTGCGATATCAAGAATCCTGACGTTGGGTTCTTCCAGCGAAATATCCATAAAATCAGGAAGAACAATCTGCGTCTCTGCTGCCGCGTCCCTGGCCGTTACAGGCACCTGAGAGGAAGCGGAGGCGTCTTCGGGAACCAGTAAATACAGCAGAGAGTCATGGTCATATACGGTTTCTTCTATAATCGTATTCCAGCCTGCATTGTTATCGGTGTCACCTGCCCTGTCCCCCGCACGGCAGTCTGTAGTGTTGCCTGCACCATAATTTTCACCACCGGCTGTGCCACCTGCCGCATCTTTCGTATGGCGGTAAGGAACTTCCCTGATTTCTCCGGTCATAGCGTCATAAAGCACAGGACGGTAAGCGCCGGAAAGCTTTATGGTAAGCTCCTCGCGCTGAGGAATATCAGGATTTGCCATTGGCCGGCAATGGGCAAGGAAGAGCCACTTATTGCCGTTGTCGTTTCTCATCTGATAAATCAGATTATCCGTCCGCACGCCGAGCTGGTTGTGAATGTCTACGGTTCTTGCGGGAAGGAGCGCGGAGAGCAGCAGATTTTCCGCAAATCCAATCTTCTCGCAGGTGTCCGCAAAGTCGGCGGCGTCGCTGCACGGAAGGGCGTCCACATGGGAAGGAATGGTTCCGGTAAAGATGACACGCCCGCCTTTTTTGCGGAAAGCCATAAGGCGCTTAAGGGTGCTTCTGCGGATGGTCACGCAGTTGGGAACCACAATCACGTCGTATTTCATTTTCCCTGTCATCAAATCGCCATCGGCGTCAAGGGCGTCATCCGGCGTCTGGTCCTTCCAGAGGGCTTCGGAAATAAAATCAAAATCAATGAGTCCGTAAAGAAGCCATTCCGTAAGCTTGTGGAAATTGTAGTCCATTTCCTGACGGATGCCGTCGGTCTGTTCTTTTGCGCCCCAGTAGAGCCAGTAGGATTCCACAGGGTGGATAACCCCGACTTTTACCTCGGGCGTTCCTCTGGTAAGGGCGGTGTTAAGGCGTCCAAAATAATCCTCTATCATAGAATATTTCCGGTACCAGGGAGACTGATAGCCGATGGCAGCGGGATAATCGCGCTTGGCTTCGCCTGCCATGGAGGTCCAGGTCAGGTGGTGCACTCTTATGGTAACGCCTAAGGCAGCCTGCCAGTCGCCTGCCAGCTTGTGGCCGCGGAAGTCAAAATTCCAGTTGGTAACTCCGTAGAGCTCGCTGAGCATGCCTTCATATCCAAACTGGTGAACCGCGCTCTGAGCCTGCTTGGCGGTGGTCAGCTCCCGCCAGTCGCAGAGCATGTCGATGCCGGGAAGGTCAAAGGAGCGGTAGGAGCGCATGGCTTCTCCCAAGGCGGCGGTCTGCGACATCAAGGTAGGTTCTTCCATCATATGTCCCGTCAGGGCAATGTTGTGCTTACGGCACCATCCGCCGATATTGTCCGCAAAGGCGGTAGCGAACCGCTCGCAGATATGGTCATGGTAATGGTAACGGTTTACGGAAACCGCGCCCTCGGGCAGCTCCCAGATACATTCGGGAAAGCTTTCAAAGAAGTTACAGTCGTAGGCATTTTCATAGGTCTCGGGGAAATCATCCGTAAAGGGAAGGATGACCTTTTTCTTTTCTTCCGCAAATCCAAGAGTCTGCTTGTGGCAGAACTGGGGCTCGTCCGTAAAAATCGCGGGAACCGTATCGCCGAAGCTCTCTCCCAGCTCCCGGTAATAGGCTTCATGGGTGAGCTCGATGAATCTGTCTATGGCTTTGGGATTTAAGGTGTCTACATAGGCCTGATTGTTGTACCAGGGGTCGTTCCCGGCAATTTCCCTGTATAAATACCAGATATCAGAGCCTTCCGGTTCCTTTGCGTCCGGGGCAAGGAGCTGATAGGAGGCCAGATATCCGTTTTTCAGCCTGACGGAGTACTTTGCCAGGAATTTGCGGTTGCCGCTGCTTACCGGCTGGGCGGAGGAACCGCCGTATTCGGATTTTACGTCTTCCTTTTCGGGAAGTTCTTCCGGTGAAAAGACAAGGAAGCGCATCCGGTAGTCGGGATTTTTGGTCACCAGTCCGCCCGCGGCGCCGGAGGGCCAGCGATCCTCGTCATAGAGCCATGTAATCATATCGAGGCTGTTTGATTTTTCATGGGAATAATGAACCATATCCATAAATTCTTTTCCCAGATAAGGGAGGTCCATACCGGTACGACAGTGAATGTGCGCGCCGCCCATTCCCATAGTGTGAAGGTCTTCCAGAGTATGGTCGATATCTTCTTTATTTACCTTGCAGTTCCAGGACCAGAAGGGCGCGCCCCTGTATTCGCTGGTGGGATTTTGAAACAGCTCCTTCGCAAGGGAGGGGCTGCCGTTTTTTTTGTAAAGCATTTGTAGCTTCTCCTTTCCAACGCATTGCTATAACATGCAGACCGTCGGCCGTCCTGTTACGCAATAGTTTTCTTATAATAAAGTCATTTGCCAATGATGTACACAGCATAGTGTAAAAATAAGAAAAAGAATATGCATTTTGTGTGATGAAAGTGGGGTGATTATTCTTTTTTTGTGCTTATTATATGAAGAAATGGAAATTTCTTCTGCAATAATCGGGAAATCCATCATAAATGATTGGATTGTCCATGGAGATTTTTTTGAATAATCTCTAAAATAATATTTATCTTACTTAAGTAAAGAGAAACGAAAAAGAAATGTAGATTTATTAAGGAGGAAAGCAATGAAAAAGAAAGTTTTAAGTGTTCTTATGGCAGCGGCAATGACGGTCGGACTGTTAGCCGGCTGCGGCGGCGGAAATGACAGCTCATCGGAAAGCGGCGGAAACGAAGCGGCGGCTCCCGCGGAAGATAACACGGAGGAAGCGGCGGCTCCGGCGGAGGACAGTTCCGGGGACGAGGCTCCCGCAGATGCGGCGGCGGACGGCGAATATAAGGAAGCAACCATCACTATGCTGGTGGATAAGGAAACAACCACGACAGGAATCGAAGCGGTTTGCGCTCTGGCAAAGGAAAAGCTGGGAATCACTGTGGAAATTGAAACCCGTGTGGGCGGCGGAGACGGCGACAATATTGTAAAGACCAGACTGGCGTCGGGAGATATGTCCGATATCTGTCTGTATAATTCAGGATGTAAGTTCTCTATCTTAAATCCTTCCGAATATTTCCTGGATTTGTCTGACCAGCCTTTCATAAGCAAGCTGGACGAGTCTTTCTTAAGCGCGGTAACGGTAGACGGAGTGGTTTACGGCGCGCCTGCCGGATTATGCAGCGGCGCGGGCGTTGTGCTTTATAATAAAGACTTATATGCAGAGTATAATCTGGAAGTGCCCCATACCTGGGCGGACTTTTTGAAGAACTGCGACGTACTTAAGGATGCGGGCGAGGTTGCGGTAATCGGAAGCTTTGCAGAGAGCTGGACCACACAGGTTATCTACCTTGGCGACCACTACAATGTTCAGGCGGAAAATCCTGATTTTGCAGCACAGTTTGAGGCCGGCGAAGCGAAATATGCATCAGACCCGGCAGGCTTAAAGAGCTGGCAGAAGGCTGCCGACCTTGCGCCTTATTATAATGAAGATTACACAGCCACTACCTACAATATCGCATGCGATATGCTGATAAACGGCGACGGAGCGCATTGGATTATCACCTCCGACGGTGTTTTGAATAACCTTTACAGCAACTACGGCGATGATGTAAATAAGATTGGAGCCTTTGGAGTTCCCGGAGACGACGCCAATAACCATGGGATTACCACATGGCCGGCAGGCGGCTTCTATGTAAATAAGACCAGCGAGCATGTGGACGACGTACTTCGCTTTTTGAATTTCTGGTTATCCGATGAGGCCATTGCAACTTATCTGGAAGTACAGCCTCCCGCAGGCCCGATAATTGTCAAGGGAATCAGCCTTCCTGACGACGCCTTTGACGCGGTGAAGGACGAGCAGGCATACATCGACGCCGGAAAAGCATGTACGGCGCTGGAGTACCAGACGGCAGTTAAGGGTGCAAGCTGCGAGCAGATTACACAGGAAGTTGGAACCGGACAGATTTCGGCGGAAGAAGCGGCAAAAGCGTATGACGACGATTGCCTGAAACAGGCGGTTCAGCTTGGACTTGACTGGAACTAGGAAGTTTTTTGGAAATTTTGAAACTGGAAATCAGCAGATGCCCGAAAACGCACGGAACGATTTACGGATGCAAGGCAGCCGGAAATTGTTCCAGACCAGGGTGCGTTCGAGGGCATCTGCGGAACTAATATAAGGAATTTGCCAATGAATAAAAAAAAGATGTATTCCACCTGGTTCCTTGTGCCCGCCATGATAGTTTTTCTTCTCATCTTTATCATCCCTACGATGGCCTCATTCTTTTTCAGTATGACGGTGTGGGATTTTAAGAACTGGCGGTTTACCGGGCTGGACAATTTTATCATGTTTTTTTCTGAACGCTCTTTGAATATCGGTATTAAAAACACGTTGATATACGCGGTTCTCACCAGCGGAATCAAAGTGATTCTTGCCTTTTTTATCGCAGTTTTCCTGACAGGAAAAATCAAAACAAAGAACATACAGCGTTCGATTATTTTCTTTCCCAATCTGGTAAGTACCATGGCGATTGGCATTACCTTTACAGCCATGATGCATCCCACCCGGGGGCTGATTAACCGTGCGCTTTCCACCTTTATGGAAAGCAAGATTAACTGGCTGGGGAACCCGGATTTGGCGTTATTTTCCATTATAGGCGTGGATATCTGGAAGGGCCTGAGTATCGCCACAGTCATTTATGTGGCGGGCATTCAGTCTATTGACAGAACCTATTACGAAGCGGCGGAAATCGACGGTGCAAATGGCCGTCAGAAGCTTTTTGCAATCACGGCGCCCCTTGCGCGGCCGGCCATGAACTCCGTTATTATCCTCTCCTTTATCGGCGGTCTGCGCAGCTTTGACCTTATCTGGGCGATGACAGGAGGCGGTCCCGGATTTGCAACGGACGTAATGGCCTCCATCGTTTACAAGCAGTATGCGGCAGGATTCTACGGCCTGTCCACAGCCGGTAACGTGATTATGTTCATTATGATTGCTCTTCTGGCATTCCCGCTGCAGAAGTTTTTGTTGAGCAGGGAGGTGGATTCCTGATGAAAAAAAGAAAAGTATTGACGCTTATAGGCGATGTGGTCGGAATGGTTCTGTGTCTGTTTATATTTGTGACGCCCTTTCTGTATATGTTTTTAAATTCCATTAAAAATAAGAAGGAAGCCAACCTGATGTCGCTGGCCCTGCCCACGGAGATTCATTTTGAAAATTATGTGGAAGTGTTAAAGGCCAATAACTACATGCTGATTACGGCATTTAAAAACAGTCTGCTGATTGCATTTTTTTCGGTGGCAATTTTGATTCTTGTGGGCTCCATGGCAGGCTATGTGCTGCAGAGACGCTCGGATAAGACCATGACGGTTGCCAATGCGCTGATTATGTCCGGGCTGATGGTGCCTCCGGCAATCCTGCCCACAATCTGGGTGCTGCAGGGAATGCATATATACAAGACCCTGTTTGGAATGATAACGGTGGAGGTGGCGTTATGTATTCCCTTTACCATTATGCTGTACCGCGGATTTATGGGAACCATACCGAAGGAACTGGAGGAGGCCGGACTGATTGACGGCTGCAGCCCTTTCCAGATATTTACGAAGATTGTCTTTCCGCTGTTAAAACCGGTGACGTCAACGGTAATTATTTTAAATGCGGTGAATATTTTTAATGATTTTACCAATCCTCTGTATTTTCTTCCGGGAAATGCCAATGCAACGGTTCAGCTTACGTTGTATAATTTTAAGGGAAAATATGAAAGCTCCTATAATCTGATGTTTGCCGATGTACTGGTAATTACGATTCCCATGCTGATTCTGTTTATCTTCTTTAATAAGAAGATTATAGACGGAATGGTAGCAGGAGCTGTAAAGGGGTAATAAAAATATGCGTTTCAGGCGTAAAATGATTTTATCTTATGCGGCTCTGGCCTTTGTCCTTTCGCTGCTCCTTGGATTTTTGTGGTGTTATTTCAATATCAGGGAGCTGCGGATGGAAAAGGTTGATAATCTGAATTTTCTTTCAAGGCAGTTTTCGATTCAGTTTGACAGCACCTATGACGTTATGAATCAGGTCACGGATTATATACTTTCCGATATGGACATGCTCGACGCCATCAGAGGGCTATCCAATTCTGATAATCAGTACTATGACAGGATGCGGATAGCTCATGAGACAACGCTGAGAAATAAGCTGAGCAATAACTATCTTTTGTCGAATTTTTACCGGGTAATTTTCTTTAATCCCAATGGAAATCTGGTCTACTGCACTATGAACAATGACGAATCGTTCATAGATATTGTCATGAATGAGGAAAATAATCAGTGGCTCGGGGAGGTGGATTTGCTTTACGGTAAACCCTTTCTGACGGGCGTACACAAGGATAACTGGAAAAGGGATAAAAAGGAAGAAATTTTTTCCATGATTCGGGCCATTCAGGGAGAGCGAATGGGTTATATTGAGGTGCAGCAGAAGGCTTCTGTTCTGGAAGAAATGTTTTATCTTCCGGACGACAGCATCGACGTCATAGCGGTTCTGCCGGACAATACCGTGCTGTATTCCGATGCGGACGGACAGACGAAAATGCTTATGAATCTGGCAGAAGGAAAGGGTGACGGAAATTACCAGCTCGGGGACAGCCTGATTTCTGTCAGCACCACCAGAGCCGGCGTCAGAATGATTCTGGCGGAAAATATGAAAATGACGGGCAGGGCGGAAAAAAATACCCTGTTTTTTGCATTTTTACTTATTGTCTGTGTGTTCGGTCTGTTTATGCTGTTTATAGTTCTGATATCCAATCGCCTGACACAGCCTATTCATGAAATCAGGGCGCTGATGGAGCAGACGGAAACCACGGATATCAGTAAGGCGGTGAGAATCAATACCACCGATGATGAGATTGTAGCTTTTGGACATGCCTATGAAAATCTTTTAAAACGCCTTGGCGAAGCGGCGGATACGGAAAAGAAGCTGTCAATTTTACAGCTGCAGGCACAGTTTGACGCTCTGCAGGCGCAGGTAAATCCGCATTTTCTCTATAACGTTCTGAATGTGATTTCCACCAGAGGGCTTGAGGACGGCGATGAGGGAATCTGTGAAATCTGCGGAAATCTGGCCGGTATGCTGCGGTATTCCACCAGTAATGTGGAGAGATACGCCCCGGTGAGGGACGAGCTGGATTACATGAAACGCTATGTGAACCTGCTGCAGTTCCGTTATGAGGAGCGGCTCTGTGTGGAGATTACCTGCGATACGTCCATAGAAAAGGAAATCCTGCCCAAAATCGTCCTTCAGCAGTTAATTGAAAACAGTGTTCTCCACGGCTATAATAATGAAGATGTGGTAATGCAGATTCAGGTAAGAGGCTTTCGGGATAATACAGGGTGGTATATCCGAATGGAGGATAACGGCGAGGGAATAAAGGAAGACGTTTTGCATGACCTGCGCCGGGGAATAAAGGAAATCAGGGAAAAGATTCACGTGCGCAACAGCGCGATTGAAATGGAAATAGGCGGTATGGGGCTGCTGAACCTGTATGCGAGACTGTATCTTCTATATGCGGATAAGCTGGTCTTTGAGCTGGAAAATACAAAGGAGCGCGGGGCTGCGGTTACCATTGGAGTAAAAACGGAGAGGGAAGAAAATGTACAGCGTACTGGTAGCAGATGACGAGCCTGCAGCACGTAAGCATATTGAAACGATTATTGCCAGAAAGTGTCCGGGGTACTATGTGGCGGGGAGCGTGAGCAACGGCGGTGAGGCGTTAAAGAAAGTAAGGCAGCTACAGCCGGATGTCCTGATTACGGATATTCGGATGCCGGTACTAAACGGAATAGAGCTGGTAAAGCGGATTGTGGAGGAAAAGGAAGATATTATTATCGTGCTTGTCAGCGGCTACTCGGATTTTAGCTATGCGCAGTCCGCTATCAGGCTGGGCGTCAGCGATTATATCTTAAAGCCTGTGGTGCCTTCGGAGCTGCAGAGAATGCTGGAGGGTCTGGAAGAGCGTTTGAAGGTGCAGTATTGGAGAAACAGAAACCTGATTATCCGAAAACTGTGCGCCGGAGACGAGCTTTCGGAGAAAATAATTGACAGATACTTTTCAGAAGGACTTTATGATGCTGCGATAATCCGCATGAACGGGCTGCCATGCCGTTTTTCAGGATATGGAAGAAAGGAAATATTTTCCGACGTCAACGAGAGGATGCTGATTTACGGGAGAGACGAGAGGGAGATGCTCTGTATCTGCCCCCACGAGCTGATAGAGGAGCAGGATTTCCCTGGGCTGATACAGTCTGAAATAGAAAAACAAAAATCAGGCACAGAATATTTTACAGTGGTAATGTCAGATGAGCCGGTGAAGACTATGGGGCTGGCTGAAACCATTGAAAAGCTGTATCAGACTCTGGCAAGAAGGCTCGTATTAGGGAAGAACAGAGTGATTCATCTGGAGGAACCCGGCGGCGCCGAACGGGAGGGGAATATTCAGGATTATCTGTATCCCCTTCAGGCGTACTGTAAAAAGAAGAACCGCCAGAAGGCGCGGGAGGAGGTAAAGCGTCTTCTGCTTTTGTGGGGGGAGGAGGAACGTCCGCAGCTCTGGGTGGAGAATATGTTTAATCATATCCTGTACGTTTTGCAGGAGTTTGGAGAAAAGCGCTCCTGCGAGGGGGAACTGGGATTCCTAATCGAGGAGGCTTTTGCCAACGCTGAAAATATGCAGGAGCTGAGTGAAAATATCGACCAGATTTTGTTTGCCAGTGCGGAAGAAAATCCTGTGTTTGAGAAGATGGATACCCGTGAATATTATGAAAAGGTGATGAAATACATAGGGGATAACTTTTCCAGACAGCTGACGCTTGCCTCTGTCGGGCGGGAGATGGGGATTTCACAGCCGTATTTGAGCAAGCTGCTTAGAAAGTACGGCGACGAGTCCTTTACGGTGTGCCTGACCAGACTTCGAATGGAGAGAGCAAAGGAGCTGATGAGCGTTCCCGGACAGAAGCTGTATATTAAAGATATTGCGGAGCAGGTGGGGTATAAGGACCAGTTTTATTTCAGCCGCATGTTTCGGGCGTATACGGGGCAGAGTCCGTCGGATTTTTATAACGGATGAGAAAATTAATTGCAAAAAACAAAGAATAATTCTCCATTTTTTACAGATAATAACTCCATGACTTGTGTAAAGCAGGAAACTTAAATAACTGTTTAAGGACAGGGATTTATGTTTACAATAAGAGAATGAGCGAACGAAGGAAATGGAGGAAGTGATAAATGAAAGCAACAGGCATTGTCAGGCGGATAGACGACTTGGGGCGTATTGTTATACCAAAGGAAATCAGGCGGACCCTCCGCATCAGAGAAAGCGACCCGCTGGAAATTTTTACCGACAGGGAAGGCGAGATAATATTAAAAAAATATTCTCCTATTGGGGAAATGAATACATTTGCAAAGCAGTATGCGGAAAGCCTTTCGCAGGCATCGGGAAGGACGGCGCTCATCGCGGACAGGGACCAGTTCATTGCGGTGTCAGGCGGGTACAGGAGCCTTTTGGGGAAATCCATCAGCAAGGAGCTGGAGGAAAAGCTGAACAACAGGGAAATGATTCTTGCCTCGAAGGAGGATTCGGATTTTATCCCCATTACGCAGGACGTCACGGACGACTTTACCCAGGAGGCAATAACGCCTATTATCTGCGAGGGAGATATGATTGGCGGCGTGGTGCTGATTGATAACGGCGAGAAAGGGAAGATGGGAGAAGTGGAGCAGAAGCTGATACAGTCGGCAGCCGGCTTTCTGGGAAGGCAGATGGAACAGTAAATGTGCTTTAGTGCAGACAAAAAAGGTATCTCAAAACGGGAAGGTTTTGCGATACCTCTTTTATGCTTATATAAATATGAGATTAAAATGCTGTAAAAATCAAGGAAAAATTTTACAGCACTAATATTAAACGTGATACATCACAAGCGCCTCCCGGCAGGCTGTCTCGCCCATCTCATAGTAGTCTCTGGAAGTGCGGTTCAGGCGGCGGATGGCAACGCTGCGGTTTGCTGTCTTTGGCTTGTCGCTGATAAAAGTAATTTCATCCGTGGCATATTCCTTATCCAAATCCGGGTCGTCCTCCTCCTCGTAAAAAGGG
Source organism: uncultured Lachnospiraceae bacterium (assembly GCA_910577275.1). Taxonomy (GTDB): domain Bacteria; phylum Bacillota; class Clostridia; order Lachnospirales; family Lachnospiraceae; genus Suilimivivens. The sequence continues at coordinate 180,771 of CAJTMW010000003.1, forward strand.
TCGAAAAGCAGAACCCTCTCATCCTCAAGTCCGGTCAGAAGAACATAATGGCCCACGTCGAGATAGAGATACAGCACCACCACTCCTCCCTTTTCAAGAGCCTGCCAGATTGGGCTTCCAGGTGTAAGGCTCACGGTATCCCCGGAGTAATGCTCGCAGCGGAGCGGAAAGTTTTTCCTTTCGCTGAAATGATTGAGCCAGCAGGTCATATAGCTCATAGCGGCAGGCGAAGTACCGTGCTTGCAGAGCTCGCCCGCTTCATTATATGTATCCATGCAGTAGAGCATGATGAATTTCACAAGGTCGGGAAAAATTTCCTCCCGCTCAAAGAGATAGCGGATGCCGTTTAATATGGAAACGGGGCCGCAGTCGTATTCGGTGGTCTGATAATTCAGTAAATTTTTCATTGAGGTACTCCATTAAAATGTTTAAAAGTATATGCAAAGTGATTGTAATATACTGCTGTTTGCGGGATTTGTCAAGAATGCGCTTTATGGCCTAAATTCCGGGTAAGTCAATGAGATAAATATTCAGAAAGCATTTCATGTGTACAGTCACGAATATCACTTGCAATAGTCTTTGCCTTTGCCTCGTTGATTCCAATATTTCGGGCAACGGCAATTAAATCCTGAAATCCAGGATTCCGCCCTTCGCCATTTATGGTAGTTGCGTGTTCTCCGCCAAGGGAATAGCTGTAGGTAAGGTCATAAGCAGGGGAAAGAACCCATCTTTCTTCCTTTTCATTATATAAAAATGTAAAATTCTTGGAATGGTCGTCCCTGTTATGGGCAAATACATTAAAGCACATGAGACGGTACATTTTTTCGACTTCCGAAAAGTTTTTGGTGATTTCCAGCGTAAGTTTCATCAGAAGATTGTAATCCAGATTCGGGAGCCGGTGGGAGGTCTCGAGAAGCGCGCTTACGGAAACCATGTGGATTCGCACCGCCATTTCTTTTGAATCCTTTGCTCTGTCAAATCTTTTTGTGCCGAAATAACCATTGCAGAGTGCAGAGGGAAAAAGCCGCGTTTCCGCCATTTCCAGACCGCACGCTCTGGCGCAAAGAGAATAATCGTATTCCTGCCTGCCGATATTTTCACTGTCGTCAGAGGAAGGAAATTTGATAATCCATTCCTCCCCGTCTATATTTGTGAGTATTTTCGGCCTTGCGCCACCGGAGGAACCGCCGAGACGAAATAGTTTATCTAAATCCTGGCATGGTTCGGAATTTAAGATGTCACGGCATTTCCGGGAAATAATATCCAGATTCCAATCAGAGGGAGCTGTTTCAAAGGAAATATCCGGCTCATAGGTAAGCGCGCCCATTCCCGAGGAACCGACAATTGCCAACCGGACGAGACGCCCGATTTTCGCCGGTTCTATATGGTGGTTGAGCAAAAGGCGGTCAACTAAAAGACGGCCAAAACCGTCAGGAAGGCTGTCTGCAAACACACCAAATAAGCCGTCGAAAGGGTCGGCTTTTGGGATAAAAACTTTTTTTTGCCGGGGAAGAGAAAAGGGGCTGATGGAAAACCCGTCTTCCAGCCATTGTTTTTCATATTCAAAGGCAGCGAGGTATTTTTTATAAACAGCCAGCTTTCCGACTTTTCTTTGATGATAAAATACGTTTACCTGTTCAATTTCCTGCATTTATAATTTCCTCAATAGAAAGGGGAGGCACATCCGCAAAAAGCCGTTCCAGTTCCCCTGATATATCAAGAGCAATGGCAATCTTAATCAGGGAAAGAAGGGATATTTCACCGCTTTGCTCAAAGCGTTTCAGGGAGCCTAAGCTCACGCCGGAAAGCTCGCTAAGCCTGCGCTGCGATATTTTCCGTCTTTTGCGAATGCCGCGTATACGTTCCGCAATCTGCCGCTCGATTTCAGGGGGAGTTTTACGTAAAAAAGAAAATGATGTATTCATGGCTAATATATTAGCTTAAATGAAAAATAAATGCAAGTTTTAGCTAATATTATAGCTGAAAAAATCAATGAAATTAAAAATAAAGTACAGCTTATAATACCGGCAAAAAATACAGATACTTTATCATATGAAGATTTACGGAGTCTTTGCGGAAGTTTTTTTAAATTTAGTTTGGAGAATATTGACATTTCGACCCTGTAACAGTATAATGAACCAACTGTTAAAAAATCAGCATCGGACGTGAAATGCGCCTGGTGCTGTATTAAAGGGGAGAGAATTATTTGTGTCTGCGCTGCGTCCACAATCTCCGCAAATAAAAAGAGCAGTGAGGAAGTGAGGGATACTATGAAAAAATCAATCAAAAGCATTATCAGCCTTCTGATGGTACTGGCATTTACACTGGCTATGGCCGGCTGCGGAAATTCCGACAACAATCAGGGCGATACAATAAATGAGACACAGGGTGAAACAGTGGGAGGCAGTACGGCCGAAGAAAATGAAGGTAACGGAGGAGCCGCACAGGCAGCTCCCGGAGAAAAAATTGTAAACGTAGGCGTTACGGATTCCCTTGGCGGCATCAACCCTTTTGCCATTGACCAGACGGAAATCAACAAGTATGCGGTGGGGCTCATGTTCCTGCCGTTAGTGGAGCTTGACAAGGACTTGAATTTCCAGAATATGCTGGCGGATTCGATTACGACAGAGGACAATATCCATTTTACGGTACACATTGACGATAAGGCGACCTGGTCTGACGGAACGCCGGTAACGGCTGCCGACGTGGAGTATTCCGTGCGCCGTCTTGCCAGCCCGGTTGTAAACAACACGACGCTGATGCTTTACGCCTTTGAGGGTGTGGGCGACGACGGTTATGTGGAAGAGGGCGCGGAAAGCGTGGAAGGTATTCAGATTATTGACGACAAGACGGTTGAGTTTACGTCCAAATACCCTATGGCGCTTACCACCTTTGAAAATACCTATGCCAGATATCTTCACACCATGCCGAAGCATATCATCGAGAAGTTCAGCGAGGCGGAGCTTACCACGGCAGACTGGTTCAACTGCCCTGACGTCATCAGCGGCCCGTATTTTCTGACGGATTATGATAACGACCATTATATTTCCTATACGGCCAATACCGATTACTGGAAGGGCGCGCCCAAGATTGACAAATTAAATATCAGAATCGTGGACGCCAGCCAGATTTATGCCGGCCTGCAGTCGGGAGAAATCGATATTACCCATCACACGATGACGGCAGTACCCCAGGAGGACTTTGAAAGTATAGAAGCCCTTGAAAATGTGGAAACTGTATATGGAGCGCCAATCACCAACCAGTCCGCATTTATTCAGACGGCAAACCTTCCTGATGCAAGGGTGCGTCAGGCTCTTGTCTATGCAATTGACAGGCAGCAGCTTGTAGACCAGCTCTTAAAGGGACACGGCGAGGTGGTGGATGGCTTCCTTTCATCGGCAAGCCCGTTCTTTGACGAGAGCGTTACCCCGATTCCCTACGACCCGGAAAAGGCAAAGGCGCTTCTTGAGGAAGCCGGATGGGACGGCTCCCAGACGCTTCGTTTTTATGTGAATTCCGGCGACAGCACCTTTGTGAACGGCGCTCAGGTTCTGGTGGCCCAGTGGGCGGCGGTTGGAATCAAGGTGGAAGTACAGACTGTGGATTTGGCAACTCTTATGACGATTGCGGGAACCACGGATTATGATATCCTTGCCGTGCAGTACACTTATGCGCCGGTTGACCCGTACCCTGACGTAGACTGGCTCCTTAGCGGCGAAGGAAGCTGGACCGGTTATTCCAGCGAGACCATCAGAGACGCTCTGGTGAAAACTCAGGAGACCAGCGACGTGGACGAAATCAGGGCTTTATATTCGATTGTAGACAAAACGGTTCAGGAGGACGTTCCCATGTTCTCCGCATATATCATCAGCGCCCAGGGAGCGGTGAGCAATCGCTTAAGCGGCGCGCAGCCCAGCGCTTACGGGTTCTTTAACGACGTGCAGAACTGGGACGTTGCAGAATAATAAGCATTGTTGCTTTGTATGGAAGTGCGCCGCAGGTGCGGGGCATGTGTAAGTGAGGAAATGCGATGTCACATTTACTGGAAGTACAGGGACTGACTACCACCTTTAAGGGCGACTATGGCAAAACCATCAGCGTGGACCATATTCAGTTTCATGTGGACGAGGGAGAGGTTGTCTGCATTGTAGGGGAGTCAGGGTGTGGAAAAAGCGTAACCTCGCTGTCAATTATGGGATTGTTAGGAAGGGGCGGAGCTGTCACTGACGGCTCTGTCCTGTTTGACAGTAAGAATCTTCTTTCCATGACGGAAAAGGAGCTTGATAAAATCCGCGGAAATGAAATCACCATGATTTTTCAGGACCCTCTTACGTCCCTGAATCCTGTTTTTACAGTGGGGAGCCAGATAACAGAGAGCATCAGAACGCATATGCATCTTTCCAGAGAAGATGCGGCAAAGCGGGCGGAGGCGCTGCTTACGAGAGTGGGGATGCCGGACGCCCATGGAACCATGAAAAAATATCCCCACACCCTTTCCGGCGGAATGCGCCAGAGGGTAATGATTGCAATGGCGCTGTCCTGCAATCCGAGGCTTCTTATTGCGGACGAACCCACGACGGCATTGGACGTGACAATCCAGGCGCAGATTATGAAGCTGCTTGGAGAGCTGCAGAAGGAAACGGGAATGTCCATGATATTAATCACCCATGATATCGGCCTGGTTGCCAACACGGCGGACCGGGTTCTTGTCATGTATGCGGGACAGATAATTGAGGAGGCGCCGGTAAAGGAACTCTTTGAAAATCCCAGGCATCCCTATACAATGGCGCTTCTCGACACGGTTCCCACCATAAGGGACAGTGCGGAGCGGCAGCTTGTGGCCATACCGGGAATCGTGCCGGAGAGCTACGACGATATGAAGGGGTGCCGTTTTGCACCGCGCTGCAGATACCGGAGGCCGGAGTGCGAAAATCCTCAGAAGGACTATGAGTTCGGTCCCGGCCATGTGGCAAAGTGCGTGGTAATGAAAGAGGGAGGAATTGCAGATGAAAGATAAGGTGGACACCCCTCTGATTCAGGCTGAAAATTTGAAGGTGTATTATCCCATAAAGGGAGGAATCATCAGCCATACAACCGGATTCGTGAAAGCGGTGGACGGCGTTTGCTTTTCCATTATGGAGGGAGAAACATTAGGTCTGGTAGGGGAATCCGGCTGCGGAAAATCCACTATCGGGCGTCAGCTTGTGGGGCTTGAAACTCCCACAGAGGGCAGGATTTTGTATCAGGGAACCAGTCTTGCCGGTTTAAACAAGTCGGAAATGCAGAAAATAAGGACACAGCTCCAGATGGTGTTTCAGGACCCCTATTCGTCCTTAAACCCCCGGAAGCATATCTTTGAAATTCTGGCGCAGCCCATGCTGTACCACGGGATTGCCACGAAGGATACGGTGGAGAAGGAAATCCTGAAAATTCTGGATATGGTGGGGCTTTCCAGAAATGTTTTAGGACGATATCCCCACGAATTTTCCGGCGGACAGAGACAGAGAATCGGAATCGCAAAAGCGCTTTCCTTAAATCCCAAGTTTATCGTCTGCGACGAGCCGGTCAGCGCCCTGGACGTATCCATACAGGCGCAAATCCTGAATTTACTCAAAAGCCTGCAAAAGGAGCTCCACCTTACGCTGCTTTTTGTGGGGCACGGTCTTGGCGCGGTAAATTATGTCAGCGACAGAATCGCCGTCATGTATCTGGGAAAAATCGTGGAGACGGGCGAGACAAAGGAGATTTTTAACCATCCGGTTCATCCCTACACAAAGGCGCTTTTAAATGCCGTGCCGGTGCCGGACCCCGGGGAAAAGGAAAAGACCCGAAGCCTTCTGGAAGGAGAAATCGGGGACAGCACCAATCCTCCGTCAGGATGCCGTTTCCATCCGAGATGCCCCTACGCTACGGAAATCTGCAGGCAAAAGGAGCCGAAGCTTTCGGAGGTGCAGGCAGACTCCGCACACGAAGCCGCCTGCCCTATTGTGCAAAGCGAGGCATAGCGGAACTTGATTTGGAGGATAAAGTATTGGGTAAGTACATTATTAAGAGAATTTTAATTGCCATTCCCGTGCTGATTGGAATTACTGTGATAGATTACGCCATCATGTGCATGGCGGGAAGCCCTCTGGAAATGCTTCAGGGGCCGAGAGTATCGGAGGCCGCCGTGGAGGCGCGGAAAATAGCGCTGGGTCTGGACAAGCCTTTTTATATACAGTATTTTGTGTGGCTGGGACAGCTCCTTCACGGAAATATGGGATATTCCATCAAATCCTACCTGCCGGTCAGCGAAATGATAGGAAGCCATTTAGGGCCGACCCTTCTTCTTATGGGCGTATCCCTTCTGGTGAGCCTTCTCATGGCTGTTCCGGCGGGAATTTACAGCGCTGTCCATCAGTATTCAAAAGGAGACTATGCGGTGGTGACCTTTTCCTTTCTGGGAAGCAGCATACCGGGCTTTTTTCTTTCCCTCCTTCTGATTTATGTTTTTACGGTAAAACTTGGCTGGCTTCCCTCCAGCGGTATGACTACCCTTGGAACGGAAGGGGGCTTTCTGGATGTGGCCAGACATATGGTGATGCCGGTGCTGGTGCTTGCGACTTCCATGGCAGGCAGTAATATCAGATATATCAGAAGCGCCGTTCTTGAAATCCTGCAGCAGGATTATCTGCGGACAGCCCGGGCAAAGGGAATCGGACGCTTTAAGGTGATTAACAAGCATGCGCTTCGCAATGCGCTGGTTCCCATAGTCACGGTAATCGGTATGGAGATTCCCGTGCTTTTCGGCGGCGCGGTGATTATCGAGCAGGTGTTTTCATGGCCTGGGCTGGGACTTATGACAATGAGCGCAATCAGCAGCCGGGATTATCCTGTGATTATGGGCGTGTGCCTTCTGTCGGCTGTAGTGGTGCTGGCTGCCAATCTGGTTACGGATATTCTGTATGCTTTGGTGGACCCCACCATTCAACTGGATTAGGAGGGGCGGTATGAAACGGGATTTTACTTCTAAGAAAAAATGGAAAATAAGCAAAATTTCAGGCTTTGATACAAAGAAAGAGCCGGGCGGAAAGGCGGATATCGCCAGCGAAAGCTATCAGCAGACGATATTTCGGCGGTTCCGCCGCCATCGTCTTGCGCTGGTCAGCCTGATAGTGGTGATTGTCCTCGGCGGAGCGGCGCTTCTCGCGCCCATAATTGCCCCCTATCAGCCGGACGAAATTGTGGGGACCTTCAGCGGCGCTCCCTGTAAGGAATTCTGGCTGGGAACCGACCAGATTGGGCGCGATGTGTTCAGCAGGCTTTTGTATGCCATGCGGATATCCCTTCTGGTGGGAATAATGGCAACTTTAATCTCAACGGTGGTGGGCGTGATTCTGGGACTGGTCGCCGGATATTTTGGCGGCGTGGCGGACATGATTATCATGCGCTTTACGGATATGGTGATGTCCTTTCCCTATATACTTCTGGTTCTGGTGGCGGCGGCTATTTTTAAGCCGGGACTCTGGAACATCATACTGATTCTGGGATTTGTTGACTGGCCGGGCATCGCAAGGCTGGTGAGGGGAAACGTGCTGAACCTTCGGGAGACGAATTTCATCAAGGGAAATATCGTTGCAGGAATGCCCCTTCGGCATATTCTGTTTTCGGAAATTCTTCCCAATACGGTGGCTCCGATTCTGGTGTACGCCACTTCGGTTCTGGCGCTTTCCATGCTGGACGAGGCGGCGCTCAGCTTCCTGGGACAGGGAGTACAGCCTCCCACGCCGAGTCTTGGCAATATGTTAAACGGCGCCCAGTCCCTGACGGTGCTGACGAAGCAGCCCTGGCTCTGGATTCCTCCGGGACTTTTGATAGTGGTGCTTGTGATGGCTATTAACTTTATCGGGGACGCTCTGCGGGACGCCCTGGACCCCAACAGCGGGAGATAATCCAAAAGGAAAGCGGCAGGCACAGTGAGTTCAGAGTTGACGGAAATTGTCTGAGATGAAGGCGGTTTGAGCCGCAGGCAGCTGATGCCAATTTGGGATTAAGACGGCAGGTTTGCCGGATTGGGAAATCTGCCGAATCAAAAATCGGGGGAAAAGCAGATGGAGAAGTGTGAGAATCTGGAAAAGAAATTAACGGAATGGTTCGAGTGGTTCCACCGCCATCCCGAGCTTTCCTATGAGGAATATGGGACTACCGATAAAATCCGTGAGATTCTGACGAAGGAAGGCGTGGAAATATTGCCCTGCGCCCTTGAAACGGGCCTTGTGGCAGTTGTGAGGGGCGCGGAGGAGGGGCCGGTTTCGGCCCTTCGGTGCGATATAGACGCCCTGCCAATCCGTGAGGAGACAAATCTTCCTTATGCTTCCAAATATGATGGAAAAATGCATGCCTGCGGGCATGATTTTCATATTACGGCGGGAATCGGTTGCGCGCTCTTATTAAATGAAAGAAAAGATAAGCTTGCCGGGACGGTGAAAATTATCTTCCAGCCGGGGGAGGAGAGCTCGCTCGGCGCGCTTAAGGTTCTGGAAACGGATGTGATGGATGATGTGGAGCGGATTTGGGGAATCCACGCCGACCCAACCAATGAAACGGGGACGCTCGGAATCAGAGAAGGCTATGTGACGGCGGCGGTGGACAGGTTTGTGATTACCGTAAAAGGCGTGGGCTGTCACGGGGCGCACCCGGACGACGGGATTGACCCGGTTCCGGCAGCGGCAGGCATTATTCAGGCGCTGCAGACGGTAGTCACCAGAAATATCAATGCCTTTCATCCGGCGCTCCTTAGCGTCACCAGATTAACGGCGGGGAATACGTGGAATGTCATACCGGAGGAGGCGGTTTTAGAAGGAACCGTACGCACCATGAGCCCGGAGGACAGGATTTTATTTGAACGGCGGCTTCAGGAAATTGCGCAGGGAACGGCGGCGGCTTACGGCGCATCGGCGGAAGCGGAATGGATTGCAGGCCCGCCCGCCACTTACAATGACAAAAGCATGGCGGAGGAGAGTATTCAGAAGGCCCGGAAGAGAGGATTTAACGTTGTGCCCGAGGAAAGCTCCATGGGCGGGGACGATTTTGCCTTTTTCGAAGAAAACATTCCGGGCTGCTATATTAAGGTAGGAACAGGGAAGGGCCAGTTGATACACCAGCCGGGCTTTTGTGTGGATAAGGCGGCAATATGGCCGGCGGCGGGGTATTTGGCGGAGCTTATGATGAAAAACTGAAAGCGGCGGAATAACAACCAGTGAGGGAATATCTCATGCTAAACAAGCGAATGATAAAAAAACTGACAAACACTTCCACCTATAACAAGGGTCTCGACCTTTACTATCTGGATAAAGTAAAAAAAATTACGGTGGATGACCATGACCTGGAAAATATTGTAATAAATGCGCGGGTAAAGGGGAGCGGCTCAAAAAGCTATGATGTGGAGCTGGTATATGACGAGCAGGCCGACGATGTGACGGAGAGCTACTGCGAGTGTCCGGCTTTTTACAGCTATACCGGCCTTTGCAAGCATTGTATTGCGGTTCTTCTTGAGTATGAAAATTATCAGGAAAGGCAGATGTCGATTTCTGATTATATGGAATCAGAAGGGCAGATACAAAAAAGGCTGAGCGATTATCTGGAGACGGACGATATGTCTATGGAGCAGAATGTGCTGGACATTCTGTCCCGCTGGCAGCAGGAGGCCGAGCGGAGGTCTCAGGCAGGAAGCAGCAGGGGCGGAGGTCTCAGGAAGGAAGCGCAGGCCAGGGTGCGCCCTAAGGAAACCACCCCGCTTGTAAAGGAGCTTTTGCAGCGTCAGACCGTCAAGGCAACGCTGCCTTTTTTAAAGGATAATATTTACGGAAGCATAGAGCTGGAGCCTTTTCTGGAATGCACTTCCGAATATATCACCCTGGAGTTCAAAGTCGGAACGGGCAAGACAAAATACGTGCTGAAGGATATTTTTGAATTCGTCCGCAATGTGGAGAAGGGGCAGAATTATTCCTATGGGAAAAAGCTGCAGTTTCAGCATTTGCCGGAAGCCTTTGAGCCGGTATCCCGGGGGATTGTTGAATTTCTGAAAAGATGGGTCAGGGAAAACGGAAGCAGGTACGTCCAGTATTCCTACGGCTATGGCAACAGTTACGGTTATGGAAATTACGGGTATCCGGCCTATTATCCGAAGCTGAGGAAGCTTTCCTTATCCGGCAGCGGCCTGGAGGAATTCCTTGACGTGGCAGGGGAGCGGCCCCTGACGGCCAACGTTAATATGACCGGCGAGCGGTTGTGGCAGCAGACCGACGCGCCGGTTATCCGCGAGATGAAAATAACCGGACAGAAGGAGGGAATTGAGGTGGAGGTGGTTCCCTTATTCGGATATTATGGGGCGCGGAGTCTTATTACCTTTAAGGACGGCCTCATCCACAGGGAAAAAATCGAGGATATGAGCAATATCAGCGATTTTATTACCTGTCTGGTGAAGCTTCCCGAGAAAAAGTTTTATGTGGAAAAGAAGGATGTTCCGGCGTTCTGTCGGGAGCTTTTGCCGGCGCTTATGGAGCATTATAAGTGCGAGAGGAAGGATTTTAACGAGGCGGACTACGGAGTGGAGCCGGTTTCCTTCGAGATTTATCTGGACGCGCCTCAGAAGGATTTTGTGACCTGTAAGGTGTATGCCCTTTACGGGGAAAAGAAGTATGAGGTTTATAAAAAGGACGAAGAGGCAAGCGGGCGGGACGTGGCGAAGGAAATGCAGGTGGGCAATCTGGTTTCCTCCTACTGCAATGCCTTCGACGAGAAGGAAAACGCCATGGTGATTTCCGGGGAGGAGGATAAAATCTACGAGCTTTTAGTGGATGGAATTCCCCGTTTTCAGGCGTTTGGGGAGGTGTATGTCTCCGAGGCGCTCAAGCGGTTCCACGTGGTGTACAGCGGCAAGGTGGAGGTGGGGGTCTCTCTCTCCGGCGATTTGCTTGAGCTGACGGTGAATGCGGCGGACATGTCAAAGGAGGAGCTCATTGAAATCCTGTCGAAATATGACAGGAAAAAAAAGTATTTCCGTCTGAAAAACGGCAGCTTCGTCAATGTGGAAGACGAGGGGATGCAGACGCTGCTGGGATTAAAGCAGAATTTGAATCTCACGGACAGCCAGTTAAGGAAGGAAGTCATAACAGCGCCGAAATACCGGGCTTTGTATCTGGACAGCGAGCTTAAGGAAAAGCAGAATTTGCTGGCAATAAGAAACAGGACCTTTAAAGAGCTGATAAGAAACATGAAAACCGTGGAGGACAATGATTTTGAGGTTCCGGCAAGTCTGGAGGAGACTCTGCGCAAGTACCAGAAGGACGGTTTTGTGTGGCTGAAAACTCTTTGCCACAACGGGTTTGGCGGCATTCTTGCGGACGACATGGGGCTTGGAAAGACTCTGCAGGTGATAGCCTTTCTGCTGTCTGAATTTCTGGAGGCCAAAGCAGAGGATAACAGAAGGTGCCTGATTGTCACTCCGGCGTCTTTAGTGTTTAACTGGAACAGTGAATTTAAGCGTTTTGCCCCCAGCCTTCCGGTAAAAATGGTGACCGGGCTTGCCGGGGAGCGGGCGGAAATTATCCATGGCGCCCAGAGCCGGGATATTCTGATTACCTCTTATGAGCTGCTGAAAAGAGATTTGGCAGAATATGAAAACGTCAGCTTTTTCTGCCAGATTATCGACGAGGCGCAGTATATCAAGAATCACAACACACAGTCCGCAAAGGCGGTAAAGGAAATACAGGCGGGAAGCCGGTTTGCCCTGACCGGCACTCCCATAGAAAACAGGTTAAGCGAGCTTTGGAGTATTTTTGATTATCTGATGCCCGGATTTTTGTACGGCTATCAGCACTTTCGGACAGATATCGAGATACCTGTGGTCCAGAGCCAAGATGAGAAAGCTATGGAGAAGCTTCAGAAAATGGTCCGCCCCTTTATCCTGAGGAGGCTGAAAAAGGACGTCCTCACAGACCTGCCGGATAAGCTGGAGGAATGTATGTACGCCAGCATGGAGGGAGAGCAGAAAAAGCTTTATGCCGCCCATGTGCAGCGGATTCGGATGATGCTTGACAAGCAGTCGGAGGAGGAGTTTCGGACGGCTAAGATTCAGATTCTGGCGGAGCTTACAAAGCTGCGTCAGCTTTGCTGCGACCCGTCGCTGCTCTATGAAAATTATGAAAGTCCCTCGGCAAAAACCGCCATGTGCCTTGATTTAATCAGGAATGCCATCGGCGGCGGGCATAAGGTGCTGCTCTTTTCGCAGTTTACATCCATGCTGGAAAATCTGCAAAGGGAGCTTAGGGCGGAGAAGATTTCCTACTATACCCTGACAGGCTCGACGCCAAAGGAGAAAAGGCTTGCGCTGGTGGATAGCTTTAACAGCGACGATACCGGCGTGTTCTGTATCTCCTTAAAAGCGGGCGGGACGGGACTTAATCTGACGGCTGCGGATATTGTCATCCACTACGACCCGTGGTGGAATCTGGCAGTCCAGAATCAGGCCACGGACAGAGCCCACCGCATCGGACAGAGAAATGTGGTGAACGTCTATAAATTAATTATGAAGGACACCATAGAGGAAAATATTGTGAGGCTGCAGGAGCGCAAAAAGGAGCTGGCGGAGCAGGTGCTTTCCGGGGAGAATGTGGGAAGCGGGAGCTTTTCTAGAGAGGAGCTGCTGGAACTTTTGCAGGGGTGATATTGCAGGAAAAGTGCTTTCATAAATGCCTCAACCAGTGTTTCAGGCAACTGCTGGTTGAGGCGTCTGAATCAGAAATAATCCGAAAAATAAGCCTTCTCTACCGGAATCAGCCTCTCCAACCACGTCAGCATATAATATTCCGTCTTAATCTTTTCATGCTCATACAGATAGGAAGGGCGCTTATACCCCATAAGCATAGCCGTCAGGGTGTTCACGTCAAGTTCCACCACATTGATGGACTGGTTGTCCTCCACCTGCTCGCAGAAGGATTCGCCGTCGTGCCAGGACACCAGAAAATCTCCTTCGTTCCAGGCTGCCATTTTATCATGTACCTTGAAGTGGATTTTGAAATCCTCGGGCTGAATCTGATAAGGATAGTACTCCAGAAAATCCCGCACGTTCACGATTCTCGCCATGATATAGGGGGAAATCTTTTCCGTGATTTCGCTGTCCTCAAAGAGGTAGGCCATGGGCTCGCCGGAGTAATTGTCGCCCTTTACCTGTTCAATCATGGAGAAATGGGCGCTGATGTAATTCCATAGTCCGTAGTTGGCTTCAATATTCAAATAGACCATTTCCTTGATGTGGAAGATATCGTTGGCAATGTAATAAACCACATAGCCCAGAGGTCTGTGTTCCTTATTATAATAGACGGCGGCAATCATGTCGTCGTTGTCCCACCGCCAGTATTCCTCCCAGGATAAATCGTCCCTTATCAGGCAGCCGTGGCGCTGCAGGGCGAAATAAGAATGTACGTTGTGATAATCTGTGGAATCCAGGCTGACCCGCTCCACCATACCGTCTACGGGGCGGGGCTTCGGGAGCTGGGTATCTTTTACGGTAAAGGAAAGCTTGTCTGAAACGATTTCCCATCCCATTTTTCGGTAAAGGGGAATAGAGTAGGGATATAAAAAGGAAATAACCATTTCCTTCCTGTGCATGTAATCGAGAACGTGTTCCATAAGGGAACGAATCAGGCCCCTCCCGGTATACTCCGGGTATGTGGCGACGCCGGTGATTCCGCCCATATCCATGATTTCATCGTGGATATTGACTTTCATGGAATAAACCACAATCATAGACGCCAGCTTATCCCGGTAAAACCAGCCAAGCACGAAAGCCTCTTCCAGAATAGGGCGTTTGGCGGACTTGATTTCATCCTGTTCCCATCCGGTTTGAAATAAATCGTAGGAGGTTACCTGAAACGCGTATTGGAGCAGAGCGTTAAATTGTTCCAAATCATTTTTGTCAAGCTCCCGCATTCGGTACTCGCCTTTTGTTTCAAGGTAAATATGTTCATCTTTTCCGTCTTTCATAAAAACCTGAGCCTTTCCGAGGCAGGAGAGCCGCACCCTTATCTGCCTCCGTTTTATTTTACACCAGGAAAAAGGCTTCGTCCATGAGTTTTTTCTAAAAGTCTTGCTGTGAATGGAAAGTATGCGTTATAATGTACGCAATGGCAATGGGCGGTGCGGCGTATTTCCCGAACGCGCGCCGCAAATACGCCGTTTTTCCGGATGCGAACTATGGAAATAAGAGAGAGAAAGGATAGCAATTATGTATCAGAAAGTGTCAACAGACCTGAATTTTGTGGAACGCGAAAAAGAAATTGAAAAGTTCTGGCGCGAAAATGATATTTTTAAAAAGAGTATGGAAAACCGCAAGGATAAACCTACTTATACCTTTTATGACGGGCCTCCGACGGCCAACGGCCAGCCCCATATCGGCCACGTACTGACCAGGGTAATCAAGGACATCATTCCCAGATACCGCACCATGAAGGGCTATATGGTGCCCAGAAAGGCAGGCTGGGATACCCACGGGCTTCCGGTGGAACTGGAAGTGGAGAAGCAGCTCGGGATCGACGGCAAGGAACAGATTGAGGAGTACGGATTAGACCCGTTTATCAGGAAATGCAAGGAAAGTGTCTGGAAATACAAGGGCATGTGGGAGGATTTTTCCGCTACGGTAGGATTCTGGGCGGACATGGACGACCCTTATGTGACCTACCATGACGATTACATCGAGTCCGAATGGTGGGCGCTGAAACAGATTTGGGACAAGGGTCTTTTGTACAAGGGCTTTAAGATTGTGCCCTACTGTCCGAGATGCGGAACCCCCTTATCTTCCCACGAGGTGGCTCAAGGCTATAAGGCGGTAAAGGAACGCTCCGCGGTAGTCCGCTTTAAGGTGGTGGGCGAGGACGCTTATTTCCTGGCATGGACAACCACGCCCTGGACACTCCCCTCTAATGTGGCGCTCTGCGTACACCCGGAGGAAACCTACGCGAAGGTGAAAGCGGCGGACGGCTATACCTATTATATGGCGAAAGCCCTTCTCGACACCGTACTCGGAAAGCTTGGGGGCGAGGGAAAGCCGGCCTACGAGATTCTTGAAACCTATACGGGAAAGGACTTGGAATATAAGGAATACGAGCCTCTCTTTGCCTGCGCAGGGGAAGGGGCGGAAAAACAGAAAAAGAAAGGCCATTACGTGACCTGCGACGGCTATGTCACCATGACGGACGGTACGGGAATCGTTCACATTGCCCCGGCTTTTGGCGAGGACGACGCTCAGGTGGGGCGCAAGTATGATTTGCCTTTCGTTCAGTTTGTGGACGGCAAGGGAAATATGACGGAGGAGACTCCTTATGCCGGAAAATTTGTAAAGGACGCCGACAAGGATATTCTGGTGGATTTGGATAAGGACGGAAAGCTCTTTGACGCGCCGAAGTTCGAGCATGACTATCCTTTCTGCTGGCGGTGCGACACCCCCCTCATCTATTATGCAAGGGAATCCTGGTTTATCAAGATGACGGCGGTCCGCGACGATTTGGTACGCAACAACAGGACGGTAAACTGGTTCCCGCCCTCAATCGGCGAGGGTCGGTTTGGCAACTGGCTTGAAAATATTCAGGACTGGGGCGTTTCCCGGAACCGTTACTGGGGAACTCCGTTAAATATCTGGGAGTGCGAAGGCTGCGGACATCAGGAATCCGTGGGCTCAAGGGAAGATTTGGAGAAATTAAGCGGCAACCCGCAGGCTAAAACGGTGGAGCTGCACAGACCTTATGTGGATGAAATCACAGGCGTATGCCCGAAGTGCGGCAAGACCATGAAGCGGGTGCCTGAGGTGATTGACTGCTGGTTTGATTCGGGTGCGATGCCCTTTGCCCAGCATCATTATCCTTTTGAAAATAAAGAGCTGTTTGAGGCACAGTTCCCGGCACAGTTTATTTCCGAGGCCGTGGACCAGACCAGAGGGTGGTTCTACTCCCTGATGGCAGAATCCACGCTGCTCTTTAACTGCTCGCCCTTTGAAAATGTTATCGTTATGGGACACGTGCAGGATGAGAACGGGCAGAAGATGAGTAAATCAAAGGGCAATTCGGTAAGTCCCTTTGACGCCCTTGCCTCCTATGGAGCGGACGCCCTGCGCTGGTATTTCAGCATCAGCTCCGCGCCCTGGCTGCCCAGCAGATTCCACGGCAAGGCGGTAATGGAGGTGCAGAGAAAGTTCCTTGGAACCCTCTGGAACACCTATGCGTTCTTTATTCTTTATGCAAATATCGATGATTTTGACGCGACAAAATACACGCTGGAATACGATAAGCTTCCTGTGATGGATAAGTGGCTGCTTTCCAGATTAAATACTGCCATCCAGAAGGTGGACAATCATATGAACGGCTACCAGATTACGGAATCCGCAAGGGTGCTTGACGACTTTGTGGACGAACTGAGCAACTGGTATGTGCGCCGCTGCCGGGAGCGTTTCTGGGCAAAGGGAATGGAGAGCGACAAGATTAACGCCTACATGACGCTGTACACGGCGCTTACGGAAATCTGCAAGTGCGCGGCTCCCATTATTCCGTTTATGGCGGAGCAGATTTATTTAAATCTGGTAAAGAGCCATGACAAGGAGGCGCCGGAGAGCATCCATCTGTGCGACTTCCCGGCAGTCCACGAAGAAATGATTGACAAAAAGCTGGAGGAGAGCATGGAGGAGGCTCTGAATATCGTGGTGATGGGACGCGCGGCCCGCAATGCGGCAAACATCAAGAACCGCCAGCCCATCGGAACCATGTATGTGAAAGCCGACCATGTGCTTGACGCCTACTTTACGGATATTGTGAAGGACGAGCTGAATGTGAAGGAGGTCATCTTCAAAGAGGACGTCAGCGACCTCACAAGCTACAGCTTTAAACCCCAGCTCCGCACGGTCGGGCCGAAATACGGCAAGCAGCTCGGCGGCATCCAGAAATATCTCTCGTCCGTGGACGGCTCCGAGGCAATGAAGCGGCTCAAGTCGGAAGGGGCTTTGAAATTTGAGGTAAACGGCGTGGAAATCGCGCTTTCAGAGGAGGATTTGCTGATTGACGTGGCCGAAAAGGCAGGTTTTGTGACCCAGGGCAACAATCAGGTAACGGTGGTTCTCGATACCAACCTTTCACCGGAGCTGATTGAGGAAGGCTTTGTGTACGAGGTCATCAGCAAGATTCAGACCATGCGTAAGGACGCAGGCTTTGAGGTTATGGACCACATCAAAGTGGCAGTCAACGGAAATGAAAAGATTGCCGGAATTGTAAATGACAACAGGGCGGCAATCTCTGAAAAGGTGCTGGCAGAAGCGATTGTTATTGACGAGCCGGTTTCCGTCACAAAGGAATGGAACGTAAACGGCGAAAAGGTGACAATCGGCGTGGAGAAGGTCGGTTAAGGCAGGCCGTCCGGCGTAAGAGCCGGGCCGGTGCGCCGGAGCTTTCATGTCACAGCCCGGCATTTCGGAGCTTCCGGGTCAGTCCGGCACTTTCTGAAAATGCTGGTAATCCTTCATGGAGTTCCAGTTGCCTCCCCAGATAAAACCGTGGGCGGTAAAGAGCTTATAGCATAAATCATTTTCGTCAATTTTATAAGGAAAATCCCGGGAGCGGTCGGCGTATATTTCACTTCCTTCAGGTGAAATGTAAGTCCGGCCGCTTCCGTCTTTGTTAAAAACAACGTAAGGATTGTAAAAAGGATTGATGTCAATGGCCAGTCCCAGCGCGTGTTTGGACAGATTGGAGGAGCCGTCCACCAGCCGGTAATTAAAGCAGGAGGTGTTATTGTCCTCCATGGAGGCGGTGTCGTCGCCGTTATATTCGTCTATGAGGCTGATTTTTTCTATCCGGTATTCATTGATATAAAGCTCGTAGAAAATTTCCGCCAAATCCTGTGCGATTTTTTTATTGCAGATTAATTCCCCGGTTGCCACCTCTCCGTCGAAATTATGGTAAAGCACGTTCATGTACCGCAGGTCGTCGTAGGAGACGGCAAGGCTTCCTTTATCTGAAACGATATTTACCGCCTCAAAGGACAAAAGCGGGGCGGTCTCCTTCTCCACAGGGTAGGAGATGCCTGTAATGCGCCTGATGACGTCGTCGGAAAGAGGCTGATAGGAAAAGCCTTCCTTATAGATAACGGCGCTTTCTGACCCGGCGCCGACTGTCGGCGCCGGAAGGCTGCCGGCAGAGGGCGAAGGAGCATTGCCATTGCCTGCGCCGCCCGCTGGTTCCGCTGTCGCTGCCTGCGCGGCATATGCAGGTTCCGCAGTCTTTTCAGGCGTTGCGAATGCAATTTCCGGATTTGCGTCCGCATATTCCAATAGGGTTTCTCCCCGGGAAAGCAGCCTTGCCACGAGGGAAAAGAATATAATGATTACTGCCAGAGTACCTAAAGGTTTCAATAATTTATTCATAACATTCTCCTGAGATTAGCGTCTGCCTTGTATTTGTGGGACGAGAGTAAGTCCTCGGTGGTACAGAGCGGCTTTGTGGACCCGCCGATATTGTTTAGCATACGATAAATCAGAATGTATTGCAAATGAAATTAATATCCTGTAAAATATAGGGCGGACAAAATCTGAGAAAAGTTTTAAGACGGCAATCTGATTGCAGGCCGGCGGGAGTGAAGAATCAGGATGGGAATAATAAAGACAAAGAATCTGGCTTTTGAATATATCCGAAGGGATGAGGAGGGAAACGTGGAGGGAATCACCCGCGCGCTGGACGATATCAACCTGGATGTGAAGCAAGGCGATTTTGTGGCAATCCTCGGGCATAACGGCTCCGGCAAATCCACCCTTGCCAAGCACATCAACGCCATTCTTTATCCTACGGAAGGAACCATATGGGTGGACGGCAAGGATACTGCCGACGATGAAAATCTCTGGGATATCCGTCAGGAGGCGGGGATGGTGTTTCAGAATCCCGACAATCAGATAATCGGACAGGTTGTGGAGGAGGACGTGGGCTTTGGCCCCGAGAATCTTGGCGTCCCTACGAAGGAAATCTGGGAGCGGGTGGAGGAAAGCCTCAAGGCGGTCGGAATGTATGAGTTCCGCAAATATTCCCCCAACAAGCTTTCCGGCGGGCAGAAGCAGAGAGTGTCCATTGCGGGCGTGATTGCCATGCATCCCAAATGTATTATTCTGGACGAGCCTACCGCCATGTTAGACCCGAGCGGACGCAGAGAGGTTATCCGTGCCGCCCGCGCGCTGAACGATGTGGAGGAAATCACGATTATTCTGATTACCCATTATATGGAAGAAATTATCCATGCAAACAAGGTATTTGTTATGGATAAGGGAAAAGTTGCCATGGAGGGAACGCCGAGAGAGATTTTCAGCAGGGTGGAGGAATTGAAGGAACTGCGGCTGGACGTTCCGCAGGTTACCTTGCTGGCCCATGAGCTGCAAAAAAGCGGCGTTGCAGTCCCGGACGGCATACTGACCTGCGAGGAGCTGGTGGAGGCGCTGCAATCCGTGCCGAAGAATTGAAGGCTGCGCGTTGCAATCCGTGCCGGGGCATTGGACTTTTGACTTATGAAAAATGTGTTTATAAATAACATGGAGGAAGTAAATGTCAATTATTTTAGACCATGTCAATTATATCTATGAGGCCGGTACGGCAATGGAGCATGCGGCTCTTAAGGATGTGAATCTGGTGATACCGGAAGGGCAGTTTATCGGGCTGATTGGCCATACCGGTTCCGGCAAATCCACACTGGTGCAGCTTTTAAACGGGCTTTTGGTTCCCACGTCTGGAAATATTTATTATAACGGCGCGGATATTCATGAGAGCGGTTATAATAAAAAGGAACTGCGCAGCAAGGTAGGGCTGGTTTTCCAGTATCCCGAGCACCAGCTTTTTGAGATTGACGTCTTTTCGGACGTGTGTTTCGGCCCCAAAAATCTGGGACTGGATAAAAAGGAAGTGGAGCTTCGGGCCTATGCCGCATTAAAGCAGGTGGGGCTTGAGGACGAATATTTTTACCAGTCGCCCTTTGATTTATCCGGCGGCCAGAAACGGCGGGTGGCCATTGCAGGCGTACTTGCCATGAAGCCGGAGGTATTGATACTGGACGAGCCCACGGCGGGCCTTGACCCGAAGGGGCGGGATGAGATTTTAGACCAGATAAAAAAGCTGCAGGCAGAGACGAAAATAACCGTAATTCTTGTTTCACACAGCATGGATGACGTGGCGAAATACGTGGACAGAATTATCGTGATGAACAGGGGACAGGTCATGTTTGACGACGCACCGAGGGAAGTTTTCCGTCATTACCAGGAGCTGGAAACGGTAGGGCTGGCTGCGCCCCAGGTGACTTATATCATGCAGGCGCTCAAAAAGAGCGGCCTTGCGGTGGACACGGAAATAACAACCATAGAGGAAGCGAAGGTTTCCATACTGAAAGCGCTTGGAAGCGAGGAAAAATGTTAAGAGAAATTACGCTGGGACAATATTATCAGACGGATTCGGTGATACACAGGCTTGACCCGCGGGTAAAGCTTATGACCACCATTTTTTATATTATTTCCCTCTTTATTGTGGATAACATTATAGGATATGTAATTGCCGGCCTGTTTCTGGCGATGGTGATTAAGCTGTCAAAGGTTCCCCTGAAATTTATGGTTCGGGGAATGAAATCCATTATATTCCTGCTGTTGATTGCCGTGGTGTTTAACCTGTTTTTGACGCCGGGGGAAGCGGTGCTGACTTTCTGGAAGCTGAGAATTACAAAGGAAGGAATCAGGATGGCGGCTTTTATGGCAATCCGGCTGGTGTTTTTGATTATGGGCTCGTCGGTGATGACGCTGACCACCACCCCCAATAATCTGACGGACGGGATGGAGCGGCTGATGGGGCCTTTAAAGCATTTAAAAGTGCCGGTTCATGAAATTGCCATGATGATGTCTATCGCCCTCCGGTTTATTCCGATTCTGCTGGAGGAGACGGATAAGATAATGAAAGCCCAGATTGCCAGGGGGGCTGATTTTGAGAGCGGAAACCTCATAAAAAAGGCCAAAAGCCTTGTGCCCCTTCTTGTGCCCCTGTTTATCTCCGCATTCCGCCGTGCCAATGATTTGGCAATGGCAATGGAGGCGAGATGCTATCGGGGCGGAGAGCGGCGCACAAAGATGAAACCCCTTATATATAAGAAAAGAGACGGTTTTGCCTACGGGGCGGTGGCGTGCTATCTGGTGATTTGCGTGGTATTTGGGAAAATTCTGTTATGAAAAGAGTAATGCTTGTGGTGGCCTACGACGGAAGCGCCTGCTATGGCTGGCAGCTGCAGCCGGGCAGGCGCACCGTTGAAAGCGAATTAAATCAAGCCTTAAGCGGGCTTTTAAAGGAAGAAATTCAGGTGACCGGCGCAAGCAGAACCGACTCCGGCGTCCATGCCCTGTGCAATGTGGCGGTATTTGATACAGCCTCGCGCATTCCCGGAGAAAAGTTTTCCTATGCGCTGAACCAGCGTCTGCCGGAGGACATCAGGATTCAAAGCTCCCGGGAGGTGGCGCCGGATTTTCATCCCAGACATTGCGACAGCCGTAAGACCTATGAGTACAGAATATTAAACAGGGAATTTCCCCTGCCGACAAAAAGGCTGTACGCATATTTCACCTATACGCCCCTAGATGTGGAGAAAATGAAAAGGGCCGCAGAGTTTCTTGTGGGAGAGCATGATTTTGCAAGCTTTTGCTCCGCTTCCTCCTCGGCAAGTACCACAGTTCGGAGGATTTATGAGCTGACGGTGGAGAAGGAAGGCGACGAGATTATCATTCGGGTATGCGGAAACGGCTTCCTTTATAATATGGTGCGGATAATTGCGGGAACGCTCATGGAAGCGGGGAGCGGGCGCAGGCAGCCGGAGGAGATGGCGGAGATACTCACGGCGAAAAACCGGTGCGCGGCAGGGCCTACGGCACCGGCGTGCGGGCTGACGCTGGTGAGGTATGAGTTTTTGTAAATTGGCGGTCGGAAATAGCGGCATTTATGAGCTTTGTGGCATTCATAAAGAGATTTGGAAAGGGAGAGAGATATGAGGAAAATATTTGGAGTGATATATGATAATAAACTGTTTTTGGTTATGATGATGATTTTGCTTTCCTATGTGGGAACTATTCATTCTGATTATATCGTCCAGGATGCCTTTGTTGAACAGAGCGGGGAATATGTGCCGGTAACGGAAAAAATGCCGGTTCGGACGGAGATTTCTCCTACAAAAAATCAGGGGGGGTGGTCAGTGCTGCTGGGCCTGATAAAGCCATTGGAGCCCTCCGGTATCTATAGCACAACGGTTCGGGTTTTACGGGATGAGGATATCATTTATGAGTATAGCATGAGTAATGACGCAGATATAGAAATAAATGATACTTTAGGAAATGCCACAGAATTTGTCTTTGATGAGGCAGTTGAAACGGAAGAAGGGAAGATGTACAGTGTAGAGCTGACGAGCAGCGCGCCTGATGCCTCGCAGGCATTTTCAGTGGCGTTGGACGAATCCGGCAGAGTCTGGACACGGCTTACCTACCGGCTTCTTTCAAAAAATCAGAGAAAGGCAGTCTGCTTTTTAATTGTATTCGTGCTGTCTGCGGCGGTTTATTATACATTTATAAGTAACCGCACCTCAAAGCCGGAAACATTTTTTCTGGCAGTATCAGTCCCCTTGTGCCTGCTGTATATGGTGGCAATTCCGCTTTTCCAGGCGCCGGATGAGGTAAATCATTTTGTGCGTGCATGGGGAATTGTAAAGGGACATTTTTTGATTCCGGAGGACGGTTATCTGCCGGTGCCGGACAATATGATTCCTTATAGCTGGTATACCTATACGCCATATATTCTGTTTAAAAATTTTGCAATGAGGTTAAATGAGGCAGACACGACACCCTATAATGTGGTTAATATGGCGCTCTATTCCCCGATATCATATATTTTTCAAAGTGCAGGAATTGCAGTCGGAGATTTATTCCACAATACATATGCCATGGTGCTTCTGGGACGGATATTTAATGCAGTGGGGTGCACGCTGATTTTGTATTATGCGATTAAATATATCCCATACGGAAAAGGGATTCTAGTCTTTTTCTCACTGACGCCCATGGCGATTCAGGAGAGGGCAAGCCTGTCAGTGGATGCAATTACGTACTGCATAGTGATTGCCCTGCTGTCTTTCTGCCTGTATATGCGCAACAATAAAGTGAAAATGACTGGTAAATTATATGCTTTGCTGTATATAATTCTTATTATTCTTTCATCCTGCAAAGTGGTATACTTTGCCGCTGCGGTGCTGTGTATGGTTATTCCCTGGGAATGCTTTGGCAGTAAAAAGCGGAGCACTTTACATAAAATACTGAGTATGACGGTAACGGGAGGTCTGGCGCTGGGGTGGCTTGCAATAGCTGGGAAGTACCTTGAAAATACGCGCGGTGGGCAAAGTACACAGGAGAAAATTCATTTTATTCTGTCGTCACCGGGGCGTTACATCTATATAATGAACAAAACAATATGGGAAAACGGAGAAGACTTTTTGTATCAAATGATAGGAAGTAAGCTGGGGAGTCTGAATATTGTCATAAATTCTCTTTTAATTTTAGCGTTGCTGGCCTGCCTGATGAAGGTGTATTTTTACGAAAAGAGTCACAGTAAGTCCGGCGATTTTTGGGCGAAATTTGTTTTGTTGGGGGGCAGCCTTGGAACAGTTTTACTGATTTTTACGAGCCTTTATATTCAATGGACATCCTACGAAGCGTCTACATATTCAATAGAAGGGCTTCAGGGGAGATACTTTTTGCCGGTGATGCCCCTGATACTATGCGCAATGATAAGCGACAGGGAGCAGAGAGGATTAAAAGGCGGAGTTGAGACGAGAACTCTGCTCAGGCCGGTATTTGCGGTTTATGTAATGGATTTGATTATTGCATTTTCCATATTTTCATACAGTTCTTTCTAGGAGACGGTTAAAGACGCCGGATTTTATATATATAAGGAAAATTTGGGGTTGACACGCCCCAAAGCGTATCTTATAATTATTCAGTGCGAAAAGGTTTAATAATGCGTTGTCTGGCAGACGGCTCTTTGACAGGGCGGGTCTGCAACATTCCCCTGACAGGGCATTATAGATAAAGATTTGCTGATGTCCTGAAGTTTTCCGGCGGCCCGGACATCCGCCAGGCAGATGAAGGGACAGAGGCAGGAGAGTATTTGTCATACGTCGCATACGAAGGAAAGTGTGCGCAACCGAAGACAGGGCATATGCCAGGATAATTTTAATGGAGGAAATATCATGAAGACAGCTATAGTCAATCCGGCCACAATCGAAAGAAAATGGTATGTGGTGGATGCTACAAATATGACACTGGGACGTTTGGCTTCAGAAGTAGCCAAGGTTTTAAGAGGTAAGAATAAGCCCATATTTACTCCTTTTTTGGATATGGGAGATTATGTGATTATTGTAAATGCTGATAAGGTAAAGGTTACAGGCAGGAAATTAGACCAGAAAGTATACTACCATCATTCAGGATATGTGGGAGGCCTTAAGCAGACCACACTTCGCGAAATGATGGCCAAGAAGCCCGAAAGAGTAGTAGAGCTTGCCATTAAAGGCATGCTTCCCAAAGGACCTTTAGGAAGACAGATGTATACCAAGCTTTACGTATACGCAGGACCTGAGCACAAGCAGGCGGCTCAGAAGCCCGAAGTATTAACATTTTAAGAGGGACTGAAAGGAGAAGATTAAAATGGCTAAATCAGCAAGATTCTACGGCACAGGCAGAAGAAAAAAATCAGTTGCCAGAGTGTATTTAATGCCCGGTAAAGGTGAAATTGTAATCAATAAAAGACCTATAGATGATTATTTTGGATTTGAGACCCTGAAAGTAATCGTTCGTCAGCCCATGGCGGCAACGGATACTGTTGACAAGTACGACGTTCTGGTTAATGTGCGGGGCGGCGGATATACAGGCCAGGCAGGCGCCATCAGACACGGTATTGCAAGAGCGCTTCTTCAGGTGGACGAGGATTTCAGACCGGTTCTTAAGAAAGCCGGTTACCTGACCAGAGACCCTCGTATGAAAGAGAGAAAGAAATACGGCTTGAAAGCAGCCAGACGCGCACCGCAGTTTAGTAAGAGATAAGGAATTATTTATATGCAATATGAAACCCTTGAAAATTTGTTCTTTTCAAGGGTTTTATGATATTTTTGTTGATTTTTATGATATAATTGCATATAATAAAAACAGATAGGAAACTATCTTTGGAGAGTTCCTGCCAGATAGTGGAAGATTTTAAACTTGTAGGGAGCAGTAATGCTCCCTCATTTTTTTAGAAAGGGATGGAATGAAGGAATTTAAACTGTATAGTGTATCAGACGAATATATAGAATATTTGCGGGCTATATTTCCAAATGTATATTCAAACAAGGAAACAACGAGGGTTCATACCCGAAAGTACGTTGGTATAGTGTTGTGCTTGGAAAATTATCATTATTATATACCGATGTCTTCGCCAAAAGAAACGGATTATCAGATTGCCGGTGAGAATAAGGTAATTAAAAAGAGTATTGTCCCGATTATACGGATTGTGGTAAAAAATTCAAAGGGACAAAGGGAATTAAAGGGAACTTTACGAATCAGTCATATGATACCAGTGCCACTATCAGAATTGCATCTTTATGATATTGAAAATGAGAAAGACGATACATATAAAGATTTGGTGCAGAATGAAATGATATTTATTCGTAAAAACCAGGATAAAATTCTTGCTAATGCAAAATTGTTATACAAGCAAAAAACAGAAAATGACTTATCGGCAGGATATGTAAAAGTTGCATTAGAGTATAAAGCTTTAGAGAAACTATGCAGAGATTTTATAAGTGAAAAGAAATAAGAAAAACAATGTGGAATTGTTAGAAAATGTTTGGGTAAGTGACGGGTAACTGACAAATGCTTTGAAAATGCCGTAAAATAAGGGCTCGAAACTATGTAAGAGATAGGCAAACAGAATACAAGATTTCAAGGATATTTACTCCGTAGGTTCTTCCTGCGGAGTTTTTTGGTCTATTAACATTTCAGGCTATTTGGGTTATAATATAGTTCAAGTCGGTAGAGATTTCATAATGGAGGTGCTGTTATGTGTGATGTGAAGAAATATGAAAAAATCTATGAAGATATAAAAACGCTTCAACCGGAAGATACTTTACAGCTTGTATTGGAAGCCGAAACAGAAGAGCAAAGGAGCTTTTATGAAATGGTGGGTGATTTTCTTCTGCAAAAGAAACAGCGACAGGTAATAGAAAGGAATCTCTTTTAGTGAAAAAATATATTCTGATAGCAGGAGTTAATGGAGCGGGCAAATCGACTCTGTACCAATCATTGCAAAGTCTGCAGGATATGCCGAGAGTGAATACAGATGAAATACTGAGAGTTTTTGGCGATTGGCGAGATATGGCTGACGTTATGACTGCCGGGAAAATTGCAGTAAAGAAGATTGCCAGGTATTTTGATGAAGGTATTACTTTTAATCAGGAGACTACATTGTGTGGAAAGTCAATGATAAATAATATAACAAAAGCAAAGAATAGAGGATATTTTATTGAACTACATTATATCGGGGTTGAGAGTGCAGAAATTGCAAAAGAAAGAGTAGCCGGACGTATTAAGCAAGGTGGTCATGGTATTGCAGAGAAGGATATAGAAAGAAGATATATTGAGACTTTTGATAATTTGAAAATTGTTCTGCCGAAATGTGATTTGGCGGCATTTTATGATAATACCAAAGAGTTTAGAAGATTTGCAATTTATAAGAATGGAAAGCCAATAAGAGTTTCACATGAGATACCGCTTTGGTATGAAAAATTTATAGGAAATGTAAAATAGAGAGCGGCAATTTATATAATGAAAAGGTGTGAGATATTACAAAATAGTACGGGTAAGTGACAGGTAACTAACAAATTGTTTGAAAATGCCGCAATTTGGGCATTCGAAACTATGCAAGAGATAAGCAGTTATTTTCGAACAGAAAAGAGACAGAAAATCCACAGACAGATTTTGTTTGTGGATTTTTTATGGATGAATTGATGCAGATTGAGAATGAGGCTTTTTGTTGCTTAAGGGAAGTCAAAATCATACTTACCTGTTTCAACTACAAATATTTTATCTGTAGATATATTTATACCATAATGGGCGCGCACCCGGATTAAAACGAAAATGATTCTGATTATCCTCACAGGTATACCCGACAGCAGGAGGGGGTCTGCAGATTCGATAAATTAGCCGGCCTATTTCCTGCTCTTTTCCGAAGAAACAATATAATTCATAAATTCCTTTTTAAAATAGAAAGCCCTGTTTTTATCAGATATTATACGTTTATATTTTTGTGAAAAATAGGATGGTATGGTTTTGAATCCTTTGTCCTTATCTGAATAAACTTTCCGCTTACCGTATGCAGGGTAGCTGTTTCGGATTGGGAGAGCTGCTCATTCATTGAATCACAGATACGATAATAATCCTCCTCCAGTTGAGCGGACAGTTCTTCATATTCAGGGGCAGAAAGATCAACCTCCACACAGGGCAGATATTTCCATTCGCTTGCCGGACCGTCTTTGCTGATAGGAACGTAAAGCAAATGTTTCAGCTTTTCATGCAATTTTGTCTCTTCAAAGGGTTTTCGGTCAAGTAATTCATCAATCATAGACGCAGTCTGAGTGATAAACATTGTTTCTTTGGGCTTTCCCATGCGGTTGCATTTATTGGTTTTCAGCTCGCCGTCTTCAAAATCCAGAGGAGTATTTGATAAATCCAGACCAATTGTTAATTCAAGAAGCTGTCCTGTTTTTCCTTTATTGATTATCATCATTGCATCGCCTACCTGTTCCTCTGAAAGGTAATCGCTGAATGGAATATTCGCTAATTTGTCGATTTTCTCTTTTGCATCTTTTAATTTCATTTATGAGATACCTCCTTGAAAAATTCGGTAATGTCTATTTGTAAAACATTTGCAATCTGATTCAAAACAGAAATTGACAGGCTCTTGGTGCAGCCGATGGCTTCAATTTTTGACAAATAACTGATGCTGATTTGTGCCCTGTCTGCCAACTGCATTTGGGTCAGGTTTCGCATTTCTCTGTATTGCTTGATATTGGCGCCGATTATGCGGTATAATTCTGTATCAGAAGAAAAGTACATTTCAACACCTCTTTCACTATTTGTGAGTATTATCTCATGGGAACCGGCAGGCACAAATTCACTTATTGTGAAAGATGGTTAAAAACAAAGAAGATATCTGGCAGTAAATGTGAAAAGAGGAAATAAGGTGGAAAATTCAAATATTACCCCATTTGTGAAATGGGCAGGCGGAAAGCGCCAGCTTCTTCCACAGATAAAGGAACGGATGCCAAAGCAGTATAATAATTATTATGAGCCCTTTGTAGGCGGAGGCGCAGTCGTGTTCGGGCTGCTGCCTCAAAGGGCGCTGATTAATGATATCAATACTGCATTAATCAATACATATAAGCAGATTCAAAATTTTCCGAAGGATTTTTTACTGGCGGTCGGTAAGCTTGATATGGAAATGTGGGAAGACGGAAAGCAATACTACTATTCGTTAAGAGAGCATTACAATGATAAAATGATGAAAGCGGAGTATGATGTGGAACTGGCGGCATTGTTTGTGTTTTTAAATAAGCATTGCTTCAACGGTCTGTATCGTGTAAATGGAAAGGGACTTTTTAATGTTCCATATAATAACAGGCGCGGGACATCGGTTGATGAAAAGGCGATTATGGCCGTATCCGAATATTTGCAGCATGTAACTATCGTAGAAGGTGATTTCGAAGTAGCATGTAAAGATATAAAAGGAGGGGATTTTGTTTTTTTTGACAGTCCATATGCGCCGTTAAAGCCGGAGTCTTTTGAATCATATACAAAGGAAGGATTTGATATAGAAAGCCATAGACGACTGGCGGGATTATATGATGATTTAAGCGCCAGGGGCTGCTACTGTATGCTTACAAATCACAATACGGAGCTGATTAACGAATTGTATGGCGGTAAAGGATATAAAATTGATGTTGTAAGCGTTAAACGTATGATTAATTCTGATGCAAAAGGCAGAGTTGGGGAAGAAGTAATTATATGTAACTATTAGAGGAGCCGGAGTAATGGAAAACTTATTTACAAAAAAAGTGCCATTATTTTTCGAGGCAGAAGAATCGCAGTTAATATTGGGGGATTCTTTTATCATTCTGAGAAAAATCAAACCGGAATCTGTGGATATGATATTCGCAGACCCGCCATATTTTCTAAGTAACGGTGGAATTACCTGCCAGAGTGGGAAAATGGTTTCGGTAAATAAAGGCTCATGGGACAGCCTTTCAAAAAATGGAACGGGCTTTGCCGAAAAACACAGGTTTAACAGAAAGTGGATTAGATTATGCAAAAAAGTACTAAAACCAAACGGTACAATCTGGGTGTCGGGAACATTGCATAATATATACTCAATTGGTATGGCATTGGAACTGGAGGGTTTCAAAATCATTAACAACATAACATGGCAAAAAACAAATCCGCCGCCGAATCTGGCATGCAGGTGTTTTACACATTCTACCGAGACAATCTTATGGGCAAGAAAGAATGAAAGGAATGCCAGGTATTTTTTTAATTACGGGAAAATGAAAGAAATGAATGGCGGAAAGCAGATGAAGGATGTGTGGACAGGAGCATTAACCAGACCGTCAGAGAGGAGAGAAGGGAAGCACCCAACGCAGAAACCGGAATATTTGCTGGAGAGAATCATACTGGCATCGACGGAAGACGGGCAGATAGTACTTGATCCGTTCTGCGGCTCCGGTACGACAGGGGTGGAGGCGCTGCGATTTGGGAGGAAGTTTATCGGAATAGATGTAAACAAAGAATATTTGCAGATATCTCAAAGAAGGATGGAGAAAGTGCAGATGAATTGAAGGAAGACGAATTACCTTATCTGTATCGTTAAACCCTCCTAAAGCTTTCGTGCCCGGCATCCAATTCACTTGAAAAATCCAGTCGGGAATGATATACTTACGACTGATAAAACAGGAAAGATTGAAATATTGGCAGTTGCTAACGAACAAAAGAAGAGGAGACCAAGACCAATGAAACGGATAACAGCCTGGCTGCTGGCGTTTGGCCTGATTGTAAC
Organism: uncultured Lachnospiraceae bacterium; assembly: GCA_910577275.1. Taxonomy (GTDB): domain Bacteria; phylum Bacillota; class Clostridia; order Lachnospirales; family Lachnospiraceae; genus Suilimivivens. The sequence goes on from CAJTMW010000003.1 coordinate 210,974, forward strand.
ATGCGCATTTCCGACCCGTGCGGCGGAAATTAAAAATACAGACACGGCATCGCCGTCGGTATCGCCCTCCGGGACAAAAACAGTGACATCAGTGTCAGATACAAACATGACACCATCGTCATATTCAAAAGGGAGCATATCTGACGCCTCCCCGAAAGCGACAGGGGACGAGACTGCAACGCCGACGCCCACGGCAGTTCCGAAAACCGCAGGGGATAAAGATGCGGCGGGAACAGTACCCGCGGCATCTCCGAAGGGAACAGGGGAAGGGGAAGCATCCACGCCCTCTCCGGCAGCGGCGCAGACATCTTCACCGGAAGCCGTTCGGACGGCGTCGCCCGGGGCGTCTGAATCGCCGGAGGCGTCACCTTCAGGTTCGCCGGACGCAACGCCTTCCGCAACGCCAACAGGCTCGCCTGATGCCTCTCCGTCGGCCTCACCCTCTGCATCGCCGGACGCAAGTGGTGAGCCTTTGGTTTTCAACAACGGGGACTGGAACAGCGACTATGCTTCGGACAATCCCAAGGGCGGCATCGAGGTAATTTTGCGGAATGCGCTTCCCATTGCGGAGAAGCATGAGATTAATACGGTTATCACCTTAGAGAAGGACGGAAACCGGATAGGAGAGGCTGAAAGAAGGTCGCTTAAGAACAATTCGGAAAAACATCCGGTATCCTATCCGGGACTGGAGGCGGGAACCTACCGCCTGGAGGTGGCTGCGCCCGGATTTGTTACCTACGGGCAGTACATAGAGGTGGATGAGAATACCAAAACCGTGGAGATTCATACCGGCGTTGCGGATTTAAAGAGCAGCAGCGCACGGCCGGGGGTACTGCTGATTGGGGATATCAACGGCGACGGGAAGATAGATGAAAGCGACAGAAGCCTTATTATTGCCGCTATGAGTGAAGGCGGCCCGGGCGGCATGACGGATTTGAACGGGGACGGCGTGACGGACATTCTGGATTTGCAATTCTATGCAGGGAACCGTTCATTGTCTGCGGATGAAAGCGTAAATGCCGACGCGACCGTGGCGGACAGCCTGTCTCCCGACGCGGTAAAGGTAAATACGGGCGATACTACGCAGGTGCAGGGCGGCGATTTGCAAAAGCTTTTGCAGGGCGAGAGCGGCTCCGTCAAATTCCAGAATTCTCAGGGCGGGGCAATCTCAGAGGATGCGCCGGTGGAAATCGGATTTAACCTCCAAAGCAAAACTCAGGAGGAGAACGGCAAAGGGACTGCGGTGGAGCAGATTGCCATTACCATGGGGAGCGATACCATTGAAAGCGGCGTTGTGCTTGTGGAAACCGCGGACGGAAATTTCATTGAAAAGGCGATATGGAACGGTCAGATAATGGAAGCGGGCCGGGCGGCGTCTGAGGAAAGCGGCGGTACGCCGGCGTCCACAGGCAGCGGACAGGACAACCTTCTTGAGATTAATCTGGGAAAAAATGTGGCCGTGAAAAAAGTGACATTTGTCATCAACAAAACAAGCTCCGGCGGCTCTTTAGCGGAAATTTCCCGGGTGGAGTTTTTAAATGATATGGAAAAGCGGATTCCCGAGCCGGATATGAATATTCCGAAAGGGCTCTCTTACACGGCGGCGGATAAGTCTTTTGACCTGACCTGGGGGACGGAGACGAATATTACCGGTTATGAAGTGGAAATCAGCTATGGCGGCAAGTCGGAAATTGTGAGGGCCGCGTCCAACTCTCTGGAGGTAAAATCCTTTGACAATAGCAAGCTCAAAAACGGCGAGGCTTATCAGGCCCGCGTGCGCTCTGTAAACGGCACCTGGGCCAGTCCCTGGAGCGATGAGGTTTCGGCGACTCCGGTTGTGAGCAAAGCGCCCGACGCGCCCGACAATCTGAAAGCGACAGGCGGTTACCGGTGCGTCCGCATGAGCTGGAAAAACATGGAGGATACGGATACCTATAACGTATTTTATAAGAAAGCAGGCGACAGCTCCTTCCAGAAAATTGAAGGGATTGAGAAAAATCAGTATGAAATCAACGGTCTGGAGGACCAGACAGTATACGAGGTATATGTGACCGGCGTCAACGCTCTGGGAGAAAGCGCGCCTTCCATTCACTCGGAGGCAAGGACAAGTATTATCACGTCGGCCGAGATGCCGAATTACAAGCTGATTAACGAATCCAACGGAAAAGGAAAAATCAGCGCCCATATTTTAGACGTATCCCACGGAAGGGGCGCTATGGTGGCAAGCTCTCTTGACACCGGCAAACAGAGCGCTCTCGGAGTGGTGGACAAGGATTACGGTTCCTGCTATCAGGTTCTTGACTGGGATGACGGCGCAGCGTATGTGGCGCCTAACAAGGGACTTTTATTTAAGCTGGACGATTATTATGAGATGAGTTATATCACCTTTGCGGAGCCCGAGGATATTGCGTCCTATGCCGGCGTATCGGTTTACTATTATGACAGGGAGCACCCGGAGGGGACTTATGCCCAGAACCCGGCCGTGCTGCAGAGAACGGATGTCAACGGGAGAAAGTATTATCTGATTAAGCTGGCGCAGCCGATTACGGCGAACAAAGTCCGGCTGGGCTTCTCGCGGGGATACAATCTCTATAATATAACCATAGCGGAAGTGAATTTTTATCATTATGACAGCCTTGAGGACGATATCCTTGCCCTGTATGCGGACGATTTGCACACCTCCTTAAAGGAAGGTGTGAATGAGGAAACGATTGCCGCATTGCAGAAGCGTCTGGATACAAAGGACGAAAAGAGCGGGGAATATCATCCCGAAAGGGCTCTGCTGCAAAGAGAGCTGGACAATGCAAAGGGACTTCTGACCACGGAGTTTTCGGACATCATTCAGATACAGCCGAAAATTACTGCGGCAAAAGACAGGCATCTGGGTTTTGGCGGACTCAATGCATGGCAGCCGTTAGGGGTTACGGCCTACGAGGGCGAGCAGGTGGTTATTTATGTAGGGCATGAGAGCCTGAAAACCGGTTCGAATTCCGCCCTTAAGCTGATTGCCACACAGTATCATGCGGAGGCGGGCGCGTTTGCGTCGGAGGTTGCCTCGCTGAAGGTGGGGCGCAATGAAATCACCATACCGGCGATTCAAAGTCTGGCCTGTGAGGGTGGCGGAGCGCTTTATGTTCAATATACTGGGAACAATGACAATGACAGATATGCGGTGCGCGTAAGCGGAGGAGCCAAAGAGCCTGTACTTAATCTGTACGGCGTCCACGATACGGGAGAGCGCCAGAAGCGGATTGCCGCATATGTGGCGGAACTGGAAACTCACGTGGCAGGGCAGAAGGAGCAGCATAAGCAGTTCCACGAGTCGGCGGGAGAAAATAATAAGGTCAACCGGGATTATGATAAGCAAAACTGTATTCTGGGAGCAACGGATATTGTTCTGGATAAAATGATGCTGTCTGTTTCGGCGGAACAGATTCTTGCGGGACTTGGAAAAGGCTCCGTGGACGAAAAGGCGGATAAACTGAACCGCTCGCTCCATGCCATGGACGAGATGATGGAATTTTTCTACCACCATAAGGGACTGAGCAACGACGCCGGAGCGCCCGAGACCGACAGGATGCCGGCGCAGCATCTGAATATCCGGTATATGCGTATGTTTGCCGGCGCGTTCATGTATGCATCCGGCAATCATATCGGAATTGAATGGGGTTCCGTGCCGGCGCTTGCTTCCTCTCCGTCTGTGACAAAGGATGAGGACGGCAGGCATCTTGAGGGATACTATTTCGGCTGGGGAATTTCCCATGAAATCGGTCACAACATCAATCAGGGAAGCTATGCCTATGCGGAAGTGACGAACAACTATTTTGCGCAGCTCACAAAGTCCACAGACAGCAACGATTCCGTGCGGTTTACCTATGACAATGTTTATAAGAAGGTAACGTCGGGCACGGTTGGAAGGGCTTCCAATGTATTTACGCAGCTTGCCATGTACTGGCAGCTTCATCTGGCATATGACAGAGGCTACAACTATAAAATGTATGACAGCTATCAGGCGCAGCACGACGGGCTTTTCTACGCGAGGGTGGATTCCTACAGCAGAAATACCTCTCTTGCGCCGGGCGGCCTTAAGCTGGGCGGGGACAGGGACCAGAATATCATGCGCCTTGCCTGTGCGGCGGCGGAAAAGGATTTGACGGAATTTTTCGTGCGGTGGGGCTTTATGCCTGACGCGGAGACGATGAACTACGCCAGGAATTTCCCGGCAGAGGAGAGGGCGCTGTATTACCTGACGGACGATGCGAGAGTGTACGAGATGGAGAACGGCACTTCCGGCTCCATTAAGGGTAAGGAAGTGATTGGCGCGGGTACCACGGCGTCTGCGGGCGGAAGCAAGTCCAACGAGATTACGATTTCCATCGAGTGCGCCGCCGAGCCGAATGTGCTTCTTGGCTATGAGATAGCCAGATATCACTATGAGGACGGAAAACCGGTGCGCCAGGTGGTAGGATTTTCCACGGAAAATACTTATGTGGACCATGTGTATACCATCAACAACAGAGTGGTCTCCTATGAGGTCATTGCAGTTGATAAGTTCGGTTACCGCTCTGCCGCCAGACGGATTGGCGACGTGAGAATCTCTCATGACGGGAGCCATGACAAGTCCATGTGGAGCGTGACCACGAATATGACTTCCGGGGCCGACGAAGCAGGCAAGGCGGAGGAAGAGGACCCCTGTGAACCGGCTCCTGTTCCGGCCATTAACAGGGTGATTGACGGGAGCGATGGAAGCACCTACGAGGGAAATGCAAAAAGCGGGGACGCCGCTGTTCTCCTCCGGTTCCATCAGGTACTCGAGGTATGCGGATTAAAATATACCGTGAAATCAGGTACGCCAATCGGCGACTATACGATTGAGGTAAGCGTTGACGGCGAAAGCTGGACGACAGTGAAAGCCGGACGGTTTGAGGACAAAAAGGGAAGCCAGACAGTTTACTTTGAAAATGCGGATAAAGACCCCTGGGTATGCACCTATGACGCCGCCTATGTAAGGCTGAAGGCGCCGGGGCAAAGCTCTGTGGCCATAACGGAAATCGACGTGCTCGGCCCGTCGGGAGACAGTATTTCCTTCGGGGCAAGGCCGGACAGCACAGAAGGGGCCGTGGGCATCCTGCAGGAGGATTACTTCTACGAGCGGGATATGCAGACGCAGAAAATTCCGGCAGGCTCCCTGATATTTACGGGAAGCTATAAGGGAAACCCGGCCTATAACGTGGTGGTTCTTTACGACGAGGAAGGCGGAATTGTGGGCGGTACAGACACAGAGGGTACGCTTGCGGCGGAGCAGATTATACTTGCAAGGGTGCCTGAAAACGGGCTCTTGGGAGAGGTCAGCGACGGTATCTGGATATACTGGATTGCGCCTGTGGACGGACAGCTTCCTGATTACAGAAGGGTGCGGGCACAGCTTTACCGGGTGGACAACGCGCTGACAAACGAAGGACAAAGGCTTGTAAGCGATACGCTGCCTTTGCAGATACCGGAAAATCTGGATAAAATTATCTTAAAGCATGATGCGGAAACGGAAGACGGCGGAGCGGCATGGTAAGCGATGGGAGATACAAGGTGAAAAGAATCTGGAAGAAATTATATTTGGGACTGGCCATATTGGGCATAGCTGTTCCGCTACAGGTAAAAGCGGCGGGACAGGATACGGTGAACCTGCAGGAGGAGAATTCCAGGGTAGCCGTGTCCCTTGGCATGAGCAACGCAAAGGAGGAAAAAATATCCACGCTTTCCATTTCCCTGAGCGTGGATATGGGGGGACAAAATCAGGGCGAGGCCCTCTTTGATTTTGACGCCGGCCTGGAAGGCGTGGCGGAGCATGATTATATTTACAATGCCGGTACGGGAAGAATGGATATCTATGTGTCCTCGCTGCAAAACGGCAGCCTTTTTGGCGACGGGGAGTTAAAGCTAGGGCATGTGCGGGTGGTTCCGGCGGATGCTTCCGCGGCTTTGCAGGTGGAAGTCGGTTACCTGGAAGGCTCCTTTAAGACGGCAAATGCCTCTTACGGAAGTAAAACTCCTGTGATTTCCTCCCTTCCCGAGCCTGTGGTCTTGCAGCTTGGCGCAGGCGCCCCGGAGCAGCCGGGGGATGGCGGTAACGGAGAGAGCGGTTCTGGCAGCGGTGACGGAAACCAAAGCGGCGGAGGAACAGGCGGTAATGACGGGCAGAGCCATGGCAATGACAACATGAGTCAGGGACTCTACGACGAGGAGACGCGGTTTACCAACAATCCGGCGGACGCCCAGAACATTCCTAATTCCGTTGTCAGGGAAAATAATCTCCACCCCGAGCTTGTGGATTTGAGCAAGGGGAACGCCGCGCAGGCAGGCGGGAAAACCCTTTCGGGCAGCGTGGGCGCAGGAGCGAAAGCGGCGAAAGGAAACGGAAAGGTAGCGGTGGTTGCCCCCGAAGCAGGTCCCGACAGTATTCTGATTGCCGGCGCAGGAAAGGGCGGCGCGGAAGGCATTGAGGGAGAAGGCGCCGGAGACGGCGGCGGAATAACTGGAGGAACGAGCGGCGCAGGCGGTTCCGGGGATGGAGCAGCCGGGGATTCGGAAGCTTCCGGGGAAATCCGGCTGGATAAGAAAAACGGCGGCGCGTTTGTAGAGAAGAACAGCGAAAAAACGAAATGGATAATTGCCGGGGCAGCGGCGGCAGTTCTGGTCATTGTGGGAATTGCGGCGTTTGTTCTGGCGGGCAGGCATTCGGAGGGCGGAAGGCGCAGAAAGTCGGCGCGCAGGAGAAGAAAGCGTCCGGCTGACAAAAGGGAAAGCGCAGCACGTAAGCGTCCGTCCGGGAAAAAGGAGAGCATGTCTGACAAAAGGCAGGGAAGCCATGCCGGAAGGAAAACGACACGGCCGGCGGGTAAAAAAGGAAGCGGTTCACAGAGGCGGTAAGGACAGGAGAAAATAATGAAAAACAGTTATTTAATGCATGGCGGCGATTATAACCCGGAACAGTGGCTCGATATGCCGGAGGTTCTGGAGACTGATATCGAGCGGTTCCGGGAGGCAAAAATCAACACCGTAACGGTGGGCGTTTTTTCATGGGCGAAGCTGGAGCCAAGGGAAGGGGAATATCAGTTTGAATGGCTGGAAAAGATAATTGACAGGCTGTACGAAAACGGTATTTCCGTGATTCTTGCAACTCCCTCCGGGGCAAGGCCGCACTGGCTGTCGGATAAATATCCCGAAGTGCTTCGTGTGAACGCCATGCGGCAGCGCAATCTGTTCGGCGGCAGGCACAATCATTGCCTGAGCTCTCCCGTTTATCGGGAAAAGGTGCGCAAAATTAACACGGAGCTTGTGAAACGGTTCGGCTCCCATCCGGCGGTGAAAATGTGGCATATTTCCAACGAACTGGGCGGAGAATGTCACTGTGAGCTCTGTCAGGAATCCTTCCGGGGGTGGCTTAAGAGAAAGTATCAGACAATAGACGCTCTGAACAGGAGCTGGTGGACCACCTTCTGGAGCCACACCTACGACAGCTTTGACCAGGTGGAAAGCCCCTCTCCTTTAGGGGAAATGTCGGTTACAGGCTTAAAGCTGGACTGGAGAAGATTTATTTCCGACCAGACCATCGATTATATGGAGGACGAAATCAAAGCCATTCGGGATGCCGGCTCTGATTTGCCGGTGACCACAAACCTGATGTATCATTTTTATGAGATTGACTATTTCCGCCTTGCGGAAAAAATAGATATTGCCTCCTGGGACAACTACCCTTCCTGGCATAAGCGGGAGGAGTGGGAGACGGCAAGGGACACCGCTTTCTGGCACGATGTGATTCGCAGCTTAAAGCGCAAGCCTTTCTTCCTGATGGAGTCCTGCCCGGGAGCCACCAACTGGAAGGACGTCAGTAAGCTGAAAAGGCCGGGAATGCTCACGGCTACCTCTCTGCAGAGTATCGCCCACGGCTCCGACGGCGCAATGTATTTCCAGATGCGCAAGGGCCGGGGAGCGGCGGAAAAGCTTCACGGGGCAGTAATTGACCATTATGACGGAAATGATACCAGAACCTTCCGGGACGTGTGCGGGGCCGGGGAAATGCTGGAGGCCCTTTCGGAAGTGGCAGGAACGGCAACAAAGTCGGAGGCGGCGGTTATTTTTGACTGGGATAACCGCTGGGCGCTGGACGGCTCGGAGGGGCCCCGGAACAAGGACCTTCATTATCAGGAATGTGTGGAGAAATCCTACCGGGCGTTGCGCAGGCAGGGGCTTAACGTGGATGTGATTGACCAGAAATGCTCTCTTGCGCCTTACAGATTTGTGGCGGCCCCCATGCAGTACCTGTTCCATGAGGGATTTGCCGAAAAGGTCAGGGAATTTGTGGGAAAGGGAGGAACCTTTGTGCTGACCTACTGGTCGGGCGTGGTGGATGAAAATGATTTGTGCTTCCTGGGCGGAACGCCCCACGGGCTTATGGACGTGTTCGGGCTTCGGAGCGAGGAGATTGATTCCCTCTATGACGATGAGGAGAATCTGCTGTGCCGGACGGACGAGGCGCCGGAGGGAATGAAGGACAGCTATGTGTGCAAATATCTGTGCCAGTTGGTGAAGCCGGCTTCCGCAAGGACACTCATGACTTACGGTAAGGATTTCTATGCGGGAACGCCGGCGCTCCTTGAAAATGATTTCGGGGCGGGAAAGGCATATTATGTGTGCGCAGACGCCGAGCAGGCGTTCTATGACGATTTTTATGAAAGGCTGACGAAGGAGGCGGGCATTTCGCCGATTCTCTCCACAGAGATTCCAGACGGCGTGGAGGTAACCAGCAGAAGCGGAGAAAATGCGGATTATATTTTCTTCCAGAACTTTAACCGCCACGACGTGAAGGTTCAGCTCCCGGAAGGGGAGGTTATCTTTGGAGATAAGGAGGGGAATATGAAGCCCCTTGGGAATATTGTGGTGAAGGTTTCCTGTTGACTCTGACGCCTGCGGGAAACAGGCGGGGAGACTTCCGGCAGAATGCGCGGCAGGGAGACTTCCGATAATCGCTTCCGGCAGGGGGCCTGGTTATCCCTTCCGGTATCCGGAGGGGGAGCATCCGATTTGCTTTCGGAAAATCCGGCTGAAATAAAGGGGATTTTCGTACCCCACAAGACCGCTGATTTCCTGGATGGAATAGTTGGTGTTTTTGAGAAGCTCCTTTGCTTTGTTCATACGGATAGAGGTAATATACTGCATGGGCGTAACGCCCATATAACGCTTGAAACTGCGGATAAACCAGCATACGCTCATATGCTGGTTTTTTGCATATTCTTCGATGCGGATATCCTGCGCAAAGGCTTCGTTGAAATAGTGGACGGTGGCCTCGAGCTCCCGGCGGCTGAAAGAGTTTTCCGGGGACCTTTCCGTGGCAAAATCAAGCTGCGTCCGCTCAATTCCGGCAAAAAGCTGGCGAAGGTAAAGACATAAGAATTCTTCAAAGCAGGGACGCTTTAACTGCAGTTCGAGAATGATATCGCGGAAAAGCTCAAAAAAATTAAAGGAATTTCCGCAGTAAAGAATCTGGGAAGCGGCAAATCCAATTTTGTCCAGAACGGCGCCGGCCTCGGAGCCTGAAAAGTGAATCCAGCACACCTCGGAATTATCTTTGGCATAGTAATAATAGCGCTGGCTTTCTCCCGGACGGTACAGCACCATGCAGCCCCTTGAGGCTTCCTTTTCTCCGCAGCTTAGATGAAAAAAGGCTTTTCCCGAGGAGATATATAAAAGCTGATAATCTCTGCGCCCCTCCGGCCTTACGGTAGTCATATCCGGCTGGCGGATAAGGCGGTAGATGCCGCAGCCGCTGACAATAAGGGGATGGCTGTTATCCTCTATTTCAATATCCGCATCGTTTAAATACCCGGCGTTTGCATACATAGGGCGGATTTCCTTTCCTGAATGTCTTTTAAAGGACACCATTTTTCCGCCGGAAAAGACGGAGAGTGTCTGCTACGATTGTATCATTTTGTGCATGTTTTGTCCAATACTGACTATGGCTATTCGGGCGGGAGTTTCTTATAATCATTTCTATAGACGATATTACAGGCTCCCACCCGGACGGCAGAGGCGGACGGAAAGAGCCGCGGCGAAAATTTTATCATAAGGAGGATTATAATGATAGTTCCAGGATATTATGAGGACTTAACAGTTCTTCATAAAAATACCATGCCAAACAGGGCATACTATATCCCGGCGTCCGTGCGGATGGACGGCATCAGGATGACAGACCGCTTTGTGCTGCTCTCGGGACAGTGGAAATTCCGCTACTTTGACAGCATTTATGACGCCAGGGAGGAATTTTTTGCGGAAGGGTATGACACGGCGGGATTTGATACGGTGACGGTGCCCGGAGTATGGCAGAATTACGGCTATGACAGGCATCAGTACACAAACACCCGTTATCCTTTCCCCATGGACCCGCCCTATGTTCCGCAGAAGAATCCCTGCGGCGAGTATGTGCGCACCTTTACCTATCACAGGGATGAAAAGGCGCCGAAAGCCTTTTTGAACTTTGAAGGTGTGGATTCCTGCTTTTATGTATGGGTGAACGGCGATTTTGTGGGCTACAGTCAGGTTTCCCACTCCACAAGCGAGTTTGACGTGACGCAGAATCTGCGCGAGGGAGAAAACACGCTGGCGGTGCTGGTGCTGAAATGGTGCGACGGAAGCTATATGGAGGACCAGGACAAGTTCCGCATGAGCGGTATTTTCAGGGATGTATATCTCCTTCGACGGCCCGAAGAAGGGATTTTTGATTACTTCGTAAAGGCGCAGCCCTCAGAGGATTATAAGAGCGGAAGGGTTGAAATCAGCTTTAAATATTTTAATCAGCCGGTTGACGTTAAGGTGTCTCTCTTTAACAGGGAAGGGAAGCTGGTTTCGCAGACCGGGGCAAAGGACGGGAAAGCGGTCATTGAGGTGGAAAAAGCTCATCTCTGGAACGCGGAGAATCCCTATCTTTATACGCTGGTTCTGGAGGCGGCGGGCGAAGTCATTTCCGACCAGGTTGGAATCCGTGAAATCCATGTGACGGACGGCGTTTTGTACATCAACGGCGTGAAGGTGAAGTTCCACGGGACAAACCGCCACGACAGCGACCCGGAGACGGGCTTTGTAATCAGCCCTGTGCAGCTTTTAAAGGATTTGAAGCTGATGAAGGCGCACAATATGAACGCCATCCGCACCAGCCATTACCCCAATGCGCCCTGGGCTTACCAGCTTTACGACCAGCTCGGCTTTTATGTAATTGACGAGGCGGACAATGAAAGCCATGGGACTATCGACGTTTACGCAAAGGAACTGACGACGGAGGAAAAGGTAAAGTGCTGGAACGAGATGGTGGAAAAGGGACGCGAGGATATGTTTATGCGGAACCCGGATTTTGCCGTCAGATTTGAGCATTGGAGCGAGGCGATTTCGGATAACCCCGAATTTACTCCGTCCACTGTTGACAGGACGCAGCGCTGCGTGGAGAGAGATAAGAACAGGCCCTGCGTGGTTATCTGGTCTATGGGAAATGAATGCGCTTACGGCTGTACCTTTGAGGAAGCCCTTGCGTGGACGAAAGAATTTGATTCCACCCGTCTGACGCACTACGAGAGCGCCCTTTACACCACAAAGAAACGTAAATATAATTTTGATAATCTGGATACCTACAGCCGGATGTATCCGACTCTTGACGAAATTCATGCTTACTTTAAGAAGGATGGCACAAAGCCCTTTATCATGTGCGAATACTGCCATGCCATGGGCAACGGCCCCGGCGATTTGGAGGACTATTTCCAGGTGGTTGACAGCTATGACGGCGCCTGCGGCGGCTTTATGTGGGAGTGGTGCGACCATGCCATCGACATGGGCAAAACAATAAACGGGAAAAAGATGTACGCATACGGCGGCGACCATAACGAGCATCCCAACGACGGCAATTTCTGCATGGACGGTCTGGTGTATCCCGACAGAACCCCTCATACCGGGCTTTTGGAGTTTAAAAATGTGTACCGCCCGGCAAGAGTGACGGCCTTTGACCAGGAAAAGAAGGAAATCACTCTTAGGAATTACATGGATTTCACAAATTTGAAGGATTACTTAACCGTGGCATACGAAGTGCTCTGCGACGGCGTTTCCGTGGAGAGCGGCGTAATTGACAGCGAGGAGCTTTTGAATATCCCGGCACACGGAGAGAGGGCTGTTCCCGCCTCCTTTACGGTTCCGGCTGAGGGAAAATGCTGTTTGAAGGTTTCCTATCTCTTAAAGGATGGGGACGCCGTTCTGAATGCAGGCCATTTGCTTGGCTTTGAGGAAGTGGAGCTGGCAAACGCGCAGAGACAGAACCGGAAGGTAAAAGAGCTCTTTGCAACAGGCGGCGGGACGGCCGATTTCCGGGTGGAGGAGGAAGACGCGGAAGTTACCGTTTCCACACCGGCATTTACCTATGTGTATGATAAGCTGACAGGTCTCTTTAAGGAAATGGTATACGGGAACCGTAATCTGTTAGAGCAGCCCATGGAGTTTAATGTGTGGAGAGCGCCTACAGACAATGACCGCAATATCAAGGAGGAGTGGAGAAAGGCGCAGTACGACCGCACGGTTACGAGGGCATATGAGACGGAGGTTACGGCCGGGACGGATAAGGTGGTTATCGAAACGACGCTTTCCATATCCGCCGTTTATATCCAGAGAATTTTAAATATCAGAGCGCTCTGGACAATCCTGCCAAACGGAGCGGTGGACGTGGATTTGAAGGTGGAAAAGAATCCAATATTCCCGTTCCTCCCCAGATTCGGACTGCGCCTGTTCCTTCCGAAGTCTATGGCAAAGGCAACCTACTGCGGAATCGGACCAAAGGAAAGCTATATCGACAAGAGACGCGCCGGTTACCACGGAGTTTTTGATTCCAGCATCAGGGAAATGCATGAGGACTATATCAGGCCGCAGGAAAACGGAAGCCACTTTGACTGCGATTACGTAATTTTGCAGGGCGGAGGGGCGGCCCTTACCGTGGCAGGCGAGGAGACCTTCTCCTTTAACGCATCCGTTTATACTCAGGAGGAGCTCACGGAAAAGGCGCATAACTATGAACTGGAGGAGTCGCCGTATACTGTGCTCTGCGTGGATTACCGTCAGAGCGGTATCGGCTCTAATAGCTGCGGGCCGATGCTGGCGGAGGAGTATCAGCTAAATGAGGAGGAATTTGAATTCAGGGTGCGGTTTGTGCCTGAGCGCGTATAAAGAGAAAACATGGTTTTTTGCCGCAGCAAGGTAAAAGACTTTCACAGGGTAATTTCTTTATTACATGATTCTCATTCATTGTAAATTGAAAGGAAATCCGTTATACTTAAAAGCATGTAAATGTTTTAGTATAACGGATTTTTTATAAGGAAAATATATTGCATTGACGGGAAGAACATATGATAAAACTGATAATTACTGATTTGGACGATACGCTGTATTCGTGGATTGGCTTTTACATACCGGCATTTTATGAGATGGCGGAGGAGCTTTCCTCCCTGCTCGGGGTTCCTGTAGACAAAATTATCGGGGAATTTCAGGAGATTCACAGGAAAGCCGGGAGCGTGGAACCGCCCTTTGGCGCCGTGGAGCTGCCTTCCGCGAGGGAGCGGTTTGCAGAAGCCACAGAGGAGGAAATCAGGGAGAAGTTAGACCCGGCGTTTCACCGGTTTAACTCGGAGCGTAAAAGGCTGCTGAAACTGTATCCGGGAGTGGAGGATACTTTAAAATATCTGTCGGAGATGGGAATCACGATTGTAGGCTATACGGAATCAGCAGAAGAAAACGGCTATTATAGGCTGGAGAGGCTGGGGATTGCCGATTATTTTAAGGATGTTTATGTTTCCGATAGTTATGACGGGCGGCCGATGAAAAAGGAGACCTCTCCCAGGACGCATGTTGTGCATGAGAAAAAACCAAATCCTGATTTAATAATTGAAATCTGCGAAAAGGAGGGGATTTCTCCCGCCGAAACCATTTACATAGGCGACAGCCTTTCCAAGGATATGCTGATGGCGAGGAAAGCGGGCGTAAGGTCTGTATGGTGCCGTATCCCGACAGATAATCCTCCGGGACTCTATGAAAAGCTGATGAGGATTTCCCACTGGTCGAAAGAAGATTGTGAAAGGGAAGAACAGTACAAAAGGGAATGGGAGGAAAAGGGATATACGCCGGATTTTACGGTTACGGATTTCAGACAGCTTAAGGATATTATTGATATTATTGGTCAGTGCTGACAGGCGTTATCTGCCGGTGCTGACAGGCATTATCTGCTGGTGCTGACAGGTGCTATCTGCCGGTGCTGCCGGAGATTCTGTGCCGGCGCTGCCGAAAACGGAGAGGCCGGGGGACAATATTTGCAGGCAATATCTATAGAAACATGATACCACAGGAAGGAGAAAGGATTCATTATGAAGTACGATTTTACATCAATTATGGACAGGCGCGGAATGGACGCCATGGCAGTAGACGGTCCCTTAAAGGGCGAGGGAAGCTTTGGCAATATGAAGCCGAAGGAAGGCTTTGACCTGATACCCATGTGGGTGGCGGATATGAATTTCCCCACGGTTCCGACGGTGCCCGAGGCGATTATCGAGAGGACCAGGCATACGGCTTACGGCTATTTTGAGCCGAGGGATGAATATTTTGATTCTATTATCAGCTGGCACGAAAAACGAAACGGCGTGACGGGACTTACCAGAGACTGCATCGGGTATGAAAACGGCGTGCTGGGCGGCGTGGTATCTGTCCTTGACGCCTTTTCCGCACCGGGCGATGGAGTGCTGCTCCACAGTCCCACCTATATAGGCTTTACCCACTGCATTTCAGACTGCGGGAGAAAAATTATCCACAGCCCTTTAAAGCTTGACGAAAACGGCGTCTGGCGCATGGATTATGCGGATATGGACGCGAAGATTAAGGAAAACAAAATTCATGTGGTGGTTTTCTGCAGTCCTCACAACCCTTGCGGACGCGTCTGGGAAAAGGAGGAAATCGAAAAGGCGATGGAGGTTTACCGTGCCAATGACTGTGTGGTGATTTCGGATGAAATCTGGTCGGATATCATTCTCAACGGAAATCGTCATATCCCGACACAGGCGGTCAGCGAGGACGCAAGGAACAGGACAGTTGCGCTGTATGCGCCCTCAAAGACCTTCAATCTGGCAGGGCTGATTGGTTCTTATCATATTATATACAATAAATATCTGCGCGAGCGCGTGGAGGCGCAGGGAAGCAAATCCCATTACAATTCCATGAATGTGCTCAGTATGCATGCGCTGATTGGCGCTTACAAGCCGGAAGGCCATGAGTGGGTGGACGAGCTGCGGCAGGTGCTCAGTGAAAATATAAATTACGCATGTGATTTTATTGCTGAGAATTTCCCGGGCGTACAGGTGGCGAAGCCGGAGGGAACCTATATGCTGTTTATCGACTGTACGGAATGGCTGAAGGCTCACGGGAAAACCATAGACGAGCTGGAACAGGCCGGATGGGACGTGGGCGTCGCCTGGCAGGACGGAAGAATGTTCCATGGAGAGAATTCCATCCGCATTAATCTTGCATTGCCTCACCAGAGGGTGAAGGAAGCCTTTGAGAGAATGAAGAAATATGTATTTTGTTAGTGGGAATGGAGGGCTGTCTGCGGACGGCCCTTTTTATGCGCAGGGGCGCACAGAGGAAGTTGCTGCTTGCGCAGCGTGCGCCCCGCGCGGCGAGCAGGGGAAAAGAACTTTCCCCTACTCGATTGGGGTGAAAGCGCGGTGACACGCGCTTAAAAGCACGGAGAAATATTTCGGCTGACACCCTTTCTGACTCCGCATATGTTCACGGAACCCCAAAATGGATTTTCGTGGGTAAGGGCAACTGCCGGTTGACATATTGCCTGATATAACTGGTGGATAGGCAACCGGTATTTTTGTTAAAATGCAGTATATCACCGGACAGACATTTGCGGAATCAGTCCCCATGGAATATGTCTGTTCAAAAAAAGGAGGCGTCATCATGACCATAGCAGACAGAATACAGTCGTTGAGAAAAGCAAAAGGAATATCACAGGAGGAGCTGGCGGATAAAATAGGAGTAAGCCGGCAGGCGGTTTCCAAATGGGAAAGCGAGCAAAGCAGCCCCGATTTGGAGAAAGTAATTTTACTGAGCGATTACTTTGAAGTGACAACGGATTTTTTATTAAAAGGAATTGAACCGACGGCGGAAGTCAGGGAAAAGGAGGGGCAGGACGCGGGAATTTATGCAGCAGTCGGTACGGCTTTCAATTTTATCGGGCTGGTAACTGCAATCATGATTTGGATAGAGGAGCAGACTGCAAATGCAGTCGCTGTGGGTTTCATTTTGATTGCATTTGGATGTATGATTTATGTAATCGGCCAGATTGTGGGCGGGCGGAAGGAAAAGGCGAAAAAATGGTTTCTTATGATAAACCCCTGGATTATTCTTTTAATGCCGGTTACCAGCGCGTTTAATTTTATAGACGGAACAATTCACGGTTCCTGGTGGACGTTCAGCCCGTTTCCGCAGCTTTATATGCAGAATTCGTTTGTAATGGTTGGTCTGTGCTGGCTGTGTTATATCGGGATTTGCATTTTAGTTGATATTGTTGTTGTGAAGAAAGTCTTCTGTAGGCAATAGCAACGGTACTATGCCAAAACTCCGCTGCAGGGGGATAAGTTTTATTCCCCTGTATGCGGGTTTTGAAAGCATAAGCCTGACTTTCTACCGTTAGCTGGCTTCCCTGCTTAATGGTGGCAATACTAAATTTTCCACGTTATCGTTTTACACTGTTTGAAGTCCGGCGAGCTGTTCTACTTCTGAAACACTAAGACCAGCATCTTCTGCAATTTCTTCGATTGTCATTTTTCCTCTTTTTAGCATCCTAAGTGCCGTTTCCTTTTTCGTTTCGCTAATTCCCTCACTTTTTCCCTGATTTAAAATGGTTCTTGCACTTGTTTCAATCAATGCTCCACTCATCATATCACCTACGCCTTTCTGCACATTCTTGTATTTCTGTGCAATCTCTTTAATCACATCGCCGGAAAGCTCTATGATTGTGCGTTTGTCAAACGCCCCAATCACTCCGCGCTGTTCCAGTCCGTCAAGTCTTTCCAAAATAACCTGATACTCTGCTTTCAGTTTTTTCAATTTCTGCTCGTTACTATTATACTCTGGAAAGCTGTTCTCATGTGAAAAAATATAAAACGGGATTAACATCAGCAGGCGTTTTTCAAAAATATCGTCAAGCGAATACTTCTGCACCTTCATAATCGGCACATCATACTGAACTGTTCCGCCCGGTGTGACAATCACATATTTCATTTTATCCGGTGTCTTTTTGTAAGTGCGGAGATAGAGAACCGCCGTATTGGGAAATGTCACAGTCAGTGTTTCCTCTGTGACCTCGCCCTCATCAAGAGCTATCTGTGCATCGTATTCAAAAAGCCTTATGGTGATTCTTCCGTCCGGTAAGCTGCTTTCGCACTCAACATGGTATTTCTTTGGCACATCACCGAAAACCGTAAAATTTGTATCCGTAATTCGTTCTTTGCCTGCCTCGTCCTGCTGGTCTAAAAAATGTTCATTGGGGAAAAAACGGATTTCTTCGTCACCTGTATATGATTCATCGAAAATTTCATTGATTACAGGGATAATCAGCTTCCGGCAGTCATTTAATATTGTCCGGAATGCCCCATCATATATATTTGCCATATCTTATTGTCTTCCTTTTTGTGTCTTTATCATATCATTTTTTTACCCTGAATTCAATAATTTCACAGCCTTTCGATTTTACGCATAAAAGGTGTCAGTATCATTGCATTTCAATAAACTCATATTTCCCGGAGCCTAATCCGGTAACTTTTCGGATAACATTTGCCGCTTTCATTGCATTCATAATATTGGTTGCTTTAGATTTTGAACAATTTAACCATTCCATTACGTTTGTCTGACCAAATGGAACATTGATGCCGCACTTGTCAAATACCTGTTCAATATTGGAAATGAAGGTTTCTGTTATTTCTGCATTTTCAAACAGGACACAGTATTTTTCAAAACCATTGCTTACATTTTCGGGGGCGTTGCTTACATTTTCGGGGGCGTTGCTTACATTTTCGGGGGCGTTGCTTACATTTTCAGGGGCGTTGCTTACTTTTCTGTAGAGCGAAACCTTAAAGCCATCGCCAAACTCTTCAAATAAAGGTTCCGGCAATCCATATTCTTTACATCTGTTGATAATTCTTGGAAGTCCGGTTCCCCATGCCTCTACAATATGCATATAATGAAAGGCTTCTGCCAGGGCTTCATTTCTGCATGTAGATTTGCCCAATTTTGCTGTTTCCAAATCCAGTCCGCCATAAAGCATACCTGGTGATGAAACTTCGATTCTGTCATCATACAGACATACCTGAATACAGGATTTATCCAGATAACTTCTGTGAAGGACTGCATTTGCAATCATCTCTCTGATAGCGGATATGGGCAGTTCATAGACATCTTTTCGATACTCGCCTTCAATTTCGGCTCCCATATCTATATGCCTTAGAACAAAATGGTAGGCATCATCTATCTGCTCATAAACAGGACCGTTAAATTCTTTTTTATCTATAAATATATCTCTTGTCTGCCCTTTAAATAAGGCACATTGAATCTTGGAAGATTTGATTTTATTATCTGTCAGCAAATTAAATGCATGTGTGGGGTAAGGATTTCTGCCAACTCTGCAAAGTATTCCAAAATCGTGAAGCTTTTCCAGGGTCATATCTTTTATGGAAAGTTTTTCTTCATCTGTCTCGCAGGAATCGATTGCAATTTGTTTCATCTTCCTGCATAAATCCAAAGCTTTCTTCTCATCGTATTCAAGGCCAATCTCCTGGAGGGTATCGTAGGATATATTTTGCCCTTCCAGTTCCAGCTCGTGCAGTTTCCTGATATCAGCAGGTCTGCTTGTACCATTTATTCTAATATAAGCGCTGTTTTCTTTGCTTTTATTTGCAAGATAATAAGGTCTGAATTTACCTGGCGCTATATCGATAACAAGAATAGTTTTGTTTTCTGCTGTCTGGATGGAGATATCCGGCTCTATCTGTGGCGTGCATGCATCTGAAATCATGTTTGAAATAGAATCTGATAGTTTAAACGGACTTTGCTCGCCAATTCCATACACATTACCGGTCTCATCTTCAATACCCAGAATTATTTTTCCGCCGGTGCTGTTGGAAAATGCAATGATATCCTTCAGGAATTTTTCGTGCTTGTTGGGAATTTCTCTTTTGAATTCGATATTTTTACCTTCACCAAAATATTCTTTTTTTACCATAATACAATCTGCCTCCTGTGGAAAACAGAATATTTTTACTAAAATTTATGATAATAATATATCATAATCAGTCAGAATAATACAAGCCAAAATGGGGGCTTAATCAAAAAGCCCCTCCATCCTGTCCTCAAATTCCTCCGCCCACGTATCGGCCCTGTTTTCGAAATCCTCCGCCCAATCCTCCGCCTTATTTTCAATTTCCACTTCCAGCGCTTCTATTTTCTGTATGACTTCCTCAGGATATTCCTCCGAATCAGGGTATCCCATAAAGGCGTGGATAAATTCATCGCTGACATGGAGCTTCCATTTCCCGTCTTTGTAAAAGGCGGAAAGGGTAACGGCGATGGTGCAGGTATCGCCGGAATCCAGAGAGTCGATTGCAGATAAAAAGCCGTCCATATTCCCTGCCAAATCTAACATATCTCTTATTAACGAGCCGATACCGATGCCTTCGCTCTCGCTCATATTTTCAAAAATGGATGCAATATAATTTCCCGTGGCAAGGGACATGTCAAGATTGGTGATTTTTATATCAATCTCTGCATTTTTGTCAGACTCCCGGACGTCCGTGATTTCCCACGACAGGTTTTGGGTGAACCTTTGGGAGAGCCGGTAATTGCGCTTATAGTGCTTCCCTTTGAAAAGGGCGGGCTGCAGCAGCTCATTAAAAACCCGGTATTCCCTGGACTTGGGAATACCAATAAAGTTCCGCTGGGTGGAGATATAATTATCCGTATACTTGTTAAAGGTATCCAAATCCATAGTTTTCAGACTGTTCATCACACATTCCGCGGCAGCTTCCGGGGAATTTAAGCCGTCCTTTGGCGTGGCTGCTGTGCCGCCGCAGGCGCACAGGAACAGGCTGCCGATGATAAGTAAAATAAAAAATGTTCTTTTCTTTGCCATTTTAATCTACCTCCTGCTGTTTTTATAACAATAAGCTGACCCGCGAAGCGCGGCAGCGTTTGTTACAATAAGCTGACTCGCGAAGCGTGACAGCGTTTGTTTTTATTATATTGGCCGGTTTCCCGAATTCAACAGGCATGGCACGAACAGACGGCAGAAAAGCAAAAAAAGACGTCAGGGGATAATTGCGGAGAAATAAAACCACCCGTTATCGTATTTCAGGACACTGGTCCCGCCATGTGCTCTGATAACGGAATCCACGTTCAGCAGCCCCGTTCCGTGACGGGAGCCGCGCTGTCTTCCGGTAACAACCCTGTTGTCCTTTATCAGCACCGGCTCCTTTACAGGGTTGCGGACGGAGAGTATCAACTGGCCGTTTTCCATAGTCATTTTAAACTTGACTATCCTGCCGGAATCCAGCTTTTCGCAGGCGGAGATTGCATTGTCAAGCAAATTGCCAAGGAGTATGACGATTTCCTCCTCGCTGATGCAAAGACCGGACAAATCGTTTATGGCAAGGGTCATTGTAATTCCCTTATCGGAGGCTTCCTGATATTTTCTGTTCAGGATAATGTTTACCACCTCGTGGCCGGTGTTGATAAGGCTGGAGCTCTGGGAAAGGGTTCCCGTCAGGCGGGAAATATAGGAGAGGGCGTTTTGCATTTGCCCATTTTCCAGCATTCCCTGAATACAGCCGAGCTGATTTTTATAGTCGTGAAGCTGCCGCCTTTGTAAATCGTAGCTTTTCTGCATCCCCTGATAAAGAAGCATTTGATTTTGCGTTTTCTCCTGGAGGAGGCGGAGCCGCTGCATTTCTTCTTCCCTGTCCATTGCTTTGCTGATAAAGTAAAAGCTGCAGACATTAATAACTGCAAAGCCGGACAGAGCGGCGAGCCTTGCATGGTTTTCGGCGGCGGTTCCGCTCTCGTTTATCATAATTATCGAAAGAATGACTATGAGGCTGACAAGAGAAAAAAAGCCTGCGAAAATCCGGCTTTTGACGGGCCATTGGCGGGAATGGTTTTTAAACCTATGGTGAAAAATCAGCATCAGGCATAAAAAGATACTGTGTATGATATATTCCGCCGCGTCATTGAGGCTCCTGTGTAAAGCAGGAGGGAAAAGATACATGGCGGAGACAAGAAGGGACGATATAATCCAGTAAATACTGCAAAGCAGCAGGGAAAATACCAGGCTGCGGACAAAAGTTACATCAAAGAAAATCAGCGCCGCCGCCATGATGACCAGGACAAAACGAACCGGTTGGAAGATAAAAGGCGGAATCGGGGTAAAGGAAATCAGAAGGAGTCCGGCCATAAACGCAGGGAGCCTTAAGAACCGCAGCCACAAAGCGGAGAAAGTCCGCTTCGGCAGCAGGGCTTCAAAGAACAGAGTGCAGCCGGCGGCAAGCAAAAAGGATAAAATAACGCTTCTTATGATAGTTTCCATTACATTGCTCCTTTGTAGGTTACGTACGCTTCCTTTGCCGACTGAAAGCGGGAACGCGGTACGGGCAGCTCTAATCCGGTATCCAGATAAGCTGTGTAATTATTGATTTTCCGAATGTGCTTCATATTTACCAGATAGCTTTTGTGAATGCGCAGAAAGCCGCAGCCGCTCAGTTCCTGCTCGACGGCGTCCAGCCTGCTGTATATCTGATAATGAGTCATCTCTGATTCCATGTAGTAAAAGACGGACTTGTGTCTGCTGCTTTCTATATAAATAATGTTGTCGGTATATAATTTCCGCTCGCCTTCGATAAAGGAAAAGGTTACCTGTGACGTGCGCATTTTCTGTAAAATTGCGTCCATGCATTCCCCCATGGCCACATCAAGGGTATCCTTCATAAGATAGCGGATGGCGTTTGCCTTATATCCCTCCAGGGCATAATCAATAAAAGCAGTCACAAACACAAGGAAGGTGTCCGAGTGAAAGGCGCGCATTTGCATGGCGGTTTCAATGCCGTTTAACTCGTCCATACTGATATCCATAAAAACAATGTCGTATTTTACGTTGTTTTCACTTTGGGATAAGAATTCCTCCCCCGAGGTAAAAAAGGAAATGGAGCTGCCAAGGTCCCGTTTTTCAAGGTAATCGGTGAGAAGCCGTCGGATTTTTTCTCTGTAAAATTGTTCGTCATCGCATATGGCGATTTGCAGCATGGCGGTTATCCCCTTTCTGATACTTTAAGCAGCCTTTGCTCCGGGTGCCTGTTATTTAGGATAACACGTTGGCGGCAGAGTTATCAAGACACAGGAATTTTACACGGCAAAGTTTTGCGGCGGAACCATTGGAATGAAAGGGCTTTTTGAAGAAAAACCGGAATAATACAAATTTTTATTGTAAAAGATTGCGGCGGATGGAGAAAGTGTAATAAGATATAAGCGATAAGGAGGAGAGATTATTTATGGGTAAATATATTCTGGAATGCTGTGTGGACAGCGTGGAATCCGCGCTTGCGGCAGCCGAGGGAGGGGCGGACCGGCTGGAGCTGTGTTCGGGGCTCATCATAGGAGGGCTTACCCCGGGCATTTCCCTGTTCGAGCAGATAAGACGTTACAGCGATATCCCGATTCGGGTGCTTTTGCGTCCCCGCTTTGGAGATTTTCTTTATACAGAGCATGAGTTTGAGATATTGAAAAGGGAGACGGAGCTGTTTGGCAGGGCCGGAGCGGAGGGAATCGTAATCGGGTGTCTTAAGGAGGACGGAAGTCTCCATATGCCGCAGATGAGGGCGCTGATGGAAGCGGCGGGCGGTATGAAGGTCACGCTGCACCGGGCCTTTGACGTGTGCGCGGACCCGATGGAAGCCTATGAGCAGGCCGGGGAGCTTGGGATTGATACAATATTGACCTCCGGGCAGGAGGAAAACTGCCTGAAAGGAATAGAACTGCTAAGGAGGCTTGACCATATTCGGGAAGAAAAGGGTGGGCCGAAGCTGATGGCGGGAGCGGGAGTAACGCCGGAGGTTATCAGACAGTTTTTGGCACAGACAAATATCACGTGTTATCATATGTCGGCAAAAAAGATTGTGGACAGCGGCATGCGCTACCGGAAGGAAGGCGTTCCCATGGGGCTTCCGGCGATGGACGAATACAGTATTTTCAGGACAGACAGGGAGGTTGTGGCGGAGGCTAAGAGGATATTAAAAATTAATTCCGGTAAGCTATGCGAATTTCCCGCAATGTGTTAAGATAAAATCAGCGAGGTCAGGCGGTACATGAAAGGCCGGGCGTACGGTTTTGCGCGGAGGAGGGCGGAATATTGTTCTGGTGTCATCTTTTATTTGTATTGGGAATTTTATCAATTATATATTTCCTGTGCGTTGCCTTTTTTGTGGGCCACGGAACTAATTTTTATTTTATCTGGCTGTTTTTCGGCGCAGGCGCAATCATTTTGTCAACTTTACTTCGAAAGGGAATCTGGCAGAAATGCCTGCCCCTATGGTTCCGCAGATTATTTCTGGTGGGAGTATGCCTTTTAAGCCTTTTGTTCGTGATTGTGGAAGGACTCATTATCAGCGGTTTTACGCAGAAAGGACCGGATGGGCTTGATTATCTGGTGGTGCTTGGCGCCCAGATGAAAGCGAGCGGACCGTCTAAGGCTCTTCGATACCGTCTGGATAAGGCCTGCGAGTATCTTGAGGAAAATGAGGGGACGAAGGTGATTGTCTCCGGCGGTCAGGGGCGCGACGAGCATATATCGGAGGCTCAGGGAATGTACGATTATCTGACGGCTCAGGGGATTGAAAAGGAGAGGATTTTCATGGAGGATAAGTCGAAGAACACTTTCCAGAATCTGACCTTTTCGGCGGAATTTCTTGATAAGGAAACGGATTCCGTAGGCGTGGTGTCCAACAATTTCCATGTTTTCCGGGCGGTTAAAATTGCGGAAAAGGCAGGATATCGGAATGTGTGCGGAATTGCGGCAAGGGGAGAGCCCTTTTTGCAAATCAATAACATGGTGCGGGAATTCCTGGGAGTGATGAAGGATTTTCTTGTGGGGAATATGTAAAATAATTACAGGAGGTATGCAATGGAACAGATTGAAAAATTAAGAGAAATTGTAAACGGCAGCAGTAATATTGTATTTTTCGGTGGGGCGGGAGTTTCCACGGAAAGCGGTATCCCGGATTTTCGAAGTGTGGACGGGCTGTATCACCAGACCTATGACTATCCCCCGGAAACGATTTTGAGCCACACTTTTTACAGGCAAAAGCCGGAGGAATTTTTCCGCTTTTACAGGAATAAAATGCTCTGTCTTGACGCAAAGCCCAATGCCGCGCACCTTAAGCTGGCTCAGTGGGAAAAGGAAGGGAAGCTTAAGGCGGTGATTACCCAGAACATCGACGGGCTTCACCAGGCGGCGGGAAGCAGGGAGGTTTTGGAGCTTCACGGTAGCGTGCTGCGGAATTATTGTGAGGAATGCGGGAAGTTTTTTGACGCGGAGTATATGCTGCATTCGGAGGGCGTGCCAAAATGCGACGCCTGCGGCGGCTCCGTCAAGCCGGACGTGGTTTTATACGAGGAAGGTCTGAATGACGAAACCCTGCGCAGCGCAATCAGCTATATCAGGAATGCGGATGTTCTGATTATCGGCGGTACTTCCCTTGTGGTTTATCCGGCGGCAGGGCTGATTGATTATTACAGGGGGAATAAGCTGGTGCTGGTGAACAAGACGCCTACGGGCAGGGACAATATGGCGGATTTGGTGGTGCAGGGCAGCATCGGAGAAATTTTCGCGGCGCTGTAACTGACAGGCGGCGCCGGCACCGCGCCGGTCTTAAGTCGGTATGGAAAGAAGGGGCGGCGGCCGCAGAGCGGGATTTAGGAGTGAAATTATGGATATTTGCGTAGGAGACAGGGTGACATTAAAAAAGCCGCACCCCTGCGGGAGCTTTGAGTGGGAGGTTCTGCGCGTGGGGGCTGATTTCCGGTTGAAATGCGCGGGCTGCGGGCATCAGATTATGAGTCCGCGAAGCCAGGTGGAGAAAAGAATCCGAAAGATTGAAAAATTTGGACAACCGCTTGCAAAAAACGGAAATTAGTGGTATGATATTACTCCGTGATATGTTAAAAAGATTTCTGAAACAACAGAAATCCCTATTCCTTGCTCCCGCAAGGGGGCCAGAGACCAAAAGGAGGTAACTTAAGCATGAACAAATATGAATTAGCCGTTGTTGTAAATGCGAAACTCGAAGATGAAGAAAGAGCGGCGGTTGTTGACAACTGCAAGGCTTTAATCGAAAGATTCGGCGGTACAATTACAAACGTTGACGACTGGGGCAAAAAGAGACTGGCATATGAAGTTCAGAAGATGAAAGAAGGCTTTTACTACTTCATCCAGTTTGATGCCGAGAGTACTGCGCCGGCGGAAATCGAGAGCCGTATTCGCATTATGGACAATGTTATCAGATTTTTATGCGTTAAACAGGAAAAAGCGTAAGACGCATCTGCGTTATGCGCTGGAAAGATGAGGAAGTATGAATAAAGTAATACTGATGGGGCGTTTAACGAGAGACCCCGAGGTGAGATACTCACAGGGGGACAATTCAATGGCGATTGCCAGATATACACTTGCCGTGGACAGGAGATTTAACCGTAACAACGATGAAAACACGGCCGATTTTATCGGCTGCGTGGCTTTCGGGAGAGCCGGGGAGTTTGCTGAAAAGTATTTCAGAAAAGGACTCAAGGTTTTAGTTACGGGCCGTATCCAGACAGGAAGCTATACCAACAGGGATGGCGTTAAGGTGTACACTACGGATGTAGTTGTTGAGGACCAGGAATTTGCCGAGAGCAAGAACAGCAGCAGCGCCGGTACGGACGGCGGATATAACGGCGGTTATGGCGGCAGCAGCAGAACTCCTGAGCCCTCGGGAGCGGGCGACGGCTTCATGAATATTCCTGATGGAATTGACGAGGAGCTGCCGTTTAACTAAGGTTTTGAAGAATGAAAGACAGGAGGCAATAACGATGGCATATAATAAAGACAGGTCTGATTCTCCCATGAGAAAAAAAGGCGGAATGCGCAGAAGAAAAAAAGTTTGTGTGTTCTGTGGCAAGGACAATGTGATTGATTACAAGGATGTAAACAAATTAAAGAGATATGTGTCTGAGAGAGGCAAAATCCTCCCCAGAAGAATCACAGGAAACTGTGCAAAGCATCAGAGGGCTCTTACGGTTGCAATCAAGAGAGCGCGTCACGTTGCACTTATGCCTTATACATGTGATTAATATTGGAGCGGGAAGCGACTTTCCTTCACAAAAAGTTTTTACATGAAATTGTAAGCGGCTGCCGGTAAACGGCAGCCGTTTTTTAACCCTCGCCGGGGCAGCATTCGTCAAATGTATCAAACGAAGTTTGTATTGCTTTGCATCCGCATGACTTATTGCCCGCAGAAATAAAGAAGGAGGAGAAGGGAATGGAAGAAAGAAACAACGACAATGTATTGGAAGAAATGCCGGTAAGCAGCCCGGAGATAACACAGGAAACAGGTTCACCGAATAAGGGACGGCTTAAAATTATAATTCCTGTGGCCATTGTAGCGGTACTGCTTGTGGTTTTGTTGGGGATAGCGGCCGCGGCCGGGCTTTTTGGAAACAAAAAGAAGCTTCTCATTAACGCGGTAGCAAATGTTTTCAACCAGAGTGCCGGGGCTGTAGGGGAAGTGTGGGCGTTTGATGAGTACAGGGATATGTTTGCAGGGGACAAGCTCTCCATGGAGGCTGACTTTTCTCTGGGCGAGGGCGTGGAGCTTGCCATGGATATTTCCAAAAATGAGGATATCAGCGGCGCGTCGATTGATGTGGGATATTATGGAAGCTCGCTTTTTCAGGCGGATTTGTATGCGGACAAAGAGGAAATCCTGATTGGAGCGCCGGCGCTGACGGAAACGGTTTTCTATGTGGACAGGGAAAATCTGGATGAGGATATGGAGTGGTTCATAAAGGAATACGGTCTGGACGACGAGGTTGCCGGGATACTGCGGTCTTATAATGAAGAAAGCCGGAAAAATACCGAAGTATATGAGGAACTGGGACAGGCTGTGGGAAAGCTGACCGGCGCTTTTGCGGAAATGTACGACGAGATGAAGGTGGAGAAGGCGGACAGCAGGAATCTTAAGGTGGACGGAGAAGGAAGGAGCTGTAAGGGCTATACGCTGACGATTTCCGACGAGCAGCTTATAAGGCTGATTGACGTTGCCCAAGAGACTTACGAGAGCAATGAGGCTTTTCAGCTTTATGTGGACAGCCTGCTTGCTGCCAGCTATGGATACGTCAGCCCGGAGGAGTTCCGCAGGGACTACGAGTATGACCTGGGCGAGCTGCTTTCCGATTTGGGTGACACAATCGTGGAGGAACAGAGGGAGGTTGTGATTACCTTCTATGTTTACCGCAAGAACCTTGCGTACCTGAAAGCTGAGTTCTGGGAGGGAATCAGTGTGGAGTGGAATGTCTACGGCGGTAATTTCCCCCTTGAAAATACGAAGCTTGTTATGACGGACGGCTATGAGACCAATGTGTATTCCAGGGAGGGAAGCCTGGAAGGGAATCTTTATAAGGCCGGGTATCAGATGGACTATGACGGAGACACGATGGAGGTCAGTCTGGAATACGACATGGAAAAGGGGGATTTGGAGCTTAAGATAAGCGCCGGTTATGGTCTTTACACCCTTGATTATCTGCTGGAGGGGGAGATTGACAGGACGGTGCCGGGGTCTGAGCTTACTTTGAGCATTGATACCTTTGAAATGAACGATACGGAGCTTTTGGCAGGGGATATTACCTTTTCAGATGAAGCGGGAGAAATCACAAAACCGGAGGGTGAAAGGCGGAATATCATGAGGATGACGCAGGCGGACTGGTATAAGATTGCCTTTGAGATTGCCGGAAATCTGTATTCCTTTGGCGGGTAACAGGAATGAAATTAGAAGTCAGGGATATCAGGAAGCATTACGGAAGAAAAAAGGTTCTGGAGGGAATCAGCCTTACGGCAGAGCCGGGACAGTGCACGGGCATTGCAGGGGCGAACGGCTGCGGGAAGTCCACGCTGCTCCGTATTCTTGCCGGAGCGGAAAGGCCGGACGGAGGGAGCATTCTGATTGACGGCAAAGAGATAAAAAAGCCCGGCATGGCGGCGGAGCATATAGGCTTTGTCCCGCAGGAAAGCATCCTCATGCCGGAGCTTTCCGTAGCGGACAATCTAAAGCTGTGGGCGGGAGTGGGCGATTATAAGGAAAATCAGAAGCGTCTTGGCGAACTGTGCGGACGGTTTCAAATCACGTCTTTTTACCGGGAGAGGGTGAAAAATTTATCCGGCGGTATGTGCAAGCGGGTGAATATTGTCTGCGCGCTGCTTCACAACCCTTCGGTTTTGCTGATGGACGAGCCCTCCGCGTCTCTTGATTTGGTGTTTAAGGAAGAACTGAAAGGGTATATCAGGGATTTCACAGGTAATGGCGGAAGCGTGCTGCTTTGCAGCCATGACGAGGGAGAGCTTGCCCTTTGCCGGAGCCTGTGGGCGATTAGGGACGGAAAGGCTGTTTTGGTGCCGGCAGGGATGCCGATAGACGAGGCGGTTAAAAGGTATATACGGTAATTGCAGGACGGAGTCAGGGCGCATATCGCTGTTTCTATGGCGGCGGCAGGCGGGACAGGGGATTTATGTACGGCAGGCGGATGTTATTCTGGTTTGAAATAAAAAAATATATCATGATGCTTCCCGTCATTTTGGCGGAAACCGCTCTGGCAGGCGCCCTTCTTTTCGGAATCGGCTTCTGTGCTTCAAAGGCGGTGTATGGGGAAAAGGCGGTCGGTGAAATCCGGGTGGGTATTGTAACTTGTGAGGATGACAGCCTGACGGAAATGCTTATCCGGTTTATCGCCTCAATGGACAGCATAAAGGATACTGTGAGCTTTGTGCGGTTGTCCGGGGAGGAGGCCGGAAAGGAGGTTTCCGGGGGAGGTCTTTCCGCGGCCGTTCTTGTGCCGGAGGGGATTGTGGACAGTGTCAATTCCGGGGAAAATACGCCGGCGACGATATTGCTTGCAGGGGGCTACAGCAAGGCGGAGACAGAGGTGTTCAGGCAGTTTGCCGACGCCGGCGCCAGGCTTCTGACCGTGGCGCAGGCGGGAATCTATGCGGCGGACGCCCTTTGTATCGAGGAAGGGCATCCTGAGAAAATTCCGCAGGCGGAGGATTACCTGAACAGGAAATACCTTGACTACGCCATGGGGCGGAGCGGCTTTTTCAAGGAAGTGGAGGTGAGCGCGGCACCCGGTGTGAGTATGGCGGAATACTACGGGATTTCGCTTTTGCTTGCCTTTCTTTCCTTTGCGGGGATTTCCTTTGGGAAATGCATGAGGATACAGGCGGGAGAGCGGGAGAAAATGCTGGGCGCGCGGGGAATCGGCGCGGGAGAAAGATATCTTGCGGATGCGGCGGCCTTTGGGGCTGTTTCCGCCTTTCTGGGAACGGTTATCGGAGTATTGGCGTTTACGCTTTTATCGGGCGGTTTGCTTTCCTTTCGGGTAAAATGGCTGTGGATGTGGCTTCTCTGGTTTTCTGTCGGCGTCTTCTTAAGGTTTATGCTTCAAATTACGGGAAACCATGCAGGGGGGATTTCCCTGTGCTTTGGAATACTGATTGTGCTCATGCTGGGGGCAGGAATTTTTATTCCGGCGTCGTTTCTGCCGCTTTGGGCGGAAAAAGCCGGAAAAATATTGCCCTATAAATGCTGGATGGAAATGCTGGCGGCAATTCTGCAGGGGAATTTTGGCAAAAAAGCGGCGGCGGGGCTTCTTGCGATGATTTTGCTTTTTACAATGGCCGGCGTATTTGCGGCGGTTGTAAGAGAGGGCAAATGGCGGCCGGCACAGATGCGGGATAAGGCATATCCGACGGCTGCAGGCGGTTTGCGGCCGGGGCGGCCGAGCGTAATTCTCTGGAAGCAGTACCTTGTGAAATTCAGGCTGTGGATTGTCATTGCTCTTTTGGCGTCATTTTTTACCGGCATATCCGGCGGCTTCGGAGGAAAGCCTTCTGCGGGGCAGGAGTACCGGGGCATTGAAGTGGGAATATGCGCTTCCGATGAAAAAGGACGGGAACTCGTCTCCGCTCTTTCAGAGGAAAAGGGAATATTCCGATTTGAGGGCTGTGAGGACGAGGAAGAAATGCTGCGCCGGATAAAAAACGGCAGTCTGGAATGCGGATATTTTTTTCCGGAAGGATTTTATGAGAAGCTGGCAGACGGAAAGCTAAAGCGGCAGGCGGTTCTCTACCGCTCCCCGGGCTCCTCCGTCCATAAAATATCCGGGGAGATTGTGTTTGCCCATCTGTTTACACTTTTATCGGAGGATGTGCTGGAGGGCTATCTTCGGGAGAGCGGCTTTAGAGAAGAATCCGCCAAAAGGCGGCTGTATGAGCTTAACGATAAGTATATGGGAGACGGCAGCACCTTTCATTTTTTATATGAGAGGGCGGACGGTATGGGCGGAGAAAAGCCGGAAACCTTAAATACTGTGCGCGGCATAATTGCAGTTATGGTTTTTCTTACGGGGCTTCTGGGATTTGGAAACGTGCTGGATAAGAACGGCGTCTGGTCCGCCATGCCCGGGCGGACGGGGAAAAGGATGAAGGCGGAGGGGATTCTTATTGCGGCGGCGGGAAGCGTGCTTTTGGGGGGCGTCTGCCTGTGGCTTACCGGCAATGCCGGGGAGGCCGGAAGGGAGCTGGCCGGGCTGCTTGTGTATTTTATCGCGCTGACTGTTTTTCTCATGGTTTTAAGGCTGATAATCGGAAACAGTCAGATGCTCTACGGTCTTTTGCCCGTCCTGATTCTGGGGTGCTGCCTGTTTTGTCCGGTGTTTATCAAAGCAGAGAGGTATCTTCCTCAGCTTGCATGGGTATCCAGAGTGTTCCCGGCGGACTGGTATCTGAGGCTGTTTTAGGTTTTTTGTAAAATTTACCCGGATTGTGTCGTAATGGTGCGAATAATAAGGTGGAAACTTTTTCCGAAAAATGTTATACTCTAAAGAGCATGTACCTGCCTGGGCTGACAGGCGATGCATATTTACAATGAGATGACGAGGGGTATTGTATGGCTCCATTGAAAAGCGGGATTAAATTAAAGGGAAGGCTGAAAAGATATGTGCAGACTTCTTTATACCTGGGATTTTTGCTGATAGCGGTCAATCTGCTGGTTTATCTGCTGAGCGTGCCTGCCGGACTGGTGGTGACGGGATTTGCGGTTCTCTATTTCGGTGTGGTGCTTGCGCTGCAGTTTTACAGTAAGCCGGTGATTATCAATGAACTGGTCAGCTTTGCGACTCAGTATGGTCAGATACAGAGAGTTCTCCTCCGGGAGTTTATGATACCCTATGCGATTTTGGACGACGAGGGCTATATTATATGGACAAACCGGGCCTTTGAAAAAGCGGTGCACAAGGAAAAGGGGTACAGAAAATCCATCACCTCTCTTTTCCCTTCCATAACGAGGGAAAAGCTGCCGGGCGAATCGGAATTTGCGGAGATAAACCTTACCTTTGAAAATAATTTTTACAGCGCGAAAATGCGCAAGATTCCCATGCGGGATATGGTTGACAGCAGCGACATTGTGGAGGCGGAGGAGTATAAGGGATATCTGGTGGCCTTTTATCTTTTCGACGAGACGGCGTTAAAAATTGCCCTCAAGGAAGTGGAGGACCAGAGCCTTGCGGTGGGCCTGATTTATCTTGATAATTATGATGAAGCTCTTGAAAGCGTGGAGGAGGTAAGGCGTTCCCTTCTGATTGCGCTGATAGACAGGAAGATTAATAAATATATTGCGGCGCAGGACGGAATCTGCAAAAAGATGGAGAAGGACAAGTATATGGTGGTTCTCCGAAGAAAGGCCGCGGAGGTCCTGCAGGAGGAAAAATTCGATATTCTTGAGGAGGTAAAGACCGTTAATATCGGAAACGAGATGGCGGTTACAATCAGCATAGGACTTGGTGTGGACGGTTATACCTATGCCCAGAATTATGAGTTTGCCCGCAACGCCATCGATTTGGCGTTAGGGCGCGGAGGCGACCAGGCCGTTGTCAAGACTCCGCAGAATATCACTTATTTCGGCGGCAAGAGCCAGCAGGTGGAAAAAAACACCCGCGTAAAGGCGAGAGTAAAGGCCCAGGCGCTGCGGGAAATTATTTCCAGCAAGGAGCGGGTGCTGATTATGGGGCACAGAATTCCCGATGCGGACAGCTTTGGCGCCGCCGTGGGAATTTACCGCATTGCAAAGACGCTGGACAGGGAAGCCCACATTGTGCTTAGCGGCGTCGGGGCGACCATACAGCCGGTGCTGGATTTGTTTAAGAGCCATGAGGGCTACAGGGACAGCGTAATTATCGACGGCCAGCAGGCCATGGAGCTTGCCGGGAGCAATACCGTTCTGGTGGTGGTGGATGTGAATAAGCCAAGCATCACGGAGTGCCCGGAGCTGCTTCGCATCTGTAAGTCCATTGTGGTGCTCGACCACCACAGGCAGGGCTCGGAGGCGGTTGAAAACGCAACCCTCTCCTATGTGGAGGCCTATGCTTCTTCCACCTGCGAGATGGTTTCGGAAATTTTGCAGTATATCGGTGAGAGCATTCGGATTACCGCGGAGGAAGCCAACTGTATGTACTCGGGCATGATGATTGACACCAATAATTTTACTGCCAAAACAGGCGTGAGAACCTTTGAGGCGGCGGCGTTTCTGCGCAGGAACGGCGCGGATGTGACGAAGGTGCGCAAGCTCTTTCGGGAGGACGCCATCGAATACAAGACCAAGGCGGACGCTGTCAGCCAGGCGGAAATTTATAAGCATGCGTTTGCAATTTCTATCTGTAAAAGTGAAAACATACAAAGCCCTACGATTGTAGGGGCGCAGGCGGCCAACGAGCTGCTCAACATTAAAGGCGTGAAGGCCAGCTTCGTCCTGACAGACTACCAGAATCAGGTGTTTATCAGCGCGCGTTCCATAGACGAGGTCAACGTACAGGTGATTATGGAGAAAATGGGCGGCGGAGGCCATCTGGGAATCGCCGGGTGCCAGCTTAGCGGCGTCTCCGTTTTTGAAGGAATCGGGCTTCTGAAAGGGACTCTGGACAAGATGATTAACGAGGGCGATTTGGTGATAGATTAAACACAGGAGGATTAAATAAGATGAAAATAATTTTATCAAAGGACGTAAAGAGTCTCGGAAAAAAGGGAGACGTAGTGGAAGTCAGCGACGGGTACGCAAGGAATTATATTCTGCCCCGGAAGCTTGGCATCGAGGCCAGCAATAAGAATATGAACGACTTGAAGCTCCAGAAGGCAAATCAGGAAAAAATTGCCCAGGAGCAGCTTGAAAAGGCACAGGAGTTTGCCAGGGCAATGGAGGAGGACGAGGTGGTTTTATCCATCAAAGCAGGCGAAGGAGGAAGAACTTTCGGCTCTGTATCCTCAAAGGAAATCGCTCAGGGATACAAGGACCAGTGCGGCAAGGAAATTGACAAGAAGAAAATTGTCCTGCCGGAGGCGATAAAGAGCTTTGGCGTTTTTGAGGTTGCCGTAAAGCTGCACCCTAAGGTTACGGGCAAGCTGAAAGTGAAAGTGACGGAGGCGAAAGGTTAAATATCGATGGCAGAAACGGAGGAAACGCTTTTAAAGCGGATATTACCGCACAGCATAGAAGCGGAACAGTCGGTAATCGGCGCCATGATTATGGACGGGGAAGCCATTATGGCAGCCTCCGAAATCATATGCGGCGATGATTTTTACAACAGACAGTACGGAGTGGTGTTCGACTCCATGACGGAACTGAGCGACGAGGGGAAGCCGGTGGATTTGGTTACTCTCCAGGACAGGCTCCGTGAAAAGGATGTACCACCGGAGGTAAGCAGCCTTGAGTTTATAGGGAATCTGGTAACGTCGGTTCCCACCTCGGCAAATATCAAATACTATGCCAATATCGTTGCGGAGAAATCAACGCTGCGCAGGCTGATACGGCTTAACGAGGAGATTGCCAATACCTGTTATGCGGGTAAGGAGAGCCTTGAAGCGATACTGGAGGATGTGGAAAAGCGGGTCTTTGATTTGGTGCAGAGGAGAAACACGGGGGAATTCGTCCCTATCAGACAGATTGTCATGAACGCCATGGACCAGATTGAGAAGGCTTCAAAGAACGACGGAAACGTGACGGGCATTGCAACCGGCTTCATTGATTTGGATTACAAGACTGCCGGTATGCAGCCGGCCGATTTGATACTGATTGCCGCAAGGCCCTCTATGGGAAAAACGGCGTTTGTCCTTAACATTGCAGAGTATGTCGCCTTTAAGCTGAATCATACGGTGGCGATATTCAGTCTGGAGATGAGCAAGGAGCAGCTGGTAAACCGTCTCTTTTCCATGGAGTCCCGGGTGGATTCCCAGAAGCTGCGTACAGGCAACCTTTCCGATATGGACTGGGAAAAGCTGATTGAAAGCGCCGGGGTGATTGGAAAGTCCAACCTGATTATTGATGACACACCGGGAATCAACATTCCCACCATGCGTTCCAAGTGCAGAAAGTATAAGTTAGAGCATGACCTGAAACTGATTATCATAGACTACCTGCAGCTGATGAGCGGGAGCGGAAGAGGCTCTGATTCCAGACAGCAGGAGATATCGGATATTTCCCGTTCCTTAAAGGCCCTTGCAAGGGAGCTGAAGGTACCGGTAGTGGCATTATCACAGCTTTCCCGTGCGGTGGAGCAGCGTCCCGACCACAGACCCATGCTTTCCGACCTCCGCGAATCCGGCGCCATCGAGCAGGATGCGGACGTCGTCATGTTTATATACAGGGACGATTATTATAACAAAGACACGGAAAGAAAGGGCATTTCGGAGATTATCATAGCCAAGCAGAGAAACGGTCCCATTGGAACGGTGGAGCTGGCGTGGCTGCCGGATTTTACGAAGTTTGCCAATCTGCAGAAATAAAATTTCATATATATTATACACATACAAAAGAGGACAGGCTTATTAAAGTTGTCTTCTTTTTTGTTTTGCTTCTATAAAGTGCAGCGTTGAGAAAAAACAAGGAAAGGGGTTAGGGTATGACACAGGCGGAAAGAATTTATATGATTTCAGATGCGGCGAAGCAGGTGGAGGTAGAGGCTCATGTGCTCAGGTACTGGGAGGAGGAGCTTGAGATACCGGCGAAAAGAAATGAGATGGGCCATCGCTATTATACGGAAGAAGATATTGCAAGATTCAGAAGAGTAAAGGAATTAAAGGAACAGGGATTGCAGCTCAAGGCAATTCGCCATGTGCTGAAAAACGGAAATTTGCAGGCGCCCGTATTTTTGTATGAAAGAATAACAAACGCAGAGAAAGGAGTAATGGACATGCAGGGAATACCGGAAATGCAGGGGACAACCTCTCAGGGGGAAATGGATATGGCAAAGCGCCATGTGGTAATGGTGAAAAAGGGGGAATTTCTTCCTGTGGACGGAAAGGCGGCGGCCGTGACAGAGGAGAGCAGGGAGCAGAAAAGCTTCCGGCTGCAGCAGCTGTTAAAGGATATGATTGCCGATGCGGTACAGTGCAATAATCAGGAGATTTGCCAGGAAATAAAGGAAAGCCTGCTAAAGGAGCTGGATTACCAGTTCAGACTTTTAGAGGAGAGAGAAGACCTTCGCGAGGAGGAGCGGGTAAACAGGCAGGAGGAGCATTACCGCCAGATTGACGAGCTGCTTCGTTCCTATAATCAAAAGGGAAGAAGGGGAAGGAAGCTGCGCAAAGAGCAGCTGCGCAAGGGGACGGAAGGGGCTTCCGTGAAAGCGGCGGAAGCGGACGACGACAAGGAGAAAGCACGCGGGGCGTCAAAGGGATTTTTGAGAAAAAAATAGGAAATATAAATGCTGCTGCATTAAGGATGTAAAACAAGATAGCCTTAATGCAGCAGCATTTAACTGCGTAATTACATATATCCGCTATTTTTATTCCTCGGAAATAGCGCCAACAGGGCATCCGCCGGCACAGGAGCCGCAGCTGATGCATGTGTTAGCATCAATTTCGAATTTGCCGTCTCCTTCGCTGATAGCGCCCACGGGGCACTGTCCTGCACAGGCACCGCAGGAAATGCAAGCGTCACTGATTACATATGCCATGATAATATCCTCCTTAAATTATGTTCAAATTCTTTCTATTTATTCTAATATAAAACCATAGGGAATACAAGCATAAAATCCGCAAAATTACAGGAAATCCAATGGAAAATCATTACATGGATTTTTCTTCCCGGCGTCTTCGGATGCCGTTTAAAATGGCCTCTTTTTTCTCGGGGATTTTACTCTTTTCCATTGCGGGAACGCCGGCCAGCTTGTAGGGAATCCCCAGCTTTTCATATTTGCTTTCGCCCATCGTATGGTAGGGAAGCACGTCAAGAGCCTTTAAATTGGAAAACTGACCGATAAAGTAGCCGAGCTTGTAAAGATATTCCTCGTCGTCGGTGATGCCCGGAACTACCACATGGCGAATCCACATATCCACGTGCCTGTCGTTCAAGTAGGAGGCAAAGGCCAGAATGCCGTCGTTTGGCTGGGCGGTCAGCTCCTTATGCTTAACAGGGTCGATATGCTTGATATCCAGCATTACCAGGTCGGTGAGCTTCATAAGCCTGTCCAGCTTTTCAATAAAGGGCTTATTGTCCGGTTTAAAGGCAATGCCTGAGGAGTCAATACAGGTATGCACATTATGCTGCTTTGCAATGGTGAAAAGGTCGATAAGAAAATCCACCTGCATCAGGGGCTCGCCTCCGGTAACGGTGATGCCTCCGTTTTTATAAAAATCTTTATTTCGCTGATACTGTTCGAAAATCTCCTCCGGCTCCATCATGGTACCGCCGGTCATGGCCCAGGTATCGGGATTATGGCAGTAGGCGCAGCGCATGGGACAGCCCTGTACAAAAACGACAAAACGCGTTCCCGGTCCGTCTACGGTTCCAAAGCTTTCTAATGAGTGAATTCTGCCTTGCATAGTAAAATCTCCTTTCTTTACCTGTATAGTATATCAAATAGCATTGGAAATTCCAATAAGAAAATCCGATACCTTCAGGCTGCCATTTTTGGCATTCTTCTTCATGATATTATGAAAAATATAAAATAATTAATGATAAACATTAAAAATATATTGACAAACATAAATATTGCGAGTAAGCTATGGATAAAAGGAAGGATTCTTCAATCATGTATATATGAGAATTTAAAGAGGAAAGGGAGAAAAAGATGGGTGAAAGTAATACAAAGATAGAAAAAATAAAGAAAAGCAGTAAAGCGGCTTACGTTGTAACCAATATTGCAAAGGTATTTCTTATGGTATGTTCCATGCTGACCATACTGGCAGGAATGCTTGTCATAGGACTGGGCGGGGTTTTGAACCAGAGCCTTGGCAGAGCGTTCGAGGATGGAGTGATAAAGGAGAGGGAGCTGGCAGTCTTTGAAAGCATCTTTGAACGGGACCTGGGGAGAAGGCTGATAGAGGAAGGAAATTATGCGCTGGCAATAGGGATTTACGTGATTATATTTGGGATTACCGTGATTTTGCTGGCCCTTGTACTGCATTTTGTGAGCAGGATTTTTAGGGATTTTATGGAAAGCTACTCTCCTTTCCGGCCGGGAATCCTCAAAAATTTGAAAATTGCACTGGTGTTGATAGTCATATATACGGCGCAGTCCGGCCTTGGAATAGCTCTGGTTGTTGCGATGGCGTCATGGTGTGTGATTAATATTTTTGAGTATGGCTGCGAGCTGCAAAAACAGTCGGACGAAACTCTGTAAGCACAGGGAGGGAGAGTAAATGGCGATAATATTGAGGCTGGACCGCGTGATGGCGGACAGAAAGATATCCTTAAACGAGCTTGCGCAAAAGGTAGGGATTGCCAATGTGAATCTCTCCAATATCAAGACCGGCAAAGTCAGCGCAATCCGATTTTCCACTTTAAACGCAATCTGCGATGTACTGGACTGCCAGCCGGGAGATATCCTGGAATTTCAGAGGGAGGAAAAGCCGTATGACCATGAAAATCAGGTGTAAACCGCAGTTTCAGAGGCGCCGGACTGTTTCCTCTGGCGGTATTCTTTAGGCGTCATGCCGCAGGCTTTTCGGAATTGCCTGCCCATGTAAGCGCTGTCTGAAAAGCCGCAGCGATAGCTGATTTCCGTAATGGAAAGGTCCGAGCGGGAGAGAAGCTCCTTCGCGCTGCTTAAGCGGCAGCTCATCAGATATTCAAAAGGCGTCTGCCGTATGGTTTTCTGAAAAATGCGGTTTGCTTCTCTCCCGGAAATATTTGCGGCGGCTGCAATTTCCTGCAGGGTGATTTTCTCTCCCAGATTTCTGTGAATATAGGACAGCATACTTTTGATGCGGTTCTGTGTCTCTGTTTCTATAAGCTGCGGCGCCTCAAAATGTTTTTCGATTTCCTCAAGAAGCAGCAGCCATGTCGAGGACAGCGTATTTCTGATGAGTATTTCCTGATTCGGCCTGTGGTTCATTTCCCTTAAAAGCACAAGCTGGTCAAGAACCGCATCCGCTTCCTTCGAGCCTCTGCGAATGACATGGACAGAAATCTGCTGATTATGAAGAATCGGATTCAGATATTTTGCGGTAATCCGGCTTCCGAAATGCCCGCCGATAAAGACGGGATGAAAAATGTGGTTGATTTCAAGAGCGGTTTTCCCCATATTTCCGTTGAGCTTCGTATCCATAACATTTGTGTTAATAAAGAAACCGTCTCCCTGATGGACGGTATATTCCTGATGGAGGGTCCGTATTATGCTGACCCCCTTTTCCACATATCCTAATTCCAGCTCCTCGTGCCAGTGCCAGGGAACAACAAAATCAGTCATATTCCGCTCATGCATACAGTAAGGAAACTCTGTGGTCATGCCGTCTATCTTTTCCACATGATTCTGGTCCGTAATAAACGTCTGCATATTATATTCTCCCCGCAACATTCAGTATATGACCAGTATATAATAATTGGCGAGATAATACTACTATAAGTCTGAAAAATTATATGATTTCTTTTAGTTTTGTCTTAATATGAATCTACAATAAAAAGGTGAGTATAAGGAGGGCAAAGCGTTGAAAATTTTTTCTATTCCTGATGCAGGAGATTTTATCAGTCTGGTAAAGAAAAGCCGGGGAGAAGTAATGCTGTATCTGCCGGACGGAAGCCGTCTGGACTTAAAACAAAGTCATGCCGCTCAACAGCTTTTTCAGGTTATGTCTCCCGGACAGTCAGGGCTTCATATCGGGCTGTCCAATCCGGCGGATACACCGGATTTTATTCAATATATGATGGAGGCCGGAGTAAGCCATTAAGCAAATTTAACGCAAAATACGGAAAATACTGGAAGACTGATTTTTAACAGATAAATATTGATAAAAAGATATTCAAAAAAAGATTAAATTAAGGGCTGCCGCAAATTAAATATTATTTGCGGCAGCCCAAAGACTGTCATTTATATTCCAATGAAATCAAATATGATTTAAACTGACTCATGGAATGTACGGGAAATAACGTCAGCCTGCTGTTCCGGTGTAAGCTTAATGAAGTTTACGGCATATCCCGAAACACGGATTGTAAGCTGAGGATAATTCTCGGGATGCTTCTGAGCATCTAATAATGTATCTCTGTTTAATACGTTTACGTTAAGATGATGTCCGCCTTTTGTTGCGTAGCCATCTAATAATGATACTAAGTTGTCTACCTGAGCTGTGTTTGCCATGGTAATCTGCCTCCTGTCTTATTTTAATGAAAATCGTCCAAACCGTCTTCCAGGGTAGGTACGCTGCATGCCAGAGGGGTTCTGGAGCAGTCCGTACATCCCATGGTCTGAACACTTTTTGAGTTTTCTTCGGTTTCGTCGTAGTCCACATTTACATGGCCTACGCCCATAGCCATGCCGGAATCCAGCATTTTTACAAGGTCGTCAACCATTTTTTCATTGTCCATTGCATTGTACCTCCCGGAATTTTACAATAATTTATTTATTTAAATCTACTTCAATATCGCCTGCAAATACCTGGTCTTCTTTGCCAAGAGCTCCGGGGATGATGGTGAAGGTATTGGAGATACCATCCTGCGCATCATTGAAAGGAAGCTTGGATACGGAAGATAAGGAAGCTACAGCGCCGTGAGTGTCACGTCCGTGCATCGGGTTTGCGCCGGGAGCGAAAGGCTGGCCTTTCTTACGTCCGTCAGGCGTGTTACCTGTTGCCTTACCATAGGTTACGTTAGACGTAATGGTAAGAATGGATGTGGTGGGAACACCGTTTCTGTAGGTGTGATGTCTTCTGATTGCCGTCATGAATTTGTGAACAACTTCCTGGGCAATGCTGTCTACACGGTCATCGTCATTTCCGTATTTAGGGAAGTCACCGGTTGTCTTGAAGTCAACAATAATGCCGTCTTCGTCTCTGATTACTTCTACCTTGGCATACTTAATTGCTGATAAGGAGTCGGCAACGATGGAAAGTCCGGCAACACCAGTTGCGAAGTAGCGCTTAACGTCTCTGTCATGGAGTGCCATTTCAGCTCTCTCATAGCAGTATTTGTCATGCATATAGTGAATAATATTCAGAGTATTTACATATACGTCAGCCTGCCATTCCATCATATCGATGAACTTGCTGTAAACATCGTCGTAATCAAGAACGTCGCCTGTAACAGGACGGTATTTAGGGCCAACCTGTTTCTTGGTAACTTCGTCAACACCGCCGTTCAAAGCGTAAAGCAGACATTTTGCAAGGTTTGCTCTTGCGCCGAAGAACTGCATTTCCTTACCGATAACCATAGAGGATACGCAGCATGCGATACCATAGTCGTCGCCGTGGGTTACTCTCATGAGGTCGTCGTTCTCATACTGGATAGAAGAGGTCTGGATAGACATCTTTGCACAGTATTTCTTCCAGTTTTCAGGAAGTCTGGTGGACCAGAGAACCGTAAGGTTCGGCTCGGGGCTGGGACCTAAGTTGGTCAGGGTGTGCAGGTAACGGAAGCTCATCTTTGTTACCATGGGACGTCCGTCAACGCCAACACCGCCGAGAGACTCGGTTACCCATACGGGGTCGCCGGCGAAAATCTGGTTGTACTCGGGAGTACGTGCAAATTTTACGCAGCGCAGCTTCATAATGAAGTGGTCAACGAATTCCTGAATTTCTTTTTCTGTGAAGGTTCCGTTTGCAAGGTCTCTCTCAGCGTAAACATCAAGGAAAGTGGATGTACGTCCAAGGGACATAGCGGCGCCGTTCTGCTCCTTAACGGAACACAGATATCCGAAATAAGTCGCCTGGATAGCTTCCTTAACGTTAGAAGCCGGCTTGGAAATATCGCAGCCATAGGAAGCAGCCATTTCCTTCATCAGTTTAAGAGCAATCATCTGCTCGGAGAGCTCTTCACGGAGACGAATCACGTCATCAGTCATAACGCGTCCGGTGGAATCCTTCTGAGCCTGTTTGTCTTCAATCAGTCTGTCAATACCATACAGAGCAACACGTCTGTAGTCGCCGATGATACGGCCGCGTCCGTAAGCATCAGGAAGACCTGTGATGATGTGTGCGGAACGGCATGCTCTCATCTCGGCATTGTAAGCGTCGAAACATCCGGCATTGTGTGTTTTTCTGTGTGTTGAGAAAAATTCGCTGATTTCAGGGTCTACTTCGTAGCCGTTGTCGGAGCAGGCTTTCTCTGCCATTCTGATACCGCCGTAAGGCTGAAGGGAACGTTTGAAAGGTTTGTCCGTCTGGAAACCAACGATTTTTTCTTTGGATTTGTCCAGATAACCGGGGCCGTGTGAAGTAATTGTAGATACAACCTTGGTATCCATGTCAAGAACGCCGCCTGCCTCGCGCTCTTTTTTCTGCAGGTCAAGTACCATCTGCCATAAATCTTTTGTGTCCTGTGTAGCTTCGGCAAGGAAAGATTCATCACCGTCATAAGGATGATAGTTTCTCTGGATGAAATCACGTACATTGACTTCATTTTCCCATTTGCCGCCTACAAAATCTGTCCATTCTGGTTTCATTTGCATAAGCCTCCTCGATTTAGATTTATTTGATATAATTGTGCATAAAACTATGCGATTGCCGTACCCTCATTATATGTTACAAGGTCATAATGAGTCAAGGTTGAGAGTGTACTTTTTTATAAACAAAGCATGAAATTTAAGGTAATATTATGATTTTTTTGTAAATAGTGTTTCCGCATCTTCGCAAGGTTTAGGCTTGCCAGAAATCGGGCAAAGTATTATACTGGTAACGACCGCGGGACTGACAAATTCTGTAATGGGTCGGCCGGCGGTAGACGAATGCTTAACGAGGTGAAGGAGGTTATATTATATGGCAGCAATTACAAAAGAAATGACAATCGGTGAAATTTTGAGAACAAATCCTGACGTGGCTCCCGTTCTTATGGAAGCGGGAATGCATTGTCTGGGATGCCCGTCCGCACAGGCGGAAAGCCTTGAGGAGGCGGCCATGGTGCATGGGATGGATATCAAAGATTTGATGAGCAAAATCGAGGCGCTGTAGGATAACAGCAGGCAGTTTACGAAGCGTGCCGCTTTTATGCTCTGATGAATTAAGGGATGCCGTATGAGAAAATGTGTTCTCATGCGGCATCCCTTTGAAATTTATTCCCGCGGGCAATGAGTCAGGCGGATGCGGAGCACCTCTTTGACTGCAGAGGCGTTTTTACGCTTCCTTTGTATTGCCGAAGTTTTTAATTAAAACCAGGCAGAGCAAAAGCAGCAGGATTCCCACCGGAAGCGGAACCCACGGATTTTGCGCAAAGCCGGCCACCAGATATGTAACGAAGGAAACGGCGGCTACCGTCAGTGCGTAGGGAAGCTGGGTGGAGACATGGTTTACATGGTCGCACTGTGCGCCTGCGCTCGCCATAATGGTGGTGTCCGAAATGGGAGAACAGTGGTCCCCGCATACGGCGCCGGCCATACAGGCGGAAATGGAAATAATCATAAGCTGAGGGTTGGAGTTTGCAAACACCGCAACCACAATGGGAATCAGGATGCCAAAGGTGCCCCATGAGGTTCCCGTTGAAAAAGCAAGAAAGCAGCCTACAAGGAAAATGATGGCGGGCAGGAAGTTCATGAGAGCCCCGGCGCTCTGTTCCATGGCGGCGGCAACGAATTCGGCGGCGCCTAAGCTGTCCGTCATCGCCTTTAAGGTCCATGCAAAGGTCAGAATCAAAATGGCCGGAACCATGGCCTTGAATCCGTCAGGCAGACATTCCATACATTCTCCAAAGGAGAGCACCCTTCTTATTAAATAAATAATAATCGTAATCAGCATTGCGCAGATGCTTCCAAGGGCAAGTCCGACGGAAGCGTCCGAGTTGGAAAAAGCGGTTACAAAGCCTTCGCCCTCAAAGAAACCGCCGGTGTAAATCATTCCGATTACACAGCAGACAATCAGGGTGATGATGGGAATGACCAAATCAATCACTTTACCCTTTGAGTTAACGGGAATTTTCTCGTTGGAGGCCGCGGCCTTGCCCGAGGTAAACAAATCCCCCTTTAAGGCGTTGGCTTCATGGGCGCGCATGGGACCGTAATTGATATTCAGCAGGATAATGGCTATCATCATTACAATTGTTAAAAGGGCGTAATAGTTATAGGGAATCGCCCGGATAAAAATGGAAAATCCGTCCTCCCCCTCCACAAAGCCGGATACTGCGGCGGCCCATGAAGAAATGGGTGCAATGATGCAGACAGGCGCAGCCGTGGCGTCAATCAGGTAGGCAAGCTTTGCCCGGGAAACCTTATGCTCGTCGGTTACGGGCTTCATGACGCTGCCCACGGTCAGGCAGTTGAAATAATCGTCTATGAAAATAAGTACGCCCAGGGCTACGGTTGCAAGCTGGGCTCCCGCGCGGCTTTTGATTTTTTCTTTGGCAAAATGCCCGAAAGCGGCAGAACCGCCGGCACGGTTCATCAGGCTTACCATAGCGCCGAGAACCACAAGGAATATCAGGATGCCGACGTTGTAGCTGTCGGAGAGCACGGCGGCAAAGCCGTCGTTAAATATGTGTGTGATGGTGCCTTCAAAGGAAAAGCCGGAGACGAACAGGCCGCCGACCAGAATTCCCACAAAGAGCGAGCTGTAAACCTCTTTTGTGATAAGAGCCAGCACAATTGCAACCACAGGGGGCACAAGAGCCCAGAAGGTTGCATACATGGAAGGCAGCTCGGACGCCTCCTCCTGCGCCGCAAATGCAATG
Organism: uncultured Lachnospiraceae bacterium; assembly: GCA_910577275.1. Taxonomy (GTDB): domain Bacteria; phylum Bacillota; class Clostridia; order Lachnospirales; family Lachnospiraceae; genus Suilimivivens. Next base: position 255,517 of record CAJTMW010000003.1, read on the forward strand.
GCCGGCATAAGCAGAAAGCAAAGCGACAAAACCGCCGCGTCGATACGCAGGGCGCGCAGTATGCGTTTTGAATTTTTCATAATTGAACTCCTTTCGAATTAATCAGCAACTCATTTTATCAAAAGCGCCGACAAAAACCAAGCATTTTTGCGTAAAAAAAAGAACTGGGCACTATTTACTAAATATTGGATAATATTAAGCAAATAGTGCGACAGCGCTTTAGAAACAGGACCCTTGCTGAAGTCGGCCAATGCGTATGCAGGCATACCCGCCCGGAGCGTTGCCCGCAGAAATAAAAGCCGGATACCATAGGGTATCCGGCCGGTTTGCCGACTAAACGCAGGATAATGACTGCAACGCCGTATTTTTAACTAGCGGCTCGAAGTGTTCTTCCAGATAGGCATCGGAAGACGGAACCGATTTGACGGAACTGCCGTATTCGGAGAGAATGTTGCACACCTTGTTAAACTCAATGGGTGTGTGTCCGCTTTTGGACAGAACCAGAATATATGAACCATCCTCCTGCTTATATAAGGAATTGACGCCGTTATAAAAGTTTGCAAGTACGTGGGCCGAAGCGATTACCTCCCTTAAGCTGTCAAAGGAATATAGCCTTGTGAGGTCCATCGTGGCCGCCGCGTCGGACAGCTTTTTCTGGAGGGCGTCCTTGAAGGAACGTTTGGCGTTTTCAAGCTCGGCGTTACTGCCGGACGCCGCAGCGCCATTCTGGGTGGCGGTGCCTCCGGTCTTTCCGTTCTGAATTTTGCGGAACAGGTCCAGGACGTCGTCGGCGCCTTCCGCGATGGTATCGAGAACCTCGTCTAAGGCGCTGCTGTCCGAGTGGACGGAGGGAGCAAACTTTGAAAAGCGCGTGTCAAGTTCGTCCGGGTCCTCCACCTTGGTAATAATCAGGACAATGCACTCTGAATTCAGAGGAATTGCTTCTATCATTAATGGAATATCTTCCGCTTCAAATCCAAATTCAAAGGATGCCTGCTGCATCATGTCACGGAATAAATCTTTTGCCTTTTCGGTACCGTAAGCAAGTTCGCTGAGCTTTAATTCCCTGTCGGCCAAATCCTCCCTTGTGAGGGTACAGCGAATCTGATGGTCATTAACTTTTTCGATTTTCATAATTTATCACATCCCTACTATTAAGATACTGTTATCCTTCCGTTTGGTGACAATTAAGAGTCACTTAAAAATATATTATACTTTAGGCGAAATTAAGTCAATAGGTCAGAAAAACAGTTTAAAAAAATTTAATAATCTGCCAGTGTGTAAATGATTTCTAACGTTTTTGTTAAAAATTAATAAATAAATGCGTTTTATACTTGAAAAATCTGGTAATTAATACTATAATTTGTCCTGTAAGATGCTTCCGGATAAATCAGTATCGGAAGGAGGCATGTACTTTATAATTTCATACTAATCTAAATGAATAAAATCAGGAGGCCTGTCAGGGCATACTGCGGATTTATTACCACCGCAGACCGACAAGACGCAGCAATTTTTTTCACAGCAAATCGCTGTAGTAATGTATTGTATGCCCCGGCAGAGCCGTCTATTCCCTTCGGGCTTACGGCCCCGCAGTCAATCGATACAGGAATTTCTACTTATTTTTATGAAGGGAAGTCTTACAGGCTTTGTGCTTGTCGCGAATATTTCTATAGATTTTCACTAATTATAATTCAATCCTATTTAGGTGTTCGCAGCGGTAATTTATTTAAACTTAGATACGTATCCGGCATCTTACCTTTTTAGTATCGTCATTAAAATGAAAACTATAATCGGTTTCGGGATTAATTTATCTCTCTGACATGACATATCACGGATGCCTTTTGGAGGATGCCAGGAAATAAATCCCGGGACAGATGGGAGAAATCATGACTGCAAAGGATGAGAGAAGCCCGAAGCCGCTCAGAGTAAGGCTTGAGGAAATGGAAAGAGAGGGCGTTAAGCTGTACGTCAACGGCAGGCTGGCCACATCGGAGTATATTGTAAGGCACTGTATCAACGAAGATACCGTTTATATGCCCGATTATGTGACTGACGAGAGCGGCAGGGTAAAGGAAATCAGATACGATAAGATTTATATGAAGTAACAGCCTCCTGCAGAACGCCTGCGGACGCCGCGGAATTGCCCGGACAGACAGCCCCCTGGAACGATGAGGAGTTTCCGGTGTTCCGTCAGGCATAAAATGTTGTAAAAAGTCAAAATTAATAATGACGGTACCTGATTTGTTTGCTATAATATAGGGCGATTGGAGGTCACAGGATGAAGAAAAAATTAATACCCGTACTGATTGCAATCGTCCTTATTATTGTAATAGGAGGCGTGAGCGTGGGAGCGGCATTGTTTGAGAGATATTCCTATTCTAAGGAGAGGGCTGATTTGTCCGCTTATTTTCAGATGAACGGGGAATCGGATGTGGCGATTATTCTGCAGGATGAGCTGATTGAGGAGAGGGCAAGGCTTTTTGACAATGCCTATTATCTGGATTTGGCTACAGTCCATAAATATTTTAACGACCGTTTTTACGAGGACAGGGGGGAAGGGCTTTTGCTGTATACGCTTCCCGACGATATTGTCCGCACGGTTATCGGCAGCAGCGAGGTGAGCGGCAAAAGCGGAACGGAGGAGTTGCCGTATGTTCCGGCCAGATATGAGGGCGACGTCCTGTATCTTGCAATAGATTTTGTGAAGAATTATGCAAATTTTTCCTATGAAGGCTTCGGGGAACCGAACCGCCTCCAGATTTATACCCGGTGGAACGAGCGCACCGTGGCGGAGATTAACAAGGATACCGCGGTAAGGGTTTTAGGAGGAGTCAAGAGCGAAATCCTAAAGGATATGACGGCCGGGGATAAGGTCGTTATACTGGAAGAAATGGAAAGCTGGAGCAAGGTGAAAACCGGCGATTCCATCATCGGATATGTGGAAAACAAGCGGCTTGAGAATGAGGCGGCGGAAGCTCCCATACCGGTGACCGATTATGTGGAGCCGGAGTACACCAGCATTACAAGGGACCATAAGATTAATCTTGGCTGGCATGTAATAGGGGGAGTCGGCGGAAACGACACCCTTTCGGAGGCGGTTGCAAACACGAAGGGGCTGAATGTGATTTCTCCCACATGGTTTAAGTTAAATGACAGCGAGGGCGGTTTTGTCAGCTTTGCAAGCCAGGACTACGTGGATAAGGCCCATGGCATGGGGCTTGAGGTATGGGGACTTGTGGAAAATATCGAGTACGCGGACAGCATTGATATGTACGGGCTGCTTTCTTCCACTACCAACAGGGCAAGGCTGATTGACAATCTGGTGGGGACGACGCTGGCTTACGGGCTTGACGGAATCAACGTGGACCTTGAGCAGATAAGCATGGACTGCGGGGAGCATTACATCGAGTTTATCAGGGAGCTGTCGATTCCCTGCAGGGCAAACGGTATTGTGCTTTCCGTGGATAACTACGTGCCCACAGGCTATACGGACCATTACGACAGAGAAGAACAGGGCGTGGTTGCCGACTATGTCATTATTATGGGGTATGATGAGCATTATTCGGGAAGCAATCAGGCGGGAAGCGTTGCGTCTATTAATTTTGTGGAGGAAGGAATTCAGAAAACAGTAGAGCAGGTACCGGCTAATAAGGTGATTAACGCGGTTCCCTTTTACACAAGAATCTGGGAGACAAAGGGAGCGGAGCTCGGCAGTCAGGCGGTAGGCATGGAGGCGGCCGAGGAGTTTGTCAGAGCGCACGGCATGTCTGTGGAATGGGATGAGGAGACCTGCCAGAATTACGGGGAGTGCACGGAAGACGGAAGCCTGTTCCAGGTATGGCTTGAGGACGAGCGTTCCATGGAGGTCAAGCTGAATATTATGGAGAAATATCAGATTGGCGGCGTGGCAGGCTGGCGGCTGGGATTTGAAAAGCCGGAAATATGGGATATAATTGAGGTATATCTGAACAGATAACGGGAAATGAAGGAAGCGGCCCAAAGAGGGCCGCTTTTGCTATGAGAAGCGGGTCTGCGAAGCGCGGCGCCCGCTTCCTGCGTACATGAGACGGAAACCGGCTTCATTCCAGCATGGCAAGCAGCCTTTCCCTTGTGCGCAGCAGAGCGCTTCCGTCCCGGGTGTAGGTACGGAAATCTTTGCAGACGCTTTGTATAAGAAGGTCTGTCTCCTCAGGGGAAATCTCCGCCGCCTGCACAAGGAGTTCGTAATCCTCTGCGCCGGCGCGCTGGGCTTCAAAGCGCATGCTCTTTAAGGGACCGTTTTTGCCGGGATATACGATGTGGGCGTCTCCGGCGGGCAGCAGCGCGCCCTTGTGGGGGCAGCAGGCGCTGTGCCAGATATCGCTGCCGATGTAATAGTTAAAGCCCCAGTGCAGAAAGCCGGAGAGCCGATAGCGCACTCCCATCCAGAGGAGAAGGCGGCTTACGGTGAGAGGCAAATCCATGCTGCGGTTCATAATGGGGCCGGCGGGAAAAGCGCAGGTATAAAACCACATTTCTTCACCGGCGGCTTTGAGCCTTTCATACTCGGCCCGCCATTTTTCGTAGGTATCCTGTTTGGGCACCCAGATATCGATTCCGCCGCCCAAATTTGTGGTTTCCACAGCGTCAATGACAGGAATTCCGGGGAGGAATCTGCGGAATATTCCGGCAAGGATGCGGTAGGTGCCGTCGTTGGCGGTCTGGGGCTCGTCGGCAAGGGACTGAACCATACAGTGATTCCAGCGGTTTCTCTCGATAACGGAGGCCCACCCGGTAAAATAAAGCCGGAGCTGCAGATAGCCTTCCTGTGTGGTGACGCCTGTGCGGGTATCCCATTCAGGATAATATTCCGCATCCTCCCAGTCGTGCCAGTGAGCCACGGGGCCGCCGCAGAGCCATTTGGCTCCCGCCGAGCGGGCAATCTGACCGGCGCGTTCCGCCATGGAAAAATCAAAACCCGCAAGCTTTCCGTCTTTAAAAACCGCTTCGCCCGGAGGGAGAAGAATGTGGGTACAGCGCATCTCTATCTGCGCCTTCACATAGGCTTCAAATAATCTCCAGTATTCGCTGCCGGCTTTTTCCACGTGATGCTGTGCGGCGAGATTATCGTAGGCAAAAAAATTGAGCATTCCAAGGCGGCAGGAGGAAAGGGGCGGCACTTTGGCGGAGCTTACCCGGCATTGCAGAGGGATTTTCGTTTCATCTGCGCCGTCCAGAATACACAGCTCTCCGGTATAACTGCCGGGCGGGGCGGAGCCGTCCGCCTCCACGCAGAGGTATAGGGCGAGCCTTTTTGCAAAAGTATGACCCTCTGCAAAAGCAGAATCTTCTATGGGCAGCAGGGCGTCATAGACTTCAAAGGGAGCCTTTCGCGTGACAAATTCCCGGCAGCGGTCGTAATCCGCAGTAGTCATAAATTTACAGTCGGTATTTTCATTGACGCCGACGGGGAGAAGATAAAAAAGTCGTGCGCTCAGGCCGGATACATTTTGCAGCCAGGTAAAAGTAAGACGCACAGGGGCGGAGGGAGCCTCTCCCAGTATCTGGGCTCCGCAATGCCCTCCTGCGGGGAGGGTGAGCGCAAGGCGGGTATTGCCGTTATGGGGGGTATCGGGATAAATCCAGTCCGTGTCGGTAAAAACAGAATATTTCATGGTAAGTTCCTTTCTGGTGTGGCGATAAATTCATTTCTGCAGGCAGCAAGTCAGGCGGCATGCCTGTATGTAGATTTTGCGGATGCCGCGGGAAAGTGTCTTTCCTATTCGCCGTCGTCGGGAAGGATGGCGGGAATCAGTATGGTCACGCAGGTACCTTTTCCCGGCGTGCTTTTGCAGGACAATCCGTAAGGGGCGCCGTAGGCAATATGCAGGCGGTCGCAGATGTTTCGGACGCCGTATCCCCCGGCGGTCTCGTCCACCCGGCCGGAGGCGGCGGGAGCAAAGTTTTTCCGCAGCGTTTCTTCGTCCATTCCGACGCCGTCGTCTTCAATGGAGATAGATACCACGCCGTTTTCCCGTTTTGTGCTGACGCAAAGACTGCCCTTTTTTGACGGCTTCTCAAAAATACCGTGGATAATTGCATTTTCTATCAGGGGCTGCAGGACAATTTTGATAATCAGACATTCATTTGCGGATTCGTCCAGAACCCAGCGAACCGATACGCTGTCCTCGAACCGCATATTCTGTATGTCTGCATAAAGCTGCGCATGCCTGATTTCGTCGGCCAGCGGAATACAGTCGTTGCCGCTGCTTAGGGAAATCCGGTAAAAACGGCCAAGAGCCCGTACCATGCGGCTGATTTGCGGCACATTATGGGAGATGGCGGTGCAGTTGATTAAATCCAGAGAATTATAGAGGAAATGCGGGTTAATCTGCGCCTGGAGGGCTTTTAATTCCAGATTTTTTATCTGCTGTCCGTAAAGAACCTTTTCCTCCATCAGCGTATCGATACGCATCATCATCTGGTCAAAATTTTTCATGAGCTGCGCGATTTCGTCATTGCCGGAGGGCGTTATTCTCACCTTCACGTTGCCGCTTTCTACTGCCAGCATGGTTCGGGCCAGACGGGAAATACGGTCAAGGGTGGATTTGCTGACGGCGACGGCGAGCACATAGGCGGCGGCGCCGAGCAGCAGCACAATCGCCAGCATTTCAAGACGCAGCTCGCGGCTTAAACGGAAAACATCGTCAAAGGGGAGGAGGGAAACCATGCGCCACCCTTCCATCGACAGGGGGCGCTGCTGGACATAATAGTTCCGGCCCTCTATCGACACCACCTCCCAGACGCCGGTTGCGGAGAAGGATAATTCTCCGGCAAGGGCATGAAGGTCTTTGGACGCGATACTGTCGGAGGAGTGATACAAAATCTCATTTTCACGCAGCAGAAGCAGAATCCCGTTTTCCGTAATGGGGGTGTTCCGGGCAAGGCGGATGATATGGGAGAAATCCGCGTCCGCCCGAAGAACCGCAAGGGGTTCTGTGATATTGCGGGGATTATAAATCACCTGCATGGAGGAAAACCATGCCTGCTCCCCGGCAGGCTGGTCTGAAAAATCGGAGGGAGCAAACCACATCCTGCCGTTTTGTGCGGAAAGAGAGGAATACCAGTCGCTGTCCGACACCTCCCGCAGCTGGATAATGTTGTTGCGCCCGGAGGCGTACAGATAGTCATTGTCCGCATACAGCCGGATACGCGAAAGGCCGGAAAGGTTGCATAAATGCTCAAAGGTGAGGGCAAGCTGGTCCGAGTCCTCCAGACGGCTGATATAAGTATAGTCGTCCGGGTTGTTGGATGCCATATGGTAGACGATGGGGTCCAGGACAAGAATATCGAGAACCTCGTCCAGCTTCCCGAAAGCCTGCCGGACGGAAAGGAAGGCGGTATCAAAAGCATTCTGCGCGGCGGTGAGGGTCTGCCTTCGCATCACATTCCAGACGCGGATATAAGAATAAACGGTAAAAAAACCAAGAGGAAGGACTACCAGCAGAAAATAAACGAACAAAAGCTTCGTTTTAAGGCTTCCCCCTTTTAAAGGCCGGAAAAAAGCAGGTTTATGTTTCATGTCGATGTCTCTCCCTGTATTCTTTAGGCGAAAGGCCCACCTCGCGGGTGAACAGTCTTGTAAAATATTTTCCGTCTGCATATCCTACAGCTCTGGCAACCTCGTAAAGCTTCTTTTGGGAACCGGAAAGAAGCTCCCTGGCATGCATGATGCGCAGCTGTGTGAGGCGCTGGTTAATGGTTTTGTCGCAGCTTTTTTTGTAGGCGGCGCACAGATAGGTATAGGTGAAGCCAAGGTCCAGAGCCATATCCTGAACCGTCAGGCCGCTGTCTTTGTAGTTCTGCTCCAGATAGCGTTCCACACGGGAAACAATGTCCATGTCCTCCGAAACAAGCAGGGAAAAATATTTGCGGGAGAGCTCGAGCAGAGTATCCCATAGCTGCGCCAGAGTCTCCTGGCCTGCCGCCGTGTAGAGATAGTAATCGGCGTTCCGGGTGATGGCGGTGATATTGCAGGTTTCGGAGGCGTTTAAAAACAACTGGACAATCTGACGGTAGAAATGGCGCAGATAAGCCGGGTCCGTTCCCTCAAACCGGCGGATTTCCCGGTACATTTTGCGCAGGGTGTTTTCTGTCTCCGCTTCCTTCCGGTCCCTGATGGATTCGGAAAGAAGGTCAAGCTGTGCCGGACTGCCCTGAAAGACGCCGCTTCCAAGAGGGGTATCATGCTCCTGGCCGCCATGGAAAAAAAGCCTGCGGGAAGCTTCCCGGCTGTCGGTATTTTCAATATCTGCAATGACATCCTTAAGAGCCTTTGTGATTTCATCCAAATCGATGGGCTTTTCCACATAGCTGGCGGCTTTCAGCTTAATAGCGCCCTTTAGATATTCCTTGTCCGAATAACCGCTTAAGAAGATAAACTGGCTCCTGGGGCAGAACTCACGGATAGCGGCGGCCATCTGCAGTCCGTTCATACGGGGCATTTTTACATCGGTGATTACGATATCGGGACGGTGCTGCCGCGCCATGTCTATTGCCTCTCCTCCGTCGGATGCCTGAAAAATCCGGGTTACGCCCAGGGCGTCCCAGGGAAGGTGGTCGCACAGCACTTTTCTCGGCATATATTCGTCATCTACAATCAATACGGTAAAATTCATCAATAATCCCTCTCAAATCCGGCTCTTTATATAAATAATATACATAAATATTAAAATTTTCAATTCAAAATCCCGTTTTAGGCAGTCAAAATGGCAAACAACGTAATTTTGTACCCCTTTCGAAAATTAGTCCCATTGTTTTTGGGTTGGAGTCTTTGCTAAGATAAAACTGCAAGGGCATACAAAGAGATTTCGAGAGGGGGGAAGCAATTTATGAAAAGCAGGAAACATCCGTTTTTATATGATTTGCGTCATAACCGGACCAAATGGCTGATGCTTCTGCCGGCGGCGGCAGTAGTGATTTTAATGTGCTATATTCCCATGGGAGGGATTGTTCTTGCTTTCAAAAAGTACAATTACCACGACGGGGTTTTCGGAAGTCCCTGGGCAGGCTTTGAAAACTTCCAGTATTTTTTCAAGTCAGGAAAAGCCTGGCTGACCACAAGAAATACGATTCTCTATAATCTTGTGTTTCTGTGCGTGAATACTTTTCTGCAGATTACCTGCGCGATTCTGCTCAGTGAGCTGGCGGGAAAGGTATTTAAGCGCATCACTCAGTCGGTGATGTTTTTGCCGTATTTTATTTCATGGGTGGTAGTGGGAGCCTTTGTTTATAACCTTTTTAATTACGAATTCGGAGCGGTTAATTCTTTTTTGAGGAGCGCGGGGAGGGAGCCGGTGGATGTGTATTCCACAAAAAGCGCCTGGCCGGTGATTCTGGTCGCCGTGAGCGCCTTTAAAAATGTGGGCTACGGAACGGTAATGTATCTGGCAAGCATCGTGAACATTGACGGGGAAATGTTTGAAGCGGCTGATTTGGACGGCGCGACTATGTGGCAGAAGATACGCTATATCACGCTTCCCTGCATAAGACCGACGGTAGTCATCCTGTTCCTGCTTGCAATCGGAACCATTATGAAAGGCGATTTCCAGATGTTCTGGCAGGTGACGGGGAATAATCCCATGGTGCTGGATGTGACGGATGTCATCGATACTTACGTGACGCGTTCGCTGATGACGCTGCAGGAATTCGGGATGACCAGCGCGGCGGGGCTCTATCAGTCGGGAATTTCCTTTGTGCTGGTTCTGGCGGCCAATTATATTGTAAAAAAGGTGGAACCGGATTATGCATTGTTCTGACAGGGCGCCGTATGAGAGGAGAGAGCCATGGAGAAAATGAAACATCGGAAAAAAAGGCGGGCGGGCGCAGACCGCATATCGTTCAATATGATATCCTTTGTGGTGCTGACAGTTTTGTCCCTTGTCTGCCTGCTGCCCTTCTGGCTGGTGGTCAGCGGCTCGTTTTCGGACCAGCAGTCTATTCAGCTTAACGGTTACCGCCTGATTCCCGAAAAATTTTCGGTCGACGCCTACCGGATGCTGTTTCGGATTCCCGAAGAGCTTTTACAGGCATATGGGGTTACGATTTTTGTGACGGCGGCCGGAACGGGACTGGGGCTTTTCATTACCAGTATGGCGGCTTATGTGCTGGCGGACAGGGAGTTCCGCTATCGTTACCAGGTATCGTTTTTCTTTTATTTTACTTCGATTTTCGGAGGAGGTCTGGTTCCGTGGTACATATTTAACACCAAATACCTGCATTTTCACAACAATATTATCGCATTGATTCTGCCCATACTTGTCAATGTGACGTATCTGCTGATTTTAAAGAGTTACATGATGAATATTCCGGATTCGTTATATGAGTCCGCCCGGCTGGACGGGGCGGGGGATTTGGTGGTGTATTTCAGGATAGCGCTTCCTCTGTGCAAGGCGGGGCTTGCCACGGTGGGGTTGTTTATTGCCCTTAACTACTGGAACGACTGGTATAATGCCATGCTGTTTCTGGACGAAGGGAAAAGAGAGCTTTACCCGCTGCAGTATTACTTAAACAATATACTGACAAAGGCTCAGGCCATTAACGCGGCGGCGGCCCGCAGCGGAATCCCGGCGTCGGATGTGCCCAGCGAGCCGATGAAGCTCGCCATGACGGTAGTTGCAACAGGCCCCATTGTACTGCTCTATCCTTTTTTGCAAAAGTACTTTGTAAAGGGAGTTACCATCGGCGCAGTAAAGGGATAGACGCTGCAAAAATATGAAAACGTTAAATTTTTAAAATATGAAGGAGGAAAAATTTATGTTAAAGAGGAAAAGAAAGGTAATGGCTTTATTGCTGACGCTGGCGATGCTGATTACAATGCTGAGCGCCTGCGGTTCTAAGGATTCCGTCGGGCAGAAGGCTGCGGACGAGGCGGCAGGCCAGGAGGCGAATCAGACGCAGGGAGAGACCGAAAGTGAGCAGGCAGCCGCGGAGGAACCGGCTGCGGAAGAAAGCGGCGGCCCAGATATTTCCGAGGAAGTCACATTGGTAATGTATCTGATTGGCGACCGCCCTGTGGACAACGATGAGGTGTTTGCCAAAATTAATGAACGTTTAAAGGCGGAAATCAATGCGACCATTGACGTAAAGTTTATGAGCTGGGGCGAATATGAGCAGAAGTATCCTCTCATTTTTGCTTCGGGCGAGGACTGGGATATTATCTACACGGCAGACTGGTGCTTTTACAATGCGCAGGCGACAAAGCAGGGATTTTATGAAATTACACAGGAAGCGCTGGAAACCTATGCGCCAATGACGGCGGAAACAATGTATCCCGAAGCGTGGGAGCAGGCAAAGGTAAGCGGCAAGGTATATATGCTTCCCATGAATTACAAGGAAATAACCGCTTATGTCTATATGGCAAGAGGGGATTTGATGGATAAGTACGGCATTACTTCCGTTTCCTCACTGGACGAGGCGGAAAGCTATATGGATGCAATTGTGGCAAACGAGCCCTCACTGATTCCAATCGACGTAGGCTCCGACTATGACAAGCTTTTTATTTTCGACCGTATGTGGAAAAAAGCCAACTGGGAGAGCAGCGAAAAGGTTGACGATATTGGTCCCTGGCAGGTGATGGCAAGCGTGGGCGAGGCCGACGACGGCGCGGCGGTTCTTGGGAATTATGACCAGCCGGCATTCCAGGATGTGATTACCCGTTTAAAGGACTGGAAGGACAGAGGCTTTTGGAGCAAAAACGCGGTAGTCAACACGCAGAATAACACGGAAAGCTTTCAGGCGGGACGTTCCGCTCTGGCGCTTATGAACGCCAACACGGCAAAGAGCGTGTACGCTTCCGTTACAGCCGAACATCCTGAGTGGGACGTCCGCGTGTTCGACGCGCAGGACGGCGTGCCGCCGGTATTAAATTCCTATCTGGCAAACGGCATGAGCATTTTCTCCAAGTCCAAAAACCCGGAAAGAGCTTTGATGGCGCTTGATTATCTGCGAAATGACGAGGAGGTTAACAGTCTGTTCTGCTATGGCATTGAAGGAAAGCACTGGGAAGCGTCGGGGGACGGAGCGTTGGTATCTCTCCCTGACAGTACGAATTACGCTTATGACGGCAACTGCAACTGGGGCGTAAGGAACGACGCATACTGGCGGGTAATCGAGGGAGGCATCCCCAACCTGACAGAGATGAATAAAAACTGGCAGGATACGGCAAGAAGCGGGCGCTATCAGACCTTTGTGTTTAACGACGAATCGGTGAAAAATGAGATTGCCGCAATGGGAGAAATTTTCGACACGGATTATAAGCTTCTCGGGCTTGGATTTACGGATAATCCGGAAGCGGACATTGCAAAGATGAAAGAAAAGATGGAAGCGGCAGGCGCGCAAAAAGTATATGAGGAGCTGCAAAAGCAGGCGCTTGAATTTCTGGCGGCGCAATAAAAACGGACGCGGCGGTAAGATTCAAATGGGCCGGGGTATACCCCCGGCTCATTTTTCATACATATGAAGTAAAGTATATTGAGCGAGGCGCGGCGTGACGGATAAACAGAACAGGATTTTGAAACTGGTGATGGCAGGAATATTAATGTTTTCCATGTTTGTGGTGGCAAGAGAGGGGGCTTCCTATGTCAATTCCATGCAGGTGGAGAACAAAAAAGAGATATGTGTGGTAGTGGACGCGGGGCATGGCGGCTCCGACCCCGGAAAGGTGGGAGTGAACGACCAGCTTGAGAAGGATATCAATTTAAAAGTGGCAAAAATTCTGAAACAGTTTCTGCAGTCGGAAGGGATAAGGGTGGTGATGACCCGGGAAGGGGACGGAGGGCTGTATGATGAAAACGCATCCAATAAAAAGGTGCAGGATATGAAAAAGAGACTGGAAATCATAGAAGACGCAGACCCGGTTCTGGTGGTCAGCATCCACCAGAACAGCTATCATGAGGAATATGTGAACGGGGCTCAGGTGTTTTACTATGCGACCAGCCAGAACAGCAAACAGCTTGCGGATATTATTCAGGAACAGTTAAAGAGCCTTGACCCTGAGAACCACAGAGAGGCGAAAGGGAACGACAGCTATTTTCTGCTTAAAAAGACCTCGAAACCGATTGTGATTGTGGAGTGCGGTTTTCTGTCAAACCGGGCGGAGGCAGAAAAGCTCTCGTCCGACAGCTATCAGGAGAAAATCGCATGGAATATTTATATGGGAATTATGAAGTATTTAAACAGCGCGGAGAGAGAATAAACGTTGAAAATCACGGCGGCACAGTTAAAAAAGCCCCCGCAGCCGGCGCCGCGGGGGTTCTGATTATAATAAGCCGGCGCGCAAAGCGCGCTGACTGCCCTTATTCCGGCCTTGAGGATTCGGAAAAGGAAATCACAGCTTCATTTTTTTTCATGAACAGCAGACCGAAGGAACCCGGCCCGCAGTTGCTTGCAATGGCGGAGGACGCCTTCTGAAGATATACCCGCTCAAAAACACAGTACTGGCGAACCAGCGACTGGATGTACTTTAGCTTTTCGTCATCCATTCCCGCATAGGTGATAAACAGAATCCGCCGGTCAATGTTTCTTGGATTGATGAGCATTTTGCGCACATAATGTTTTGCAACATGGGCAAAATCGCCCATTTCCATACCGCCCACAACCATTCTGCTGTTGCGCAGTACGATGATGGGATGGAGCAGCAGAGCGTCGCAGAGAATCTGGACATTTCTGGATATCTGTCCGGCCTGACACATCATGTGGGTGCTGTCAATGATAAAGGCGGAGGAAATGTAATGCCGCAGCCGTTTGACAGCTTTCACAATATCCTCCTTCGGCACGTGATTTTCCGCCATGGCGGCGGCGCATAGCACCGACAGTCCCATGCTGCTGGAAAGGTGGCCGGAATCCAGTACCGTGACGTTTTCAAAGGATTTTGCGGCCTCAAGGGCGTTGTAGTAGCCCTTGCTGGCATGCTTTGCCATTGTTATATGAATGATATTCTGAGCCTCGGTCAGCCTTTCGGCAAAGAATTTTTCATAATCCTCCACTTCGGGCGGCTGGGAAAATCCGCTTTTGCCTTTTGCCATATGGGACAGTAATTCATCCGCCTCCAGCTCCAGTTCGTCCAGAAACCGCCCGTGTTCCGTGCAGACATAATAAGGGCACACGGAAATACCAAATTCCTTTTTCAGGACTTCGGGAAGGTCGCATACGCTGTCCGTTGTAATCATGAGCGAAAGTCTCTGGGTTTTTTCGAAAATTAAAATATCCTTTCCGATTTCCTCCTGGCTGGCGGACTCGAACAGAGTCACCAGCTCTTTTGGAAGAATGCTCAGAACGGCGGCTTCAAGCAAAGCTCCGTTGACCGGCTTGGCGAGATAGCCGCTGAACCCTTCCTTCCGGTAAAGAAGCTGATTGTTGCTTCCCGCATTGGCGGTAAGGGCGATTACGGGAACATTCTGACATAATCCGCCCGGCTGCCTGCGCAGAGCATGAAGACACTCGATTCCGTCCATCTCGGGCATCAGGTGGTCCATCAAAATAGCGTCGTAGTGTTGATTTTGGGTCATCCTCAGGCATTCTGCGCCGCCCGACGCCGTATCTATCTGAATCCTGGTTTCCGCCAGCAGCTTGCAGACTACCTGCAGATTCATTTCGTTGTCGTCCACCACGAGAATACGGGCTTCCGGCGCCTCGAAGCTCTGCCTGTACTGTTCGCCCTCCCGGGCCCTGATGCGGGAAGCCAGTGTAAAGGTTCCCAGCTCCTTGTCGTTTACAATATCCTGCTCCAGGGAAACGAGGAAGGTCGAGCCTCTGGTATAGACGCTGTTGACGCTGATTTCTCCTCCCATCAGCTCCACAAGCTGATGCACAATGCTCAGCCCCAGGCCGGTGCCTTCAATATGCCGGTTTTTCTCCTCGTCCACCCGTTTAAACGCGTTAAAAATATAGGGGATGTTTTCTTTTTTTACCCCTTGCCCGGTATCCTCCACGGAATACCAGACGCGGACGCGGTTCAGGCCAAGACGCTCGCACCGGACGGAGAGAGTGATGGAGCCTTCGCTTGTATACTTCACGGCGTTGTTGAGCAGATTAATCAGAATCTGCTTGATGCGCACCTCGTCTCCGCACAGCATACTGGGAATGGAAGAATCCACCTGAAGCCGGAATTCCAGCCCTTTTTCCTTTGCCTTCACCCATATCATATTTACGATTTCCGAAAAAAGCGCGCCTGTTTCATAGGACACGTTTACAATTTCCATTTTGCCGGATTTGATTTTGGATAAATCCAGAATATCGTTGATGAGGGTAAGCAGCATCTTGCTTGCGCCCTGGATATTTCTTGCGTTTTCCGCAACATCCTTCGGGATATCGCCACGCAGAATGATTTCGTTGAGCCCTATGATTGTGTTGATGGGGGTGCGGATTTCGTGGCTCATGCTGGAGAAAAAATGGTTCTCCGCCTTGTTTAATTCTTCAATTTCCTTTTTCTGCTGTCTGGTAAGCTCATTTTCCTTCTCATACAGCGTATTTACAAACATGAGAAGGACGCTGGTCAGCGTACCCACCAAAATGACGGACGAGGCGGAGTCGAAAAAGGAATGACGCTGCGTATTCTGGGCGACAATGCGCGGATAATAAAAGGCAATGTAGTAGCACAGCAGAGTTTCCGCCATACACAGCAGAAAGAATACGCCCTTCCGCCGTCCTTCCAGGGTGATGTTTACATAGATAAAGCAGAGCACGAACCATTCGGGCATTCCGCTGTAAAATCCGCCCGCAGTAAAAAAGCTCAGCGGAAAAAGGATAAGAAGCAGTACGGAAATGATGGTTGCGCCTGTGTTAATGCATTCTTTCTGAATACTGTATTTTACAACGGCGGAAATAAATATAAGGCTTGCCGCCAGAATCAGCAGGTTTACTAAATTTCTTCCCATGGGAAGTATGATTATCAGAGCAACCATGCTGATGCCCGTCACGACGCGGAACATACGCTCGCGCAGGCTGATTCTATGATCAGAGAGGATTTCAAACCATTTTTTAATCACAAGGGAAACCTCCTAATCTCAGCTCCGCAGAAAGACCGTCGGGCTCTCTGCGGTTTTCTATTATAAGCCGGCGATGCTTTCGCAGACTTCGTCGTACATGCGAAGCAGGGCGGGATGATTTTGATGAATATATTCGGCGTCCTCTTTCTTTCCGGCCAGCTCAAGAGCCTTTGCATGCTCCGAAAGCTGCTCCGCGCCAATGGTGAGGGAAGTGCTTTTAAGCGCATGCACTTTGATTGCATATTCCGACCAGTTGGCGACCTCATAAAGGGAAATGATTTCGGCTTTCTTTTCAGGAGCCTGTTCGTAAAACATATGAAGCATTTCCAGATAGAAATTCTCATCCCCGGCGCAGTAATCCAGTCCGAGCTGTACGTTAACGCCAATCCGGTGAAGGGAGGCAAAGGGCGGAGAGTCGTCCATTGCCGGTAAAAGAGTTTCCTCCCCGGGGGTATCAGGCATTGCGGCGGTATCCGCCGGAAGAATAACTGTGGGAGGGACATCCGCCGGAAGAATATCTGCCGCTACGGGCGCGGCGCCGTACTGAATGCGGTGAGGCGGCAGAACCTTCCGCAGAACACGCTCAAGGACGGCGCGCTCAATGGGCTTGGGTATAAATTCCGTAAAGCCCTCGTGGCGGAACATTTCTCTGGCGCCGCTGATGGTATTGGCGGTCAGGGCAATCACCGGCAGGTCCTGATAAATTCCGTTGTTGATTTCGCGGATTCGTTTCAGGGTCTCCACGCCGTCAAAGCCCGGCATCATATGGTCAAGGAAAATAATATCGTAGGAAACGCCGGCGCAGAGCTCTATGGCTTCCTTTCCGCTCAGACAGGTATCCACCTGGATGCCGTAACTTCCCAGAACGCCCTTGGCCACCACAAGATTCATTTCTTCGTCATCGACGGCCAGAGCCTGGACTCCGTTGCAGGAAAAAGGTCTGCGTCCGGCGGCCTGGGCTTCCTCGAATCCGTTTTCCTTCACCTCGCCGTTTAACAGGTTCACTACGGAAAGCGCGAAGAACGGCTTATGGATAACCAGCAGCCGGCTGTTGCGGGCCAGCATAAATTCCTTCTCGGCAATCACCACCACCCGGAGGGTTTCCGCAAGTTCTTCATAATAAGAACGGTTTTCTTCGTATTCATACTGCGCGATAAATACGTGGGTCAGGGCATGGCTGCTCTGGAGCTTGAGCAGACTCTCAAAATTATGGGCCTGATAGCCCTCGATGCCAAGCCCTTCCACCATATGTAAAATCAAATCGTCATAGTATTTTCTCACGTCGTCGCTGCTGTACTTTTCAGGACGGAAATAACAGGCAATGCAGAGGGCTTCGGCATTGGAAACCACCATAGAGGGCGCAGAATTCTCCACTCCCTGGGGGATTGTAATATGCGCCTGCAGACCCTGATTCTGGCTGTCGAAGTGGATAAAACCGCCCATGGCATGGAGCAGGCCCCGGGCGATAGGGAGCCCTAATCCCAACCCGCCGACATAGCGGCTGCTTCCCGAATCCGCCTGGTAAAAATCATCGCATATCTGGGCAAGCTGGGCGTCCGTCATGCCGATTCCGGTGTCGTAAATATCAATGACCAGATTGATTCCGTAGCTTTCGGGACGGAAGTTTACGCGGACGTTGATGCCGCCTTCTTCCGTAAACTTGATGGAATTTTCCAGCAGGGTCTTGAGGATATGGGAAATTTTTTCCGCATCGCCGATGAGAACCGACGGCGTCTTAGGGTCAACGTCAAATACAATTTCAAGCTGCTGTCTGTTGCTTTGCATGGAAGTGGTGGTAATTACGTCGTTGATAACCGAGTTTAACATATAGGGCTCTTTGGCGGGAATCAGAGTGCCCTGCACGATTTCCGTATAGTCCATGATGTTGTTAATCTGGCTGGAGAGACGCTTGCCGGCCATCTGAATGGAGAGGATATCGGTTCGGATTTCCGGGGAGACATCCTTTTGAAGGGCAACCTCGCTGATGCCGATTACCATGTTGATGGGCGTTCTGAGCTCGTGGGACACATTGGATAAAAATTCGGCGTTTTGCTTTCCGGCAGTCTCCAGCTCGGCAAGAAGGCTTTCGTGCAGTTTCTTTGCCTCCCGGCGCCTGTTAATCCGGTACATTGCAATCGCATAGGCGCCGGCTATCAGGGTTGCGCCGAATCCCAGCCGTACAAGGTCCTGCGCCCCCATGTCAAAAGAGATGGTGCGCAGAAGAAAAAACTGGTACAAAATCTCCAGCAGGTACAGGCCGACTGTCATATACAGCAGCCTTTTTTTGTCAAACATGGAAAAAATAAGAAGCATCATGCAGGCCACGGCGGGTATGTCAAAGAGGACTGCTTCATGCACCCCGAAGAAAAAGAATCCAATCATCAAAAGGCCGGAACACAAATTTTCATAGAAGTTTTCCGAGCCCAGTCTCCCTATGTGGAGAATCCACACAATGGTATTGCCGATTACAATAATGGGAACCATCCATGGTTCCCAGGAGATTGCCACCGTAATCAGAATCAGCATGATACCAAAGATGGTGACAATCCCGGCAAGAAGCAGATGTATACTTGTTTGTCCTTTCGCTCTCATTATTTCTCCTGTCCCAGGGCGATTCCGACGCGCCGCAGCAACTCCTGTGGAAGAAAAGGCTTTTTCAGGTAATTGACTGCCCCCAGCCTGATTGCGCTTATCACGTCGTCCTCATACCCGGAAGCCGTCAGGAAAATAACGGGAATGTCCACAGAATAATTTTTCATGCGCTTGTAGGTTTCAAGACCGTCCATTTCCGGCATTGCAATATCGAGAAGAATCAAATCAATGTCCTCATGAATCACCTTTCCAATCGCCTGTTCTCCCGATTCTGCAAGAACCACATCATAGTGCTTTTCCAGAATCATCTGCGTACGCCTCAGATTCAGGGCGTCGTCATCCACTACCAAAATACGTTTCTGCATATAGGTGCCTCCTCAAATATTTATCAGGTTTCATAAACCTCCATAAAGTGTATTTTAAAATAGGATAGTGATAAAATCAAGACCAATGATAGTTCTCCTGGGGGACGGAAATGGTGTAAAAGCGGTTTCTGCGCGAAATATTTGAATAATACCGCGTAAGGTGGTAAAATATATTGCGCAAACGGAATAAAAAGAACTTAAGAACGGGAGTAAAATGCGAAAAGAAAAGAGAAGAAGAAGAAAATCCGGCCTCCTGCGGCTGTTATTGTTTTTGCTGGCGCTTGCGGCAGTACTTCTGGCCGGCTGGTATTATATTGTCGGCAGGCTTTACGGGGAAATCAATTTCCAGGCGGCGGAAGGGTATGCGGACCAGCCGTGGAAAAGCGAGGGAGCGGTCAATATCCTTTTAATAGGAAACGACTCAAGGGAAAACGGCGGGGACGGGCGGTCGGACGCCATGATTCTTATGACAATCAGCGATAAGACGAAAACCGTATATATGACGTCGCTCCTTCGGGATATTTACGTGGAGATACCCGGGCATGACGGGAACCGTCTGAACGCGGCTTATTCCTTTGGCGGGCCGGAGCTTTTGATGGAAACCGTCGAGCAGAATTTTGATATCGACGTGAACCGATATGTGCAGGTGAATTTTGAGGCCTTTGCGGCTCTGGTGGACGCTGTGGGCGGCGTGGATTTGGAGCTGTCCGGGCCGGAGATAGAATATGTAAACGCCTATCTGGTGGAGTACAATATGCTCACCGAAAGGCCGGAGGGCACAGATTACATGGATACTGCGGCGGCCGGGCGGGTGCACTTAAACGGCCCTCAGGCCCTTGCCTACAGCAGGAACCGTTATATCGGAACGGATTTCGGGAGGACGGAGCGGCAGAGGAAGGTTTTGTCCGAAATCATGAAAAAGCTGCCCTCGGCGCTGCTTTCAAATTCCGGGAGCGTGTTTGGGGGGCTTTTGCCGAATCTCACGACGAATCTGACGAAAAACGAGTGCTTTGGTCTCAGCTTCCAGGCAGGGAAACTTCTTACCTATAACCTGGTACAGGGGAGTATTCCCCTGGAGGGGAGCTATCAGGACGCCGACGTCAGGGGAATGGCAGTGCTGCAGATTGATTTTGATAAAAATAAGGAATATCTGCAGGAATGCATTTACGGAAAATAGGAAATGTGATAAAATTAAATCTCTGTTCAGACAAAATATCGGAGAAATTACGGAAAGATGGATACGCGGGTTGTAAAAATATCGGAAGATAATATAGATTCGGAGGCGATTGCGGAGGCGGGCGCGATTATCAAAGGCGGCGGCCTGGTGGCTTTCCCCACGGAAACGGTGTACGGTCTGGGGGGAGACGCGTTAAACGGCGCGTCCTCCAGAAAAATATATGCGGCAAAGGGACGGCCCTCCGATAATCCGCTGATTGTCCATATTGCGAACATGGAGGCTTTATCCCAAATTGCAAGGGATGTGCCAAAGGTTGCGCTTACCCTTGCGGAGAAGTACTGGCCGGGACCTCTTACCATGATTTTCCACAAGACGGAACGGGTGCCGACAGAAACCACGGGCGGGCTTTCCACCGTGGCTGTGCGAATGCCCTCAAACAAGGTTGCAAAGGCGCTGATAGAAGCGGCGGGGGGCTATATTGCGGCGCCCAGCGCGAACCGCTCGGGAAGGCCGAGTCCGACGCTGGCCGCGTACGTGATTGAGGACCTGGACGGAAGGGTGGATATGATTATCGACGGCGGGGCGGCGCAGATAGGGCTGGAATCCACGATTGTGGATTTTACGGAAGAAGCTCCCGTGATTTTGCGTCCGGGGTATATCACGGAGGAAATGGTGCGGGAAGCGACAGGCTATCCTGACCACAGGGAAAAGTCGGGCGGCGGGACAAAGGGCGCTGTGGATACAGCAGACGAACCCGGCGGGGAACCCGGGCCGGCTGATGCGAAGATGCGTCCGGGAGAGCGCCGGGATACCGGCGCGGAAGGTCTGGAGGGGCCGAAGGCTCCCGGCATGAAATACAGGCATTATGCGCCGAAAGGAAGCCTTACGATTGTGGAGGGCAAGGAAGCCGCCGCGGTAGCTGCGTTTATCGGCGGAAGGATTCAGGAGGCAAGGTCGGCGGGGAGCACAACAGGCGTGATTGCCACTGACGAGACGGCGCATCTTTATCTGGCGGACAGCGTAAAAAGCGTGGGGAAGCGGGAGGATGAGGCCGGCATTGCAAAATCCCTGTTTCGGATTCTGAGGGAATTTGACGACGAGAAAATCCAGGTGATTTACGCGGAAAGCTTTGACGCCCACGGCGTGGGGCAGGCGATTATGAACCGGCTTTTGAAGGCGGCGGGGAATCATGTGATTCATATTGAAGGAACCGGCGGGAAGTGAAGCGAAAGGATACCGGCATGGAGGCCGGAGCCTGACGGAATAAAATATGGTAACGGAAAGAGGGAAAACAATGATAGCATTGGGAAGCGACCACGGCGGATATGAGTTGAAAATGCAGGTGATAGCGCATTTGAAGGAAAGAGGGATTTCTTATAAGGACTTCGGGTGCTTTGGCCTTGAATCCTGCGATTATCCAGATTTCGGAAAAGAGGCGGCAAGAGCGGTTGCGGTGGGCGAGTGCGACAGAGGGATTGTGGTGTGCACCACAGGTATCGGGATATCCATTGCCGCAAACAAGGTGCCCGGCATACGCTGCGCGTTCTGCACGGACCCCTGGCTGGCAAAGATGACGAGACTTCATAACGACGCCAATATGCTTGCCCTCGGCGGAGGGCATACGGGGGTAAACCTTGCCCTTGAGATAGTGGACACTTTTCTGGACACGGAGTTTTCAAAGGAAGATAAGCACGTGCGCAGGGTGGGAAAGCTGGAGAATTAAGGCATGATGCCGGGAGAGCGGGGCTTGCCCGGCAGCGGCATGGCAGGAGAAAGATACGAAAGGCTGGATAATGGCAGGTGAGAGGATGAGAACGGCGGAAAAGATAAAAATTGCCCTTGGGTTTGCGGCAGTTCTTTTTGTATGCGCCCGACCCATGAACGCGTATGCCGATAACGATAAGATAGCAGCGTTAGAAGACCAGATAAATAAGAAAAAACAGGAGCAGGAGCAGACCAGAAACGAGATTAACGAGCGGAAGGACGAGCTGGAGGAGCTGAGCGAGACCACGGAAGGCCTTAAGGGTCAGCTAAACAGCTTAAACGCAAGCCTTACCGAGGTCAGCAATAACCTTGCCATGCTGGAAGACGATATCGAGATTAAGAATCTGGAGATAGATAAGGCGTTAGAGGAGCTTAACGAGGCTCAGCTTACCGAGGAACAGCAGTACGCGGCCATGAAAAAACGCGTGAAGTTTATGTATGAGAAGCGGGATTTCATGATACTTGAAATGTTTTTCGGGGCGGAAAGCCTGGCGGATTTTTTAAATCAGGCAGAATACATTGAAAAGCTTTCGGCCTACGACAGGAAAAAGCTGGAGGAGTTTGAGGCCGCAAGGAAGGAAGTCGAGCTGGCGAAGGCAAAGCTGGAAGAGGAGAGGGAAGCGTTAGAGGAGCTTAGGGCGACTGTGGCGCAGGAGCAGGAGCGTTATTCGGGCCTTGTGAATCAGACCTCCGGTAAAATTACCAGCTATCAGCGTGAGATATCCCAGACCGAAGCGGAAATGATGGAGTACGAGAAAGCGCTGCAGGAGCAGAAGAACGATATTGCAAGGCTGCAGGAGGAGCTGGCAGAGGAGAGAAGGCTTTCCCAGCTGGCGGCGCAGTCGGCGTGGCGGGATATTTCGGAGATTACCTTTGCCGAGGGAGACAGATATCTGCTTGCCAATCTGATTTACTGCGAAGCCGGAAACCAGCCCTATGAGGGGCAGGTTGCAGTAGGGGCCGTGGTTATGAACAGGGTGATGAGCTCGGTATTTCCCGATACGGTGGTGGGGGTGATTTACCAGAACAGGCAGTTCTCGCCGGTTGCCAGCGGGCGTCTTGCCCTTGCCCTGTCGGAGAATCATGCCACTAACGCCTGCTATCAGGCCGCCGACGCGGCCATGGCAGGAAATACCACCGTAGGAAACTGCCTCTTTTTCAGAACGCCTATCGAGGGCCTTACGGGAACTCAGATAGGAGGGCACATTTTTTATTAAATGTCGCACAGGCAGGCCTTCAGCTCATCAAAGCCGCCGGAATAAATAATCTGCAAAAGCTTATTCAGATGAAGGAGGCTGAGCTTTAAGGTGTCAAGGGAGAGGGAGCGGGATTCCAGGGCCGTCACCAGCTCGTCCAAATCAACCACTTTTACAAAGCCGTCAGGATAAATGATGACATCGGCCAAAAGGTCGGTCACGATAAGGGAATTTTCGTCCGGGTGATAGTCGAAATCGACAATGTCACAGTACCAGTACAAAAGGGACCCGTCCATGCGGCAGAATTTACTCACTTTAAAGCCTTCCTTCAGGAAGTAGCATGAGCCGCCGTGGTGCAGGTCCTTTTTCGGGTGAAGTGCGTGCCAGGAGGTGACGATGCGCTCCTCGTTGCATGAAAGGATAAGGTCGTCCTTGAGGAGAATACATTCGTCGGGGATAATGCGTCTGCGATATAAGGTGGGATTAGTCATGGAAATCCTCCGTTTGCCGGTTGTGTACGGGTTTCTTTATACAAATTCTACTATTAATTGGAAGGAAAGTCAACGAATTTGGAAAATGTGCACAGATAAAAAGACTGTAAAATTTGTGTATATTTTTTTGAACATTTTTTTTATATTCTGGACAGAAATGAATAAAATGCTTATAATAAAAGGGAGTCTGCGGACATGACGGTATTGCTGCAGCGCACAGGATTTTGAAAAGGAGAAGTATGTGAAATATAATCGGAATGTTTATCAGGCATTGACGATGATAGGGCAGTTTGGAATTAACATGTTGGTTCCTGTTTTTCTTTGTTCCTTTTTGGGAATCTTTCTGGACAAAAAGCTGGGAACTGATTTTATGGTAGTCCTGCTTTTTTTTGTGGGGGCGGTGGCCGGCGGCTATAATGTCTACCGGTTTTCGCGGCAGATATTTGCAAAGGAAAGCGAGCAGTCCGCCTATCTGCACAAGGGCAGAAAAAGCCGGAGAGACAAATGAAAAATAAGATAACCGGAATAAACAGAACCCTGTTTGAACTGGAGACGGGGATTTTGATATTCGGGGCTGTATGCCAGATTTTTGTGTTTTTGCCGGAAGACAAGGCAGGCTACAGCGCCGGGCTCTGGATGGGAATCCTGCTTGCGGCGGTCAGCGCCGTCCATATGTGGTGGTCCCTGGACAGAGCGCTTGACCTGGGAGAAAGCCAGGCGGTAAAAAGAATGGGCGCGCACAATGTGCTCAGGTATTGTTTTATAGTGGCGGCATTCGCACTGATTGCCATAAGCGGAATCGGAAACCCTCTTTCCGCATTTCTGGGAATAATGAGTCTTAAGGCTTCGGCTTATATGCATTTTATCACCAGGAAAATCAGCGCAAAAATATACGGGGAGGAGATTTTCCCCCCAAAGGAAGAACCTGTTAAAGAGCAGGATGGATAAGGAGGTGAGGATATGGGAGAAGGAATTTTGTTGTCCGAATCAAACAGTGTGGATTTTATGATTCACGGCGTCTTTTCCTATGAATTGTTTGGACAGACGATTTGGATAACAACGACACATGTGTGCGTTCTGATTGTCTTTTTGGTTATCATCGGCTTTTGTATCGCTGCGAACAGAGCCGTAAAGCACGCCGCCGAGGTTCCGGGAGGCTTCCAGAATGTAGTGGAGCTGATAGTTGAGATGCTGGACGGAATGATAAGCGGCGTTATGGGAGGCCAGGCGGTCAGATTCCGCAATTATATCGGAACGATATTTATTTTTATTCTGTTCAGCAACATCTGCGGCCTTTTGGGACTGCGCCCGCCGACGGCGGATTACGGCGTGACCTTTGCGCTGGGTATTATCACGTTTACGCTGATTCACTTTAATAAATTTAAATATCAGAAGGTGTCGGGAGTGCTTAAGGGCCTGTGCGAGCCATGGCCTATCTGGGCGCCAATCAACATCATAAGCGATTTGGCTGTTCCGGTTTCACTGTCGCTTCGTCTGTTTGCGAATATCCTGTCGGGAACGGCGATTATGGCTTTGATTTATGCGCTGCTCAGCAAGGTGGCCATCATATGGCCGGCTGCGCTCCATGTGTATTTCGACCTGTTTTCAGGTGCAATTCAGACCTATGTATTCTGTATGCTGACGATGACTTACATCACAGACGCATGCAACACGGGCGAATGACGGACGTAAGGCTGCGGGGAAGCCGCCCCGTCCGGCAGGTCTGCAAAAGAAAAAGCAGGCGTGCAGAAACATTTTAATAAACATATTTATATTAAGGAGGAAACAAAAATGGATTTCAACGGTAATTTTATCTTAGGTTGCTCAGCAATTGGTGCAGGCCTGGCAGTTATTGCAGGTATCGGACCTGGTGTAGGCCAGGGTATTGCGGCCGGTCATGCGGCGGCGGCAGTTGGAAGAAATCCCGGCGCAAAGTCTGACATTACTTCCACCATGTTGCTTGGGCAGGCGGTAGCGGAGACAACCGGTCTTTATGGTTTGCTCGTGGCAATTCTTCTTCTGTTCGTAAGACCTCTTATGGGAGCTGCCCAGTAAAACGGGAGGCGGCGCTATTTTCAGAGGAAAGGAGGTTTACGGATGGAACCCAGAATATTTGACCTTGACCTGCAGCTGCTTGCGGACGCAACGCTGATGATTATTGCGGTCTTTGTGCTGTTTTTGGTGGCGTCCTACTTTTTGTTCAATCCCGTAAGGGAGATGCTTGCAAAGAGACAGGCGAAAATCAAAAACGAGCTTGACAGTGCGGCTAAGGATAAAGAGGATGCTTCCGTGCTCAAAAAGCAGTACGAGGAAAAACTGAGTAATATTGACAGGGAAGCGGAAGAAATTTTGAGCGATGCCAGAAAACGCGCTCTGGAGAACGAAAACAAGATTGTGGCCGAAGCGAAAGCAGAAGCGGCCAGAATCATCGACAGGGCGAAGGTGGAAGCCGAGCTTGAGAAACAGAAGGCTGCGGACGATGTGAAGCGCGAAATGGTGGTGCTTGCGTCTATCATGGCCGGCAAGGTGGTAAAGGCATCTATCGACACAACCGTACAGGAAAGCCTGGTAAATGAAACGTTAAAGGAAATAGGTGAGAGCACATGGCAAAGCTAGTTGGAGCGACGTATGGAGAAGCTTTATTTGAGCTGGCTGTGGACGAGGGGAAGGAGAACGAGCTTTTGGACGAGGTCTGCGCTCTTAAGGAGCTGCTTGCCGAAAATCCCGAGTTCGGAAGGCTGATGAACCACCCCAAGATTTTGAAGGAGGAAAAGCTTAAGGTTTTAGAGAGCGTCTTTAGCGGACGGCTCTCGGGAGAGCTGCTTGGCTTCCTCCATCTGATAGTGAGCAAGGACAGATATGGGGAAATCGACTCCATACTGGATTTCTTTATCAGCGAGGTAAAGCGTGTCAGGGGAATCGGAATTGCTTATGTGACCACGGCGATGGATTTAAATGAAGCAAAGAAGACGGAGATAGAACAGAAATTGCTCTCCACCACATCTTTTACGAAGATGGAAATGCACTATCAGGTGGATGAAGGCCTGATTGGCGGCATGGTCATAAGAATAGGCGACCGGGTAGTGGACAGCAGTATTAAAAATAAGCTGTTCGATTTGCAGCGGGAGCTGCTAAAGGTGCAGCTACAGTAACTAAAAAGAAAGGTGCGTAAGAACCATGAATTTAAGACCGGAAGAAATCAGTTCTGTTATCAAAGAGCAGATTAAACGATATGCTTCAGAACTTGAAGTTTCAGACGTCGGTACCGTAATTCAAGTTGCCGACGGTATAGCCCGTGTACATGGTCTGGAAAACGCAATGCAGGGAGAACTTCTGGAATTCCCCGGGGAAGTATACGGAATGGTACTGAACCTGGAAGAGGATAACGTAGGCGCGGTACTCCTCGGAAGCCAGAAGAATATCAACGAGGGCGATACGGTAAAAACTACCGGGCGCGTGGTTGAGGTTCCTGTAGGCGATGCCATGTTAGGGCGCGTAGTAAACGCTTTGGGTCAGCCCATAGACGGCAAGGGCCCCATACAGACAGACAAGTATCGTAAAATTGAAAGGGTGGCCTCCGGCGTTATCACCAGAAAATCAGTTGACACCCCCTTACAGACAGGTATTAAGGCAATCGACTCCATGATACCTATCGGCAGAGGACAGCGTGAGCTGATTATCGGAGACAGACAGACCGGAAAGACGGCGATTGCCGTTGACACTATCATTAACCAGAAGGGACAGGGCGTGAACTGTATTTACGTCGCCATCGGGCAGAAAGCCTCCACGGTGGCCTCCATTGTTACCACATTGGAAGAATACGGCGCCATGGCCTATACCACTGTAGTGGCTGCAACGGCCAGCGAGCTGGCGCCCCTGCAGTATATCGCCCCTTATGCAGGCTGTGCAATCGGGGAGGAATGGATGGAAAACGGCGGCGACGTGCTGGTGATTTATGACGACTTAAGTAAGCACGCAACGGCATACCGTACGCTTTCTTTGCTGCTTAAACGTCCCCCCGGCCGTGAGGCATATCCCGGCGACGTATTTTATCTGCACTCAAGGCTTCTTGAACGTGCGGCGAGAATGAGCGACGAGTACGGCGGAGGTTCCCTTACCGCGCTCCCGATTATCGAAACCCAGGCGGGCGACGTTTCCGCATATATTCCCACCAACGTGATTTCCATCACGGACGGTCAGATTTATCTGGAAACGGAAATGTTCAACTCTGGTTTCCGCCCGGCTGTTAACGCCGGTCTTTCCGTATCCCGTGTAGGCGGCGCGGCGCAGATTAAGGCAATGAAAAAGATTTCCGCCCCCATCCGTACAGAGCTGGCGCAGTACAGAGAGCTTGCGGCTTTCTCACAGTTCGGCTCGGAGCTGGATGCGGACACCAAGGAGAAGCTGGCTCAGGGCGAGAGAATCAGGGAGGTGTTAAAGCAGCCTCAGTATAAGCCCATGCCGGTGCAGTATCAGGTTATCATTATTTATGTGGCGACCAACAAGTATCTTCTTGATGTTCCCACAGATGAGATTACAAGGTTTGAGGCGGAATTTTTCGAATTCCTGGATACCAAATATCCTGAGGTTCCCGCTTCGATTGCGGAAAATAAGGTTCTTTCCGAGGAGATGGAAAACACTTTGAAGAAAGCCATAGACGAGTTCAAAGCAGCGTTTTTAAAATAAGATAAGGAAAAGGTGATATTATGGCTTCAATGCGAGACATAAAAAGGCGTAGGGGCAGTATTCAGAGTACCCAGCAGATTACCAAGGCCATGAAGCTTGTTTCCACTGTTAAGCTGCAGAGAGCAAAAAGCAATGCGGAAAAGTCCAAAAGTTATTTTCACTGTATGTATGAAACGGTTAATTCCATCTTAAAGAGGACGGAAAACCTGGAGCACAAGTATCTGAAATCAGGAGAAACCGGCAAGAAGGCAGTGATTGTAATCACGTCCAACAGAGGACTGGCAGGCGGCTACAACTCCAATGTTGTCAAGCTGATTACCAGAGGAGAGCTGGCGGATGAGGATTTGGCGATTTATGCAATCGGCAAAAAGGGCTGCGAGGCATTACAGCGGCGCTATGAAATCAAGGCTGACTACTCGAACGTGATTGACGAGCCGGCCTATGTGGATGCAATGGCAATCTGCAAGGAGGTTTTAGAGGGCTTTTCCAGAGGAGAAATCAGCGAGATTTATCTGGCTTATACTGCCTTTAAAAATACGGTTTCCCATATACCCACCCTGCTAAAGCTCCTTCCTGTCGAGGTAGGCGGGGGCGAATCCATGCGGGGAGAGGAAGCGGCGGAGGCTGCAGGTGAAAGCCGGGCGCTTATGAATTTTGAGCCCGAGGACGAGGAAGCCTTAAATCTGCTCATACCCAAGTATATAACAAGCCTGATTTACGGCGGTATGATTGAGGCTGTAGCAAGTGAAAACGGGGCCAGAATGCAGGCCATGGATTCGGCTACCAGCAATGCGGAGGAAATGATAGACAATCTGACGCTGCTGTACAACAGAGCGCGTCAGGGTTCCATTACGCAGGAACTGACAGAAATTATTGCCGGCGCTAACGCAATTTCTTAGAAAGCGCCGCAGGAATGGAGGAAAAGTGAAGGATTTTCAATCTTTCACTTAACAGGTTTGCGTCCGCGCTGCACACAAACCTAAGATGCGCAAAAAGCAGCGCAGAAATGAGGAAAAAAATGGCAGATATAAATACGGGCAGGGAAACCTGCTCGGGAAAAATTACACAGATTATCAGTGCCGTTCTGGACATCAAGTTCAGCGGCGGCAGACTGCCGGAAATCAACGAAGCCATCAAGATTCCTTTAAAAGACGGGGGAGAGCTGGTGGTTGAGGTGGCGCAGCATCTGGGTGATGATACGGTCAGATGTATTGCCATGGGTTCTACCGACGGTCTGGTGAGAGGAATGGAGGCAATCGCCACAGGCGCGCCAATCAGCGTTCCTGTAGGAGAAAATACCCTGGGCCGTATGTTCAACGTACTGGGAAATCCCATTGACAACAAACCGGCCCCGGAGGGCGTAACCTATGAGCCGATTCACAGGCCGGCTCCGGAATTTGTGGACCAGTCCACACAGCAGGAGCTCCTGGAAACGGGAATCAAGGTAGTAGACCTTCTCTGCCCCTATCAGAAGGGCGGTAAGATTGGTCTGTTCGGCGGCGCCGGCGTAGGCAAGACGGTACTGATTCAGGAGTTAATCAGAAATATCGCAACGGAGCACGGCGGTTATTCCGTGTTCACGGGCGTTGGAGAGAGAACCAGGGAAGGAAACGACCTTTATTATGAAATGAAGGAATCCGGGGTTATCGACAAGACCACCATGGTGTTCGGTCAGATGAACGAGCCCCCCGGAGCAAGAATGAGGGTAGGACTTTCGGGACTTACCATGGCGGAGTATTTCCGTGACAAGGGCGGCAAGGACGTGCTGCTTTTCATCGACAATATTTTCCGTTTCACACAGGCAGGAAGCGAGGTTTCCGCTCTGCTTGGACGTATGCCTTCCGCGGTAGGCTATCAGCCCACGCTGCAGACGGAGATGGGCGCGCTCCAGGAGCGTATCACTTCCACAAAGAACGGTTCCATCACTTCCGTACAGGCAGTATACGTGCCTGCGGACGACCTGACCGACCCGGCTCCGGCGACGACCTTCGCCCATCTGGACGCCACCACCGTTTTGTCCCGTTCCATCGTGGAGCTGGGTATTTATCCGGCGGTTGACCCCTTAGAGTCCACCTCCAGAATTCTGGACCCCAGAATCCTGGGCGAGGAGCATTATCAGGTGGCCAGAGGCGTGCAGGAGATTCTTCAGAAGTATAAGGAATTACAGGATATCATTGCAATTCTCGGTATGGATGAATTGTCAGAGAGCGATAAGCTGGTGGTTTCCCGTGCAAGAAAGGTACAGAGATTCTTATCACAGCCTTTCTTCGTTGCAGGACAGTTTACCGGACTTCCCGGTAAGTATGTGCCCATTAATGAAACCGTTCGCGGATTTAAGGAAATTCTGGAAGGTAAGCATGACGACATACCTGAAAGCTACTTCTTAAATGCCGGAGGTATTGATGACGTGCTTGCCCGCATGAAATAATCACGGGAGGAAGCAGATGGCAGATAATAATTTATTTTCACTTAGAATCATTACTCCCGACCGTGTGTTTTATGAGGGAGAGGTTTCCATGGTGGAGTTCAATACCACCGAGGGGGAAATCGGCGTATATAAAAAGCACGTCCCCACAACGGTAATTGTAAGTCCGGGAATCCTCACGATTACGGAGGCGGGAGAAACAAAAGAGGCGGCGCTTCACGCCGGCTTTGCGGAAATCCTTCAGGATGAAGTGGTGATTCTGGCCGAGGTTATCGAGTGGCCGAACGAAATTGATTTGGAGAGGGCCGAGGCGGCGAAGGCGCGCGCCGAGGAGAGACTCCGCAGCAAGACCCCGGAAACGGATATTCTGCGGGCGGAGACGGCGCTGCAAAGGGCGCTTGCCAGAATCCACGCCATACACTGATGAAAAACGAACGATAAGAGAGGGGCAGATAAATACTGCCTCTCTTTAACGTTTATAAGAAGGAATGCATATGATAGCTGTAAAGAGAAAAGGAAGTTATTCGTATGCAGGAACGGAGAATTTTACCCTTTTATATGACCTATCCTCTGCCAATGTATTATCAGGAGGAGGACGATGTTGTCAGGGATTTGGAATATTTACAGCAAATGTACCCGGCGGAGGCGAAGCGCTACCAGAAGGTGATTACCGGAATTTTAGATACGCTGGACTATTCCGGCAGCATGATTTACGACGAGTATCCCGATAAGTGGCAGCTGTATAAACTGTCCATGGACATAGCGGACAGGATTAAGAGAGAGGATATAAAGAATAACCCTGACACGGTATTCCCGGAGGAAAAGTGGAAGTGGCTGGGAGATTTGGTGCAGATACTGGTCTGCTATGAGATTTACAGAAGGAGACATAATGGGAGGAGAGGGGTGCTGCGGTTCTAAGGGTGTGCGGCAAAGGGGGGACGCTCGGGCGGAGTTATATTCCTTCGTCGGCACGCTCTCGCTCTATAAAAACGCAGCAGTACCAGGCTCGAAAATACCTCGCCAGGTGCTGGCGTTTTTATAAGGCCTCCTTAAGGAATATGCTTCCGCCCGAGCTGTTCCCTGGCCGCGGGAGGCTATGGTCGCCTGCGAAAGTGGTCGAAGATGCGTAAGGCTTTTGTCCGGTTGGAGGCTAAGGGTGGCTTGCGGAATTTAGTCGGAGATGCGTAAGGCTTTTGTCCGGTTGGAGGCTAAGGGTGATTTGCGGAAGTTGAGTTGGAGATGCGAATGTCCTTTGTCCGACAGGAGGATAAGGTCGCCTGCGGGAGGTTTAGTTAGGGAAGCGACAGGCCTTTGGCCAGAGAATTAATAAAGCGAATATTGTGGCTGGTGAGGGGAATTGTGTGTAAAGGCTGGCCGTAGACAGCCGGGACAAGGGTGGGAGTCCTTAAGGAGCCCTTATAAAAACGCCAGCACCTGGCGAGGTATTTTCGAGCCTGGTACTGCTGCGTTTTTATAGAGCGAGAGCGTGGCGACGAAGGACCCCCACCCTTGTCCCGGCGTCCCCCCAGCGTCCCCCTCCACACACAATCCCCCCACCTCCGCAATTTCCAAAACTTTTGGTTGTGGTTTCCCCCCGAAATAAGTAAAATATAATCATACCCAAAACCACACAGGAAAGTCCCCTACGCAAATCGTGGACAGGCATTAATTTGGAGAAAACAGACGCCCGCATCGGAGCGTTTGATAGAAGATAGATGGGAGTATTATGAAGCGAACAGTTATCAAGGGAGTCATCGTAAGCTGCGTTTTTCTTATGGCGCTGTTTATTGCAAATAAATTCATGAATCAGGGAACGGCGGATATGACCGTGGAGATGGGGGAGGCGACTTACCCTGTGGTTTCCGTGAATTATAACGGGTTCCTGATTAATGAAATGCACGGGTATGCGAAGGCGATGAAGGTGAGCCAGATGCGGGAGAGCATTACGCCGCTTTTGGAGGGGAGAAGAATCCGCCTGGAAATTGACACCTACGGGCAGATGGTTTCCGGCATTGCCTTTGAGGTGAGAAGCCCGGACGGGGAGAGGCTTGTTGAAAATACGCAGGTGGAGGATTTCGAGCAGTCGGGGGACAGGATTTCGGTGTCATTCGGGCTGAAGGACCTGATTGAGCAGAATCAGGAATATCTGCTGGTGGTTTTGCTGACACTGGGGAATGGAAACGAAGTCAGGTACTACACAAGAGTTGTAAGCACGGAGGAGTATTTTGCCGGGGAAAAAATTAAATTTGTAAATAATTTTTCGGAAAAAACCTTTGATAAGGAGGCGGCCAGGGAGCTGACCATTTACATGGAAACCAATGCGGACGGAGATAACACTTCTTATGGACACGTGGATATCCACAGCAGCTTTCGTCAGGTGACATGGGGAGATTTGAACGTGACGAGAGAAACGCCGGTCAGCATTACCATCAAGGAGCTGGCAAGCCAGACGGGAAGCTTCTGGGCGGAGTATTATGTATCTTATATGGAGGGAATGAAAAAAAATTATTGTAAGGTCAGGGAGTTTTACCGGATAAGATACACGGAGGAGAGAATTTATCTTCTGGACTACGAGCGTACCATGAATCAGATTTTCCGGCCGGAGAGCGATGCTTATGCAAATAATAAGATTATGCTGGGCATTGCCGGAAAGGACGTGCCCCTTCGGGAGAGCGACGGGGGCAATATTCTGGCTTTTGTGGTGGAAAACCGCCTTTATACCTATAATGTGACCGACAACAAGATGGTGCTGCTTTTCGGTTTTTATAATGAAGAAAACAAAGACAAAAGGACCTTATACGGCGCCCATGAGATAAAAATTATGAACGTGGACGAGGGGGGAAACGTGACCTTCCTTGTATACGGCTATATGAACAGAGGACGCCATGAAGGGGAGGTGGGCGCTTCGCTGTACTATTACGACAGCAGCGTCAATACGGTGGAGGAGCTGGTGTACCTTCCCTGCGAGGAGTCTCAATATCTTCTTATGCAGGAGATAGAGCAGCTGGCGTATCTTAACAGGGACAGTATGCTTTATCTGAAATGGGAGGATAAGATTTACGGAATCAATGTGATGAAACGGAGCTGTACCGCTGTGGTGGAGAACCTTGCGGAAGGAAGCTACAAGGTATCCGACAGCAACAAAATGGCGGTCTGGCAGAAGGACGGGAATTCAGGCCATGGAAAAGAGCTGGTGCTGATGAACCTGACTACCGGACAGCAAAAGAGTATCCGGGCCGGGGCGGGCGAGGTTATCAGGCCCGTAGGCTTTATGGGAGAGGATTTGATTTACGGGATTGCAAGGGAGGCCGATATCGTGAGGGACTATGCGGGAAATACTATTGTCCCCATGTATTGCGTCAGGATTGAAAATGAGACCGAGGAAGTTCTCATGAACTATCAGCAGGAAAATGTCTATGTGACGGAAGGGATTGTAAACGGGAATCAGATTAACCTTTCCAGAGTGGAAAAGAACGAGGACGGTTCCTATACGGAAATCAAAGACGACCAGATAATGAACTCGAAATCCGAATCGGAAAGCCGCAATAACATTGAAACGGCCCTTACGGAAAGCTATGAAAAACTGACGCAGATAGCGCTTCGCGGGGCGATTGACAAGGATAGCATGAAACATCTTACGCCAAGGGAGGTATTGTTTGAAGGGGGCCGCAGCATTGCCCTGGGGTCAGAGGAAGAAAGGGAAAAGAGGTATTATGTTTACGGCAAATCTGGTCTGGAAAGCATTCACACAAACGAGGGAAGCGCAGTAATACAGGCAGAGACCATATCAGGCGTGGTTCTCGGGGAGGACGGCTGTTATGTCTGGATGAGAGGAAACCGCAGCATACGAAACCAGATTATGGCGATAAAGGGCGACGGAGTTACGGAGGAAAAGGATTCGCTGGCGGTTTGTCTGGATACGATGATGGAATTTGAAGGCATTGTAAGAAATGCAGAGTATATGCTGAAAAGAGGCGAGTCGGTTCTGAGCATTCTGGAGGAAAATCTGCCGGACGTGGAGGTACTTGACCTGACGGGCTGTTCTCTGGATTCCATACTCTACTATGTGAATCAGGATATTCCTGTCCTTGCAATGCTGCAGGACGGCTCGGCTGTTCTGATTATCGGATTTAACGAACTGAATACTGTTGTGATGAATCCCGGGGCGGAGGACGGGAATTATGTCTATAAGGTGGGAATGAACGATTCCAGAGAATGGTTTGAACAGAACGGAAACCGCTTTATCACCTATGTAAGAAACAGAAATTAACCTCCGCAAC
This sequence comes from uncultured Lachnospiraceae bacterium, assembly GCA_910577275.1. Taxonomy (GTDB): domain Bacteria; phylum Bacillota; class Clostridia; order Lachnospirales; family Lachnospiraceae; genus Suilimivivens. The sequence goes on from CAJTMW010000003.1 coordinate 290,518, forward strand.
CGATAGTTGCTCCTTTCTCAAACCAGAATTGGTGGTGCAACCGGGCGGAGAATCATATAATTTGCTCATAAAAAACACATATAAAGCATCATGGTGTGAGGAAAGGAAAAATTATGAATATTGAAATTGCAAACAGGCTGGTTCAATTGCGGAAAAGCAATAATTTATCTCAGGAAGCGCTTGCGGAGAAGCTGGGAATCAGCAGGCAGGCGGTGAGCAAATGGGAGAGGGCGGAGGCTTCTCCTGATACCGACAACTTGATTTTATTGGCGCGCCTTTATAAGGTATCCCTTGACGAGCTTTTAAGAACCGAGGACGAAATACCCATGCCGGAGGCGGAAGACGCCCCCGGAGGGCAGGCGCAGACGGCAGGGACGGAAATGATTGCCGGAGATGTGACGACGTCGCAGGGCGGAGGAAGCGTTGCCGGAGAAAATTATTCGACGTGGGGAGCGGAGAATGCCGCCGGAACGAAAACATCGTACCGGGAGTCGGGCAGTTTTGTGGAAAGCGATTTTCAGGAGGACGACGAGGAAGAAAGTGACAAAGGTTTCAGCTATTATTCCATACCTGTAGCTTCAATCATCACGGTTATCTATTTTATTATCGGCGTCACATACGGCGCCTGGTATCCGGGCTATCTTTTATTTTTACTGATTCCTATATGGTGGTCGCTGGTAAGCGCAATCAGGAGCGGAAACGCCTTCCGCTTTGCCTATCCGGTACTGGCCACGCTGATTTATCTTTGCGCCGGCAGCTTCTGGGGCGCCTGGCATCCCGGCTGGATTATTTTTCTTACGATACCGCTTTATTATTCGATGGTCTCCTATATCCGTTCTTTGAACCGCAGGAGGAAAAGGCAGGAAGCGGATTCCTTCTATTATAATAGAAAGGACGGGGGAAACGAATGAAGAAAAACAGGACTGCCGTTATAATTGCGGCGTTTGCCGTATTTATCGCCATCGGGTTTATCAGCGTGATGAGCGTGAAGGTGGGAGGCCGGGAAGGATATTTTGGCACACCTCTTATCTTTTCCTTTGGGGGAAAGGCCGAGCTTCGGAACACCATTGAAATTCCGTTGTCAAAAGCCGATAAGCTGAGACTGGATTATGGCAGTAAAAATATAAAGGTTTATCCGGCGGAAGGCGATACCGTTACAATAAAGGAATATTTATACAGCAACAAGCCGGAGGCCCGGGCGGAGGTTTCCTATGGGAAGGACGGAAATGCGCTGGTGAGGGGAGGACAGGGACGCAGCTTTGTTATTTTCGGTTTTTTTGTGGGAGAGGGAGAACGAATCGAGGTCTGCATCCCGGAAAAAAGTCTCAGCCAGCTTTCCCTTGAAACCGGAAGCGGGAATATCACCTCGGAGACAGATTGCGTCCGGGAGGACGGGGTTTTTGAAGCGAAAGCCGGAAGCGGAAACGTCCGTATAAGCAATGTCACAGCAGATGCAGTTGTTCTTGAGGCGGTGAGCGGGAATGTCCGCGCAGAGAATATTGAGGGAAGCGTGACGCTTGAGGCAAACAGCGGAAATATAGACGGGAAGGAAATCACGGGAGATGTGAGCGCTGATTCAGGAAGCGGAAACATCAGAATCGAGAAGCTGTCGGGAGGTATAACAGCCGGAGCCGGAAGCGGAAACGTGACGGTAGAAGCGGCGGTTATTTCGGGAGACATGGCTCTTAGCGCCGGAAGCGGGAATGTAAAGCTGGTGCTGCCTAAAGGAGTGGATTTTCATTTCAGAGGGGAGACCGGAAGCGGAAATATTAACACAGATTTCGACGAAATTCTTTCTTATGATAAGAAAGGGGATATTGCGGAGGGCGATGCAGGGCAAAACCCGGATATCAAAATAGAAACGCATACCGGGAGCGGAAATATAACTGTCAGATACAGATGAAAGGAAGCAGCAGAGCGGCAAAGCCGGACGCAGGAGTCAGGCTTTGCCGCTTTTGACTTTCGGAGGAGGTCAGTACTGCCCGGGAAACAGGCTTCTGCGGTATTTTTCAAGTACGATTAAAAGCAGCGTTCCCAAAACGCCGCAGGAAATAATCTCGCCAATCCCCACCGTGATAAAGGACAGCCAGAGAGGCCGTATCCCGTAGGCGTACAAAAGCACAAAGGGGACAATCAGCGTATTTGCCAGAATCGGGGGAACAGGCGCAAGCCATTTACTGACATAAGGATGACTGGCAGAGCCTGACATCCGTTGTTTGCGCAGCCTGCGGGTGAAAAAGGCGCCGATTAAGGTGGCAATACTGCCGAAAATAATATCGGGGATTGCGCAGCCCGTCAGGATATTGGACAGAAAGCAGCCGACAAAAAGTCCCGGTATGGCAGCGGGGGTAAAATAAGGAAGAATCGTGAGAGCTTCCGAGAAACGGATTTGGATTGCCGAGCTGGCAAGTCCCATCGCATTGGCGATGTAGGTGAGTACGACATAGAGCGCCGCAATCATTGCCGCCTGTACAAGCAGCATTGTGTGGTTTGATTTTTGATTGTTCATTTTTCTTTTCTCCTGTAGTATTTTTTTAACGAGTGGAAGGTTTCGAACACTCGGCTGACAAACATTTCAGCCATGCTGAACTGTTACAACTTTTTCAGTATAGCACGGAAAGAGGAATTGTCAAGAGTGCGGCGGCATGGTAAATTATAAGGAAAGAGGAACAGCTGCGGAACTTGAATCAGCAGATGTGCGACAGTGCCGGGAAGGATTTACAGACGCGGAAGCGTCCGGAAATCCTTCCAGACCCAAGGGCACTGGAAGTACAGCTGCGGAACTTATAATGAAAGGAACGAGGATATGTATCAGGACAATAAAATCTGGATTGGCAAATCAGGCGAGGAGAAAGTTTTTATTTATCCCCGGATGGCAAACCGGCACGGAATGATTGCGGGAGCGACGGGAACGGGAAAGACGGTGACGCTTAAGGTACTGGCGGAATCCTTCAGCGACTGCGGAGTCCCTGTTTTTCTGGCTGACGTCAAGGGCGATTTGGCAGGGGTGTGCAGAGCGGGCGGGGAAAGCGAAAGCCTGAGGAGCAGAATAGACGCCATGGGGCTTATGGAGGAGGGCTACGGGTTCCGTGCTTATCCGGCCGGCTTCTGGGATATTTACGGGGAGAAAGGACTGCCCCTTCGGGCCACGGTTTCCGAAATGGGCCCGCTTTTGCTGGGGAGAATTCTGGAGCTGAATGAAACGCAGTCGGATATTCTGACGGTGATTTTCAAGATAGCGGACGACGAACAGCTATTGCTTCTGGACACAAAGGATTTGCGTTCCATGATACAGTATGTGAGCGAAAATGCGTCCGAGTACAGCGCGCGGTACGGAAATCTTGCGAAGCAGAGCCTGGGGGCAATCATGAGAGCCGTTGTGGCGCTGGAAGCGGAGGGCGGAGAGGAATTTTTCGGGGAACCGGCTTTAAATCTCGGGGACTGGCTGTGCAGGGACTGCGACGGAAAGGGCGTGATTCAGGTGCTGGACTGCCAGAGGCTGGTGCAGAACCCTACCATGTATTCAACCTTTCTGCTGTGGATGATGTCGGAGCTTTTTGAAAGCCTGCCGGAGGTGGGTGACAAGGAAAAGCCTAAAATGGTGTTTTTCTTTGACGAGGCTCATTTGCTTTTTGACTCTGCATCAAAATCGCTCCTTGGCAAAATAGAGCAGGTGGTGAAGCTGATTCGCTCAAAGGGAGTGGGAATCTACTTTATTACCCAGAGCCCGAAGGACATTCCCGACGGCGTGCTGGGACAATTGGGAAATAAAATACAACATGCGCTTCATGCCTATACGCCCTCAGAACAGAAAGCGGTCCGGGCGGCGGCGCAGTCTTTCAGGGAAAATCCTGATTTCGATACCTGCGAGGCTTTGACCTCCCTTGGAATCGGCGAGGCGCTGGTTTCTGTTCTGGACGAGAGCGGGATTCCGACGATTGTAAAAAGATGCCGGATACTGCCGCCCCAGAGCCGGATGGGAACCATCACGGAAGAGGAGCGACAGGGAGAGATTACGGGCAGCCTGCTTTACAGCCGCTACTTTGAGATGATTGACAGGGAATCCGCTTATGAAATTCTGGAAAGGAAGGTTCTGACGGAGAAGGAAAACAGAGAGCGGGAAGAACGGGAGGCGGAAGAAGAAAGACAGAGACAGAAGGAGGAGGAAGCTGCCGAAAAGCAGAGATTGAAGGAGGAAGCCGCCGCGGAAAGACAGAGGGAAAAGGAAGAAGCCGCGGCTTTGAGAGCACGTGAGAAGGAGGCCGCCGCACTGGAGAGGCAAAGGCAGAAGAAGGAGGAAGCCGCAAGAAAAGCGGCGGAGAAGAAAGAAGAAGCGGCCAGAAAAGCAGAGGAAAAGAAAGCTGCCGAGAAAGACAAAAAGGTGAAATCGGCAGTAAAGAAAGCCGCCGGTTCGGCTGCCGGGACAATTGGCCGGGAATTCGGAAACAGCATCGGCAAATCTCTGGGAGGCAGCTTTGGAAAGAAGATTGGCGGCAATGTAGGGGCTTCCCTTGGAAGGGGGATTTTGAGCACCCTGTTTAAGTCATAAGGAATCACAGGCGCGCTTTTGGAGAAGTCCCGGAACCGCGCCTGTGGTTTAAGAAAATATGTATGATATACAAGGAATTTTTTAAGAAAAATGCACAACTTTATTTGAGATTGCAATGTCCCTGTCCGGTACAATGATATCGGGCAGGGGCATTTGTTATGATAAGCCTGCTGCGGAGCGTGGCGGCGTTTGCTGACAATAAGCCTGCTGCGGAGCGTGACGGCGTTTGCTGACAATAAGCCGGCTCGCAAAGCGTAGCGGCGTTTGTTGACGATAAGCCGGCTCATAAAGTATGACAGCATTTATTTGGAGGAAAGATGCAATGGAATTGAAAATCGAACATTTAAGCAAAAGCTTTAAAGACAAAAAGGCTGTGGACGATGTCAGCCTTACTTTGACGCCGGGGGTATGGGGGCTGCTTGGCGGGAACGGCGCGGGAAAAACCACGCTCATGCGGATGATTGCGGATATTATGACGCCGGATAAAGGAAGCGTTTGTTATGACGGCGCAGATATCCGTAAAATGGGAAAGAGCTACCGGAGCCTGTTTGGATTCCTGCCTCAGGACTTTGGCTATTCACGGGATTTTACTGTAAAGGATTATCTGGAATATGTGGCTGCCCTGAAGGATATTCCGCTATGGAAAACGGCAAAGAAGATTGACAGTCTTCTGGAGATGCTTTCCCTTTTGGATGTAAAAGGGAAGAAAATAGCAAAGCTCTCCGGGGGCATGAAGCGGCGGGTGGGAATTGCCCAGGCAATGCTCAACGACCCTAAAATTCTGGTGATGGACGAACCTACGGCGGGACTCGACCCCGGCGAGAGGGTGCGGCTGCGCAACCTGATTTCGGAATTTTCACATAACAGAATTGTGCTGATTTCCACCCATATTGTTTCCGATATCGAGTATATTGCAACAAAGAACGCGATTATGAAGGACGGGAAAATCATTGATGTGGGAACGACGGACGAGCTGGTGAGTGAAATTGAGGGAAAGGTGTGGAGCAGTACCCTGCCTGCCGCAGATTTGGCGGGCCGGCAGGGGCAGCTTCGGATTATCAGTCAGCGCAGCGAGGACGGGGGACGGGTGTCCTTCCGGTATTTATCGGAAACGCCGGAAATCAAGGGGACTGTGGCCGTCTCGCCACGGCTGGAGGATTTGTATATGTGGTATTTTCCGCAGGGGGAATAGAGGGGAACTATTGCTTTAATGTGATAACGGTATGGAAAGTAAGGGATTCCTGATTGTAATACATCTGCATATTGCCATGATATCGGGTAACTATCTTTTGGATGCTCTTTATACCGAAACCATGCTTATGCTTGTTGGATTTGGTGGTAGCCAGCCTGCCCCCTGGCTCGTCAAAGGGATTTTCTTTGCTGGAATTTATCATGGTGATTATGATAAAAGGTGTTTTTTCACGTTTGCAGACGCTGATTTCGATAAAAGAATCGGGGCTGTGCCCGGCGGCTTCCATTGCATTGTCCAGCAGGTTGCAGAACAGTGAAGTGATATCCGCGTCTGCAATAAAATCAATAATTCCACTTCTTATATCGGCATGGAAAGCGATATGTGCGTCGAGACACCCCCGCCCGTACCTTGCAAGGATTGCATTCAGCATTTCATGGTCGCATAATCTTGAAACCTCCTTTAAATCGGAAGACTGCATCAGCCCCTGAATATACTCCCTGATTTTATCATGTTCCATTTTATCATTAAGCGTATTTATGGACTGAAGGTGCTTTTTAATATCGTGTATCAGGATACTTTGATTCTCATGTTGGGAAAGCAGCATTTCATAATACCGGGCGGAATCTGATTCCCGTTGGAGCAACAATTGCATTTCAGTAAAATCCAGACTCTTTTTTCTGTTATATTGCTCGATTCCAAATATCAGCAGATTGATTGCCAGCAGAAAGACGGCGCTTAATGTCAGCATCCGGTTCAGGACAGGAGAAAGGTCACAGGAATCGCTGATTTTTGTGAAAGTAATCATAACAAAGACAGAAGTTACAGGAATCAATGCCAATAAAAAAGCTGATTTGTCCTGCCGTTCGTCACGATTTTGAAGCCCTTTCAGAAAATGTAATATGATATAAATAATCGTGAAAAACATCAGCTTTGAAAAAATGGCGAATATGACAAGGAAATGAAAATTTTCGCCCCTTTCAAAAAAATGTGGTGAAAAGTACCGGATAATATAATATACCATTACTTCACAGAGTATCATTACGGATGCCAGTATGGAAGAATGGAAAAAAGCCGAATAAGTGTTCAAACAGTATTGGGTGACAAGAAAAACAAAATTAAAGAGAAAATATAAAGCGATATTCACTAATTTTGATTCAAAAAGCGAGGCGGCAAACAAAATGAAGTAAAGCCCGCACAGGATAATAAATTTCTTTTTTGCTGTATGCTTAGCTGCAAAAAGGCCGGAAGCATACTGCCAGAGTATAACGGCTTCTGTAAGAAAACTAAAAAAACTGCAAATGGTTTTTCCCATATCATGACTCCTTGTGTGTCTTTCTAATTTTACCTTGTACTTTCCAGATAGAGGAGATAGGCGTCTTTAAAAGCAGTGTATTTTCTTTTTGTCAGATATGCCTGAAACCGGTTATCCGCCAGATGTACAAGGGAATGGTCAAAATCCGATATGTGTTCAAAATTTACAATAAAGCTGCGGTGTGTCTGGAAGAAACAGTTTTTGGGCAGCAAATCCAGCCAATACTGCATATTATGGACGGATTCAAAATCATGCAGGGTGGTATGCAGAGTTACATTTCTTCCCTGCGCTTCAATCATGATAATGGATGAAGCGAGAAGCGTATGAATGCCTTGTCTGGTTTCAATGGGAACTTTAACCGTTATAGTGTTATACAGGTCAACAGCATCTTTCATGTTGCGGAAGAAACGCTGCTTTTCCAGAGGTTTGGAAAGATAGCGGAATACATGGAAACGCATTGCTTCATCCAGATATTCGGGATAAGAGGTAACAATAAAGATAATGCTCCTGTCATTTGCCTTTTTTAGTTCTTTTCCGACATAGATACCATTGATGCCAGGCATTTCAATATCAAGAAAGATGATATCCTTAGCCCCTTTATCAGCCAGAAGGGATTCTCCGCTTGAAAAGCTGATTATTTCAGGGCATTTTATACTCTTTATTTCAAAGAAGGTTTTGATAAGACATTCAATTTGTCTGATTACCAGAATGTCATCATCACAGATTACTATCCGCATTTTATTTACCTCACGTATATTTCTTATAGTATACATCCAAATATTATGCCAGAGCAAAGAATCTGAACGAAAAGACATTTTTATGCTTATTTTGGGATGAATGTTTCCAAAAAAAGACAGAAAATGTCGTTACATGCAAAACCCGTTGCAATAATGGCGGATAACAAGGAGAATATGAACTGGCATTACGCCGCAGGAAATCTGAAAGTGAGGAAAGAAAAATGTTAAAGAAAGTAATTGGTACAAAAGGGATTTTTTTATTAGCCAGCCTGATAACGGCGCTGTCATTATCGGGGTGTGCAGATGGTTTGACTGAACAGGAAAGCGAAGGCACAGTCATTTATAAAGAAAAACTGCCCGAAAATCAGGAAACAGAGCATTCGGAATATGCAGGCGCAGATAATACATCAAACAATGCAGAAACGGTAGCTCCGGCTAAAGAGGACACAGCGGAGACTGTCAAGCCAGAAGCAAAGGCTCCTGTACAAAGCGAGCCTGTATCGCAGCCACAGGCGGAAACATCACAACCGCAGGCGGAAAAATCACAGCCACAGGCAGAAAAATCACAGCCACAGGCGGAGACTTCTGTCACACTTACCGATAATGGAAAAGCATTTTTAGCGCAGATGTGTAACGAGCTTAACGATTTCAATTCCAGACAGGCAATGGATGATAAATTCTGGCATGACTTCCTGTTCAATTCCTATACCGGCGGGACATCAGAAAATACAGTGACAGAACAGGTATACCGTGAAGATTTGGGATTTGATGAAACGGTTGTGAAAGTAAGCATTCAGAAGGCGCAGGAGCGTGTAAAGCTGGTTTTTGGTATAGAACTGCCGGATTTTAAACCGGCTTTTGAGGATATGGAAAAAGGCCAGACTTCTTTTTTCTATAAAGACGGCAATTATTATATTGGTGTTTCCGATATGCCGGATTATCAATATACGTTTTCGGAATGTGTGGCGGATAAGGAAAATGCTTCCAATACTATTGTAAAATATACAATTGATTTTATGGGAGAGAGTAATGTTGGTACGGTAACACTTGGCATTTCACCGGAAAATAATGAAAACGGGTTTATCATTCGTTCAAAGGTTACGGAGTTTGTAAAATGATTTTGAAGTTTTACAGAGGAGGGCTAAAAGATGAGTGATAAAGAGTTAGTAGCCCGGTTTTTTGTGGAGGGATACCAAAACAGGAACTATGATTTCATTCTGAAATGCCTGTCCGAAAATTATATTGACCATAGTCCGGCAGGGGCAGGAAGCAATCAGGATGCCGTGAATATTTTAATTGCAGTTTCAAAAATGTTTGGGGATATGCAGGTTAGTATTGAGGATATTTTTTCGGAGAATGGAATGGTTGCCGCAAGAATACGATATAAGGCTGTTCATATCGGAGAATATATGGGTATTGCAGCGACTGGAAAAAATATTTCCTTCGAGGCACTTGAAAATTTTAAGGTGGCGGATGGAAAGATTGTGGAATCATGGGGGTACTGGCCGGATAAAGAGATTGAAGGTCTGCTTAAGTAAAATACCTGTATAAAAGACCATGAGGGCGGATATTGTACCGGAAAACTAATTGTGAAACAGAGGGGGATAGGGTATAATATGGCAAATGGCATTATGCTGGAGGTATGATAATGAAGAAACCATTGCCGATAGGTGTTGAAAATTTCGAAGATATAGTAAAATCCGGATATTGCTATGTTGATAAGACAATGTTCATAAAAGAATTACTGGATTTAAAAGGGAAAGTAAATTTGTTTCTCCGTCCAAGAAGGTTCGGTAAGACATTGAACTTAAGTATGCTCCGCTACTTTTTTGAAGATACGGGAGATGTGAAGAAAAACGAGGAGAATAAAACGCTTTTTCAAGGCTTAAAGATTATTGAGCAAGGCGATGAATATACGCAGCATATGGGAAGCTATCCGGTTATTAATCTGACGCTGAAATCGGCAAAGCAGCCAACTTTTGAATCTGCGTATGGAAAACTGAAAAGAGCGATTGCGGACGAATTCCAGCGACATCAGTATATATTGTCGAACGAAAAGATAGCCGAAGAGGATAAGAGGCTTTTTCAAAAGATAGCCGACCGGAAGGCAGAATATGATGATTATTCCGGAGCGCTTGAGTTCTTAAGTAAATGTCTTTCCGAGGCAGCTGGACTTTAGATATTCAGATACATGAAGAAGTCACTTACGGGGATATGTACGGCAGCGGGGAGAATTTGTGGAATTTTCTTTATTTTACAGGGTATCTTACTAAAGAGAGTGAGTATTTTAAGGAATCCTCTATTTTTTTACAGGCACGTATACCTAATGTAGAGGTAAAAACAATTTACCAGAATACGATTCTGAATTGGCTGAAAGCCGCTATAAAGAAAGAGGATTTCCATGACCTGTACCGGGCAATGGAAGAAGGGGATGCCCGAAAGATGGCGGATATCTTAAGTGGCCAGCTTTTCCGTACCATCAGCTTTTATGACAGTGCGGAGAACTTTTATCATGGATTCCTGACAGGAATATTAAGCCAGAGTGAGAATTATCTGGTGAAATCGAACCGGGAGTCAGGGAACGGGCGTTCAGATATTATGGTGAAAAGCCCGTCGCTGCGAGGGAGAGCGTTTATTGTGGAAGTGAAGGTTTCGGATTCTGTGGATAATTTGGAAAAAGACGCAGAGAAGGCGTTGAAGCAGATTTATGAAAAAAGATATATGGAGGAGCTGCGTGCGGAAGGGTATCGTAAGATTGATTGTTATGGGGTATCCTTCTTCCGTAAGGATTGTGAGGTTAGGTTTGGGGAGGGGGAATAAGGAATGTTTACTACAATTTTGGGGAAACAAATCTATTATGAATTATATGGAGCAGAACACGGTAATACACTGTTGTATCTTCATGGAGGTCCGGGCGCAAGCTGCCTTGATTTTGTAAATCAGGCAAAAGCCCTGAGCAGGAAAATAAGGGTCATAATACTGGACCAGTTAGGTGTTCTTCGTTCAGAAACAATTGCTGAGGATGAAGATTACAGCATGGAATACCAGGTTGAAATGTTCGAGGAGATGCGCAAAGCGTTTGGCATAGAAAAGTGGAGTATTCTCGGACATTCTTATGGCGGGATGCTTGCCGTGTTATATGTGAGTCGTTATCCGGATTCCATAAATAAAATGATTCTGGATTGCCCTTCCCTGTTGTTTGAAGATTCCGCAAAATCGGTGGCGGAATATTTGAGCGGGCATATTGCAAGTCACAACAGCAGGGCGGAAAGTGAGCTTTGTGAAAAACTGAAAACGACGGATTATCAGGGCGGAAAAGAATTCGTATACGATTTATTAGAGTTGCTCAATTGTTGCACAGATATGCAGTTGCGAAACTATTTGCATGGCGTTTCTTATGAAGAATATCAGAAGTGCATGGATACAAGTGAAATCACGGATGAAATGTGGACAAAAGGAGAACGACATTTGGTGAAGCTGTTGGAAGAACCGTCGATGCAAAAGGAGGCGCAGATGAAAAGGATATCCATGTTGGATAATTTTATGCCAATGCTCCAAAAGATAACCCTTCCAATACTGTTGCTCAACGGGAGATTCGACCCCGTCAGTACAGAGCGTCAAATAGAATATATGAAAAATAAGGTGCAGAATTTAACACAAATTGTTTTTATGAATAGCGGGCACTTTCCAAGGATTGAGGAGGCGGAAAAATATACGAATGCTGTTTTGGAGTTTCTTGAAAACTAAAAAGTAATTACAAGAGGTTTCATAATTATCCGATAGAATGGTTGATAAAATAACTCCGTAAATATTCTGTCAGCATATCGATGAATTTTTGTCAGCGTTTCAGGTTGTATGTAAGAATATTATAGGGTAAAATGATTATAGATATTTTAGCCGTATTTAGATGCATAAATGAAGAGGGTGCAAATGGAAACGATTAAAGATGAGAATATAAGGAAAATGCTGTTGGAATTTGCGGAATCGTTGCATTATGTGTATGGTGAAAAATTGAAAAGTGTCGTACTATATGGCTCCGTTGCCAGAGGGACACAAACAGTTGATTCAGATATTGACGTTATGATTCTGGTTGATGGAGACAATGATGAATTACGCCTGTATGATGACAGACTAAATGATGTTTCAACGGATTTTTCATTAAAATACTTAAAGGTATTGTCTGTAGTAGATATTAGTTATCAGGAATATGAGAAGTGGAGAAATCTTTCTCCGTTTTATCGAAATGTGTCTAAGGAAGGAATTATACTGTATGCAGCCTGATATCAGGACATTGTGTCAATATAGGTTGGAGCGTGCAAAAGAAGATTTGCTTGCTGCTGAGACAAATCATCAGGCAGGGCTCTATAAAGCGGCAATCAATCGCTCATATTATGCCATTTTCACAGTATACGTGCAGTGAATGTCCTGGATAATTTTGATGCGTCAAAGCACAGTTCGGTTATTGCACATTTTAATCAATTTTATGTACACAAGGGTGAATTTGAACGTGGCATATATAAGATAATTGACAGTGCATATCGAATCAGAGAAAAGTGTGATTATTCGGATTTTTTCATTGCCTCAAAGGCAGACTCGGAACTTCAGTTAAAAAATGCAAAAGATTTTGTCAATGTAGTGGAGGATTATTTTAATCATAAATTTAATGATGGCAACAGCAAAGAAAATTGATTATTGAGGAGATTTCCTTTGAAAGACTTTATTGAGGAACGCGCAATCCAGATTGCCAATTATATCATTGAAAATAATGCGACAGTGAGGCAGACGGCGAAGGCGTTGGGGATTTCCAAATCGACGGTACATATGGTAGTAACAAAATAGAACGGTTTGTCTGGGTTATGCAATAGGAAAATAGACTATTAAAAGTAGTGATTTGGTGGCATGGATGATGGAAACAAGAATCATTGAAGTAATTTCTGTCAAATGAACTTTGAGGAATATAAAATATAGACAGAGGTCGTTGGAATCATAGGATTTCAGCGACTTTGCTTATTTTAAACAGAAATATGAGAAAATATCTCAAATAATATTTACAAATATTAAAAATGCGTATAATATAGAAATAAGATGGAGGTAAAAGATTATGTTATGCCAATTTACCGTAAAAAATTATAAAAGTATTCGTGAAGAGATGACCTTCGATATGCAGGCTGCGGCAATTATGGAGCATAAGGATAGAGTTATTCAAACGAAAGACGGAGAAAAGTTTTTGCCGGTATCCGTTATCTATGGACCGAATGGCGGTGGTAAATCGAATGTGCTGGAGGCTTTGCATACACTGGATGCAAAGATATTAAGACCTCTTTGTGCGACCTGTGATAAATCGGAATGCGAATTTAAAGCCAGAAAGATTCCGGTGGAACCCTTTGCTTTTTCGGAAGAGACAAGAAAAGAGCCGACACAGTTTGAAGTGTTCTTTAGAACTAATGTGGCAGAGTACCGTTATATTCTCTATGTGAGACAAGATATTGTTGCATACGAGAGTTTGGATAGAATCAAGTTAGACACTGGGAGGCGGTCAGCGCTTTTTGTTAGAAATGATAATGAGGTAGATTTAAAAGGGGTTTTTGGAAAAATCAAGATTAGTGAAGAAATCTCAGAAAACTTGCCGTTGCTGTCTTATCTTGGGATAACTTATAAAAAAAATGAGATTATTTCTGATGTGATTCAGTGGTTTGAGGATTCTATTGATTTTTTAAATTATGGAAATCCAAGACAGGAACTGCGGACAGCTATAGCTAAGACAGACGAGGTAAAAAAACTCGTGTTGGATATGATTCGTGAGATGGATTTAGACATTGAGGATTTTCGAATTGAGGAAAAAGATGAAAACCATATAGAAGTTTATACCAGGCATATTGTAAATGGATATAGTACTGAATTAACTTTGTCAGAGGAATCCAGTGGAACAAAAAAGCTGTTTGGATTACTGCCTTTTATTGCTAAAAGTCTTGTTGCAGGAACAACATTGGTTATTGATGAGTTGGATGCAAAAGTTCATCCAGTATTGTTACGATATGTAGTCATGTTATATAACAATATGGAGATTAATAAGAAGGGCGCACAATTGATTTTTACTTCACATGATTTGTCCACCATGAATAATGATGTATTTCGCCGTGATGAGATTTGGTTTGTGGCAAAGGGAAAGGCTCAAAATTCTAAACTCTATTCACTGGTTGAGTTTAAAAATTCAAAAGGGGAATCCGTCCGCATGGATGCTAAATATGACAAGCAGTACTTAGAGGGCAAGTATGGCGCAGATCCATATCTGAAAAAGATTATAGATTGGAGTGATGTCAATGCCTAAGAAAGTTGGAACGACTCAGTGGAGGAAGCAGCGGCGCAAAGAATATCTGGAGAAAAAGGAATATCGTTATTATATCTTTTGTGAGGGTGAGCAAACGGAGCCGCTATACTTTGAGGGATTTAAACGTTTGATAGAGGATAATCCGATTTATAAGGATATGGTTCTGATTGAAATTGAATCTTGCGCCGCGGAGACCATGCGGGTTATTGGTATGGCGGAACGATATGTACATAAAAATGGGATTGACAGAGGACAGATATGGTGTGTGTATGATAAGGACAGTTTCCCGGCAAAAGATTTTAATGGTGTGTCGGAGCGGGTGGACAAGCTAAACTTGGAAAATTCGAAATTACAATATCATGCTGTGTGGAGCAATGAATGTATTGAGTTTTGGTTTATTTTGCATTTTGCTTACTATACTTCAAACAATCATAGGTCTGAGTATGTTAAATTTTTGAATGATAAGTTCACAGAACTTGGAGTTGGAAAGTATCAGAAGAATAGGAGGGATATATTTGATGTTCTGATGAAGAAGGGTAGTCCTAAATTGGCGATACGGTATGCGAAACGGATTATAGAGGAAAATAAGGGAAAGATGTCGGCGGATATTGCACCGGGGACGAAAGTGTATGAGTTGGTGGAGGAACTGGCGAGGTATTTGCCGGAGGAAATGAAAAATAGAATGTAATGAGAGTAGTGTTTTCATATGAAACATTAATTGTAGACGAGTGATATTAGTAAAGCTGCAAGGATAAAGCAGTCATAACCCCTCAAAACACTTCATACAATGTAAAAAAGTGTTCTGAGGGGTTTCCTTTTGAAAGATTATATTGAGGAACGCGCAATCCAGATTGCCAATTATATCATTGAAAATAATGCGACAGTGAGGCAGACGGCGAAGGCGTTTGGAATTTCCAAATCGACGGTACATAAAGACGTAACAGAAAGGCTCATGCAGATTAATTCAACACTGGCAAAAGAGGCAAGAAGGGTTCTGGATGTGAACAAGCAGGAGCGTCATATCAGGGGAGGAATGGCCACAAAAGAAAAATACCGTCATATGCACCATGAAGAGGAAGACTAGAGCAGTACATGAATATTATAAGCATTTCAGAAATTCAGGTGAGGATAACAAAGTGTCTGACAATGGCTTTGGCGGCCGTCAGGCACTTTTATAATAACGGAAAATGTATACAAAAAATGCGCGCGGGTAATCTTGATGAACCGGAAATTGGTGGTATAATGTACACAAATACAAAAGCAGTCAAATTGCACAGGAGCCTGATATGCTGTACACAAATAAAGATTTGAAAAAATTGATTATTCCGCTGGTATTTGAACAGCTTCTTGCCATTTTAGTGGGGATGGTGGATACGGTTATGATAGCGGGGGTGGGTGAGGCGGCAGTATCCGGCGTTTCACTGGTGGATACGATAAATATTCTTGTAATCAATCTGACCGCGTCGCTGGCTACGGGCGGAGCTGTGGTCGCCGGCCATTTCCTCGGTCAGAAGGATGGGAAAAACGCAGGCAGGGCGGCCTGGCAGCTGGTGTTGTTTTCCATCTGGATGTCTGCGGTTGTGACGATTGTGTTTCTGGCGGCACATAAGCCGCTGCTTCGGGTGATTTTCGGGCAGGTAGAGCCGGCGGTCATGGAAAGCGCGACAACCTATCTGATTATCACGGCGATTTCCATCTGCCCTCTTGCGATTTACAATTCCTGCGCGGCGCTGTTCCGCGCCATGAGCGATTCTAAGACCACCATGCTGATAGCCATTGCCATGAACCTGATTAACGTAGTGGGAAACGCGATTCTGATTTACGGGGTAAAAATCGGTGTGGCGGGGGAGCCGCCATTGCAACGACGCTTTCCCGGACTGCGGCAGCGGTTATCATTATGGTGTTGTTTTTCCATACCGACAGGGTAATCAGCTTTAAGGGACAGGCCACCTGGCGGATGGACTTTAAGCTGATTAAAAAAATCCTTTATATCGGTGTTCCCAACGGTCTGGAAAACAGTCTGTTCCAGCTCGGGAAAATTCTTCTTCTCAGCCTGATATCCACTTTTGGCACCTATGCCATTGCGGCAAACGCGGTCTGCAATACCCTGGCGGGCTTTAATATTTTGCCCGGACAGGCAATTAATATGGCGCTGCTTTCGGTAGTGTCCGTCTGCGTGGGAGCCGGGGATTACGGGCAGGCCAGATATTACACCAGAAAGCTGGTGCGTCTTGCCATGGCTGCTTTGGCGTGTATATCGGGGATTCTGATTGTTTTTGCCCCGCTGATTATGAAAATTTATCATCTCACGCCCCAGACGGAGGAGCTGGCGATTCAGGTAATACGGTGGCATGCGACGCTGGCGATATTTTTCTGGGTGCCCTCTTTTACGGTTCCCAATACTTTGCGGGCGGCGGGAGACGTGGTGTGGACAATGCTGATTGCCATTGCCTCTATGTGGACGTTTCGGATAGTCTTTGCCTATATTTTCAGTAATTATTTTGACGGCGGCCTGATTGGCGTGTGGATTGCCATGACCATTGACTGGGCATTCCGCTCGCTCTGCTATTGTCTGAGATACCGGGGGCATAAATGGGAACAGTTCGGGGAGACATAAAAGGAAAGCAAGAATATTTTGACAGGATTTCAGGGTGTCTTATATAATAAATGACAGGCGGACGGCGGGGATACAGGCAGAAGCGGGAGCCCCAGCCAAACCAAAAGAGGAGAAAAATTATGGAAAAGGAAATGGTTATTGTTCTTGACTTTGGCGGTCAATATAATCAGTTGATTGCCAGAAGGGTGCGGGAATGCAATGTTTACTGTGAGGTTTATCCATGCAGTATCAGTATTGACAAAATAAGGGAAATGAATCCAAAGGGTATCATTTTTACAGGGGGGCCAAACAGTGTGTATGCGGAGGATTCGCCGCGGTACAGTAAGGAAATTTTTGACCTGGGGATACCGATTCTGGGCATCTGCTACGGTTCCCAGCTTATAGCGTATCTGCTTGGCGGAAGCGTGAAGACGGCTCCGGTCAGCGAGTACGGGAAAACAGAGGTGGAGGTGGATAAAAGCTCCCTCCTTTTCTCCGACGTGTCTGACAAAACAATCTGCTGGATGAGCCACACGGATTATATCGAGACGGCTCCGGCGGATTTTCAGGTGACGGCCCGCACGCCGGTGTGCCCCGTGGCGGCCATGGAAAATGCGGAGAAAAAGCTGTATGCGGTGCAGTTCCACCCTGAGGTGATGCACACCCGGGAAGGAATGAAGATGCTCTCCGGCTTTGTATACAAGGTCTGCCAGTGCAAAGGCGACTGGCGCATGGATTCCTTTGTTGAAACCACCATCAGGCAAATCCGTGAAAAGGTCGGAACAGGAAAGGTTCTGTGCGCTCTTTCGGGGGGCGTGGATTCCTCCGTGGCGGCGGTGCTTCTGGCAAAGGCGGTGGGCAGGCAGCTTACCTGCGTTTTTGTTGACCACGGGCTTTTGCGGAAAAACGAGGGCGACGAGGTGGAAGCGGTTTTCGGACCGGGCGGAGCATATGATTTGAACTTTGTGCGGGTGAACGCACAGGAGAAGTTTTATGCAAAGCTGGCCGGTGTGGAGGAGCCCGAGCGCAAGCGCAAGATTATCGGGGAAGAATTTATCCGGGTGTTTGAGGAGGAAGCGAAGAAAATCGGCGCGGTGGATTTTCTGGTGCAGGGCACGATTTATCCCGATGTGATAGAAAGCGGCCTCGGGAAAAGCGCTGTGATAAAATCCCACCATAATGTGGGCGGACTTCCCGAGTATGTTGATTTTAAAGAGATTATCGAGCCTTTGCGGCTTTTGTTTAAGGATGAGGTGCGTAAGGCCGGTCTGGAGCTTGGCATTCCGAAGAATCTCGTATACAGGCAGCCTTTTCCGGGTCCGGGACTTGGCGTCCGCATTATCGGAGAGGTCACGGCGCAGAAGGTTCGCATGGTACAGGATGCGGATGCGATTTACCGGGAGGAAATTGCAAAGGCGGGAATTGACAAGGAGCTGGGACAGTATTTTGCCGCCCTTACAAACATGCGGAGCGTGGGCGTGATGGGGGATGAGAGAACCTACGATTACGCGGTTGCGCTTCGGGCGGTAAATACCTCTGATTTCATGACGGCGGAGGCGGCGCAGCTTCCCTGGGAGGTATTGAGCAGGGTTACCAGCAGGATTGTAAACGAGGTGAAAGGGGTTAACCGGGTGCTTTACGACTGCACGGGGAAGCCTCCGGCAACAATAGAAATCGAGTAGACAGGTGAGAAAATGGGAATAAACCTGCATTTCAAAACTCCAATGATATATTTGTAGAAAAGCAACGAAAAAGTAATCTGTATATCACAAATATCATAAACAGGAGGGCGACATGGATATTTTGCAAGAATTTATGCAGAGGGAGCAGCAGGAAAAACTGGAGAGATACCGGATTCTGAACCGGAATGTGAGAAAGGGAGAGATTCTTTTTACGGGTTCTTCCCTGATGGAGCAGTTTCCAATCAATGAACTGCTGATGAGTAACGGTATGAATCAGGTTATCTACAATCGGGGTATCGGCGGTTTTACAACGACGGATATGCTGCAATACATGGAGGAGATGGTTTTCGGTACGGAACCGTCCAGGATTTTTATCAATATCGGCACCAACGATATCGGAAGCCCGGATTATCAGCTGGATACTCTGATGGAGCGGTACGAAGAGATTATTTCCCGGATACAGGAAAGACTGCCTGAGGCGGAGATTATCATGATGGCTTATTATCCGGTCAATGAGACGGACAAGGTACCGGAGGGAGAATGGGGCAGGACAGCCTTTGTCACGAGAACCAATGAAAATATTGCGCTTGCCAACGAAGCCGTGGAGAGGCTGGCGGCGAAGAAGGGCTGCCGGTTTATCAATGTGAACGAGGGGCTGACCGATGAGCGCGGCAAGCTGAAAAAGGAGTTTACAATCGAGGGTATTCATATGTATGCCAACGGGTATCAGGTGGTGCTGGATAATCTGAAGAAATATTTATAATCAGGGATGTGATGCCCGGACAGGGGATTAGCCGGAGTGTGATGATAAAAAGAAATAGATTTTTGGCGGGAGCTGTGATATAGTGAAAAACAGAGAAAAGGACAAAGGGAAGCAAGCCCCGGCGAGAAATTGTTGACTAAAACACTTGAGCGGATAAAGGAGAGGACGTATATGAAGCAGGATATGATTGTAATTCTTGATTTGGGCAGCACGGAGAACACGGCAATTGCCCGCCGGATAAGGGAGCTGGGAGTATACAGCGAGATTCACCCTCACGATATTACCCCGGAAGAATTGAAGGGGCTGCAGAATGTAAAGGGAATCATTTTAAACGGCGGAGAAAACCGTATAGTGGACGGCGCGGCGGTAGAGATACTTCCGGCGCTGTATGATTGCGGCTATCCCATGCTTGCCGTTGACTACCCGTCTGCAAAATGCGATAAAAGAATGGAAGCGGCGCCGGACGAGGCGGCTTTAAAGGAATTTGTGTTTGACGTGTGTAAGGCTCAGCCCAACTGGAATATGAAGAACTTTATCGAAGACCAGGTAGAGCTGATTCGCAGACAGGTGGGAGATAAAAAAGCGCTTCTGGCGCTTTCGGGCGGCGTGGATTCCTCCGTGGTTGCGGCGCTTTTGATTAAGGCCATCGGAAGCCAGCTTACCTGTGTCCATGTGAATCACGGGCTGATGAGAAAAAATGAGTCGGAAAGTGTGGTTGAGGTATTTAAGAGCCAGCTCCACGCAAATCTGGTTTATGTGGACGCCACCGAAAGATTCCTGGGAAAACTCGCGGGAGTTGCAGACCCGGAGCAGAAACGCAAGATTATCGGCGGAGAATTTATCCGCGTTTTTGAGGAGGAAGCAAGGAAACTGGAGGGGATTGACTTCCTTGGACAGGGAACGATTTATCCCGACATTATCGAGAGCGGAACCAAAACGGCCAAGATGGTGAAGTCCCATCACAATGTGGGCGGACTGCCGGAGGACTTGAAGTTTGAACTGGTGGAGCCTTTGAAGCAGCTTTTCAAGGATGAGGTGAGAGCCTGCGGAATAGAGCTGGGGCTGCCTGCCGAAATGGTTTACCGTCAGCCTTTCCCGGGACCGGGACTTGGCGTGCGCTGCCTCGGTGCAATCACCAGAGACAGACTGGAGGCGGTGCGGGAGTCTGACGCCATTCTCCGCGAGGAGTTTGAAAAGGCGGGACTTAATAAAAAGGTTTGGCAGTATTTTACTGTGGTGCCGGATTTCAAGTCTGTGGGTGTGAAAAACAATGCGAGATGTTTTGACTATATGGTGATTATCCGGGCGATTAATACCATCGACGCTATGAGCGCCACTATCGAGAAGGTGGACTGGGACGTGCTTGAGAGGATTACGGGCAGGATTCTGGCGGAGGTGGAGCATGTGAACCGGGTATGCTACGATATGAGCCCGAAGCCGCCGGCGACGATTGAGTTCGAGTAACGGATAAAATCCCGGAAATGCTGATAAAATGGGCGTTTCCGGGATTGCTTTATGCCTGTTGGCTCTAAAATGGCTCTAATTATTTGATGAATACTGGATTTGGGGCGGGTATCATGATACCTGTCTTTTTATTTGCTAATTTTCGGGATATATTTTAACTGCTATTCCAGTAGTACCTTTTTTCACAATTCTATTCGTATCGACTAAATGCTGTTTAATCTGTTCGCAAGTTTCATTCATCTGTTTTAGTTCATGCTGAAAAGCGGCTTCGCTTGGAAAAGCGTCTTTGGAAGCAATTAAATTTTCCTGCAATTTCTTAGCTTTTGCAAACTTGGCAAGCCGGTTGTTGATTTCCGGGTTTTTAAAACGAATATATATCGTGCCGGGAATGAGGTTGCCCTCACTGTCTTTTTCTCCGTCAATCTCCATATCTATCTGCTCGTCCATTTTAAAAAGCAATGTAAGCACATCAGAAGCAGTTTCTATATCAAAGTCTGTGAAAACATTGATACTCACACCCAAAGCATTAGCGATTTTCAAAAGTTGGTCGGGTTTGGGGTTTCTGCTTCCTAATTCATATTTACGAATGGTAGTTCCGTCTATCCCTGCCAGTTCGCCTAACATATTCTGTGAAATTCCCCGGATATTTCGGAAGGTCTTAATTTTTTCTCC